>NZ_CP091507.1:1364992-2729985 GCF_022870845.1 Uruburuella suis
TTTCTTATGAAGTGTCGCGCTCGCTTTCCGCTTGCGAAGGGGCGCTTTTGGTGGTGGATGCCTCGCAAGGCGTGGAAGCGCAAACCGTGGCCAACTGCTACACCGCCATCGATTTGGGCGTGGAAGTGGTGCCGGTGCTCAATAAAATCGACTTGCCCGCCGCCGACCCCGACCGCGTGGCGCAAGAAATCGAAGACATTATCGGCATCGATGCCGTGGGCGCGGTAACCTGCTCGGCCAAAAGCGGCCTGGGTGTGGAAGATGTGCTGGAAGAAATCGTGAAAAAAGTGCCGCCGCCGCAAGGCGACGAAGAAGCGCCTTTGCAGGCAATGATTATCGACTCGTGGTTTGACAACTATGTCGGTGTGGTGATGCTGATCCGCGTTAAAAACGGCACCCTCAAGCTGAAAGACAAAGCGCGCTTTATGAGCACCCGTGCGGAAACGCAGGTGGAGCAGCTGGGCGTGTTCACCCCCAAATCGGTGCCTAAAGCCGAATTAAAAGCCGGCGAAGTGGGCTTTTTGATTACCGGCGTGAAAGAGCTGGGCTCGGCCAAAGTGGGCGACACCATTACCCACACCGCCAAGCCTGCCGCCGAGCCGCTACCGGGCTTCCAAGAGGTGCAATCGCAAGTGTTTGCGGGGCTGTATCCGGTGGAAAGCCACGATTACGAAGCCTTGCGCGATGCGCTGGAAAAGCTGCAATTAAACGATGCTTCGCTGAAATTCGAGCCGGAAGTGTCGCAGGCTTTGGGTTTTGGTTTCCGCTGCGGCTTTTTGGGCTTGCTGCACCTTGAAATCGTGCAAGAGCGGCTCGAGCGCGAATTCGATATGGATTTAATCACCACCGCGCCCACGGTGGTGTATGAAGTGTTGCTCAAAAGCGGTGAAAAAATCGAGGTGGAAAACCCCTCCAAGCTGCCCGAGATCGGCAGCATCGAAACCATTTTCGAGCCGATTATCACCGCCACCATCCTCACGCCGCAAGAATATGTGGGCAATGTGATGACGCTGTGCAACCAAAAGCGCGGCGTGCAGGTAAACATGCAATACCTCGGCCGCCAAGTGATGCTCACTTATGATTTGCCGATGAACGAAGTGGTGATGGATTTCTTCGACAAGCTCAAATCCACTTCGCGCGGCTATGCTTCGCTCGATTATGAGTTCAAAGAATTCCAGCCCGCCGATCTGATTAAGCTCGATATTATGGTTAACGGCGAAAAAGTGGATGCCTTAAGCCTGATTGTGCACCGCCAAAGCGCCGTGCACCGCGGCCGCGAGCTGGCTTCGAAAATGCGCGAGCTGATTCCGCGCCAAATGTTCGATATTGCCGTGCAGGCTTCCATCGGCAGCCAGATTATCGCGCGCGAAAATGTGAAAGCCTTGCGCAAAAACGTGTTGGCCAAGTGTTACGGCGGCGACATCACCCGCAAGAAAAAGCTGTTGGAAAAACAAAAAGCCGGCAAACGCCGCATGAAACAAGTGGGCAATGTGGAAATTCCGCAAAGCGCTTTCTTGGCGATTTTGCAAGTGGGGGATAAATAATGAGCAATACCTTGATTTTGGCAGCCATCGGCGCCCTGATTGCCGGCGTGGTGATGTTTTTGCGCAGCAGCAAAGAGCGCGAAGCCAATGGTGAATGGAGCGGCGGCCTGCAATGGGGCTATCTTTTGATGATGGTGGGCGTGTTCGGCCTGCTCTCGGCCGCCATGAGCTTTACCGCCGTGCTGCTGATTTTCGTGCTCTTCACCGGCGCGGTGTGGCTGCTGCACAAACGCCGTCTGAAAAACCAGGCACACACCGACGGCAACCATTTCACCGATTATATGAGTGGCTTTTTTCCGATTATTCTGATTGTGTTTGTGTTGCGCACGTTTGTGGCCGAGCCTTTCCAGATTCCTTCCAGCTCGATGCGCCCGAATTTGGTGGTGGGCGATTTTATTTTGGTAAACAAATTTTCATACGGCATCCGCATGCCGATTATCAACAACGTGCTCGTGGCCACCGGCGAAGTGGGGCGTGGCGATGTGGTGGTGTTCAACTATCCGGAAAACACCAAAATCAATTACGTCAAACGCGCCATCGGCGTGCCGGGCGATTTGATTGAATATAAAAACAAGGTGTTGAGCATCAACGGCAAAGTGGTGGAAGACCATCCCGTCGGCCCCTTGAGCTACACGGAAAACACCCGCCAATACGGCCAAATCACCATCGCCACCGAAGCGTATCGTGAAACCATCAACGGCCACAGTTTCGACATTTTGAAAATGCCGGAGCAGCCGAGCTTTCTGCCGCAAGGCGTGCGCGCCGAATTTCCGTTTCGCAGCAATTGTGAATATGCGGAAGACGGCTCTTGGTTTCGTTGCAGCGTGCCCGAAGGCCATTATTTCATGATGGGCGACAACCGCGATAACAGTGAAGACAGCCGCTATTGGGGCTTTGTCAGCGACCAACTGATTGTGGGCAAGGCATTTTTCATTTGGATGAACTTCGGCGATATGAGCCGCGTGGGCATGAAAGTGCGTTGATCGTTGCTTAAAAAGTTTATTTTGCATCAATAGGCAAGCAGGCCGTCTGAATGTTTCAGACGGCCTGCTTTGTGTTGTTTGTACAGCTGATTCAAACCGGCATTTTCAATACTTTTCAGACGGCCTTTTGCAAGGCCGTCTGAACATTTTCGCTCTCGAGCCGACTGACTTCGGGCAAACGGGATGTTTTGGGTGTCGTGATGTTGTGCGGCAAAAGAAAAAGGCCGTCTGAAATATTTTCAGACGGCCTGATGCGTGTGTGTGTTTAGAGCGTGTTTGCAGGTTTGCGGTTTATTCGCCCGGGCATTCGCGGCATTCTGCTGCTGCTTTATCGCCGAGCTTGAGCTTGCTATTGGCATCGCGCAAAGCCGTGCGCAAGCCTTCTTCGATTACCGGGTGGTAGAAAGGCATGTCGAGCATTTGGGGGATGGTCATTTTCAGCTGATGCGCCCAAGCCAGCAAATGTGCCAGATGCTCGGCGGCGGGGCCGATGATTTCTGCGCCGATAAACAAGCCCGTGCCTTGTTCGGCATACACGCGCATCTTGCCTTGGTTGACCAGCATCACGCGGCTGCGGCCCTGATTGTGGAACGACACTTCGCCGATGGCCACGCATTCCATGTTTTTATAACGTGCTTCCACTTGGGCAAAACGCATGCCGATGGTGGCGATTTGCGGGCTGGTAAACACCACGCCGATGGTGCTGCGGCGCAAACCCTTGCTGATATTCGGATAAGCGCCTGCATTTTCGCCGGCGATTTTGCCCTGATCGCTCGCTTCGTGCAGCAGCGGCAGCTGGTTGGATGCATCGCCTGCGATAAAGATATGTGCAATGCTGGTTTGCATGGTGAGGCGGTCGGCTTTGGGCACGCCGCGCTCATCAAGCTCGATGCTCAGGTTTTCCAGGCCGAGTTTGTCCACATTGGGGCGGCGGCCCACGGCGGCGAGCATATATTCGGCGGTGAACACGCCACTTTCGCTGCCTTCCTGCCAATGCACTTCGACATTGCCCTCGGCATCAAGCTTCACTTCGCTTTGGGCATCCAGATTCATGGTGAGCTCTTCGCCAAACACTTTCTTGGCTTCTTCCAGCACCACCGGATCGGAAATACCGCCCAAAAAGCCGCCCAAGCCGAAAATGTGCACTTTAACACCCAAGCGGTGCAAGGCTTGGCCGATTTCCAAACCAATCACGCCCGGGCCGAACACGGCCACGCTTTTGGGCAGAGTGTCCCATGAAAACACATCGTCATTGATGATGAGCTTGTCGCCCAAGCCCTGCCATTGCGGCAGAATCACCGGGCGTGAGCCTGTGGCAATCACAATACGCTCGGCGCTGATTTGGGTGTGGTCGTCGATTTGCACGGTGTGTTCATCGATGAATTTGGCCTCGCCCATAATGCGTTTGTCGGCCGGCCATTCTTCCACATCGCTTAGCACAAAGCCGACAAAGCGGTCGCGTTCGGATTTCACGCGATGCATCACTTCTTCGCCGTTTACCGTTACGCTGCTTTTATCCAGGTGCACACCGAAAGGGTCGGTGTGCAGCGCGTGATAGCGGGCTTCGGCCGCTGCAATCAAAAGCTTGGAAGGCATGCAGCCCACGCGGGCACAGGTGGTGCCGAACACATGGCTCTCAATCAGGTAAACATTATCGGTGTGTTGTCGCGCGGCGCGGAATGCGCCCATGCCGGCGGTGCCGCCGCCAATCACTACCACATCGGCCTGGATTTTTTTCATGGGTTTTCCTTTCGTGCCAAGCCGTTTCAGACGGCCTGTTTGTGTTTGCTATGGCTGCATTAGCCAATGGCAATGTTAAAAAGTATTTACTAAAAAGAGTTATTCAGGCAGCGCCCATCATGCGATAAGTACTGTCTGAATAACCCTTTGAGGCTGCTCAGGCGGGCGACATGAAGCGCCGCCCGCATCTGGTTTTATCTGCTAATCGGAAAGATTAGTGTTGAGCCAAATAAGCTGCCAGCTCTTCGCTGCCGCCGATGTATTTGCCGCCGATAAACACTTGCGGGGCGGTTACTTTGCCGGTGATGGCGCGCACAGATACCACGCTGGCATCTTTACCCAACACGATTTCTTCGTAAGCCAAGCCTTTTTCATCCAAAGATTTTTTGGCTTTGGCGCAGAATTGGCAGCCGGGTTTGGTGAAAATGGCGATGGATTCTTGCGGTTTCCATTCGGGCGCGACATATTTCAGCATGGTGTCGGCATCGGAAACTTCAAAGGGGTCGCCTTCTTTTTCCGGCTCGATAAACATTTTTTCTACCACGCCGTCGTTGACCAGCATAGAGTAGCGCCATGAGCGTTTGCCGAAGCCCAAGTCGTTTTTGTCGACCAGCATGCCCATGCCTTCGGTGAATTCGCAGTTGCCATCGGGAATCATGGTGATGTTGTCAGACTCTTCATCGGCAGCCCAAGCGTTCATCACGAAAGTGTCGTTTACAGAAACGCACAAGATGTCGTCGATGCCGTTTTCTTTAAATGCTTTGGCCAGCTCGTTGTAGCGGGGCAGGTGGCTGGAAGAGCAGGTGGGGGTGAATGCGCCCGGCAATGAGAACACAACCACTTTTTTGCCTTTGAAAAGCTCATCGGTGGTGATGTCTTTCCAAGAATCGCCCACGCGGGTGTGGAAAGTGCAGCTCGGTACGGGTTTGCCGGTATGATCTACTAAAGCCATTTATTTGCTCCTAATGAAGGTGGTGGAAAGAATATCAAAACGAATGCAGCCATTATAGCGGGTGTTGCCGGTGCGGATAATTTGTAGTTCAAATAATCGCCATTATGAAAAGCTATGAAGGGCGGCAGGCGCTGTTGGCAGCATACTGATTTATATGAGGCGGCTCTATGAAAACAACAGCCGCTTTACGGAAATTTACTTTTCAGACGGCATGCGCCGATGCGCGTGGTTTGCGGCTTTCGGCCGGTAAACCACACCTGCGGATGAAGATAGTAAGTTTGCCTTTTCTTCGCTGTTAACATCAAACCGCCCGGCATTTGGCGCAGGCGGTTTGATTGGAATAATATTTGCGGTATGCCGACGGGCATGGCAAAAGCCGTGCTCAGCGGCCTGATACGGCCTGCACCGGTTTGGCGCGGTGCTCGGGTTTGGGATGGTGGGCATTGAAAGCGCGCTTGGCGGCTTGGAAAATGCTTTGTCGTCTGCGGTGTTGCATGAATGCTCCTTGTGCGGTTTGCCCGCCGGTTAATCTGAATAATACCCATTCGAAAAAATAACCTAACTGCGTTGTCTCGCCTTGCCGTACTAGGTGTACTGTCTTCGGCTCGCCGCCTTGTTATCTTATTTTTTCGAATGGGTATAATGCAGGCATTGTAGAGAGCATGTGTGACGGTTTGATGAAGCAGAAAGTTGCGTAGGCGCAGCGGATTTAACCTGTGTTTACGGCCACAACCACGCCCACACACGGCGGCCTTCGCCTTGCAGCACCATTACCGTGCGGCAGGCGGCCGCGGTGGACATGCTTTCCAAGCCGATGCCTTTGGCCGCCAGCGCGGCGGTGATTTTGGGGTGCAGAAACACATGTTTTTCGCCGGTGCCCACAATAATCACTTCGGGCAAGATGCCGCCCTCGGCCGGCAGAAAATCTTCGGCGCACAAATCGGCCGCTGCAGCCTGAGCGCATGCCGTGATGCCGTGCGCGCCCAGCACCACGGCATGCGCATAGCTTTGGCCGTCGATTTCGATGCAGCCGGGCTGATAAGCGGTGATGTTAAAGCTGCCCTCGGGGCGGGTTTCTTCGATAAGCATGATGTTTTCCGTAAAATCGGGTGCAAAAACAAGCGAATTCGGGTAGCATTAAGCCCTTTGAATTCAGGGCGGCTGCGGCTTTGGGCTCGCGCTTATACTAACACATACGGCTTAAGGAGACACAATGAAGCCTGTCAATATCGGTATTTTAGGGTTGGGAACAGTCGGCAAGGGCGCGGTGGATGTTTTGCAGAATAACGCTGCCGAAATCAGCCGCCGCCTGGGGCGCGATGTAAACGTATTTATGGTGTCGACCCGAAATGCCGAGAAAGGCTGCCGCATCTGCCCGCCGCAAACCCTGATCACGGAAGACCCTTTCGAAGTGGTGCAACACCCCGAAGTGGATATTGTGGTGGAGCTTTTCGGCGGCACCGATATTGCCAAAAAGCTCGTGCTTACCGCCATCGAGCATGGCAAACATGTGGTTACGGCCAATAAAAAGCTTTTGGCCGAATACGGCAATGAAATTTTTGCGCTGGCCGAGCAGAAGAATGTGATGGTGCAGTTTGAAGCGGCTGTGGCCGGCGGCATACCGATTATCAAGGCTTTGCGCGAAGGCTTGGCGGCCAACAATATCCAGTCGATTGCCGGTATCATCAACGGCACCAGCAATTTCATTCTCACCGAAATGCGCGAAAAAGGCAGCGCTTTTGCCGATGTGTTGAAGCAGGCGCAAGCTTTGGGCTATGCCGAAGCCGACCCCACTTTCGATATCGAAGGGCATGATGCCGGCCACAAAATCACCATCATGAGCGCGCTGGCTTTCGGCACGCCGGTGAATTTCGATGCCTGCTATCTGGAAGGCATCAGCAAGCTCGACAGCCGCGACATCAAATATGCCGAAGAGCTGGGCTACCGCATCAAACTTTTGGGCATCACCCGCAAAAGCGCCAAGGGCATCGAATTGCGCGTGCACCCGACGCTGATTCCCGAGAGCCGCCTGATTGCCAATGTAAACGGCGTGATGAATGCCGTGCGAGTGGATGCCGACATGGTGGGCGAAACTCTTTATTACGGTGCCGGTGCCGGCGCTTTGCCGACTGCCAGCGCGGTGGTGGCCGACATCATCGACATCAGCCGCCTGATCACGGCCGACACCGGCAACCGCGTGCCGCATCTGGCTTTCCAGCCCAGCCAGGTGAAGCCGCAAAATATGCTGCCTATGGATGAAATCAGCAGCAGCTATTATTTGCGCGTGGAAGCCGACGACAAACCCGGCGTGCTCGGCCAGATTGCCAATCTGCTGGCCAAAGAAGGCGTGTCGATTGAAGCTTTGATTCAAAAAGGCGTGATCGACAAAACCATTGCCGAAATCGTGATTCTGACCCACAGTACGGTGGAAAAACACATCAAAGCCGCCATCGCCGCCATCGAAGCGCTCGAGAGCGTGGCGCGTCCGGTGGTGATGATCCGCATGGAGAGCATGCATGGCCGCAACGGATAAACCCGGGCAAACGCCCGAAGAGCAGCGCCGCCGCGCCAAGGCCAAAATCCGCACCATCCGCATTTGGTTTTGGGTGGTGATGGCGCTTTTTGCCGGCTTTTTCTTTTTGTCGCAATGCGCGCTGAGCAAGCCCAAAGCCAAGCAGGCGATTATCGAATCGTGCATTAAAAACGTGCCGTTTTCTGAAAAATGGCAGGGCGATTTAAGTGCGCGCGGTTTAGGCGGCCAATCAGAGCAAGTGATTGAAGATTATTGCGTGTGCATGTGGGAAAAGCCGCTGGATAAGCTCACCGAAAAGCAGATTCAATCAATGAGCAAAATCAGCGCGCAAGAGCAGCTGGATTTGCTCGGCGGCAGCGCCGCATTTGAAGCGCGCGACCGCCAATGCATTGCAGATTTGCAAGCGCCTTGAAGCTGGGTGATCTGGTTAAAAAGGCCGTCTGATACCATTTAAAATAAATAATCTATAATAAAGCCCATTCACAAGCCACCAGCGAACAGAGTCTGTCTTTTTCTGCAACCAACGCATTCCACGCAATGCAGCCAGCCTCTACAATCTGATCATAGCCCTTATAACAACGGTTGGATAAGGAGGTTTGCTTCAGTTGCCGCCATACCCGCTCTATGGGGTTCAGTTCCGGTGAATATGGCGGTAGTTTCAATATGGATACGTTTTTCAGCTCATTAAAATCTTGATGCCAGCCCGCACCGTCCATCACCACCACGGCATGCCGGCCTTCGGGGGTTTCTTTCGATATTTGCTGTAAATGCAGCAGCATCGCTTCTTTGTTGACACCGGGCATCACCAAAGCGGCTGTTGCTCCCGTTGTTAAACAAACAGCGCCAAATATATAGGCGTATTCAAACTGCTGTTGGCGGATAAGGCGAGGCCTTTTTCCCTTTTCGTGCCATACGCGGGTGAGACTGCCTTGTTGTCCGATACGGCTTTCGTCTTGAAACCAAATGTCGACTTGTTCGGGCTTGATGTGTTCAGGCAATACGGCTTTTACTTCGTCAACAAAGTTTTTTTAAAAGCGTCTTGCGCTTCCGGGTCGGCCTGTGGATGGCGGCTGCGGGCGGTTATCCAGCTCATGCCGATACGGTGCAATAAAGGATACAGGCTGCTGCTGTGTTTGTAGTGGGCATTGAATTCTTGAGCGGCGATGGTATGGATGTCTTCGGCCGTGAGCCTGCCGCCTTCGCGCTTTTCTTGCTCTTCGATGATACGTTGTTTGAAGGCTTGATGGTCTTCCGGCTTTAGTTTGCTGCTGCGGCCTGGGCGCTGTTTGTCGTAAATGGCCTGTTCGATGCCGAATTCCCAATATTTGCGCCGCAATATGTGTATGGTAAGGGGATTCAATCCGAACAGTGGGGCGATTTCTTCGGGTGCTTGGCCTTGTTGCAGTTGGTGCAGTATAAACAAGCGTGTCCGAGCCCGCGGGTGGGGTTCGGTTTTGGCGAGTTTGATAAAATCATGCTCGGTGAGTTGGTGGTTTTTTGGGGTCAGTTTAGGCATGGGGCGATTATAGCTTATTTATTTTTATTGGTATGAAACGTTGGGTTTAGCAACCCAACCTGCATCGTTATAGAGCGTAGTTGTATCTTTTTTTCTTGCATTCCACTATATGCAGCAAAGGCCGTCTGAAAAATCTTTCAGACGGCCTTTGGCGTTTTATTTCAAGCGTTTATTCTTCCGGCGTTTCACCGTCGGTGTCGTCGATTTTGCCCTCGGTGATGTCGATGTCCACGCCCACGGCGGCGCGGATTTTGGCGTCGATTTCGGTGGCGATGGCGGGGTTTTCTTTCAGCCACAGGCGCACGTTGTCTTTGCCTTGGCCGATTTTGGCGCCGTTGTAGCTATACCAGGCGCCGGATTTGTCGACGATATTGTGTTTCACGCCAATGTCGATCAATTCGCCTTCCCAGCTCACGCCTTCGCCGTAGAGAATGTCGAATTCGGCCTGGCGGAAGGGCGGGGCTACTTTGTTTTTAATCACTTTCACGCGGGTTTCGTTGCCGATTACATCGTCGCCTTTTTTAATCTGGCCGGTGCGGCGGATATCGAGGCGCACGGAGGCGTAGAATTTGAGCGCGTTGCCGCCGGTAGTGGTTTCGGGGCTGCCGAACATTACACCGATTTTCATGCGGATTTGGTTGATAAACACCACCAGCGTGTTGGTTTTTTTGATGTGGCCGGTGAGCTTGCGCAAAGCCTGGCTCATCAGGCGGGCTTGCAGGCCGACGTGGCTGTCGCCCATTTCGCCTTCGATTTCGGCACGGGGCACGAGCGCGGCCACGGAATCGACCACCACCATGTCTACGCCGCCAGAGCGCACCAGCATATCGCAGATTTCGAGCGCCTGCTCGCCGGTGTCGGGCTGCGACACCATTAAGTCTTCCACTTTCACGCCGAGCTTGCGTGCATAAATGGGGTCGAACGCGTTTTCGGCATCGATAAAGGCGCACACGCCGCCGTTTTTCTGGCATTGGGCGATGGTTTCGAGGCAGAGGGTGGTTTTGCCGGAAGATTCGGGGCCGAAGATTTCCACCACGCGCCCGCGCGGCAGGCCGCCGACGCCGAGGGCTAAATCGAGGCCGAGCGAGCCTGTGGAGATGACTTCGAGGTTTTCGTCTTTGTGGCTGCCGTCCATTTTCATGATGGAGCCTTTGCCGAATTGTTTTTCAATTTGGGCTAGGGCGGCGGCCAGGGCTTTGCTTTTTTCGTCTGACATAAGGGCTCTCGTATGTAAACTAAGAATTATCTTAGCTATTGTCTCATAAAATAAGAAAAAGTATAGTTTTATTTGGTTTTGTTGCTGAATTTTTAATGCAGGCCGTCTGAAAAGCTATGCCGGTGCAAATGTGTGCGGCTGTTATTATAAACCATAAGCATGTATGAAACGATGCGCAAACGTCATTTAATATCCATTCGAAAAAATAACCTGACTGCGTTGGCTCGCCTAGGGTCTGTTCACAATTCATCTGCGAGTAAGATTTTGAGCGCAAAAGCGTGGCTGCAAGGCGAAAAGCACAGCAAGGTTGGACACCTTGCGAGCATTTTCAACGCAGCAGGCGCGTTTTTGAGCCAAAATATTGCCGCGTGATGAAATGTGAACAGACCCTAGCCATACTATAGTGGAATGCATAAAAAAGTGATACGGCGGGTAGGTTGGGTTGAAAACCCAACAAATCCACAAGCCGTCTGAAACGTTGGGTTTGGCAACCCAACCTACGCTGTTTCAGAGTGCATTTCGTGTCACTTTTTCTTGCATTTCACTATAGGTGTACTGTCGCAGGCTTCCGTCTTGTTATCTTATTTTTTCGAATGGGTATAAAATGGGTATAAAAGGCCGTCTGAAAACAAAATGTTTTCAGACGGCCTGGTTTGGCAATGCGTTGATTAAGCCTGCTTTTGCAAGGGCATCACCAATGGCATTTCGCCGCTGAGCAGATAATGAATGGTTTCTTGCACGCTGTGCAGGGTTTTGCCGAAGGGCAGCGGATCTTTGCCGCGGAAGAAGAGGCCTTTGTCCACTTCGCCGCGCCAGGCTGCGGCGAGTTTAAGGTCGATGCAGAATTGGCCGACTTTTTCCAAGCCGTCGCGCAGGCCGCACACGGAGAGGCAGTTGATGCCTTGGGTGCAGCGGCGCTGGTCGGCCTTGGCATTGGCTTGCAGCACGCTTTCGCGCTTCATATAGCTTTCGAGAAATTTGGTTTTCACGCCGCGGGCGGGCAGGCCGGCCACAGACATGAATTCCACCACTTGCTCGGTGTCGGCACCCGCAAGGGTTTTCTTGAAGTTGATGTGGGCATCGCCCTCGTGGGTGACGGCAAAAGCGGTGCCGATTTGCACGGCCGATGCGCCCCATTCTTTGAGCGCGGTGTGGATTTTTTGAAAATTGGCCATGCCGCCGGCGAGCACGAGCGGGATTTTTTCGCCTTCGAGGCCGAGCTTTTTAAACACTTCGAAGGTTTCTTCAATCACGCGTTTGAATTCGAATTTGGCATCGTTTACACCATCTACCGTCATGGCACCGAGGTGGCCGGCGGCGTGGGCGGGGTGCTCGATCACGATGGCATCGGGCAGCACGCCTTTTTTCATCCAGCGTTTGAGCACGATATTGATGCCGCGCGATTCCGATAAAATCGGCAGCAGCGCGATATCGGGGTAGCCTTCGGCCATTTCGGGCAAGTCCAGCGGCAGGCCGGCACCCATCACGATGGCATCGGCGCCGGATTCGCAGGCCTGGCGCACCAAGGCTTGGTGGTCTTTCACCGCTTTCATCACGTTGACGGCAATCATGCCGCGGCCTTCTGAATCGGCTTTGGCTTTGGTGATTTCGCGGTCGAGCGCGATGCGGTTGAGTTTGTCGTATTTGGCTTCGGTGGGGTTGATTTTGGATTCGGCCAGCAAATCGTCGTGCAGGTGGCGCAAATCTACGCTGGCAATGGTGCCGACGCCGTTTTCACGCGCCACGGCGCTGGAGAGGCTGGATGCGGATATGCCTACGCCCATGCCGCCCTGCACAATCGGTATCAGCGATTTGCCGCGGATAATCAAGGGGTCGAAAGGGTGTTGCATGGTGTTTCCTTTGTAATGAATGCGGGTGTGTGTGGAAAACGGCGGTGTTTTAATCGTTGTGGGTTTGTCGGGCAGGCGGCTTTGCATGTGCATCGGCGCTTGTTTGCCCGGCCGACTTTAGAAATTATACTCTAACTGTATTCAAAATTAGAGTAATACTATAGTTTTTGTGGCCGCCAGGCTGTAAAATTTGGTATATTTTTAATAATTGTATTTTAAATCAATTATTTATATTTTTAAAAGTGTTGTATGTATATTGGTAATTTCGGCAAATATTTTGTTCAACATCATTTTTGAGGCCGTCTGAAAGTTTCAGACGGCCTCAGCTTCGGCTCAGGCCAGCGTGGTTTGCCAATGTAGGCGGCTGCCGGATTCGACTTGGCTGATTTGGCGGTCGGCCAGATTCACGGCGGTGAGCGGGCCGCCCCATAAGGCGCCGGTGTCGAGCGCGAGCACGCCGCATTGGTCGAAAAAGCCCAGCGCCGACCAATGGCCGAACACGATGGTGTGGCTGAGGTTTTGGCGCTCGGGCGCTTCAAACCAGGCGCGCAGGCCGTTGGGTATGTCGGCTAAGCCGGCTTTGAAATCGCAGTCGATTTCGTTTGCATAAGTGAGCGCTCTCATGCGGGTAAACGCGTTGGTAATCACACGCAGCCGGTCATAACCACTCAGTTGGGCGCTCCAGGCGCGCGGTTTGTTGCCATACATATGGGCGAAATAGGCATCGGGGCGGTGGCGCAATTCGTGTGCCACTTCTTCGGCCAGCGTGTTCGCCTGCGCAATGCTCCATTGCGGCAGCAAGCCGGCGTGCACCAGCACATATTCGTTGTTGCTCAGCATCAAGGGCTGGGTGCGCAGCCAGTCGAGCAGGGTGCGGCGCTCGGGGTGGTTGAGAATATCGTCGAGCGTGTCGCCCCGCTTGAGCCTGCCGTGGCCGTGCGCCACGGCGAGCAGGTGCAGGTCGTGATTGCCCAACACAGTGCGCACGCTGCTTTCGTGTTGGCGGGCAAATTGCAGGCATTGCAGGGATTGGGGGCCGCGGTTGACAATGTCGCCGGTGAGCCAGAGGGTGTCGGTGCCGTGGTTGAAACCGATTTTGTGCAGCAAGGCATCGAGCTCGTTGTAGCAGCCTTGCAGATCGCCGATTGCGTAGTGTGCCATAGGATTCAGATATGTGTTCAGACGGCCTTGAGTTGAGGCCGTCTGAAAAAGGATAAACGGGAAATATTACAAATCGAGCACCAGCACGGCATCGGCTTCCACTTGCACGCCTTTGGGCAGGGCGGCCACGCCGATGGCGGCGCGGGCGGGATAGGGCTGGGTGAAATATTCGGCCATCACTTCGTTAAACACGGCGAAATTGCCCAAATCGGTGAGGTAGGCGTTGAGCTTGACGATGTCGTCGAGCGAGCCGCCGGCGGCTTGTGCCACGGCGCGCAGGTTTTTAAACACTTGATGCGCTTCGGCGGCAAAATCGCCGTTGCCAACCACGTTCATGCTTTGCGGGTCGAGCGGAATCTGGCCGCTCATGTAAACGGTGTCGCCGCTGCGCACGGCTTGGCTGTAGGCACCGATGGCGGCGGGGGCGTGGTTGCTGTGGATGATGGTTTTGCTCATGTGGCGCTCCTGATGAATATAGATTGGAAAAAGGATTATCTTATAGATAAAGGCTTTTGGCTATGCTCATACCCATTCGAAAAAATAACCTAACTGCGTTGGCTCACCTAGCCATACTAAGTGTACTGTCGCAGGCTTCCGCCTTGTTATCTTATTTTTTCGAATGGGTATCAGATGGCCTGTGCGGCTGAGGCCGTCTGAAAAACATATCCGAAAAACATAACGGATGCAGGCTTATAAAAAGCATTGCAGCAAATCGTTTAAAAAGCGGCGGCCGTGTTCAGACGGCCTGAAATAGAGCGGGTCTTGATCGAGCAGGCCTTTTTGCTGGGCGGCTTGAATTTGCGCGGCGATGCGGGCGGGCGCGATGCCGGTGCGCTCTTGCAGCAGGGTGGCAGGCACGCCTTCGTGCAGGCGCAGCGCGTTCATCATAAATTCAAACGCCAAATCTTCGGCGGCAATGCGTTTGCGCTCGATGGCCTCTGCCGGCTTGCCCTGCATGGCGGCCAGATAATCGTTGGGGCCGCGGCGGCGGGTGGTGCGCTCGATATGGGTGGGATAGGAAATTTTGCCGTGGGCGCCGGCACCGATGCCCAGATAATCGCCAAATTGCCAATAATTGAGGTTGTGGCGGCAGGCTTGGCCGGGGCGGGCAAAGGCGGAAGTTTCATAGTGGTCAAAGCCGGCATCGGCCAAGGCTTGGTGCACGGCATCTTCAATATCTTGTGCGGCATCGTCATGCGGCAGGCCGGAAGGCGGCGTGTGGCCGAAGGGCGTGTTGGGCTCCATGGTGAGGTGGTAGGCGCTGATGTGGCCTGCGCCGGTGGCGAGGGCGGTGTGCACATCTTGCCGCGCCGATTCCATATTTTGGCGGGGCAAGGCATACATCAAATCGATGTTTACCCGCTCAAACAATGCCTGCGCCGCATCGATGGCGGCCAGCGCTTCATGGCGGCTGTGGATGCGGCCGAGCGCTTGCAGCGCCTGATCGTTGAAGCTTTGTACGCCGATAGACAAGCGGGTGATGCCGGCATCTTTAAAGCCGCGAAACTTTTCTTTTTCAAACGTGCCCGGGTTGGCTTCGAGCGTGATTTCGGCTTGCGGCTGCAAGGGCACGAGCGCGCGCACGCCGCTGAGCAGGCGTTCGATGGAAGCCGCCTGAAACAGGCTGGGCGTGCCGCCGCCGATAAAGACGGTTTCCACCGGTCGCCCCCAAATATTGGGCAACTCGGTTTGCAGATCAAGCAGCAGCGCATCGATATAGGCGGCTTCGGCCAAATCGCTTTTGGCTTGATGGGAATTGAAATCGCAATACGGGCATTTGCGCACGCACCACGGAATGTGGATATAAAGCGATAAAGGCGGCAGGGCGGCGAGCTCGCCGGGTTTTTGAAAAGTGATAAGCGACATGATTGGCAATGGTGGCCGCAAGGCGGCAGGGTTTGTTGAATGAAAGCTTGGGCGCAGGATGGCAGTTTATCGGTGCGGCGGTTAAAAAGCAGCAGGCCGTCTGAATTATTTTTGGCAACGTGTGCAATAAAACGTGCCGCGTTGGCCGATAACGGCTTTGTGTATTAAGTCGCCGCATTGCAGGCAGGGCTGGTTGTGGCGGCCATACACGGTGTATTCCTGTTGGAAATAGCCGCTTTTGCCGTCGCTGTTGACAAAATCGCGCAAGGTGCTGCCGCCGGTGGCGATGGCGCGCTGCAACACGGCCTGGATGGTTTCCACCAATAAAGCGCATTCTTGGCGGGTGATTTGATTGGCGGCCCGCATGGGGGAAACGCCGGCTTTAAACAGGCATTCGTTGGCATAAATATTGCCCACGCCCACCACCACAGCGTTGTCCATCAGCGCAAGCTTGGCCGCGCGCTTTTGTTTGCGCAGCTTTTCGTAAAGATAATCGGCATTAAATTGCGGCGAGAGCGGCTCGGGGCCGAGCGCGGCCAGCAAAGGGTGGTGCTCGGGCGCGCCGGCAAACCACAGCACGGCACCGAAGCGGCGCGGGTCGTGCAGGCGCAGCACGGTGCCGTCGGCAAACACGATATCCACATGGTCGTGTTTGTCGGGGGAGGAAATGCGGGCATCGCCGGCGGTAAAAATGCGCAGGCTGCCCGACATGCCTAAGTGAATCAGCACAATGCCGGTGGCAAAACGAATCAGCAGATATTTGGCACGGCGCGTGCATTCGAGCACCGTTTGGCCTGCCAAGGTGTGTGCCAAATCATCGGGAATGCGCCAGCGCAGCTTGGGTTGGCGAATAATGGTATTGGCAACGGTTTGGCCGTGGATATGCGGGCTGATGCCGCGTAGGGTGGTTTCGACTTCGGGCAATTCGGGCATGGTTTTTCTTTGGTGGCTGGGGTTTGGTGGTAAGTGGGCAAAATGAGGGGCAAACGGCAGATTTAAAGAGCGCTTGCTTTAAAAGCGCGTTGGAGAGGCCGTCTGAAACGTTTCAGACGGCCTGATAAGCTTCGTTTGGCTTTGCGTTTTATTTCGGTCGCACCATTTCTTCGGGCTGCACCCAGGCATCGAATTCTTCGGCGCTGACGAGGTTTAATTCTGCCGCCGCCTGCTTGAGAGTTTTGTTTTCCCGATAAGCGGTTTTGGCGATTTTGGCGGCGTTTTCGTAGCCGATGTGGCGGTTGAGTGCGGTGGCGAGCATCAGCGAATCGTGCAGGAAATGATCGATTTTTTCGGGCACAGGCTTGATGCCTGCGGCGCAATGGCGGTTGAAGCTGTCGCAGGCGTCGCCGAGCAGGCGGATGGATTGCAGCAAATTGTAGGCAATCACCGGCATAAACACATTCAGCTCGAAATTGCCTGAAGCGCCGGCGATGCCGATGGTGGTGTCGTTGCCCAACACTTGCGCGGCCACCATGGTGAGCGCTTCGCTTTGGGTGGGGTTGACCTTGCCCGGCATGATAGACGAGCCCGGTTCGTTTTCGGGAATGCGCAATTCGCCCAAGCCGCAGCGCGGGCCGCTGGCGAGCCAGCGGATATCGTTGGCGATTTTGTTGAGGCTTACGGCCAAGGTTTTGAGTGCGCCGCTGGCAAACACGGCGGCATCGCGGGCGGCGAGCGCTTCGAATTTATTCGGTGCGCTTACAAAAGGCAAGCCGGATAATTCGGCCAACGCGGCGGCGGCTTTTTGGGCGTAATCAGGGTGGCTGTTGAGGCCTGTGCCCACGGCCGTGCCGCCCAAAGGCAGCTCGTAAAGCCCTTGCAAGGCGGCTTCGAGGCGCTGCAAGCCGTGATCCAGCTGGCTCACATAGCCGCTGAATTCCTGCCCCAGCGTGAGCGGGGTGGCGTCTTGCAGATGGGTGCGGCCGATTTTGATGATGTGGTCGAATGCGGCCGATTTTTGCTGCAAGGTGTCGCGCAGCGCCTGCACATTGGGCATCAGAAAATGTTTGATTTCGATGGCGGCGGCCACATGAATGGCGGTGGGAAAGCTGTCGTTGGTGGATTGGGCTTGGTTAACGTGATCGTTGGGGTGCACCGGCGCATAGCTGCCGCGCGGCTGCCCGGCCAATTCGTTGGCGCGGTTGGCCAGCACTTCGTTGATGTTCATATTCGATTGCGTGCCTGAGCCGGTTTGCCACACCACCAGCGGAAACTGGTCGGCCAGCTTGCCGGCCAAGATTTCATCGGCAGCCTGCATAATCAGGTTTTTGCGCGCTTCATCAAGCCTGCCGAGCGCGGCGTTGGTTTGCGCGGCGGCTTTTTTCACCAGCGCCATCGCGCGTATCAAGGGCGCGGGCAGGGTTTCGCCGCCGATTTTGAAATTGTCGCGGCTGCGCTGGGTTTGCGCACCCCAATAGGCTTCGGCGGGCACAGCCACTTCGCCCATGGTGTCGGTTTCGATGCGGGTGTTCATCGGCGGCTCCTGTGGTGGTGGGGTTGAGTGAATATTCTATTGATTATAAATGATAGTCAGTATTGATTGTGATTAAATTAATTGAAATAAACAGGCCGTCTGAAAGGCTTTCAGACGGCCTGTTTGATTGTTGTATTTCAATATCCATTCAAAAAAGTAAGTTTGCGTTTGCGCCTTTAAAAAAAAGATGCAAACACCGTGAATATAAATTCATAAAAAAGCCGTCTGAAAGACGGTCGGGTTGGATTGGGCTGCCAAGGCCGTAACCCAATGTTTGTTTTCCAACCGATTGATTTGATAAGGCCGTTTGAGTTTTTGGGTTATGCCTGCGGCTAAGCCAAGCTGCGCGGATGAGCCATTGCTTGGCTGATGCATTGAAGCGGATGCGCTTAATGCGTGCGTCCGTGCTGTTGTTTATAGGCATTTTGCAGCGGCGTGATTTTTTCGATGCGGGCTTTGTCGATGGCTTCGGCAATGCGTTGCGGGGCATCTTGGTGGGCGGCGGCGATGGCGGCGGTGTCGATTTCGGTGGCGGCGTGCAGCAGCGCGAGCCAGTGGGCGCGTTGCGGATAGGGCGCGCTTTCTTTGCCCAAGCGGCCTTGCGTGTCGGCCACGCACACGTTTAAGGCCGTCTGAAAGCGTTCGGGGCGGCGGAAGGCATCGGTTTGCTTGAGCTTTTTGAGCACGGTTTGCGCGCGCAATTCGCCCACGGAATGAAACACAATATGCCAGCGGCACACCAATTCGGCCAGTTCGGCGCAGGCTTTGGGCGCGCGCAGGCGCCGGTTGACTTCGCGAACCGGTGCCACGCCGGCGATGTCGTGGCCGTGGTGGCGCGGCAAAATTGCGGCGGGGGTGAGCGCTTTGCCCAAGTCGTGCAGCAGCGCGGCGTAGCGCTCGGACAGGCTTAAATTCATGGCGGCGGCGCGTTGCAACACCATTAATGTGTGGATGCCGCTGTCGATTTCGGGGTGGTAGTCGGCGCGTTGGGGCACGCCGAAGAGGGCGTCGATTTCAGGCAAAATCACCTTGAGCGCGCCGCAATCGCGCAAAACTTCTATCATGATGTGCGGCTGCGGCTCCATCAACCCTTTGGCCAGCTCCTGCCACACACGCTCGGCCACGAGCGCACCGGCTTCGCCGGCGGCCACCATGTTGCGCATCAATTGCAGGGTTTCGGGGGCAACGGCAAAACCATAGCGGGCGGCAAAGCGGGCAGTGCGCAAAATGCGCACCGGGTCTTCGGCAAAAGCGGGCGACACATGGCGCAGCAGGCCCAGCTGCAAATCGCGGCGGCCGTTGAAAGGGTCGATAATCTGCCCGTCGGCGTTTTGCGCCATGGCGTTGATGCTGAGGTCGCGCCGCGCCAAATCCTGCTCCAGCGTGACATCGGGCGCGGCGTGGAAAGCAAAGCCGGCATAGCCTTTGGCGGTTTTGCGCTCGGTGCGCGCCAGCGCGTATTCTTCGTGGCTTTGCGGATGCAGAAACACCGGAAAATCTTTACCCACCGGCCGATAGCCCGCCGCGAGCATGGCATCGGCATCGGCGCCCACCACCACCCAATCGCGATCGGCCACCGGCCGCCCCAGCAAGGCATCGCGTACAGCGCCGCCAACAAGATAAATTTGCATGATTTGAGGCCGTCTGAAAAGAAACAGCGCTTATTTTAGCGGAAAACGCGCTTGAGGCGCATTCTGAAGCAGATAGCTTGCTTTTTTTGGGGGTATCACAATAAAGGCCGTCTGAAAAAAGTTTCAGACGGCCTTGCTCATTAAACCGCGCAGCGTGGGCTTTGCCTGCGAACCAAACTGGCGTACTGGGCAGCACAAAATACCGGCGCAGCGCTTATACCAATCCAAAAAAATAAGCTAACTTCGTTGTCTCTCCTTGCCGTACTATCTGCACTGTCGCAGGCTTCCGCCTTGTTAGCTTACTCTTTTGAATGGGTATTATTTGTTCACTTTGTTGGATTTCGTGGGCAAAGCCCGCGCTACCAGCGCTGCCTCAACCCAAAACAAACAGGCCGTCTGAAACTTTTATATTCAGACGGCCTTGGTCATTTAAAGCCGCCATTAAGCACAACAAAACCTAAGCGAGCAAATGCGGCGGAATTTCACACACCGGAATCGGGTTAACCTTATGCTGCATGGCGCGGTGCAGGCGGGTGTAGATTTCCAGCACTTCACGCTCACGGCCGCTGAACGCTTCGGGCGGCGCTTTGCCATACACGCTCATCGCCCATTCCAATTCGGGGTAGCTTGCGCCCATTTGCTGCTCGTCGGTGCGCTCGGTGTCCCACAGGCCGTCGGTGGGCGTGGCTTGGCGGATGGATTCGCTTACATCAAGCGCTTCGGCCAGGGTGTAGATCTGCGTTTTGAGCAGGCCGGCAATCGGGCTGATGTCCACGCCGCCGTCGCCGTATTTGGTGAAAAAGCCCACGCCGAAATCTTCCACTTTGTTGCCGGTGCCAGTCACCAAAAGGCCGTTGATTTGGCCGTAGTAATAAAGTGTGACCATGCGCAGGCGCGAGCGCGCGTTGGCCAGCGCCAGCTGTTTGGCGGTGAAATCGGCTTCGTTTACATCAACTGTGGCGGCAAATTGCTCAAACGTGGGGGTTAAATCCACGCGCAGGCCGGACACGTTGGCAAAGCGCTGTTGCAGGTTTTCGATATGCAGCTGTGCGCGGTCGATTTGGTCGGCTTTTTGGCGGATGGGCATTTCCAAAAGCAGGGTGTTCAGGCCGGTGCGGGCGGCCAGAGCCGACACCACCGCCGAATCGATGCCGCCGGACACGCCCACCACAAAGCCTTTGGCGCGCGCGCCCTCGGCATAGCTTTTCAACCATTGGGTAATGTGTTCGATCACGGCTTGGGTTTGCATGAAGTTTCCTTTCGGCAGGCTTGAAGAGGGCGGTAAAACATTAATATAGCGCGATTTGAGGCCGTCTGAAAGGCGGCGCGGCGATTTTGGCGGCAAACAGGGCGACAGGGCGCCGGTTAAGGTTTAAAATATTAACGTTTTTTCAGACGGCCTTTGCCCCGAGTGTTTTATGCTTGCCATTTTAACGATTACCATGCCGATTTTCATCATTATGGCGATGGGCTATTTTTCGGTGCGCTTTGATTTTTTCACCGAAGTGCAATTGGCGGGCATCGGCAAATTTGTGATCCGCATCGGCCTGCCCATGTTGGTGTTTCACGCCATCACCACACGGCCGCTGAGCGATGTAATCAATTTGAATTATCTTTATGGCTACGGGCTCGCTTCGCTGCTGGCATTTTTTGCGGGCTGGGGCTTGAGCCGCCGCCGCGGCCAGGATGCCACGCTCTCGGCGCTCAACGGCCTGGCCACCGGCATGTCGAACACGGGCTTTATCGGCTACCCGCTCTTGGCGATGGTGATAGGGCCGCAGGCGGGCGGCTATTTGGCGATGAATGCGCTGCTGGAAAATATTTTGGTGCTGCCGCTGATGTTTATTTTGATTGATGTGGCCCGGGGCGGCAGCGGTAAAATCAGCACCACGCTTTGGCGGGTGGTGAAAAATCTGCTGAAAAACCCGATTATCGGCTCGCTGCTGTTGGCGCTGGTGTTTGCCCTGTGCCGGATTCCGGTGCCGGCGGTGGCGGAAAAAGTGGCGGCGATGCTGGCTTCGGCGGCTTCGCCGCTGGCGCTGTTTGTGATCGGCGGCGGCCTTTACGGCTTGCGCATCCGCGGCGGCATGGCCGATATCAGCGTGATTGTGGCGGGCAAATTGCTGCTGTTTCCGGCGCTGGTGGTGGGTTGCTTGTGGCTTTTCGGCGCCGATCATGACACGGTGTTTGCCGGCGCGCTTTTGGCCAGCGTGCCGATGGCGAGCATGTATCCTTTGTTTGGCCGCCAATACGGCTTTGAGCAGCGCACGGCGGCGGCGATGCTGGTAACCACCATCGCTTCTTTTTTCTCGATTTCGCTGGTGTTGCTGCTGTGGCATTGAGGCCGTCTGAAACGCGATTTCTGTTACAATGCGGTTTTATTTCGGGCTGCTGCCATGAGTGCCAACGCTAAAATAAAATTTGCTACCCGCATGGCTTTTGTGTTTATCGCCTTGATGATGCTGGCTTTTGTGCTGTTTGTGCTGGTGATGCTGCTGCCTTGGGGCTTGAGCGGTGCGCAGCAGGTGTGGGCGGTGCGCATTATTTTATATGTGCTGGTGGCGTTTGCTTTGCTGGGCGGGGCTTTCAGTGTGCGCGTGGCTTGGCTGCGCAAAAGGTTGGGGCAATGAAGATTTGGTTGTTGTTGGTGCTGGCGATTATGCTGGAAATTTGCGGCACCAGCCTTTTAAAAGTGAGCGACGGCTTCAGCCGTCTGCTGCCGGCCATCGGCGCGCTGGTTTGCTACAGCTTTTCGTTTTACCTGCTTTCGCTGATTTTGCGCAGCCTGCCGGTGGGCATTGCTTATGCTTTGTGGTCGGGCGTGGGCATTATCGGCATTTCGCTTATCGGCTGGTTTTTTATGAACCAAAAGCTCGATGCGGCCGCGATGGCAGGCATTGCGCTGATTATCGCCGGTGTGTTGGTGATTAATCTGTTTTCCCAATCAGGAGCCCATTGATGAAACACGATATGCCTGAAGAAATCCGCCTGCAACAAGGCCGCGCGGCGCTCACGCTGGTGTATGGCGGCGCGGCCCAATCGCTGCCGGCCGAATTTTTGCGCGTGTATTCGCCCAGCGCCGAAGTGCGCGGCCATGCGCCGGGGCAGGAAACGCTGCAAACCGGCAAAGCGGGCGTCACCATTGCCGGCCTCGAGCCGGTGGGGCAATATGCCTTGAAAATCATCTTTTCAGACGGCCACGACAGCGGCCTTTATGATTGGGACTATTTATATAATCTGGCGCACGGATACGATACAATGTGGGCCGATTATCTGCGCAAAATCGAGGCGGCCGGCGCATCGCGCACCGCTTCGCCGCAAGATGCCGTGCCGGCCAAAAGCGGCTGCGGCACCGGCGGTTGCGGCAAACATTAAATGCTGTTTTCAGGAAAAAAACATGAGCGACAATAAAACCCATTTCGGCTATCAAACCGTTGATGAACAAGAAAAAGCCGGCAAAGTGGCCGAGGTGTTCCACTCGGTGGCGAAAAATTATGACATCATGAACGATGTGATGTCCGGCGGCCTGCACCGCGTGTGGAAACATTTCACCATCAACACCGCACGCCTGAATAAGGGCGATAAAGTGCTCGATATTGCCGGCGGCACCGGCGATTTGTCGCGCGGCTGGGCCCGGCGGGTGGGCAAAACCGGCGAGGTGTGGCTCACCGACATCAATTCTTCCATGCTCGGCGTAGGGCGCGACCGCCTGCTCAACGAAGGCGTGATTTTGCCGGTGTCGCTGGCCGATGCTGAAAAGCTGCCCTTTCCCGATAATTATTTCAACCTTGTTTCCGTGGCTTTCGGCCTGCGCAACATGACCCACAAAGAGGCGGCGCTCAAGGAAATGTATCGCGTGCTCAAGCCCGGCGGCACTTTGCTGGTGCTCGAATTTTCCAAAGTGTTCAAGCCTTTGGCACCGGTTTACGATGTGTATTCGTTTAAACTGCTACCGCTGATGGGCAAATTTATCGCCAAAGATGCCGACAGCTATCAATATCTGGCCGAATCCATCCGCATGCATCCGGATCAGGAAACGCTCAAGCAAATGATGCTCGATGCCGGCTTCGATAGCGTGGATTACCACAATATGAGCGCCGGCGTGGTGGCGCTGCATAAAGGCGTGAAATTTTAAATGCCATTTGCTTGCAGGCCGTCTGAAAGATTATGTTTCAGACGGCCTGATTCGTTTGCGTAAGTTTTAAATTATTTTAGCAATGAAAAATATTGTGCCGCCGAAAAAGCATGGTCGGCACGAAAAACGCTATTGTTAACAATTTTGCTGCTTGCGGCTGAACTTGTGTATGATTCGGTAAATGTAATTTACACAAGCTAACTATATTAAAGGAAACCTGTATGTTGAAGAAAACCACCGTGTTGGCTGCCGCCATTGCCGCCGCCCTGATGCTGGGCGCTTGCTCCAAAAGCGACAGCAGCCAAGCGGCCGCCTCTGCGCCGGCTGCCGAAAAAGCCTATGTGGTGGCCACCGATGCCACTTATGCGCCGTTTGAATACCTCGACGATAATCAGGTGGTGGGCTTTTCCAAAGATATTTTAGAGGCGATTGCCGCCAACCAAGGCATTAAATTCAACTTTGCCAACACGCCGTGGGAAGGCATTTTCGCCACGCTGGGCAAGGGCGACAGCGATATTGTGTCCTCCAGCGTCACCATCACCGATGAGCGCAAAGGGCAGATGGATTTTTCCGACCCCTATTTTGAAGCATCGCAATTGATTGTTACCGGCGAAAAAGGCAGCGGCATCCAATCATTCGCCGATTTGAAAAACCACACCGCCTCCGTGCAAACCGGCACTACGGGCGATTTGGTGCTGCAAAAGCAGCAGGGCGGCACCAGCGCCAACATCAAGCGCTTCGACACCATGCCCTTGGCGCTTAAAGAGCTGCTCACCGGCGGCGTGGACGCTTCCGTGGGCGACAACGGTGTGATTCAAAACTTTGTCAATAACAACCCTGGTGTGAAGCTCAACACCATCAGCGACCCGGCTTTTGAAAAAGAATACTACGGCTTTGCCGTGAAAAAAGGCCGCAGCGATGAATTGCTGTCTAAAATCAACGCCGGCATTGCCGCCATCAAAGCCGATGGCACTTACCAGAAAATTTATGATAAATGGTTTGGTGGTGCGCAACAAAAAGCCGCATCGGGCGAGAGCAAATAAGCACGCCGGATAAAGCCGGGCCGTCTGAATCGTTCAGACGGCCTCTGTGTTTGCAGAGCAAGGCACGCCACCGCTTTGGCCGATGGCCAAACGTCGGATTCAAGAATCCGACCTACGCAGATGGTGCTGTCGAACTGCTTTTATTTTGTAAGGTTATTTTTTTGAATTGGTATAAAACCGGCACAATAAAAGCGTGTAAACAGGCTCTTAGAGGCCGTCTGAAACGGCACTTGAATTTTCAGGTACAATACACCATATCTTGCTTTCTCTTTTTCAGACGGCCTGCACCATCAGCCCGCTGAAACACCAATCTTTCCACACGGCCCGCATTTATTATGATGAACAAAGAACAATTTGCCGACAATCACTTTATCCGCAACGTGATTGACGAAGACCTCGCCAGCGGCAAACACAGCAGCATCCACACCCGCTTTCCGCCCGAGCCCAACGGCTATCTGCACATCGGCCACGCCAAATCCATCTGCCTCAATTTCGGCCTTGCTTATGCTTATGACGGCGTGTGCAATTTGCGCTTCGACGACACCAATCCCGAAAAAGAATCCGACGAATATGTGCGTGCGATTAAAGAAGACGTGCAATGGTTGGGCTTTGAATGGCTGGGCGAGCCGCGTTTTGCATCGAATTATTTCGACCAATTGTTTGATTATGCCGTGGGCCTGATTCAAGACGGTAAAGCTTATGTGGACGATTTAAACGCCGAAGAAATGCGCGAATACCGCGGCACGCTCACCGAGCCCGGCAAAAACAGCCCTTATCGCGAGCGCAGCATCGAAGAAAACCTCGATTTATTTATGCGCATGAAAGCCGGCGAATTTCCCGACGGCAGCAAAACCCTGCGCCTGAAAATCGACATGGCCTCGGGCAACATCAATATGCGCGACCCGGTGATTTACCGCATCCGCCGCGTGCATCACCACAACACCGGCGACAAATGGTGCATCTACCCGATGTATGACTACACCCACGCCATTTCCGATGCCATCGAACACATCACCCATTCGCTGTGCACGCTCGAATTTGAAGCGCACCGCCCGCTGTATGACTGGGTGCTCGACAACATCCCCATCGACAACCACCCGCGCCAATACGAATTTTCGCGGCTGGAGCTGCTTTATTCCATCACCTCCAAACGCAAGCTCAACCAATTGGTGAGCGAAGGCCATGTGAAAGGCTGGGACGACCCGCGCCTGCCCACCATTTCCGGCATGCGCCGCCGCGGCTACACACCCGAAGGCTTGCGCCTGTTTGCCAAACGCGTGGGCATTTCCAAAAGCGAAAACGTGGTGGACATGAGCGTGCTCGAAGGTGCGGTGCGCGAAGTGCTGGAAGATTCCGCCCCGCGCATGATGGCCGTGCTCAACCCGATTAAAGTCGAATTGGTGAATTATGATGAGGCGCTCACGCAAAGCCGCAGCGCGCCTTACCACCCGCATCATCCCGAATTCGGCGAGCGCGAAGTGCCGATTGCGAAAACCATCTATATCGAAGCAGACGATTTTGCCGTCGATCCGCCCAAAGGCTGGCAGCGCCTCACCCCCGGCGGCGAAGTGCGTCTGCGCTACAGCTATGTGATCAAATGCGAAGAAGTGGTGCAAGATGCAGATGGGCGCGTGGTGTCGCTCAAATGCAGCATCGATCACGACACCTTGGGCAAAAAGCCGGAAGGGCGCAAAGTAAAAGGCGTGATTCACTGGCTCTCGGCCGAGCATGCCGTGCCCGCCACCGTGCGCCAATACGAGCGCCTCTTTACCGAAGCCCGCCCCGATGCCGTGCGCGGCGCCGATGGCGAATACCTGCCGTTTACCGATTTTCTCAACCCCGAATCGGTCACCGAAATCAGCGCGTGGGTGGAGCCTGCCGCCGCCGCACTGGCGCCTGAAAGCCATTATCAATTTGAGCGCCTGGGCTATTTCGTGACCGACCGCCACGACCACACGCCGGACAACACCGTGTTTAACCGCACAGTTACTTTGAAAGACACTTGGCAGGCGAAAGAGTAGCGCAGTCAACAAAGGCCGTCTGAAAGCAGATTGTTTTCAGACGGCCTTTTTCCAGAAGGCGGCTTTATCGCAGCGCTTGTCCAAAAAGTTGACAATCCTGCGCCAAATGCCTACAATCAGCGCCTGACAAGCACTTTGTCGTTCTTATATGCCGGCATCATCTGCCGTAACATCCCGCTCCATCGCCACAACAGATTCCCGATAATATCAGACGGCCTTTTTGCGCGTCTGCGCCTAACTCATACATATATAAAACTGAAAAATATGCACGTTTCCGAACTACAAACCCAGCACATTTCCAAGCTTTTGGAAATGGCCGAACAGCACGGCATTGAAAATGCCAACCGCCTGCGCAAGCAAGACCTGGTTTTTGCGATTGTGCGCCAAATGATGAAGCAGGGCGAAGCCTTTACCTGCTCGGGCACGCTCGAAATTCTGCCCGACGGCTTCGGCTTTTTGCGCAGCTCCGACACCTCTTATTTGGCCGGCCCCGACGATATTTATGTGTCGCCCAACCAAATCCGCCGCTTTAACCTGCACACCGGCGACACCATCGAAGGCAGCGTGCGCGTGCCTAAAGACAACGAGCGCTATTTCGCGCTGGTGCGGCTCGATAAAATCAACGACGATCCGCCCGAAGTGTGCAAACACAAAATTCTGTTTGAAAACCTCACGCCGCTGTTTCCCACTCGTCAGCTCAAGCTCGAGCGCGACATCAAAGCCGAAGAAAACATCACCAGCCGCGCCATCGATTTGGTGTCGCCCATCGGCATGGGCCAGCGCGGCCTGCTGGTGGCGCCGCCCAAATCCGGCAAAACCGTGATGCTGCAAAACATCGCCCACGCCATCACCGCCAACAATCCCGAAGTAGAGCTGATTGTGCTTCTGATCGATGAGCGCCCGGAAGAAGTGACCGAAATGACCCGCTCCGTGCGCGGCGAAGTGGTGTCGTCCACTTTCGACGAGCCGGCCACGCGCCATGTGCAAGTGGCTGAAATGGTGATTGAAAAAGCCAAGCGCATGGTGGAGCACAAAAAAGACGTGGTGATTCTGCTCGATTCCATCACCCGCCTGGCGCGCGCCTACAACACCGTGGTGCCCGCATCAGGCAAAATCCTCACCGGCGGCGTGGATGCCAATGCCTTGCACCGCCCGAAGCGCTTCTTCGGCGCCGCGCGTAATATCGAAGAGGGCGGCTCGCTCACCATCATCGCCACTGCGCTGGTGGAAACCGGCAGCCGCATGGACGACGTGATTTTCGAAGAATTCAAAGGCACCGGCAATATGGAATTGCACCTCGACCGCCGCTTGGCCGAAAAACGCGTGTTCCCCGCCATCAACATCAACAAATCCGGCACCCGCCGCGAAGAATTGCTCGTGCCCAACGACCAATTGCAGCGCATGTGGCTGCTGCGCAAATTCCTGCACCCGATGGACGACATCGAGGCCACCGAATTTTTGGTGGGCAAGCTCAAAAATTCCAAAGACAACAACGACTTTTTTGAATTGATGCGCGGCAAATAATCAAACACAAGGCCGTCTGAAACTTTTCAGACGGCCTTTTTCACATGAAAGAAACCCCGCCCATGAGCACGAAAATGAACTGGCAGCAATTGCTCAGCACCCAACGCTTCCGCCCCAAAGACGGCGAAATCATGCCCACCAGCACGCCTTCCACGCAAGAGGGTGCCGATGCCTTGCGCACCGATTTTCATATCGATTACGACCGCGTGGTGTTTTCCGGCGCGTTCCGCCGCTTGGGGCGCAAAACCCAGGTGCACCCCTTTGCCGAGCACGACCACACCCACAACCGCCTCACCCACAGTGTGGAAGTGGCCAGCGTCGGCCGCAGCTTGGGCAACCGCGTGGGCGTGATGATGCAAACAGGCGAATTTCTGCCGCTGGGCAGCACGCCGAGCGACATCGGCGCCGTGGTGCAAGTGGCTTGCCTCGCGCACGATTTGGGCAACCCGCCTTTCGGCCACACCGGCGAAGAAGCGCTGCGCGACTGGTTTCGCAAACCCGCGCATGCCTGCTATCTGGCCGGCCTGAGCGAAGCCGAGCGCAACGATGTGCAAACTTACGAAGGCAACGCCCACAGCCTGCGCCTGCTGGCCAGCCTGGAAATGTATTGCAACCGCGGCGGCATGCGCCTCACCGCCGCCACCATCGGCACACTGCTGAAATATCCGTGGACCACGCTGGCGCCCAACGGCCGCAAAAAATTCAATATTTATCAAACCGAGCTGGCCTATATCCGCCGCGTGGCGCAAGAATTGGGCCTGCCCGAGCTCGAGCCCGACCGCTGGGCGCGCCACCCTTTGTCTTATTTAATGGAAGCGGCCGACGATATCTGCTATGCCTTGCTCGATTTGGAAGACGCGGTGGAAATCGGCTTGCTGGGCGATGCCGAAGTGGAAAGCATATTGGCCGAGCTCACTTTTGTGGAAACCACCTGGCATGCGCAATCGAGCCGCCAGCGCTGCGCCATGTTGCGCGGCATCGCCATCGGCCGGGCTATTGATGATGTGGCGCAAACCTTTATGACGCACCAATCGGATTTGCTCAACGGCCGCTTCCAAGGCAAAGATTTGCTTTCTTTGTGCAGCCCCGAAGTGCGCAACACGCTTGAGAAAGCCAAAGAATTGGCGCGCACACGCATTTTCCGCCACCAAAGCAAGCTGATGACCGAAATCGCCTCGTTTCCCTGCTTGGGCTCGATACTCGATTTGCTGGTGCCCGCCGCACATGCGTTGATTACAGAAGGGCAGGTGAGCGTGCGCCAATCGCTGGCGCTCGAATTGCTTAACCACGACAATCCGGTAACCGCAAACGACACGCTCTACGAGGCTTATATGAAAATACTCGATTTTGTCGGCGGCATGACCGACAACGCCGCCGCCCGTATGGCGCGCGAATTGTCGGGCATCGGCATGGTGTAAGCTTTTCAGACGGCCTTTGCATCATTCATGCAGGCCGTCTGAAATTAAATACAGATTGAATTCAAAAGATTAAAACAATCGTCAAAAAAAAGCCGCCTAAAGGCTGGACAACAAAAGCCGCTTTCTATATTATTCGCTTCTCTTGATTCACGGCACTTAACAAAGCGTAGTGAAACACGCACCCGTAGCTCAGTTGGATAGAGTATCTGGCTACGAACCAGAGGGTCGGGCGTTCGAATCGCTCCGGGTGCGCCATCAAGTATCCGCGCCCATCGTCTAGCGGTTAGGACATCGCCCTTTCACGGCGGTAACCGGGGTTCGATTCCCCGTGGGCGTGCCAATTCAAACACCCTGTCTGATTATCAGGCAGGGTGTTTTTCATAAAAATCAGTTACCTGATTAATCATTCGCTTTTTCACAACACCAAAAAATCACAGCTGGGTAGTTTGCCTGCGCTTTTTGCAGATGGTGAGGCAAATGCCGTTAAAAATGTCATAATGTCAACGTTTATTCAGACGGTCTTTCGTGATAACAGGCTGTCTGAAGCCTCACGAAGTAGCCTGTAGGTCGGATTTTCGAATCCGACACTTGTTCGTAGAACAAGGCACGCACATCGCTTTGGCCGATGTCCAAACGTCGGATTCAAGAATCCGACCTACGCGGATGATGCTGCCGAACTGCTTTTATTTTGTAAGGTTATTTTTTAGAATGGGTATAACAGGCTGTCTGAAGCCTCACGAAGAAAGCGAAAAGTGTTTCATAGCGTAGATGTGCTCAGCGGCCGGATTTTATACAGCAAAGAAGCGCAAGCATGGCCGGATTTTGAGCGGCAACTGGCAGCATTGCGCCGGGCGCAGCAGGCTTTTGCCGCGCGGCCGGTAATCGAGCGCGCGGCGCTTTTGCACGACTTGGCCGACAAGCTCGCCCAAGCGCGCAGCCGGCTGGCCGAAATGGTGTGTGAAGAAGTGGGACGCTGCCTGCGCGAATGTGAGGCCGAGCTGGATAAATCGGTGGCGCTTATCCGCTATTACGCGCGCTTGGCGCCCCAATTGCTGGCACACAAAACCATCGCCACGCAAGCGAGTTTGAGCCAGGTGCGCTTCGAGCCCATCGGCGTGGTGCTGGCGGTGATGCCGTGGAATTATCCGGTGTGGCAGGTGTTGCGTTTTGCCGTGCCGGCTTTGTGCGCCGGCAATGCCTGCCTGGTGAAGCCGGCGCCGAGTGTGGCGCGGGTAACGGCGGCTTTGTTTGAGCTGGTGGGTGAACACCTGCCGTTTCAGGCGGCCTGGCTCGACCATGACGATACCCTGCGCGCCATCGAGCACACCGATGCGATGGCGTTTACCGGCTCCACCGCCACCGGCCGCCGCTTGGCTGCCCATGCCGGCCAGCATCTGAAAAAATCGGTGCTCGAATTGGGCGGCAGCAATGCCTTTATCGTGATGCCCGATGCCGATTTGGCTGCGGCGGCGAAAGAAGCCTGCTATTCGCGTTTCCGCGATGCTGGCCAATCGTGCAATGCAGCCAAGCGCATTATTGTTGCCGAAGCGGTGGCCGATGAATTTATGCCGCTGTTTTTGGCTGAATGCGCCAAGCTGCAAATGGGCAACCCGATGGATGCGGCCACCACGCTGGCGCCTTTGCACCGCGAAGATTTGCGCTTGCGCGTGCATGCGCAGGTGCAGGATGCGCTTGCGCATGGCGCCAAAGCCTTGTGTGGCGGCGAATTGCCCGAGGGCAGCGGCTGGTTTTATCCCGCCACCGTGTTGGATAAAGTTACGCCGGCCTGCCGCGTGTATCACGAAGAAGTGTTCGGCCCCGTGGCGGTGCTTTTGCGCGCGCGCGATGAGGCGCATGCCGTTGAGCTGGCCAACGATAACCCGTTTGGCTTGGGTGCCAGCATTTATTCGGCCGATGCGGCGCAAGCCTGGCATTATGCCGAGCAGCTGCAAACCGGCGCGGTGTTTATCAACCGCCATACCAGCAGCGATCTGCGCCTGCCTTTCGGCGGCGTGAAGGCTTCCGGCTACGGGCGCGAGCTCTCGGAATTCGGGTTGTATGAATTTGTGAACGTCAAATCTTATTGGCAGAAATAAATATGAATATATTGTGGCGGTATGGCGTGTCGGCAATGGTGGCGGCAGCGCCTTTGGCATCGGTGGCGGCAGAAACACAAAAAGTGTATTTCAACCAGCAGGGGCAGCTCACCGCCACCATGTCGGCGGTGGCTTACGAGCGGCGCTATCAGGTGCAAAACGGCGTGGCACAGGTGCAGGATTTTTATTATCCCTCGTTGAAAAAATATTCCGATCCTTATCAGGTTGCCGCCGCGCAAATCAGAAAATTTGTGCCCACGCTGCAAAACGGCACGCTCACTTTATGGTATTTCAACGGCCAGAAAAAAATGGCAGGCAGCTATAAAAACGGCAAGCCCGACGGCGAATGGACCAACTGGTATGCCAACGGCCGCAAATCGGCGGTGATGCCTTATGTAAACGGCCAAAGCGAAGGCTTGGGCGCGCGCTTTTATCGCAATGGCAACAAAGAGAGTGAAATCCAGTTTAAAAACGACAAAGCCAATGGCACTTGGAAGCAATGGTATCCCGACGGCAGCCCGAAAACCGAAATGAGCATGGTCAACGACACGCCGGTGAGCATTGTGAGCTGGAACGAGCAGGGCAAGCTGCTCTCTGAATTGAGCATCAACAACGGCAAGCGCAGCGGCATTGTGATTGATTGGTATGAAAGCGGCGCCAAAAAATCGGAAGCCGTGTATCAAAACGACAATCTGATTAAGCGCACGCTGTGGGATGAAGACGGTTATATTTTAGAAGACTGAGCCGCTGGCTAATAGGCAAAGGCCGTCTGAAACATCAGGTTTCAGACGGCCTTTGATTTTTCTGCGCCACTTGATACTATAAACCAATACCGACATCTAACACAGGAGCAAAACATGGTCGCTTCAAAAAACCTTGCACAATGGTTGGCAGAATATAGCGAAAGCCACCGCCATCCGCAAAACAAAGCGCTGCACTGGCTGTGTGTGCCGGCGATTTTTTTCAGCATCATGGGCTTGCTGATTAATCTGAACGCCGCTCTGGCCGGGGTGCTGACGCTGGCGGTGGTGTTGTTTTACCGGCGGTTGTCGGCCGCTTTGGCTGTGGCGATGGTGCTTTTTATGGCGGTTTGCTGGGCGTTGGTGTGGCTTTTGCCGCCGGGCTATGCGCTTTATTGGGTGATTTTTGTGTTGGCGTGGATCGGGCAATTTGTCGGCCACAAGCTGGAGGGCAAAAAGCCGTCGTTTTTTCAGGATATTCAATTTTTGCTGATCGGCCCAGCGTGGGTGGCCGTGACTTTGTTTGGCTTAAAAACAGACGTGCGCTGAAACAGCGGCATGCCGGCCGGCACAAAAAGCAGGAAGCTTGCGAAAAAGCCTGCGATGAAATACGGGCACTTTATTAAATCAAACATAATTTCATCGGCTTATTTCCGAGGCCGTCTGAAAGCCTGAAAATCTGCCGACAAAGGCTTGACAGGCATTGGGGCGGTTGGTATAGTTCGCATCTCTTGATGAACGGAGAATTGGCTGAGAGGCTGAAGGCACACCCCTGCTAAGGGTGCATGTGGGCTTAAACCTGCATCGAGGGTTCGAATCCCTCATTCTCCGCCACCAACAAAAGCAAAGCCCGCTGATGATTCAGCGGGCTTTGCTTTTGTTGTTTGCTTAGGCCGTCTGAAAGGTTTCAGGCGGCCTGTAATACCCATTCGAAAAAATAACCTTACAAAATAAAAGCAGTTCGGCAGCATCATTCGCGTAGGTCGGATTCTTGAATCCGACGTTTGGCCAACGGCCAAAGCGATGTGCGTGCCTTGTTCTGCGAACAAGTGTCGGATTCGAGAATCCGACCTACAGGCTGCCTGTTTGTATATTATTTTTTTAAATGGGTATCAGACAGCCTTTTCTTTCAGCGTGTTTGCATATGGCAATCGACCGGTTGACTGAAAAGCGTTCGGCGGCGGCTTTCGCGGGGGGAGATTGTCGGCTATCGCGGGGATGATGTGCTTAAGCCGGGGCGGCCGGCGGGCGCGGATATGGGCTGGGCGCTGTGGCGCGGGCTGAGGTTGCCCGGCTGTTGCATGCGTTGTTGGTTTTGGCGGCGCTGGTCTAGGCGCATCTGGTCTTGCATGCGCTGTTGGCGCTCGAATTCTTGCCGACGCTGCTGTTGTTGCTGCTGATAGCGCTGTTGCTGCCGGTGCATTTCTTCATGGCGCATGCGGGTTTCGTTGGTGCGCATGCGGCGGTTTTGCGCATCCATGCGCATGTGTTGTTCGTGCAGATAACGGGCTTGCTCGTGCTCGTTCATGCGGCGGTAGGCTTCGTTGTTGCGGTAGTAGTAGTCGTGGTTGTAGCGGCTGCTGTGGCCATAGCCGGTTTGGTAATAAACGTTGCTGCTGCTGTAGGGATAGGTGTCGTCATAAACCACGCAGCTAGAAAGGGCGGCGGCGCTGAAAAGTAGGGCGAGGGCTTTCATATGGGCTTTCTTGGCAAGTGATGCGGCTTATCATGCTTAAATGCGCCGGATTTATCAACATGCCTGCATGTATGTTTGTTTGATATTGCGTTTTTTAACGCCGGATAGGATGATTTGCAGATTATTTGCGACAAAACGGCGGATGTGTGTGAAAGGCCGTCTGAAAGGTTTGCTGTGCTACAATCTGCCTTTTCAGACGGCCTGTTTACGCACGGGGAAAATGATGGCAAAAGCGCCGAAAACGGTTTATCAATGCAGCGAATGCGGCGGCACTTCGCCCAAGTGGCAGGGCAAATGCCCGCATTGCGGCGAGTGGAACACTTTGCAGGAAAGCCTGGCGGTGCCGGAGCCGAAAAATGCGCGTTTTCAATCGTGGGCGGCGGATGTGTCGCAAGTGCAGGATTTATCGAAAGTCACGGCTATGGAAGTGCCGCGCAGCCCCACGGGCATGGGCGAGCTTGATCGGGTGCTCGGCGGCGGCCTGGTGGATGGCGCGGTGATTTTGCTCGGCGGCGATCCGGGCATCGGCAAATCCACGCTTTTGCTGCAAACCATCGCGCTGATGGCGCAAAGCCGCAAGGTTTTGTATGTGTCGGGCGAGGAATCGGCGCAGCAAGTGGCTTTGCGTGCGCAACGTTTGGGCTTGCACAGCGAAGGTGTGAATTTGCTGGCGGAAATCCGCATGGAAGCAATCCAAGCGGCCTTAAAGCAGCACGAGCCGGCGGTGGTGGTGATCGATTCGATTCAAACCATGTATTCCGACCAAATCACGTCCGCGCCGGGCTCGGTGTCGCAAGTGCGCGAATGTGCGGCGCAGCTCACGCGCATGGCCAAGCAGATGGGCATTTCGATGATTTTGGTGGGGCATGTTACCAAAGATGGTGCGATTGCCGGCCCGCGCGTGCTCGAGCATATGGTGGACACGGTGCTTTATTTCGAGGGCGACCAGCATTCCAATTACCGCATGATACGGGCGATGAAAAACCGCTTCGGTGCGGCCAATGAGCTGGGCGTGTTTGCGATGACCGAGCAGGGATTGAAAGGCGTGTCTAACCCATCGGCGATTTTTTTGGCGAGCTATCGCGATGATGTGCCCGGCTCGTGCGTGTTGGTCACACAAGAAGGCTCGAGGCCGCTGCTGGTGGAAATTCAGGCACTGGTGGACGATGCGCACGGCTTCACGCCCAAGCGGCTCACGGTGGGGCTGGAGCAAAACCGCCTGGCCATGCTCTTGGCCGTGCTCAACCGCCATGCCGGCATTGCCTGCTTTGATCAGGATGTGTTTTTGAATGCGGTGGGCGGGGTGAAAATCAACGAGCCGGCCGCCGATTTGGCGATTATTCTGGCCATGCTCTCCAGCTTCCGCAACCGGCCGCTGCCGGAAAAAATGGTGGCTTTCGGCGAAATCGGCCTGAGCGGCGAAGTGCGCCCGGTGGCGCGCGGGCAGGAGCGCCTGAAGGAAGCGGAAAAGCTGGGCTTCAAGCGCGCCATTGTGCCCAAGGCCAATATGCCGCGCAATGCGAAAGAATATCCGGGGTTGGAAATTTTCGGCGTGGCCAGTTTGCAGGAAGCGGTGGATGTGTGCCGCACGGCGGCGGACGGGTAAGAAGTTGTTTGTCATTAAAAGGCCGTCTGAAAAAAGGTTTCAGACGGCCTTTGTATGTCGTGCACATGATGACGCTTTGCTTGGGTAAAGCTAATCGCAGCTGCGGCTTACTTGAATGGGCAAAACCATGCCGTCTGAAAAAAGGTTTCAGACGGCATTTGTGTTTCATGCGGATGATTATGCTGCAAAAAACGCAGCGTGCGCACCTACGATATTGCGCAAAAAAGCCGGTTGGATTTTTGCAAATCCAACCGGCTTTGAGCGTTTAAACAAACATCACGTAAGCCCAGAAGCCCACCAGGAAAATACACAAAATATTGAGCAATATGCCCACCCGCATCATTTCCCTCTGCTTGATCAAGCCTGTGCCGAACACGATGGCATTGGGCGGGGTGGCCACGGGCAGCATAAAGGCGCAGGAGGCACCGATGCCGATTACAAACACCAACACTTCTTTGGGCAGCCCCATTTGGGTGGCGATGCTGGCGAAAATCGGCACTAAAAGGGCGGCAGAGGCGGTGTTGCTGGTGAATTCGGTGAGGAAGATGATAAACGCGGCTACGGCCAAAATCACAATCAGCGGGTGCGCCAACACAAAGGCGGTGGCCAGCTGCTGGCCCAGTGCCAAAGAAGCGCCCGATTTTTGCAGCAGGGTGCTCAGGGCGATGCCGCCGCCGAAGAGCAGCAACACGCCCCAGTCGGTGTTGCGGGCGATTTCTTTCCAACGGGTCACGCCAAACACCACCACGGCCACGGCAGCGGCCAGCGCCACTACGGTGTCGGGGTTGGTGATGCCGAAAACGGTTTTGATTTTATCGCCCAAAATCCACGCCACCACGGCGCACAGGAAAATCAGCATGGCCAACACGCGGTGCAGCGTCCACGGAATGTGTTCTTCTTTCACTTCCACGCGCTCGCTTAAGTTGGGGCGCAAAATAATGTAGAGCGAAAGCAGCATCAGGGGCAGAATCAGCAGCATCATCGGCAAGCCCATTTTCATCCAGCCGACAAAATCCAGCTCCAACGCTTTGGCGGCGATGGCATTGGGCGGCGAGCCCACGATGGTGCCCAAGCCGCCGATGCTGGCGCAATAGGCAATGCCCAAAAGCACAAACACAAAGGTTTTGCGCTCTTTTTCACGGTCGAGGTGATCCATCATACCCAAGGCCAGCGGCAGCATCATGGCGGCGGTGGCGGTGTTGCTGATCCACATCGATAAAAAGGCGGTTACGCCGAAAATGGCCAGCACGGCGATTTTCATGTTGCCGCGCGAGAGCGAAATCAGCCACAGCGCGATTTTGCGGTCGAGCCGCTGCATGTGCAGCGCGGTGGCCAGCGCAAAGCCGCCGAAGAAAATATAGATAATCGGGTCGGCAAAGCCGGAAAGCGCGGTTTTGACATTCATTTCGGGAATGCCGATTACGGCGGCGAGCACGGGCACCATCAGCGCGGTAACGGTAATGTGTACGGCTTCGGTAAACCATAAAATGGCCACAAACAGCAACACGGCAATGCCTTTGTTGGCATTGATGTCGTAGGGCAGAATCTGATAAATGCCGAAACAGAGCACGGCGGCTATCAGGGTGATGAACAAGCCTTTGAAATCGGTGATCGGTAATTGGGCGCTGAGCAGCTCGACGTTATCGGGGCGCGGATCTTCGGGGCGCTGGTCTTTCCGTGTCATTGCCTCTCCTTGTTATCGTGATAGGGTTGATGGGTCAAAAATATTCCGGCAGTTGAGCGGCGGAATATTTCGGCAGTATAAATGTAATCGGCTGTAAGTGTAAAGGTATTGTTAATTGATGTGTGTATTGAAACAAAATGCTATGGCTCGGATTGTACGCTTAAGGCCGTCTGAAGCTTCAGACGGCCTCTTGCTTGTTGATTATGCTGATTTTGCAACGAAGCTTAAATGGCATAATCAATCAATTGGTTTTGCGAAAAAATATAAATCTGCTTCGGGCTTAAGGCGATGTTTTGGCCGATGGCAAAGCCGTGTTGCGCCGCTTCGCTGCCGGCAAAGGTAACATGAATTTCGTTGCCGCTGCCCGGCTGCACGCTCAAATGGGTGAGGGGGCCTGCGGCATGGATTTTGCTGATGCGTGCAAAGAGCATGGGCGTGCCGCTGCCGGCGAGCGCCCATTCGTGGGGGCGCACATAGCCGGTGGCGGTTTGCTCCTGCCAGGCATGGGCGCGGCTCAGCGGCCATTTGAAGCCGTTGTAGTGCCAGGTGCCTTTTTCGATGCGGCCTTCGAAGGCATCGGTTTCGCCCAAAAATTCGGTAACAAAAGCATTGGCGGGGGCGCGGTAGAGCGTGTCGGCATTGCCGGTTTGCTCGATTTTGCCGTGGTTCATCACCACAATTTCATCCGACACTTCCAGCGCTTCTTCCTGATCGTGTGTCACCAAAATGCTGGTGATGCCCAGCTCGTGGTGGATGTCGCGCAGCCAGGTGCGCAGCTCTTTGCGCACTTTGGCATCGAGCGCACCGAAAGGCTCGTCGAGCAGCAAAAGCTTGGGTGACACCGCCAGCGCGCGCGCTAGGGCGATGCGCTGGCGCTGGCCGCCCGAGAGTTGGTGCGGATAAGATTTGGCCAGGTGCGAAAGCTGCACTAGACTCAATAATTCTTCCACTTTGGCGCGGATTTGCTCTTTGCCGGGGCGCTCGGCTTTGGGCAACACGCTAAGGCCGAAGGCGATGTTGTCAAACACATTCATGTGGCGGAATAAGGCATAGTGTTGAAACACAAAGCCCACTTTGCGTTCGCGCACATGCTTGGTGGTGACATCTTGGCCGTCGAATAAAATCGTGCCGCTATCGGCATGCTCCAGCCCGGCGATGATGCGCAAAAGCGTGGTTTTGCCGCAACCTGAAGGCCCCAACAGCGAGGTGAGCTTGCCGGTGGGCACATTCAGATTGATGTTGCTCAGCGCCTGAAAATGGCCGAAATGTTTGTTGAGGTGTTGCAGGGTGATGCTCATGCGGCGCTCCTTTCGGCGGCAGCGAGTTTTTTCTCTTGAATGCGGGTGATGAGGTTTTGCAGCGCCAGCGTGGCCAGCGCCAGCAGCGCCAACACGCTCGATAGGGCGAAAGCGCCGATAAAGTTATATTCGTTATAGAAAATTTCGACCAATAGCGGAATGGTGTTGGTTTCGCCGCGAATATGGCCGCTCACCACGCTCACCGCGCCGAATTCGCCCATTGCGCGCGCATTGGTGAGAATCACACCGTAAACCAGCGCCCATTTGATATTGGGCAGCGTGATGCGGCAAAACATCTGCCAGCCCGAAGCGCCCAAAATCAGCGCCGCCTGCTCTTCGCTGTCGCCTTGCGCCTGCATCAGCGGAATCAGCTCGCGCGCCACAAAAGGAAAGGTCACAAACAGCGTGGCCAAAATAATGCCCGGAATGGCAAAAATCACCTGAATGCCTTGCGCTTCGAGCCAGCCGCCGATTAAGGTGTGTGCACCGAAAAGCAGCACAAACATCAGGCCGGCCACCACGGGCGACACCGAAAAAGGTAAATCTAAAAGTGTGGTGAGCAATTGCTTGCCGTAAAAATCAAAGCGGGTGAGCAGCCAGGCCATGGCGATGCCGAGCACGGCGTTTACCGGCACCACAATCGCCGCAGTGAGCAGCGTGAGCCGGATGGCCGAGCGCGCTTCATCGCTGCTGAGCGAGGCCAGATAAAGCTGCCAGCCGCCGCGCAAGGCTTCGTAAAACACCGCCGTGAGCGGAATCACCAGCATCAGCAGCAAAAAAAACAGCGCCACGGCAATCAGCAAGGTTTGCAGCCAGCGCGGCTCAACAAGATTGGGGTTGATATTGTGGCTCATGCTTTCGCTCCCGCCCGTTTGCTCAGCGCCCATTGGCCGATATTGAGTGCAAATAAAATCACAAAAGAAATCATCAGCATAAATAAAGCCACCGCCGATGCGCCCTGCACATCGAATTGCTCGAGCTTGCCGGTGATAATCAGCGGCAGAATTTCCGACACCATCGGGATATTGCCGGCAATAAAAATCACCGAGCCATATTCGCCGGTGGCGCGGGCAAACATCATGCCCGAGCCGGTGAGCAGCGCGGGCATGATTTCCGGCAGCAGCACGCGGCGCAGCGCCGTGAAGCGGCCGGCGCCCAGCGTGGCGGCGGCTTCTTCATATTCGGCGGGCAATTCTTCCAGCACCGGCTGCACCGCGCGCACGATAAAGGGCAGGCTCACAAACACCAGCGCAATCCAGATGCCGATGGGTGTGAAAGCGATTTTGATGTCAAACGGCGCAAACCAGCGCCCCAGCCAGCCATTGGGCGCATAAAGCGTGGCCAGCGCAATGCCGGTGACCGCCGTGGGCAGCGCAAAAGGCAGATCGACCAGCGCATTGACCAGATTTTTGCCCGGAAACTCATAGCGCACCAACACCCACGCCACCAGCGTGCCGAACACGATATTGGTGAGCATGGCATAAAACGACATACGCAGGCTCAGCCACACCGCCGCAAGCACATTAGGCTCCGAAATGGTGTGCCAAAACGCCGCCCAACCGATTTCACCGGCCTTGGCAGCCATCATGGCAAAGGGCAGCACCACCAGCAGCGACAAGCACAACACAGTGAGGCCCAGGCTGAGATTGAAGCCGGGCAAAACGCTGGGGGTTTTTAGCAATCGCATAATGTCAACGCAAGATAAATGAAGTGGCCTTACTTTAACGAGGCCGTCTGAAAAAGGGAAAGAATGCTTTGTTGTAACTAAATTAGGTTTGGTTATATGAAAGGCCGTCTGAAAGATTTCAGACGGCCAAGAAGTTTGCTCATTTATTCAAAGGGGATGTTGTGTGTGCAAGGCATGCGTACGATTACGCCGCTTTGGGCTGGTGTGAAGGGTGTTCAAAATTCTGTGCCATGCAAAATTCTACAGTTTGATTACGTCAGTAAGTCTGCCTTCAAAATAAATCGTCGGTTGCTTCAATTTACTGGCGGTTGCGGCGGACAGCCTGCTCACCGGTGTGTTGTATGCGGTGTTGAAGCCCAAACAGCCGGTTGTGGTTGAAACGGAACAAGCCGTTATCGGATAAATTACGATGATGGTGGATAAACAGGCCGTCTGAAAGATTTTGATGTTGAGAAATCTTTCAGACGGCCTTCTTTTCTGCTGTATGGCAAAATAATACCCATTCAAAAAAGTAAGCTAACAAGGCGGCGAGCCGCAGACAGTACAACTAGTACGGCAAGGCGAGACAACGAAGTTAGGTTATTTTTTTGGATTGGTATAATACCCATTCAAAGAAAGTAGGCTGACAAGATGGCGATCCAACGAAGTCAGGTTATTTTTTTGGATGGGTATCGGGCAGCTTTTTCGGCATCATTCGCGCATTATTGCGTGATCAACTCCAGCTCAACAGGAATATTTTCTTCAACCTTTTCACCGTTGATGATTTTGTATGCAGTATCTACCCCCAATTCACCGATTTTAACGGGTTTTTGGGCAATGGTAGCTGCCATTGTGCCGGCTTTTACGGCCGCTTGTGCGTCATCGGTCGCATCAAACCCAACAACGATAACGTCTTTTTTATTGGCCGCCTGTAAAGCCCTAACGGCACCTAAAGCCATTTCATCGTTGTGCGCAAATACGGCTTTGACATTAGGATGGCTTTGCAGAATGTTTTCCATCACGGTAAGTCCCTTGGTGCGATCGAAATCGGCAGGTTGTTTTGCTACGATTTTCACGGCTTGCTGTGCGTCCATCACTTCATGGAAACCTTGGCCGCGTTCCCGTGCTGCAGAAGAGCCTGGAATCCCTTCCAACTCAACCATTTCACCGCCTCCGGCCAGCTGCTTGACAATGAATTCGGCCGCCATACGGCCGCCGGCAACATTATCGGAAGCCACATGCGCTGCCACTTTCGCACCTTGTACGGAGCGGTCAATCGAAATCACGGGAATCCCGGCTTTGGCGGCACGGTTTACGGAAGCCGCTGCGGCTTCCGAGTCGGTCGGGTTAATCAGCAGCACTTTCACTTTCTGCTGCAGCAAATCGTCGACACCGGCCGCTTGTTTGCCGGAATCATCGGCGGCATCGACCACCACCAGTTTCAAGCCCAATTTTTCCGCCTCCGATTCTGCACCTTGTTTCAGGCTGACGAAAAACGGATTGTTTTGGGTGGAAATCGCCAAGCCAAGGGTATCGCCTGTTGCGGCGGCGGTGCTGCCTGAAGCGTTGGCAGGTGCTTGCGCCTGTTGTTGGCCGCAGGCGGCCAAAATCATGCTGCCGACAAGTAAAGCAGATGCTTTGCGTATAAGTGTCATGGTGTTCTCCTGAGTGACAATGAATTATAAATATAACAATGGGTTGGGTGAGATTTTAACTGTTTTTGCGATCAAGCAACACTGCAAACAAAATGACCACGCCTTTGATAATCAATTGATAATTGGATGATACATTCAATAAATTCAAACCATTACTCAATATGCCGAGCAACACCACCCCGACCAGAGTGCCGAAAATCCAGCCGCGCCCGCCGGAAAGGCTGGTGCCGCCCAATACCACAGCCGCAATGGCATCCAATTCATACATCGCCCCCGCATTCGGGCTGGCTGATGATAAACGGCTGGTCACGACCAATGCCGCCAAACCGGACATCAAGCCCGACAAAGTGTAAACCCACAATTTCAAACTGCGCACTTTCAAGCCTGAAATGCGGGCAACATCTTCGCTACCGCCCAAGGCATAAACATGGCGGCCGAAGCGGGTTTTCTTCAATACAAACCACAACATAAAATACACCAGCAGCATCAAAACGACCGGAACGGGAATCGTATCAAACAAATAACCCGAGCCGATTTCATTGAAAAAACCATCCACATTGATGCTTATCGGTTTGGATTGAGAATATTCCTGCGCGATGCCGCGAAATAAAATCATGGTGGCCAGCGTGGCGATAAACGGGGCGATACGGCCGAAAGACACCAACAAGCCGTTTATCGCTCCGCAGGCGGCGCCAAGCAGCAGACCGATACATGAAGCCAATATCGGATCCATGCCCGCTTGAATCAGGCTGGCGGTAACGATGCCCACTAAAGCCAAAATCGCGCCGACCGACAAATCAATGCCGCCTATCAAAATAATAAACGTCATGCCAAAAGCAATCAGGCCGCTATAACTCACTTGGCGCAACACGCTAAACAAATTGGAAGGCGTCAGAAAATTGGGGGAAGCAATACTCAAGCCTATCGACAACAATACCAAGCCAAACAACGGCCCCATTTTTTTCAGGCTGGCGCCCATAAAAATCCCTTTCATTTCTCATTCGTTCCCGAGGCCAAAGCCATAATGTTTTCCTGAGTGGCTTCAGCCGTATCCAAAATATCCATCAAAGTGCCTTCGCACATCACCGCTATCCGGTCGGATACCCCCAGCACTTCCGGCAACTCAGACGAAATCATGATAATTGCCACGTCTTCGCCGGCCAATTCATTGATGATGCGGTAAATTTCCGCTTTCCCGCCCACGTCTACACCGCGCGTCGGCTCATCCAAAATCAACACTTCAGGCATTTCTTTCAACCATTTGGCCAGCACCACCTTCTGCTGATTGCCGCCTGACAAACGCCGCACCGCGTCTTCGGTATCCGCCACTTTGATTTTCAATTTCTCCACAGCGCTGCGGATATAATTTTTTTCGGCCGATTCCTGAATCACACCGTGTTTAGAAGGCAAATGAACCAGTGTGCTGTTGTGGCGCACACTCATATCCAAAATCAAACCTTTGGCTTTGCGATCTTCGGTAACATAAGCGATTTTCGCGGCAATGGCATCGCTCGGGGAGCGGATGTTCAATACTTCACCGTTTAAACGCACTTCGCCACTGCTTTTGCGCGACAATCCGAATAATGCATTGGCAATTTCAGTGCGCCCCGAACCAATCAGGCCGGCAAACGCCAGCACTTCGCCTGAGCGCACCTGAAATGAAACATGCCGGATTTTATGGCCATCCGATAAATCATTTACCGACAATTTCACTTCGCCGGGCTTCACCTTGCGCTTGGGAAAGCGTTCGGTCAGCTCGCGGCCGACCATCATGCGCACGACATCATTGAAGTGAATATCGGCCACATTTTCGGTGCCCACCGATACGCCGTCGCGCAATACGGTAATTCTTTGGCAAATCTGAAAAATTTCTTCCATGCGGTGCGACACATAAACCAGGCCGACACCTTTTGTCGCCAGTTGCCGCACCAATACAAACAAACGCTGGATTTCCGGTTCGGTTAAGGCAGCCGTCGGCTCATCCATAATAATGACTTTTGCATCAGCAGACAGCGCCCGCGCGATTTCCACCAATTGCTGTTGGCCCACCGATAAATCTTTGATGTAGTCATTCGCTGTAAAATTCGCCTGCAAGGCCTGTAAATGCTTGTTGGCGGCATCTTGCATGGCATTTTTTTGCAGCACACCGCCTTTTACCCATTCCCGTCCAAGGAAAAAGTTCTCGGCCACCGTCATTTCAGGCAGCAGATTCAATTCCTGATGGATGATGGCAATGCCTAGTTTTTGTGCATCTGTCGGTGATTTTACTTCAGCCGGCCGGCCGTCGATTTCCAGTATGCCGTTGTCAGCACGGTAAATACCGGTCAGAATTTTCATCAAGGTGGATTTGCCCGCGCCATTTTCACCCATCAGCGCATGCACCTCACCGGCACGTATATCAAAATTCACGCCATTCAACACTTTCACGGGGCCAAACGAAATACTGACACCGCGCATATCAACCAAGGCACGCCCGTTATTCATTAAAAGGGCACTCCGGAATGTAAAATGATATTGGTGTAAGGCATATTGTCGCCCGTGCGCACCACCGCGCAGGCATTTCGTGTGCGGTGCTTGAATTCATCATGGCTGCAAACATCTACCGCCCAGTTTTCAGTATCGGCATATTGCCGAACCGATTGCCACAATGCCGCATTGGCATGTTCCGTTTGCACCGCGAGCGTGACACGTTCAACGCATAATTCTGCCAACACCGTATCCAATACCGTTTGCAGCGTCGGCGTGCCGAAAGTGACGGCCAAATCAATGCAAGGCACGCCTTGAGGTACGGGCAAACCTGCATCACCAATCACCAATTGATCGCCGTGCCCCATGGAAGCCACCATTTGCGCCAACTCATTATGCAATATTCCGATTTTTTTCACGCCCGATCCCTTTGCATTTTTATTACGGCAAATTACAGAAAAATGACAGTATACATAAACCGTTATAGGCGGTTCAATGTGTCTGTGTAGAAAATTTTATACCTCTACTGCATCAAAAATATAAATTTTAATGAAAACATATCTTTATAAATAACATAAAATTTCAGAAAAATGCAAAAAACAATAGGGACATAAAAAGCATGGGAAAGTACGGCAGATGAGTAATACCAATCCAAAAAAATAACCTAACTTCGTTGTCTCGCCTTGCCGTACTAGTTGTACTGTCTGCGGCTCGCCGCCTTGTTAGCTTACTTTTTTGAATTGGTATAAAACAGTCATTAAGCATTTTATGGATTTGAAATTGCCGTTTTCCATGATTTCATGCTTAGAAAAGGCCGTCTGAAACCCGATTGGGGTTTCAGACGGCCTGATGGCAGGATATAAGCAAGATTGATAACACCATCCTCTACTACCGTGGCGGGATACTTTTTTTTTAAAGATGTGGTGCTAAAAATGCGGTGCGGGCTTGATTCAATTATCCATAACAAAGGCCGTCTGAAAACTTTTCAGACGGCCTTTGTTATGGATGCACGGTTATTTTTTGGGTGAGAGCTGGTCTACCAGGCCGCCGTCGGCGAAGTATTTCTTCATGATTTCCGGCCAGCTGCCGAAAATATCGTTGGGGCGGAAGGTGTCGATTTTAGGGAAATCGGCGGCGTGTGCGGCGAGCACTTCGGCATTGCGCGGGCGCAGATAAAGCTTGGCGGCTAATTCTTGCGCGGGCTCGCTCCATAAATATTCGAGATATTCGGTGGCTGCTTCGCGGGTGGCTTTTTTCTCCACCACGCTATCCACCACGGCAACGGGGCTTTCCGACAAGATGGTGTAGCCGGGATACACAATTTCGAATTGGTCGGGCGAGAGCACGCGGCTGACGTAGTTGGCTTCGTTTTCAAAGGTGATCAACACATCGCCGATGTTGCGCTGGGTGAAGGTGGTGGTGGCGGCACGGCCGCCGTTTTCATACACGGGCACGTTAGCCAGAAGCTTGCGGGTGAAATCGTTGGCGCGTGTTTCATCGCCATTATTGGCTTTGAGCGCGTAGCCGTAGGCGCCGAGAAAGGCATAGCGGCCGTTGCCGGTGGTTTTCGGGTTGGCAATCACGATTTTCAGGTTTTCTTTGGTGAGATCTGCCCAGTCGCGCACTTGCTGGGGGTTGCCTTTGCGCACGAGAAACACGGTGGTGCTGGTGAAGGGCACGGCGTGATCGGGCAGGCGTTCGGCCCAGTTTTGTGCCACCAAGCCTTTATCGGCCAGCAATTCGATGTCGGAGAGCTGGTTCATGGTGACCACATCGGCCTGCAAGCCGTTGGCCACGGCCAGCGCCTGCTTGCTGGAGCCGCCGTGGGATTGCTGGATTTCAATGCTGCTGCCGGGATGTTTGGCGGCATATTCTTTTTCAAACAAGGGGTTGTAATCTTTATAGAAATCGCGTGCCACATCGTAAGATACATTGAGCAGCTTCACGGTTTGCCCGTTTGTGGCGGGCGTGGCGGCAGAGGCGGCGGCATGTTTATCGGTTTGCGGCGAGCAGGCGGCTAGGGCGGCGGCGATGCCGAGGGCGGCGATGGGGTGCAGGCGGTGGGCAGGCATGGCGGTATCCTGAAATAAATGAGATACGCTACTTTATCGATGCCGTCTGAAAAAGGGAAAGAATGCTTGGTTGTATGCAAAGATGGTTTGGTTATAAGGCCGTCTGAAAGCTTTTTCAGACGGCCTTTCGGCTATGCTTTATGCGGAAGCCTGCTGCGAGAGCACGCGCGCCACGGTGTCGACCACGGCTTGGGTTTGCGGGTCGATTTCGATATTGATGATGTCGCCGGCTTTACGTGTGCCAAACAAGGTGCGCTCGAGGGTTTCGGGAATCAGGTGCACATTGAATTCATTCGCGCTCACTTCGCCGATGGTGAGGCTGCAACCATCTAGGCCGACAAAGCCTTTGGTGAGGATATAGGGTTTGAGCGCTTCGGGCAGGGCAAACCAAAGCGTGCGGTTGTGTGCGCTTTCATCAATGCGGGTGATGGTGGTGGTGGCGATGATGTGGCCGCTCATCAGGTGGCCGCCGATTTCGTCGCCGAAGCGGGCGGCACGCTCGAGGTTGACTTCGTCGCCCGCCTGCAAGGCGCCGAGGTTGGTTTTGGCCAGCGTTTCGGCCATCAGGTCGAAAGCCACTTCGCGCCCGTTGATGCGGGTGATGGTGAGGCAGCAGCCGTTGTTGGAAACCGATGCGCCGATTTGCAGTTGATGCGCCATGGCTTCGGGCAATTCAACGATGTGGGTGCGGAAATCGGGCGCGGGGGCATGCACGGCGCTGATGCGACCGATGCCTTGTACGATGCCGGTAAACATGGGCAAGCCTTATGGGAAAAAAGAGGGTTATTGTAGCATTTTTGCGGCAGGCGTTCAGACGGCCTGTGCGGCCGGATGCCGTCTGAAGGCTTTTCCGGCGCTATATATAATGGAATGAAAAGTGGTATGTAGCAAGCCATACACGCAGAAACCGTTTAAACCGCGTGCGTGGCTTGCGCCACACACGCTACGCACTGAACGTTTTTCCGGCGCTAGTTCTGACTATTATCGTCTGCTTCACAGCGGTGTGTGTGCACGGCTTGCAGGCGTTGGGCTTTGCGCTGCTCTGCGGCGGCAAAGCGGCAGCGCTGCATGTCGGTGTTGAGCGGCAGCGGCGGCACGGCGGCGGGTTTGCCGTTGTCTATCGCCACCATGGTGAAATAGCAGCTGTTGGTGTGGCGCACGCTGCGTTGGCGGATGTTTTGCGCTTCCACGCGTATGCCCACTTCCATCGAGGTGCGGCCGACATGGTTGATGCTGGCCAGAAAAGTCACCAATTCACCAACGTGTATCGGCTCTTTGAAAATCACCTGGTCCACCGAGAGAGTAACGGCATAATGGCCGCTGTAGCGGCTGGCGCAGGCATAGGCCACTTGGTCGAGCAGCTTCAATAAATCGCCGCCGTGCACATTGCCGCTGAAATTGGCCATGTCGGGCGTCATTAATACCGACATCTGCAATTCGTGTTGCGGCAGCGCATCGGTGAGTGTGGGGTTGTTGAGATTGTTCATAATCGCTTGTTATAAAAATGGACGGGTGGGCTTTCAGACGGCCTCAATTTGGAGGCCGTCTGAAAGCATGGATAAATGGCGGCGCTTAAAGCCATTTGCGCCGGTTAAACGCCAACAACAGGCTGATGATAATCAGCGCCATCAGGCCGAGCACCATGAAATAGCCGTAATGCCAGTGCAATTCGGGCATATAGTCGAAATTCATGCCGTAAATGCCGGTGATGACGGTGAGCGGCATAAACAGAATGGTGATGGCGGTGAGCCGGCGCATTTGCTGGTTGAGGCGGTTGGATTGAAACGATAAATGAATATCCATCATGCTCACCACCATATCGCGTGAGGCATCGAGCGATTCGAGCAGCTGCATGGTGTGGTCGTAGGTGTCGCGCAGATAAACGTGCGATTTGCCGTGAAACGTGGTGAATTCACCGCGCACCAGCTGTGAGAGCACATCGCGCAATGGCTGCAATGTACGGCGCAGGCGCACGCCGTCGCGTTTGAGGCGGTGGATGCGGCCGAGCAGGTCGCTATTGTCGGCGCTGTCGGCAAACAGCGTTTTGTCGATAAATTCTACGCGGTTGTTGTATTGGTCGAGGGTGAGGAAATAATCGTCTACCAAACGGTCGACAATCCGATAAGCGAGAAAAGCGGCATCTTGGCTGCGCACATCATAGCGCTCATGGCGCATGTGGGCGCGTATTTTGCTGAAAAGCCCCAAAGGCCGCTGCTGAAAAGTGAGCACGAAATTGCTGCCCACAATCAAATACACCTGATCGGCCTGCAATTTGTTGTCAACATATTGGTAAACGCGGGCGGCGATAAAAAGATAGCTGTCGTAATCTTCGATTTTCGGGCGCTGTTTGCGGCTCAGAATATCTTCCAGCACCAATTCGTGAATGTGATAGGGCGAAAGCGCGGCCTTGAGCAAATCGGCATCGTTGATGCCGACAAAATGCAGCCAGTTGATTTTTTCACCCTCAGGCCGCGGCAGCAGCGCCGGAGAAAGCGGCGTGTTTGCACCATCGGCCGCGTTATAGAGCATGCCGTTTTCTGCGGACAGATAATCGGCTTCGGTATAGTGGTCGGCGGTGTACACCGTTTGGTGCACGGCCTGTTTGGGCACTTTGCTGGTGTCGCTGCGCGGGGCGGCATAATCACCGGCATGCAAAGGCTCGATAACGGGATGGGCGGAGGCAGGTTGGTTCATGAAAAATATCGCTGATGTGGGCGGAAACAAACACAGGCCGTCTGAAACCTTTTCAGACGGCCTCTTTGAAAATCATTTTATTGCGGCACCACGGTAAAAGGCATATTGATTTTCTGCCATTGCTCGCTTTCGTATTCGAGCGCGCCGGCCACCAAGGGGTGCTCATCGAGCCAGCTTTGGCTGATGCACAAAGAAAAGCCTTTGTTGCCCGGCTCGAGGCGCAGGCGGGTGAAGGGCGGCAGCGTGACCGGCAGGCGCGCGCGGCAGAAAAGGGCGGCCAGGCGCAGCGATAAAACGGCAAACCACATCATTTGATTATTGCCGATGATTTCGCTCATTTTGCGCACATCGCCGCGATGGCCGAGCACGAGCTGCGACAAAATGGTTTGCTCTTTGCGCGAAAAGCCCGGCATGTCGGCATTTTCGAGAATATAGGCTGAATGCTTGTGGTAGCTGGTGTGGGCGATATCCACGCCGATTTCGTGCAAAAGCCCCGCCCAATTCACATATTGCTGCCAATAAGCCAATTCCTGCACCGGTGTGTTGTGCGCCAGGCAGATGCTTTCCATAAATTGGCGGGCGGTGTCGGCCACGCGGCGGGCCTGGTTGAGGCTGACATGATAGCGTTGCTGAAATTGCGCGGTGGTTTGGTCGCGCATGTCTTCATTGAGCTGGCGGCCGATAAAATCGTAAAACACGCCATCGCGCAAAGCGGCATCGGTAACCATCATTTTTTTGATGTCCAGCTCTTCAAATGCGGCCATCATCACCGCCAGCCCGCCGGCAAACACCTCGATGCGGTCGGGCTTGAGCCCTTCGAAGCGCGCTTTTTTGGTGCCGCCCGCTTCAATAATGCGTGCGGCGATTTTCTGCATGCCGGCATAGGTGATTTCTTCGTCATCACCATATTCGGCGGCAATCACATCGCGGATGGATTTGGCCGAGCCGGAGGTGCCCACGGCAAAATCCCAGCCGGTGCGTTTCAATAATTTGCTGATGCGCTGGATTTCGTTGCGCGCGGCGGTGGTGGCGGCCTGAAAATCTTTTTGGCCTATTTTGCCCTGGAAAAAGCGCATGCTGTAGGTCACGCAGCCCAAGGGTAGGCTTTCGGTGTCGGTGGGCTGCAAATCGGAGCCGATCACAAATTCGGTGGAACCGCCGCCGATATCGATTACCAGCATTTTGTCGCCGTTGGGCGGCAGCGTGTGTACCACGCCGGTGTAAATCAGGCGCGCTTCTTCGCGCCCGGCGATCACTTCGATGGGAAAGCCCAGCGCTGCTTCGGCTTTGGGGATGAATTCGTTGATGTTTTTCGCCACGCGGAAGGTGTTGGTGGCCACCACGCGCACTTGCTCGGGCGGAAATTTGCGCAGCCGCTCGCCGAATTTTTCCAGGCAGTTGAGCGCGCGCTCTTGCGAAGCCTGATCAAGGTTTTTGTGTTCATCAAGGCCGGCGGCAAAGCGCACCATTTGTTTGAAAGAATCGATGATTTTGAGCTGGCCGTTGATGTTTTCACACACTTGCAAACGGAAGCTGTTGGAGCCTAAATCAACAGAGGCCAGCACATTGGGTGGGGCGATTGCGGTCATGGTGGGATGGTGATGTTGGGGAAAGGCTTATGTTACCCCGTGGCAAGAATGTTGTCATCCGTTGCGGCCATGGTGTTGTAAAACGGGTATAAAAAATCAGAGGCCGTCTGAAAGCGGCGGTGTGGGCGGATTGTTGGAAATGCATGGCTTAAAGTGAAATGCAAGAAAAAATGACACAAAACCGCTTTCTGTAATGGCGTAGGCTGGGTTGATAAATCCAAGGTTTCAGACGGCCTGTGGATTTGTTGGGTTTGCAACCCAAGCTATCCGCCGTATCACTTTTTTTATGTATTCCGCTATATAGGGCATAAAAAAGCCCGCTGCATTGCAACGGGCTGTATGCTTTCAGACGGCCTTGGCTCAGGCTTTTTTATTCGCCAACGCAGCTTTGATATAAGCGGTAAACAGCGGATGGCCTTTGCGCGGCGTTGAAGTGAATTCGGGGTGAAACTGGCAGGCGAAAAACCACGGGTGCTGCGGCAGCTCGATGGTTTCCACCAACCGCTCGCGGCCGGCCGACACGCCGCCGATCACCAAGCCTGCCTGCTCCAGCTCGGGCAGGAAATGGTTGTTCACTTCGTAGCGATGGCGGTGGCGCTCTTTGATTTCGTTGCTGCCGTAGATTTTGGCGGCCAGGCTGCCGGCTTTCAATTCCACTTCTTGCGCGCCCAGGCGCATGGTGCCGCCCAAATCGGCGCCGGCATCGCGGATTTCCACACTGCCGTCGGCCGTTTGCCATTCATCAATCAGGCCGACCACGGGATAAGGCGTTTTGAGGTCGAATTCGGTGGAATTGGCATTTTTCAGGCCGGCCACATCGCGCGCATATTCAATCAGGGCGATTTGCATGCCCAAGCAGATGCCCAGATAGGGAATGTTATTTTCGCGCGCATATTTCACAGCGGCGATTTTGCCTTCCACACCGCGCACGCCGAAGCCGCCGGGCACCAGAATGGCGTCTTTGTCTGCCAGGCTTTCGATGCCTTCTTTTTCGATGGCTTCGCTGTCGACATAGGTGATCTGCACGTCGGTGTCGGTGTGGATGCCGGCGTGTTTCAAGGCTTCGGTGAGTGATTTATACGATTCGGTGAGGTCGACATATTTGCCCACCATGGCGATTTTCACCGTGTGTTTCGGGTTTTCAATCGCATAAACGATTTTTTTCCACTCGGTGAGGTCGGCTTGCTGGATGTTGAGCTGCAATTGCTCGCAGATAATGTTGTCGATGCCTTGCTCATGCAGCATTTGGGGGATTTTATAGATGCTGTCGGAATCGTAGCAGCCGATTACGGCGCGCTCTTCCACGTTGCAGAAAAGGGCGATTTTGCGCTTTTCATCTTCGGGCAGCAGGCGATCCATGCGGCAGATCAACACATCGGGCTGAATGCCGATTTCGCGCAATTCTTTCACCGAGTGCTGGGTGGGCTTGGTTTTGATTTCACCGGCAGCGGCGATATAGGGCACATAGCTCAAATGCACAAATAAAGTATTGCTGCGGCCGAGCTGGCTGCGCATTTGGCGGATGGCTTCGAGAAAAGGCAGCGATTCGATGTCGCCCACGGTGCCGCCGATTTCCACGATGGCCACATCATGGCCGGCCGCGCCTTCGTGCACTTTGCGCTTGATTTCATCGGTGATGTGCGGAATCACCTGCACGGTGCCGCCCAGATAATCGCCGCGGCGCTCTTTGGCAATCACGGCTTCGTATACTTGGCCTGAGGTGAAGTTGTTGCGCTTGAGCATGGTGGAATTGATAAAGCGCTCGTAGTGGCCGAGATCGAGGTCAGTTTCGGCGCCGTCTTCGGTGACAAACACTTCGCCGTGCTGAAACGGGCTCATGGTGCCGGGGTCGACATTGATATAGGGATCGAGCTTGAGCATGGTAACGTTCAAGCCTCTTGATTCGAGTATGGTCGCCATAGAAGCGGCGGCGATACCTTTACCTAATGAAGATACAACGCCGCCGGTTACGAAGATAAACTTGGTCATGATGTTTGCCTCGGTTGGAATCCGTAATTTTACCGTGAACGGGCGCGGCTGGCAAACGTTGGCGCAGGTGCTGCGGGTAGGGAAACAGGCCGTCTGAAAAGATAAATGCGGATAAAACCCGGCTTGTGGAAAGCGTGCTGTTTCTATCCATAAATCAACTATTGATTCGGCAATTAAATATTGAACATTTTCAGATGCCGGCAAACAAGCCTTTGGCTTGTTGCCCTCTCCCTAGGGCGTCCTGACAATTACTTGTCATAAAAATAATCAGATAAAAGAAAGGCAGATAAGTTAAAATTTTTGTCGCCAAGCAAAACATACTTATCTGCCATGCCTCGAACACTACTCAAAGATGAATACTGGTCAAAGCTGTTAAACATTCTGCTCGATTTAGGCGTTTACCACAAGAAAAATCTGCGCCTCAAAATAGAAGGCATACTTTACCGCATCAGAACCGGCATACCGTGGGAAGACATCCCGCCGTTTTTCGGTAAAGGCAATTCCCTGTTGCGCCTCTTCCATAGATGGTCGGAGAAAGGGATTTTTCAAAGCATACTCAATGCCTTGACCGAATTCCCCGATATGGAATGGGTATTTATTGACGGCAGCTATGTCAAAGTCCACCAACATGCAGCGGCAACTGTTGGAGAGGCAGCCGCTGTCGGCCACAGCCGTGGTGGCAATAGCACTAAAATTCATTTGGCTGTCGATGCCTGTGGAAACCCTGTAGGTTTCAAGGTCACATCGGGAACGGTTAATGACATTACTGCGGCACCGGAATTGCTGGATAGCGTAGATTTATCCTCAACCGAAGTGCTGACTGCCGACAAAGGTTATGACTCTGACGCTTTCAGGCAGTTGCTTGCCGATATGGGCATCAGGCCGAATATTCCTTATAAAAAAGACAGGGAGCGTCTGAATGTGTGTATGGATTGGTATTTGTATAAAGCGAGGCATTTGGTAGAGAATGCCTTTGAAAAATTGAAACATTTTCGTGCGGTTGCCACCCGTTACGATCGTTTGAAAAGGCATTATGAAAGCGTAGTTGCTTTAGCTTGTATTATGCTATGGCTGCCTTTATGACAAGTAATTGTCAGGACGCCCTAGCCCTCTCCCACGGGAGAGGGAACAGGTTTCTGCTGCGGGCAAGAGGATGTGAATATTCAATAATTAGTTGCCGTATCTATAAGGCCGTCTGAAACGAAATGGGTTTCAGACGGCCTTGATTTTTTATGGCAAGGTTTGTTTATTTCAGGCAGGCATTCAGCCATAAACGGCGCTGGTCGGGTGTGAGCAGCTGAAAAAAGCGGTGCTGGATTTTTAATTCGTCTACGGCAAAATCCATACTGGGTGCGTAGCGCTCGCCCACATAGCCGCGCGCAAACGATTCGTTGAAATCATCGGCCGCCAAAATGCGCATCAGGTTGCGTTGGCGGTTGCGATTGATGCGGTCGTTTTTGCGGTTGGCTTGGTCGAGCGCTTTTTTATGCTCGGTGCGGATGCTGCGCAGCTGATTGCGCTGCTCGGGGCTGAGCGAGAGCTGGCGGATGTCGCAATTGGGCTGGAAATCGTCAAGCTGCACCGCCATTTGCGCGGCTTGTGCCTGAGCAACGCCGCCCAGCAAAATGCCGGCAAGGGCCAGCGCCATCAGCGCCGGGGGGGGCAAGAGATTAAACACATTGTTTCCCTGAGGTTTCATGGGTCAGAAATGTAGCCGATACACGTGTGAAACACGGTATAATGGCGGTAAACTTGCGTAAAAACGGCATTATCGTTTAAAAAATGCTTTTTTGTCTAATTAAATTGCCGCTTTGTTATCAATGCCCTAGCTTGTTCGGGCAAAGCAGGCGGCCGTCTGAAAACGGAGAAAATAAAAAAGATGAGCACATTATTTCGCATTGCACCCAGCATTTTATCGGCCGATTTTGCCCGCTTGGGCGAGGAAGTGAGCCGGGTGGTGGAGGCGGGTGCCGACTTGATTCATTTTGATGTGATGGATAATCATTATGTGCCCAACCTCACTTTCGGCCCGATGGTGTGTGCGGCGCTCAAGCCTTATGCCGCGGTGCCGGTGGATGTGCATTTGATGGTGGAGCCGGTGGATGATTTGATTCAGTCGTTTGCCAAGGCCGGTGCCGACATCATCACTTTCCACCCCGAAGCCAGCCGCCATGTCGACCGCAGCCTGAGTTTGATTAAAGATTTGGGCTGCCAGGCAGGCTTGGTGCTCAATCCGGCCACGCCGGTTTATGTATTGGAAAACGTGCTCGACAGGCTGGATATGGTGTTGTTGATGTCGGTGAACCCCGGCTTCGGCGGCCAAAGCTTTATTCCGCAAACGCTGGTGAAAATCCGCCAGGTTCGCGATTTGCTCGATATGTATGAGGGCGAGAGCGGCCGCCATGTGGCGCTGGAAGTGGATGGCGGCATTAAGGTGGACAATATTGCGGCGGTGGCGGCAGCCGGTGCCGACACTTTTGTGGCCGGCTCCGCCATTTTCGGCCAGCCCGATTATGAAGCGGTGATTCGGCAGATGCGTGCCGAGCTGGCGGCGATTTGAGCAGGCTTTAGATAAAATGCACCGGCAAGCCGAATAAGTCGTCATCATGCAGTAAAACAGGCCGTCTGAAAATATTTTCAGACGGCCGCGAAATTTATCGCTCGGATATTTGTATCCGACCTGCGCATGATTTAAACAGTATTATAGAAAAAATAACCCGCTGATTAATCAGCGGGTTTTGCATTTTGGCGGAGGCTGTGAGATTCGAACTCACGGAGGGCTATCAACCCTCGACGGTTTTCAAGACCGTTGCATTAAACCGCTCTGCCAAACCTCCAAATGTAAAACTGTTTCAAGGCTGGCGGAAGCGGTGAGATTCGAACTCACGGAGGGCTCACACCCTCGACGGTTTTCAAGACCGTTGCATTAAACCGCTCTGCCACGCTTCCGTTGCTTGAAGTCGGGCATATTATCTCAGTTTGCCCGTTTTGCCAAGCATTTTGGTGCCTGATGGGATTAGCTTTTTGTTTTTATTGCAATCGTTTTATGTGGCGGTTTGCGCGCGCAGAAACACCCATTCGTTTTCAGACGAAGCGGCGGCATTGAAGGCATAGCCTGCGTAGTCGAAATGCTTGAGTGCTTCTGGCTCGGCAATCTGATGCTCGGCGGCATAGCGCACCATCAGGCCGCGGGCTTTTTTGGCGTAGAAGCTGATGATTTTGTATTGGCCGTTTTTTTCGTCTTTAAATATCGGCGTGATCACGCGGGCATTAAGGCGGCGGGCATCAACGGCTTTGAAATATTCATGTGAGGCCAGATTGATCAACGTGTTGCCGCCGTTTGCGGCCAAAGTTTGATTGAGCGTGTCGGCAATGATGCTGCCCCAAAAAGCATAAAGGTTTTTGCCGCGCGAATTGGCAAACGGCGTGCCCATTTCCAGGCGGTAGGGCTGCATCAAATCGAGCGGGCGCAGCAAGCCGTAGAGGCCGGAGAGCAGGCGCAGGTGTTGTTGCAGATAATCGATGGCGGCTTCGGGCAGGCTCTCGGCATCGAGCCCTTCATACACATCGCCGTTAAACAAATATACCGCCTGTTTGGCATTTTCGAGCGTGAAAGGCGTGTGCCAAGCGGCGTTGCGCTCGGCATTGAGCAAGGCGATTTTATCGGAAACATGCATCAGCGCGGCCAAATCCTGCGGCGCCAGCGGCCGCAATTGAGCCATCAGCTTTTCGGCTTCGCCTAAAAGAGCGGGCTGGGTGTGTTGCGCGGTGGGCGCGGGGGTGCGTTCGTTGAGGTTTTTGGCGGGCGATAAAACAAACAACATGGCAGGCTTTCTGTGCAAGGGTTTCAGACGGCCTCACTTTAGTGGCTGAAGGCGGCTTTGGCAAGCGTGTGCAAGAGAATGTATGCGCCCGATTGTGTGCGTTTATGACGGGCTTCGGGCTATATGTTCTGAAAAATGGTTTGCTGTGCCATTTTTAGCAGAGCTTTGGGCATTTAAGCGGAATGAAAAAGAAAAATCCCTTGATAATCAAGGGATTTTTCTTTTAAAAAACTGGCGGAGAGGAAGGGATTCGAACCCTCGATACGCTATAAACGTATACACGCTTTCCAGGCGTGCGACTTCAACCACTCATCCACCTCTCCGGATGGCATGTTTCGCGGTGGATTGCGAAAGCGCGGATTATACGGCGGTTTGCGCCCGCGTGCAAGCTTGAATGCGTGTTTGTGCGTGGGCGGGCATTGCTTATTTTTATTTGGCATCGGTGTTTGCGTGGAAAGGCCGTCTGAATGCGGTTTGGTGGGTGATGAGTAAGCATTTTTTGCAGAAAGTGTCGATGCTTTGCAGCAGAGGTTGATAAAAACAGGCCGTCTGAAATGTTTCTTTCAGACGGCCTGTGTGTCATTAAGCAACTGTTTACAATTCTCCCAGCGCCTGCGTGGCCTGCTCGTCGGCGTGGTAGCTGGAGCGCACCATCGCGCCGATGGCGGCGTTGGTAAAGCCCATTTGGTAGGCTTCTGTTTCGAAGATTTTGAATTGATCGGGGGTAACGTAGCGCAGCACCGGCAGATGGTCGTCTGAAGGTTGCAAATATTGGCCGACGGTGATCATTTCGATGTTGTGCGCGCGCATGTCGTGCATGATTTCGCGCACTTCGTCATCGGTTTCGCCCAAGCCGACCATAATGCCGGATTTGGTGGGAATGTGGGGCATCATGGCTTTATAGCGGCGCAAAAGCTCGAGCGAGTGCTGGTAATCGGAGCCGGGGCGGGCTTTTTTATACAGGCGCGGATGGGTTTCGAGGTTGTGGTTCATCACGTCGGGCGGGGTTTGGGCGAGGATTTCCAGCGCGATATCGAGGCGGCCGCGAAAATCGGGCACGAGAATTTCGATTTTGGTTTGCGGGCTTTTTTCGCGAATGGCGCGGATGCAGTCGGCAAAGTGCTGGGCGCCGCCGTCGCGCAAGTCGTCGCGGTCCACCGAGGTGATCACCACATAGCGCAGCTTCATGGCGGCCACGGATTCGGCGAGGTTTTTCGGCTCGTCGGCGTCAAGCGGGTTGGGGCGGCCGTGGCCGACGTCGCAAAAGGGGCAGCGGCGGGTGCAGATGTCGCCCATAATCATAAAGGTGGCGGTGCCTTTGCTGAAGCATTCGCCGATATTGGGGCAGCTGGCTTCTTCGCACACGGTGTGCATTTTTTGGTCGCGCAGAATATTTTTGATTTCAAAAAATTTCTTGCCTGTGGGCAGCTTGGCGCGTATCCATTCGGGCTTTTTGATTTTTTCGTCGAGCGGCACCACTTTGATGGGGATGCGCGCGGTTTTGTCGGCACCTTTGAGTTTGATGCCTTGCTTGGGGTCGATTTTGATTTCGCTCATGATAGAGAGTCTTTCAATGCGAGTTGTGTGTTCAGATGGCCTGTGAGTTTGGCGGCCACTTCTGCCAAGCCGGGGCAGGGGCTCAGCAAATCGGCCATTTGGGTCATTTCCATGCCGGCATAGCCACAGGGGTTGATATGGGTGAACGGGCTTAAATCCATATCGATATTGAGCGCAAGGCCGTGATATACCGCGCCGTTTTTGATGCGCAGCCCCAGCGAGGCGATTTTTTTAGCGCCCACATACACGCCCGGGCGCTCAGGATCGGCGGCGGCGGCAATGCCGTATTCGGCCAGGGTGGCGATAATGCTGTTTTCAAGCGCGCTCACAATGTGGCGCACGCTGGTTTGGCGGCGCTTGAAATCGATTAGGGTATACACCACGAGCTGGCCGGGGCCGTGATAGGTGATTTGGCCGCCGCGGTCGATCTGCACCACGGGAATATCATCGCGTATGAGCAGGTGCTCGGGTTTGCCGGCGAGGCCTTGGGTGAACACGGGTGGATGCTCCACCACCCACAATTCATCTTCGGTGGCTTCGTTGCGCGTGTCGTTAAATGCTTTCATGGCTTCAAACACGGGCGCGTAATCGGCCAAGCCCAGTTGCACGGTTTTCATGTTTAGAGCACCATTTTAACCATGGGGTGCGCCGTGAGCGCGTGGTAAATCTTGTCGAGCTGCTCTTGGCTCTCCACATTTACCTGAGCGGTGGCGCCCAAATAATTGCCTTTGCTGCTGGGGCGGGTGCTGATTTGGTGCGGCTCGGTGTCGGGCGCGTGCTCGCGGATCACATCTAAAATCGTGTTTTCAAATTCGGGATGGTGCGCACCCATAATTTTCACCGGAAAGGTGCAGGGAAACTCGATGAGCGTGGTTTTTTCTTCTGACATGGCGGCTCCTTGGCGTGGAAGAATAGAGCGGAATAAATAAAAAAGTTTTGCATCACTTTAAATCTTTATTTCGCGATAGAGGCCGTCTGAAACCGTTTCAGACGGCCTGCTTTTAAATAGATAGCGGATGGCGCTCATTTTAGCGCAATCCGTTGGCTGAATCCATAAATGCCGCCGCGCTGTGTTTTTTCAAGCCGGCGGTGCCAAAAAACGGCTGTGGGCACGGCGGCAAAATGCAGCTGCAGCTTGGCTGAAGAAGCGCTGTGTATCGATTCTGCCGACGAATGCGGGGCAAGCCTTGAAAAAACATATTCCGGCACAACTTTGCGCATAACCCGATTGAATACTGGAAAACAGGGATTGAAAATGAAAACAGATAAGCATTTTGAGGAATATAGCGCACTGGCCACTTTGCCGCTGCGCGATGTGGTGGTGTATCCGCACATGGTGCTGCCCTTGTTTGTGGGGCGGCCCAAATCGATTGCCGCGCTTGATTTGGCCATGGATAACGATGAGCCGGTGTTTTTGCTGGCGCAGCGCAATCCCAATGATGAAGAGCCCAATGCAAAAGATTTGCACGAAATGGGCACGGTTGCCCATGTGTTGCAGGTGTTGAAGCTGCCCGACGGCACGGTAAAAGTGCTGGTGGAAGGTGTGCGCCGTGCCCGCGCGCTCACGGTGGAAGACACCGGCGAATTATTTTTGGCGCATGTCGAAGCCATCAACGATACCGATGGCGACAGCGCCGACATCGAAGCTTTGCGCCGCACGCTGCTGTCGCAATTCGATCAGTTTGCCAAGCTCAACAAGAAAATTCCGGGCGAAGTGCTCAACACCATTCACGGCATCGACAACAACGGCCGCCTGGTAGACACCATTGCCGCACATTTGCAATTAAAGCTGGATCAGCGACAAGAAATTCTCGACACCGTGAGCATTGCCGCGCGCATGGAATATCTGCTTGGTCAGCTTGAAGCCGAGCTCGACATCATGCAGGTGGAAAAGCGTATCCGCGGCCGCGTGAAGCGCCAAATGGAAAAATCGCAGCGTGAGTATTATCTCAACGAGCAGGTGAAAGCGATTCAAAAAGAGCTGGGCGAAGAAGACGAGCGCGGCGAATTGGATGCGCTGGAAAAGCAGATTAAAGAAGCCGGCATGAGCAAAGAAGCCGAAGAAAAAAGCCTGGCCGAATTGAAAAAGCTCAAAATGATGCCGCCGATGTCGGCCGAATCCACCGTGGTGCGCAACTATATCGACACCTTGCTGGAATTGCCGTGGAAGAAAAAATCACGCGTGAGCAAAGATATTGCCAAAGCCGATTTGGTGCTGGATGCCGATCATTACGGCTTGGAAAAAGTGAAAGAGCGCATTCTCGAATACTTAGCCGTGCAAAAACGGGTGGATAAGCTCAAAGGCCCGATTTTGTGCCTAGTGGGGCCGCCGGGCGTGGGTAAAACCTCGCTGGGCGAATCCATCGCTAAAGCCACCGGCCGCCAATATGTGCGCATGGCTTTGGGCGGCGTGCGCGACGAGAGCGAAATCCGCGGCCACCGCCGCACCTATATCGGCTCGATGCCCGGCAAAATCCTGCAAAACATGGCCAAGGCCGGCGTGAAAAACCCCTTGTTTTTGCTCGATGAAATCGACAAACTCGGCAACGATTTCCGCGGCGACCCCGCCAGCGCGCTGCTGGAAGTGCTCGACCCCGAGCAAAACAGCAAATTCGTCGATCATTATGCCGAGGTGGATTACGACTTGAGCGATGTGATGTTTATCGCCACATCCAACAGCCTCAATATTCCGCCCGCCTTGCTCGACCGCATGGAAATCATCCGCCTGGCCGGCTACACGGAAGACGAAAAAATCAACATCGCCATGCAATATCTGCTGCCCAAGCAAATCAAACGCAACGGTGTGAAAGGCGGCGAAGTGGAGATTGAAGAGAGCGCGGTGCGCGACATTATCCGCTACTACACCCGCGAAGCCGGTGTGCGCTCGCTCGACCGCGAAATCGCCAAAATCTACCGCAAAGTGGTGATGCAGATTGCCTTGGCTGAAGACAAACGTGCCCATGAAGACAAAGGCCGTCTGAAACGAGAACCTGTGGTGGTGAATGCCGCCAATCTGCACGACTATCTGGGCGTGCGCCGCTTCGACTACGGCGTGGCCGAAGAAGAAAACCGCATCGGCCAAGTAACCGGGCTGGCGTGGACGGAAGTGGGCGGCGAATTGCTCACCATCGAAGCGGTGGCGCTCAAAGGCAAAGGCAATATCGTGCGCACCGGCAAATTGGGCGATGTGATGCAGGAGTCGATTTCAGCCGCTTGGAGTGTGGTGCGCTCGCGTGCCGAAGCGCTGGGCATTGCGCCTGATTTTTACGAGAAAAACGACATCCACGTGCATGTGCCCGAAGGTGCCACGCCGAAAGACGGTCCCAGCGCCGGCATTGCGATGACGCTGGCGATGGTGTCGGCCTTAACGCACATACCCGTGCGCGCCGATGTGGCGATGACCGGCGAAATCACCCTGCGCGGCGAAGTGCTGCCTATCGGCGGCCTGAAAGAGAAGCTGCTGGCGGCGCTGCGCGGCGGCATTAAACATGTGCTGATTCCGAAAGACAACGTTAAAGATTTGGAAGAAATTCCGCAAAACGTTAAAGAAGGTTTGGAAATCCATGCCGTAAAATGGATAGACGAAGTGCTCGCTTTCGGTTTGGAGCGCGAGCCTGAGCCTTGGAAAGAAGTGGATTCAGGTAGCAGCGATGTGGCATTGGCAGCTTCAGGCCATAAGTCAAGTGTAAAAGCAACCAAACATTAAAAGCATTGTAATGTGTTGTAAAAGGTGCAGAAGAATGGGCGCAAACCCCAGAGCAGCTCAAGATTGTGCACCTTTTTGCTTGACACGGCGATTTTAGACTTGCTATAAAGGCGCAGATGTATCAAATTTGTATCCACACGCCCGTATCCACGGGGCTTTCATTATTTTTCCGAACGATAGAAAGGGACTTATTGTGAACAAGTCTGAATTGATTGAAGCCATTGCCCAAGAAGCCGACATCTCTAAAGCTGCCGCTACCAAAGCTTTGGACGGCTTGATGAATGCTGTGACCAAAGCTTTGAAAGAAGGCGACACCGTAACGCTGGTCGGTTTCGGCACTTTCTACGTTGGTGAGCGTGCAGAGCGTCAAGGCCGCAATCCGCAAACCGGTGCGCCGCTGACCATTGCTGCTGCTAAAACACCGAAATTCCGCGCCGGTAAAGCGCTGAAAGACGCGCTGTAAACCTTGCACCGTCAGGTGATTCAGTTGGATAAAAAAGCAGGCCGAAAGGCCTGCTTTTTGCATGGACGCATTTTGCTGTGTTGCGGTGATATCCATCCTAAAAAAGTTTACTGCTTTGCCCTGTAGTTGGGGGCAGGGTTTCATGCGTACGATTGCGCCGCCTTTGGGCAGCGTGCGTATCTGCTATTTGGGGCAGCTTCGAAGAAATACGCGCGGTGTTTGTGCTTGTTTTGAGGATAAGCTTAAAAAAGGCCGTCTGAAAATCTTTCAGACGGCCTTGGCAATTTGCAGCTTGATAAACTTTATGCGCCGTAAACCGGGTTTTTCGTGCACAACGCAGTAGCGGCTTCGGCCGTGCGCGCCAGCGTGGCTTCGTCTGCCGGGTTTTCCAGCACGTCGGCCACGAGGTTGGCCAGCGCGCGGGCATCGGCTTCATCAAAGCCGCGGGTGGTCATAGCGGCGGTGCCGATGCGGATGCCTGAGGTGACAAACGGTTTTTCCGGGTCGTTCGGGATAGCGTTTTTATTCACGGTGATGTGCGCTTTGCCCAAGGCTTCTTCGGCGGCTTTGCCGGTGATGTTTTTGCTGCGCAGATCCACGAGGAACACATGGCTCTCGGTGCGGCCGGAAATGATGCGCAGGCCGCGCTTAACCAGCTCTTCGGCCATGGCCGCGGCATTGATTTTCACCTGCTTGGCGTAATCTTTGAAAGCCGGCTCCAGCGCTTCTTTAAACGACACGGCTTTGGCGGCAATCACATGCATCAAGGGGCCGCCTTGCAGGCTGGGGAAAATGGCGGAATTGAGCGCTTTTTCGTGGGTGTTGTCGCGGCACAAAATCACGCCGCCGCGCGGGCCGCGCAGGGTTTTGTGGGTGGTAGTGGTCACGAAATCGGCAAAAGGCACGGGGTTGGGGTATTCACCGCCGGCAATCAGACCGGCATAGTGCGCCATGTCTACAAAAAGATACGCGCCTACTTTGTCGGCGATTTCGCGGAATTTCGCCCAGTCGATTTCCAGCGCATAAGCCGATGCGCCGGCCACGATCATTTTGGGTTTGTGCTCCTGCGCCAAACGCTCCACTTCGGCATAATCGAGCACTTCGTTTTCATCCAGGCCGTAGGTAACGGCGTTGTAGAGCTTGCCGGAAATATTCACAGAAGCGCCGTGGGTGAGGTGGCCGCCGTGGGCGAGACTCATGCCCAAAATGGTGTCGCCCGGCTTCAACACGCTGGCATACACGGCCTGGTTGGCTTGCGAGCCGGAATGCGGCTGCACATTGGCATATTCGGCGCCGAAAAGTTTTTTCACGCGGTCGATGGCCAGCTGCTCGGCCACATCGACATGCTCGCAGCCGCCGTAATAGCGTTTGCTCGGATAGCCTTCGGCATATTTGTTGGTGAGCTGGCTGCCCTGGGCTTCCATCACGGCGCAGCTGACGTAGTTTTCAGAGGCAATCAGCTCAACGTGGTCTTGCTGGCGCTCAACTTCGGCGGCCATGGCTGCGGCCAGCTCGGGGTCGTATTTTTCGATGGTAACGCTTTTTGAAAACATGCTCGTATCCTTTAAGCAGGGTGGGGTAGGGTTTGCTTTCAGACGGCCTTGAAAGAAGCATCAGGCCGTCTGAAAGCGGGGTAAAGCGGCTGGGCGCTATTGTAACCGAATTTCATCTGCGAGGCTTATGAAAACGGTGATATTGTCAACAAAATTTGATTCATACAGGCCGCTTGCAATGGATTTTCAAGGAAACCATTCGTCTTGCTTCAGATAGCGGTCGATAGACTCGATAAGCTTTTCCAAATCATATTCGGCTTGTGCAGCGCGCAAATCGCGGGCGATTTCGCTGATGGCAACGGCATCGAGCTTCTGGCGGGCAATGGCGCGCGCCGCTTCGGTAAACACCAGCACTTTATCGGCGGCTTCGGGCGCGATTTCATCGGCGGCAAGCAGGTAAAGCTGCTCGCTGTACAAATAAAAAGCGAGGCTCTCGGCCGGATCGGCCTGCCATTGGGCATCGTTGAGCGGCCACCACGGTTCGCGTCCTTCAAGCTGCACAAAGCGAGCGCCAATGCCGAATAAATGCCGATAAGTGCGCTTCATTTCAGACGGCCTGATAGGTGAAACTTATTCAAATTTAATCAACCAGCCTTGCTGTTGCAGCAAGGGGATGTTTTTCGGGGCGTAGGTGTTGCTGTAGTAGCGGGCGAATTTTTCGCGATAGGGCAGCTTTTCGCGCGCCTCGCCGAATGCGCTCATGGTTTGCTCGTATTGCGCCAAATCTTCGATAAGGGTTTGCTCTGCCGGATAATGGTTTTCGGCATACACGCTGCTTTCGGGCAGGCGCGGCTTGAGCGCCATTTCAATGTCGGGTGTGCCGATGCAGAGGCCGAAAATCGGGAAGGTGTTGGCCGGCAGGCCGAGCAGCTCGATTAATTGCGGCGCAATCAGGCGGATGCCGCCGGTGAAGCAGGTGGCATAGCCAAGGCTTTCGGCGGCCACCAAGGCATTTTGCGCCGCCAATGAAGTGTCGGTTACGGCGGTGATCAGGCTGTCGGGCTCGCCGGCGGCGTTAAAGCTGCCCTGAAAGGCTTGACTGGCGAGGCCGGCGCGGTGCAGATCGGCAATGAAGAGCAGATAAGTGCTGCAGGTGCCGATTTGCGGGTTGCCCGGTTGCAGCGCCACGATTTGGGCGCGCAAAGCGGGGTCGGTGATGTTGATGATGCTGTAGTGTTGGCCGTTCATCCACGAGGGAGCTTGGCGGGCGCAATCGATAATGGTTTGCACATCTGATTCGGGCAGGCTGAGGCCGGCTTTGAAATGGCGGTAGGTGCGGTGCTGGCGTATGGTTTCGATGGCGTTTTGCATGGCGGTTTCCGGTGAAAAGAAGGCTTAGATTGTAAGCGCTCGCCTTTCGCAGGGCAAGCTTGGCCGTGGCTTTGCTTTGCGTCAAGAATTGTTAAGAAATTAGGTGAAAATGCTTGGAAAAGCTGGCTAAAAAGGCTGATTTTGTTATAATGAAACCGAAGTTAAGAGAGAGCATAAAATGCTTGGTTTTCAATCTGCATTATGTAAAAAAGAGGAAGAGCTATGTTTCCGGAATACCGTGAATTGATTTCAAAATTAAAACAACAAGATGCACACTTTGCCCGTTTGTTTGACGAGCACAACGCGTTGGACGACAAAATCACCGGCTTGGTAAATAACCCGGTAACCAGCGGTTTGGATGAAATCGAAGAGCTGAAAAAAGAAAAGCTGCAATTGAAAGACCGCTTGTATGAAATTCTGCAAAAAGCAGAAGCAGAAGGCAAATAGTTTTTAATCAAGATATGAGCATAGGCCGTCTGAATCTTTCAGACGGCCTTTTTGTTTGGCTGGACGCAATTAATAAAAAAGTTTTAAGGCTTCTCGTTGCTGTATTGCCATTGCCCCAAAGCCAGCTGTTGCTCAAATAAATTCAGACGGCCGATGGCCACGCGCACCAAGCGCAGGCAGGGATAACCTGCTTTGGCCGTCATGCGGCGCACTTGGCGGTTTTTGCCCTCGCCAAGTGTGATTTCAAGCCAGAAATCGGGCACGCTTTTGCGCACGCGTATGGGTGGTTGGCGCGGCCATAAGGCAGCGGTTTCGGCAGCATCGAGCACGCGCACGCGGGCAGGGCGGGCGATAAAGTCGCCCAAATCCATTTTTTGGCGCAGCAGGTTTAGCTTGGCTTCGTCGGGGCTGCCTTCGAGCTGCGCCCAATAGGTTTTTTCCTTGCCGAATTTAGGCTCGGCAATCTGCGCCTGCAAGCGGCCGTTGTTGGTGAGCAGCAGCAGGCCTTCGCTGTCGGTGTCGAGCCGGCCGGCGGGATAAAAGCCGGGTGCATCGATATAGTCTTTCAGGCTCGCATGCTTTTCATGCGCCGAAAATTGGCAAATCACACCGTAGGGTTTGTTAAAAACAATTAAATCATTCATTTATTATTTCACTCAATGGCATGGCGGCTTATTCTACCTTCAATTCTACCTTTACATGCGGCAATCTTTTGGCTCAAAAATGCGCCTGCTGTGTTAAAAATGCGCGCAAGGTGGCCAAGCTTGCTGCGCTTTTCGCCTTGTAGGCACGCTTTTGCCCTCAAAAGCTTACGCGCGGATGATTTGCGAACAAACCCTAGGGTCTGTTCACAATTACTTGTCATAACATTGAATAAAAAGGAAAGCAGGTGTAAAAAGGGAGCTCTCACACAACCCTAATACACCTGCCATGCCCCGCACACTACTCAAAGATGAATACTGGACGAAGCTGTTGCCCATTCTGCGTGATTTGGGTGTTTATTGCAAACCCAATCTACGCCTGATTTTCGAAGGCATCCTATACAGAGTCAGAACCGGCATCCCTTGGCGCGATCTGCCCGAGTATTTCGGCAAACACCATACCGTTTACACGGCTTATAACCGTTGGTCGGCAAAAGGTATTTTTGCCGAAGCCTTAAAAAAGCTCAGCCAAGACTGTGATTTGGAATGGGTAGCCATAGATGGCAGCTATGTTCGGGCGCATCAACATTCAGCCGGCGCCTCATGGCTCAGCGAAGAAGAGGAACACGCAATCGGTATGAGCCGGGGCGGGATGACCAGCAAGATTCATCTGGCGGTAGACGTCTCAGGCAATCCGGTTGAGATTATCATTACTGCGGGCAATATCAACGATATCAGCGTTGCGCCGGAATTGCTTGATAACATCGATCTTGCCGGAACTGAGCTTGTGAATGCGGATAAGGGCTATGATTCAGACCGACTCAGGGAACAGATAGAGGAAAGTGGCGCGAAAGCCAATATTCCCTATAGAAAAGACAGGGAAGAGAAAAATAAAGACATGGACTGGTATCTTTATAAAATCAGGCACTTGGTGGAGAATACTTTTTGTCGTCTGAAACATTTCCGAGCGATTGCCAGCCGCTACGATAAGCTAAAGCGCAACTTCCACAGCACGGTTTTATTGGGATGCATTGTGATGTGGCTACCTTTATGACAAGTAATTGTGAACAGACCCTAGGGCGTCCTGACAATTACTTGTCATAAAGGCAGCCATAGCATAATACAAGCTAAAGCAACTACGCTTTCATAATGCCTTTTCAAACGATCGTAACGGGTGGCAACCGCACGAAAATGTTTCAATTTTTCAAAGGCATTCTCTACCAAATGCCTCGCTTTATACAAATACCAATCCATACACACATTCAGACGCTCCCTGTCTTTTTTATAAGGAATATTCGGCCTGATGCCCATATCGGCAAGCAACTGCCTGAAAGCGTCAGAGTCATAACCTTTGTCGGCAGTCAGCACTTCGGTTGAGGATAAATCTACGCTATCCAGCAATTCCGGTGCCGCAGTAATGTCATTAACCGTTCCCGATGTGACCTTGAAACCTACAGGGTTTCCACAGGCATCGACAGCCAAATGAATTTTAGTGCTATTGCCACCACGGCTGTGGCCGACAGCGGCTGCCTCTCCAACAGTTGCCGCTGCATGTTGGTGGACTTTGACATAGCTGCCGTCAATAAATACCCATTCCATATCGGGGAATTCGGTCAAGGCATTGAGTATGCTTTGAAAAATCCCTTTCTCCGACCATCTATGGAAGAGGCGCAACAGGGAATTGCCTTTACCGAAAAACGGCGGGATGTCTTCCCACGGTATGCCGGTTCTGATGCGGTAAAGTATGCCTTCTATTTTGAGGCGCAGATTTTTCTTGTGGTAAACGCCTAAATCGAGCAGAATGTTTAACAGCTTTGACCAGTATTCATCTTTGAGTAGTGTTCGAGGCATGGCAGATAAGTATGTTTTGTTTGGCGACAAAAATTTTAACTTATCTGCCTTTCTTTTATCTGATTATTTTTATGACAAGTAATTGTCAGGACGCCCTAGGGTCTGTTCACAATTCATCTCGTGGCAATCTTTTGGCTCAAAAACGCGCCTGCTGCGTTGAAAATGCTCGCAAGGTGTCCAACCTTGCTGCGCTTTTCGCCTTGCAAGCGCGCTTTTGCGCTCAAAATCTTACGCACGGATGAAATGTGAACAGACCCTAGCGCAAACACTCAAAATCAAGCATAATCACCAAGGTTACGCGGCGGCCTGCCGCCAAAGAAAAACAGACCCGAAAACAGGAGACACCATGAGTCACATTCAAGCGCCCGCAGAGGGCCAAAAAATTGTAGCCGGCAAAGCCGTGCCGAACAACCCGATTATTCCGTTTATCGAAGGCGACGGCATCGGCGTGGACATCACGCCGGTGATGAAAGACGTAATCGATGCAGCGGTGGCCAAGGCTTATGGTGGCGAGAAGAAAATCCACTGGATGGAAGTGTTTGCCGGTGAAAAAGCCACCCGTGTGTATGGCGACAATGTTTGGCTGCCGGAAGAAACTTTGGCGGCACTGAAAGACTATGTGGTGTCTATCAAAGGCCCGATGACCACGCCCGTGGGCGGCGGCATCCGCTCGCTCAACGTGGCCTTGCGCCAAGAGCTCGATTTATACCAATGCGTGCGCCCGGTGCGTTATTTCAACGGTGTGCCCTCGCCCTTGAAAGACCCGAGCAAAACCAATATGGTGATTTTCCGTGAAAACACCGAAGACATTTATGCCGGCATTGAGTGGGAAGCTGAAAGCGATGCTGCCAAGAAAATCATTGCTTTTCTGCAAAACGAAATGGGCGTGAATAAAATCCGCTTCCCCGAAACTTCAGGCATCGGCATCAAGCCCGTGTCTAAAGAGGGCACTCAGCGCTTGGTGCGCGCGGCCATCCAATATGCAATCGACAACGACCGCAGCAGCGTGACCTTGGTGCACAAGGGCAACATCATGAAGTTTACCGAGGGCGGTTTCCGCGATTGGGGCTATGAGCTGGCGCAAAAAGAATTCGGCGCCGAATTGCTCGATGGCGGCCCGTGGTGCAAGTTTAAAAACCCGAAAACCGGCAAAGACATCATCGTGAAAGATGCGATTGCCGATGCTTTCTTGCAGCAAATCGTGTTGCGTCCGGCCGAATATGACGTAATCGCCACGCTGAACCTCAACGGCGACTACATTTCCGATGCGCTGGCCGCGCAAGTGGGCGGCATCGGCATTGCGCCGGGTGCGAATATTTCCGACAATTACGCTGTGTTTGAAGCCACGCACGGCACTGCGCCGAAATACGCCGGTCAAGACAAAGTAAACCCCGGCTCGCTGATTTTGTCTGCCGAAATGATGTTGCGCCATCTGGGCTGGAAAGAAGCGGCCGATTTGGTGATTTCATCGATGGAAAAAGCCATTGGCGACAAACAGGTTACTTACGATTTCGCCCGCTTGATGGACGATGCCAACGAGGTTTCCTGCTCGGAATTCGGCAAAGCCATGATTGAGCGTATGTAATCATCATAAGCTGATAAAAACCCGTGCCTGAAGGCACGGGTTTTTATTGGGTGTGGCTTCTGATTTGATAAGGCCGTCTGATACCCATTCGAAAAAATAACCTTACAAAACAAAAGCAGTTCGGCAGCATCATCCGCGTAGGTCGGATTCTCGAATCAGACGTTTGGCCATCGGCCAAAGCGATGTGCGTGTCTTGTTCTGCGAACAAGTGTCGGATTCGAGAATCCGACCTACAGGCTGCCTGTTTGTATATTATTTTTTTGAATGGGTATCAGACGGCCTTTGCGCTTGTGGCGGCATTATTTTTTCACAAACACCACATCCCACACGCCGTGCCCCAGCCGCTTGCCGCGCGCTTCGAATTTGGTTTCGGGGCGGTAGGCCGGTGTGGGCGCGTAATCAGCGGCGGTGTTTTGTAGCTGCTCAAAGCCGCGCAACACGTCAAGCATCTGCACGGCGTATTCTTCCCAATCGGTGGCTAAGTGGATATAGCCGCCGGTTTTTAATTTGGGCAAAAGCTTGGCGATAAAAGGCGCTTGCACGAGGCGGCGTTTGTTGTGGCGTTTTTTGTGCCAAGGGTCGGGAAAGAAAATGTGGATACCGCCGAGGCTGCCATCGGCGAGCATGTTTTCCACCACTTCCACCGCATCGTGGCGCATCACGCGGATGTTGTTTACATTTTCTTCTTCCATCAGCTTGAGCAGGTTGCCCACGCCCGGGCCGTGCACGTCGATGGCGAGGAAATCTTTTTGGGGCAGGCGCTTGGCGATTTCCACCGTGGCCACGCCCATGCCGAAGCCGATTTCGAGCACTTTATCGCTGTCGCGGCCGAAGCATGCGTTTAAATCGAGTGGCGCGGCTTGGTAATCCACGCCGAAATCCGGCCACAAAGTGTCGATGGCGCGCTGCTGCGCGGCGGTCATGTGGCCTTGGCGCAAAACAAAGCTGCGGATGCTGCGCGGGTGGGTTTCGGCAGCGCTGTTTTCAGAAGAGGGATTTTGCTCGGTCATATTTGCCCAATAGTAAGAATCGGTAAGGAAATCAATCAGCAGGCCGTCTGAATATGTTCAGACGGCCTTTTTAAGCGCTTGTTCAGCATTCATTTGGCGGCCATGTCGGCTCTAAATCTTATTCGCGGATGAAGTGTGCACAAACCTTATGGATTTGCGCATTATACCGCAGCGGCGGCATGGCGCGAAGATGGGGCTTGTTTGCATTTTGTCTGCATCTGGGTGTTAAACGTTGCGGCTTTCTTTTCGGCGCTGCCGGCGTTTGCGCCGGGCTTGCTTGCGGTTGATGCGCCAGCGCCAGATGATTTGCACCAGCGCATAGCCGGCGAGGGCAAAGGTAGTGCCCATGATGAGTATGCCGAAGGCCAGCGGCTGGCCGAATTGGAGCGTCCAGCGGCTGGCCGAATTGGAGCGTCCAGCGGCCGGCATCGGCCCAAAAGCCGGGCTCGCCCAGCGCGGGCATCACCAATTCGGCCTGAGCGGCGGTGCCGTAGAGCAGGCGACTGCCGAGCTTGTAGGCGGCTACATAAAGCGGAATCAGTGTGAGCGGGTTGGTGTAGAGCGTGCTGAAAAGGGCAATGGGCAATTGTGTGCGCAGAAGATAAGCCATCATCAGCGCGGAGAAAAATTGCGTTGGCGCGGGCAGCATGCCGCAAAAAAGGCCGATGGCCACGGAAAGTGCCACTTTGTCGCGCTTGAAGGCCCAATATTCGGGCTTATCAAACAAATGGGCGAAAGGTTTGAACCAGCGTGAGGCGAAAATTTTTTCGCGGGTGGGCAGTTTGTGTTTCCAGTTGTCGAACATAAGCGGGTGTGAGCAGCGGCGTTGTTATTGTGTGGCTGTATCTTATCGTATAAATGGTTGTGTAGGCGCTTGTGTGCGCGTGAAAATCGGCAAAAGGCCGTCTGAAAACACAAAGAGGGTTCAGACGGCCTGCGGATGAAGCTTTTATTTTTGAATCTGCACGGCCGAGAGCTTGATTTCCACTTTCCATTCGGGTTTGGCCAAGCGCGCTTCCACGCAGGCGCGGGCGGGCGCGTGGCCGGGCGCTACCCATTCGTCCCAAGCGATATTCATGGCATCGTAATCGGCCAGATCGGGCAGGTAGATGGTGGCTTCGAGAATGTGTTGTTTGCTTGAGCCGCATTGGGCCAGCCAATAATCGATTTGTGCCAACACATCGCGGGTTTGGGCGGTGGCGTCGGCATCGGTGTTTTCCGGCACCATGCCGGCCAGAAACACCAGGCCGTTGGCGGTAACGGCTTCGGAGAGGCGCGCGTTTTGGCCGTGATATTGAATGCTCATGTTTGCTCCTGAATCATGTTTGGGCGGGCGCTTATGGTAACATATCGCGAAATCGCCACAAAGCCGCACGGGGCTTTGGCGGCAACTTTATTTCAACCGGCTTCAGACGGCCTTTTTAAATACCAATCCGATATGAGCAAACCCGATTATCCTATCACCGCCGCCATCCGCTTTTTGCGTGCGCACAAAATCGATTACACGCCGCGGCTTTATCCTTATGTCGAGCACGGCGGCACGGCGCATTCTGCTGCCAGCTTGGGCGTGGGCGAGCATGAAGTGATTAAAACCATTGTGCTGCAAAACGAAGCGCGCCAAGGGCTGATTGTGCTGATGCACGGCGATAAGCAGATTTCCACCCGCAATTTAGCCCGAACGCTGGGCATGAAACACATCGAGCCGGCCGATCCGAAGCAGGCCAATAAATGGACCGGCTTTTTGGTGGGCGGCACCAGCCCCTTCGGCACCAAAACTGCACTGCCGGTGTATGTGGAGCAAAGCATTTGGGATTTGGACACCATTTATATCAACGGCGGCAAACGCGGCTTTTTGGTGGCGCTCGCACCCGCAGCGCTCAAAAGCCTCAATCCGGTGAGCGTGAATGTGGCCACGGATCATTAATTATCAAACACGGAAAAGGAGCAGCAAATGAGCAACGACATCATCCAACACAACGCCCCCGCGCCCGACAATCTGCGCACCTACAGCATGATTGTTTACGGCCTTTACGCCGCTTCGCTGGTGGTCGGCATCACCTTGCTGGTGGGCGTGATTATGGCTTATGTGAAGCGCGGCGAGATGCAGGGCACGGTGTTTTACAACCATATGCAGTATTTGATTAAAACCTTTTGGGTGAGCCTGATCGGCTTTTTTATCGGTGGGCTTACGCTGGCGCTGGCGGTGGGCGGGCTGATTCTGATTGTGGTGAGCGTGTGGTTTGTTTACCGCGTGGTGGCCGGCTTTATTAAGCTTTACGAGCGCAAGCCGGTGTCGGCCGAGGGCTGGTTTTAAGCGCCTGTTTGAGGTTTCAGACCCTAATATCTTTTTTGTCAGGCCGTCTGAAAGAATGTGTTTGATATGATTGCTTAATATGATTTATTTGATAATCAGCATTTTATGCAGCGTGGCGGTGTCGGTGTTGTTGAAAATCGCCCGCAGCAAAAAAATCGACATCGAGCAGGCGGTGGCCGTCAATTATCTGATGGCCATTGCTTTGTGCGTGTATTTTTTGCGCCCCGATTTAGCCGCTTGGAAAAGCTATCTGCCCACTTGGTGGCTGTTTGCCGCGCTTGGGGTGTTGCTGCCGGCGGTGTTTGTGGTGATGGGGCGCGCCGTGGAGCGGGCGGGCATTGTGAAATCCGATGCGGCGCAGCGGCTGTCGCTTTTTCTGCCGATTGCCGCTTCTTTTGCCATTTTCGGCGAAAAGCTCACGCAAGGGCGCTTAATCGGCATTGCGTTGGCTTTTTGCGCGCTGTTTTGCCTGCTGTGGAAAGGCGAGGGCGGCAAGAAATCGGGCGGCTTTGCCGGCAATGCCGCGCTGCTTTTAGGCGTGTGGGCAGGCTATGGCGTGATCGATATTTTGTTCAAGCAAGTAGCCGCCGCCGGCACGGCTTTTTCCGGCAATCTGCTGGTGGCTTTCTGCCTTGCCGCGCTGCTGATGTTTGGCTATTTGTTTTACAAAGGCAGCAAATGGAACGCCGCCGGCATCATCGGCGGCCTGACGCTCGGCAGCCTGAATTTTGCCAATATTTTGTTTTACATCCGCGCGCATCAAGCTTATAGCAGCAACCCCACGCTGGTGTTTGCCGGCATGAACATCGGCGTGATTGTGTTGGGCACGCTGGTGGGCGCGCTGGCGTTTAAAGAAAAAATCAGCACCATCAACGCCGCCGGCATTGTGTTGGCCGTGTGTGCCATTGCCTGTTTGTTTTATTGGCCGCAGCTGGCGCGGCTGGTGAATATTTGAGATAGGAATGTAAGATAAAGAGGAGCCAGCGATGTGGTGGAATAAGCGGAGAAAATCGGAAAACGATATTCAAAATCTGATCAGATTTGAAGAAAAAATTAAAAATGATGTGAAAAACCAGCTATGGCAAGAAATGGAGCCGCGGCTGGCAGAATTTGCGAAAAAAGAGGAGCGTGCGGCAAAGGTCAAGGATGGTTGGGTTTGGCTTGAGCGGTTGCCGAAAATTTTGCCGTTGGCATCATTGGCGGCTTTTGTGATTGGTGCCATTATTGTTTATAGCTATTTGTATGCAATAGATAGCGTGAGTTTGTTTGCGCAGGTGATGTCTAGCCCGTCATCACTAGTTTCTATTTTATTCATCTTGCTGATTTTATTGATATTTATTTTTGGAATACCATTTTATGCCCCTTATGACTTTGCCAGTTCGGTGAATAAAATCAGAAAAGATAGTTGGGAAGGCCATTTGTTATGCATATTAGGCTTAATAGCTTTATTAAGTACTCAAATTTTTATTGTAAATCAATTCGATATCAGTACATGGAAAAACGATTCAATTCCGTTTAGTGTATATTTGATTATTATTGTATATTTAATTGGTTTTATCACTATTTCTATGATTTTTTATAGTTTTATTATCAAGTTTAATAAAAATAAAATTAGATTCTCATTTTTTGAATTTTTAAAATTTACTGTCAACTATGGGCGATTGCTTTTGTTTAGTTCAACCTTACTATGGTTCTCTATCATACGGTTTAGTTCATGGTTTGATTCCCCTATTTGGTTTTGGGTAACATTAGTCGTAATTTATATAGTTAATATTTTTCCATCTTTTGCATTGGTAGGCGTAGGGGAAGTAGGCGAAAACCCTAGAATTATTTGGGGCTTTCCGATATTTTTTGTGGGCATATTAGGATTCACAATGATGACGATGCCGGGATCAAAAGTTGATCTGAATTTATTGCATAAACTAGGATATATAGAAAGTCATTCTCAAGCCCGTCTGTATTTGCTTGATAAGCGGTTTATTGATTGGACTGTTTTGCCGGAACAGCAAGATGGGAAAAATGTAGACAGCAAAAAATATTTACTGCAATTGCGTGAAAGGTTTTACCCTATTTGCAAGATGGAAAGTGAGAATTAGAGAAAAATTTGTGAAGACGCAATCAAAAAATGGGGTGAGTATAATAATGCACTGTATGGCTATATGATGTGGAATTTGGGTGAGACCAAAATTTTCTGCCCGAATAATATTAAATTACCACGATATACTAAAGAATTTAAAAATGAAAGCTTTAAGTGCTTAAAAATTAAAGGGGAATATTTGTATCAATTGCCTGCACCATAAATGGATGTGTATTGAACGTTGCAATTGCAACAAAAGGCCGTCTGAAAGCTTTTTCAGACGGCCTTTATATTTTACAAACAATCCGATAACACTCAACCCAACAGGCTGGCGACAAACACGATAATCACGCCGATGGGGGCGATAAAGCGGCTGACGATTTTCCAAACGGTGTAGGCGGCGCCGCTCAAGCCCAGCTCTTGGCGGATGCTTTCCTGATTCATAAACCAGCCGGCGAAGATGATGGTGGCCAAACCGGTGAGCGGCAGCATCAGCTTGCTGGTGAGCTTGTCGAGCGCGTCGAAAATATTGTTGCCGAAAATCATCACGTCGCTCCAGCTGTTAAACGAGAGCAGGCAGGCGATGCCCAGCAGCCAAATGGCGCCGCCGGCCACGGCGGTGGCGGCTTTGCGGCTCAGCGGGGTTTTTTCTTCCAAAAGCTCTACAGTCGGCTCCAACAGCGAAATGGAAGAGGTGAGCGCGGCAAAGGTGAGCAAGATGAAGAAAAGCACGCCCAGCAAAGTGCCGCCGGTCATGTTGCCGAAGGCAATCGGCAGGGTGATGAAAATCAGGCCGGGGCCGGATGAAGGTTCGAGATGATGGGCAAACACCAGCGGGAAAATGGCGAGGCCGGCAAAAAGGGCGATTACGGTGTCGAGAATCACCACGGTGCGCGCGGTTTTAATCAGGTTGACTTCTTGGCCCAAATAAGAGCCGTAAGCCATCATAATGCCCATGCCCAGCGAGAGTGTGAAAAAGGCGTGGCCGAGGGCGGCCAAAATCACGGTGCCGTTGATGGCGCTCCAATTGGGGGAGAAAAGATAAGCCGCAGCCGCACCGAATGAATTGGTGAAAAAAGCACCATAAGCCACCAACACCAGCAGCACAAGCGCCAAAGCGGGCATCATCAGTTTGGATGCGCGCTCGAGGCCGCCGGACACGCCCATGGCCACAATCACCACGGTGAGCAACATAAAGATGCTGTGCCAGGTTAAAAGCTGGCTCGGGTTGCCCAAAAAGCCGGTAAACAGGCTTTCTGTGGCTTGGCCGTCCATGCCGTTAAAAGCACCGGAAGCGGTGATGAAAATATAATCCACCGCCCAGCCGCCAATCACGCTGTAGAACGATAAAATCAAAAAAGAGCCCAACACGCCCGACACGCCCACCAGCTTCCACGCTTTGCTGCGCCGGTTTTGCTGCGCCACATCTTCCATGGCATGAATCGGGTTTTTCTGGCCGCGCCGGCCGATCAGCCACTCGGCCACCAAAATCGGCAGGCCGATAAAGGCGATGCATAAAAGATAGGTGAGCACAAAGGCCGAGCCGCCGCTCTGGCCGGTCATGTAGGGAAATTTCCAGATATTGCCCAAGCCCACGGCCGAGCCGGTGGCGGCCAGAATAAAGCCGACGCGCGAGCCCCATTGCGCATGGCTGCTTTTGTGGTTGCTGCTCATAGATTGCTCCTTTTGATGTGTTCCCGCCGCTCGTGGCTGTTTTACGGGTTGTGAACTTGTTAAAAGTAGTTAAATTTTGCTAATCATGCCACTTAATTCAAATTTGAACAAGCGTTTCCTTCATTAATTGTCGGCAATTTTTGCAGAGCGGGTTTTGCAGAAAACGGCAAGCGGTATGGCGGGATAAAAAAAGGCCGTCTGAAAGCATTCAGACGGCCTCGTAATTTTGGATAGACTTTATTTATCCAGCCCTTCCTGCACCATTTGCGCGGCGCGCAGCACGGCACGGGCTTTGTTTTGCGTTTCCTGCCATTCGGCTTCTTCATCGGAATCGGCCACAATGCCGCCGCCGCTTTGCACATAAAGCGTTTGATTTTTAATCACGGCGGTGCGGATGGCGATGGCCAAATCCATATCGTTGTTGAAGCCCCAGCAGCCGGCCGCGCCGCCGTAGATGCAGCGTTTCACCGGCTCGAGCGCTTCGATGATTTCGAGCGCGCGCACTTTGGGCGCGCCTGAAAGCGTGCCGGCGGGGAAGGTGGCGGCGAGCACATCCATATTCGACACGCCCGGTTTCAGACGGCCTTCCACATTGGACACAATATGCATCACATGCGAATAGCGTTCGACCACCATTTTTTCGGTAACGTTAACCTTGCCGGTTTCGCTCACGCGCCCCACATCGTTGCGGCCCAAATCAATCAGCATCACATGCTCGGCGATTTCTTTGGCATCGCTCAATAAATCCTGCTCTTGCGCCAAATCTTCGTCAGCGGTTTGGCCGCGTAGGCGGGTGCCGGCGATAGGGCGCACGATGATGTTGTCACGTTCGCGGCGCACTAAAATTTCGGGCGATGCGCCCACCACATGAAAATCGCCGAAATCGTAGTAAAACATATAGGGCGAAGGGTTGAGCGTGCGCAAGGCGCGGTAGAGGCTGAGCGGGTTGTCGGAAAAAGGCAGCTTCATGCGCTGGCTGGGCACCACCTGCATACAGTCGCCCTCGAGAATATATTGGCGGATTTTGCGCACATATTCTTTATAAAGGGCTTCGCCGGTTTCATGTTCGGGCTCGGTGGCGGGGCTGCCCAGCGAGAGCGGAATGGCGCAATTTTGGCGCAATTGCGTACGCAAGGTTTCCAAGCGCTCGCGCGCGGCCTGATAGCTGTTGGGTGCGGCCGGATCGGCATACACAATCAGATAGATTTTGCCGCTCAGATTGTCCACCACGGCCAATTCTTGCGATAGCATCAGCAGAATATCGGGCGTGCCGATGCTGTCGGGCTTGGCCGCCTGCTGGAAACGGTGGGCGAAATGCTCGAAATGGTAAATGGTTTCGTAGCCGAAATAGCCCACCAGGCCGCCGGTGAAGCGCGGCAGGCCGGGGATTTCGGGCGTGTGGAAGCGGGCGTGGAATTGCTCGATAAAATGCAATGGGTTGCCGTGGTGGGTTTCCACGATGCTGCCGTTTTCATACACCTCCACTTGCTTGCCCGATGATTTCAGATAAGTGGTGCAGGGCAGGCCGATAAAGGAATAGCGCCCGAAACGCTCGCCGCCCACCACCGATTCGAGCAAATAGCTGTAGGGGCGGTTGGCCAGCTTAAGATAAAGCGATAAAGGGGTGTCGAGATCGGCCAGCAGCTCTTGCACCAGCGGAATGCGGTTGTAGCCTGCGGCGGCTTGTTGTTGGAATTGTTGCAGCGTAATCATGTTTCAGACGGCCTGAAAAGATGTTTATTAATGTGAGCGCCTATCATAACTCTTTTTAAGACTTATCGGGCCATAAATCAATCTTCACAACAAGCAAACTGCGGCGATAGCCGTTTTATGGTTAAAGCAGCCGCACATAAAAATAAGCGCGATGCAAATGCAGCGCGCTCATATTTTGTGGAGGCCGTCTGAAAAAAAACGCAGCCGGAGCTTGTCAAATAAACTGTGTTTTACACCCGCTCAAGCGCCAATGCCAGCCCCATGCCGCCGCCCACACAAAGCGTGGCCAAGCCTTTGTGGGCGCCGCGCCGCTGCATTTCGTGCAGCAATGTCACCACAATGCGGCAGCCTGATGCGCCGATGGGGTGACCCAATGCAATCGCGCCGCCGTTGACATTCACTTTTGCCATGTCAAACCTGAGTGTTTCGGCCACGCCCAGCGCTTGGGCGGCAAAAGCTTCGTTGCCTTCGATTAAATCCACATCGGCCAATTGCCAGCCGGCTTTGCCCAAAGCCGCGCGCACCGCTTCAACCGGCCCCAGCCCCATGATTTCCGGTGCCACGCCGGCGGCAGCGTAGCCGCTAACCGCAGCCAAAGGCGGCAAGCCCAGCTCGGCGGCTTTTTCGGCCGACATCAGCAGCAATGCCGCTGCGCCATCGTTAATGCCGGAAGCATTGCCGGCAGTAACCGTGCCGTCGGTTTTGAAAGCGGGGCGCAGCTTGGCCAAGGCTTCGGCGCTCGCATCGGCTTTGATGTATTCATCTTGCGTGATGCTCAGAGGCCCGCCCTTGCGCTGCGGCACGCTCACGGGTGCGATTTCTGCGTCAAACCGCCCCTCGGCGCGCGCGGCGGCCGCTTTTTGCTGCGAAGCAAGCGCCAATGCGTCTTGCGCTTCGCGGCTGATGCCGATCTTTTCCACGATGTTTTCGGCGGTGATGCCCATGTGGTAATGATGATAAGCATCGGTGAGGCCGTCTGAAACCATGCTGTCGACCAGCTTGCCGTCGCCCATTTTCAGGCCGCCGCGCATATGCATGAAATGCGGGCTTTGCGACATCGATTCCTGACCGCCGGCCACCACGATTTCCGCATCGCCGCACATAATTGCCTGCGCCGCCATCTGCAATGCCTTCATGCCCGAGCCGCACACCACATTCACTGTGGTGGCCGGTTTTTCCATCGGAATGCCCGCGGCCAGCGCCGCTTGGCGCGCCGGATTTTGCCCCACTCCGGTGGTGAGCACATTGCCCATTATCACTTCATCCACCGCTTCGGGTGCTACGCCGGTTTCGGCCAGCAGTGCTTTGATGGCCACTGCGCCCAGTTGCGGCGCGCTCACGCCGGCCAGGCTGCCTAAAAAGCTGCCGATGGGCGTGCGCTTGGCCGCCACGATGACCACTTGTTTCATCTTTAATTTGCTCCTGATTGGGTTTGTTTTTTGAATGGGGCTTGTCGGCCGTTGGTGTTGTGCGAAATAATCGACAGTTGCACAAAGCCACAGATTAAACCAAATCAGGCATTCAGCACAATCTGCACTTGATAGAAAGCATGCAATCCATCATAAAGGCCGTCTGAAATAAGACATATTGTCTAAAATAAATAGAGGTTTATTTTAAAGCGTAAAACAGATTGCCAACAAAGTCCAAAAAGTCTAATATGCATCTTTGTTTCCCCATCCAACCCTGATAAAAAAAGCAGCCCACTATGAACGCACAAACCCTTTACGACAAACTCTGGAGCAGCCATATCGTCCGCGAAGAAGAGGACGGCACGGTGCTGCTTTATATCGACCGCCATTTGGTGCACGAAGTCACCAGCCCGCAGGCCTTCGAAGGCCTGAAACTGGCCGGCCGACCGCTTTGGCGCATCGACAGCGTGGTGTCCACCGCCGACCACAACACCCCCACCGACCATTGGGATGAGGGTATTAAAGACCCGATTTCCAAGCTGCAAGTCGACACCCTCGACCACAACATTAAAGAATTCGGTGCTTTGGCCTATTTCCCGTTTAAAGACAAAGGGCAGGGCATTGTGCATGTGATGGGCCCCGAGCAAGGGGCTACATTGCCCGGCATGACGGTGGTGTGCGGCGACTCCCACACCTCCACCCACGGCGCATTCGGCGCATTGGCGCACGGTATCGGCACTTCCGAAGTGGAGCACACCATGGCCACCCAATGCATCACCGCCAAAAAATCCAAAAATATGCTGATTAAAGTGAATGGCCGTCTGAAAGCCGGTGTTACCGCCAAAGACGTGGCGCTTTATATCATCGGCCAAATCGGCACCGCCGGCGGCACCGGCTATGCCATCGAATTCGGCGGCGAAGCCATTCAAAGCCTGAGCATGGAAGGGCGCATGACCTTATGCAACATGGCCATCGAGGCGGGCGCACGCTCAGGCCTCGTGGCCGTGGATCAAACCACCATCGATTATGTGGAAGGCAAGCCGTTTGCGCCCAAAGGCGAACATTGGGCACAAGCCGTGGCCTATTGGCGCACCTTGGTTTCCGATGAAGGTGCTGCGTTTGACAAAGTGTTTGAATTCAACGCTGCCGATATCGAGCCGCAAGTCACTTGGGGCACATCGCCCGAAATGGTGCTTAACATCAACGGCCAAGTGCCCAATCCCGCCCATGAAGCCGACCCGGTCAAGCGCGGCGGCATGGAGCGCGCGCTCGAATACATGGGCTTGCAAGCCGACACGCCTTTAAATGAAATTGCGGTAGACGTGGTGTTTATCGGCTCGTGCACCAACAGCCGCATCGAAGATTTGCGCGAAGCGGCCGCCGTGGCCAAAGGCCGCCGCAAAGCCGCCAATGTGAAACGCGTGCTCGTGGTGCCCGGCTCAGGCTTGGTGAAAGAGCAGGCCGAGCAAGAAGGGCTTGACAAAGTGTTTACCGCCGCCGGTTTTGAATGGCGCGAGCCGGGTTGCTCGATGTGTTTGGCCATGAATGCCGACCGCCTCGAGCCGCAAGAGCGCTGTGCATCCACCTCCAACCGCAATTTCGAAGGCCGCCAGGGCAACGGCGGGCGCACCCATTTGGTGAGCCCCGCCATGGCTGCTGCTGCCGCCATTGCCGGCCATTTCACCGATGTGCGCACATTGGCTTGATTTTTCCGGCGGCTGTTGTGCACACCCAAAGTGCACAGGCCGTCTGAAAAGCGGAATGCAGGCCGATTTCCATTGAACTTCTTTGAGGGAGTCACCTCTAACACAGGCTGGTTGTACTTTTATTTTTAACCCAAGGAGCTCATGATGAAAAAAATCGTTTTAATCGCCATTGCCGCCGCATCTTTTTTGGCCGGTTGCAACACCATTGCCGGTGCCGGTGAAGATGTAAGCGCAGCCGGCTCTGCCGTTACCCGCAGCGCAGACAAAGTGCAATCTGATATGTAAGCAGGTTTCTCGGCCTTTGCTCGAGAAAACATGCATATGCCTCCGTCCAACACTTGATGGGTGGCAGCTTCAGAAGGCCGTCTGAATGTTCAGACGGCCTTCTGAAATAAGCAACAGATAGAGTTGTCATTTGAAAACGCAAAGGCTATGATAGCAAACACCACATTCGATTTAACGTGGCGTGTATATTTGAATCTTTCTTTAAGGAGCATTTTGCCATGAAAAAAATCATCTTGATCGGCTTGACCGCGATCACATTGTTATCCGCCTGCAACACCGTTTCCGGCTTTGGCAAAGATGTGCAGAAAGTCGGCGATAAAGTTGAAAAAGCAGCAGATTAAATCAATTTCCACCCAAAGGAGCGCACTATGTTGAAAAAAACCGTATGGCTGGCCATGGCTGCCGCCGTTTTGCTGAGCGCCTGCAACACTGTTTCAGGCTTTGGCGAAGATGTTCAAAAAGCCGGCAACAAGCTTGAGCAATCTGCCGACCGCCACGGCGCAAACTAATCAGCCGGAAGCGCCCGCCCGCTGCGGGCGCTTTTTGCCATATCAAGAGTACACAGCATGAAAGCCTTTACCCGCATCAACGCGCTGGTTGCCCCGCTCGACCGCGCCAATGTCGACACCGACGCGATTATTCCCAAACAATTTCTCAAATCCATCAAGCGCAGCGGCTTTGGCCCCAACGCCTTTGACGAATGGCGCTATCTGGATCACGGCGAGCCGGGCATGGACAACAGCACGCGGCCGCTCAACCCTGATTTTTCGCTGAACCAGCCGCGCTATCAAGGTGCGCAAGTGTTGCTCACCCGCAAAAATTTCGGCTGCGGCTCCAGCCGCGAGCACGCCCCGTGGGCGCTTGACGACTACGGCTTCCGCGCCGTAATCGCTCCCTCATTTGCCGATATTTTCTTCAACAACTGCTATAAAAACGGCTTGCTGCCCATTGTGTTGGATGAAACAGTGGTCGACCAATTGTTTCAAGAAACCGAAGCCGAAGAAGGCTATGCACTCGATATCGATTTGGCCGCGCAAACTGTTACCACGCCCGACGGCCAATCGTTTGCATTCGACATCACCGAGCACCGCAAACACTGCCTTTTAAACGGCCTTGATGAAATCGGCCTCACCTTGCAGCATGCCGATGAAATCAAAGCTTTTGAAGACAAGCGCAAGCAGGCGCAGCCGTGGCTGTTTAACCAAGTTTGATATTTGCCTTGTTAATAAGTTTTGGCCGTCTGAAACTTTTCAGACGGCCTTTTCGTATTCATACCCATTCAAAAGCAAGCTTATACCAATTCAAAAGAATAACCTTGCAAAATAAAATAAAAGCAGCGGGTAGGTTGGCTTGTAAACCCAACAAACCCACAGGCCGTCTGATACCAATCCAAAAAAATAACCTAACTTCGTTACCTCGCCTTGCCGTACTATCTGTACTGTCGTAGGCTTCCGCCTTGTTAGTTTACTTTTTTGAATGGGTATGATACCAATCCAAAAAAATAACCTAACTTCGTTGTCTCGCCTTGCCGTACTAGTTGTACTGTCTGCGGCTCGCCGCCTTGTTAGCTTACTTTTTTGAATTGGTATGAAACGTTGGGTTAATTAACCCAACCTACGCCGTTGCAGAATGCAGTTTGTATAACTTTTCTTGCATTTCACTATGCACTTTACAGGCAGACTGTGCTTGCTCATTTCCAACTATTGGCAGACAACTGTAGGTACGATTAGCCGCCACAAGCGGCGTAATCGTACGCATGACTATGGTGCCCTGTATCGTTTTATTCTTTATTCCACAATGCTCGAGGCCGTCTGAAACGTTTCAGACGGCCTCGAGCATTGTGCTAGGGTCTGTTCACATTTCATCCGTGCGTAAGATTTTGAGCGCACGGATGAATTGTGAACAGACCCTAAAGCTTGATGCACTTATTTTGCCGCTTGATACGTTTTATCAGCTTCTTCAAAATTTTTCACCACACCGGCGGGCACTTTGTCCAACAACGACACCACCACCACCGCGATGGTGCAGGCGATGAAGCCCGGCACGATTTCATAAAGGCTGCTGCCGGTGGCTTTCCAGGCCACCACGGTTACAGCACCGGCAATCATGCCCGCCAGCGCGCCGGCGGCGGTCATGCGTTTCCAAAACACCGATAAAATCACCACCGGCCCGAATGCCGCGCCAAATCCTGCCCAGGCATACGACACCAAGCCCAGCACTTTGCTTTCCGGGTCGGCCGCAATAATAATGGCAATCACCGCCACGGCCAGCACCATTAAGCGGCCGATCCACACCAATTCCTGTTGGGCGGCATTGGGGCGCAGAAAGCCTTTGTAGAAATCTTCGGTGATGGCGCTGGAGCAAACCAGCAATTGGCAGGAAAGGGTGGACATTACCGCCGCCAAAATAGCGCTCAAAATCACGCCGGCAATCCACGGGTTAAACAGCAAAGTGGTCAGCGCGATAAAAATGCGCTCGTTGTTGCCGCCCAAAGCGCTCACTTGGTCGGGATGGTTGCCGAAATAGGCAATGCCGAAATAGCCCACGGCACATGCACCGGTGAGGCACAAAATCATCCAGGTCATGCCGATGCGGCGGGCTTTCACCAAGGATTTCACATTTTCGGCCGCCATAAAGCGCGCCAAAATATGCGGTTGGCCGAAATAGCCCAAGCCCCAAGCAGCGGTGGAAATAATGCCCATCAGCGTGGTGCCGGCAATCAGGCTGCCGTATTCTTTGCCGGTGGTGGCGGCCACGCTTTGAATGGCGGCGCTCATTTCATCGGCGCCGCCCAGCGCCAAATACACCATAATCGGCGTGAGAATCAGCGCAAAAATCATCAGGGTAGCTTGAATGGTGTCGGTCCAGCTTACGGCCAGAAAGCCGCCGATAAAGGTGTAGGCAATGGTGGCACCGGCACCCAGCCACATGGCTTCGGTGTAGCCGATGTCAAACAGGCTTTGAAACAGGCGCGCGCCGGCCACAATGCCCGATGAGCAATAAATGGTGAAGAAAAACAAGATAATGGCGGCTGAAATCACTTTCATCACCTTGTTTTTTGCGCCAAAGCGGTTGAAAAAATAATCGGGCAAGGTGAGCGCATTGTTGTTGTATTCCGTGTGCACACGCAATCGGCCGGCCACCAAGCGCCAGTTGAAATAAGCGCCTATGGTCAGGCCGATGGCAATCCAGGCTTCGGAGAGGCCGGCCACGTAAATCGCGCCGGGCAAGCCCATCAAAAGCCAGCCCGACATATCGGAAGCGCCCGCCGACATGGCGGTAACAAAGCTGCCGAGGCTGCGGCCGCCGAGAATATAATCGTCAAAACTGCGGGTGGAAAAATAAGCCGCCAAGCCGATTAGCAGCACGGCAATCAGGTAAATCCCGAAAGTGACATACATCGGGTTGAAGTTTCCCATAAAAGACCTCTGATTTCTTGATATGTGGGGGATATGCAGCGCTTATGTGCTGCATTGGTGAAAGCATTTAACAGGAAACATCAGATTCAGTCAAGGTAGGTTAAGTTATGTTTTAACGATATGAGTTGGATTGAACAGTTAAATTGACAAGGCCGTCTGAAAACCTTTCAGACGGCCTTTTTCCTATGATTAAATTGAAAACAATATGACAAGCCTTGCCGGCGGCGGCTGATTTGTGCGGCCGTTTTATTGTTCTTGTGCCGGCCAATCCACTTCTTCGCCCCGCAGCAGCGCCTGCATCATCTCGGCCGTTTCCGCATCCACCGCACGGGCGATATTGGCCATTTTCGTGTTGCCGAAGCGCGGCGCTTCCGGGTCGTAAGCTTCGGCCATCCGGCGCACGCTGTGGCGGTCGCGGTGGTAGTAAAACGTGCTCAATTTTTCAGCCAGCGCTTTGTCCACCCCTAGAAATTGCAAGGCCTCGCGGCCGCTGCGCACGGCGGCATCAAAGGTTTCACGCACAATCATTTGCGCGCCGGCATGGTGCAGGGCATAAGTGTGCAGGCGGTCGTAAGCGCGTGCCACTATCGGCAAGTCGGGGCGGATGCGGTGCACATGCTCCACAATCTGCAAAGCCTGCTCACGGTTATCGATGGCCACCACCAGCAAGCGCGCCTTATTGATGCCAGCCGTTTCCAACAGCTCGGGGCGGCTGGCATCGCCGAAATAAGTTTTGATGCCGTAGCGCGACATGCCGTCCACGGTGTCTGCATCATAATCAATCACCGTGGTCGGATAGCCGCAGGAAATCAGCAGGCTGTTAACCATTTGGCCGAAGCGGCCGTGTCCGCAGATAATCACCGGGTTTTGCTCGTTGATTTCATCATGTTGCCGCTGTCCGCCCCGATAAGCACGCGGTGCCAGAATTTTATCGTAAACAATAAACAATAAAGGCGTGAGCACCATCGACAAAGCCACAATCAGCAGCACGCGCTCTGCGGTGGCCGCCGGCATCACCGCGCTTTGCACCACCAAGGCCAACAACACAAAACCAAATTCACCGGCTTGCGCCAAGCTCAATGCAAACAATTGATTGTCCGGCCCGCGCAGCTTGAAAATCCGCCCCAAAATCAGCAGCACCGCAATTTTCAGCAACATCATGGCCAACGTGAGCCCCAAGATGATGCCGAATTCATCAAACAGCAGGTTGAAATTGATGCCGGCACCCACTGTGATAAAAAACAAACCCAGCAGCAAACCTTTAAAAGGCTCGATATTGCTTTCCAACTCATGCCGGTATTCACTGTTGGCCAGCACCACGCCGGCGATAAATGCGCCCAGCGCCGGCGAGAGGCCGATGGCCGTCATCAGCGCGGCAATGCCCACCACCAAGGTGAGCGCAGATGCGGTAAACACTTCACGCATACGCGAAGCGGCGATAAAGCGGAACACCGGCCGCGATAAAAAATGGCCACCCACCACAATCGCCGCAATCACGCCCAGCGTCACCACCGCTTTCAGATAATCATTCATGCCGGTGAGCAAATTCGCTTCGTCATGCCCGCTTGCGCCATGCGCCTGTCCGAGCAATTCCGGCATGGCCAGGAGCGGCAAAAGCGCCAGCATCGGAATGGCGGCAATATCTTGAAACAGCAACACCGAAAAGCTTGCCTGCCCGCCGGGGCTGCCGAGCAGGTTTTTTTCGCCCAAGGTTTGCAACACAATCGCGGTAGAGGAAAGCGCCAATATGCAGCCCGCTGCCACGGCCACCTGCCAAGGCTGCCCCAGCGCCATCGCCGCCAGCGCAATCACCGCCACCGTGGCGCCCACTTGCAGGCCGCCGAGCCCCAAAAGCTTGTTGCGCAAGCGCCAAAGCATGCCCGGCGCGAGCTCGAGCCCGACCAAAAACAGCATCATCACCACGCCGAATTCGGCCACATGCTGGATTTCCTGCGTTTCACGCCCCACCAACCCCAGCGCGGGGCCGATAATCATGCCCGCCAGCAAATAGCCGAGCACCGAGCCCAAACCCAAACGTTTCGACAAAGGCACGGCCACCACGGCGGCAAACAGATAAATAAATGCGGTAAATAATAATGAGCCCATGATGGTGCTTTCTAAGCCGGTTTTAATTTAAGAAAGGCCGTCTGAACACGTTCAGACGGCCTTTTTGTGTGCAGATAATGCAAAACAATTATCCTGTATGTGCATGCGGGCAGGCAAACAGAATAATCGTTTTGATTTCAACTGCTTTTTCAGGCAAACGGGTGCTGCAACACAATGGTTTCTTCACGATCGGGGCCGGTCGACACAATCGCCACCGGCGCACCGCACACTTCTTCGATGCGCTTCAGATAAGCTTTGGCATTTGCCGGTAGCTTGTCGTAATCTTTCACGCCCACGGTGGATTCGCTCCAGCCGGGTAGGGTTTCATAAATCGGCACGCAGTCGGCCACCGCATCGGCACCGAAGGGCAGAATATCGGTTTGGCTGCCGTCGGGCAGCATATAACCCACACAGATATTGATGTTTTCAATACCGTCCATCACATCGAGCTTGGTGATGCACATGCCGCTGATGCCGTTTACCTGAATCGAGCGTTTCAATGCGGCAGCGTCAAACCAGCCGCAGCGGCGCGCACGGCCGGTAACTGAGCCGAATTCGTGGCCGCGCTCGGCCAAACCGGCACCCACTTCGTCAAACAATTCGGTGGGGAAAGGGCCCGAACCCACGCGGGTGGTGTAGGCTTTTACAATGCCCAACACATATTGCAGCATTTGCGGTGCCACCCCCGCACCGGCCGAAGCCGCACCGGCTAAGCAGTTGGACGAGGTAACAAACGGATAAGTGCCGTAGTCGATGTCTAAAAGCGTGCCTTGCGCGCCTTCAAACAAAAGCTTGCCGCCTTTTTCGTTGATGTCGTGTAAGGTGCGCGACACATCGGCGAGCATGGGCAAAATGCGCGGCGCCACTTTTTCAATCACCGCCATCACATCTTCCAGCTTCACGGGCTCGGCTTGATGCAGGTGTTGCAGCTGCACATTGTAATAAGCCAGATTGGCTTCTACCTTGGCTTTGAGCTTGTCGGTGTCCAGCAAATCCACCATGCGGATGGCGCGGCGGGCCACTTTGTCTTCATAAGCCGGGCCGATGCCGCGGCCGGTGGTGCCGATTTTTCCGGCGCCGCGCGAAGCTTCACGCGCTTGGTCGAGCGCCACATGGTAGGGCAGAATCACGGTGCAGGTGGGCGCGATTTTCAGACGGCCTTCTACGTTTTTCACGCCGGCGGCATTCAATTCATCAATCTCGCCCAACAAGGCTTCGGGGCTCACCACCACGCCGGAGCCGATAAAGCAGTCGAGTGTTTCATGCAGAATGCCGCTCGGAATCAGGCGCAAAATGGTTTTTTTGCCGCCCACCACCAGCGTGTGGCCGGCATTGTGGCCGCCCTGAAAGCGCACCACGCCGGCGGCTTCTTCTGCCAGCCAGTCTACAATTTTACCTTTGCCTTCATCGCCCCATTGAGCGCCGATTACCACTACGTTTTTAGCCATGTTTGGATACCTTTGAAATTTAAACTCACAAAATAAATGATATGTTTTTGGAAATTATGCGTTTTTAACCACTGCCCATTTGCCTTCTTGCGCCACCAGACGGTGGCTGCAATCGCGACTGGCGTTGGATTCGATGCCGTAGTCCACCACCACGCATTGGCCTTCGGCACGCAGCTGCTCGATGAATTCGCGTGCCTGCACGGCATCTTGCTGCGCCACCGCAATGGCCGGAGGGCGGGTGCTTTGCGGCAGGCGGCCGGTGAAAGTGCGCAGATCGAAGCTGAAGCCGGTGGCCGGACGGGCGCGGCCGAAATATTCGCCCAAGCCGTCGTAACGGCCGCCGCGCGCTACTGCATCGTGACAATCGCTGCCATAGGCGGCATATAAAAGGCCGGTGTGGTAATTGTCTACCCGCACTTCCGATAAATCGATGTGGATTTGCTGCGCACCGAATGCATCGCACACGGCCTGCAAATCATCCAGCGCTGCGCCCACGGCAAATAAATCCGGCAGCTGCGCACGCGCTTCCTGCAACACTTCGCGACCGCCGTAAAGCGTGGGCAAGAGCGCGAAAGCTTTGGCCCACATGCCGTCTAAATGCCAGACGGCCACTTGGCTGCGCACGGCTTCGGCGTCTTTATCCTGCATCAGTGCGAGCAATTGCGCCGATTGCTTGCCGCTCAATTCGGCTGCGGCGGCCAAGGCGCGGAACACGCCGATGTGGCCCAGCGAGAGCATCACTTCGCCGATGTCGCCCAGCTTGAGGCTTTTGAGCATCAAGTCGATTAATTCGATATCCGCCGCCACGCCGGCATAGCCGTAAAGCTCGGCGCCCACCTGCAAGGGCTCGCGCGTGCTTAAAAAGCCGTCGGGGCGCGCATGCAACACGGAGCCGGCATAGCACAAACGGTTGATGCCGTTGTTGGCAGAGAGCAGGTGCGCATCAATACGCGCCACTTGCGGCGTGATGTCGGCGCGGATGCCGAGCTGGCGGCCGCTGAGCTGATCGACCAAGCGGATGGTTTTGAGCGATAAGCCCGCGTCGATGTGGGTGAGCAGGGAATTGCTGTATTCCATCAGCGGCGGATGCACCAATTCGTAGCCGTGCACGCGGAACAAAGCCAAAAGCCGCTCTTTCGCGCTTTCGAGCTGGCGCGCGGTGGAGGGCAGAATATCGGCAATGTGTTCGGGAAGCTGCCAAGACTGCATGAGATTCTTTCTCTGTGAACGTAACTAAAGGCGGAAAAATCCGCCCACGTTATTAAAACCAAACTTTACCATAAAAAACTTTTTGCGGCAGCCTGTTTGTGTGCATTTGCGCACAGCACCTTTTTCCCGCAAGGCCGTCTGAACAGCCTTTAAGGGCTGTTCACCATTCATCTGCGCGCAGAGCCTTTTCCCTGCAAGGCCGTCTGAAGCGCATATAGCGTTTGCCTGTGCTTGATATAAAAATATAATCTTTGCGCTTGGGGTGAAGTTGCTATAATTACGCTTATCGTTTACAGGCCGTCTGAAGCGGCCGCCCAGTGAAGGAAACATCATGTCATTACCCGTATTGTCGCCCGAACATATGCAGCAACTGCAAGCGTTTGAAACCCAAATCCTTGCCAACCAAACCAAAATCGAAGCCTGGTTCCGCACGCAGTGGAGCGAGCACAAGCCGCCGTTTTACGGCTCGGTGGATATCCGCAATGCGGGCTATAAAATGGCTTCGATCGACATGAATCTTTTCCCCGGCGGCTTTAATAACCTTAATCCGCAATTTATTCCGCTCGCGGCGCTGGCGGCGCAAGATGCACTGGATCGCGCTTGCGAAACCGCCAAATCGGTGCTGATTGTGCCCGAAAACCACACCCGCAATACGTTTTATCTGCAAAACGTGTTTGCATTAAGCCATATTTTGCGCAGCGCCGGCTTTGAAGTGCGCTTGGGCAGCCTCAACCCGGAAATCACCGAGCCCACCGAATTCACCACCGCCGGCGGCGACACTTTGTTGCTGGAGCCTTTGCTGCGCACACGCGGGCGCGTGCATCTGGCCGACGGCTTTTCGCCCTGCGTGGTGCTGCTCAATAATGATTTATCGGGCGGCGTGCCCGATATTTTGAAAGACTTGCAGCAAACCGTGGTGCCGCCCTTGCACGCAGGCTGGACCACGCGCCGCAAAACTGCCCATTTCGCCGCTTACAATCAAGTGGCGGCCGAATTTGCCAAGCTGATTAATATCGATGAATGGCAGATTAATCCTTATTTCGAGCAAATCAGCGGCCTGGATTTTCAGGAGCGCGAGGGTGAAGATGCGCTGGCCGATGCGGTGACGCGCATGTTAGCGAAAATTCAGGCCAAATATGATGAAAAAGGCATCACCGACAAACCGTTTGTGATCGTGAAAGCCGATGCCGGCACTTACGGCATGGGCGTGATGAGTGTGAAATCTGCCGATGAAGTGCGCAGCCTCAACCGCAAAAACCGCAACAAAATGGCCAAGGTGAAAGAGGGCCTGGAAGTGAGCGAAGTGATTGTGCAAGAGGGCATCTACACTTACGAAACGCTCAATGGCGCGGTGTCGGAGCCGGTGGTGTATATGGTGGATCGTTTTGTGGTGGGCGGTTTTTTCCGCGTGCACGAAGGGCGCGGGGTAGATGAAAACCTGAATGCTTCGGGCATGCTTTTTGTGCCTTTGCAGCAAATTATTCCCGTGGCCGGCGATGAAGAAGGCGGCGAGGAGCGCAGCAAGCGCATTTTCCAGCAATGGGACAGCTTGGGCGTGCCGCAAACCAGCGGGCATTGCGATTGCGAGGGCAATCGTTTGTATGTGTATGGCGTGATGGCGCGTCTCTCGTTGTTGGCCGCTTCGTTGGAGTTGGCGCAAACTGAGCCGCAGGCATAAGGGGCAGGCCGTCTGAAAACTGTGTTCAGACGGCCTGTTTTATTTTAAGGGGCGCGTAAAGAGCCCTTGATTGAAAATATTTTATTGAAGTTAAAGGAAGGAATATGTCGTTTTTCAAAAAATGGCTGGGCAACCCCACCGAGCTGAAAAGCCATGCCGAAATTGCCGCCATGCTGCATCAGGCCGTGCAGGATGCGGGAATGGATTGCGGCGTGCCCGAGCTGGGCGCCACGGCAAACGACACTTATCTGCCGCTGGCTTCCGGCCGGGTGGCGGTGGGCCATTTTTACCGGCTTTATGCCCAAGCGCCCGAGCAGCTCGATGCTTTGGTGGCGGAATTTGTGCGGCTGAACGCGGCCGCGCCGCCGCCCTTGCCCCTGCAAGCGGAGCAAGTGATGCCCATGGTGCGCAATGTGGCCTGGTTGCAGGATTTATACCAAACCCTGAGCGAAGCGGGTGAGGCAGAGAATTGGCGCAAACATGTGCTCGCCGTGCGCTTGGAAGGTGATTTGTTGCTCACTTTTGTGCAAGACAACGGCGATAAAATCCGCACCTTGGGCGAAGCGGATTTGCACGCATTGAATCTTGCCGATATGTCGGCTTTGTATGAATTGGCGCTGGACAACCTTTTGCGGCGCGCCGAGCAGAAAATCGACATCAAAGGCGGCAACGGCCGCTATCGCGTGCGGCTGGACGGCGTGTTTGATGCGGCGCTGATTACCTTGGCCGATGCCTTGGCCGAGCAGATGCAGTTTCGCGGCCACCCTGTGTTTGCCTTGCCCTCGCGCAATGAATTGTTTGTCGGCGACAGCGCCGATGTAGAGGTGATGGCGCAATTGCAAGCGTTGGCCGCCAAGCGTTATGCCGCCGCTGCTTTTAACATCAGCCGCAAACTGTATGTGTTGGAAAACGATGGTTTGGCAGAGTGGGGCGTTTGAGTTGCTATAGTGGAATGAAAGAAAAACTTATACAGACGCATGTAGCAAGCCATATGCAGAAGCCGTTTAAACCGCGTGCGTGGCTGCGCCACACACCCTACACATGATGCTAAATTTCTTATTTTTGTATAAGTTTTTCATTCATTCCACTATAGATGCCGCATGAAAAACCGAGAGGCCGTCTGAAACTTTTTCAGACGGCCTCTCGGTTATATGCAGATCATTACGGCACGCGGTGTGCTGCGCACCCTATGATTTTAGCTGAAGATGCGTTTACAGGCCGGAAAGGCGGGCGGTGTCGTGCGCAATCATCAATTCTTCGTTGGTGGGAATCACCACGGCGCAAACGGGGCTGCCCTCTGCGCTGATGATGCCGGCATTGCCGAAGCGGGCGGCTTCATTGGCTTTGGCATCTTCTTTCAAGCCCAAAAAGCCCAAATAGCCCATCACTTTGCTGCGGATTAAATTGGAATTTTCACCGATGCCGCCGGTAAACACCAAGGCATCGATGCCGCCGGAGGCCACGCTCATGCTGGCCACATATTTGGCCAGGCGGTAGGCAAAAATTTCCAGCGCGAGCTTGGCACCTTCGTGGCCTTTGGCGGCTTCTTCTTCAATGGTGCGGCAATCGTTGGACAATTCGGAAATGCCCAACAGGCCGGATTTTTTGTTGAGCAAATCGGTGATTTGGGTGATGTTCATATTGGCGTTTTGCGCCAAAAATGAAAACACGCTCGGGTCGATGTCGCCGCTGCGGGTGCCCATCACCAAGCCTTCCAGCGGGGTGAGGCCCATGCTGGTGTCTTGGCACTGGCCATTGGCCACGGCGGCAATGGAGGCGCCGTTGCCCAAGTGGGCAATCACCATGCGCAGATCTTTTTTGTCTTTGCCGAGGAAGCGGGCGGTTTCATCGGCCACAAAACGGTAGCTCGTGCCATGTGCACCGTAGCGGCGCAGGCCGTATTTGCGGTAGAGCTCGCGCGGAATGGCATAGGTGTAGGCATGCTCGGGCATGGTTTGGTGGAATGCGGTGTCGAACACGGCCACGTTGGGCAGGCTGCCAAACACTTTCATGGCCGCGCGGATGCCCAAAAGGTGGGCGGGATTGTGCAAGGGCGCTAAGGTGATGCATTTTTCGATGCCGGCAATCACGTCGTTATCAATCAGCACCGATTCGCTGTAAAGCTCGCCGCCGCTCACCACGCGGTGGCCGATGGCGGCGATGCGATCGCGCAGGCCGTGGGCTTCGAGCTCGTGCAAAAGCGCTTCTACTGCGCCGGTGTGGTTGGGCTTGTCTTTCAGATCGACGGTGTGTTTTTCACCGTTGATTTTAAATGTGATAAAGGCATCGGGCAGAATCAGCTTGTCGCCCAGGCAGCTGAGCAACACTTCGCCGGTGTCGTTATCCAGCACGGCACCCTTCATGGATGAGCTGCCACAGTTTAAGACCAAAATAAGTTTGTTTGACATACGGGCTCCTAAAGTTTTCAGACGGCCTTAAACGCTATTCGGAAAAGGCATGAAAAAGAATGGCTAATATTTTAGCAAAAATTACCGCTGCGCGTGCGCATTGGCTGAAATTAAACTACATATCTTGATGCGCATCAGTTATTCAGCCTGCGCAAACGGCTTGGCTCAGAAAAAGGTGTGCGCACCGGTGAAGCGCTGGGAAAAATAGGGGTTGCTGAGCTTTTCGGTGCGTATGGTGCCGCGGCTCGAGGGCGCGTGGATAAATTCGCCGTTGCCGATATAAAGACCCACATGCGAATATTTGCTGCTGCCGCTGGTGTTGAAAAACACCAAATCGCCGGTTTGCAAGCGGGCGGGCGCAATGCTGCGCGAGGCGGCGGCCATATCGCGGGCGGTGCGCGGCAGGCTCACGCCCAGCGCGTTTTGATACACATATTGAATCATGCCGCTGCAATCAAAGCCGGTGGCGCTGCTGCTGCCGCCGTATTTATAAGGTGTGCCGACCAGGCTCATGCTGTGCAGCATCAATTCTTGCGCACCTTGCTCTTGCTTGATATGGCTGATGCGCACTTGGCCGGTTTTTTTGGCCTGCACCGAAGGCTTGGTTTTGGGTGCGCTTTTGCTGCTGCAACCGGCCGCAAGGCCAAGCGCGGCGGCGACAATAAAAAAGGAGAATAATGGTTTCATTGGCAAATCTTTCTGTTTCAGACGGCCTGAGACCTTTGCAAAACCAGATATCTGTCGCACCCGCGTAGGCGGGTGCCCAGCGCAAAGCAGCGCTTTGCTTGTCTCACACTTTTCTGAAAATGATAAACACCCTATAAAATCAAATATTTGATTTCTCATATTTTGATGGCGACTACCTGCCCGATAACTGAAGCTGCGCTTCAGACTGGGCTCCTGCCTGCGCAGGAGCGACGGAAAGGGTGTTTTGCAAAGGCCTCGGCCTGATAATAAAAGTGAATATAAAAGAATCAAGGCCGTCTGAAAAGGCGGCCGGCTTTATAAAAGCCCTTCAATCGGCAACACCGACAATAATTTCACCGTGAGCCGCTTCCAAAAGCCGGCTTCCGGCTCTTTTTGATGGGTCTCACCACTTTGCGGATCTTGCCATTGCAGCTTTTGCTGTTGATTGAGGGTAACTTGATAGGCGTGCTGGGGCGTGGCTTCAACCAGGCTGCGCTGAATTTCGCCGGCAATTTCGGGGCTGTCGATCAACACGCCCATTTCGGTGTTGAGGCGGGCGGAGCGCGGGTCGAGATTAAACGAGCCCACAAACACGCGCGCGCGGTCGACCACAAAAGTTTTGGCGTGCAGGCTGGTGGACGAGCTGCCGGTGAGGCCGCGGTCGCGCCCTTTCGGCACAGCGCTGCCGGGCTTGAGCTCATAAAGCGTGATGCCCGCCTGCAAAAGCGGCTTGCGGTATTTGCTGTAGCCCGAATGCACGGCAGCCACATCGGTGGCTTGCAGTGAATTGGTGAGCACGGTTACTTTTATCCCTTGCTGCGCCATATCGGCCAAGGCTTCGGTGCCGCTTTGGGTGGGCACGAAATAGGGCGACACCAAATAAATTTCCTGCTCCGGCATCAGCGCTTGAGACAATTTTGCGCCGATGGCCGGCTTGTGGCGATCGCGGTCGAGCCCTTTGGCCGGGTCGTCGCTGATCAGGCGGGTGTGGGCGGGCTGCCAGGGCACGTTGTTGTTTTTAATCGCTTCGAGCAGGTGAGATTGCGCCAAATCTTGATGATAGCGCTGCAACACCGCGCCGTTTTCGCGGCCGCCGGCATTAAGCTCGGCCATGCCTTTGGCCACCTCGGCCTTGGGAATCACACGCTCCAGCGGATAAGCCGATTCGCTGGCCCAATAGCGGTCGAAATCTTGCGACACTTCGCCCACAATCTTGCCGGTGGCCAGCACATCCATGTCGGCAAACACCGTGTCGCCCGCCACATTGAAATATTCGTCGCCGATATTGCGCCCGCCCACGATGGTGGCACGGTTGTCGGCGGTGAGCGATTTATTGTGCATGCGCCGGTTGAGGCGGGGAAAATCAGTGAGATAGCCCAGCGCACGCCATTTTCTGTTCATAAAAGGGTTGAACAGGCGGATTTCGATATTGGCGTGATGATTGAGCGCGGCGAGGATATTGTCCATGCCGTTGGTGTTGTTGTCATCAAGCAAAAGGCGCACGCGCACGCCGCGATCGGCGGCGCGATAAAGCATATTGAAAAGCAGATTGCCCGACACATCGTTGTGCCAGATATAGTATTGGATATCGAGCGCGTGATCGGCCGATTCAATCAGCGTGGCGCGTGCCACAAAAGCATCGTGCGCATCATCGAGCAGATAAATGCCGGAATTCTGCCGCTCGGCCTCTGCCGGGCGCAAAGCAGATTCCAGCCGCGGCGCGGCAGCGGCATCCACATAATGGCTCACGCTGCGCCCATCCAGCGCGGGCAGGCTCTGGCAGGCGGAAAGTAAACATAAAGGCAGCAAAAGGGTGGTGTGTTTGTTCATGAATCAATCGGCAGGTTTCGGACGGCCTGTGAAGGTCTGCTCACAATTTATCCGCGAATAAGCTTTTGAGGGTAAAAGCGTGCTTGCAAGGTGAAAAGCTTTTTTGCAAAAGCATCAGGCCGTCTGAAAATGAGGCGGATTTGCCCCAAGCTTTCAGACGGCCTGCATTTATTTCACATCATTTCAACATGCAACCCCCTCAGCCTAAAAACAATTTATAGGCGGCATTGTCGGTTTCATCTTCATAAACATAGCCAAGGTTGTCGAGAAAGGCGATAAAGGCGGCATCGTCTTGCGGCGGCACATCCACGCCCACCAGCACGCGGCCGTAGTCGGCGCCGTGGTTGCGGTAGTGGAAGAGGGTGATGTTCCAGCCGGTTTGCATATGGCTGAGGAAATTGGCCAGCGCGCCGGGGCGCTCGGGAAACTCAAAGCTCACCACGCGCTCGTTCGCCACTTTGTGGGTGCGCCCGCCCACCATGTAGCGGATGTGGATTTTGGCGATTTCATCGTTGGTAAGGTCGGTGTTGGGCAGGCCGGCGGCGCCCAGTTCGGCGCTGATTTTGGCCAAATCCTGCGTGCCGGCGGTTTGGATGCCCACGAAAATATGCGCCACTTTGTCGTCGCCGTAGCGGTAGTTGAATTCGGTGATGTTGCGGTTGCCCAACACGTTGATAAATTTCAAAAAGCTGCCGGGTTTTTCGGGAATCGACACGGCAAAAATGCCTTCGTTGCCTTCGCCCAATTCGCTGCGCTCGGAAACGTGGCGCAGGCGGTGGAAATTCATGTTGGCGCCGCTGGTAACGGCAATCAGGGTTTGGCCTTGCGCCCGGTTGCGGGCGATATAGGTTTTGAGGCCGGCCAGCGCCAATGCGCCGGCGGGCTCGGTGATGCTGCGGGTGTCGTCGTAAATATCTTTGATGGCGCTGCAAATGGCGTCGGTGTCGACGGTGATGATGTCGTCGAGCAGGTCGCGGCAGATGCGGAAGGTTTCTTCGCCCACGAGCTTCACAGCGGTGCCGTCTGAAAACAGGCCCACGTCTTTCAATTCCACCCGCTCGCCCTTGGCGATGGAGAGCTTCATGTCGCAAGAATCGTTGGTTTGCACGCCGATTACTTTGATTTCGGGGCGCACCTGCTTGATAAATGCGGCCACGCCCGCGGCCAAGCCACCACCGCCGATGGGCACAAACACGGCATCAATCGCGCCGGGGTTTTGGCGGATGATTTCCAACGCCACCGTGCCCTGGCCGGCAATCACATCGGGGTCGTCAAACGGCGGAATATAGGTGAGGCCGCTTTTTTCTACCAGCTCCATGGCATGATCATAAGCATCGTTATACGACACGCCTTTGAGCACCACTTCGCCGCCGAAATTTTTCACCGCATCGATTTTGATTTGCGGCGTGGTTTCGGGCATCACAATGGTGGCGCGACAGCCGAGCTTGCGCGCCGACAAAGCCACGCCTTGGGCATGGTTGCCCGCGCTGGCAGCAATCACGCCTTTTTCAAGCGCCTCTTGCGGCAGCTTGGCCATTTTGTTGTAGGCACCGCGGATTTTAAAGGAAAACACCGGCTGCAAATCTTCGCGCTTGAGCAACACATGGTTGCCGGCGCGCTGCGAAAGGCTGCGGGCGGTGTCGAGCGGGGTTTCAACGGCCACATCGTAAACCGATGCGGTGAGAATGCGGGTGAGATAGTGTGCGTAGGGCTTGGTATTCATGGTGTTTTTAAGAAGATGCCGCAAGTTAAGCAAAGGTAAAACCATACGCTGCAGGCCGTCTGAAGGCAAGAAAAATGTTAGCAACAGTAATGATTAACGGTATAATGCCGCCTGAAATGCGCTTATTGATGCGATTTGCGAAGATAAGCGGCAGATAAACAAGATTATCGTCAGGCCGTCTGAAACGGGCGGCCTGATTTTTTGCCATTTGAAAATAAAGTTTACCCGAAATGATGAAAAAAACGCTGCTCGGCCTGTTTGTGGCCGCCCTGTTCAGCGGCCATGTGGCCGCTGCCGATCCCGCTGCTTCAGCCGCTTCTGTGCCGCAGGCCGCTGCTTCTGCACCTGCCGCACCTGCTTCACCGGCAAGCGCGGCCGCTGCATTGCCGCAAGCGCCGCAAATTGCCGCCACGGCTTTTGTGGTAAAAGATCTGCAAAGCGGCCAAGTGTTGGCCGGCAAAGATTTGAATGCGCCGGTGGAGCCGGCTTCGCTCACCAAGCTGATGACGGCTTATCTCACCTTTAAGGCGCTCGACAACGGCACGCTCAAGCCCGACCAAATGCTCACTGTGTCGGAAAAAGGCTGGAAAGCCGAGGGCTCGCGCATGTTTTTGGAGCCGCGCAAGCCGGCCAGCGTAAGCGATTTGATTAAAGGCCTGATTGTGCAATCGGGCAACGATGCGGCCATCACCTTGGCCGAAGCCATCGGCGGCAGCGAAGAGGGCTTTGCCGATATGATGAATGCCGAAGCCAAGCGCTTGGGCATGAGCGGCACGCATTTTCTCAACAGCACCGGCCTGCCGGGCGAAAACCACCTCACCACCGTGAACGATTTGGTGATTCTGGCCGGCGCAATCATCAATGATTTCCCCAAATATTATCCGATTTATTCGATTAAATCGTTTAAATACAATAATATCGAGCAACCTAACCGCAACTTGCTGCTTTATCGCGACGCCAGCGTCGACGGCTTGAAAACCGGCCACACCAGCAGCGCGGGCTACAATTTGGTGGCTTCCAGCAAGCGCAACGGCCGCCGCGTGGTGTCGGTGGTGGTGGGCACGGAGAGCGCCGAAGCGCGCGCTGCCGAGAGCAGCAAGCTGCTCAACTGGGCACTGCAATCGTTTGACACGCCCAAGCTTTACGATGCCGGCCAAACCATTTCACAAGTGAAAGTGTATAAAGGCGCGGCCAACGCGGTGAACGTGGGCTTTTTAGAAGCCGCCTACATTACCATTCCGCACGGCAGCGGCGGCAACATCAAGCCTGTGCTGGAAACCGTGCAACCGGTGGTGGCACCGATTCAGAAAGGCCAAGTTCTGGGCACACTCAAAGTGATGAGCGAGGGTCAAGTGCTGGCCGAGAAAAACGTGGTAGCGCTCAATGCGGTGGAAGAAGCCGGCTGGTTCGGCCGCATGTATGACGGCATTGTGTTGTGGTTTAAAAATCTGTTTGCCGATAATTAACCACACCGGTTTTGACCATCTAAGCCGTTTCTTTTCAGAAGCGGCTTTTTATATGCATTCAAACCCTTGCCGATATTGCCGCAAAAGCGTTTGCATTATCGGCAGGCTTGGTATAAATTTATAGAGCTTCGTTTTTTGTTTGAATATGAATCTTAATGCCGTCTGAAAACTGTAAGACGGCATTAAACATTTATTATAGAAACAAACCGCGGCGCACAACGATAAAATACACAGCAACCGATAAGAGAGATTGAAATGAAACGCGATTTGAGCAAAATGACCTGCATCGAAGACTTGCGCCGCGTGGCGCAGCGCAAAGTGCCGCGCATGTTTTACGATTATGCCGATTCAGGCTCGTGGACAGAAAGCACTTATCGCGCCAACAGCAGCGATTTTCAAGACATCAAATTCCGCCAGCGCGTGTTGGTCGATATGGAAGGCCGCAGCCTGGCCACCAAAATGATCGGCGAAGAAGTAAAAATGCCGCTGGCCATCGCGCCCACCGGCTTCACCGGCATGCAGCATGCCGACGGCGAGATTTTAGCCGCGCGCGCCGCCGAAAAATTCGGCGTGCCTTTTTCGCTTTCCACCATGTCGATTTGCTCGATTGAAGATGTGGCCGAAAACACCAGTGCGCCGTTTTGGTTTCAGCTTTATGTGATGCGCGACCGCGAATTTATGGAAAACCTTATCAAGCGCGCGCAAGCGGCCAAATGCTCGGCGCTGATTCTCACCGCTGATTTGCAGGTGCTCGGCCAGCGCAACAAAGACATCAAAAACGGCCTCTCCGCACCGCCCAAACCCACCATCGCCAATATGATCAATCTGGCCACCAAGCCCGAATGGTGCATGAAAATGCTCAACACCGAGCGGCGCACCTTTCGCAATATTGTCGGCCATGCCAAAAATGTGGGCGATTTATCGTCGCTCTCATCTTGGACCGCCGAACAATTCGACCCGCGCCTGAGCTGGGACGATGTGGCCCGCATCAAAGATATGTGGGGCGGCAAGCTGATTATCAAAGGCATTATGGAGCCGGAAGATGCTGAATTGGCGGTAAAAAGCGGCGCCGATGCGCTGATTGTTTCCAACCACGGCGGCCGCCAACTCGATGGTGCGCCTTCCACCATTAAAGCCTTGCCCGATGTGGTGAGCGCTGTGGGCAGCGATATCGAAGTGTGGCTCGACAGCGGTATCCGTAGCGGCCAAGATATTCTGAAAGCCTGGGCACTGGGCGCACGCGGCACCATGATCGGCCGCGCTTTCCTCTATGGCCTGGGTGCTTACGGCGAAGAAGGTGTCACCCGCGCGCTGGAAATTCTGTATAAAGAAATGGATATTTCGATGGCTTTCACCGGGCATCGCGATATTCACAATGTCACCGAAGATATTTTGGTTAAAGGCACTTATTAATCGCTTGATAAGCTGCATTTAAATGCAGATAAACAGGCCGTCTGAAAGCGTTTCAGACGGCCTGTTTATCTGCATCACACCGGTTTAAAAGCGCCGCCGCAGCTGGCAGGCCTGCATAATGTTGACCGCCAATTCTTCCACCGATTTATCCGTGGTGTTGGTAAACGGAATGCCGTGTTGGCGGAACATCGCCTGTGCATCGGCCACTTCGCGCCGGCAGGTGTTGAGCTGCGAATAAGTGGAATCGGGGCGGCGTTCGTGGCGGATGGCTTGCAGGCGCTCGGGCAAAATGGTGAGGCCGAAGAGCTTGTTTTTATAGGCTTTAACCATGCGCGGCAAATCGGTGCTTTCCAAATCATCGGGAGTGAGCGGGTAGTTGGCGGCACGTATGCCGTATTGTAGCGCCAAATAAAGGCAGGTGGGCGTTTTGCCCGAGCGCGATACGCCCATTAAAATCACATCGGCATCTTTTAAATCTTTGCCGCTGATGCCGTCGTCGTGGTTGAGCGAAAAATTCACCGCTTCCATGCGCGCATCGTAGCGCTCGGTGTCAGTGATACCGTGGTTGCGGCCCACGGCATGGCGGGCAGCCACGCCGAGCTCGCATTCGATTTTGCCCAGAAAAGCATCAAAAAAGCTCAAGTGCAGGCCGGAGCTGAGCTTGATGATTTCGCGTATCTGATTATCAATGATGCTGCTGAACACCAGCGGACGCAGGCCGCTTTGCTCGGCGGCGCTGTTGATAATCTGCACCATGGCATGGGCTTTTTCGGGCGTGTCGACAAAAGGATAGGTGGTGCGCTTGAAATTAATGCCTTCAAACTGATCAAGCAGGGCTTCGCCCATGCTCTCGGAGGTAAGGCCGGTGCGGTCGGAAATAAAAAAAGCGGGGCGGCGTGCCATAAAGTGAGCTCACATTTCTCTGAATAATCGTCATAATTTTCGGCAGTAAGGCGGCTGTGTTTCAGACGGCCTCAGCACTTATCATCATATCAAGCCCTATCCGTTGAATAAAGCCCTATCGCAAAAACTACACACCACTACAAATAAAAATAAATAAATTGAAATACCCATTTTTTGTGTAAATTTTTCAAATTATTGGCAGAAAATGCCATAAATAAAACATTAAATGCCGTCTGAAAAATCATTAATGAGTTCTGAAAGCCCTGATTAACAACGATTAACAAAAAATCAGCGCTATGGAATTATCTGTTTCATTTCACTACAAATGCGGCTTCCCGCAATTTTCAAGACTGCGCGGCCTTTTAGCAACGCGATAAAACACATGACAGCTCAAGCCGCTGTGGTTAGAATAGCGGCGGAGATTCATTTCTTTTTTAACTGACTTTAAGCTTGGATTAAAAATGGCTGCAAATTACGTGATTTGGTTTGAAAACCTGCGCATGACCGATGTGGAAAGCGTGGGCGGTAAAAACGCCTCTTTGGGCGAGATGATCAGTCAGCTGACTGAAAAAGGCGTGCGCGTGCCCGGCGGCTTTGCCACCACCGCAGAAGCCTATCGCGCCTTTTTGGCACACAACGGCCTGGCCGAACGTATTTCCGCAGCGCTGGCCGCTTTGGATGTGGAAGATGTTATCGAGTTGGCACGCGTGGGCAAAGAAATCCGCCAATGGATTTTAGACACCCCGTTCCCCGAGCAGCTCGATGCCGACATCAAAACCGCATGGGATAAAATGGTGGCCGATGCGGGCAGCGAAAACATCGCCGTGGCTGTGCGCTCTTCAGCCACCGCCGAAGATCTGCCCGATGCATCTTTTGCCGGCCAGCAAGAAACCTTCCTTAATATCAATGGCTTGGAAAATGTTAAAGAGGCGATGAAGCATGTGTTTGCCTCGCTTTATAACGACCGCGCCATTTCCTACCGCGTGCACAAAGGCTTTGCCCACGATGTGGTGGCTTTGTCGGCTGGTGTGCAGCGCATGGTGCGCTCCGACAGCGGCGCGGCCGGCGTGATGTTTTCCATCGACACCGAAAGCGGTTTCGACCAAGTGGTGTTTGTCACCTCTTCATACGGCTTGGGTGAAACCGTGGTGCAAGGCGCAGTCAACCCGGATGAATTCTATGTGCACAAGCCCACTTTGAAAGCCGGCAAACCGGCGATTTTACGCAAAACCATGGGCTCCAAGCTGATTAAAATGACCTTCACCGACCAAGCGCAAGCGGGTAAATCTGTGCAAGTGGTGGATGTGGACGAGGCGGCGCGCAAGCAATTTTCTATCAGCGATGCCGAAGTGGCCGAGTTGGCGCAATATGCGTTGATTATCGAGCAGCATTACGGCCGCCCGATGGACATCGAATGGGGGCGCGACGGCACCGACGGCAAGCTCTACATCCTGCAGGCGCGCCCGGAAACCGTGAAATCGCAAGAAGAGGGTGGTCGCAGCCTGCGCCGCTATGCGATCAACGGCGAGAAAAAAGTGTTGTGCGAAGGTCGCGCCATCGGCCAAAAAGTCGGCCAAGGCAAAGTGCGCCTGGTGAAAGACGCCTCGGAAATGGACACCGTAAAAGCGGGCGATATTTTGGTTACCGACATGACCGACCCCGATTGGGAGCCGGTGATGAAGCGCGCTTCGGCAATTGTGACCAACCGCGGCGGCCGCACCTGCCACGCCGCCATTATTGCGCGCGAGCTGGGCATTCCGGCCGTGGTGGGCTGCGGCGATGCCACCAGCGTGCTTTCCGAGGGACAGGAAGTTACCGTGTCGTGCGCCGAAGGCGACACCGGCTTGATTTACGCAGGCTTGCTGGATGTGGAAGTTACCGATGTGGCTTTGGATAAAATGCCCAAATCGCCGGTGAAAATCATGATGAACGTGGGCAACCCGGAGCTGGCTTTCTCGTTTGCCGGCCTGCCCAGCGAAGGCATCGGCTTGGCGCGCATGGAATTCATCATCAACCGCCAAATCGGCATCCACCCCAAAGCCTTGATTGAATTCGACAAACAAGACGCCGATTTGCAAGCTGAAATCAACGAACGCATTACCGGCTATGCTTCTCCGGTGGCTTTTTATGTCGACAAAATCGCCGAGGGCGTGGCCACGTTGGCCGCATCGGTGTATCCGCGCAAAGCCATTGTGCGCATGTCTGATTTCAAATCCAACGAATACGCCAATCTGCTCGGCGGCAATATTTACGAGCCGCACGAAGAAAACCCGATGCTGGGTTTCCGCGGTGCGGCGCGTTATGTGTCCGATGATTTCAAAGATTGCTTTGCGCTCGAATGCGAAGCGCTCAAACGCGTGCGCGACGATATGGGGCTCACCAACGTTGAGATTATGGTGCCGTTTGTGCGCACCCTGAGCGAAGCCGAGCAAGTGATTAAAGCGCTTAAAGCCAACGGTCTCGAGCGCGGCAAAAACGGCCTGCGCCTGATTATGATGTGCGAAGTGCCGAGCAATGCTTTGTTGGCCGAGCAATTTCTGCAATATTTCGACGGTTTCTCCATCGGTTCCAACGACATGACCCAGCTCACTTTGGGTGTGGATCGCGATAGCGGCGGCCCGATTGCCAGCACGTTTGACGAGCGCAATCCGGCGGTGAAAGTAATGCTGCACTTGGCGATTTCCGCTTGCCGCAAGCACAATAAATATGTCGGCATTTGCGGCCAAGGCCCGTCGGATCATCCTGATTTTGCCAAATGGTTGGTGGAAGAGGGCATCGATACCGTGTCGCTCAATCCCGACACCGTGATTGAAACTTGGCTGTATCTGGCTAAAGAGTTGAATCAATAATCAGGCCGTCTGAAAGGCTTGCAGAAACCGCTGTGGCACTTGCCCGGCGGTTTTTTTGATTGCTCGAAAAAACAGATAATACTGAATCTAAAATGTTACTGCGCCTTGCCTTATTATTGTGCGATCTGCTTTATGTCACTTTATTTTTCATTTCGCGATAGATTGCTAAACAGCCGTCTGAAGCTTTTCAGACGGCTTTTCACATTATTGCTTTTACGGTTTGTCTGAACAGCCACAAGCTTAAATGTAATTTACCTACAAGAAAATGAGCTAAATCAAAATCGCGGTTTGAAAACCATTTACAATATGCGCCATCGAAAAACCTCACACACAGGCAAACAAAAAATGAGCGCTTTATATCCACATGAGATTTTGCAGGCCACCATTGTAAAAGGCGAGGCCAAAGCGGCATGCAGCACGCTTTCTTTGAGCATTTTGGGCTTTCTCGGCGGCGCGTTTATCTCGTTGGGCTATCTGGCCTATATCCATGTGGTCGGCGGCATGCCGCACGAATGGAGCGGCTTGGCCGTGTTGATGGGCGCAGCGGTGTTTCCTATCGGCCTGATCTGCATCTTAATCGGCGGCGCTGAACTGATTACCGGCAATATGATGGTGTTGCCCGCTGCATGGCTGGCAAAGAAAATCTCATTGGCCGCGCTCGGGCGCAATTGGCTGATTGTAACCCTGGCCAATCTGCTCGGCGCTTTTTTCGTGGCCTGGTTTTTCGGCCATTATGTCGGCCTGACCGAAGGAGAATTTCTGCACAAAACCATAGCGGTGGCCGAGAGCAAAGTGTCTGCCGATTTCGGCCGGGCGCTGGTTTCGGGCATAGGCTGCAACTGGATGGTGTGCATGGGCGTGTGGTTGTGCTACGGCACGCAGTCGATGTCGGGCAAAATATTAGGCATTTGGTTTCCGATTATGATTTTTGTGCTCATCGGCTTCCAACACGTAGTGGCCAATATGTTTGTGATTCCGGCAGCGATTTGGGGCGGGGCGGATATCAGCTGGACGCAATTCGGCTGGAATATGCTGTCGGTTTATATCGGCAATGTTATCGGCGGCGCGGTGTTTGTCGGCGCGGTGTATTGGTATTCATACCGCAACCAGCTCAGCAGCAAAAGCGCACATTAAAATAGAAAAACCAAAGGCCGTCTGAAAACTTTTCAGACGGCCTTTGGTTTTTTGAAGCACATACTCAACCGCGCAGCGCCGACACCGTGGCCATGCCCAACACCGTCAGCAGCAGTGAGCCAAACAAATGCAAAGCCGATGTGGCCACCGCCGCGCCCCAGCGCTGCGCCTGCAACATGCCGACCACCTCAAGCGAAAAGCCGGAAAACGTGGTCAAGCTGCCGAGAAAACCGGTAATCAGCAGCAAGCGCCAATGCGGCGGGAAAGCCGGCCAAAATTCAATCATCGCAGCGGCCACGCCGATAATATAAGCGCCGATCCAGTTGGCCATTAAAGTGCCGAGCGAGAGCCAGGCCGCATGAGAAGTGAGCCACAAGCCCAAAGCCCAGCGCATCAACGCACCAAAAGCTGCGCCGATCACAATCACAACCACATTGGCAAACATGGTTTCCGTTCCTTTAAATCAAGATTTCCAGATTTGATGACGCGGCTGCAAATAATGCGCGTCATCATAAGTGGCCAAAAGCTGCGGTGCCAGCGCCACAAAAATGGCCGCAAACAAGCCGCTTAAAAAAGCCTCGCCCCAAGAGAGCAGAAAAAACACCGGAAAGGCCGAATGCCACAACACCTCAGCCGGATACACCGAAGCTGCTTGCAGCAAGCCCGATAATAACGCACCCGTTGCCAGCATGCCCGCTGCCGCAGCCAGAAACCCATTTACAAAAATATAGATAAAAATATTCGGCGGCAGTTTGCGGCCAACGCAGCGGATAAGCACATTTATTATGATAGCCGGCAGCAATAAAACCAATGCATTCAAGCTGATAATATTCAGATTGCTCGAGCCGTGCAAAAGCCAAGTGTAGGGCAGCAGCATCAACGTGCCCAGCCATAAAGCAGCGGGCGCGCCCAGCATCAAGGTAATCAGGCTGATGCCGAGCAAATGATAAGTCAGGCCGGCGAGCTGGCCGCTGCTCAATTCGGCATGCAGCCCCCATAAAACCGCCAGCAAAAGCGCAGCGGCCGCCGCAGCCGCACCATGGCTGCGCAAAGCGCGCCAAGCAGGCTTTGCACAGCCGGCGAGCAAGGCCAGCAACACCACATGCGCGACCAGCGCCAGCGGCAAAGGAAACCAAGCGGCAAGAAAATTCATGTCGGCATTCCGGTGCAAACAAAAGGATAAAGCAGGCCGTCTGAACGCCTTTCAGACGGCCTGAAGCTTGATGATTATACGCGAATCCGTCCATAGGGCAGGGTGCAGATTCCGAAAAACACAGCTGATGGTGAAATCAGTTTGGTTTACCGGCAAAACACGTTAAAATAACACATTTGCCGAAACCGACTCAGGGTTGCCTTATTTATGTTGTGGACGTTGTTATTGATTTTGCTGCTGGCCGCGATTGCCGCAGTGCTGTGGATGCGCCGGCAGCAGGAGCGCGAATGGCTGCGCGAGCTCACTTATCTGAGCCGCCACGAAACCCAGCCGGCCTTCAGCCCTGAAGACATGGCCGCCAAACCGCCCAAAGCTTTGCGCGGCGTTGATCCCAATCTGCAAAACACCCGCCAAAGCCACAAAGCAGCCGAAGAAGCGCGCGCCGTATACGATAAAACCGTTGCTAAGCTGCGCGAATTGTCTCCCAAACACAGCCGCAAGCTCGATGCCACTTCCGGCAAAAACACCTTACAACCCAACGACAATCTCGATGATTTGCCGATTTTTGCCGCGCCCACACAAGACGCTTCGGCCGAGCTTCCGGCAGACATTGATGAAGTCGCTGATGAAGCACCCATCCGCGCCCTCAAAGCCGAACCCTTGCGTATTGGGCAAGCTGAGCCGGCAGCGCCTGATGGCGTACCGCCCGGCCACGATATTCCGATGTTTGGCGCGGTGATTGCGCCTACTGCGCCCGCCGCGAAGCCTCGCCCCAGCAGCGGCAAAGCCATTGCACCGGCGCCTTATCTGCAATTTGATGAAAGCGAATACCGCAGCGCCAAAGCCGTAGATGCCGAATTGCCGGTGATTACACTCGAAGAGGCCACCCGCGCCCTATATGAAACACCGTTGGCCGATTTGGCACAGCCGCAAAACACGCCCGCCCACCAAGCCGAGCTGCAAACGCACGCGCCGGCGCCTGATTTGGAAGTGGTGGATGTGAATTGGCAATTCAAGCCCGCGCTCGAAGCCGCCGGCGTGCAAGCACCCAAGCCGCCTGTGGAATTGAAAACCATCAGCCTCGACGACCCTGCGCTGATACGCACCCGCGCCCGCACTTTGGCAGAAGTGCAAAAAATCAGCCACCAAACCCCGAAAACCGAGCTGGCCGAATCGGTGCGCCAAGCCATGGGCGCGCCCGAAACCATAGGCGAAGAAGACATCCGCGCCAATCTGCTGCGCCAGCGTATGGCGCGCCGCCGCCAAGTTTCGGCGCAAGAGCCGCTGCAAACCGCGCAACCCAATGTGATTCCCGAGGGCGAAATATTGGCCAATCTGGCCAAAACCGATTCGCCGGTCAACCGCCGCATCCGCCGCGTCAACACCACTGTGCGCGAAAGCGTGATTCCAGAAGCCGCACGAGTGGAGCAAAGCCACGCCATCAAGCTGCAAGTGCCCAAGGCAGCTGCGCCGATTTCCACCCGCTTCACGCCTTATGCCGCTATGGCTGCGACAGCCGCGCCCACGGCTACCGTGGTCGAGCCGCCGCCTATGCCGGAAGTGGATATGATGCCACTTGATATACCCGAACCGCCCGTATTTAACGGCAGCGCTTATGATGAGCGTTATGATGCGTTCGACGCTTACCAGCCACCCGAGCCCGCTGCAAACGCACACATCAGCGATGCCCCGCGCTGGTCGATTACCGACCGCTTGATTAGCGAATCCGCACCGATTGAGCCTGCAATAAGCATTCAGACGGCCTCAGAAGAAGCTGTTTGGCTGCAAAACGGACAATCTGGCGCAATGCCGTCTGAAGCCGCATTCGAGCAATCGGCCAACCTTGTTATGCCGTCTGAAAGTATGACGCCGCCGCGCATAATAGAGCAGGGCGCAGGCACCCACCTGCCTTCGCTCGGCCTGCTTTTGCCGCCGCAATTCGACCCCAGCGCCACCCAAACCGAAGATGCGCTGCTGGAAAACAGCATCACGATTGAAGAGAAGCTGGCCGAATTCAAGGTTAAAGTCAAAGTGATGGATGCATACGCCGGCCCCGTAATTACCCGTTACGAAATCGAACCCGATGTCGGTGTGCGCGGCAATGCCGTGCTAAACCTTGAAAAAGACCTGGCCCGCTCGCTCGGCGTGGCTTCGATTCGCGTGGTGGAAACCATACCCGGCAAAACCTGTATGGGGCTGGAGCTGCCCAACCCCAAGCGCCAAATGATACGCTTGAGCGAAATCTTTGATGCGCCGGTGTTTCAAGATTCCAAATCCAAGCTCACGCTGGCGCTGGGGCAAGACATTACCGGTCAGCCTGTGGTTACCGATTTAGCCAAAGCCCCGCATCTTTTGGTGGCCGGCACCACCGGCTCGGGCAAATCGGTGGGCGTGAATGCCATGATTTTATCCATGCTCTTCAAAGCCACGCCCGAAGAAGTGCGCATGATTATGATCGACCCGAAAATGCTCGAATTAAGCATTTACGAAGGCATCCCGCACCTGCTCGCGCCCGTGGTGACCGATATGAAATTGGCCGCCAACGCGCTCAATTGGTGTGTAAACGAAATGGAAAAACGCTACCGCCTGCTCAGCCACATGGGCGTGCGCAACCTGGCCGGTTTCAACCAAAAAATAGCCGAAGCCGCCGCGCGCGGCGAAAAGCTCGCTAATCCGTTCAGCCTCACACCCGGCGATCCCGAGCCGCTGGAAAAGCTGCCTTTTATCGTGGTGGTGGTAGATGAGTTTGCCGACTTAATGATGACGGCCGGCAAAAAAATCGAGGAGCTGATTGCCCGGCTGGCCCAAAAAGCACGCGCCGCCGGCATTCACTTGATTTTGGCCACGCAGCGCCCCAGCGTAGACGTGATTACCGGGTTGATTAAAGCCAATATTCCCACCCGCATCGCGTTTCAAGTGTCCAGCAAAGTCGACAGCCGCACCATTCTCGACCAAATGGGCGCCGAAAACCTGCTCGGGCAGGGCGATATGCTGTTTCTGCCGCCCGGCATCGGCTATCCGCAACGCGTGCACGGCGCATTTGCTTCCGATGACGAAGTGCACGGCGTGGTGGAATATCTCAAGCAATTCGGCGAACCGGCTTATATTGACGACATTCTCACCGCCGGCGTAGGCAGCGATGATATATTCAGCAATGCCAACAACGGCCGCAACAACGATGGCGAGCTCGACCCGATGTATGATGATGCAGTAGCTTGCGTGGTGAAAACCCGCAAAGCCAGCATCTCATCAGTGCAGCGCCATTTGCGTATCGGCTATAACCGCGCCGCACGCCTGATTGATCAGATGGAAGCCGACGGCATCGTGTCCGCACCCGAAAGCAACGGCAACCGCACCGTGCTGGCACCGCCTGGCAATGAACATTTGGATTGATGGCTTGAGCAAGTGCCTAAATTATAGATTCTGATTTATGGCAGAAGGAAGACAGCTCTTTATCTATCTTGTTAAACCAAGGCCGTCTGAAGTTTTTTCAGACGGCCTTGGTTTAAGTGTATAAGAAAAAAGGAATAAATAAATGAGTGTAAATTACTTTAGCTACATGCACATTTGTCAGCACATAATTTCCATGTCAATAATTTAACATAATACAGATTATGCGAAACTAGCACCATGTCACGGTAATGCCCACACAGGGGGTTCTATAGATTTTCACCATCAAGCAATCAAACTACAATTACTTTTTTCAGCATTGATGTTTTATGGCCGCCTGCTTCACTGATAAATGATTCCGCGATGTTCAAGCCAGCCATCTGCATGGCGGCCTTTGGGGTCGTGATGGGTCCAGTGAATCACGCCGCCTTGTGCCGACCATTCGTATTCGCCATAAAAAGCAACGGCGTCGCCTTTTTTCAACTGGGGAATTCTGGGAGCCAAATCAATATTGTGCGCCACCAATAAGGTTTGGCCGTTGGCAAGCTTTAGAATAAAGCGCTGATGACGCGAGCCTTTGTTATCGTCGGGCAAGGTTTTGCTGACCACGCCGCTGCCTTGAATTTGCAGATTGCTCTGCCTGCCATCAAATGCTGCCTGCAATTTGGCATCGGTGTCGGCAGGCGCGGCAGCATGGTTCGGCGCATCCGTTTTACCGGGCGTTTGCTGCTGCCAAAGTTGGTAGCCTATTATGGCGCCCACCACTAAGGCAATCCAAATCCAGTTTTTCATCATTCCGGACTATCTTGATTAAAGCTTGCTTTATTGGCGGCGCTTGAATTTTAAGTCGTATTTGATTTCCGACATCACCGCTTTTAAATTGTATTCGAGAATTTCATCAACCAGGGCCGGTGTTTGCTCGTTGAGGTTTTGTTGCAGCTGATAAGTGAGCGCGGCCGCCTGTTTTTGCACGGCCACGCGCACCATGCCGTTTACTGCATCGGTCAGGTGCGGGCGCAGGCGCTTGCTCAGGCGCGCCATAAGTTCGCTTTCCGATAAACACATCACCGGTTGATGCGCGGCCACCTGCGGATCAAGCACTTGCACGATAACCGGCATGCCCTCTGAATCAGGCAATGCTTCATCTTCCGGCACATGTTGTGTCGGGTTTTGTGTTTGCGCAGGCTCAGTCGCGTTTTGCCGTTTCGGGTTCAGCCAAACGGTATGGGTTTTGAGCACTTGCCCCTCATCGGCGGCCTGCAAGGCGGTTTGGGCGGCAAGCCAATCTTCTTGCAGCAGCACGGTGGTGTCGGTTTCCGCGCCCTCTTCTTCCGGGATGCTTTCATTGTACGTTTTCTGCCATTGCAACAAGTATTCGCGCAATGCTTTTTCTTGTGCTTTCGCATGGCTTTTGTCGACAGCGCGCACCGGTTTCACGGCAACCGGAGTAGGTTCGACACGGGTTTCCGATTGCGGTGCATCGCTGTGGCGGCGCTCGCGCAATTGCTCGAGGCCGCGCTCCCAATCGAAATCTTCTTGCTGCGGCTCAACCGGTGCGCCGGCCGGCTCTTCTAAGGTAAAGGTTAACTCTGATGGCGAACGTTTGCTGTCCATTTTCTGATGCTCCGGTGCAGGTAGCGGCTGTTTAAAGCCGTATGGTTCGGTATAATGCGCTTATTCTAACAGATTATTAAAGGAAACATCATGAGCAGCCTCGAACAACGCCTCGACTATCTCGAAGAAGCCAATGATGTGTTGCGCATGCAAAATCAGGTGCTGGCCACGGCCTTTAAAGGCATGATCAGCGCCCTGCCCGCCGATATTGCGCAAGATGTGGTGGAATCGGTGCAACTGGCTTTTGAAGATACGCTGGCCGAGCTGCAATATGAAGACAGCCCCCATGTGGATTTATTCCATGATGTGACTTATGCCTTTTTCCGTGAAAAAGAGCGTTGAATACATCAAACAGGCCGTCTGAAAGCATTATTGCATTTTGTAAATTTATGCTAAAATTGCAAGCCTGATAACCATTGCTTGATAAGGAAAACACCATGAATATGAAAAAATGGCTGGCGGCGGCTTTTGCCTGCTCTGCTCTGATGTTGGGCGCATGCGGCGGCCAAAGCAGCAACACCGGCGCGGCCGCTTCGGCCGACAACAGCAATAAAGTTTACCGGGTGGCAATGAATGCCGAATTTGCCCCGTTTGAATCGCTTGATTCCAGCAATCAGGTGCAAGGCTTTGATGTGGATTTGATGAATGCGCTGGCTCAGGCGGGCAATTTCAAAGTGGAATACAAGCATCAGCCTTGGGATAGCCTCTTCCCTGCGCTGGCCAACAGCGATGCCGACATGCTTATTTCTGCGGTGACGATTACCGATGAGCGCAAACAAACCATGGATTTCACCGAGCCTTATTTTGAAATCACCCAAGTGATTTTGGTGCCCAAAGGCAAAGAAATCAAATCGGCAGATGATTTGAAAAATGCCACCAAAGTGGGCGTGGTTACCGGCAACACCGGCGACTTTGCCGCTTCGAAAATTTTGGGCAACAACAGCCCGAAAATCGCCCGTTTTGAAAACCTGCCCTTGCTGATTAAAGATCTGGAAAGCGGCGGCTTGGATGCGGTGGTCAGCGACAGCGCCGTGGTGGGCAATTACATTAAAAATAACAGCGACAAAGGCTTCAGCATGGTTGCCGTGCCTGATTTTGAAGTGGAAAACTACGGCATTGCCGTGCGCAAGGGCGATACCGCCACCTTGAATATGCTCAATGAAGCGCTCAAACAAGTGCGTGCCAATGGCGAATATGACAAAATTCACGACACTTATTTTACCAAGTAAAACTCGGTTGAAATCAAGAAAAAGCCCAATTTCGGGCTTTTTTTCTTTCTGAAAAGTTAATGTTTCAGACGGTCTTGGCTTCTGTAACGACCGGTAAAACGTGTGCACATTCAAATGGGCATCATACCAATTCAAAAAAATAACCTTACAAAATAAAAGTAGTTCGATAGCACCAACCGCGTAGGTCAGATTCTTGAATTCGACGTTTATCGGCCAAAGTGATGTGCGTGTCTTGTTCTACGAACAAGTGTCGGATTCAAGAATCCGACCTACGGGCTGCCTGTTTATATAGTGGAATGCAAGAAAAAGTGACACAAAACTACGCACTATAACAGGTAGGTTGGGTTGCCAAACCCAACGTTTCAGACGGCCTGTGGGCTTGTTGGGTTTTCAACCCAACCTACCCGTTGTGTCACTTTTTCCCGCATTTCACTATATATTATTTTTTAGAATTGGTATAAGAGTTTGAAACTATTTTTCAAGCATTTGTTTTGCCTATAAAAAAGGCCGTCTGAAACTTTTTCAGACGGCCTTTTCACCCTTGGCTATTGCTTTTACAACACTTTCACAATGCTTTCGCACAGATAGCGGATATTCGCTGCTGTGATGCCGGCCACGTTGATTCGGCCGGAGCGCACGGCGTAAATGGCGAATTCGTCTTTCAAGCGGTCAACCTGCTCGGGCGTGAGGCCGCTGAATGAAAACATGCCGTTTTGGTTGATGATAAAGCTGAAGTCTTGCTCGGCGCCGTATTCTTTCAGCAAATCCACAAATTGGCGGCGCATCTCTTTGATGCGGCTGCGCATTTCATCCAATTCGGCAACCCATTGCGCTTTGAGGGCTTCGTCTTGCAACACGATGGCCACGGCGCTGCCGCCATGCGAAGCGGGGTTGGAATAGAGGGTGCGGATAATGCTTTTTACTTGGCTGAATGCGCGCGCTGCGGTTTCTTCATCGGCGGCCACTAAGGTAAACGCGCCTACGCGCTCGTTGTAGAGGCCGAAGTTTTTAGAATAAGAGCTGGCCACCAGCATTTCCTGATGGTTGGCGGCGAAAGCGCGCAGGCCGGCGGCATCTTGCTCCAAGCCGTTGGCAAAGCCTTGATAGGCAAAGTCAAACAAGGGCAGCCAGCCTTTTTCAGCCGACATTTTAGCCAATGCCGCCCATTGTTCGGGCGTGGGGTCGATGCCGGTGGGATTGTGGCAGCAGCCGTGCAGCAACACCACATCGCCGGCTTGCGCTTGCTGCAAATCTTCAATCATGCCGTTCCAATCCAGGCTGTGGCTGGCTTTGTCGTAATAGCGGTAATCGCGGATATTGATGCCGACGGCATTGAAAATGGCGTTGTGGTTGGGCCAGGTCGGCGCGCTAATCCACACATTTTGGGCAGGCGTTTGGCGTTTGATAAATTCGGCGGCCACGCGCAATGCGCCGGTGCCGCCCAAGCTTTGCGCGGTTTTGGCGCGGCGGCTTTGCACGATTTCGCTCTCGGCGCCAAACAGCAGCTTTTGGGTTTCGGCGTTGAAGGCGGCCACGCCGTCGATGGTAAGGTAGTTTTTGGTGTTTTCTTTGTCGAGCAGGCGTTTTTCGGCTTCTTTGACGGCTTTTACAATCGGAGTTTGGCCGGCCGCATCTTTATACACGCCGATGCCGAGGTTGACTTTGCCCTCGCGCTGCTCTGCTTTAAATGCTTCGCCCAAACCTAAAATCGGGTCGGCTGGTGCTGCCTGGATTTTCTCAAACATGATAACGCCTCTCTGTGATGATGATCGGATAAAATAATATAAAGCAATAGTTAACAATATTACGCTTTTTCCCGGCAGATGAAAACCGCTGCCGCTGCGATATTTGGCCTGTGTCATAAAAAAATCATCAGGCCGTCTGAAAGCTTTTCAGACGGCCTGAATTTGAATGGATACTATTGATTCGGGTTAGAAGAAAAATTCCACTTGCGCACGCACCACATTCACATCTTGTTTGCTGTTGCCCGCGGTGGCGTTTACTTGCTTGCCGTGCAGGTAGAATGCATTGAATTTGATGTTTTTGTAGGGCACAAAATCAAAGCCCAGCTGCGCGCCCTGCACGTTTTTGGAATAATCGTTTACCGATGAAATGCCCGACATGGCACCCACACGGCGATAGTTGGCAAACACATCGTAGCTGTTGCGGGTTTTGATGTCGGCCAGCTTGTATTTCACTTCGGTAAACACGCCATCAGGCGACACTTTTTTGCCGGCGCTGTCGCGCACATCATCAATATTGGAGCGGCTATAGGCCGCCATCCAGCGCCAATCGTCGTTGAATTTCACATCCATGCCCACCTCGCCGAACACAGCGTTTTGCGTGCGGTTGTCGGGCTTTTTCAAATCGTTGAGGTAAACCAGTGTGGCGCCGACATTCACTTTATCGTTTACCGGCACCACGGTTTGCGCCGAGGCGATAAATTCGCGGCGCACTTCCACGCCCCACGGGTTGTCGTTCAAATGCTTGGTCATGCGCGCGGCGGCGATTTTGGTGGGGTATTTGTAGTCGAAAAAGAGCTCGGCACCGGTTATTTCATTATCGAGCACGCGGCCGTATGAAGAGAATGCGCCGAATTTACCCAAACGGGTTTTCACTTTGTCGTAAACCTTGCCTTCTGCATAAAGTTTGTTCATCGGCACATCATGGTCGCCGTTGAATTTGCCGTTTTCCAGGTTGATCTGCGGCTCCAGCTGGGTGGTAACACGCCAGTTTTCGGTCAGCTTGGCTGAAAGCCACAACTCCAAGTTGGCATGGCTTTGGCTGTCGGGGCGCTGGTTTTCATTGCCGGCATAAGAGGATTGGGTGTCGCCGCCGTCTATGCGGAAACGCAGCGTGCCGGCTGCGGTAAAGCGGTCTTCGAAAAAGCCTTTTTTCTCGTGTGCGCGATCATCAATGGCGTTGATATAATCATCGCCGGTAGCCAATGCGGCGGCTGTGTTTTCAGCCCATGCCGGCATTGTGCACAAGGTGGCGGCCAGCAAGGTTAAGGTGCGTTGAGCGTTCATGCGTAAATCTCCCATGTAGGAAAATGATGTTGAGGGCTGTGCCGCTTGCCAGCGGCGTAATTACAATACAAATATTGACATACTTTATTTTCCAACAAACGGAATACTCATTAAGCCGAAATAATATCTTATTGATATTCAATAATTTTAATTTTAAACCGGCTCATTTTTTTGCGTATGCAATTTATAATTTTTGTATATGTATGTAATCATATTTAATCTGTAATATTTGTGCAATAAATGCTGCTGTCAAACCCAGCTTATCTTGCTGCTGGTTTGATATTGGTCAACATGGCAACAGGCCGTCTGAAAGAATGTTTCAGACGGCCTGTGTTATCTTATTAAATTTAAATATAAAATCAATTGCCGGCAGGTGTTGCCGGTTTCAGCCCTTTTTGGCGCAGTGTTGCAATTGTACCATCAATGCCTTGCTGGCGGATTAAATCGTTAAACTGGTTGCGGTAAATCGTGACCATGCTGGCGCCGTCAACGCGGATATCGTAGATTTTGTAGGTTTGCCCCACTTGATACAAGCGGTAACTCACTTCATATTTATTGCCGGTGCCGCTGCGCACTTCAGTAAACACTTCCACGCGGTTGTTATTGCTCTCGATTATTTTCGGCAGCAAAGTCACTTTTGCATCTGCTGCGCCCATCAAGGCGGCGCGCGAATACATGGTAATCATCATGCTTTTAAAGGCGGCGATAAAATCGCTTTTTTGCTGCGCGTTGAATTGCCGCCACGGCAAGCCCACGGCCAGTGCCGAAATGCGTTGATAGTCTAAATATTGGTCGGCATAGCGGTCGATGCGCTGCACTTTTTGCGCTTCGCTCAATTGCGGGTTGCGCGCGACAGCGAGCACGGCATCCATATTTTGCTGGAATTGCACCTGCGCCGGATGTTGGGCGGCCGTGGCGGCTGCGGCATAAGGGGCAACAATGGCCACCGGTGCGGCCATTAAAACGGCCATTAATTTATTCATTGTTTGTCTCCTTTGTGTTGCTTGCGTTTTATAAAAGGCAATGCCCGCGTTTTCAGTGAAGGGGGTTTATCTTGCCCACGATAGTATAATTTTTCGGCTTTATCCAGCCTATTCGGATAAAACGCCCGTAAATCATGTAAATAATACCAAACTTAAAAAATAACCCAACGGCGTTGGCTCGCCTTGCCGCGTGCGGTGTACTGTCTTTGGCTTGCCGCCTTATAAGCTTACTTTTTTGAATGGGTATTATTTTTTAGGTCGGGTATAAATCACGAAAGGCCGTCTGAAACCTTTCAGACGGCCTTTCGATGATGCAACTGCTTTGATGATGCAACTGCTTTATTGGTTTTCAAACAAATCGCTGTCAAACAAATCCCGCTCTTGTACACGGACGCGGCAGTCGATTTCTATCGGCCCGCTCACGCGGCAGCAGCAAGGCAGCACTTCATTGGGGCCGACAAAAGCCAGCGGCAGCTCGTCGTAATCCACCTTGCCTGCGCGCAATTTCACGCGGCAGGCGCCGCAATAGCCGCTGCGGCATTGGTATTCCACTTCGTGGCCGGTGCGCTCCAAACCGTCGAGCAGGGTTTCGCCCGCTTGCAGCTCGAAGATTTTATCGTTGGTGGTGATTAAGGTCATGCTCGGGTTCAATCGTTGCAGCATTGCCTGCCACAGACGGTTGGGCAATACGGCGGCACGGGGATGGAAATGAATCTGCACGGTTTTTCCTTATGGTTTCAGACGGCCTGAGTTGAGGCCGTCTGAACAGCATAGAAAAAAACCGTGACCGTTTAATGAATGCCGGATTCATCAATATGAAAGACGGCCTGTTGTAATAGCCCTGGCTAGGGTCTGTTCACAATTCATCTCGTGGCAATCTTTTGGCTCAAAAACGCGCCTGCTGCGTTGAAAATGCTCGCAAGGTGTTCAACCTTGCTGTGCTTTTCGCCTTGCAGCCACGCTTTTGCGCTCAAAATCTTACTCGCGGATGAATTGTGAACAGACCCTAGGGTCTATTCACAAGCGCTATTACAACTCGAAATCGCCCAAATCTTCAGCCTTCACTTCCGCATCGATTTGGCCGATCAAATAAGAGCTGATTTCCACTTCTTGCGGGGCAACCTGCACATTATCGGATGAGAGCCAGGCATTAATCCACGGAATCGGGTTTTGCGTGGCGCTTTCAAAAGCCGGTTGCAGGCCGACGGCAGCCATGCGCAGATTGGTGATGTATTCCACATATTGGCCGAGGATTTCTTTATTCAGGCCGATCATGGAGCCGTCTTTAAACAAATATTCGGCCCATTCTTTTTCCTGCAAAGCAGCGGTTTTAAACAAATCAAAACATTGCTGCTCCAATTCGGCGGCGATTTCGGCCATTTCAGGATCGTCCACACCGCTGCGCATCAGGTTAAGCATGTGCTGGGTGCCGGTGAGGTGCAGCGCTTCGTCGCGGGCAATCAGCTTGATGATTTTGGCATTGCCTTCCATCAATTCGCGCTCGGCAAAGGCAAACGAGCAGGCAAACGACACATAAAAGCGGATGGCTTCGAGCACGTTGACACACATCAGGCAAAGATAAAGCTTTTGCTTCAGCTCGCGCAAATGGATGTGCACGATTTTGCCGTTTACTTCGTGCCGCCCTTCACCCAAAAGGTTGTAATACTGGGTGTATTCAATCAAATCATCGTAATAGCAGGCGATGTCTTCAGCGCGGGCAATGATGTAATCGTTGCTGACAATATCGTCAAACACGAGCGAAGGATCGTTCACGATATTGCGGATGATGTGGGTGTAGGAGCGCGAGTGGATGGTTTCGGAAAACGACCAGGTTTCCACCCAGGTTTCTAGCTCGGGAATCGACACCAAAGGCAGCAGGCCTACATTGGGGCTGCGGCCCTGAATCGAATCGAGCAGGGTTTGGTATTTCAAGTTGCTGATGAAAATGTGTTTTTCATGGTCGGGCAGATTTTGGTAATCGATGCGGTCGCGCGACACGTCGATTTCTTCCGGCCGCCAGAAAAACGACAATTGCTTTTCAATCAGCTTTTCGAAAATTTCGTATTTCTGTTGGTCGTAACGCGCCACATTCACCGGCTGACCGAAAAACATCGGCTCCAAAAGGGCGTTGTTTTTGGCTTTGCTGAAGGTGCTGTAAGACATCACTAAATGTTCGCAAGACATAATCGGGCTTTCGGATAATATATTCAGACGGCCTCACGCGGCCGCATAAGGCACAACAGGCGGAAGCTGTGTTCCGCCCTGCTCTGCTCGTTAACGCATCAAATTTTGCATGCACCGCCGGCGCAGCCGTCGTCTTGCAAATCGGCCTGGGTGTCGTCGGCACCATCGCGGGTGTTGTGGTAGTAAAGGGTTTTCAGGCCGAATTTATAGGCGGTGAGCAAGTCTTTTAAAAGCTGCTTCATCGGCACGCGGCCGCCTTCAAAACGCTGCGGGTCGTAACTTGTATTCGAAGAAATGGCCTGGTCGACAAATTTCTGCATCACGCCCACGAGCTTCAAATAGCCGTCGTTGTTCGGCATCTGCCACAGCAATTCGTATTGGTTTTTCAAGCGCTCGAATTCGGGCACTACTTGCTTCAAAATGCCGTCTTTCGAGGCTTTCACCGACACCAAGCCGCGCGGCGGCTCGATGCCGTTGGTGGCATTGGCGATTTGCGAGCTGGTTTCAGACGGCATCAGCGCGGTGAGGGTGGAATTGCGCAAACCGTGTTGCACGATTTCGGCGCGCAGGCCTTCCCAATCCAGATGCAGCGGCTCTTGGCAAACGGCATCCAAATCTCTTTTATAGGTGTCGATGGGCAGCTTGCCCTGCGCATAAGTGGTTTCGTGAAACAGCGGGCAGGCGCCGTATTCTTTGGCCAAATTCACCGAGGCTTTGAGCAGGTGATACTGAATCGCTTCAAAGGTGCGGTGGGTGAGGCCGAGCGCGGAATCATCGCTGTAGCGTACGCCGTTTTTAGCTAGGTAATAAGCATAGTTGATCACGCCTATACCCAGCGTGCGCCGGTTCATGGTGGCGATTTGGGCGGCTTTAATCGGGTAATCCTGATAATCGAGCAAGGCATCGAGCGCGCGCACGGCCAAATCGGCCAAGCCTTCCAACTCATCCAGGCTTTCGAGCGCGCCCAGATTGAATGCCGACAAAGTGCACAACGCGATTTCGCCGTTTTCATCATTGATGTCGTTTAAAGGCTTGGTCGGCAGCGCGATTTCCAAACACAAATTGGATTGGCGCACCGGTGCCACGCTCGGATCGAACGGGCTGTGGGTGTTGCAGTGATCGACGTTTTGGATATAGATGCGGCCGGTGCCGGCGCGCTCCTGCATCAGAATGGAAAACAATTCGGTGGCCGGCACAATGCGTTTGCGGATGGCAGGGTCTTGCTCGTATTGGGTGTAGAGACGCTCGAATTCGTCTTGATCGGCGAAAAATGCATCATATAAGCCCGGCACTTCGTGCGGGGAAAACAGCGCAATATCGCCACCTTTAATCAGGCGGGTGTAGAGCAGGCGGTTGATTTGCACGCCGTAATCGAGCTGGCGAACGCGGTTGTCTTCCACGCCGCGGTTGTTTTTCAGCACCAGCAGGCTTTCCACTTCGATATGCCAAAGCGGGTAAAACAAGGTGGCCGCGCCGCCGCGCACGCCGCCTTGCGAGCAGGATTTGACTGCTGCCTGAAACATTTTGAAAAACGGAATGCAGCCGGTGTGCTGCGCTTCGCCGCCGCGGATTTCGCTGCCCAAGCCGCGGATGCGGCCGGCGTTGATGCCGATGCCGGCCCGCTGCGACACATATTTCACAATCGCGCTGGTGGTGGCGTTGATGCTGTCGAGGCTGTCGTCGCACTCAATCAGCACGCAGCTGGAAAATTGGCGCGTGGGCGTACGCACGCCGCTCATAATCGGCGTGGGCAATGAAATTTTAAAAGTGGATACGGCATCGTAAAACTTTTTCACATAAGCCAAGCGCGTGGCTTGCGGATATTTGGCAAACAAACACATCGCCACCAGCATATACAGAAACTGCGGCGTTTCGTAGATTTGCCGGCTCACGCGGTTTTGCACCAGATATTTGCCCTCGAGCTGCTTGACGGCACCGTAAGAGAAGGTCATGTCGCGCTCGTGGTCGAGATAATCGTTGAGCTCGTCGAATTCGGCGCGGCTGTAGTCGGCCAAAAGATGGCGGTCGTATTTGCCCGCTTCGGTGAGTTTGCCCACATGGTCAAACAAATGCGGCGGCTCGAATTGGCCATAAGCAATTTTGCGCAAATGGAAAATCGCCAAACGCGCAGCCAGATATTGGTAATCGGGCGTTTCTTGAGAAATCAGGTCGGCCGCAGCTTTGATAATGGTTTCGTGAATATCGTCGGTGCGGATGCCGTTGTAAAACTGGATATGCGATTTGAGCTCAACCTGCGACACCGAAACATTGTCCAAACCGGCTGCTGCCCAGTTGATTACGCGGTGGATTTTATCCAGATTGATCGGCTCCAGCCGGCCGTCGCGTTTGGTTACTTTCAGATTGCTTGCTGCGTTCATCGCCAAATCCCATCCAGTTGAAAAACACAAGATACGGTAGTATCTTGCTGAGGAAACCACAATATAATGTATTTTCAGACGGCCTGCCAGTCTTGACAAACTGCCTGTTCGGGAGGCGCAAACGGCGCTGCGCCCACCCTGTCGGCATAGCGCCTTGAGTATTCAGCCATTGCTGAATTTCTTCATGCGGCCGCTGCCTAAAAATGATGCAAATAATTATTGTGTAATTTTGTACGCGCCATGCAACAGGGCTTGTCGGCCCTCTTAAAATAGCGCATAGAAAAATGCCTTACCGCAAAAAAACGGTAAGGCATTTGAGCAAAACTTATTCGGCGGAGTGGGTTTCCACTTGCACGGGCGCTGCGGCTTGCTGCTTCTCGTGCTGCAGGCTCACGGCGCGCGCCGGCACGATGGTGGAAATCGCATGTTTGTAAACCATTTGCGTTACCGATGTGTTGCGCAGCAACACCACATACTGGTCAAACGATTCTACCTGGCCTTGCAGCTTGATGCCGTTGACCAGATAAATTGAAACCGGCACATGCTCTTTACGCAAGGCATTCAAGAAAGGATCTTGTAACATTTGTCCTCTAGCGGTCATATTTTAAACTCCGTTATTATGGTTTTAAGGTTTCGGGAAAGTACGCGCCGATTGTAGCCCTGAATGCGGCACTTTTCCAATACTTTCTCAGTAAGAATGTGCAAACATAAAGAAGCGCTAAAGCCGGCGCACCGCGTTTAGATGGGCGGGCAGCCCGAAAGTTTCCGGTTTTTTCAGACGGCCTGATCACTATATCTGCACATGGCTTCTTTGCTGGGCTCAGGTATAAAAAGAGGCCGTCTGAAAGCAAAAAGCGTTCAGACGGCCTTGTTTGTTTTAATGTTATTTATTGTGCTGTTTTTTGACGCTTACTTTGGCTTTCTTTTTGAAGCGGCTTTTTTCTTCCTTGCGCCCTTCCCGCTTTTCAATGCGGTTGCTCAAAGCGGCGCGGCGCAGCGGCTTTTTCTTGGGCTTGTCGTCTGCTTCACTATAAGGGTTTTCCGACACATTGTATTGAATGCGCAGCGGTGTGCCTTGCAGGTTGAAAGCTTTGCGGAAGGTTTGGGTGAGGTAGCGGGTGTAGGCATCGGGAATATGCTGCAACGAATTGCCGTGTATCACAATCACCGGCGGATTCATGCCGCCTTGGTGGGCATAGCGCATTTTCGGGCGCACCAAGCCTGCGCGAGGCGGCTGCTGGCGCTCGATGGCGCTTTGCAGCACGCGGGTGATTTTCGGGGTAGGCATTTTAATCATTGCTGCATCATAGGCCGCTTGAATGGAATCGAACAAGCCGTCGATACCGCGCTCTTTCAATGCCGAAATATAATGGAATTTGGCAAATTCCAAAAAATACAGCTTGCGGGCGATGTCGCGCTTCACCTGCTCGCGCCGCTCCTCGCTGATGCCGTCCCATTTATTCACCGCCACCACCAAAGCCCTGCCTGCTTCCAGCGCAAAGCCGGCGATGGTGGCATCTTGGTCGGCAATGTCTTGCTGTGCATCAAGCACCAACACCGCCACATTGGCCGCCTCAATCGCCTGCATGGCTTTAATCACCGAAAATTTTTCCACCGCTTCATCCACTTTGCCGCGGCGGCGCACGCCGGCGGTGTCGATAATGGTGAAGGGCTTGCCTTCACGCTCGAAATCGATGTGGATGCTGTCGCGGGTGGTGCCGGCCATGTCGAAAGCAATCACACGCTCTTCGCCGAGAATGGCGTTTACCAAGGTGGATTTGCCCACGTTGGGGCGGCCGATAATGGCAAACACGGGGTGTTTGGGCGTTTCGGCTTCTTCTTCCGCTTCGGGAAAGTGTGCCAACACCTCTTCCATCAGGTGGTAAACGCCATCACCGTGAGCGCCGGAAATCACGGTGGGCTCACCCAGCGCCAGCTCGTAAAACTCTGCCGCCAGCACGGCACGGTTGCCGCCCTCGCCTTTGTTCACCGCCAAAAACACCGGCCGCGTGCTTTGTCGCAGGCGGTCGGCAATGATTTTATCTTGCGGGGTAACGCCGTTTCGGGCATCCACAAGAAACACCACCGCATCGGCTTCATCAATGGCTTGCAGGGTGTGTTTGGCCATTTCATGCAAAATGCCGCTGTCCACCACCGGTTCGAAACCGCCGGTGTCGATTACCAGATAAGGTTTACTGCCGATTTTGCCGTGGCCGTAATGGCGGTCGCGCGTGAGGCCGGGCATATCGGCCACCAAGGCATCTTTGCTGCGGGTGAGGCGGTTGAATAAGGTGGATTTGCCGACATTGGGGCGGCCGACCAGCGCGATGGTGGGTTTCATAGTTATTTTCTCGGTTGTTTTCAGACGGCCTCTGCGGCCGAATCATTTAAATAAATACGGTATGGCTCAAGCTTCATATTGTATTGCTGCGCCTGACAGTATTGCAGTATGGGCAGATATGGAAAATCGCTGCTTCACGGTCATATTCAAATGTTTCGGTTATCCATAAAAGCGTTTGAATAAAAAGCGCAAGGGCTTGCAAAAGAAAGGGTTTCTTTTGCAAGCCGCAGCGGGCAAGGAGTTGCCCCTGTGTGGTCGCTTTCAGACGGCCTGTGTTATTTCAGCTGGTCTGCTTTCAATTGCAGCAATTGGCGGTTGCCCGCCTCTTTGGGCAACTTGTTTAATGCCTGCTCGTAAGCAGCCACGGCCTCGCTATTTTTGCCCTCGGCCGCATACACATCGCCTTTGGTTTCCAGCAGCAGCGGCTCAAAATCGGCTTCTACCGGCGTGGCCAGAGTGGCCAGCGCTTCGGTGTATTTTTTCTGCTGCAATTGCACCACAGCCAAGCGTTGCGCTGCCAAAGCCTGCACCAGCGGCGCTTTTTGGTTTTTCAACACCCATGTCAGGTGGCCGGCGGCGGTATCGTATTGCCCTTGGTCAAACTCGGTGGCAGCCACCATCATGGTGGCTTGCGCTGCGGCCATGGTGCTCGGGTGGTTTTGCTGCAATTTCAGCAAATCGGCATTAATGGCTTTTGCATCGCCTTGATTTTGCGCTTTTTCCACCAATCCGGCCAGCACGCCGGCTGCTTCTTGGTCTTTACCGGCCTGATAATTTTGATACAGCACATAGCCCAAATAGGCCAATGCGGCAATCAGCAGCGCGGTAAACAGCCAGCGCCCCCAGCTTTTCCAAAAATATTTGAAATTTTCCAGCTCTTCTTGATCTTGAATATGTGAAGCCATTTATGCCTGTTTCCATTGTTGCAAAGTGGTTGATAAATCGGCAGCAGCCACCGTTTGCTGGCCTTGGCCGCCCTGCATGTCTTTCAAAGTGGCGCTGCCGGCAGCCAGCTCGTCCTGCGCCACAATCAGCGCAAAACGTGCGCCGCTGGCATCGGCTTTTTTCATTTGCGCTTTAAGACTCTGCTGCCCTGAATGCTGCAACACATCAAAGCCGGCTTCGCGCAAATTCTGTGCATATTGCATCACTTTCAGCGCCGCGCCCTCGCCCTGATGCATGGCATACACATCGGGGGCGGCGGGCACATTGAGCTTACCGTATTCGTGCACCAGCAACAGCAGGCGCTCAATGCCCATGGCAAAACCGATAGAGGCAGCAGGTTTGCCGCCCAGCTCTTCAATCAAACCGTCGTAGCGGCCGCCGCCGCACACCGTGGCTTGCGCGCCGAGTTTGTCGGTGGTCCACTCGAATACGGTTTGGTTGTAGTAATCCAGGCCGCGCACCAGCCGAGGGTTTTCCACATAGGCGATGCCCAGCCCGTCGAGCATGGTTTTAAACTGCGCATAATGCGCTTGCGAGGCTTCGCCGAGATATTCGGTCAAGCGCGGTGCAGCATTGCAAATGGCCTGCAAATCGGGATTTTTGCTGTCGAGCACGCGCAAAGGATTGGTGTGCAGGCGGCGGCGGCTGTCCTCATCCAGTTGAGCCTCGTAGCCACTCAGATAAGCCACTAAAGCTGCACGATGCGCGGCACGTTCTTCGCGGTTGCCCAAGCTGTTGATTTCCAAAACAAGTTGCTCGCTGATGCCTAATTCGCGCCATAAATCGGCCGACATGGCCACGATTTCCGCATCAATATCGGGTCCTTCAAAACCCAAGGCTTCCACGCCCACTTGATGGAACTGGCGGTAACGCCCTTTTTGCGGCCGCTCCCGGCGAAACATCGGCCCCATATACCAAAGCTTTTGCGGGCTGTTGTAGAGCAAGTTGTGCTCCACCACGGCCCGCAGGCAAGAAGCGGTGCCTTCGGGGCGCAGGCTCAGGCTCAGCGCATCGTTGGAATCGGAAAAAGTATACATTTCCTTGCCAACCACATCGGTTTCTTCACCGATAGAGCGCACAAACAAACCGGTTTGCTCCACAATCGGCGTGCGGATTTGCTGATAGCCGAAGCGGCGCGTCCAGCGCACCACAGCTTCTTCAAAAGCCTGCCAAAAGGCCGAAGTCAATTTGAAATCTTTTTGCTCGATTGGCAATAAATCGTTCATGCCTTTAACGGCCTGGATTTTTTTTCCCATGGATGTTTTATCTGCAATATCAATAAAGGCCGTCTGAAAAATACCTGCCTTTTCAGACGGCCTGATTCATCTTATGACAATTTAATTGGAATCACCCGGCTTTGGCTGCGCTTGATACCGCCTTCGCCATAGTTGGTTTCCACATATTCCTGCACAATGGCCAAAAATTCTGCGGCCATATTGTCGCCTTTGAGGGTGATTTTGCGCTCACCGTCCACATACACCGGTGCCACCGGCGTTTCGCCGGTGCCGGGCAGGCTGATGCCGATGTCGGCCAGCTTGCTCTCACCCGGGCCGTTGACCACACAGCCCATCACCGCCACATTCAGGCTTTCCACGCCCGGATATTGCAAACGCCACACCGGCATTTGTTCGCGCAGATAATGCTGGATATCGCGCGCCAATTCCTGAAACACGGTGCTGGTGGTGCGGCCGCAGCCCGGACAGGCAGTTACCAGCGGGGTGAACGAGCGCAAGCCCATGGTTTGCAGAATTTCCTGCCCCACCACCACTTCTTGCGTGCGCGAGGCACCCGGCTCGGGCGTGAGCGAAATGCGGATGGTGTCGCCGATGCCCTCTTGCAAGAGCACCGAGAGCGCTGCGGTTGAAGCCACAATGCCTTTGCTGCCCATGCCGGCTTCGGTCAGCCCCAAATGCAGCGGATAGCGGCAACGTGCACCTAAATCGCGGTAAACCTGAATCAAATCCTGCACCGCGCTGACTTTGCACGACAAAATAATTTTGTTTTCCGGCAAGCCCAAATCCACGGCTTTTTGCGCCGATTCGAGCGCCGACACAATCAGCGCTTCTTTCATCACTTCATCAGGGCTTTTGGGATCGGCCGAGGCCAGATTGGCATCCATCATGCGCTTGGCCAGGCTTTGATCAAGGCTGCCCCAGTTCACGCCGATGCGCACAGCTTTGCCGTATTCGGCGGCGGTGCGTATCATATAGGCAAATTTTTCATCGCCTTTTGCACCCTTGCCGACATTGCCCGGATTGATGCGGTATTTCGACAAAGCTTGCGCACAATCGGGAAACTCGGCCAACAGGCGCTCGCCGTTGAAATGAAAATCACCAATCAGCGGCGTGTTGCAACCCATGTCGTCCAGCCGTTGGCGGATTTCGGCCACTTTGGCCGCCGCTTCCGGGCTGTTGACAGTGATGCGCACCATTTCCGAGCCGGCATCGCTCAATTCTTTCACTTGCTGCGCGGTGCCGGCCGCATCGGCGGTGTCGGTGTTGGTCATCGACTGCACCACCACAGGCGCTTCTGCGCCCACTTGCACATGGTCAATCTGCACCAGATGGGTGTGGCGTCGTGTGATTGCTTGTGTGCTCATTATTGGCCCACTTTGAATGATGCGGTTTTTTTGCCTTTGAGGATATTTTGCGCTACTGCCACTTCTTGGCCGCCGTAATTGGCGCTTGCGCCGCTGGCATAGCCAATCCATACATCATATGGCGCACCGCCACTAAAGCGGTGTTCGCTTCCGGCCGGCACAATGCGGTTGATCACGAATTGGCCGCTTTTGTCTTTAATCACCAAATTGGAGCGGTAACGCACTTTCACCACCAGCTCGTCTGCAGCCACTGCAGCAGAAGTTTCGCTGGCCGCAACCGCTGCCGGAGCAGAGGCGGCAGTCGGCGTTGCTTCTGAAGCGGCCGTGGTGCTTGCAGCCACAGCCGGTGAGGCCGGCACATCGCTGGCCATGGCCACCACGGCAATATTGCTGGCGCTTAAATTGGGCGCAGCCACATTGCCCAAGCCGATATGAGTTTCATTGTTATCCGTCTGCCGCTCATTGTCCGCTTGAGATTTGCTCTGCCAGGCATAAACGCCGCCGGCGATTGCCGCCACAGCCAACAAGCCGAAAATCCATTTCGGAAACGGTTTTTTCACCTCGGTTTGCTGATAGCTCAGGCTGGAAGATTTTTCTTCGCGTTGCACGGCATACACATTATTGCGCGCCTGCGGCATGATGCGGTCGAGGTAGGCGGCCACTTCATTTTCGTCCAAGTCTAAGAAGCGGCCATATGTGCGCAAAAAGCCGCGCACAAACACCAATTCGGGCATGTTTTCATAATTACCGCTTTCCAGCCCCTCGATTTGGCGGGCCGGCAGCTTCAATCGCTCAGCCACTTCCCCGATAGAAAAACCGCGTTTTTCGCGCGCTTCACGCAGTTTCGCCCCCAGCTCTGCAGCAGCTGAAACGGCGGTGTTGTCATTTTGTGGTGATTGTTCACTCATTACAAACGTCCTGTTGTAATCATTTGGAGTTCTTCGGAATAAGGATAATTTGCCCTTAATTGTGCTTCATATTCATAAGCCGCCTGCGTTTGGCCGAGCGAGCGCGACAAGCGCCAGCCCAACAATAAATCATCAGGTGAAAGCATGTCTATTTGGCTTTGATATTGGCGGAAATAATAATCTGCATCCTTCAAATTGCCGGCCAGCATTTTGGTGCGCGCCAGCTCTTTGAGCGCCGGAAAAAATTGCGGCGATACCGCCAATGCGCGTTCCAAATAAGCTTCCGACAAGCCGAATTGGCCGCTGCGAGCGCTGCAAATGCCTTTATTCAGATAAGCCACCTGCGGATTCGGATAAGTCGGGTCGGAAAGGGCTTTGTCGAAATAAGCAATAGCTTCGGCGGGCTTATTTTGTGTATTGCACAAAAACCAGCCGTAGTTATTGTTGATTTCCGCACTGTTGGGTGAAATTGCCAATGCTTTCAAAAAGCTTTCTTGTGCTTTATCCGGTACTTTCAGATATTGGTAAATCTGCGCCCGCACCAACCAGGCATTTTCATTTTTGCTGTTGGAGGTCAGCGCTTCATCGATGCTGTTCACCGCTTGGCGGTAATCTTGTGCGCGCATATATTCAACAGCCAATTGGGCTTTGATGTTCGATACTTGAATAGCGCGCTCGCGTGCGCTCGGCTGCGATGAACCGCCGCCGGCGCAAGCGCTCAGCGCCAATGCCAGCAAAACAGCCGGCCAAATTTTCCGCATTGCTTTCATCCGCTATCCTTGTTGTTCCACCATAATCTGCTGCCATTTTTGCTGGCGGCGGGTTTTATCCTGCACCTGCCCGGCGAGCTGGCCGCAGGCGGCATCGATATCGTCTCCGCGCGTTTTGCGCACCGTTACCACAAAGCCGGCCTGCTGCAAAATATCGCGGAACACGCGGATATTTTCATTGCTGGAGCGCTCATAACCCGAATTGGGAAACGGATTGAACGGAATCAGATTGAATTTGCACGGCACATCTCGCACCAACTCAATCAATTCACGCGCGTGTTGTGCTTTATCGTTGATGCCATCAAGCATCACATATTCAAAAGTGATGAAATCGCGCGGTGCTTTCACCAAATAGCGTTGGCAGGCGGCCATCAATGATTTGAGCGGGTATTTTTTATTGAGCGGCACAATTTCATCGCGCACGGCATCATTGGAGGCATGCAGCGACACCGCCAAGGCCACCGGCATCACGTCTTTCAAGCGATCCATTTGCGGCACCATACCCGATGTAGACACGGTCACGCGGCGGCGCGACAGGCCGTAGCCGTGATCATCGAGCATAATACTCAGCGCGGCGACCACATTATCGAAATTGGCCAGCGGCTCGCCCATGCCCATCATCACCACATTGGAAATCACCCGTTCGTTTTTCGGGGTAACGCCCATGGCTTTATTGGCCCACCACAGCTGGCCAATGATTTCGGATGTGCTCAGATTGCGGTTGAAGCCCTGGCGGCCGGTGGAGCAGAATGTGCACTCAAGCGCGCAACCCACTTGCGAAGAAATGCACAAAGTGCCGCGCTCCGCTTCGGGGATAAACACGGTTTCCACACCGTTGCCGGTGCCGACATCCAGCAGCCATTTGCGGGTGCCGTCGAGCGATTGTTGCGACACCATTAAATCGGGCACGCCGATGCGGGCCTGCTCATTGAGCTTGGCCCGCAATGATTTTGCCAAATCGGTCATGTCATCAAAACTGGATGCGCCGGATTGGTGCATCCAGCGCATCACCTGTTTGGCACGGAAAGGTTTCTCGCCCATTTCGGCAAAATGCTGCGTCAGCGCGGCGAGATCGAAATTCAATAAATTGGTTTTCATGTGTTCTGTTACAAGCGTGAAAGACGCTTAAATGAAAGCTTTGGGTATTGTACTGAAATTATGCGGCCAACACCACGCCCAGCCCAAAATAACTTTAATTTAAAAGCCCTTAAAATAAATACCCAGGCCGTCTGAAAGCTTTCAGACGGCCTGGGCAGGATTTGCATCAGCGTGCGCAGATTTCGCTTTGGCTGAAAAAGTAAGCAATTTCAATGGCGGCATTTTCCAGGCTGTCGGAGCCGTGCACGGCATTGTTTTCAATCGAATCGGCAAAATCGGCACGGATGGTGCCTGCAGCCGCTTCTTTCGGATTGGTGGCGCCCATCAGCTCGCGGTTTTTGGCCACGGCATTTTCACCTTCCAACACCTGAATCATCACTGGGCCGCTGGTCATAAAAGCCACCAAATCGCCGAAAAAGGGGCGGGCTTTGTGCACCGCGTAAAAATCTTGTGCTTCTTTGGTGCTCAGATGTTTCATTTTGGCTGCAATAATGCGCAGGCCGTTGTTTTCAAAACGGCTGTAAATTTGGCCGACAACGTCTTTGGCTACGGCATCGGGTTTGATAATCGAAATGGTGCGTTCAATCGCCATTATGGGTTTCCTTAGAATAAATATTTTAGTATCGGTTAAAATCCGCGGCGTATTCTATCAAGTTTCCGCCAGATTGGGCGATTTGTTTGCAGCTTTTTTAGCAGGCTTGGTTAAAACCAGATGCGGCAGTGCCAAGTATTCTTCCGATTGCATTTCCACCATTCGGCTCACGGTGCGCACGAATTCATTGGCAAAATCGCCTTCTACATAAATTTCTGCAGCCGCCACTTGGCTGGTGGCGCAAAATTTCACCCGAAAATCATACAGCACATCGATCAACCAAGTGAGGCGGCGGGCTTCTGCACGCTGCGACTCATCCATTTTCTCGATGCCGGACACAAACACCATTTCATAATGCTCGGCTAAATAAAGATAATCGGCTTGCGAGCGCGGCCCGAAACACAGTGCGCGAAAGTCAAACCAAATGGCTTTATCGGCCCGCGCGTTACATTGCAGCTCGCGCCCGTGAATGGTGATGGCGTGCGGATTTTTTTGCGTGCCGTGTGTCATTTGCGCAAATAAAGCGGCCAGCTTGTTTTCATTCTCTTTGCTATCGGGCACATAAAACACTTCGGCAGGCTTTAAAGTGCGCAAGCGGTAATCTTCGCCGCCATCCACATTCAGCACGGTAAGTTTTTGCTCCAGCAAAGCAATGGTGGATAAAAAGCTGCTGCGGTTTTGCCCTTGGGGATAAAGCTCGGCCGGTGCATAGTTTGATGTGGCCACCAGCACCACACCGTCTTCAAACAGGTTTTCCAGCAAACGCCCCAAAATCATCGCATCGGCAATATCGCTGACGTGGAATTCGTCAAAGCACAACACGCGGGTTTCTTTGGCGATTTCGGCTGCCACCGCTTTAAGCGGATCGGGCTCGCCTCGGAGCGCTCTCATTCGTTTGTGCACTTCAGCCATAAAGGCATGAAAGTGCACACGGCGCTTGCGCTTATAAGGCAGGCAGCCGTAAAACACATCCATCAGAAAGCTTTTGCCGCGGCCGACACCGCCGTAAAAATACAAGCCTTTGGGCAGCTGCGGCGAGCGCAGACTGCGCCCCAGAAAGCGGTTGCGCTTGCGCTTGAACATCATCAGCTCGGTCCAGAGCTTGTCAAGATATTCTATCGCTTTGGCCTGGGCGGCATCCCGGATAAAAGCCGGCTGCTCTGAAGCAGCCTGATACCAGGTGAGCGGGCTGTGGTTGGTAAAAGCAGGGGCAACAAAACGGTTTTCGTTATTCTTCATAGCAACCATTATTTTGTACAAAATAGGCGAACAGGCATTATAAAGGATTTCAGACGGCCTGAAAGGATTATCGCGGGCAGAATGCTTTTTACGGGATTTTCACAATTAAGTGCCACATTGTTTGGCAAATTCAGCTAAAAACACACTGGAAAATCGAATGTTTGCACCTTAAAACAAAGCATACCGGTTCAACAAATCAAACCTACGCGCATACAAAAGCGCCGCATTGCTGCGGCGCTTCTTTGCTTCCGGATTACTTGTCGTTTGCTGACATGGCCTGATCCACGCGTTCGCGCAATTCTTTACCCGGCTTGAAATGCGGTACATGCTTTTCAGGCACATCCACTTTTTCACCGGTTTTCGGATTGCGGCCGATGCGGGCCGGGCGATGGTTCAAGTCGAAGCTGCCGAAACCGCGGATCTCAATACGTTGGCCTTTGGCCAGCGAGCGGGTCATGGTATCTACCAAAACCTTTACGCTGTATTCAATATCTTTGGCCACCAATTGATTACCGTTTTTCTCGGCAAACACTTCTGCCAAGCGAACCATTAACTCTGACTTGGTCATGTTGACGCCTTATTCCTGGTCGCCGGACAATTTTGCTTTCAGCAAGTCGCCCAAGCTGGTGGTGCCGGCGCTGGCTGTAGCAGTAGAATTTACCGAATTGAGCGCATCGCGGCTCTCTTTGGCGTCTTTGGCTTTTACAGACAGGCGGATGCTGCGGTTTTTGCGGTCAACGGTGGCCACAACGGCTTCCACTTCATCGCCTTCTTTGAGCACATTGCGCAAGTCTTCCACGCGCTCGCTCGACCATTCGGCAGCCGGCAGGTAAGCTTCCACTTCGTCAGACAAAGCAATCACCGCGCCTTTGGCGTCGATAGATTTCACTGAGCCTTTTACCAGCGAACCTTTGTCGTTTACGCTGATGAAGTTGCCGAAGGGGTCGCCTTCGAGCTGTTTGATGCCCAAAGAAATGCGCTCTTTGTCTACATCGATGGCCAACACAACGGCTTCAACTTCTTCGCCTTTTTTGTATTTGCGCACGGCTTCTTCGCCGGATTCGGTCCAAGAAAGGTCAGACAAATGCACCAAGCCGTCGATACCGCCCGGCAGGCCTACAAACACGCCGAAGTCGGTGATGGATTTCACGGCACCTGAGAGTTTGTCGCCTTTGTTGTGGTTGGCTTCAAAATCTTCCCACGGATTGGCTTGGCATTGTTTCATGCCCAAGCTGATGCGGCGGCGGTCTTCGTCGATTTCGAGGATCATTACTTCAACTTCGTCGCCCAGCTGCACCACTTTGCTCGGGTGTACGTTTTTGTTGGTCCAATCCATTTCGGATACGTGCACCAAGCCTTCGATGCCTTGCTCGATTTCCACAAATGCGCCGTAGTCGGTCAGGTTGGATACTTTACCGAACAGACGGGTGTTTTGCGGGTAGCGACGAGCCAGGCCGTGCCACGGATCTTCGCCCAATTGTTTCATGCCCAAAGACACGCGTTGTTTTTCTTGGTCGAATTTCAGCACTTTGGCTTCAACTTCTTGGCCTACTTCCAGCACTTCGCTCGGGTGTTTCACGCGGCGCCATGCCAAATCGGTGATGTGCAACAGGCCGTCGATGCCGCCCAAATCAACAAATGCACCGTAATCGGTGATGTTTTTCACGATGCCTTTAACCACGGCACCTTCTTGCAGGTTTTCCAGCAAGGCTTTGCGCTCTTCGCCCAAAGTGGCTTCCAGCACTGCACGGCGCGACACCACCACATTGTTGCGTTTTTTGTCGAGCTTGATCACTTTGAATTCGATTTCTTTGCCTTCAAAGTGTGAAGTGTCTTTCACCGGGCGCACGTCAACCAGCGAGCCGGGCAGGAAGGCGCGGATGCTGTTGATCATCACAGTGAGGCCGCCTTTAACTTTGCCGTTGATCACGCCGGAGAGGATGTCGCCGTTTTCCATGGCTTCTTCCAAGGTGATCCAGTCGGCAGCACGCTTGGCTTTTTCGCGTGACAGCTTGGTTTCGCCAAAGCCGTTTTCCACCGATTCGATGGTTACGGTAACGAAATCGCCTACTTTAACTTCAATCTCGCCCTGAGCGTTTTTGAATTCGTTTACATCAATCAGGGATTCAGATTTCAAACCGGCGTTTACGGTAACGAAGTTGTTGTCGATTGCCACAACTTCTGCGGTAATCACTTCACCGGGGTTCATCTCCTGAAGGGTAAAGCTCTCTTCCAATAACTGGGCAAAATTTTCCATGGTCATAATATCTCTTTTCGATACACCGCCAAGGGGTGCGGGTCTGGTTGGAATACGCTTGGCTGCCCTTGGCGCAACAAGCGGGTGCTGCAAAATATTTTTCAGACGGCCTTTTAGGTTAACAAGGCCGTCTGAAAGCTTAAACGTGGATTATACAGCAGATTTTATTTTTTGCGATACCAATCAAGCACTTTTTTTACGGTTTCTTCAATGCCCATGGCTGATGTGTCCAACAGCTCGGCATCGGGCAGCTGCACCAGCGGCGCAACGGCGCGGCGGCTGTCAACCTCATCGCGCGCTTCGATATCGGCAAGAATGCGCTCAAAGGCCACGCCTTCGCAAGGCAAGCCCAATTGTTTTGCACGCCGCTCGGCACGCACTTGCGCGCTGGCGGTGAGAAAGATTTTCAGCAGCGCATTCGGAAAAATCACCGAGCCCATATCGCGCCCGTCGCCCACCAAGCCTTTTTCGGTGAGGAAATCGCGTTGGCGTTGCAGCAAAGCCGCGCGCACGGCCGGCAATTGCGCCACGGTTGATGCGCCCATGCCGATGGCTTCGGTGCGGATGGCCTCGCTGACATCTTCGCCGGCCAAAAAAGTTTTTCCGCTCTCGAAAACCGCAGGCAAGGCTTGCGCCAGCGCGGCCACGCCGGCTTCATCGTCCCATTCCACGCCCTGCTTTTCCGCATAAAGCGCCGTGAGCCGGTAGAGTGCGCCCGAATCGAGATAATCAAAGCCCAATGCGGCGGCCACGCGTGAGGCAATGGTGCCTTTGCCGGATGCACTGGGGCCGTCGATGGCGATAACTTTTTGTGTTTGCTTGGATTCCATATTTTCTTTATCCGTGGGTGAGCGCCCGGTTTTTCTCGTGATGGCGGTTTGTAAACAATTTATCTATAATAACAAACCTGAGCTGTTTTCTCCACTTCTCCCATTCAACGAAACCTGCCGACATGACTGAATCTATCCGCCTGAGCGCCGCTGCCCTCAAACCTTCTGTTGTTGCCCTGCCCGGCTCGAAAAGCATCAGCAACCGCACGCTTTTGCTGGCGGCTTTATCTGACAATGCGTGCGAAATTCGCTCGCTGCTTTCATCTGACGACACCGCGCGCATGCTCGAAGCGCTTACTTCGCTGGGCGTGAAGCTGGAGCCCTTAGCGCCCGGCCGCATTAAAGTGCATGGCTGTGGCGGCCGTTTTCCCGAGCGCCGCGCCGATTTATTTCTCGGCAACGCCGGCACCGCTTTCCGCCCGCTCACAGCAGCGCTGGCGGTGCTCGGCGGCGATTACCGGCTGCACGGCGTGCCGCGCATGCACGAGCGCCCGATTGGCGACTTGGTGGATGCGCTGCACATTGCAGGCGCCGATGTGCAATATTTGGGCAAAGAAGGCTATCCGCCGCTGCAAATCAACGGGCGCAGCGATAAGGGTGCGCGCGTGATTCCGATTAAAGGCAATGTGTCGAGCCAGTTTCTCACCGCTTTGCTGATGGCCTTGCCGCTCACTGGTGAAGCTTTTGAAATCCGCATGGTGGGTGAATTGATTTCCAAGCCTTATATCGACATCACTTTGAAATTGATGGCGCAATTCGGTGTGCAGGTGGAAAACGAAAATTATCAAATATTCAGGCTGCCGGCCGGTGCGCACTACCATGCCCCCGAAGTGCTGCATGTGGAAGGCGATGCTTCGAGCGCCTCTTATTTTCTTGCCGCCGGCCTGCTCTCGGGTGCGCCCATCCGCGTAACCGGCATCGGCCGCCACAGTATTCAGGGTGATGTGGCCTTTGCACACGAATTGGAAAAAATCGGCGCGAACGTGATGTGGGGCGATGATTTTATCGAAGTGTCGCGTGAGGCGGGGCAAGCGGTGCGCCCGTTTGACCTAGACGCCAACCACATTCCCGATGCGGCAATGACGCTGGCGGTGGTGGCGCTGGCCACAGGCGCGCCCTGCTCTTTGCGCAATATCGGCTCTTGGCGCGTGAAAGAAACCGACCGCATTGCCGCGATGGCGGCAGAATTGCGCAAAGTGGGCGCTACGGTGGTGGAAGCGCCGGAAGCCATCCACATCACACCACCTGCCGTGCTCACGCCCGATGCGGTAATCGACACTTACGACGACCACCGCATGGCCATGTGTTTCTCGCTGGTTTCACTCTTGGGTGTGCCGGTGATCATCAACGACCCCAAATGCACACACAAAACCTTCCCCACTTATTTTGACGTGTTTGCCGACTTGCGCGCTTGAATGGGTTGCGCGGGCCATTGAGTGACCAATATACGAGAGGCCGTCTGAAAACGTTCAGACGGCCTTTGATTCATGTTTTTAATTCAATATTAAGCGCCTTTACCATGCCTTTGTATTACTTCGTGTCGAGCGGCAAGTGAGTTAAGCAGGCCGTCTGAAGCATGCGCTCAAGCATTTCACACAAACTTGGCTTGGAGCGTTATAATCCGCACCGTTTATTAAAATTTCTTAACGGTTATTCACATGCAACAACTCAAATTAGCCATTTCCGGCGCACAAATTCTGTTTGTCGCCTTTGGCGCGATGGTGCTGGTGCCGCTGCTCACCGGCCTGAATCCGGCCATGGCGCTTTTGGGCGCGGGCATCGGCACTTTGCTTTTCCAATTGGTAACCAAGCGCAAAGTGCCGATTTTTTTGGGCTCTTCGTTTGCCTTTATCGCACCGATTATTTATTCGATTGCCGAATGGGGGCTGCCCTCGACCATGTTCGGCCTTTTTGCGGCCGGTTTTATGTATTTTGTGTTTGCGCTGCTGATCAAATGGCGCGGGCTGGCGGCGGTAAACCGGCTGCTGCCGCCGGTGGTGATAGGCCCCGTGATTATGGTGATCGGCTTGTCGGTGGCGATGGTGGCCAGCCAGATGGCCATGGGCCAGGCCGGCGGCGTGCAAGTGGTGGACTATAGCCAGGCGCTGCTGCTTTCGGGCTTTACTTTTATCGTTACCGTGATGGTGGCGGTGTTTGGCAGCAAGATGATGCGGCTGGTACCGATTTTAATCGGCGTGGCGGCGGGCTACACGGCGGCTTTGTTTATGGGCTTGGTCGACATCACGCCGATTCTGAATGCGCCGTGGTTTGCGGTGCCGCATTTTGAAATCCCGCAAGTCAACTGGCATGCGGCGCTCTTTATGCTGCCGGTGGCGATTGCGCCGGCCATCGAGCACATCGGCGGCGTGATGGCCATCGGCAAGGTGACCGGCAAAGATTATGCCAAAGACCCTGGGCTCGATAAAACGCTCGCCGGCGACGGCATCGGCGTGTGCGTGGCCGGCCTCATCGGCGGCCCGCCCGTAACCACTTACGGCGAAGTGACCGGCGCAGTGATGCTGACCAAAAACAGCAACCCGAAAATCATGACATGGGCGGCCGTTTTCGCGATTTGCATGGCTTTTTTCGGCAAATTCAATGCTTTTTTGGCTTCGATTCCGCTGCCGGTGATGGGCGGCGTGATGATTCTGCTTTTCGGCACCATCGCTTCGCTGGGCTTGAAAACCGTGATTGATGCCAAAGTGGATTTGATGCAGCCGAAAAACCTGGTGATTGTGAGCGCCGTGCTCACCACCGGCGTGGGCGGCATGGTAATCAAATTCGGCAGCATGAGCTTTGCCGGCGTGGGCTTGTGCGCGATTTTGGCGATTGTGCTCAATATGGTGCTGCCCAAAGAAGCGCCCAATAAAATATTGAATGAAGAAGTGTGATATCGAAATCAAACAGGCCGTCTGAAAACATATTGTTTCAGACGGCCTGTTTGATTTATCTGTTTGTTTATCGGCGCTTTTTCAGCAACACGCCGCTTTCGATATGGTGGGTAAACGGAAATTGGTCAAACAAAGCCGTGCGCACGATGTCGTGGCTTTGCACCAAGATATCCAGATTGGCGCGCAAGGTTTCGGGGTTGCACGAAATATAGATCACATGCTCAAACTGCGCCACCAATTTTAAAGTTGCCTCATCAATGCCGGCGCGCGGCGGGTCGACAAAAATGGTGGAAAAATCATAATCCGCCAGCGCAATGCCCTGCTCCTGCAAGCGACGGAATTCGCGCCCGCCCAGATAAGCTTCGGTGAATTCTTCGGCAGACAAACGCGCGATTTGCACATTATGGCTTTGATTGGCTTCAATATTCCACAAAGCCGCGTTCACGGAAGTTTTCGACACTTCCGTGGCCAACACGCGCCGGAATTTGCGCGCCAGCGGCAAGGTGAAATTGCCGTTGCCGCAATAAAGCTCGAGCATGTCGCCGCCCAAACCTTCGGCGCAGGCGCAGGCCCAGGCCAGCATTTTTTCGCACACTTCGGCATTGGGCTGGGTGAAGCTGCCCTCGATTTGGCGGTAGCAAAAAGTTTCGCCGCCCACATTGAGCTTTTCGGTAACGAAATCTTGCGCCAACACCACTTTCTGGCCGCGGCTGCGCCCGATAATCCACACGCCCAATTGCGCCTGCAATGCTTCGGCGGCGGCGCGCCATTCGTCATCCAACTTTTTGTGGTAAATCATCGTCACCAACATCTCGCCGCTTAAAGTGGCCAGAAATTCCACCGCATACCAGCGGGTTTTCAGCACCGGCGCTTTATCGGCCGCAGCCAGCATGCGCGGCATCAAATCATTGATGGCCGCGCAAGCCGGGGCAAACTGATCGCAGCGGATTAGCGAGCCGCCGCCGGCTTTTTGCCCGCGTGTAAACATAGCGTAAAACATTTCCTCGCCCTCGTGCCACACGCGAAATTCAGCCCGCATGCGGTAGTGTTGCTCGGGCGATTCGAAAAGCGCCCATTCGGGCGTGGCAAGGCCGGCAAATAAAGTTTTAATATATTGCTTTTTTTCAATAAGTTGCTGTGTGTAAGCGGTGGCGGGCATTGTGTTTTCCGTATGTTTTACCGGCCGTAATTATACGCCAATATCGGCAGGCCGTCTGAAACGCATTCAGACGGCCTGCCGAGATGGCGGTTTTATTTAAATCAGGTTAAATATTTGACTTAAATCGGCTAGCGAATATCATATTCTTACAACAATAAATCAACCGAACACACAAATCGGCGTTTTCCTGTGTAGGCAGGCCTGCTTGCCGGCACAATTTTCTCAGCCTTGACCTTAATGAAGGAGTCATCATGCAAACCAACGTTGTTTTATTGTCTTTTGAAGAAAGCAGCAAAGCCTATCAAGCCTTGAGCGAACTGAAACAAGCTGCCGTGCAAGGCAAAATCGGCCTCAACACCGCCGCTGTGGTAGAGCGCAATCTTGATGGCTCACTGAAATTCGGCGACGGTGCCAGCGATGGCGCGGCCGGCGATGCGGCACTGGCCGGCACCGCCATCGGCGCATTGGTGGGCGTGTTGGGCGGCCCCTTGGGTGTGCTGATGCTGGGCGCTACCGGCGGCTTTTTGGGCTCGCTCTGTCGATCGACACCGTAGAAACCCGCACCAGCCTGCTGGAGCAAATGTCGCACGCCATTCCGCTAGGCGCGGTTGCTGTGTTGGCCGAAGTGGAAGAAAGCGATAACGCTGCCGTGGATGCTATTGTGCAAGGCTTGGGCAACGGCCTGCTGCTGCGCCGCCCGGTTGAGGCGTTGCTGGTTGAAATCGCTGCTGCGGAAGAAGCGCAAGAAGCCGCCGCCAAAGAAGCCCGCAAAGTATTGCGTGAAAAACAAAAAGCCGAATGGAAAGATAAGTTCGACAATTGGAAAGAAGAAGTGGGCGATAAGGTCACCAATCTGAAAAACGATATCAAAGCGCGTTTTGAAAAGAAATAAGCGGTTGATATAATCTCAAACAGGCCGTCTGAAAGTTTTCAGACGGCCTGTTGGTTTATTTGGGTTTATTTGGGTTTATTTGGGTTTATTTGGGTTTATTTGGGTTGATTGATTATTCTTTCAGCAAACGGCGCTCATGCACGGCTTGCGCCAGTGTGCCCGCATCCACATATTCCAGCTCACCGCCCAAAGGCATGCCGCGCGCCAAGCGGCTGATTTTATACGGCAGATTTTTCAATAATTCCGACAACACATAAGCAGTGGCATCGCCCTCGGCGGTGAAATTGGTGGCGATAATGATTTCTTCTACCTCGCTGCCTTGCAGGCGCGCCACCAATTGCTCGAGCGCAATGTGGCTCAAATCCATGCCTTGCGCCGGGCTCACCTGCCCCATCAGCACAAAATAAAGGCCGTCGTGGCAATGCGCCGCTTCTATACCGGCCACATCGGCGGGCATATGCACAATCATCAGCCGGCTGCCGTCGCGATCGGCATCGGCACAAATTTCACACAGGCTGTTTTCGCAAAAAGTGTTGCAGCGGCTGCAATGATGCACCTGGCTCAAGGCTTGTTGCAGCGCGGCCACGAGCTCGGCCGCGCCCTCGCGGTTGTGTTGCAGCAATTGATAAGCCATGCGCTGCGCCGATTTGGGGCCGACATTGGGCAGCACTTTCAAAGCATTGATCAGGCGGGTAAACGCATCGGTTTTTTTAGGCATGGGTTTCAGACGGCCTGTGGGCAAAAGCTTGATTATACGCTTTATGTCCATTCAAAAAAATAAGCTTGCAAGAGGCTGTTCATCATTCATCTCGTGGCAATCTTTTGGCTCAAAATCTTGTCACGAGATGAATGGTGAACAGACCCTAGGCAATGCCGTCTGTATGCCGTCTGAAAAAGAGGTTTCAGGGTTTCAGACGGCATCTGTGTGTCATGCGTAAGATGATGCTTCGTTTTAACAAAGCCAATCGCAGCTGCGCTTGCTGATCAAGCGGCCATTATCCGCCACTTGCCGCCCGTTTTCTGCACCGGTTTTATTTTCAGCGGCTTTTCGGTTATATTGGAGCGCTCAACCGATCTGGAGAACATCATGCCCGCCCCCACGCTTATCAGCCGCCATAAAATGTTTAACGGCCATCAAGAACGCTACACCCACCACTCGGAAAGCTGTGCCTGCGAAATGACGTTTGCCGTGTATTTGCCGCCGCAGGCGCTGCAAGGCTATCGCGTGCCGGCGCTTTATTGGCTCTCGGGCCTAACCTGCACCGATGAAAATTTCACCACCAAAGCCGGTGCGCAGCGTTTTGCGGCGCAATGGGGTGTGGCGTTGATCATGCCCGACACTTCTCCGCGCGGCGATGATGTGGCCGATGCGCCGCAATACGATTTAGGCCGGGGTGCGGGCTTTTATGTGAATGCCACGCAAGCGCCGTGGGCGGCACATTATCAGATGTATGACTATATTGTGCACGAATTGCCGGCCTTGATTGAGGCGCATTTTCCGGTGGATGAGCGCCGCAGCATTTTCGGCCACAGCATGGGCGGCCACGGCGCTTTGCAGATTGCGCTGAAAAACCCGGGCCGTTATGCGGCGGTGTCGGCGTTTGCACCCATCGTCAACCCGGCCGACACACCTTGGGGGCAGCAAGCTTTTGCTGCTTATTTGGGCAGCGACAAACAGGCCTGGCTGCCCTACGACAGCACCGCCCTGCTCGCCAATGCCGCAAAGCAGCCGGCCTTGCCGATTTTAATAGACCAAGGCGATGCAGACACTTTTTACCCCGCGCAATTACAACCCGAAAAATTTGTGGCCGCCGCCAAGCAACACGGTTTGAATGTTCAATTCAATATGCGCCCGGGCTACGACCACAGCTATTATTTTATCGCCAGCTTTATCGACAGCCATATTGAGTTTCATGCCGATGCCTTGGGCTTGTGAAAACGGCCGCGCGAAAGCACCATATCGGCGGGCTTGAGCTATTTGCAAAACGCCCGTTCTGTCGCTCCTGCGCAGGCAGGAGCCTAGTCTGAAGCACAGCCTCAGTTGCGGGATAGGCAATCATCACCAGATCTTGAATAAGTAAATATTTGATTGTATTAAATATTATATGGAGAATGGATTATTTTCAGAAATATGCGAGGCAGGCAAAGCGTTGCTTTGCACTGGGCACCTGCCATCGCAGATGCGACAGATATTCGGTTTTGCAAAGATTTCAGGCCGTCTGAAAGCAAGTTTCAGACGGCCTTTTTATTGATGGCGCTACCGATATCAATAAATGATGTTTTTGCCGTAGCCTTCCAAAATTTCTTTGATGTGCAACACGGTTTCTTTCGGCGGCGGGCGCACGCCGGTGAGCTTGTATGCATCGCCGCACAATTCCCATTTGTGTGCGCCTAATTCGTGATACGGCAAAAGCTCGACCGTGTCGATGTTTTCCATATCGCCGATGAATTCGCCGAGCAAATGGGCGGAGCGATCGTCATCGGTGTAGCCCGGCACAATCACATAGCGCACGCGCGCGGCCTGATTGCGCTCGGCCAGATAGCGGGCGAATTTGAGGGTTTTGGTGTTGGGGATGCCCACCAGCGCTTTGTGGATTTCGGGATCAACCTGCTTCAAATCAAGCATCACCAAATCGGTGTGATCGAGCAAATCATCGAGAATGTGATCATAGTGCAGCGCATAGCCGTTGGTGTCGAGGCAGGTGTGGATATCGTTGGCTTTGCAGGCTGTAAACCAATCGCGGATAAATTCGTATTGCAGCAAAGGCTCGCCGCCGGTAGCGGTTACGCCGCCGCCGGTGGCGCGCAGATAATGGCGGTAGGAAATCACCTGCTTCATCACTTCGTCAACACTCAATTCTTGCGCTTTGTCGGTGCGCATGTCCCAAGTGTCGCGGTTATGGCAATAAAGGCAGCGCATCAGGCAGCCTTGCATAAACAGCACAAAGCGCAGGCCGGGGCCGTCGACCGTGCCGCAGCTCTCGATGGAGTGCACAATGCCTTTGCCGTGGTAATGACGGTGGCCGTCTGAAGAAGCGGCCGGATGTATGGTGTGTGTTTGCATGGTGTGCGCAACTTGGATAATGGTGTTCAGACGGCCTTTATTATACACCTGATGTATCTTGGTATATGCCGTCTGAAAAAGTTAATCGGATGCTTTTTGCCAAACGCTAAAACGCGCCGGAATCGCTTCCGGCGCGTTGGCTTGTGCCGCTTTGGCTGCCGGATTACATGCTGGCAGTGAAGGTGCGGGTAATCACGTCTTGCTGCTGCTCTTTGGTGAGCGAGTTAAAGCGCACTGCATAGCCGGACACGCGGATGGTCAGCTGCGGGTAAAGCTCGGGATCGTTCATCGCTTCAATCAGCATTTCGCGGTTGAGCACGTTTACGTTCAGATGTTGGCCGCCTTCCACGCCGCTTTCGTGGTGGAAATAACCATCCATCAAGCCGGCGAGGTTTTTCTCGCGTGAGCCTTCATCTTTGCCCAAAGCGCCCGGCACGATGGAGAAGGTGTAGGAGATGCCGTCTTTGGCAAACTCAAACGGCAGTTTGGCCACAGAGCTCAAAGAGGCTACAGCACCGTTTACATCGCGGCCGTGCATCGGGTTGGCACCCGGGCCGAATGGTGCGCCTGCGCGGCGGCCGTCGGGCGTGTTGCCGGTTTTTTTGCCGTAAACCACGTTAGAGGTGATGGTGAGTACCGATTGTGTCGGGATGGCATCACGATACATTTTGTGCGAAGCCACTTTTTTCATAAAGCGCTCTACCAAATCGCAGGCAATGCTGTCTACACGGTCATCGTTGTTGCCGAATTGCGGGTAGTCGCCTTCGATTTCGAAATCTACGGCAATGTTGTTTTCATCGCGCACCGGGCGCACTTTGGCGTATTTGATGGCGGACAGTGAGTCGGCAGCCACCGACAAGCCGGCAATACCGCAAGCCATGGTGCGTTTGATGTCGCGGTCGTGCAAGGCCATCAGCGCGGCTTCGTATGAATATTTATCGTGCATGTAATGAATCACATTAAGCGCGGTCACATATTGGGTGGCCAGCCAATCCATGAAGTTATCCATGCGATCCAACACGGTGTCGTAATCGAGCACTTCGTCCAGAATTTTCTCGGTTTTCGGGCCTACCTGCTCTTTGGTTTTTTCATCAATACCGCCGTTGATGGCGTAGAGCATGGTTTTGGCCAAGTTGGCGCGGGCGCCGAAAAACTGCATTTGTTTGCCAACCACCATCGGGCTCACGCAGCAGGCAATGGCATAATCATCGCTGTTGAAATCCGGGCGCATCAAATCGTCGTTTTCATACTGGATAGATGAAGTGTCGATGGATACTTTGGCGCAGAAGTGTTTGAAACCTTCCGGCAGTTGCTCAGACCACAACACAGTGATGTTCGGCTCGGGAGACGGACCCATGTTGTAAAGCGTGTGCAGGAAGCGGAAGCTGTTTTTAGTTACCAGCGTGCGGCCGTCCAAGCCCATGCCGCCGATAGATTCGGTGGCCCAAATCGGGTCGCCGGAAAAGAGTTCATCATATTCCGGTGTGCGCAGGAAGCGCACCATGCGCAGTTTCATCACCAAATGGTCGATCAGCTCTTGCGCTTCGCTCTCGGTAATCAGGCCGGCTTTGAGGTCGCGCTCGATGAAAATATCGAGGAAAGTCGCCACACGGCCAAACGACATGGCGGCACCGTTTTGCGATTTCACCGCTGCCAAATAAGCGAAATAAGTCCATTGCACCGCTTCGCGGGCATTGGTGGCCGGGCGGGAAATGTCAAAACCATAGCGGGCAGCCATTTCTTTCATTTGACCCAGCGCTTTGTGTTGGTCGTTGATTTCTTCGCGGCGGCGGATGGTTTCTTCCAAATCTTTGCCGTTTTCCAAATCAGCTTGCAATGAATTGAATTGCGCCACTTTGTCGGCCATCAACGCATCAATACCGTAAAGTGCTACGCGGCGGTAGTCGCCGATGATGCGGCCGCGGCCATAAGCATCGGGCAGGCCGGTGAGCACGCCGGACTTGCGACAGCGGCGGATATCGGGGGTGTAAACGTCAAACACGCCTTGGTTATGGGTTTTGCGGTATTCGGTGAAGGCTTTTTGCACTTCGGGATTCAGCGGGCTTTCGTAGATTTTGCAGGAATCCATCACCATTTTCAGGCCGCCGTAAGGCATAATGGCGCGTTTGAGCGGCTCATCGGTTTGCAGGCCGACGATGGTTTCCAAATCTTTATCGATATAGCCGGCGGCGTGGGTGTTGATGCCGGCCACGATTTGCGAGTCGATTTTGTAGGGCGCGTGGGTGCGGTTTTCCACTTTGATGCCTTCCATCACATCGTCCCACAATTTAACGGTGGCTTCAGTGGCCGGTGCCAAAAAGTCGGCAGCGCCTTCATAAGGCGTGTAGTTTTTTTGGATGAAATCACGAACATTGATATTGTTCTCCCAATCGCCTGATTGGAAGCCTGCCCATGCTGCGGGGCGCTCTTGTGCGGTGGTTGCCATGATAAACTCCTGTTTTGGTTAGCTTAAAACAAATATACGAGAAAATTTATACGAATAGGATAGCACTAATTGCGACTGCCCTGTAGGCGTTTACAAGAAATAAAATTACTAATTTGACTTAAGTCATGAAACAAAATGTAGTCTGAAAATACGCTGGAAAATTCAGCCCAACGGAGTAAAATAGATATAAGTATGTGCCTCAAAAATAAGGCCGTCTGAAATATTTTTCAGACGGCCTTATTTTATGCCCTGCTTTTTTCTAGGGTCTGTTCACATTTCATCCGTGCGTAAGATTTTGAGCGCAAAAGCGCGCTTGCAAGGCGAAAAGCGCAGCAAGGTTGGACACCTTGCGAGCATTTTCAACGCGGCAGGCGCGTTTTTGAGCCAAAAGATTGCCACGAGATGAATTGTGAACAGGCCCTAGGGCAATAATTTATTTGCATTCAAGAGATTGCCCGGATCCAGCTCTGCTTTAATGGCCCGCATTAAGGCGATTTCCACCTCGCTGCGCACCCGCGGCAACCATTGGTTTTTCACTTGGCCGATGCCGTGCTCGGCAGCAATCGTGCCCGCACAAGCCAGCACGTTTTCATACACAATCGTGTTCACCGCATCTTCATATTGATACACCTCGTTGCCCAACACACCAGGTAGAAAAGTGTTGTAATGCAGGCTGCCGTCACCCAAATGGCCGAACACCACAATCTGAATGCCGGCAAACGCCGTCTGCAAAGCCGGCGCGCAACGTTCAACAAACTCGGCCACCCGCTCGATCGGCACGGCAATATCATGTTTGATGCTGGCGCCCAGATTGCGTTGCGAGGCAGAGATATTTTCACGCAAGGTCCATAAATTCTGCCGCTCCGATTCCGATTGTGCCAACACCGCATTGTCAAAACCGTGTGCCACCAAAAATTCGGCCAGCAAATCACCCAAATCATCACGCGCCACCGAATCGGTGAGCTCTAGCAACACATGCCACGGCGCATCCACCGGGCCGGCGATTTTGCTGAAATCGGCCGACAAATCCAGCGCAAAACGGCTCACCAGCTCAAAGCTGCACAAACGCTCGGCAAACTCGGCCTGCATCAGCGTGAGCAATGCCACGGCCTGGCTGATTGTCGCCACGCCCACCCACGCGGTTTCTGTGGTTTGCGGCTGCGCAAACAGCTTTAATGACGCACCGGTGATGATGCCCAGCGTGCCTTCGCTGCCGATAAACAAATGGCGCAAATCATAGCCGGTGGTGTTTTTATGCAAGGGCGGCAAATGCGAAATCAACTCGCCATTGGGCAATACCACTTCCAGCCCCAACACCAAATCACGCATGGTGCCATAGCGCAACACATTCAGGCCGCCGGCATTGCAGGCGATATTGCCGCCGATTTGGCACGAACCTTCACTGGCCAAGCTCAAGGGAAACAAGCGCCCTGCTTCGGCCGCCGCCTGCTGCACATTTTGCAGCACCGCACCGGCATCCACCGTGATGGCATTGTCGGCCAAGCTGATGCTGCGGATGCGGTTGAGCCGGCTCAAGCTGAGCAGCAAGCCGCCATCCGGCACCGCAGCGCCGCACAGGCCGGTGTTACCGCCCTGCGGTGTAACCGCAATGCCGTGTTCAAAGCAAAACCGCATCACATGCTGCACATTTTCTACGCTGGCCGGCTGCACCACCCAATCCGCACGGCCGCGATAACGGCGGCGCTGATCCAGCAAAAAAGCATCGTCCGCCTCAATAATTTCTGCACCCGATAAAAAAGCCTGCAATTGCCGTTTGATTTCCTGCGCCTGCATAAATGTGTCCCTGTTTCAATCTGACATTTTGAAATGATGTATCAAAGCCATTTGCTTATCGCACAATAGCGCTCAGACGGCCTGTTTGCAATAGGCCGTCTGAACGCTGCACAACAAAACAAAAGCAGGATACATTTAAGTATCCTGCTTTTGCACTATATTCGAAAGAATATAATTATTTTGCAGCTGAAGCAGCTTCAGAAGCGGCAGCTTCAACAGCAGAGGCAGCGGCTTCAGTAGCAGAAGCGGCAGCTTCAGTAGCAGAAGCAGCGGCTTCAGTAGCAGTGGTTGCAGCTTCAGAAGCAGCAGAAGCGGCTTCGGTAACAGCTTCAGAGGCAGCAGAGGCTGCAGAAGCAGCAGCTTCGGTAGTTTTTTCAGCTTGGCCGCAAGCAGCCAGGAACAAAGACATCAAAGCAGCAGCAAACAGTGATTTTTTCATTTCAATACCTTCTTTATATTTGATCAATTTCAAGAAAACTAAAATAGCCGACCATTATGGCACAGCCTTATTGCAAATTCATTACTGAATTTTTAGCAATTATGCCCCACGCCTTATGCTAACGCAACGAAACAAAACATACGATTCAGTAAGAATGTATCCGTTAGTATGACAAAAGCGGTAAGAAGTTCACCTCAAAAAGATGATTTATTTCATATTTTGCAGATAGATTGGCATTTATCTATATATTTCAAAAATTTAAGAAACAAAGCAACAACAAAAACATTTATTGCAAGCAGCTTTGCGGTGCGTTTTGCTTTTTTGAAAAAGTTGCAAAAATACTACAATTTCATTCGGCAGACGGAAAACACAATGCATTTTCCTACACCCAAGAATCGCTGTGGCGGCAGACGCTCTGTGCTACAATAGCCCGTCACCAACCCAACCTACAGCAAAAGGACTCCCAAAATGGGTATTGCAAAAAACTCTGTTGTCACCTTGAATTACGAAATGTTTGATGCCAACGACCAGCTGATCGACAAAACCGAGCAGCCGATTGCTTATCTGCACGGCGGCTACGACGGCATCTTCCCGCTGGTGGAAGAAGCGCTGCACGGCAAAGAGGTGGGCGACACCGTGGATGTGGTGCTCTCTCCCGATGATGCCTTCGGCGAGCAAGATCCGGAATTGGTGCGCATCGAAGATGTGGGCGTGTTTCCAGTAGAAGTGGAAGCCGGCATGATGTTTGAAGCCGACGACCCCGAAACCGGCGATGTGCTGGTTTACCGCGTAACCGACGTGGCCGACGGCAAAGCCGTGGTGGACGGCAACCACCCGCTGGCAGGCATGAAAATCCGCTTTAAAGCCACGGTGGATGGCGTGCGCGAAGCCAGCGCTGAAGAAATCGCCCACGGCCATGCCCACGGCGAACACGGCCATCATCATTAAGTAATACCAATCCAAAAAAATAACCTAACTTCGTTGTCTCGCCTTGCCGTACTATAGTGGAATGAATGAAAAACTTATACAACCTAGCAAGTCACAGCGGTGTAGGTTGGGTTGCAAACCCAACGTTTCTTGCGGTTTGCAGGTTTTGTTGGGTTTGCAACCCAACCTACCCGTTGTGGCACTTTTTTAAGCATTTCACGATAGTTGTACTGTCTGCGGCTCGCCGCCTTGTTATCTTATTTTTTAGGTTTGGTATAAGTTGTTGTTGCCGATAAAATAAACAGGCCGTCTGAAAAACTTTCAGACGGCCTGTTTTATGTTCAACACGGCAGGCGCACTTTATACATAAAAGACACTGCCGTGATGAAATGCAAGCAGGTTTAATCTGCCTTGATGCTATCGCGGGTTTCCAGCACTTGGTCGATCAAGCCGTAAACGCGTGCTTCTTCAGCCGACATATAATTGTCGCGGTCGGTGTCGCGCTCCAAATCGGCCAAATCGCGGCCGCAATGCTGGGCCAGCAGGCGGTTGAGCTTGTCTTTCAATTTCAGCAGCTCCCGAGCATGGATTTCGATGTCGGAAGCCTGGCCGCCCAAACCGCCGCTAATCAAGGGCTGGTGAATCATCACACGGCTATTGGGCAGCGCAAAGCGCTTGCCTTTGGCGCCGGCCGAGAGCAAAAACGCGCCCATGCTGGCGGCTTGGCCGAGGCACAATGTCGACACATCGGGCTTGATAAAATTCATGGTGTCGTAAATCGACATGCCTGCGGTTACCGAGCCGCCGGGCGAGTTGATATACAGGAAAATATCTTTATCGGGGTTTTCGCTTTCCAAAAACAATAATTGCGCCACCACCAGATTGGCGGTTTGGTCGTTTACCGGCCCCACCATAAAGATGATGCGCTCTTTAAGCAGGCGCGAATAAATATCAAATGCGCGCTCGCCGCGGCCGCTTTGCTCGATAACGGTCGGCACCAAATAGCTGTTTTCGATTTCGGGAATCATATGCGCTCCTGTCCGGCAATAATGAAATAAATAATCAAAAATACAATGAAACCATACAACAAAGTCAAACAACCGGCACGGCAATCCATCAAACAGCAAGATTGCGTTTTCCGGCTCAGGCTTTGCTTGTGGTGCTAAAAAAGCACCCAAGCGCAGCCTGAGTGCTTTTGTGCGTTCAGACGGCCTTTGCCATCATCAGGCTTGTGCGCCCATCACTTCATCAAATGACAAAGCTTTTTCGTTTACTTTGGCCTTGCCCAACACAAAATCCACCACATTGGCTTCAATAGCCAGAGAAGTCGGGCCTTGCAGACGCTGTTGGTCGGCGAAATACCAATCGATTACTTCTTGCGGATCTTCATAGCTGTCGGCAAATTCGCTCACCACACCTTTGATTTGCTCTTCGGTGGGCTCGAGTTTGTTTTCTTCTACGAGCTTGGCCAAAATCAAGCCCAATGCCACGCGGCGTTCGGCTTGCTCGTTAAATATATCGGCTGGCAGATCCAAGTTGGCAGCATCGGCCATGCCTTGGTTAACGAAATTTTGCTTCATTTCGGCAGCCAGGCGGGCGGCTTCTTCGGCCACCAAGGATTTGGGCAGCTGGATTTCAGTGGCTTTGAGCAGGGCTTCCATTGCCGCTTCTTTGGTTTGCTCTGCAGTGCGGCGCGCAACTTCGCGCGACACGTTTTTCTTTACTTCTTCGCGCATTTTGGCCACATCGCCATCGGCAATGCCCAAGGCTTTGGCAAATTGCTCATCCACTTCCGGCAGCGCGGCTTCGGAAACATTGCTCAAGGTGATGGTGAACACGGCGGTTTTGCCGGCCACATCTTTGCCGTGATAATCTTCAGGGAAATTCACTTCCACATCTTTGCTTTCGCCTGCTTTCAAGCCCAATACGCCGGCTTCGAATTCGGGCAGCATTTGGCCGTTGCCCAGCACAAACGGGTAATTTTGCGAAGCGCCGCCCTCAAACGGGGTGCCGTCGATTTTGCCTTCGAAATCGATAATCACACGGTCGCCGTTTTGGGCTTCGCGCTCAACGTGGTTGAAGCGGGTGCGTTGTTGACGCAGGATTTCGATGGTTTTGTCGATTTCGGCATCGCCCACTTCGGCGGTAACTTTTTCCACTTCTTGTGCGCTCAAGTCGCCCACGGTCACTTCGGGAAACACTTCGAAAATGGCAGCCACTTTAAAGGCTTCTTTGTCGTCTTGCTCGTCCACACCTTCAAAACGGGGCATGCCGGCCACGCGCAAATCTTCGCTCACGGCAATATCGTAGAATGCTTTTTGAGCCCGCTCGTTCATCACATCGTTTTGCACACCGGCGCCATACATGGATTCCACCATTTTCATCGGCGCTTTGCCCGGGCGGAAGCCGTCGATTTTCACGCGGCGTTGGGTTTGCTGCAAACGTTTGTCGGTTTCGGCGTTAATCTCGCTCCACGGCAAAGACAAAACAACTTTGCGCTCGAGGTTTTCTAAAGTTTCTACGGTTACGCTCATTATAAGCCCTTAATTCTGTTGGTGTTAATCAATGCAAGCAGGCGTTTTGCCTGCTTTGGTTGTTTGCAGCCCCGATAATTGGGGCTTTAAAAGTAAATTGCAAGTGTATCACAATGTGAAAATAAAATATATTTCTGCATGGTTTCAGACGGCCTCAGAGCCGATGGCCTTCATCAGGCGTGCGGTTTCATGCCAATAGCCGTCGGGGCGCTTTTGCAGCAAAGCCACTTGCCCGAAGTGGATTTGCGCCAATGCGCCGATTTCTTCGGCATACGCTGGCGGCACGCGGGCGGGCGACAAGATGTGCATCGGCGGCAGCAGATAACAGCGTGTTTGCAGGCCGTCTGAATGCGGATATTGTGCCCAATCGCCGATATATAGGCCGTGCCAGCCGCAAGCATTCAAAGGTGCAATCGAAGCGGCTTGGCCGGCAGCGGAAAAGCCAATGCCGCGCACCAATGAGGCTGCATGCATTTTATCGGCGGCAATGCCGGCCTGCTGCAAAGCGGCTACGCCTGCCGCATGGCGGCTCCACGCCAGCTGTTGCGTGAGTTTGCCGGCTTTATCAATCAAGCGGTCGTGCGGATTGAGGCCGGCCATTTCAGACGGCCTGCCGCTGGTTGCGCCGTAATATTTGCAGGTTAATTCGAGATGGTAGATTTTGCCGTTTAGCGCGCAAACGAAATCCAACGCGCCGAGTGTTTGGCCGTTTTGTTCGTTTTTCACCGGCAGGTTGCGCGCAAACAATTGCGCATGCGGCGCGTGTTGCAGCCAAAATGCCAGCAGGCTTTCGGCATAAAAGCCCAAGCGGTGGGCAAACGGCGCTTCTGCGGCCAGATGCTGCTGCAAAGGCGCGGGTTGGCTGTCGAGCGCCAATAAATAGCGAAAGCCTGTTTCACCCAGCAATTCGCGCAGCGGCAATTCGCAGCCGCTGTGCCACAAAGGCGGCGCGGTGAGGATGGCGGCTAGGTCGCGCACATTGGGGTCGGTCAGGCGCCACCACAGCGCATCGAGGGCATAATTCATTTCAGACGGCCTATTTCAGATTGCGTTTTACTGTGTTGAGGAAGCCGCGCAAGATATCGATGTCTTCGGTTTCGGTGTTGGCGCGGGCAAACAGGTTTTGCATGCGCCGCATCAGGCGCTCGCTGTTGCGGCGGTTGAAGAAACCGACATCGTTCATCACGCTTTCCAAATGCGCCACCATGCCGGCGATTTGCGCTTGGGTGGCGGGGTTGGTTTCCCGCTCGAGGTGCGTCATCGGCGCGCCCACTTGGCTGAACAATTCATAGCACACCACCTGCACTGCTTGCGAGAGGTTCAGCGAAAAATAATCGGGGTTGCCGTTGATGGTCATCAGCCGGTTGCAGCTTTGCACTTCTTCGATATTGAGGCCGAAGGTTTCATTGCCAAACACCAAAGCCACTTGCTGCCCGGCTTGCGCTGCCTGCAATAATTCGGGCACCAATTCGCGCGGCGTTTGCAGCGGCGAGGTGAGCTCGCGCCTGCGGCTGGTGAGTGCGCAGCTCAAGGTGGTGTCGGCCAGCGCTTCTGCCAGCGTGGCGGCGATTTGCGCGTTTTCCAACACATCGGCCGCACCCGAAGCCAGCACAAAGCTCTCTTGCGGCAGCTTGAATGCCTGCGGGCAGGCGGCATCGAAAAGCGGCGGTTCGGGCGTCATCGGGGTGGCGATTAATTGCGGCGCCACCAAGGTGAGCCGGCTCAAGCCCATGGTTTTCATGGCGCGCGCGGCGGCGCCGATATTGGCCGGATGGCTGGTGCGCGAGAGCACGATGCGGATATGGTTCAAATAAGCGGGGATGCCGGTTTTTGGGTTTGTCATGCTTGATTTATTTTCGGAAAGATTGACGGAAAGCGCGTATAATGCGCGAAAAATATTCAGACGGCCTGCTTCGCTGATGCAGGTGCAGGTGCAGGCCGTCTGAAACCTGATCTTTAACATTGGAAGCCGCCCCCGAGGGCTTGCGGTTTCTGCCTGTTTCACGTTTTGCTGCACCGCTTTTCGGCGGTTTGGCGCATTGTACCCGATAGAAAGAGCACCATGAACCCGATTTTAAACACCGCATTCAAAGCCGCGCGCAAAGCCGGCGATATGATGATTCGCGCTTCGGCCAATCTCGATGCCGTTAAAGTAGACAGCAAAGCGTTTAACGATTTTGTTTCCGATATCGACCGCCAATCCGAATCGATTCTGCTCGACACCCTCTTTTACAGCTATCCCACCCATCTCGTGCGCAGCGAAGAAGGCGGCTATTTTCGCGCCAGCAAAACCCGCGAAGGTGTGACCATCGAGCAGGTGGATGCCGCCGATGTGCCGGCCGTGCCTGAATACGAATGGATTATCGATCCACTCGACGGCACCACCAATTACCTGCACGGCCACCCTCAATATGCCATTTCAATGGCTTTGCTGCACAAAGGCAAGTTGCAGGAAGCGCTGGTTTACGCGCCCGAGCGCAACGATTGCTATATGGCGTCGCGCGGCCAAGGCGCGCTGCGCAACGACCGCCGCATCCGCGTATCCAATCGCATCGAGCTCAACCGCTGCCTGATCGGCACCGGCTTTCCCGTGGTTGACCAAAGCATGATGGACACTTATCTGGCCATTTTGAAAGACTTCCTCGCCAAAACCGCCGGCGGCCGCCGCGAAGGCGCAGCCGCGCTTGATTTGTGCGCCCTGGCCTGCGGCCGCCTCGATGGCTTTTTCGAATTCAACCTCAAGCCGTGGGACATCGCCGCCGGTGCACTGATTGTGCAGGAAGCCGGCGGCATCGTTACCGATATGCAGGGCAACGAGAGCTGGCTGGAAAGCGGCGATGTGGTGGCGGCCAACCCGAAAGTGTTGGCACAAATGCTGCAAATCATCGCGCCGCACATCAAATAAATGATATGAAGTAAACAATTTGCACAAAGGCCGTCTGAAAAATATTTCAGACGGCCTTTATTTCGCCCTATCCGAACTGCCTACCCAGCAGCAGTCGAATCCTTTACAATGCTTCTCTCTCCTTCCTCACGAAAGCAGCGCCCATGATAGCGATTATCGGCGGCAGCGGCCTCACCCGCCTGCCCGAAATGAACATTACCCACCGCCGCATCGTGCGCACGCCCTACGGCCTGCCGAGCAGCCCGTTGATGATGGGCAAACTGGGCAGCCATGAAATCATGTTTATCGCCCGCCACGGCCTCAACCACACGCTCTCACCGCATGAAATCAATTACCGCGCCAATATTTGGGCGCTGCATTCGGCCAAAGCAGACCACATTATTTCCGTGGCCACGGTGGCCGGCCTCAACGAAGCGCACGAGCCCGGCTCGCTGATTGTGCCCGACAACATCATCGACTACACCTCCGGCCGCGCCTGCACCTTTTTTGAAGGCCGCTCGCAAGAAGTGGTGCACATCGATTTCACCCACCCTTATGATCACGAATTGCGCCTCAATATTCTGCAACACGCCGAGCAACAAGGCACCGCCGTGGTGAGCCGGGGTGTGTATGGCTGCATTCAGGGCCCGCGCCTGCCCACCTTGGCCGAATTGAAAAAATACCGTCGCGACGGTGTTGACGTAATCGGCATGACCGGCATGCCCGAAGCCGTGCTCGCGCGCGAAGTGGGCCTGCCTTATGCCCATTTGTGCGGCGTGATCGGCATTGCCGGCGTCAACGGCCAGGCCGATAATTCGCCCGATTTCCGCAGCCGCCAAACCCATCAGGCCATCGAAACCATCCGCCGTTTGCTGGTGGATTTATAGGCCGTCTGAAAGGATAAATCTATGCAAACCATCACCTTCGGCCTGATTGCCACCAGCGACAGAGCCAGCAGCGGCGTGTATGCCGATGAGGGCATACCGGCATTGAAAAACTGGCTCGGCAGCACGGTGAAAAACCCCATCCGCTTTGTGGAAGCGCTGATTCCCGATGAGCAGGCCGAAATCGAAGCCGTCTTGCGCCGCATGGCCGATGACGAAGGCTGCGATGCGGTGTTTACCACCGGCGGCACCGGCCCCGCCCTGCGCGACATCACCCCCGAAGCCACGCTGGCAGTAATCGATAAAGAAATGCCGGGCTTTGGCGAGCAAATGCGCCAAATCAGCCTTTATTATGTGCCCACCGCCATTTTATCGCGCCAAACCGCCGGCATACGCGGCCGCTGTTTGATTGTAAACCTGCCCGGCCGCCCCAAAGCCATCGCCGAAACCCTCGGCGGCGTGCGCGATGCAGCGGGCAATATCCAGGTGCACGGCCTTTTCAGTGCCATTCCGTATTGCATCGACTTAATCGGCGGCGCATTTATCGAAACCGATGAAGCCGTTTGCCAAGCATTTCGCCCCAAACAGAAATAATACCAATTCAAAAAAGTAAGCTAACAAGGCGGAAGCCTGCGACAGTACAGATAGTACGGCAAGGCGAGACAACGAAGTTAGGTTATTTTTTTGGATTGGTATAACGCCGGCAAACCGCACCAACTATCAACCTGTAAATAAAAACAAAAAGGCCGTCTGAAAGAAAATTTCAGACGGCCTTTTTATGCTTCCGCCAAAATATAGCCATACAATAAAAGGCGGGCAGACCCTAATCCACAGCCAAATGCAGCTTCGCCGCCTGCTGCACTCGCTGCCGCAAACGCTGCCATTTGGGCGGCTGCACCTGCCAGCAATGCCAGAAAAGCGGCACATCGATATGCTTCCCGGGGCACAAATCGCGCAGATGCCGCCCTTGCGGCTGCACACTTTGCAGCTGCTGGTCAAACAACATGCCGTAGCCCAACCCCAAGCACACTGCCTGAAAAAACGCATAAGAAGAAGGAATATAGTGCGTGGGGCACATCGCCGCATCGGCCTGCAAATGCGTGCGCAAAAAATCGGCCTGAAGATTGTCTTTGCGGTTAAACACCAATAAAGGCGCGCGCCGCAAGGCGGCCGGGCTGAGGCCGTCTGAAAAATAGCGCTCGGCAAAAGCGGGCGCGGCCATTAGGCGGTAGCGCAGGCTGCCCAGCGGGTAAGCTTCGCAGCCGTGTATCGGCACCGCCTCGCTGCTCACCGCCGCCATCACGCGCCCTTCGGCCATCAGCGCGCGGGTGTGCTCCTGATCTTCCGTCTGGATATCGAGCAGCAATTGCTCCTCGGCCGCCGCTTCTGCCAAGAGCGGCAGCAGCCAGGTGTCGAGCGAATCGTGATTGGCCGCCAGCGCCAGCTGCGAAGATTGCTGTTGCAGCTCATTATCCAGCTCTTGCTGCAAACTCATCACCTGGCGCCAATAACGCAACAGCCGCCGGCCGTGCTCGGTCGGGCGGCAGGGGCGCGAGCGGCTGAGCAAAAGCGCGCCGGCGGCCTCTTCCAGCGCGCGAATGCGCTGCGACACAGCCGATGGCGTGATGCGCAATTGCGCCGCGGCCTGCTCGAAGCTGCCGCTGTCGGCAGCGGCGGCCAGCGCCGCCATTTGTTTGCCGTCCCATTGCATAAAGGTTTCCCTTGATTGTTTACTGCGTCGATTGTAAACGTTAATGCCTATCGCTGCCATCTGCGCTTTCAGACGGCCTCAAAAAGTGATAACAGATTGATGAAGTGTTTTTCAGGCCGTCTGAAAAATATTTAACTTGCTGGCAAGGCGCTGCTGCGCTGCCGATAATGGCGCATCTCTTCATTTTTTTGCGATATTGCCATGACTGCTTTTTTCTCCGGATTAATGATCACCGCCGGCCTGATTGTTGCCATCGGCGCACAAAATGCTTTTGTGCTGAAACAAGGCCTGATTAAACACAACATCACCGCCATTGTGCTCACTTGCTGGCTGTGCGATGTGTTGCTGATTTCTGCCGGCGTGTTCGGCATCGGCGCCCTGCTCTCCGGCCGCCCCGTGGCCGCGGCGCTGCTCTCGCTGGCCGGCGGCCTTTTTCTGCTGGCCTATGCCGCCTTAAGCGCCAGGCGCGCTTGGAAAGGCGGCGGCCAAATGCAGGCGGCCGGCGGCAACGAAGCGGGCATGGGCACGCTCAAAGCCATCGGCATCACGCTGGCGCTCACGCTGCTCAACCCGCATGTGTATGTGGATGCGGTGATGCTGATCGGCGGCAGCGCGGCAAGCTTGCCGGTGCCGCAGAAAATGTGGTTCACCGCCGGCGCGGTGCTCGCCTCGGCGCTGTGGTTTGCCCTGATCGGCTTCGGCACGCGCCTGCTGCTGCCGCTGTTTCGGCGCGAGCGGGTGTGGCAGCTGCTCGATGGTGGCATTGCGCTGATGATGCTTTATCTGGCCGCAGGCTTGCTCAGGCAGGCTCAGCAAGTATTGTTGGTATAAGGTGTGTTTCGGGATTACAATATCCGTTATCTTTTCAGACGGCCTGATTTTAAACATCAAGGCCGTCTGAAAACTTGGCACACTTTCGGTTAAATCCGGCTAAATGCCTTGTTTTCCGCAAAATATATGCTTATCTTGCCCTTATCTGCACAATACAGCCCACTATGAAAAACATCGTTATCCTGATTTCCGGCCGCGGCAGCAATATGCAGGCCATTGTAGAAGCCGCTATTCCCAATGCCCGCATTGCGGCGGTGCTGAGCAACCGCGCCGATGCCGCCGGGCTGGCTTGGGCGGCCGAACGCGGCATCGCCACCGACAGCCTCGAGCACAAAGCATTCGGCAGCCGCCTCGAATTCGATCAGGCCATGATGCAGAAAATCGATGCTTATCAGCCCGACTTGGTGGTGCTGGCCGGCTTTATGCGCATTCTCACGCCTGAATTCTGCACGCATTATTCCGGCCGCCTGATCAATATCCACCCTTCGCTGCTGCCCGCTTTCACCGGTTTGCACACCCACGAGCGTGCGCTGGAAGCGGGCTGCCGCATTGCCGGCTGCACCATCCATTTCGTTACCCCCGAGCTCGATTGCGGCCCGATTATCGCCCAAGGCGTGGTGCCGGTGCACGACAACGACAGCGCCGACAACATCGCCGCGCGCGTGTTGGCCGTGGAGCATCAATTGTTTCCCCGCGCGGTGGCCGATTTTGTGGCAGGCCGCTTAAAAATCGACGGCAACCGCGTGCGCAACATCCACCATCAGGCAAGCGCCGATGCGCTTTTGGCCTAAAAGCCAGTAACAAGCATAGAGAGGAAAATATGAACAAAACCATTTTACACACCGCCGCTTTCGCCGCCGCAGCCGCCTTGGCCGCGCCCGCTTTTGCCGCCGAGCTGCCGCAATCGGCCGAATTGCGCTATTCGGGCAGCTACGGCATTCCCGCCGTGATGACCTTCACCCGCAACGGCAACAATTATAAAATCGTGTCCAACATCAAAGTGCCGCTTTACAGCATCCGCTTCGAATCGGGCGGCACCATTTCAGGCAACACCTTGCGCCCCACTTATTATAAAGACGTCCGCAGCGGCAAAACCTATGCCGAAGCCCGTTTCAGCGGCGGCAAAGTCACCTATGGAAAAGCCGGCGAACAAAAAACCGAATCGGTGGCCGGCCCCACCATGGATTTATTCACGCTTGCCTGGCAATTGGCCGCCAACGATGCCAAGCTTCCCGCCGGCCTGAAAATCACCAACGGCAAAAAGCTTTATAACGTAGGCGGCTTGAGCCCGGCAGGCAGCAGCCAGTTCAGCATTGCCGGCGGCCGCACCACGGTAAACAAATACCGCGTGCAGCGCGGCGACAGCACCGTGAATTACGCCTTTGCCCCGGCCTTTAACAATATTCCCGCCCAAATCAGCTACAGCGACGACGGCAAAACTTATGATTTAAAGCTCACCAGCGTCAAAATCAACGGCCAAACCGTGAAGCCTTAAATCCAACCATAAAAGTTTCAGACGGCCTGTGGAGGCCGTCTGAAACTTTTTATGGTCGATATCGCGTATAATCGCCCATCCACCTTTATCAAGATCCACCATGACCCCCAATCAACTCAGCCACACCGCCGCCGTATTGGCCGACATGCTCACTTTCAAGCAGCCTGCCGATGCCGTGCTCTCGGCCTATTTCCGCGCCCACAGCAAGCTTGGCCGCGGCGACCGCCATGAAATCGCCGAAACCGCATTCGCCGCCTTGCGCCATTATCAAAAAATCAGCGCCGCCCTGCGCCGCCCGCACGCGCAACCTGAAAAAGCCGCGCTGGCCGCGCTGGTGCTTGGGCGCAGCATCAACCTGAGCCAAATCGAACCTTTGCTGGATGAAGAACGCACCGAATTTCTAAGCAAGCTCAAAGCGCGCAAAGCCGAATTTGCCAGCCAGCCCAACACCGCCGCCGAGCTGCCGCAATGGCTGATCGACACGCTCGCCGAGCATCTGGGCGAAACCGATATTCTCGCTTTCGGCCGCAGCGTCAACCAAAGCGCGCCGCTCGATGTGCGGGTGAACACGCTCAAAGGCCGGCGCGATAAAGTGCTGGCGGCGCTCGAAACCGAAGGGCTCGCCGCTGCCGCCACGCCTTATTCGCCTTGGGGCATCCGCTTTCAGGAAAAAATCGCACTCAACAAACACCCGCTGTTTCTCGACGGCACGCTTGAAGTGCAAGATGAAGGCAGCCAGCTTTTGGCCTTACTGGTGGGCGCCAAGCGCGGCGAAATCGTGGTGGATTTCTGCGCCGGCGCCGGCGGCAAAACGCTGGCCATCGCCGCCATGATGGCCAACAAAGGCCGCATTTATGCTTTCGATATCGCCGAAAAACGCCTCGCCAACCTCAAACCGCGCATGACCCGCGCCGGCGTAACCACCATCCACCCGCAGCGTATCGACAATGAACACGATGCCCGCATCGCGCGCCTGGCCGGCAAAGCCGACCGCGTGCTGGTGGATGCGCCCTGCTCCGGACTCGGCACTTTGCGCCGCAACCCCGATTTGAAATACCGCCAATCGCCCGAAACCCTGGCCAAGCTGCAACAGCAGCAGGCGAGCATTTTGGCCGAAGCGGCCAAGCTCGTGAAAGACGGCGGCCGCCTGGTGCATGCCACCTGCAGCGTGCTGCCGCAGGAAAACGAGCAGCAAGTGGCGCGCTTTTTAGCAAACCATCCCGGCTGGGTGCAGCTCGATTGCGCCCAATTGCTGGCCGCCGCCAAAATCAACCTCGACACCGGCCGCTGCCTGAAAATGAATGTGGCCGAACACCACACCGACGGCTTTTTCGCCGCTGTGTTTGAAAAGCCCGCGCTAAGCTGAACGGACTATTGCGCATTGCGCCAAACGCCCTTATATTATCCCTCGGCCGAAAACCGATTTATTCATCAAGGATCAAAAAATGAGCATTCAAGAGCAAATCAAAGAAGTGGTGAACACACACCGCGTGGTATTGTTTATGAAAGGCACCAAGCAGTTTCCGCAATGCGGCTTCTCATCGCGTGCCGTGCAGCTGCTGCAAGCTTCGGGCTGCGAAGATTTCGTCACCGTTAATGTGTTGGAAAACGAAGCCGTGCGCCAAGGCATCAAAGAATACAGCAATTGGCCCACCATTCCCCAGTTATATGTTAACGGCGAATTTCTCGGCGGCTCCGACATCATGATGGAAATGTATGAAGCCGGCGAATTGCAAGATGCGCTCAAAGCGTGATGATATTGCGCCGAAACCCTGCTTGAAGCAGGGTTTTTTTGTGGCTGCGCCGCCCAAGCCATTCACAAGCAGGCCGCAAAGCTTATATAATAGCGCCGGTATTTTATTTCACAGGCCGTCTGAACGCGCCCACCGAAAGATTGATTATGAACATCACCATCATCGACCACCCGCTGGTCAAACACAAGCTCACCCTGATGCGCGAAGCCGAATCGAGCACCTACAAATTCCGCGCTCTGGCCAAAGAGCTGGCGCGCCTGATGGCTTATGAAGCCAGCCGCGATTTCGAAACCGAAAACTATATTCTCGACGGCTGGTGCGGCGACATCGAAGGCCAGCGCATCAAAGGCAAAACCCTCACCGTGGTGCCGATTCTGCGCGCCGGTTTGGGCATGCTCGACGGCGTGCTCGATTTGATTCCCACCGCCAAAATCAGCGTGGTCGGCCTGCAACGTGATGAAGAAACCCTGCAACCGGTGTCGTATTTTGAAAAGCTGGTCGACAGCATGAACGAGCGCCCGGCGCTGATTCTCGACCCCATGCTCGCCACCGGCGGCTCGGTGAACGCCACCATCAATCTGCTCAAAAGCAAAGGCTGCCGCAACATCAAAGTGCTGGTGCTCGTGGCCGCGCCCGAAGGCGTGAAAGCGGTAAACGAAGCGCATCCCGATGTCACCATCTACAGCGCCGCGCTCGACAGCCATTTGGATGAACACGGCTATATCATTCCCGGCCTCGGCGATGCCGGCGACAAAATCTTCGGCACCCGCTGATTGCGCCGAATAAAACAAAGGCCGTCTGAAAACCATTGCGCCAATAGTTTCAGACGGCCTTATACCAATTCGAAAAAATAACCTAACTGCGTTGTCTCGCCTTGCCGTACTAGGGTCTGTTCACATTTCATCCGTGCGTAAGATTTTGAGCGCAAAAGCGCGCTTGCAAGGCGAAAAGCGCAGCAAGGTTGAACACCTTGCGAGCATTTTCAACGCAGCATGCACGTTTTTGAGCCAAAAGATTACCGCGTGATGAAATGTGAACAGACCCTAGGTGTACTGTCTTCGGCTCGCCGCCTTGTTATCTTATTTTTTCGAATGGGTATTAATGATATTTACCATCCAAGGATGATTATGAATTTCCAAGAAAACCTCGCCACCCTGCCCGCCATCGACCATCTGAGCGGCCTGGATGTGTGCGATGAAACAGGCAGCGCTATCCACCACATTCCCGCCGCGCCCGGCAAGCTCGGCTCGCTCAAGCTTTACCACGCGCTGGCTGTCGAATTCAACGGCCGCCTGAATGCCGCAGCCGCCGAGCGCGGCTTGGTGCTTTTTGCCGAACATGTGGCCGATGCCGCGGCGCATCCGGGCAAACATCCGAATATCGATTTATTGGTGCGTGTGAAAAATGAAAACTTGGCTTTGCAACTGCGCCCGCTTGCGGCAAATCCCTGATGATACGCATTCAAAAAAATAACCTTACTGCGTTGCCCCGTCTTGCCGCACTATTGTGAAATACAAAAAAGTTTAGAAAACAGTATGCTAAAGCAGCGTAGCTTGGGTTGATAACCCAACGTTTCAGACGGCTTGTGGATTTGTTGGGTTTACAACCCAACCTACCCGCCGCTTCCGCTCGTGCTCAATCCTTAACAATCCGCTTGCAAAACAAGGCCGTCTGAAAAAAGTTTCAGCCCGTAGGTCGGATTCTCGAATCCGACACTTGTTCGCAGAACAAGGCACGCACATCGCTTTGGCTGTTGGCTAAACGTCGGATTCAAGAATCCGACCTACGCGGATGATGCTGCCGAACTGCTTTTATTTTGTAAGGTTTTTTTTAGGTTTGGTATAAACCCAACCTACCCGCCGCTCCCGCTCGTGCTCAATCCTTGACAATCCGCTTGCAAAACAAGGCCGTCTGAAACTTTTTTCAGACGGCCTTGTTTTCACATTTTCAGCCCACGCGGTAAAACGCCAAGCTGCCCAGCAGATTGGGCAGCGTATCCACGCGTTTGCTGCCGGTCATCACCGCGCGTTCGAGCACGCGGATATTGTTTTTGGCGCACAAGCGGTCGAAATCCTGCAAGGTGCACCAATGAATATTGGGCGTGTTATACCATTGATACGGCATGCGCTCCGACACCGGCATATGGCCCAAAAGCGCGATTTGCAATCGGTTGCGCCAATAGCCGAAATTGGGAAACGACACAATCGCCTGCCCGGCCACGCGGGTGAGGTCTTGCAAAATGGTTTCGGTGTTTTGCATGGCCTGTATGGTTTGGCTGAGCACAATCACATCGAAACTGTGATCGCCGAATGCCAGCAAGCCCTGCTCCAAATCGGCCTGAATCACGTTCACACCGCGGCCGATGGCAGCAATCACGCTGTCGGTATCGATTTCCACGCCATAGCCGCTGCATTGTTTGTGCGCCACCAGCGCCGATAAAAGCTCTCCGTCGCCGCAGCCCAAATCGAGCACGCGGCTGCCCTCGGGCACCCAGTCGTAAATCAATTGTAAGTCGTCGCGCAATATCATGCCTGCCGCTCCTGATAAACATTGTGCATATACGCACGCACGGCGCGGGTATAAGGCGCATCTTCCATCAAAAAGGCATCGTGGCCGTGGTGCGATTCCACCTCGATATATTGCACCGGCTTTTGCGCGGCAATCAGCGCCTTCACCAATTCATGCGAGCGCTCGGGGGAAAAACGCCAGTCGCTGCTGAAGCTGGCCACGAAAAAGCCGGCGCGGGTGTGCGCCAGCGCCGCTTGCAGATTGTTGCCGTATTCAGCGGCGGGGTCGAAATAATCAAGCGCTTTGGTCATTAGCAGATAAGTGTTGGCATCGAATTGGCCGGCAAATTTGTCGCCTTGATAGCGAAGATAAGATTCTACTTCAAATTCAACATCATAACCATATTGAAAACCATCGCTGTGCAATTCGCGGCCGAATTTTTTGCCCAGCCCGTCTTCCGCCAAATAGGTAATGTGGCCCATCATACGGGCGATTTTCAGGCCGCGCTTGGGCAGCGTGTGGTGGCGGGCATAATGGCCGCCGTGAAAATCGGGGTCGGTTAAAATCGCCTGCCGCGCCACATCGTTAAACGCGATATTTTGGGTGGAAAGCTTGGGCGACGAGGCGATCACCAGTGCATGGCGCACCCGCTCGGGATAATCAATCGCCCATTGCAAGGCCTGCATGCCGCCGAGGCTGCCGCCCACCACCGCCGCCCATTGCGTGATGCCCAAATAATCGGCGAGCATGGCTTGCGATTTCACCCAATCTTTCACCGTCACCACCGGAAAATCGGCACCGTAATCTTCGCCGCTTTCGGGGTTGATCGACAAAGGGCCGGTGCTGCCGTGGCAGCCGCCCAAATTATTGAGACCCACCACAAAAAAGCGGTCTGTGTCGATGGGTTTGCCCGGCCCCACCATATTGTCCCACCAGCCCGGATATTTATCGCCGGCCGCATGCCGCCCCGCCACATGGTGGTTGCCCGACAAGGCATGGCAAATCAACACGGCATTGCTTTTATCGGCATTGAGCGTGCCATAGGTTTCTATCATCAGGTCGAAACGCGGCAGCTGCTGGCCGTTTTGCAGCATCAGCGGAGTGTTGAACGGAATTTTTTGCGGGGCAACCAGCCACACGCCGTGTTTGTCGGTCATCGTTATTGGGAAAACATACGGAAAGCGGTTATTATAGCGGCTTGAAGCCGTTTTGTGGGCTTGGTATGGCCGTTTGAGAAACCAATCTTTCAAGATCTTTCAGACGGCCTTTGGGAAATCTAAATGATAGGCCGTATTTTAAGAATTTTCTTTTTGCTCGCCCTTATCGGCCTGATTGTGCACCGTTTGTTCAGTCGCAGCCAAAAACGCGCCATCAGCGAAGTGGTGCACATCAGCGCCTGGGTGCTGCTGGCGGCGGCCGTGTTGGCGCTGGGCTGGTATGTGTGGGCGGCTTGGTGAGTGTGCACCGGTTTGTATCTGAAAAGGCCGTCTGAAAAAAGTTTCAGACGGCCTTTATACCAATTCTAAAAAATAACCTTACAAAATAAAAGCAGTTCGGCAACATCATCCGCGTAGGTCGGATTCTTGAATCCGACACTTGTTCGCAGAACAAGGCACACACATCGCTTTGGCCGTTGGCCAAATGTCGGATTCAAGAATCCGACCTACGCGGATGATGCTGCCGAACTGCTTTTATTTTGTAAGGTTATTTTTTAGAATTGGTATGAAAACTTTTTCAGACGGCCTTTGCTGTGCAAGCACGATTATTGATTCGGCAATTAAATATTGAACATTTTCAGATGCCGGCAAACAAGCCTTTGGCTTGTTGCCCTCTCCCTAGCCCTCTCCCACGGGAGAGGGAACAGGTTTCTGCTGCGGGTAAGAGGATGTGAATATTCAATAATTAATTGCCGCATCTATAGCTTTGTCAAAACAAAGCGTAATCGTATGCATATAGTGGAATGCATAAAAAAGTGACACGACGGGTAGGTTGGGTTGAAAACCCAACAAGCCCACGGGCCGTCTGAAACGTTGGGTTTATCAACCCAACCTACTCCGTGATAGTGCGTGGTTTTGTATCACTTTTTCTTGCATTCCACTATAACACAAAAATGCCGAAACCTTTGCAAAACGCCCGTTCTGTCGCTCCTGCGCAGGCAGGAGCCTAGTTAAAGCGCAGCTTCAGTTGCCAGACCCATTCAAAAAATAACCCCACTGCGTTGGCTCGCCTTGCCATATGTGTGTACTGTCTTCGGGCCGCCTTGTCAGCTTACTTTTTTGAATGGGTATTATTAAATGATGGTTTGTTTATTTTTGCGCAATCAAAACAGCCATTGCGACACGCTGTAAATCACCAGCCCCACCAAGCCGCCCACCAGCGTGCCGTTGATGCGGATAAACTGCAAATCGCGGCCCACGCTCAATTCGAGTTTTTCCACCATTTCGCGGCTGTCCCAGCCTTTCACCTTATCGGACACAAATTGCGCCGCCTGCTCTTTATAGCGCATCACGCCATCGCGCACCATCAACGACAAACGCACATCCGCGCGGCGCATAAATTGCGGGTATTGCGCCGCCTGCGCCAGCATATGATCCAACAACTTATTGAGCTGCACGAGCCAGAGCGAATCCGCTTGCTGCACATCGGCCGCCGTCCACGTTTGTAGGCTCTGCCACATCCGCGCCAGGCTTTGCTGCACCGCGCTGGAATGCGCAAGCTGGCGCTTGCCCGCTTCGAGCCGCTTGTGCCACAGGCGCGAATGGCGCAAGGCTTCGCTGATGCGGTCGATTTGTTCATCCACATTTTTGCGCAAACGGTGCTCAGGGTCTGCCAAGGCCGCGGCCAGATAATCATCGGCCCAATCGAGCGCTTTGGCGGCCACCCAACCATCCACCCTGTCTACCAGCGAGCCTTTGAGCGAAGCTTTGATTTTTTCCCAGGCGCTGGGCGCTTCGCTTTCAATGCGCGCCGCCCATTCGTGCAGATTTTGCTCCAACAAAGCGCGTGTTTGCGGATCGCGCAGCCAGCGGCGCGTTTGCTTCATCAAAGCGCGCAAGAGCGTTTGGTGCAAGCCTTGCGATTTCAGCAGCGCGAGCGCATCGGCCAGGGTTTTGCCGATTTTGTCGCCGCTGTATTGCTCGGCCAGCATCATGCTGCCGAAACGCGCCACCTGCTCGGGCTTGGCCACATTCAAAAGCGCCGGCAGCTGCGAGGCCAGCCACGGCAGCCAACGCGCGCGGTTGGCCGGCGCGGCCAGCCAGGCCAACAATTTTTCACTCGGCGCAGCCTGATACACGCGCAACGCAATCGGGCGGCCCTGCAAAAAATTGTTTTCAATAAAGCGCCCCAACTCATCGGCGATACGGTGTTGGTTGCGCGGCAAAATGGCGGTATGTGGAATCGGCAGGCCCAAAGGGCGGCGGAACAAGGCGGTAACGGCAAACCAATCGGCCAGCGCGCCCACCATCGCCGCTTCGGCAAAGGCTTTCACATAGCCCAGCGCCGGATATTGGCGCACATTCATGGCCGCCACCACAAACAGCACCGCAGCCAAAAAGAGCAGCCCCGTGGCCAAGCGGCGGCTTTTTCGCAAGCGCAGCCGCGCCGCTTCCGTGCGCGCTTGGGCAGATAAAATCGTCATATTCTTCTCCGGCAGATACCGATTCGGTTATTGCTTAAATTTTAGGCAACAATATTTTTCGTTATCATCACAATGGCTTGCCCAGCTTATCCACATATCTTGCACAAGATAGCAAACAAAAGCTGTGGGCAAGGCTTGAAACTCAAGCCCTTTGAATTTTCCGCGCTAAATTGATTAAATTTTAAGCAGCTCGATTTTTCGCAATTATTTCAATCCTCAGCCCGCCTTATCCACAAGCCGCCCACAGCTTTTTGCCGTGCAAATGCGGATAAACGCCGGCTTGCCGCTCAGATTTTCAGACGGCCTTTTGCCTATATTTTAAGCAAATTTATTTTTGTCTGTGCAATCAACACATCACGCGGCTTATCCACATCTATTGCACACCCACACCAACATAAATGGGGGCAATTGCCACCTTTTTTGCGCATAATACCAATCCAAAAAAATAACCTAACTTCGTTGTCTCGCCTTGCCGTACTATCTGTACTGTCGCAGGCTTCCGCCTTGTTAGCTTACTTTTTTGAATGAGTATAATTTCCGTGCTTGAACAGCGGGATTGCTATCGGCGCGGCTTCACGCCATTTTAGCATGCGCTCTGCATCCTATTGCCGCCATTCAAACAAGGACTGCACAAAAGCCTGAGGCCGTCTGAAAACATTTCAGCCTGTAGGTCGGATTCTCGAATCCGACACTTGTTCGCAGAACAAGGCACGCACATCGCTTTGGCCGTTGGCCAAATGTCGGATTCAAGAATCCGACCTACGCGGATGATGCTGCCGAACTGCTTTTATTTTGTAAGGTTATTTTTTTGAATTGGTATAAGTTGTTTAATAATAAAATGAATTTTGTAAAAGCCTGAGGCCGTCTGAAATTTTTTCAGACGGCCTCAGACTTTTACAGCCATCAATGCAAATTCAGGCTGGCTCAGCTTTTGCGCTCAACTTGCGACACATCGCGCACGGCGCCGGTGTCGGCGCTGGTGGTCATGGCGGCATAGGCGCGCAAAGCGGCCGACACTTGGCGCTCGCGATTTTGCGGCTTCCAAGCGGCTGCACCGCGCGCTTCCATTGCTTCGCGGCGCTGTTCGAGCACGTCAAACGGCACGGCCAAGTGGATGCTGCGTTTGGGGATGTCGATTTCTACCGCATCGCCCTCTTCCACCAAGCCGATTGCGCCGCCCTCGGCCGCTTCGGGCGAAACGTGGCCGATGCTCAAGCCCGATGTGCCGCCGGAAAAGCGCCCGTCGGTGAGCAAGGCGCATGCTTTGCCCAAGCCTTTGGATTTTAAATAGCTCGTGGGATAAAGCATTTCTTGCATGCCGGGGCCGCCTTTGGGGCCTTCGTAGCGGATAATCACAATATCGCCGGCCTCGATTTGATTGTCGAGAATCGCCGCCACGGCATCATCTTGGCTTTCAAACACGCGCGCTCGGCCTTTAAAGGTGAGAATGCTGTCGTCCACGCCGGCGGTCTTCACCACGCAGCCGCGCTCGGCGATGTTGCCGAACAACACCGCCAGGCCGCCGTCTTGCGAATACGCGTGCGCCTGGCTGCGGATGCAGCCGTTTTCACGGTCGAGATCCAGGCTCGGCCATTGGCGGTTTTGCGAAAAGGCTTCGGTGGTGCGCACGCCGCCGGGCGCGGCTTTGTAGCGTGTGTGCGCCGCTTCATTGGCCGGGTTGGTGATGTCCCATTTATCCAGCGCGGCTTGCAGAGTATGTTCGTGCACGGTGGGCACATCGGTGTGCAGTTTGCCGGCGCGGGCAAGCTCGGCCAAAATGCTCATCACGCCGCCGGCGCGGTGCACGTCTTCCATATGGTATTTCTGCGTGGCCGGCGCCACTTTGCACAAACACGGCACGCGGCGGCTGATGCGGTCGATGTCGGCCATTTTGAAATCCACTTCGGCTTCGTTGGCGGCGGCCAAAAGGTGCAGCACGGTGTTGGTGGAGCCGCCCATGGCCACATCGAGGCTCATGGCGTTTTCAAACGCGGCTTTGGTGGCGATATTGCGCGGCAACACGCGCTCATCGTCTTCTTCATAATAGCGTTTGGTGATATCCACAATCAGGCGGCCGGCTTCGAGAAACAATTCTTTGCGGCCTGCATGGGTGGCCAAAAGCGAGCCGTTGCCCGGCAGCGACAAGCCCAAGGCTTCGGTGAGGCAGTTCATCGAATTGGCGGTGAACATGCCCGAGCAAGAGCCGCAAGTGGGGCAGGCGCTGCGCTCCACCGCAGCCACTTCTTCATCGCTGATGCTGTCGTCGGCCGCATCCACCATGGCATCCACCAAATCGAGCTTGCGCCCGTCCACAATATTGGCCACGCCGATTACCTTGCCCGCTTCCATCGGCCCGCCGGATACAAACACGGTGGGGATATTCAGGCGCAGCGCGGCCATCAGCATGCCGGGGGTGATTTTGTCGCAATTGGAAATGCACACCAGCGCATCGGCGCAATGCGCGTTGACCATATATTCCACCGAATCGGCAATCAAATCGCGGCTGGGCAGCGAATAAAGCATGCCGCCGTGGCCCATGGCGATGCCGTCGTCCACCGCGATGGTGTTGAATTCTTTGGCCAGGCCGCCGGCTTTTTCGATTTCGCGCGCCACCAGCTGCCCCATATTGTGCAGATGCACATGGCCGGGCACGAATTGGGTAAACGAGTTGGCAATGGCGATAATCGGCTTGCCGAAATCTTCGTCGGTTACGCCGGTGGCGCGCCACAGCGCGCGCGCGCCGGCCATATTGCGGCCGTGGGTGGAGGTTTTGGAACGGTAGGCTGGCATGGTGGTTTCCTTGATTCTGGTTCTGATTGACTTAATTTCAGCAGGCCGTCTGAAAGCGTTTCAGACGGCCTTATGTGGATAAAACCTTGTGCGGCTATTTTATACCAATTGTTAACGATTAAGAAGCCGACAAAATGTCTGATTATGCTTTATGCGCGTTCAGACGGCTTATGCTTTGGTTTGCGGCAAGCAATCACCGCTCAATTATTTTTGATGTGGGGATTTTTAAGGGGCTCTGAATAGCTCCGGCGAGTGAATTTTATCGGCATGAGTTGCTCTGAGCCTCTTTAAAATATAGGCCGTTCTATGGCTGCAGCCGCCGCAAAGCAGATTGGCGTTGAAATCGCGCAATTATGTGCACAAAGTTATCCCACAGGCCGTCTGAAAAGTTTCAGACGGCCTGTGGGATATTGTGTCTTTAGCCTTTCCTTACCTTTCAAGCGCCGCGCCACAGCAGCGCTTTGGGCTATAATGGCCGCTTGAAAAATTTCAAGGCCACGCATCATGATGATACATCCGCAGTTTGACCCGATATTGCTCAGCATCGGCCCCTTGGCCATCCGCTGGTATGCGCTCAGCTATATTATCGGCTTTGTGCTGTTTATCTGGCTCGGCCGGCGCCGCATTGCAGAAGGCAACACGGTGTTTACCAAAGAAATGCTCGACGATTTCCTCACTTGGGGCGTGATCGGCGTGATTTTGGGCGGGCGCTTGGGCTATGTGTTGTTTTACAAATTTTCCGATTATCTCGCCCATCCGCTGGATATTCTCAAAGTGTGGGAAGGCGGCATGTCGTTTCACGGCGGCTTTTTGGGCGTGCTGGTGGCGATGTGGCTGTTTGGCCGCAAGCACCACATCGGCTTTTGGAAAGTAGCCGACTTTGTGGCACCGCTCGTGCCTTTGGGGCTGGCTTCAGGGCGCATCGGCAATTTTATCAACGGCGAATTGTGGGGCCGCGTCACCGACATCAATGCTTTTTGGGCGATGGGCTTTCCGCAGGCGCGCTATGAAGATTTAACCGCCGCCGCCCACAACCCGCAATGGGCGGCCTGGCTCACCCAATACGGCATGCTGCCGCGCCACCCGTCGCAGCTTTACCAATTTGCACTGGAGGGCGTGGCGCTGTTTGTGATTGTGTGGCTTTTCTCGAAAAAACCACGCCCCACCGGCCAAGTGGCGATGGTGTTTTTGGCGGGCTACGGCTTTTTCCGCTTTATCGCCGAATTTGCGCGCCAGCCCGACGATTACCTCGGCCTGCTCACTTGGGGCTTGTCGATGGGGCAATGGCTGAGCCTGCCGATGGTGGTGCTGGGCATTATCGGCTTTATCTATTTCGGCAAACGCGGCAAAGCGGCGTAAACAAGTTATACCAAACAAACAGGCCGTCTGAAGGCTTTCAGACGGCCTGTTTGTGATGCATCATGGTTCACAACACCAAAGGTGCCACCAAAAAGCCCAACGCCACGGCAAACACAATTGCCAGCACGCCCGGCAGCAAAAACGAATGGTTGAACACAAAGCGGCCGATGCGCGTGCTGCCGGTGTCGTCCATCTGCACCGCGCCCAGCAGCGTGGGATAAGTGGGCAGCACAAACAGCGCCGACACCGCCGCAAAGCTCGCCACCAAAATATACACCTGCCCATTATTCGCCGGCGTGATGCCCAGCGCCAGCACCACCGCCGGCATAATCGCCTTGGCCGTGGCCGCTTGCGAATAAAGCAGCATGCTGGCAAAGAAAAGCGCCACCGCCAAAAGCCACGGATAATTGCTCACCAGCGCGGCGGCGGTTTCTTTCACCGCATCCAAATGCGCATTCACAAAAGTGTCGCCCAGCCACGCCACGCCGAGCACGCACACGCAGGCGGCCATGCCCGATTTGAAGGTGCTGGTTTCCAAAAGCTTGCCGGTGTCGAGCCTGCAAAAAATCACAATCAGCGTGGCAATAATCATCATAAAGCTCACAATCGCACCATCGCGCGGCAGCACCGGGTTTTCCACCAAGCCGATGGCCGGTGAAATCGCGCAGGCATAAAGCACCACCGCCACCACGCCGAGCAGGAAAATCCACACCGACAAACGCGCGCCCTTGGGCAGCGCCGCCCGCGCACCGCGCTCAGGTGGCAGCACCAAGCCCGCAGCCAAGCGCTGCCGGTAAACCGGGTCTTGCGACAAATCCAGCTTGAAAAAAAGATTAATCAGCAAAGCCACCAGCATGCAGGCCGCATAAGTCGTGGCCAACCAAATCAGCAAAAGCCTAGGATAGCTCACGCCCAAAGGCTCGAGTATGCCGCTCATAAACACCACCGCCGCGCTCACGGGCGAGGCGGTGATGGCGATTTGCGAAGCCACCACCGCAATGCTCAAAGGCGCGCTGGGCTTGATGTTTTCACTTTTGGCCACCTCCACAATCACCGGCATCATCGAATAAGCCGTGTGGCCGGTGCCCGCTAAAATGGTGAGAAAATAAGTAACCGTGGGCGCTAAGAAATTGATGTTTTTCGGGTTTCTGCGCAAAATATTTTCCGCCATGCGCACCAGATAATCGAGGCCGCCGGCCAGCTGCAAAGCCGCAATCGCTGCAATCACCGCCATAATGATCAAAATCACATCGTGCGGAATATGCCCGGGCGCCAGCCCCAAGCCCAGCGCCAACACCGCCACGCCCAAGCCGCCGGTGTAGCCGATGGCCATGCCGCCCAAGCGCACGCCGAGAAAAATTGCGCCCAAAAGCACAATAATCTGCAAAATCAAAGAGGTATCCATATAATGCATTTATATTCGTTTTAAGAGGCATGCTTTGTAACATAATTTCATACATTGCGAAATAGTGCTTTCGCAGCATGCTGCACCGCCGCATCAAACACAGCAAACCGCTTTGCACAAAAGCAGCGGCGGGAAACGGCCTGCTTAACAAGAGCTTTTAAAGATTCAAAAGCTTAGCCAAAAGCCAAAGCGCTCTTTTATAGCAGCGTGTAGGATTTTGTAATTTGATTCAAGTCAATTTCTTTTCAGGTGCAGGGTATACAATTCACATAATCTATTTTTAATCGCACATAAACGAAAGGAAGTTACATGATCAAAGGCATCCAAATCACCCAATCGCAAAACCCGGCCCTGCTCAACTCATTCTGGCTCTTGGATGACGAAGCCCAAGAAGTGCGCTGCCTGTGCGCCAACAGCAACGATTTCGAAGCCGACACCGTGCTGCCGCTGCCGCAGCTGGGCGAAGTGTCTTACCGCGAAATTCCGGTTGATTTCAGCAACCGTCCGCAAGTGGAAGGCGGCCAACACCTGAATGTAAACGTGATGACCCGCGAAACCTTGGAAGAAGCCATCGCCAACCCGGAAAAATACCCGCAGCTCACCATCCGCGTGTCCGGCTACGCCGTGCGCTTCAACTCGCTCACCCCCGAGCAACAACGCGACGTGATCACCCGCACCTTTACTGAAAATATGTAATTCGTGTGAAGATGGCGCCAAGCCGTCTGAAAAGATAAACAGCCCTTTTGAACCGGGATTTCGGTTTAAAAGGGCTGTTTTTATAGTGTGTTGCACAAAATATAAAACGGAAGTCATGCCCGCTTAAATAAATCATCATGACATAGCATGCAAAAGCCGGCGGATTCGGATGCGAAGCACACAACCGGCAACCCACCGTAGGTACGATTAGGCTGTAAGCCGTAATCGTACGAATGCAGCTGCCGCAGCGAACACAGTTGGAAGTCGATCAAAGCAAGCCGTCTGAAAATCAATCTTCAGACGGCTTGCTTGTTTCATGCGTACGATTACGCCGCTGCCGGCGGCTAATCGTACCTACGCGGGCTGTTTCACGGGCAAAGCCCTCGTTACGCGGCTGCGTAGGTACGATTAGGCTGCAAGCCGTAATCGTACGAATGCAGCTGCCGCAGCAAACACAATTGAAAGTTCTATCAAAGCAAGCCGTCTGAAAATCAATCTTCAGACGGCTTGCTTGTTTCATGCGTACGATTACGCCGCTGCCGGCGGCTAATCGTACCTACGCGGGCTATTGATACGGCAATTAAATATTGAGAACCTTAAAAGTTAAATAATTGAAAATTTTAAATTTTTATGATTTAAGTTTCAATGTTTAATTGCCAAATCTATAAATTTCGATAATTTAGGCCGTCTGAAACCTTTCAGACGGCCTATCTCACTTCAAATTCAAGCCAGCTTGCCGCCGACCCAATCTTTCACCCCGTTCAACACTTCCGGCAATTTCTCCGCATCGCTGCCGCCGGCTTGCGCCAAGTCCGGCCGGCCGCCGCCTTTGCCGCCGATTTGTTCGGCCACGAATTTCACCAAGTCGCCGGCTTTCACTTTGCCGGTGAGCGGTTTGGACACGCCGGCGCAGAGGGATACTTTGCCTTCGTTCACGGCGGCGAGCAGCACCACGGCTTGGTCGGATTTGCCGGTGAGGTCGGTGACGATGTCGCGCAGGGCGGCGGCTTCGGCGTCGATTTGGGCAACCACCAGTTTGGCTGTGCCCAAATCTTGCGCGTTGTCGAAAAGTTTGGCGGCGGCGTGCACGGCCAATTCGCTTTTGGCTTGCGACAAGGCTTTTTCCAACGTTTTCGTTTGAGCCGCATTGGCTTGGATTTTGGCGAGCACGTCTTTTTCGGTTTGTGCTTTCACTTCGCCGATGATGTCGCGCACCAAGCGCTCTTGGTTTTGCGCCCATTGCAGCGCGTTTAGGCCGGTGATGGCTTCGATGCGGCGGATGCCGGCGGCAATGCCGCCTTCGCTGATGATTTTGAAGAGGCCGATGTCGCCGGTGCGCGCCACGTGGGTGCCGCCGCACAATTCGGTGGAAAAATCACCCATTTTCAGCACGCGCACTTCGTCGCCGTATTTTTCGCCAAACAGCATCATGGCGCCGGCTTGTTGCGCGGCTTCCATGCTCATCACATCGGCTTCCACCGCCACGTTGGCCAAAATGGCTTCGTTTACGCGGCGCTCCACTTCGGCGATTTCTTCGGCGCTCACGGCTTGCGGGTGGGAAATGTCGAAGCGGGTGAGCTCTGCGCTCACAAGCGAGCCTTTCTGCTCCACATGCTCGCCCAACACTTCGCGCAAGGCGCGGTGCATCAAGTGGGTGGCGCTGTGGTTGCGCATATTGGCGGCGCGGATGTCGTTGTCGATTTTAGCGCTCACGGCATCGCCCACGTTCAGACGGCCTGACACGAGCACGCCGAATTGGCCGGTAACGGCGGCTTTGATTTTTTGGGTGTCGCGCACTTCAAAGCGGTTTTCGCCGGCAAAAATATAGCCCACATCGCCCACCTGGCCGCCGCTTTCGGCATAAAACGGGGTGAAATCAATCACCACTGCGCCGCTATCGCCTTCTGCCAAGCTTGCCACCGGTTCGCTGTCTTTATAAAGGGCGACAATTTTGGCTTCGGTTTGGCGCTCGCTATAGCCTTTGAATTCGGTGTCGCCGCCTTCATAAGCCAATTGGGTGTCGGCTTTGAAGTTTTGCGCGGCGCGGGCGCGGGCGCGTTGGGCTTCCATTTCGCGCTCGAAGCCTTCGCTGTCGAGCTCGATACCCAATTCGCGCGCCATATCGGCGGTGAGGTCGTAGGGAAAGCCGTAGGTGTCGTAGAGCTTAAACACATGCTCGCCCGAAATAATCATTTTGCTGTTGGCAATGTTGTCGTTTAAATAGCGCTCAAGGGCTTCGGCAAACGGCCGGTTTTCTTCGGTGGCGGCTTTTTGCTCGATCACGTCGGCGATATTCAGATTGAGGCTCTCGTTAATTGCGCCCTCGATATGCTTGCGCACCACCACCAATTTTTGGTCGGCATTGTGGCGCGAAGCCACTGAGAATTCCACGCCGTCGGCCGTGCTCAGCAGCAGCGGCTCGCCGATGCCGTCGGCCGGCAGCAGGCTTTCCAGCTTTAAAAACTGCATGCCGCGCCAAACCTGGCTGAACAACACCATGCCTTTTTCCAAAGTTTCACCAAAGCGGGTTTCTTCGCCGCGCAAGGCTTCCATGATTTGCGTTTGCTTTTCTTTCAATTCGGGATAAGCGCCGCCCATTTCGGCCACCAAATCGGGCACGAGTTTGTAGAAAAACGCGCCTTTTTGGCCGAGCTTGTAGCCGTGGCGCACGGCGCGGCGGATGATGCGGCGCAACACATAGCCGCGGCCTTCGTTGCTGGGCATCACGCCGTCGGCAATCAGAAACGAGCAGGCGCGGATGTGGTCGGCAATCACTTTCAGGCTCGGCTCGTCCATGCTGAATGCCACACCGGTTTCGCGCGCGGCGGCTTTGAGCAGGTTTTGGAAAAGATCGATTTCATAGTTGGCGTGCACATGCTGCATCACGGCGGCCATGCGCTCCAAGCCCATGCCGGTATCCACCGAAGGCTTGGGCAGCGGGTTCATGGTGCCGCTTTCGTCGCGGTTAAACTGCATAAACACGCAGTTCCAGATTTCGATAAAGCGGTCGCCGTCTTCTTCGGCGCTGCCCGGCGGGCCGCCCCAGATATGGTCGCCGTGGTCGTAGAAAATTTCCGAGCAAGGGCCGCAGGGGCCGGTGTCGCCCATTTGCCAGAAATTATCCGAGGCATATTTGGCGCCTTTGTTGTCGCCGATGCGGATGATTTTTTCAGCCGGCATGCCGATTTCGTTGAGCCAAATATTGTAGGCTTCGTCGTCTTCGGCATACACAGTGGCCAGCAGTTTTTCTTTGGGAATGTTCAGCCATTCGGGCGAAGTAAGAAATTCCCACGCAAAATGAATGGCATCGCGTTTGAAATAATCGCCGAAGCTGAAATTGCCCATCATTTCAAAAAAGGTGTGGTGGCGGGCGGTGTAGCCCACGTTTTCCAAATCGTTGTGCTTGCCGCCGGCGCGCACGCATTTTTGCGCGGTGGTGGCGCGGTTGTAGGCGCGTTTGTCGAAGCCGAGAAACACGTCTTTAAATTGGTTCATACCGGCGTTGGTAAACAAAAGCGTGGGGTCGTCGTGCGGCACCAGCGAGGAAGAAGCCACAATCTGGTGGCCTTTGGTTTCAAAGAATTTTAAGAATTTTTGGCGGAGTTCTGCGGTTTTCATAATGTTTTCTATGTGGGTTAAACGATTTTCAGACGGCCTTAATGCATCAGCAAAGGCCGTCTGAAAAGCAAATATCAAATCTTGGCTATCTTACCGCAGATTTGCCTTTGCGCCTACCCGAGGCATACTGCTTTTGCTATACTCTGTTTGCATTTCCCCTCCACTCCAATATAAGGAATCATGATGAAATCATTGCCTTTATTCGGCCTTGTGGTGCTGGCGCTGGCCGCCTGCGGCGACAAGTCCAACGAGAAGCCCCCCAACAGCGCCGCAGCTTCTGCCACCGCTTCCACTTCCGGCACCCTGCCCGAAACCGCCAACCTGAAAATCTACAACTGGTCGGATTATGTCGACCCCGCCACCGTGGCCGCCTTTGAAAAGCAATACGGTGTGGCCGTGAAATACGATTATTACGACAGCGATGAAACGCTGGAGAGCAAAATGCTCACCGGCAAATCCGGCTACGACTTAGCCGGCCCCTCCAATGCCTTTATCGGCCGCCAAATCAAAGCCGGCGCTTATCAAAAGCTTGATAAAAGCCTGATTCCCAATTATAAAAACATCAATCCCAAGCTTTTGGCGCTGATGCAGGAAGTGGATCCGGGCAACGATTATGCCGTGCCTTTTTTCTGGGGCACCAACACATTTGCCATCAACACCGAGCGGGTGAAAAAAGCGCTCGGCACCGACAAGCTGCCCGACAATCAATGGGATTTGGTGTTCAACCCCGAATACACCGCCAAGCTCAAGCAATGCGGCATCAGCTATCTGGACAGCGCCGCCGAAGTTTACCCGATGGTGCTCAACTATATGGGCAAAAACCCCAACAGCAGCAATATCGACGACATCAAAGCCGCCAGCGAATTGCTCAAACAAAACCGCCCCAATATCAAGCGCTTCACCTCATCGGGCTTTATTGATGACTTGGCGCGCGGCGACACCTGCGTGACCATAGGCTTCGGCGGCGATCTGAATATCGCCAAGCGCCGCGCCGAAGAAGCCGGCGGCAAAGAAAAAATCCAAGTGATGATGCCCAAAGAAGGCGTGGGCATTTGGATTGATTCGTTTGCCATTCCGAAAGACGCCGCCAACGTGCTCAACGCCCACCGCTATATCGACAACATTCTCGAGCCCGAAGTGGCCGCGCAAAACGGTGATTATGTTACCTACGCGCCCTCCAGCCTGCCCGCCCGCGCGCTGATGGCCGCCGAATACCGCGACGACAACACCGTGTTTCCCACCGATGAAGACATGGCCAACAGCTTTATCATGGTGCCCATCGAGCCGGAAAGCCTGAAATTTATGGTGCGCCAATGGCAAAGCATTAAAGCGGGCAAATAACGTTTTTTGGTGATGATGTTTGGCAAACAAAGCCTGAGGCCGTCTGAAAGATTTTCAGACGGCCTCAGGCTTTTGTTGTGGGCATGCACGTCATACCAATTCTAAAAAATAACCTTACAAAATAAAAGCAGTTCGGCAGCATCATCCGCGTAGGTCGGATTCTTGAATCCGACATTTAGCCAACGGCCAAAGCGATGTGCGTGCCTTGTTCTGCGAACAAGTGTCGGATTCGAGAATCGGACCTACAGGCTGCTGAAAGATTTTCAGACGGCCTCAGCGTTTGCCCATGCATACCACATGCTGCTCGCTTGCATGCATAGGGTTGCAGCCTGCACAGCGGGCAGCTTGGGCTGAAAACCCAACGAATCCCTCAAGCCGCCTGAAATGTTGGGTTTGGCAACCCAACCTACGCGCTGAAGCTTTGATGCTCAGGCGGCACGGTTGTTTTCCGGTTGGGTGCACGTTTCATGCACACGCGCATACGAGATGCCGTCTGAATATTTTCAGACGGCATCCCGTATCAAACCATGACGGTTTATTGATTTAAACAACCATCACTTCAAGCCGCGAAACGGCACCCACGGCTGCATGTTCAGCAACAAGCCCCACAATACATCAGGAATATGTTGCGCTTGTGCGCCCAGCGGGCCGTCGAGGCTGTCGGCCAGCTCGTTTTCGCGGCCGGCGGCGATTTTGAGCGCGAAATCGGGGTTGATAATCGCGCCGCGCCCCACGGCAATCAGCTCGGCGTGGCCGCTGTTGCCCGCATCGGCAATGCTTTGCGCACTCACCAAACCGCCCACGCCGACAAGCGGCAGGCGGCCGGCCAGATGGCGGTGGATTTGCGCAATGCGCTGCGGCGGCAACTCGGGATGGGCGGCGGCGTTTTCGGCCGGCTCGTTAAAATCGCCCAGCGACACATGCAGGTATTGCAGCGGCAGCTTCACCAATTCATCAATCAAGGCCAGCGTGTCGGCCATTTTAATGCCGTTTGCAGGCGCTTCTTCGGGTGAAAAACGATAGCCGACGATAAAATCTTGGCGGCCGGATGCGGCCACGGTATCGGCCACGGCGCGGGCAACGGCCAGCGGGAAAGCCATGCGTTTTTCGCGGCTGCCGCCCCATTCGTCATCGCGCAGGTTGCTGGCGGCGGAGTAAAACTGTTGCAGCAGATAGCCGTTGGCGCCGTGGATTTCCACGCCGTCGAAACCGGCGTCTACAGCATATTGCGTGGCTTGGGCATAAGCAGCCACTATTTCACGGATTTCGGCATCGGTGAGCACGCGCGCTTCGCTTTGCAGGCGTTTGTCGGCTTCGATATCGAATGAAAACGACGGGGGAATCAGCGTAAACGCGCTGGGCGCCACCACGCCGTTGGCCGGCACCAAATGCGGCAGTGCGCGAAAGCCGCCGTGATGAATCTGCAACACGGCTTTGGCGCCTTTTGCCTGTATGCTTTGCGCCAAGCGGCGCAGGCCGGGCAGATCTTCAGCGCGGATGGCGTTGGGCTCGCCGTCAAAGGCGCGGCCGGTGGGGTGCACGGTGGTGGCGGCGGTAATCACCATGCCTAAGCCTTTGCTGCGGCTGGCCACAAAATCGATTTCGGCTTCGCTGGCCGTGCCGTCTGCATGCGAGGCCCAATGCGTCATCGGGGCGAGCACCAAGCGGTTGGGCAGAGTTGCGCCGTTGTTGAAAGTGAGGGGTTGGAACAAGGCTTCAAATTGCGGTTTCATATTTTGCTTTCTTGGTTAAATATCAATCGTAAATCGGTTTCAGACGGCCTCTACCGCCTCTTTAAACAAACGGTAAGACGCAAACTGCAAGGCTTCGTCATAAATATAGCTCACCGCCATATATTCATCGGCACGCAGGCGCGTGTGCAGCTCGCTAAATTGCGCCGCCAAGGTGGCGGGGCCGCCGATTAAAGAGCAGGCGGTCATGCTGTTAACCGTGTGTTGCTCCATCTCGTTCCAGCGCCCGGCCATGCTGTCGACTGGCGGCGAGAGCGGCTGGCGGCTGTTGCGCACCACGTTGAGAAAAAATTGCTGCTGGCTGGTGGCCAGATATTGCGCGGCTTGATCATCGTCGGCGCCAATCACATTGAGCGCCACAATGGCATAAGGCTGCGCCAAGGTTTCAGACGGCCTGAAGCGGCTGCGGTAAATCGCCAGCGCCTCTTCAAGCATACGCGGCGCGAAATGGGCGGCAAACACATAAGGCAGCCCTTTTTCAGCAGCCAAATAAGCGCTTTCGGTGCTGGAGCCGAGGATATAAAGCGGCACATGGGTGCCAATGCCGGGAAAGGCTTTCACATAGCCCTGCCCTGCCGCATCACCCAAATAGCGCTGCAAAGCGGCCACATCTTCGGGAAAATCAAGCGAGGTTTCGCGCTCGGCGCGGCGCAAGGCTTGGGCGGTGAGGCGGTCGGTGCCGGGGGCGCGCCCCAATCCCAAATCCACGCGCTCGGGATAAAGCGTGGCCAGTGTGCCGTATTGCTCGGCCACCATCAGCGGGCTGTGGTTGGGCAGCATCACGCCGCCGGAGCCCACACGGATGCGCTGGGTGTGTTGCAGCGTGTGGCTGATTAAAATCGAAGTGGCGGAGCTGGCGAGCGAGGTGGTGTTGTGGTGCTCGGCAATCCAATAGCGGCTATAGCCCAAGGCTTCGGTGTGCTGCGCCAGCACCACCATGCTTGCCAAAGCCTGCTCGGTGGTGTGGCCGGCGCGCACGGGCACGAGGTTGAGTGCGGATACGGCGGGTGTGGTCATTATTTTTCCTTTCAACGGCAAGCCTACTTTCAGACGGCCTGTTTTAATTCAGCGATAATTTCTTATATCTAAAAATATAGATTGGATAAAATCAAAATATAGTGGATTAAATTTGAATCAAGACAAGGCGGCGAGCCGCAGACAGTACACACGTACGGCAAGGCGAGCCAACGCAGTATCGGTTCAAATTTAATTCACCATAATCCCGCGGCTGCGGGGAGGCGGGCAGATTTGCGCCCTGCCCGTTTAAATCTGCTCGCGCAATTGCTGCAATAAAGCTTCCACGCCGGCGCGGTGATAGCGGTAATACGTCCATTTACCGATACGGCGCGATTCGAGCAGGCCGGCTTTTTTCAAGGTGTTGAGATAGCCCGACACCACCGATTGGGCCAGCCCGGCTTTTTCGGCCACCAGCCCCACACACACGCCGCCCTCAAAATCGTGCACCACATCGCAATGCGCATGCGCGGCAAAATGCTGCTGCGGGCTTTTCAGCCACAGCAGCATTTGATAGCGGTATTCGTTGGATAAGGCTTTGAAGGTGTCGGTGGGTTTCATGGACGCTATAATAAATCTAGTTTTATAGATATGTCAATATAAAACAGGCCGAAATCTTACAAAACGGGTGTTTTACAAAAGCCTCAGGCCGTCTGAAAAATATTTCAGACGGCCTGAGGCTTTGATTCAAATATACCGTAAAAACAATGTCGACAAAGCTTCAAAACCGCTTTCGATTGATCCTCAATCATCAATCCAATGCTGCGCCGCCTTCACCGCTTTATGCCAATAATGCAGCATTTTCTGCACGCGCTCGGGTGGCAGCTGCGGCGAAAACACTTTATCCGCCTGCCATTGCGCCCGCAATTCGTCGGTGCTCTGCCAAAAGCCCACCGCCAGCCCGGCCAGATAAGCCGCGCCCAGGGCGGTGGTTTCGGTGATGCGTGGGCGCACGATATCGAAGGCAAACAAATCCGACTGCACCTGCATCAAATAATCGCTTTGGCTCGCGCCGCCATCCACACGCAATTGCGCGGTGGCCTGGCCGGCATCGGCTTCCATCGCCTTTACAATGTCATACACCTGAAATGCAATGCCTTCAAGCACGGCGCGGGCGAGGTGGCCGTTTGACGTGCAGCGGGTGATGCCGAAAAAACTGCCGCGCGCATATTGGTCCCAATAAGGCGCGCCCATGCCTGAGAGCGCGGGCACGAAATACACGCCGCCGTTGTCGGCCACGGAAGCGGCCAGCGTGTTGATTTCATCGGCTTCGCGTATCAGCCGCGCGCCGTCGCGCAGCCATTGGATTGCCGCGCCGCCCACAAACACGCCGCCTTCGAGCGCATAAGTGGTTTTGCCGCCGATTTTCCAGGCCACGGTGGCGAGCAGATTGTGTTGTGAATCCACAGGTTTATCGCCGGTGTTCATCAACAAAAAGCAGCCGGTGCCGTAGGTGTTTTTGAGCATGCCTTTATCCAGGCAGAGCTGGCCGAATAAGGCAGCTTGCTGGTCGCCCGCGATGCCGGCAATGGCAATCGGCCGATTGGTGAAGCGCGGCGCGGTGTGCCCGTATATTTCGCTGCTGGATTTCACTTCGGGCAGCATGGCGCGGGGAATATCGAAAAGGGCGAGCAAATCTTCGTCCCATTGCAGCGTGTGGATGTTGAAAAGCATGGTGCGGCTTGCATTGCCGGGGTCGGTAACGAAGGTGCGCCCTTCGGTGAGGTTCCACACGAGCCATGTGTCTACCGTGCCGAAACACAATTCCCCTTTTTCGGCGCGCGCACGGGCGCCGGGCACATGGTCTAAAATCCATTTCACCTTGGTGGCGGAAAAATAAGCATCGAGCACGAGGCCGGTTTTGGCGCGGATGGTGTCGCCGTGCGCGGCGCGGATGCTGTCGCAATATTTGGCGGTGCGCCGGTCTTGCCACACAATGGCGCGGTGCACCGGCTCGCCGCTGGCTCTATCCCACACTATCGTGGTTTCGCGCTGGTTGGTGATGCCCAGGGCGGCGATTTGATCGGCGGCAATGCCCGATTGCGCCAGCGCTTCGGCCAGCACCGACACCTGCGTGCTCCAAATTTCTTTCGCATCATGCTCCACCAGCCCCGGCTCGGGAAAATGTTGGGCAAAGGCTTTTTGCGCCTTGGCAACGATTTGGCCTGCATGGTTGAAAATCATCGCACGCGAAGAAGTGGTGCCCTGGTCGAGCGATAAAATATAGTGTTCCGCCATAATTGTGCCTTGTTGTGGTTTGGGCAAAATGTAACGCGTTTGCAGCAGCTTTGGCAACGGCGGCGCTACTCGCGGGCGGATAAATCCCGTAAAATAGCGCCATTCTTTCAGACGGCCTCTCTTTCATGCTCAGCTACCGCCACGCTTTCCATGCCGGCAACCATGCCGATATGCTCAAACATTTCGTGCTTTATCTCACGCTCGATTATTTCAACCGCAAAGACAAACCTTATTGGTATATCGACACCCACAGCGGCGCGGGGCTTTACGATTTGCGCGGCAACGAAGCGCAAAAAGTGGGCGAATACAAGCAAGGCATCGCCCTGTTGCAGCAAGCCGCCAAGCTGCCGCCGGGTTTGCACGACTTTTTAGGCCGTCTGAACGCGATTCTGCCCGAGCCGCACCTTTATTGCGGCTCACCCTGGCTCGCGCAGGCGATGCTGCGCCCGGCCGACAAGCTGCGCTTGTTTGAGCTGCACCCGGCCGATTTCCAGCATCTGCAACACAATATGCAGCAAGCCCGGCTCGGGCGGCGCGGCCAAGTGGTGCAGGCCGACGGCTATCAGGGTTTGATTGCCTTATTGCCGCCGCCCACCCGCCGCGCCGTGGTGTTGATCGACCCGCCTTATGAAGAAAAACAGGATTACGAACGCGTGGTGCACACCCTGAAAGAGGCGCAAAAGCGCTTTGCCCAAGGCTGCTATTTGGTGTGGTATCCCTGCCTGAGCCGCGAAGAGAGCCGCAAATTGCCCGCGCAGCTGCAAAAGATTGCACCCGATAATTACCTGCAAGCCGAGCTGCATGTGCAGCGCCCGCGCTCCGACGGCTTCGGCATGCACGGCAGCGGCATGTTTATCATCAACCCGCCCTATCTTTTGGCGCAGCAGCTGCAAGAGAGCCTGCCCGCGCTGGCCGCCTTGCTAGCGCAAGACGATGGCGCGCGCTTTGTGCTGGATTTTCAAATCAAATAAACCACAGGCCGTCTGAAACCGCTATGCGTTCAGACGGCCTTGATGAATTCACCCGATGATGCGGCAAAGATAGAAAGCAGCCGCGCTTTGCATTACAATCCTCATTGTCCGCTTACCGAAAGAGCTGCTTTTTATGCGCACCACCCGCCCTATTCTCACCTTATTGCCCGCCCTCTTATTGCTGGCAGCCTGCGGCGAGCAAAAAGCAGCCGTCGAAGAAAAATTCAACAGCGAATTTATCAGTTCGTTCAGCAAAGCCTGCGTGGAAAGCATACCGGAAAACACGCGTATTTCGTCCGAGCAAAAGCAGCAAGTGTGCCAATGCGCGGCCGAGAAAGCGCTGGAAGTGCTCACCCCGGCCGACATCGCGCGCGCCATCAGCGGCAATATCGATGAAGCCACGCAAAGCAAAGCCAACACCGCGGCCCAGCCCTGCATCGAAGCCTTGATTCAACAGCATCAACCCGCCTCCGCCCCCTCAACCGATTCCCACTAAAGCGAGAAACTTATGACTACCCTGGCCGAATTCCTGCCCCAACACCTGCAACAACACGCTCTGCCCGACCAACTGGGCGGCGTGCTCCAATCCGTGGTCGATGCCTGCGTGCAAATCAACCGGCAAGTGCGCCTGGGTGCGCTGGCCGGCGTGCTGGGTGAAGCCGGCAGCGGCAATGTGCAGGGCGAAGATCAGAAAAAACTCGATGTGATTGCCAACGATGTGCTGATTGCCGCGCTCAAAGCCAATGCCGATGTGGCCGGGCTCGCCAGCGAAGAAGAAGACACATTCGTGCCCTGCCATGAAGAAGGCCGCTATTTGGTGCTGTTTGACCCGCTCGACGGCTCGTCCAATATCGATGTGAATATTTCCGTGGGCACCATTTTCTCCATTCTCACCAAGCCGCAAGGCGCGCTTGCTACCGAATCGTTTCTGCAAAAAGGCCGCGACCAAGCCGCCAGCGGCTATGTGCTCTACGGCCCGCAAACCCAGCTCGTGTTTACCTTCAAGCACGGCGTGTTTGTGTTTACCCTTGATGAAAACGGCCAATTCGTGCAAACCGGCGCCCACCCGCAAGTGCCCGCACAAACCAAAGAATTCGCCATCAATATGTCGAACCAGCGCCACTGGTATGCGCCGATGCAGCAATACATCGCCGAATTGCTCGCCGGCGACACCGGGCCGCGCGCCAAAAATTATAATATGCGCTGGGTGGCCTCGATGGTGGCCGAAATCCACCGCACCCTGATGCGCGGCGGCGTGTTTATGTATCCGCAAGACGCACGCGACCCCGCCAAGCCCGGCAAGCTGCGCCTGATGTATGAAGCCAACCCCTTGAGCTTGATTCTCGAGCAGGCCGGCGGCGCGGCCACCAATGCCGCCGCCGATATGCTCGACATCCAGCCCGAAGGCCTGCACCAGCGCGTGGCCGTGGTGATGGGCAGCCGCGAAGAAGTGGAATATGTGCGCCGGCTGCATGTATAAATATTCAAAGTAATTGTTTTATAAAGGCCGTCTGAAAACTTTCAGACGGCCTTTTGCACTTTTTTACAAACCACAACCGCAAATTCAGCGATAATACGCACCCATTTAATATCCGTTTTCTCATTATGCAAACTTTATCCAAATTCCTGCTCTGCGGCCTGCTCGGCTTTGCCGCGCTGGGCGCACAAGCCGAAACCCGCGCCGTGATCGACACCAATATGGGGCAGATCCGCCTTTCACTTGATGAGCAAAAAGCACCCAAATCCGTGGCCAATTTTGTGAACTATGCCAATAAAGGCTTCTACAACGGCACTATTTTCCACCGCGTGATGGACGGCTTTATGATTCAGGGCGGCGGCTTCACCCCCGATATGGAGCAAAAACCCACCGAAAAAGCCATCAGCAACGAAGCTGAAAACGGCCTGAAAAACACCGTCGGCACCATCGCCATGGCACGCACCGCCAACCCCAATTCCGCCACCAGCCAATTTTTCATCAACGTGGCCGACAATGATTTTCTAAACTATAAAGACCGCACGCCCCAAGGTGCCGGCTATGCCGTGTTTGGTAAAGTTACCGGCGGCATGGATGTGGTGCAGAAAATCGCCAAAGTGCAAACCGCCAACCGCGCTTATCATCAAAATGTGCCGGTGAAACCGGTGGTGATTGAAAAAGTAAGCATCCTGCCATAAAGCGCCCATCTTTAATTGATGGGAAAGATATCATCAAGCCGTCTGAAATGTTTCAGACGGCTTTTCATGTTAGGATGCAAACACTTTCACTTTCAAAAAATCAAGGAGCCCTCATGAAAAAAACCCTGTTTGCCGGCTTACTGGCCGTGGCCGCCGGCGCTGCTTCCGCCGCCACCTACACCATCGACAGCCACCACGCCAATGCCCGCTTCGCCATCGACCATTTCGGCGCCACCACCAACACCGGCGGCTTCTACAACCTCACCGGCACCGTAGCATTCGACCCGAAAGCACAAACCGGCTCGGTGGATGTGCGCATTCCCGTCAGCTCGCTCAACACCGGCAACGCCCGCTTCGACGAGCACCTGAAAAGCGCCGATTTGTTTAACGCCGCCCAATATCCCGAAATGCGCTTCCAATCCAGCAAATGGCATTTCAAGGGCAATAAAGTGAGCAGCGTTGAAGGCACGCTCACCCTGCTCGGCCAAACCCATCCGGTAACGCTTAAAGCCACCAAGTTCAACTGCTACAACAGCCCGATGCTGAAAACCGAAGTGTGCGGCGGCGATTTTGAAACCGTGATCGACCGCAGCAAATGGGGCATGAATTATCTGGTGGCCGCCGGCATGTCGAAAAACGTCAAGCTCACCATTCAGATAGAAGCCGCCAAACAATAAACCGATAAACGGCCAACCGTTTGATTCCATAAACAGGCCGTCTGAAAACTGTTTCAGACGGCCTGTTCTGTTATTGATTCCGATAAAAATAAAAAAAGCTGCCGCAGCAGCTTTTTTATCATCCGGCTTAAATCGATGCGTTTACAAACGCCACCAATTGGCCTTTGGCCAAGGCACCCACTTTGGTGGCCACGTTTTGACCGTCTTTAAACACCATCAAAGTCGGAATGCCGCGCACGCCGAATTTGGCCGGGGTTTGGTCGTTGTCGTCGATATTGATTTTCACCACTTTGAGCTTGCCCTCGAATTCGGCGGCCACTTCATCCAAAATCGGCGCAATCATTTTGCAGGGGCCGCACCACGGTGCCCAAAAATCCAGCAACACCGGCACATCTGATTTCAAAACATCTTGCTCAAAGCTCGCGTCGGAGGCGTGTACGATTAAATTGCTCATGTCGGTTTCCTTTTGAAGTGAATGCGCCTGCATTCGGTTGGTTGTTTGATGCGCTTAGAATAGGGGTTTCGGCGCAAAATTTCAAGTGCCCGCGTGCATCAATAGTTTTTTTGTATAGTCTGCATTCGGTTTGGCAAACACCGTCTCCACCTTGCCTGCTTCTATCACACAGCCGTCTTTCAACACCATCACCCGATGCGCAAGTGCGCGGATCACGGCCAAATCGTGGCTGATGATGATCAGGCTCAGCCCGTGCTGCCGCTGCAAATCGGCGAGCAAAGCCAAGATCTGTTGCTGCCATTGCACATCGAGCGCGCTGGTGGGCTCATCGAGCACCAACACCTGCGGGCGCACGATAATGGCGCGCGCAATCGCCAGCCGCTGGCGCTGGCCGCCGGAAAAAGCATGCGGATAGCGGCTCAAAATATCGTCATCCAGCCCCACCTGCCGCAACACTTCACCCACCCGCGCACGCATGGCGGCCTGATTCAGCTGCGGCTCATACACGCGCAAGGCTTCCGACACAATTTCCAGCACCGTCATGCGCGGGTTGAATGCGCCAAACGGGTCTTGAAACACCATCTGCATTTCGCGTCTAAGCTCGGGCCGCCACGCCTGCCCGTTGATGTTCAGACGGCCTTTGGCCGGCATCAACCGCATCAGCGCTTTGGCCAGCGTGGTTTTGCCGCTGCCGCTCTCGCCGATAATGCCCAGCGTTTCACCCGCCTTCAAATCAAACGATAAAGGCTCGAGCAGGATTTTTTCGCGCTTTTTAAACCAGCCCACGCGCTCGCTCACCGCCACGCTGATTTGCTCGGCCGCCAGCACCGTGGCCGCATCAGCAGGCACAGCGCCCACTTCGCGCCGTGCACCGATGCCCAGCAGCATTTTGGTGTAATCGTGTTGCGGGCGGGCAAACACATCGGCCACGCTGCCCTGTTCCACAATGCGCCCACCCTGCATCACCGCCACATCGTCGGCAAAGCGGCGCACCAAGTTCAAATCGTGGGTGATGTAGAGCATGGTCATTTGATGCTCGGCCTGCAGGCGCGCGAGCAAATCGAGAATCTGCGCCTGCACCGCCACATCCAGCGCCGTGGTGGGCTCATCGGCAATCAAAAGTTGCGGCTCGGCCGCCACTACCATCGCAATCATCGCCCGCTGGCGCTGGCCGCCGGAGAGCTGAAACGGATAAGACAGCGCCTTGGTTTCAGGCTCGTGTATGCCGGTTTCGGCCAGCAAAGCCACCGCTTTTGCCCATGCCTGTTTCGGCGGCAAACCCAAATGCAGCGTGAGCACTTCGGCAATTTGCCTGCCCACCGGCATCACCGGATTGAGCGCCGTCATCGGCTCTTGAAACACCATGCCTATGCTTTTACCGCGCAGCTTCTGCAATTGGCGCGGTGATTTTCCAAGCAGGTTTTCGCCGTTGAAATTCAGACGGCCTGTGAGCGACACCGCCGGATTAAGCTGCATAATGCCTTGCGCCAACACCGTTTTGCCGCTGCCGCTCTCGCCCACAATCGCCAGTTTGCGGCCGCGGCGCACGCTAAGATTGATGTCGTGCAGCACCGGTTTGCCGGGAAAAGCGGCGCTGAGGTTTTCGATTTCGAGGATATTCATACTCAGCTCCTCGCCCGCACATCAAAAGCCTGTCGCAGCCCCTCGCCTATCATCACCAGCAGCAACAGCATAATGGTGAGCGCGCACACGGCAGAGAGGCCTATCCACCAAGCATCGAGGTTGTCTTTGCCCTGCGCCAGCAATTCGCCCAAGCTCGCTTGCGCAGCGGGCACGCCTAGGCCGAGAAAGTCGAGGCTGGTGAGCGCGAGCACGGCGCCGGAAATGCGAAACGGCAAAAACGCCAGCACCGGCGTGAGGCTGTTGGGCAGAATATGCCGCCACATAATGGTGCGGTTGCCCACGCCCATGCTTTTGGCCGCCAGCACATAATCGGCCTGGCGGTTTTTCAGAAACTCGGCACGCACATAATCCGACAAGCCCATCCAGCCGAACAGCGCCAGAATCACCAGCAAAACCAGTAGGCCGGGGTTGAAAAACGAAGAGAGGATAATCAGCAGATAAAGCTCGGGCAGGCCGCCCCAGATTTCAAGAAAGCGCTGCATCACCAAATCCACCTTGCCGCCGAAATAGCCCTGCACGGCTCCGGCGAGCACGCCGATGACGGTGGTGACGGCGGTGAGCGCCAGCGCAAACAAAAGCGAATCGCGAAAGCCGTAAACCAGGCGCGCCAGCACATCACGGCCGCGGTCGTCGGTGCCGAGCCAGTGTTGTGCCGAGGGCGGCGCGGGATCGGGCGCGGTGTCGAAATCGTTGAGCGTGTTGGCGGCATAGGGGTTGGGCGGATACACGGCATTATTGCCATCGGCGGTGATATTGCGGCGCACCAGCGGGTCGAGATAATCGGCAGGCGTGTCGAAATCGCCGCCAAACACGGTTTCGTTATAGCTTTTCACCATCGGAAAATAATAGCTGCCCTGATAATGCACCAACAAAGGTTTGTCGTTGCTCCAAAGCGGCGCCAACAAGGCCAGCGCAAACAGCACGGCGAGCAGGCGCAAAGCCCGAAAGCCGCGTTTGTGTTGTTTGAATGCCTGCCAGGCGGAAAAATGTGAATTCATCGGCTAAACCGTAAAAAAAGCGGCATCATAGGCCACCACGCCTTGCGGCAAGGCTTTGTTGGCCAGCGCAACGGCCATAAAGTTTTCAGACGGCACCTCAAACGGCGGCAAAATGCCCAATGGCGCGGCTTCTTGATAGCCGAATTTCGAATAATAAGCAGCGCTGCCCAACACCACGCAAGCGCCGTAGCCCAGCGCACGCGCCGCTTCGTGGCCGCATTGAATCAAACGGCCGCCCACGCCCTGCCGCTGAAAATCGGGGTGCACCGCCAGCGGCGCCAACGCCAAGGCGGTTTCGCTCCCGATGCCGATTTCAGTAAACAAAATATAGCCGGCAAGCCGCCCTTCTATTTCGGCCACCAGCGACAAGGCCGGCACAAAGCTGCGGCTTTGGCGCAAGGCAGCCACCAAATCCTGCTCTTTGCCATCGCTATGCTCGGCCGCGGCAAATGCGGTTTGCACCAGCCGGTAAACGGCGGCGTAATCAGCGGGGATTTCACAGCGGATATTCATATGGCTGCCTTTTAATGTTTCAGACGGCCTCATTATTTCTGGCCGCCGAAATGGATGCGCGGGTCCACCCACGAATAGGAAATGTCCGACAATAATTTTGCCAGCAAGCCCATCAGTGTGAACACATAAAGCGTGCCCATCACCACCGGATAATCGCGCTTCATCACCGCTTCGTATGAGAGCAGCCCCAAACCATCGAGCGAAAACAGGGTTTCTATCAAGAGGCTGCCGGTGAAAAAAGCGCCGATAAAGGCAGCGGGAAAGCCCGTGATCAGCGGAATCATGGCGTTGCGAAACACATGGCGCAGCAAAATCTGCCGCTCGGGCAAGCCTTTGGCGCGGGCGGTGTAAACATATTGGCGGCGGATTTCTTCGAGAAACACATTTTTGGTGAGCACCGTCATTACCGCCAGATTACCCGCCACCGAGGCGGCAACCGGCAGCGCCATGTGCCAGAGATAATCCTGAATTTTGGCCGGCCAGCTCAAGCTTTGCCAATCATCGCTCACCAAGCCGCCTTGCGGAAACCAGGCAAAAAAGCTGCCGCCACCAAACAGCACCAGCAACACGAGGCCGAGCACAAACGGCGGAATGGTGTAGCCCAGCAGAATCAGCATGCCGGTGGCGGCATCAAAACGCGAGCCGTCGCGCACGGCTTTGATAATGCCCAGCGGAATGCAGATAAGATAAGTAAGGAAAAAAGTCCACAACCCCAGGCTCATCGACACCGGCATTTTTTCTTTCACCAGCTCAAACACGGTTTGGTGGTGGAAAAAGCTCTCGCCCAAATCGAAGCGGGCAAAGCGGGAAACCATGTCGCCGAAACGCTCCAACGGCGGCTTGTCGAAGCCGTAGAGCGCATTGAGCGCGGCCATATCGTCGGCGCTCAAATGGCTGCCGCTGCGCATCAGCGTGCCCGTGGCCGCAGCAGCGGTTTCGCCGCCCACGCTGCTTTGGGTGAGCTGCTGCACCATCTGCTCCACCGGGCCGCCGGGCACAAACTGGATAATGGCAAACGTAATCGCCAAAATGCCCAACAGCGTGGGAATCAGCAGCAGCAATCGTTGGAAAATATAGCGCCACATGTGCGCGGCCTTTTTAAAATCAAACGAGTTATCATAGCAAAGATTAAGGCCGTCTGAAACGCTTTCAGACGGCCTTTGAGCCACACCGTTTATTTAGACAGCACAAAAAATTCGATCAATACGTTTTTAAAGATAAAACCGAACACGCCCAAACCCAGCACCAAAAACAAAATAAAGGTGCCGAATTTGCCGGCTTTCGATTCTTTGCCCAAATGCCAAACGATAAAACCCAGAAAAACAATCAAAATGGTCAGGCAGATTTTTAATGCCCATTCGGAAAATACGGCTTCATCCATAATATATTCCTTATTTGAAAGGTGTTTCAGACGGCCTGAACACTTCGAGGCCGTCTGAAAGCCAAGCTGATGATTATGCCAAAGCCTGCTGCAAATCGGCAATCAAATCATCCGCATGCTCAAGGCCGACGGAAATGCGGATCAAGCCCGGGCGGATGCCGGCGGCTTCTTTGGCTTCGGCGCTCATTTTGCCGTGGGTGGTTGTCCACGGGTGGGTGATGGTGGAGCGTGCGTCGCCCAAGTTGGCGGTGCGCGAAAAAATCTGCACTGCATCAATCACTTTCCAAGCCGCCTCTTGGCCGCCGGCCACTTCAAACGCCAGCACCATGCCGCCGCCGCTTTGCTGCTTTTTCACCAAATCGGCTTGCGGGTGATCGGCAAAGCCGGCGTGATACACATTCACCACTTGCGGCTGATGGCGCAGCCACGCGGCCACTTTGTCGGCATTGGCGCATTGGCGCTCGATGCGCACAGCAAGTGTTTCCAAGCCGCCGATCAGCACCCAAGCGTGAAAAGGCGCCATCGACAAGCCCGCCGCATTCATATACATCTGCACCTGCTTCATTTTTTCGGCATCCCCCACCACCACACCGCCCTGCACGCGGCCTTGGCCGTCGATGGCTTTGGTGGCCGAATGCAGCGAAATATCGGCGCCCAATTGCAAAGGCTGCTGCAATAAAGGCGTGAGAAAGGTGTTGTCCACCACCAAAAGCGCGCCCGCATCGTGCGCGATTTGCGCCAAGGCTTCTAAATCGGCCACTTCATTGAGCGGGTTGGAAGGGGTTTCGAGGAAAAACATTTTTGTGTTCGGCTGCAACGCATCGCGCCATTCCTGCAAATCGGTTTGCGACACAAAGCTCACTTCGATGCCGAAGCGCTTGATGTGGTTTTCAATCAGGCTGATGGTGGTGCCGAACAGGCTGCGGCTGCACACCAAATGATCGCCGGCGCTCAAAAAAGTGAGCAAGGCCGCCTGAATCGCCGACATGCCGGTGCCGGTGGCCACGGCTTGCTCGGCGCCCTCCAGCATGGCCACGCGTTTGGCAAAGGTGGCGGTGGTGGGGTTGGCGGTGCGGCTATAGGTGTAGCCCGCCTGTTTGCCGGCGAATAAAGCTTCCGCATCGGCAGCGCTCGGCCACATAAAGCTGCTGGTGAGAAACAGCGCCTGGTTGTGTTCGTTGTATTCGGTTTGCTCTTTAAAGCCGCGTATGGCGAGGGTTTCGGGGTGGAGTGTTCGGCTCATGGTGCTCAATCGTTTAAATAATTGTTAACATTTTGCGCTTATTCAGGCAGGCTTTCAAGCTTTGTTTCAGACGGCCTGATGCTATCGATATAACAAAAAGTGATAACAGGCCGTCTGAAAAAAAGCCGCGCAATCTTTTCACGCGGCTTTTTGCTTCATCTTATTCTTCTTCATCATCATCGCTGATGCGCACGCTGTGATCGATCAGGCTCGGATTGAGCTGCGCGGCGGCCGCAGATGATTTGCTGCCGGATAGGCGTTGCAGATAGGCTTCGTCGATGTCGCCGGTGGGGTAGCAGCCGCTGAAGCATGAAGTGTCGAAATTTTCGATGGCCGGATTGAGCGCGCGCACCAAGTCTTCCAGCGCGCCCAATTCTTGAAACACGCAGCCGTCGGCGCTGATTTCACGCGCGATTTCGGCGGCGGTGCGCCCGTTGGCAATCAGCTCTTCGCGGGTGGGCATATCGATGCCGTACACATTGGGAAAGCGCACTTCCGGCGCGGCCGAAGCGAAATACACTTTGCGCGCACCGGCTTGGCGCGCCATTTCCACAATCTCACGGCTGGTGGTGCCGCGCACGATGGAATCATCCACCAGCAACACGCTCTTGCCGGCAAATTCGCTCTCCATCGGGCTGAGCTTTTGGCGCACCGATTTTTTGCGCGTGGCTTGGCCGGGCATGATAAAGGTGCGGCCGATATAGCGGTTTTTAATCAAGCCTTCGCGATAAGGCTTGCCCAGGCGGTGTGCCAATTCCATCGCGCTGGGGCGGCTGGTGTCGGGAATCGGCATCACCACGTCGATATCGTCGAGCGGCAATTCGCGCGCCACTTTTTCCGCCAGCGTTATCCCCATATTCACACGCGCTTGATACACCGACACGCCGTCCATCACCGAATCGGGGCGCGCGAAATACACATATTCAAACAGACAGGGGTTGAGCCGGGGCGCTTTTGCGCATTGGCGCGTAAAAATCTGGCCGTCAAAGCCCACAAACACCGCCTCGCCCGGCGCAATATCGCGCTCGCGCTCAAAAGCGATGCTGTTAAACACCACCGATTCCGAAGCCACCGCATAAGCCGTGTTGCCGGCTTCATCGGTGTGTTTGCCCAACACCAGCGGGCGGATGCCCAGCGGGTCGCGGAAAGCCACCATGCCGTAGCCGGCGATCAGCGCCACCACGCCATAAGCGCCGCGCACACGTTTGTGCAGGCTGCTCACGGCGTTAAACACATGGTTCACGCTCAGCTCTGTGGTGCCCGAACCGGTCACTTCGCGGCGCAATTCGTGCGCAAACACATTGAGCAGCACTTCCGAATCGGAGCGGGTGTTGATGTGGCGCAAGTGCTTGAAACACACGTTTTCATACAGCTCTTCGGTGTTGGTGAGGTTGCCGTTGTGTGCCAGCACAATGCCGAAGGGCGAGCTCACATAAAAAGGCTGCGCCTCGGCGCTGCTGCCGGCATTGCCGGCTGTGGGATAGCGCACATGCGCAATGCCGGCGCGGCCGGCCAAATCGCGCATATTGCGGGTGCGGAACACATCGCGCACCATGCCTTTGCCTTTGTGCATATGAAACACATTGCCCTCAACGGTGACGATGCCCGCCGCATCTTGGCCGCGGTGCTGCAACATCTGCAGGCCGTCATAAAGCAATTGGTTTACCGGCTCGTGCGCCACTAATCCTAAAACACCACACATTATTCTTCTCCAAAATCAAAGTGTCGGATACTGCACTTGATCTGCCACCACCGGCGGCAGATAAGGCACGGCCAATTGCGCCAATGCCTCGAAATATACTGCGCTGAACGATTTCCGCCAATCGGGCGTTTGCGGCAAATCGGTAAACGAACACACCAGCACCGCCAGCGTGATAATCAACACGCCCTTGGCCGCGCCAAACACCGCGCCGAGCAGGCGGTTGACACCGCCCAGGCCGATGGCCGACACAGCCGAAGTGAGCAGCGAACGTAAAAAATGCTGCACCAGCCATGCAGCAACAAACAATAAAATAAAGCCCACCGCCACCGCAAATTGCGGCGGCTGCACGGATGTGAGGGCCACAGCGGCAAAAGGCGCGGCAAACATTTTCGCCACCAAAAAAGCCACCACCCAAATCACCAGCGAAGCCACTTCGGCAATCACGCCGCGCATCATCGAAATCAAAATGCAAACCACAATAATGCCCAGCGCCACAATATCGAATATCGCCATGATTATTGGCCGATCACCATGCCGTCGAGCCCTTGCTGGCGGATTTTGGCCAGCGCCTGATTGGCGGCGGCGCGATTGGGATAGCTGCCGGTGCGCACGCGGTAAACCGTGCCTTTGCTGGTTTCACTCTCACTCACATGCGCGCTCACGCCGGCGTCGGCCAGCTTTTGCAGCACTTGATTGGCCTGGGCGCTGCTGCTGTAGGCGCCTGCCTGGATAATCACGCGACTGCCGGTGGTGCTGCCTTCCAAAATCGCCTGCGGATTGGCGGCAGATTTGGCGGCTTTATTGTTAAGCACATCTTGGGCAGCGGTTTTTTTCTCGGTTTGCGCCTTGGCCGCCTGCTGTTTTTTCAAAGCTTCGGCTTTTTGCGCTTCAGCCTTTTGTGCAGCCGCACGCTCGGCTTGCTGCTTGCGTTCGGCTTCTTTGGCTGCGGCCTGTTCACGTGCTTTTTGCTCGGCCTGCCGGCGCGCGTTGGCCGCCGCTTCACGCTCGGCAGCCGCCTTGCGCTCGGCCTGATTGTCGATTACCACCACCGGCGGCGGCGCGGTTTCGGCCGGCTTGGCGGCTTCCACAGGTTTGCTCGTTGCCGGTTTGGCCGTTTCAATCGGTTTGGCGGCATCCGCAGGTTTCGCGGTTTCAGACGGCCTCACTTCAGGGGCGCTTGTTTCTGTTGCACTTGGGGCAGCGCGCCCGGCTAGCGGATTAGCCAATTCGGTGCTGGTGCCGGTGTGGGCATCAGTGTCGGTGTCGGCTTCGGGCGCAGGCTCGAGCACGGCAGAAGGTGCCAAATCGGAAGCATCATCGGCAGATGCGGCTTCGTTATTCACCATGATTTGCGGCGCTTCAACCGAAGCGGCAACCATTTCCGGTGCGCTGGCCGCAGGCGCGGCTTCTTCACCCGCGCCTTGGTTGAGCACTTTGGCCAGCAAAATGCCGGCCAGCACCACCATGGCCGATGCGCCCACGAGGCGGCGGCGGTTTTTGCGTTTGAGTTGTTCGTATTCGTCAAGCGAATTCAAGCGTGGGTTTGCCATTGATTTAACCTTGCTGCTGCGCTGCCATCACTTCGGCAACGGTGTGAAACGATCCGAAAACGGTGATTCTATCATTTTCCGATGCGCCCGCCAAAGCGGCATGATAAGCCGCGACCACATTTTTCAAACAATGCACATGGCCGATGCCGTGCGCTTCGAGCTTTTGCGCCTGCACTTGGGCGCTTTGGCCGCGCGGCAGCGCCAGCGGCGCGAGATACCATTCGTCGAATTGGTCTTTCACGATTTCAATCACCGCATCCATATCTTTATCGGCCAGCATGCTGAACACCGCGATGCGTTTTTCAGCAAAAGGCAGCGCCATCAAGCCTTGGCGCAGCGCTCGGGCGGCGTGCGGATTGTGACCCACATCGAGTATCACCAGCGGGCGGCCGGGCAGCACTTGGAAGCGGCCGGGGTTGCTCACCAAAAGCAGGCCGCGCTTGATGGCGCCGATGTCTATCGGCAGCTCGGCATTCAGGCATTCGATTACCGCCAATGCGCAGGCGGCATTGCCCAATTGATAGGCGCCGCGCAAAGCGGGCACCGGCAAGGCATTGCGGTTGCGCATGAGGCCGTCTGAAAAATCGGGCGCCTGCGGGTGGAAGTGAAACGACCATTGCTGCTGCTCGAGCCTGCTGAAACCGAAATCGCGCCCGGCCAGCAACAATTGGGCACCTATGGCCTCGGCGTGGCGGCGCAGCGATTCGGGCGGCGGGTTTTGGCCGCAAATGGCGGGTTTGCCGCTGCGGAACACGCCGGCTTTTTCAAAGCCCACCTGCTCTACTGTGTCACCCAAAAAAGACTGGTGATCCAAATCGATGCTGGTCACCACGGCGCAATCGGCGTCAAACACATTCACCGCATCCAAGCGGCCGCCCAAGCCCACTTCCAATATCATCACATCAACATTTTCGCGCATGAAAATATCCACCGCGGCCAAGGTGTTGAATTCGAAATAAGTGAGCGAAATCTCGCCGCGTGCTTCTTCGATGCGCTCAAACGAAGCCACAATGGCTTCATCATCCACCGGCTCGCCGTTAATGGCGATGCGCTCGTTAAAGCGCAGCAAATGTGGGCTCGTGAGCGTGCCCACTTTAAAGCCGGCCTGCTTGTAGATCTGGGTGAGAAAGGCACACACCGAGCCTTTGCCGTTGGTGCCCGCCACCACCACCACCGGGCATTCAGGATTAAGCTGCATGCGCTGCTTCACTTCGTCCGTGCGCGCCAGCCCCATATCAATCAGGCCGCTGCTGTGGGCGGTTTCAAGGTGCGCGAGCCAATCGTTTAGTGTTTTCATGTGTTGTTAAACATTCAGATAAAGGCCGTCTGAAAGCATTCAGACGGCCTTCGTGGTTATGGTTCAAATAATCTGCGTTTCAGACGGCCTCAATCTTTGGGCCGCCCCCATTTTGCCCAAACCATCAAGCGGCGGTAGCTTTCGCGCTCTGTCATATCGGGCAGCACGCAATGGTAAAAAGTGCGCCCGCCGATATCCCACTGCAAAAACAAAACATGGCGTGAAATCAGGCTTTTCGGCATTAAAGTGGCGGCAAACGCGGTGTGCTCCGCGCCGGTAAACACCGCTGCGCGCCCCTGCCGGTCTACCGCGATTTTGTGCACGGCACCGCGCCCGCGCAAGGTTTGCACGCGCCACGCCCAAACCAAGCTGGCAGCCAGCAGCGATAAACCCAGCCAGCGGGCTGCGCCATAAAAAAACAGCAGGCAAAACAAAGCCGCCGCCAAATGCAGCAGCACGGTGAATATGCAGCCTGCACGCGAAGGTTTCAAGGCCGCCTGAAAAGCTTGCATGGCTTTTACATCATATTGTCAAACACCGGGCTCACATTGAGCTCGCCCGCTTCCATATCGAGCACCATATCGTGGATTTCGATAGTGAAGTATTCCCAAAAAGCGATCAGGCTCATGTCTTGCGGCCAATTTTCTTCCATGGTGTCCCACGCAGCCAATTCGGCCTGGAAAATTTCCAGATAACGCTCATCGAAATAAGCCACCGCTTCTTCCGGCTCATCACATTCGGGAATCAGATACACCGAGCAATTGGTGCGCAGCTGCTCGAGCGTGAGATCGGGCATGTCGTCATCCAGGCTTTTGAGCCATTCGAGAAATTTGGCGGTGGGCTTCACCACCACGGCGGTGCGGTCAACGAAATACATCGGCTTATCCTTTTGGGCAAATATTGTTTGGGCAAATATTGTTTTCAGACGGCATTCTACTATAAACCGCCCACAAAAAAGGCCAAATCGCCCATAAAAAAAGGCCGTCTGAAAAATTCAGACGGCCTTGCATCATGCCGGTTTAGTGATCGGAAGCTTCTTCCGCACCGATGCCGGTCATCGAGCGCACATATTGTGCTTCAAAGCCTGCTTTATCCAGCTCGGCCTGCTTCGATTTATCGGTAATCGAGCCCAGCCAAGCCATAATGAATGCGGCCGGAATGCTGAAAATCGCCGGGTTGCCATAAGGGAAAATCGGCGCTTCGTGATGCAGCACCTGCACCCACACGCTGGGCCCCAGAATAATCAGCACCAGCGCCAACATCAAGCCCGAAAAGCCGCCAATCACCGCACCACGGGTGGTGAGGCCTTTCCAAAACATCGACAGCATCAAGATTGGGAAGTTGGCCGAAGCGGCAATGGCAAAAGCCAAGCCTACCATAAAGGCGATGTTTTGATTTTCAAACATCAGGCCGAACACAATTGCCAACACGCCCAACACCAGCACAGTAATGCGCGACACACGCATTTCTTCTTGCGAAGTGGCCTCGCCTTTGCGGATTACCGAAGCATACAAATCATGGCTCACCGCCGATGCGCCGGATAAGGTCAGGCCGGCCACCACCGCCAAAATTGTGGCAAAGGCCACTGCCGAAATAAAGCCCAAGAACAAATTGCCGCCCAAAGCTTCGGAAAGGTGGATTGCCGCCATATTGGTGCCGCCGATCATCTCCACCACGGTTTTGCCTTCTTTCACCATGGTTTGGAAGAAATGCGGATTGTCTTGCGTTACATAAATAATCGCACCGAAGCCGATTACAAACGTGAGAATGTAGAAATAACCAATCAAGCCGGTGGCCACAAACACCGATTTACGCGCCTCTTTGGCATCGGGCACGGTAAAGAAACGCATCAAAATATGCGGCAGGCCGGCCGTGCCGAACATCAGCGCCAAGCCCAGCGAGAGCGCATCAATCGGGTCTTTCACCAAGCCCCCGGGCTCCATAATGCCTATGCCTTTTTCATGAATTTGCGTGGCTTTGGTAAACATATTTTCCAAGCTGAAGCCGGCGCCTTTCAAAATCATGAAGGCCATAAACGTTGCACCGCTGAGCAGCAGCACCGCTTTGATCATCTGCACCCAAGTAGTGGCCAGCATGCCGCCGAAGAGCACATAACACACCATCAAAATGCCCACGATAAACACCGCCCAAATATAATCCATGCCAAACAAAAGCTGAATCAATTTGCCCGCGCCCACAATTTGCGCAATCAGGTAGAAAATCACCACCAAAAGCGAGCCCGAAGCGGCAAACACACGCACCGGCGTTTGCTTCAAGCGATAAGCCACCACATCGGTGAAGGTGAATTTACCAAGGTTGCGCAGCCGCTCGGCCACCAGGAAAAGCACAATCGGCCAGCCCACCAAAAAGCCGGTGGAATAAATCAGGCCGTCGTAGCCGCGCATAAACACCATGGCCGAAATGCCCAAAAAAGAGGCTGCCGACATATAATCGCCCGCAATCGCCAGGCCGTTTTGAAAGCCGGAAATACCGCCGCCGGCCGTGTAGAAATCTTTGGAAGACTTATTCTGCTTGGCTGCCCACTTGGTGATAAACAGCGTAGCGCCCACAAAAATCAAAAACATCACCACCGCGGCAATGTTCAGCGGCTGCTTTTGCACTTCGCCGCCAATCGCATCGGCCCACGCATTGCCCGACAGCGCCGCTGCGGCCAATGCCAACCATAATTTGCTCATTTTTCCACTCCCATCACATCTTTCACCACTTCTTGGGTCATTTTTTCAAACTTACCATTGGCCAGATAAACATAAATGCCGGTAATCGCAATGGCAAACAAAATCACAAACAGGCCCACATAAATGCCCCAAGTGATGATGCTGCCCTCCGACACCGGCTTGGCAAACGAATGCGGATCAATGCCGATGAATAAAATATAAACCACATACACGGCAAACATCACCGCTGAAAAAGACCAGCCCAGCAACGATTTTTGCCGGGCCATTTGCGCAAATTTCGGGTTGGCCAGCACTTTTGCTGCAGTCTGCTTGTTCATAAACTTCTCCTTTGTTTTCCATGCCGAAAATCCAGCACGTTGGGATTTAAATGCTTTCGCAACCCGCTTGGCTAATTATATTTTTGAATGCCTACAATCCGTTATGCTTATCGCTTTAGGTTAAATGCTTAAATTACAAAATCTTTACACGATTAAAATACCTTTTCAGAAAGTCTTGAATATGTTAAAAATAGCAAATATAAATACAACAAGGCCGTCTGAAAGCGGCAAAATATCCTTCCGCGGGCTACACGAGAAAAATATGGACTACAACCAAATCAAAAGCTTTGTAACCGTTGCCCATCACGGCAATCTCACCCAAGCGGCCGAAAGCCTGCACTTGTCGCAGCCGGCCGTGTCGGCGCAGATCAAAGCGGTTGAAAAACATCTTAACGTTGTGTTGTTTCAGCGCACCAGCGGCGGCATGGCGCTCACCCGCGCCGGCGAAGCCTTTCTGCCCGAAGCCGAGCAGCTTTTGCAGCACCACCACCGGCTCGCGCGTTTTGCACAAAGCTTGTCTGAGCATTATGTGGAGCACGCCGAAATCGGCCTCGTGCACCCGATTTTATCCAGCCGCGTCACCACCCTCACCCGCTGCATCCGCCACCACAATCCCGATTTGCAGCTGCACATCCAATACGGCATGAGCGGCGAAATTCTCGAGCGCGTGCAAAACAAAACCCTGCAAGGCGGCTTTTATCTCGGTGCAGCCAACCATCGCGGCATCCGCAGCCTGTTTCTCGAAGACATCCGCTATTGCCTGATCTGCCCGGCCAAAGCCGCCGCCCACATTCAGGCCGACGACCCCACCGATTTGGAAAACTACACCTGGATTGAAATGTCGGGTCTATCGGGCGGGCGCAAATACCTCCAACAATTCTGGCGCCGCCACCGCCTCTCGCCCAAGCACCAGATTATCTGCGATTTTCCGCAAACCATTATCGATTTGGTCGGCGACGGCATGGGCATGGCCATGGTGCCGATACACAAAGCCGAAGCCGCCATTGCCGCAGGCAAGCCGATTGCCATGCTCGACCAATTCCAGCAAACGCTGCCGCTGCAATTTATTTACCTGGACGAATACGAACAAGATCCGGTGCTGCAATTATTGCGCCAATGCGTGTCGGAAGTGTGGCTCAACAAAGGCTGCTGAGCGGCGCTCTTTTTCAGACGGCCTCAGCGCACAAAAATATCGTTTCAGACGGCCCGCTTCGGTTAAAATAGCCGCCTTATGCTTTTTATCCGAACCGCACACCCATGAATATCCTGCAAGTAGAAAACGCCTCATTCGCCGTGGGCCACGTTGCCCTGCTTAACCACGCCGCTTTCCAGCTCGACAGCGGCGAAAAAATCGGCCTGATCGGCCGCAACGGCGCGGGCAAATCCACCTTTTTAAAAATCCTCGCCGGCGTGCAGAAGCTCGACGACGGCCAAGTGATTATCCAAAACGGCCTCAAAATCGTGTATGTGCCGCAAGAGCCGCTGTTTGATGCAAACATCAGCGTGTTTGATGCCGTGTCGGAAGGCTTGGGTGGCCTGCGCGATGTGTTGCGCCGCTATCACCAAATCAGCCATGCGCTCGAAAGCAGCCAAGATGGCGCGCTGCTCAAAGAATTAAACGAATTGCAAAGCCAAATCGAAACACAGGAAGGCTGGCAATTCGATGCCGCCATCAGCCAAACCATCAGCGAGCTCGGCCTGCCCGAGCACACCTTGATCGGCAACCTTTCCGGCGGCCAGAAAAAACGCGTGGCGCTGGCACAAGCCTGGGTGCAGAAGCCTGATATTCTGCTGCTCGACGAGCCCACCAACCACCTCGATATCGACGCCATCATCTGGCTGGAAAACCTGCTCAAACAATTCAGCGGCAGCATGGTGGTGATCACCCACGACCGCCGCTTTCTCGACAACACCGCCACCCGCATTGTGGAGCTCGATCGCGGCATTTTGCGCAGCTATCCGGGCTCATTCAGCAAATACAGCGAGAAAAAAGCCGAAGAATTGGCGGTGGAAGCCGAGCATAACCGCCTGTTCGACAAATTCCACGCCCAAGAAGAAGCCTGGATACGCAAAGGCATAGAAGCGCGCCGCACCCGCAACGAAGGCCGTGTGAAGCGGCTGGAAGATTTGCGCCGCCAGCGGGCCGAGCGCCGCAATGTGCAAGGCCAAGTCAATTTCAAGCTTGCCGCCGGCGAAAAAAGCGGCAAAATCATTGCCGAGCTGGAAGACGCCTCATTTGAATATCCCGACAAAAAAATCATGGAGCGCTTCACCGCCGTGATTCAGCGCGGCGACAAAATCGGCCTGATTGGTGCCAACGGCATCGGCAAAACCACGTTTTTAAAATTGATTTTGGGCGAATTGCAGCCCACTTTCGGCAAAATCCGCCTCGGCAGCAAGCAGGAAGTGGCCTATTTCGACCAATTCCGCAGCGCGCTGAATGAAAACGACACCGTGTTTTACACACTGGGCCAAGGCAACGATTATGTCGACATCGGCGGCAAGAAAAAACATGTGATGAGCTATTTGGAAGATTTCCTTTTCCACCCCGCCCGCGCACAAAGCCCCGTTTCATCGCTTTCAGGCGGCGAGCGCAACCGCTTACTGCTGGCCAAGCTTTTCACCCGCCCTGCCAATATTCTGGTGCTCGACGAGCCCACCAACGATTTGGACATCGACACCCAAGAATTGCTGGAAGAATTATTGCGCGATTATCCGGGCACCGTATTTTTGGTAAGCCACGACCGTATGTTTCTCGACAACGTCATCACTCAAAGCATTGTGTTTGAAGGCGAAGGCCGTCTGAAAGAATACATCGGCGGCTACCAAGACTATATCGATGCCAAAAGCCGCGAAGAAAAAACCGCCGCCGCGCCCAAGCCCCAAACCGCCGCGCCGGAAAAAGCCAAGCCCAAAGCCAACCGCACCGTGAAGCTTTCCTATAAAGAGCAGCGCGAGCTCGAAAGTCTGCCCGACGAATTGGCCGCGCTCGAAGCCGAGCAAGCCGATTTGAACACGCAGCTTTCCAACCCCGACATTTTCAAAGATTACGAAAAAGCCGCCCTGCTGCAAACCCGAGCCGAAGAAATCGAAATGCAGCTGCTCGAAAAGCTCGAACGCTGGGAAATGCTCGAAAGCAAGCAAAACAGCGCCGGTTGATTCGGGGTTTGCACACATGATGAAAAAGGCCGTCTGAAAGGTTTCAAACGGCATCGGATGGCGATGATGCTTGGGTGCAGGCAAACCTACGGTTTGCTTTGCGCAATTTAATTGTAGCGCGTAGGTCGGATTCTCGAATCCGACACTTGTTCGCAGAACAAGATTTCAGCGCTGCGGAAAATATCGGGTAGATGAAAAAGAAAAAAGGCCGTCTGAAACTTTTCTTTCAGACGGCCTTTCCATCTATCCATTTATTGCCCGGTTACATCAATCACCACCACTTCCGATTGCGAACCCAAGCGAAACGGCACGCCCCAAAAGCCGAAGCCGGAGGTAACGAAAAAGTGGCCGTTGCCGATTTGCTCATAGCCGTAAGCGAGCCGGTTCATTTGGCGCACAATCAGATTGGCCGGTGCCACCTGGCCGTTGTGCACATGGCCTGAAACCTGAATATCCACCGGTAATTTAGCATGCTCGTCAATCTGGCTGGGGCGGTGGTCGAGCAGGAGCACCGGCAAATCGGTGTTTTGCCCTTGCAACAGCGCGGCCGTGCTCGGGCGCTGGGTGTCTAAATCATCGTTGCGGCCGACCAAAAGCAGCCCGTCGACCACCAGGCTTTCATTGGCCAACACCTTGATGCCTGCGCGGGTGAGCTCTTCGGCGATTTCACGCTCGTGGCCGAACAAATCGTGGTTGCCCAAAGTGGCATACACGCCCAAAGGTGCGCGCAGCTTCTCCAAGTGCGGCTGCATGTTTTCGGCGCGATAAGCTTCTACATTATCGTCCATCAAATCGCCGGGCAGCAGGATAATGTCCACTTTTTCGCGCTGCATAATATCGGCAAGCTTGTCGAGCTGGCGCGCGCCCACCAAAATGCCGGTGTGCAAATCGCTGGCCATGCCGATGCGCAGCGGGCGCTCGAGCTTTTTATTGATGCTGATTTCATAATGGCGCACCACCGGCGTGTAGGCGTTATACACCGAATAAGCGGTAAGCCCGATGAAAAACAGCGGCGCAAAAATGCGCAGGCTGCGCGCCACCGGCTTGTGCGCCATCACGCGGCACAAAATAAGGTAAAGCACAAAAGTGGCCAAAGCGGCATACATGGCAAACAGCAGCACCACCATCCACACCGCCATCAAGCGAAACACAGCATGCCCCAGCTGCAACAGCAAGCCGGCAATCAGCGCATTGGTAATCGCAAACACGCCCGCCATCAACCAGCGGCGCCCGCGCGTGCCGATAAAGCCCGCCAGCAGCCATTGCACCGAGCGGCCCAAGCCGAATGTAAACACCTGCATCAGCAAGAGCGTGATAATCAGAATAACAATGCGCACAATATTGCCTCAATTTAAACAAGCTGCGGATTTTAGCATAGCCTGGCTCAATCGTTTTGAGGATGCAGATAACTTCTCATAATTTTGATTTTGCCAACGCTTTTTAACATTAGCTTTTAACATTGGCGGAAAAAGGCCGTCTGAACGCGGCTTTCAGACGGCCTTATTATCTTTGCTTTCACAAGCAGTATGTAGGTCGGATTCTCGAATCCGACACTTGTTCGCAGAACAAGCATCAGGTGCGGCAAATGTCGAATACAAGTATCCGACCTACAAGCAAACATCAAAAGGCCGTCTGAAAGAAAATTTTCAGACGGCCTTTTTATCTTTGGCTTCACAATCCACGGCAAAGCCCAAAAGCAAGCATATTGCCCGCTTTTCAAACACGCGGCTCATTCAAAAAACGAATCTACCCGGCCTTGCCCGCGCCGCTTTTTTCAGGAAGCATTGCCGCGGTTTTTCGGCAGGCTCTGTGCGCGTTCTTCTTCAAACTCGCCCCACATGGCGTTGAGCACCGCCAGCAACACGGCAAAGCCCAAGCCCAATACCCAAGCAAAATACCACATATCGTTGTCCTTTCTATTTGGCTTTCAGACGGCCTTGATTTAGTGAAGCAAGGCCGTCTGAACGTTTGGTGTTAATAAGCGCTGTGGTCGTTTTCACGCACATATTCGGCAGTTACCTTGCCGCGCATCACATTAAATGCCCAGCCCGTGTAGGCCACCACCACCGGCATAATCAGAATGATGGCGAAAAACATCACGGTTAACGTGAGGTGGCTCGAAGTGGCATCCCACACCGTCAGGCTCGAGCGAAAATCGCTGCTGCTGGGCAGGATAAACGGGAACATCGACACCGCAAAAGTGCCGATCACCGCCGCCACACTCACGGCCGAGCACACAAAAGCCAGCAGCGTTTTGCCCGCACGCGCCAGCACCAAAGCCGCCAACATGCCGATATAGGCCAGCACCGGCACCAACATGGTGAGCGGCCAATGTTGGTAATTGAGCAGCCAAGCGCCGGCCTGCTGTACCACTTCTTTGCCCAGCGGATTAGGCAGGCCGCCCGGATCCAGCGTGCCGGCCACCACCACAAAGCCTTCCATACCGGCCACCCACACGCCGCCAATGCTGAACAGCGCCAAAGTAATCAGCGCGCTGTAAATCAGGGTTTTGCGGGTGCGCGCATACACAATGCCCTCGGTGCGGTGCATCAAATAAACGCCGCCGTGAAACACCAGCATCGCCACCGATACCGCGCCGCACAATAAGGCAAACGGGTTGAGCAGCGCCCAAAACGAGCCGGTGTAAAACGAGCGCATGGTGTCGTCGAAATGGAAAGGCACGCCCTGAATCACATTGCCCAGCGCCACGCCGAACAAAAGCGCGGGCACAAACGAGCCGATAAAAAGGCACCAATCCCAAGTTTTGCGCCAGGTTTCATTTTGAATCATGCTGCGGTATTTAAAGCCCACCGGTCGGAAAAACATTGCCCACAACACCGCCAACATCGCCCAATAAAAGCCGGAAAAAGCCGTGGCATACACCATAGGCCAAGCGGCAAAAATGGCGCCTGCGCCGGTGATAAGCCAAGTTTGGTTGCCCTCCCAATGCACGCCTACGCTGTTTATCACAATGCGGCGCTCTTCATCGGTTTTGGCCACAAAAGGCAGCAGCGTGCCGATGCCCATATCGTGGCCGTCCATAATCGCAAAGCCGATTAAAAGCGCACCGATAAACAGCCACCAAATCCATTTCAATGTGGCGTAATCAAATAAATTGATGATATCCATATTTCGCTCCTTAATGCTCTGACTGTTCGTTATCGTATTTGCCGGTGCCCAACGAGCCCGGGCCTATGCGGATGTATTTCTGCATCAAATACACTTCGATAATCAGCAACACGGCGTAAAACGCAATAAAGCCGGCCAGCGAGCCATAAAGCGAATTTACCGACAATGAAGAAGCCGAAAGGCTGGTGGGCAGCACGCCGTAAATCGTCCACGGCTGGCGGCCGTATTCAGCCACAAACCAGCCCGCTTCAATCGCCAGCCACGGCAAGGGCAGCGAAATCACCGCCAGGCGCAAAAGCCACGGCTTATCGGCAAACGTGCCTTTGAGGGAAGACCAAAAGCTCAAACCAAACACCAGCAGCATGGCAAAGCCGCAAGCCACCATAATGCGGAAGGTGAGAAACATCGGCCACACGGTGGGCACCGAATCGCGCGCGGCCGCGGCCACCATTTCCGGCGTGGCCTGGCTCACGTCTTCAATATGCTGCTTCAGCAAAAGGCCGAAACCCAAATCTTCCTGATGCGCTCGGAAAAGAGCTTGCGCTTCGGTGTCTTTATGGTTTTTGCGCAAAGCTTCCAGCGCCACCACCGCATGGCGGCCCGACTCGATGCGCTGCTCGTTTTCCGCGATGATTTCTTTAATGCCCGGTATCGGCGTGTCGAGCGAGCGTGTGCCGATGATGCCCATTACATAAGGAATATGAATGGCATATTCGTTGCGCATTTCTTTTTCATTCGGAATGGCAAACAAATTAAACGAAGCCGGCGCAGGCTCGGTTTCCCACATCGCCTCCAGCGCCGCCATTTTGGTTTTCTGCGCCTTGCCGATGCTGTAGCCCGATTCGTCGCCCAACACCAGCACCGACAAAATCGCCGCCATGCCGAATGCGGCAGCGATGCGGAAGCTTTTTTTGGCAAATTCTACATCTTGCTTGCGCAGGATATACCAGCTGGAAATCGACAACACAAACATGGAGCCGGCCACATAACCTGCCGACACGGTGTGCACAAATTTATTTTGCGCATCGGGGTTGAGCACCACTTCGAGAAAGCTGGTCATTTCCATGCGCATGGTTTCGAAATTAAACACCGCGCCCACCGGATTTTGCATCCAGCCGTTGGCCACCAAAATCCACAAGGCCGAAAGATTGGTGCCCAAAGCCATAAAAATGGTTACCATCAAATGCTGGCGGCGCGACATTCTTTCCCAGCCGAAAAAGAAAAGTCCCACCAGCGTGGCTTCGAGGAAAAAGGCCATCAGCCCTTCCAGCGCCAGCGGTGCGCCGAAAATATCGCCGACATAATGCGAGTAATACGACCAGTTGGTGCCGAACTGAAATTCCATCGTGATGCCTGTGGTGACGCCTAAGGCAAAGTTGATGCCGAAAAGTTTGCCCCAAAATTGGGTCATGTCGCGGTAGATTTCCTTGCCGGTCATCACATATACAGCTTCCATGATGACCAAAATCCACGCCAAGCCCAAAGTGAGCGGCACAAACAAGAAATGGTACATAACGGTAATCGCAAACTGCAGCCGCGATAATTCGACCAAGTCCATAATGATGCTCCTGTGTGGTTAAACGCCGTTTCGCCCACACCGGCCATTGCGCCGCGCCGCAAGATGGCTCGCGCTACGGTGCTTTTTTCGGTGTGGTTGAAATGGTTGAAATTGAAACTAAGCTACATTCTAACGCCACGCGATGCACAAATAAAAGCACGTTTACGTTTGATATGCCCTAGCCTGAGCGCTTCCCCGCACGCAGTTTGCGCCGCCCGCATCACAATATGCACACAGGCAGCGCCCCGATAAAAGCCGCAAACAGCGGCCGAAAGCATCATGTGCCGCTCAAATTTCCGCATTCGATATAAAGCAGATTGAATTCAAAAAAACAATCTGCACCGCTTTCAGACGGCCTTTTCAGACGGCCTCAAGGCTTTTCTTTTTTTGTATTAATACAATATATAGTTTGTATTGTGCAATTAAACGCCAAGCCGCTGTTTTTGTCAACGATGCCACGCCCGCAGGCTCATGCCTTTTCCTGCAAACGCAAAACCTGAAAATCGGCTTGCGCAGGCGGCTGATGGCTCACCACAATCAGCAAGCCTTGCGCCCGCTCTTGCAGCAGCATGGCGCTCACCGCTTCGCGCGTGGCCGCATCCAGGCCGGCAAAAGGCTCATCGAGCAGCAGCAAAGCGCGCGGCTTGAGCAAAAGCCGCGCCAGCGCAATGCGCCGCGCCTGCCCGCCCGACACCGCCGCGCCGTATTCGCCCAAGCGGGTTTGCAAACCTTGCGGCTGCGCCCGCGCCCAATCGGCCAGCCGCACTTTTTCCAGCACTTGCCACAATGCATCATCATCGGCACCGGCCTTGCCCAGGCGCAGGTTTTCGGCCAACGTGAGGTCGAAAATATCCACTTGCTGCGCCAGATAGCCCACTTCATCGCCGGGCAGAAAATCGGCAAAATCCTGCCCGTTGAGTTTCAGACGGCCTTGCAGGGGCGCAAGCTCACCGGCGAGCACATCGAGCAAAGTGGATTTGCCCACGCCCGATGGCCCCGCAATCAGTAAGGCTTGGCCGCTTTCCAGCACAAAGTTCACATGCTCCGCGCCGTTTAACGCGCCCGCCCTTTTGGCGCTGATGTTTTCCGCGCTGAATATCAGGCTGCCCTGCGGCCAGCCGGCCGCTGCTTTTTCGGCGGCAGGCTTCGCGCTGCCCAACGCATTCAAGCGGTCACGCGCGGCGCTGCTGAAGCCCAGCGCCATAAATTGCGCAGCCAGCGGCGTGAGCACTTCATTCAAACCAAACACCGCCAACACCATCGCCAACAACACCGGCACACCCAACGCCCCGCTCTCCAACAGCGGCCACCCCTGCCACAAAAGCAAAGCCACCAGCAGCGCCAGTGCACATTGCTGCAACCACACATACACGCTCGCCCATTGCTGCTGGCGCAATTGCAGGCACCCATATTCGGCATCGGCTTCAAGAAACGAGGTTTCGCAATCTGCCCAACGCCGCCACAACAATAACGAAGTGATGAGGCTCAGCGGCATCAGCAAGCGCCGGCGACGCTCTTCGGCCGCCTGCGTGTCTTGCCGCGCCGGCACCATGCCGCGCCAAGCCGCCAGCGCGGGCAACACCACACCGGCCAGCAGCAAAGGCGGCAGCACATAAAGCAGCAAAGCCGGTGCGGCCAGCAGCAGCCACAACACAAAGGCCGTCTGAAGCAGCAGCGCCCACAGCCACGGCATCAAAAAACGCAGCGGCCATTGGTCGAGCAAATCGATATCGCTGGTGAGCCGGTGCATGCTGCCGGCGGAAACCACATCAGCGCTGCCCGCTGCGGCGGCCAGGCGGCCGAAAAAGCGCACACGCAAATCGCGCAGCAAAGCCAGCACGGCATTGTGCGAAGCCAGCCGCTCGCCGTAGCGACCCGCCGTGCGCACAATCGCCAGCGCACGGATAATCGCGCCGGGGCGGAAATAGTCAAACATATAAGCCGTGGCCAGCGCCACCACCCCGGCCGCCGCCGCCGCGCTGATAAACCAGCCCGACACCGCCAGCAAAGCCACCGTGGCCAATAAAGTTACGGCACCGAGCAGCCACGCCACCGACCACATGCCGCGCCGGCTCTGCCACAAATCGCGCAAACGGATATCTTGACGGCTCATTTCGCGCCCTCCAGCACCACCACATCATCCAGCCACGGCACCGCCGCCAAATCGTGGCTCACCAGCAACACGGTTTTGCCGCAGCTGATTTGCCCCAACACGCGGTATAGCTCAGCCGCCGTTTCCTCATCCAAATGCGCGGCAGGCTCATCGAGTAGCCAAAAATGGGCATCCCGTAACAATAATTGTGCCAACGACAAGCGCTGCTGCTGGCCGCCCGAGAGCCCCAACCCGCGCTCGCCCAATGGTGTGTTTAAGCCATCGGGCAGGCGTTGAATCAAATCCCACAAGCCGACTTCACTTAAAACTTTTTGCATTTGCGCCTCATCCGCACCGGCTTTGGCCAAGCGCAGATTATCGGCGATGCTGCCGGGCAGAAGCGTGGCGGTTTGCGCCAGATAAGCGCTTTGCCCTTGCAGGTATTTTTTGTCCAGCGCGGCAAAATCTTCGCCGTTGAGCACAATCCGCCCTTCATACGCGCTAAAACCGAGCAAAGCTTGCAACAAGCTCGATTTGCCGATGCCGCTCACGCCGCCGATGCCGATGCGCGCACCGGCTTTCACAGCAAAAGAAGTGGGCGCCAGCCGCTCGCGCCCTTCTGCGCCCATAATGCGCACGCCGGTCAATTGCAGCGAAGGCGCAGCGTTTAAATCCATTTTGATGCCGCTTTCAGACGGCCTTTGCCCCTCTGCCGCATCAAGTAAGGGCTGCAAAGCTTCCGCCGCCGCCTGCGCCTGCGCCTTGGCGTGATAATCGTTGCCGAGCTGGCGCAGCGGCGCGTAAAACTCAGGCGCAAGCAGCAAAATAAACAAAGCGCCCTCATAAGGCACCGGCACCACGCCTTTTGCCCACGGCAACACGCCGATCAAGCCCAAACCCAAATAAACCGCCACCAGCGCAATCGCCAGCGAAGCAAACAATTCCAGCACCGCGCCGGATAAAAACGCCAGCGCCAGCACGCTCATGGTGCGCTTTTGATAAACCAGCGCCGAAGCCGACACCTGCTTTTCCGCCTGCGCCACCGCATTCAAGCGGCGTAAAGTGGGCATGCCGCGCACCAAATCGAGAAAGCGCCCGCCCAATTGCGAGAGCGTGTCTAATTGTTGGCGGCTTTTTTTGGCCGCCGCCGTGCCCACCAATATCATAAACAAAGGCACCAAAGGCGCGGTGAGCAGCAGCAGCGCCGCCGCCAGCTTGCTGTGATAAAACACCGCCGCCGCAATCAGCAAAGGCGTGGCCACCGCCACCGTGCGCTGCACATAAAAGCGGCTGATATAGCCATCGAGCGCATCCACCTGCTCCAAAATTTGCGTGCTCAGCGCCCCATCGCTGCCGAAATGGCTGCGCGCCGGCCCCAACGCCGCCAGCGCATGCAGCAGGCGGCGGCGCACACCATGGCGCACATGCAGGCTCAGCTTTTGCAGCACACGCTCTTTCAATAAAGAAAGCAAAGGCCGTAGAAGCAAATACATCATAATTAACAGTAAAATAGTCCGCAGGCCGTCTGAAAGCGGTTTCTGCCCGGCTGAGGCCGCATTGAGCCAACCGGCAAACAAAGCCGCCAGCAGCGCGCTTTGCCAGATAAACAGCACCACCGCCGCCAAAGCCAGCAAAAGCGGCAGATAAAGGCGGCGGCGGTAAGGGCGCATCAAGCGCTCGAGCGGATTTTCGGGGCGGGAAAGTCGGCGCATCGGTTGGCATACCCTTCACAAAACACGCCGACAGGATTATCGGCGCTGCCCGATTATAAACATATTCAGACGGCCTTGCGCCTTTCCTGTGCAGCGCTTGCCAATGCGCCCTATCTTTTTTATACTGCCCCCAGTATTCAGGAAAAAGCCATGCCCCATCACCCGCAAGACAAAAAACGCGCCGTCAACCGCCTGCGCCGCATCCGCGGCCAGGCGGAAGCTTTGGAGCGCGCCATTACCGACGGCCAAGACTGTGCCGCCGTGCTGCAACAGATTGCCGCCATGCGCGGCGCGGTAAACGGCTTGATGCGCGATGTGATGGAAAGCCATTTGCGCGACTCATTCAGCCATGAAAGCTGTGATAATCCGCAGCATCAAGCCTTGCAGCAAAAGCTTGATGAAGCGGTGAGCCTGGTTAAATCGTATATCAAATAGCAGATAGTGGGCGGAGTATCTGCCCCTTTGCAAACCCACCAACCGGAGAATCATTATGGAATTCATCAAAACCCGCGCCGCCGTGGCTTGGGCACCCAACGAGCCTTTGAAAATCGAAGAGCTGGATTTAATGCCGCCGCAAAAAGGCGAAGTGCTGGTGCGCATTGTTGCCACCGGTGTGTGCCACACCGATGCCTATACTTTAAGCGGCCAAGACAGCGAAGGTGTGTTTCCCTGCGTGCTCGGCCATGAAGGCGCGGGCATTGTGGAAGCCGTCGGCGAGGGCGTCACCGATTTTGAAGTGGGCGACCATGTGATTCCGCTCTACACCGCCGAATGCGGCAAATGCAAATTCTGTTTGTCCGGCAAAACCAACCTCTGCTCATCGGTGCGCGCCACGCAGGGCAAGGGCTTGATGCCCGACGGCACGGTGCGTTTTTTCAAAGACGGCCAGCCGATTTACCACTATATGGGCTGCTCCACTTTCTCGGAATACACCGTGGTGGCCGATGTGAGCTTGGCGAAAATCCAGAAAGAAGCGCCGCTGGAAGAAGTGTGCCTGCTCGGCTGCGGCGTCACCACCGGCATGGGCGCGGTGATGAACACCGCCAAAGTGAAGCGCGGCGAAACCGTGGCCATTTTCGGCCTCGGCGGCATCGGCCTGGCCGCCGTGATCGGCGCGCGTATGAGCGGCGCTTCGCGCATTATCGGCATCGACACCAACCCCTCGAAATTCGCGCTGGCGCAAAAACTGGGTGCCACCGAATGCATCAACCCGAAAGATTTCGACAAGCCGATTCAGGATGTGGTGATCGAAATCACCGACGGCGGCGTGGATTATTCGTTTGAATGCATCGGCAATGTCGACGTGATGCGCGCCGCGCTCGAATGCTGCCACAAAGGCTGGGGCGAGAGCGTGATTATCGGCGTGGCACCTGCCGGCGCAGAAATCAAAACCCGCCCGTTTCAATTGGTTACCGGCCGCGTGTGGCGCGGCTCCGCATTTGGCGGCGTGAAAGGCCGCAGCGAATTGCCCGGCATCATCAGCCAATACATGAAAGGCGAATTCGCCCTCAGCGATTTCATCACCCACACCATGCCGCTGGAAGAAATCAACACCGCCTTTGATTTGATGCACGAGGGCAAATCCATCCGCAGCGTGATTCATTATTGATCACCTATACAAATCGTTATAGTGGAATGAATGAAAAACTTATACAAAAATAAGAAATTTAGCATCATGTGTAGGGTGTGTGGCGCAGCCACGCACGCGGTTTAAACGGCTTCTGCATATGGCTTGCTACATGCGCCTGTATAAGTTTTTCTTTCATTCCACTATATTATCTTTCATTCCACTACATTATAAGAAGGCCGTCTGAAACATTGTGTTCAGACGGCCTTTGTTGATGGAATTATTGAATGCCTATGTCCAAACACACAATCTCGCCGCACACCGCCCTGCCCGCATCCATAATGTGCGCCGGCTTGTAGGCGCCGAATGTGTAGGTAAGCTCGGCGCGAAACACATCGGCATCCACATCGCCCGTGTCGCCATTGAGGCCGGTGGGCATATCCAGCGCCACTTTCAGGCCGTCTGAAGCATTAAGCAAGCGGCAGCAATCGGCCACCGCAGCAGGCAGCCTGCCGGCAAAACCGGTGCCGAATATGCCCTCGATAAGCACATCGTAGCGCTGCTGCGCCAATTGCCCCGGCAGCGCTTGAGCGCCGATAAAGCTTATGCCCGCCAGATTGAGCAGACGGCGGCGGTTGGTTTCGGCCAGCGGCGACAATTCGCTGCCCAACACAAACACCACATCGCAGCGCCAGCCCTCGGCCTGCAACAGCCGCGCCATCACCAAACCATCGCCGCCATTATTGCCCTTGCCGCACACCACCAGCGCGCGGGCCGGCTCAGGGTGGCGGCGCAACAAATCGGCCGCCGCTGCGCCGCCGGCATTTTCCATCAATTGCTCAAAGCTCGTGCCCGCATCCACAGCCATTTGCTCGTGCGCACGCATCTGCGCAGCGGTATACACTTTCATGGTTTGCTCCCAAATTCAGACGGCCTCAACAGCAAGCGCCGCAAACATTGGTGCTGATTATAAAACAGAAAAATGGCGGCAATATGAATCAAGGCCGTCTGAAACTTTTTTCAGACGGCCTTGATTCAATTTAAAAACAACTTAAAACCCAGCAGCACGAATACAATCGGGCAACAGCAGCTCAAATCAACGCACCGGCGTCAGGCTTTATCGCTCAAGCGCCCATCGCTCATCATCATCACGCGATCAAAGCGCACGGCCAACTCATCATCGTGGGTGACCACCACCAGCGCTGTGCCCATTTCGTTTTTCAAATCCAGCATCATATCGAGAATATTTTGCGCATTTTTGCGGTCGAGATTGCCGGTGGGCTCGTCGGCCAGCAGGCATTTGGGCTGCGTCACCAATGCGCGGGCAATGGCGGCGCGTTGGCGCTCGCCGCCCGACAATTCGCTCGGCCGGTGCAAGGCGCGTTGGTGCAAACCCACTTTTTCCAGCATCGCCGCCGCCGCCGCTTCCGCCTCGGCTTTGGGCTTTTTGCCGATTAAAAGCGGCATCATCACATTTTCCAACGCCGAAAATTCGGGCAGCAGATGATGGAATTGATACACAAAGCCCAGATAGCGGTTGCGCAAATCGCCCAGCTGCTTTTGGCTCATCTTGCCCAAGTCGTTGCCCATCAGATTCACGCTGCCCGAAGTGGGCATGTCCAGCCCGCCCAAAATATGCAAGAGCGTGGATTTGCCGCTGCCCGAAGCGCCGATAATGCTCACGCTCTGGCCTTCGGCCACATCGAAATTCAGGCTGTCGAGCACATCCACATGCAATTCGCCGTCGCGATAGTTTTTGCTCACCGAGCGGCAAGCCAACACCGTATTATTCATAACGCAAAGCCTCCGCCGGTTGGGTTTTCGCCGCACGCCAGCTCGGATAGAGCGTGGCCAAAAATGCCAGCACCAGCGAAATGCAGGCGATAAAAGCCACATCGCCCATGTTCACATCGCTGGGCAGATAATCGATAAAATAAATTTGCGAATTAATCAGGTGCACCCCGAAAAGCTTTTCAAAAAACGCCACGATTTTGCCCACATTCCAGCCCAGCAACACGCCGCAAATCACGCCGATCAAGGTGCCGAAAAAGCCGGCAAACGCGCCCTGCACCATAAAAATCTTCATCACCCCGCCCGGCGGCAGCCCCAAAGTGCGCAAAATGGCAATATCGGCCTGCTTCTCGGTAACCGCCATCACCAACGACGACACCAAATTAAACGCCGCCACCGCAATAATCAGCGTGAGAATGATAAACATCATGCGCTTTTCCAATTCCACCGCCTCAAAATAGCTGCGGTTTTGAAACGTCCAGTCGCGCACCCACACTTTGTCTTGCGCAGCCGCCGGAATCAGATTGGCGATAAAGGCGGGCGCATTTTGCGGGTCGGCCAGCTTCAAGCGCAAGCCGCCCACGCCGTCGCCCAAGCGGTAGAGCACTTGCGCATCCTGCAAATGCGTGAGCGCAAGCGAATTATCCACCTCATACACGCTGGTTTTCACCACGCCCACCACATTAAACTGCTTCAAGCGCGGCACCACGCCGGCGGGGGTGACATTGCCCTCAGGCGTGATCACCGTTACCTTGCCGCCCACTTCCGCGCCCAAAGCCTGCGCCAGCCCTTCGCCCAACACAATATCAAACTCACCCGGCTTCAAATCGGCAAAGCTGCCCTGCGGCATATTTTTACCGTAATCCACCACTTTGTTTTCTTCTTCAGGCAAAATCCCGCGCAGCTGCACGCCGCGCACCTCGCCCGCATTGGCCAACAACGCCTGATCGGCCACATAAGGCGCGGTGGCCAACACCTCTTTTCTGCCCGCCGCATATTGGCGCAGGCTCTGCCAGCCTTCGCCATTGCCCGTGTCGTAATAGCCGATTTCCGCATGCGGCGCCACATTCAAAAGCTGGCCGCGAATCTCTTTTTGAAAGCCGTTCATCACCGAGAGCACCACAATCAGCGCGGTGACGCCCAGCGCGATGCCGGCAATCGAAATCATGGTGATAAACGACATTAAACCATTGCGTTTTTTGGCCCGCAAATAGCGCAGGCCGATCCAGGTTTCCAAAGAAGCCATATATACAGGCCGTCCTTAACAATCAACAAAGCGGGCATTGTACCGCAATTCGGGTTAAATCGGTTTAGGCTCGGTTTACATTAATATCGAATATTGGCGCGTGAAAAGTGCAATCCAGCCGAGAGGCCGTCTGAAAGCTTTCAGACGGCCTGTTTGTCAACAATGATATAGCATAACATTTACGCAGGCTTTCAATCGGGCAAACCCCTTGATGATTATCAATCGCGCCCTGCCCCGATTTGGTTATACTGTAAACACACACATTGATTACTGGGCGGTTTGGCTTCATTAAAATATCAATATTTATGGCAGCCTCAGACGCGGAAATTTCCAACCCGCTCCCGCAAGGGTTTGCCCACATTTCAGCCGCGAGTCAGGTTTTGAGCAAAAAAGCATGTTTGCAAGGCGGAAAGCACGGCAAGGTTGCACACTTTGCGCGCATTTCCATTGATTCGATATCACCAACCAAGGAGTATCTACTATGAAAGCAGCAGTGGTTAACCAAGCCTGTACAGGCGTTGAAGTGATTGAAAAAGACCTGCCCAAAATCGGCGCGGGCGAAGCGCTGGTGGAAGTGGAATATTGCGGCGTGTGCCACACCGATTTGCACGTGGCCGCCGGCGATTACGGCAAACAACCCGGCCGCACGCTCGGCCACGAGGGCATCGGCATTGTGAAAGAAGTGGCGCCCGATGTGACCAACCTGAAAGTGGGCGACCGCGTGAGCATTGCTTGGCTGTTTGAAAGCTGCGGCCATTGCGAATATTGCAACAGCGGCCGCGAAACCTTGTGCCGCACCGTGAAAAATTCGGGCTACACCGTAGATGGCGGCATGGCCGAATATTGCGTGGTGAGCGCCGATTATGCCGTAAAAGTGCCCGAAGGCCTCGACCCGGCACAAGCCAGCTCCATCACCTGCGCCGGCGTTACCACTTATAAAGCCACCAAAGTGGCCGGTGTGCGCGCAGGCCAGTGGATTGCCATTTACGGCGCCGGCGGCTTGGGCAACCTCGCCGTGCAATACGCCGCCAAAGTGTTCAACGCGCGCGTGATTGCTGTCGATATCAACGACGACAAGCTGGATTTGGCCAAAAAAGTGGGCGCGGAATTCACCGTGAATGCCGCCAAAGAAGATGCGGCCGAGCGCATTAAAGAAATCACCGGCATCGGCGCACACGCCGCCATGGTGACCGCCGTGTCTAAAGCCGCATTCAACAGCGCCATCGATTGCGTGCGCGCCGGCGGCCGCGTGGTGGCCGTGGGCCTGCCGGTGGAAACCATGGATTTGTCTATCCCCCGCACCGTGCTCGACGGCATCGAAGTGGTCGGCTCGCTGGTGGGCACGCGCCAAGATTTGGCCGAAGCCTTCGATTTCGGCGCGCGCGGCATCGTGGTGCCGGTGGTGCAAACCCGTGCGCTGGATGAAGTGGGCGATATTTTTGAAGAAATGCACGCCGGCAAAATCCAAGGCCGCATGGTGCTGGATATGAAAAAACCCTGCGGGCACAATCATTGAGCTTGATGATGGATTGTGATGAATAGGTAGCCCCAGAGGCCGTCTGAAAAGCAAACAGCTGACTTATCAAAGATTGTTGCAACAAACCGTGTCATATCGACATGTCGGACAATTTTTTGACAGGCAACGCGGCTTTCAGACGGCCTCTATGTTTTATATCGGCCGTGGGTTTCATGCATACGATTACGCCGCAAAAACGCGGCGTGCGCACCTACGACGGGCTATCGAATGTAACGGCAAAGGAATGCATAAATGAATAACTTGTCAAAATTATTGCTTGCCGGCGTGTGTTTAGCTATCAGCAACGCCGCTTGGGCTGACGAAATCACCCGCCACCCCCTGCCGAATTTCCCCACCTCGCTGGCAGTGGAAGTGCCGGCCGGAGCCAGCACGATTTATTTGAACGGCGTGGTGCCGGGCATTATCGACAATAAAGCGGATCCGCGCAGTGAAGCGGCTTACGGCAACACGGCGCAGCAAACGGCCAACGTGTTGGCCGAAATTGAAAAACGCCTGAAAAGCTTGGGCTTGGGCATGAGCGATGTGGTGAAAATGCAGGTTTTTTTAAAAGCACCACAAGGGCAGAACGACATGGATTTTCGCGGCTTTTCCCAAAGCTACTTGCGTTTTTTTGATGCAAAGGCGGGCGTGAAACTGCCTGCACGTTCTTTATTGCAAACGCAGGGGTTTGCCAACCCCGGTTGGCTGGTAGAAATTGATGTGATTGCGGCCAGACCGGCGCAAAACCGATAGCAAGGTACGATTAGCTTTGTCAAAACAATGCGTAATCGTAGGCATGAAGCACTATGCCGTCTGCAATTTTTTTTCAGACGGCATCGCTTGGTTTGATACATTTAAGCAAGCCGCAGCGACGATCAGCTTTGTCAACACAAAGCGTAATCGTAGACATGACACACAGATGCCGTCTGAAACCTTTTTTCAGACGGCATCTGTGTTCCGCATTCAAAGCAAGCCAACGCAGGAAGCTTATTTTTGGACCGGGCATTGCGCGCAAATGAAAAGTAGCAAGCCGTAGGTATGATTAGCTTTGCCCAAACAAAGCATAATCATACGCATAGCACACAAATGCCGTCTGAAACAGTTTTTCGGTTTGGAAATGTTTTATTCAAAAACGCTTATTCCGCCATGCGCGCCAGCAATTCCGCCTGATGCTCGGCGCTCAGCGCGCCGGTGAGCTCGTCCAAATCGCCGTCCATAACAAAATCAAGTTTATGCAAAGTGAGGTTGATGCGGTGGTCGGTCACGCGGCCTTGCGGGTAGTTGTAGGTGCGGATGCGCTCGCTGCGGTCGCCGCTGCCGATCAGGCTTTTGCGCTCGGCCGCTTCTTTGGCTTGCGCTTCGCGCTTTTGCATATCGTTGAGGCGCGCGGCCAGCACTTTCATGGCCTGCGCTTTGTTGGCGTGCTGCGAGCGGCCGTCTTGGCATTCCACCACCATGCCGCTGGGCAAGTGGGTGATGCGCACGGCAGAATCGGTTTTGTTGATATGCTGCCCGCCGGCGCCGCTGGCGCGAAACGTGTCGATGCGCAAATCGGCAGGGTTCAGCTCGATTTCTTCCAATTCATCGGCTTCGGGCATCACCGCCACGGTGCAGGCCGAAGTGTGGATGCGGCCCTGGCTTTCGGTGGCCGGCACGCGCTGCACGCGGTGGCCGCCCGATTCGAATTTGAGCTTGCTGTAGGCGCCCAGCCCGATAATGCGGGCAATCACTTCTTTATAGCCGCCCAAATCGCTTTCGTTGGCCGACACGATTTCCATCTGCCAACGGTTGCGCTCGGCAAAGCGGCCATACATGCGCAGCAAATCACCGGCAAACAAGGCCGCTTCGTCGCCGCCGGTGCCGGCGCGCACTTCGATAAAGATGTTTTTATCGTCATCGGCATCTTTAGGCAGAAGCAAGGTTTGCAATTCGTTGCCCAGCGCTTCGATTTTCGCCTGCGCCGCTTCGATTTCTTCAGCGGCAAAGTCTTTCATTTCCGGATCTGCCAGCATTTCCTGCGCCTCGGCCAAATCGCTTTGCGCCTGCCGGTAGCGCTGAAAAGCTTCCACCACCGGCGTGATTTCCGCATGCTCGCGCGTGAGCTTGCGATAATTATCCATATCGGCGGTGGCCTCGGGCGAGCCGAGCAAATGGGTCACTTCTTCAAGGCGCTCGGCCAGTTGCTGCAATTTTTCCAGAATAGACGGCTTCATAATGGCGCGTTTCACAACATTGATAACAAGATGCGGCATTTTACACGAGCCGGCCACTTACTTCTATAATCGTTTTTTTCTGCCCGCTTTTGCCGCTTATGTCCGATTTGCATATTGATTTGCTTATAGCCGATGCCGTTTGTGCACCGGATTATCAAGCCGCCCTGCTTGACCAAGCCGACCGCGCCCGCGTGAGTGCCGCACCGGCGCTGGCGATGCGCACCGATTGGCAGGTGAGCCGCTTTTTAAAACAACAAACAAAAGCGCCCGTGCTGTCGCTCTCGCACAGCCACGGTGCAGCGCTTTTGGCGGCCGGGGCTTATCCGCTGCCGCTGGGCGTGGACATCGAATGGCTGCGGCCGCGCGATTTTTCGGCGCTGGCGGATTTATCGTGCAGCGCCGAAGAGCGGCAATGGCTGGCGGCGCGCGGCTGGCGTGCGGCAGATTATTACCGCTTGTGGTGCACCAAAGAAGCCTTAATTAAGGCCGCCGGGCTGGATTTTCCGGCAGACTTGCCGCATGCGGGTGTGTGCCGGCAAGGCGGGCACGCAAAATTGCACATCGGCGGCCAAAGCGGCTGGCAAGGCTTTGCCGGCTTGTGCGGCGGCTGGGCGCTGGCCTGCGTGTGGCCGGATTGGGCAAGCCCGCAGATGCGCTGGCAATATTTCGGCACTCTGGCGCAGCCTCAGCACACCGTTTGCAAGGTGTGGCATTTTTCACCGGAATAAGCAGCGGCCAAGGCTTTCAGACGGCCTCGCATGCCGTACAAACATAATATAGTGGAATGCATAAAAAAAGTGACACAACGGGTAGGTTAGGTTGATAAACCCAACAAGCACACAGGCCGTCTGAAATGTTGGGTTTATCAACCCAACCTACCCGTTGTGTCACTTTTTCTTGCATTCCACACTATAGTACGGCAAGGCGAGACAACGAAGTTAGGTTTTTTTGGATTGGTATCAGACAGCTGCGGATTGCCGCAAAGCAAACACAATACCAATTGCCCGCCTTTCAGCGATTTTTAGCCCCTTATGCCATTTTTTTAAAAGCAGCGTAGGTGCGCACACCGGGTTTTGCGCGGCGTAATCGTAGGCATGAACATCCACCGCTGCATAAAACAAAAAGGCCGTCTGAAATACTGACATTTCAGACGGCCTGTTTTAACTGCAGGGCTTGGCAACCCAACTGCGCTCGTTCACAACGTTCAATCCAGCAGGTTTTTCCTGATTACCGCCGGATTACCCGCCGCCACGCTGTAAGGCGGCACATCTTTCGTTACCACTGAAGCAGCACCGATGGTAGAGCCTTCGCCAATGGTTACACCGCCCATGATGATAGCGCGGCGACCCAACCAAACATTATCTTCGATAACAATCGGCCGAACATCGGTGTAGCCATCGTATTGCTTGGTTACTGGGTCGAATTTATGTTGATAGGAATAAAACAAGCATTCGGGGCCCATAAACACATTTTTGCCAAGCGTAAGACCTTTGCAAATCTCGCTGTTCACACCTATGCTCGAATTTTCACCAACCACCGTATCTGCCAGCACATAAGCGCCTTTTTCGATATTCACATTTTTCGCGATATTATCGGAAATCCGGCAGGCGAAAAAATAGCGGACTTTTTTCGCCACCGGGCCAAACGGCTTTTCGTAAGAAGGGGGAAGCATAGAACCGATCATTCTCAACAACCTCAAGTAAATCTTCTTTTTCACAGACACTCTCTCTTTACTTCATTTGTTCAAGTGAGTTTAGAGTGCGGAAATCAGCAAATAGTTTACACGACCCTTTAAATTAAATACTCAAATCTCATAATTCATCTTCATTTTCCGGCATCAAGGCCTCGATTTGAGTGGAAATTTCAGTCTCTTCTTCTGATTCCGGTATTGTTTCTTCCGGCTCGGCCACGCGCTCCAGGCTTACCAAGGTTTCGCCTTCGTCCAGATTAATCAGGCGCACGCCCGCTGCGGCGCGGCCGGTTTCGCGGATTTGCTCGACCTTGGTGCGGATGAGCACGCCGCCGCTGGTGATCAACATCAAATCATCGCTTTCAGCCACCAGGGTTGCCGCCACCAAATCGCCGTTGCGCTCGCCGGTGTTGATGGCGATATTGCCCTGCCCGCCTTTGCCTTTGCGGCTGTAGTCGCCAATCGGGGTGCGTTTGCCGTAGCCGTTTTCCGTGGCGGTGAGCACTTGCAGCCCTTCTTGCGCTTCACATTCGGGTGCAAAAGTAATCAGGCTCACAATGCGGCCGTCATCAGGCAGGCGCATGCCGCGCAAGCCGCCGCTACCGCGGCCGGAGGGGCGCACGCCTTTGTTGGCTTTGGGCGCACTGCTCTCGGCGGCATCGCCCTCTTCGCCGCTATCTGCATCGATTTCTTGATCGTCTTCGCTTTCTTCGGCTTCGCTGCTGCCTTCCCAATATTCGTTAAAGCGGATGGCTTTGCCCAAATTGGAAAACAGCATGATATCGTGGCAGCCGCCGGTTTTCGCCACGCCCACCAGCGAATCGCCTTCTTTGAGCGCAATCGCTTTAATACCTTGGGTGCGCACGTTTTTAAAGGCGCACAGCTGCACTTTTTTCACCATGCCTTGTGCGGTGGCGAAAAACACATATTCATCTTCGGGGAAATCGCGCACCGCCAAAATGGCGCTTACTTTTTCGCCTTCATCAAGCTGAATCACATTATTGATCGGGCGCCCGCGGCTGTTGCGGCCGCCTTCGGGCAGCTTGTAAACTTTAATCCAATGGCATTTGCCCAAGTTGGTGAAACACATTAGATAATCGTGGGTGTTGGCCACAAACAGGGTTTCGATAAAGTCTTCGTCTTTGGTGGCTGCGGCCTGTTTGCCGCGCCCGCCGCGGCGCTGCGCCTGATAATCGGTGGTGGGCTGGGTTTTGATGTAGCCGCCGTGGGTGAGCGTTACCACCATTTCGCGCGGCGGAATCAGGTCTTCATCGGCAATATCGCCGCCAAACGGGTTGATTTCACTGCGGCGCTCATCGCCGAATTGGGCTTTGATTTCTTCCAGCTCATCATTGATGATTTGGGTGATGCGCTCGGGCTTGGCCAAAATATCCAGAAAATCAATAATCTGCGCCATAATGTTTTTATAATCGCCGATAATGCTGTCTTGATCGAGGCCGGTAAGGTTACGCAGGCTCATGCGCAAAATGGCATCGGCTTGCAGCTCGCTCAAATAATAACCTTCGTCCTGCAAGCCCAGATTGGCAGGCAGGCCTTCTGGGCGCGCCATGCTCAAATCGAGATCGGTGCGGCCGAGCATCTCTTCCACCAGCGATGAGCGCCAAGCGCGTGCCAGCAGGCGCACTTTGGCTTCGGGCGCATCGGCGGAAGTTTTAATCAGCTCGATCATTTCGTCGATATTCGACAAAGCCACGGCTTTGCCCTCGGCGATATGGCCTTCGTGACGGGCTTTTTTCAGACGGAATAAGGTGCGGCGCGTTACCACTTCGCGGCGGTGGCGCAAAAATTCGCTCAAAATCTGCTTGAGGTTGAGCAGGCGCGGCTGGCCGTCGACCAAGGCCACCATATTGATGCCAAAGCTGTCTTGCAGCTGGGTGAGCTTATAGAGCTGGTTTAACACCACTTCGGCATTTTCGTTGCGCTTGAGCTCGATCACCACGCGCATACCCGATTTATCCGATTCGTCGCGCAAATCGGACACGCCTTCCAGCGTTTTCTCGCGCACCAATTCGCCGATTTTTTCCACCAATCGGGCTTTGTTTACCTGATAGGGAATTTCATCAATGATAATGGCTTCGCGCTCGCCGTGTTTGCCGATGGGCTCGATATGGGTTTTGCCGCGCATCACCACGCGGCCGCGGCCGGTTTTATAGCCTTCGCGCACGCCGCTCAAGCCGTAAATGGTGGCGCCGGTGGGAAAATCGGGCGCCGGCATCAGTTGAATCAATTCTTCGATGCTCATTTCGCCGTTGTGCAGCAACGCCACGCAGGCATTGATGGTTTCGCTCAGATTATGCGGCGGAATATTGGTGGCCATGCCCACGGCAATGCCGGATGAACCGTTTACCAGCAAAGCGGGAAAGCGGGTGGGCAACACCAGCGGCTCGTGCTCGCTGCCATCATAGTTGGGGCCGAAATTTACGGTTTCTTCTTCAATGTCAGCCAGCATTTCGTGGGCGATTTTCGCCATGCGGATTTCGGTATAACGCATGGCCGCTGCGCCATCGCCGTCTACCGAGCCGAAGTTGCCCTGCCCGTCGATCAACACATAGCGCAATGAAAAATCCTGCGCCATGCGCACAATGGTGTCATACACGGCGATGTCGCCGTGGGGGTGGTATTTACCGATCACGTCGCCCACGATACGGGCGGATTTTTTATAGGCGCTGTTCCAGTTGTTTTTCAGCTCGTGCATCGCGTAGAGCACGCGGCGGTGCACGGGCTTCAAACCATCGCGCACATCAGGCAGCGCACGGCCTACAATCACGCTCATGGCGTAATCGAGATAGCTGCGGCGCATTTCGTCTTCAAGGCTGATGGGAATGGTTTCTTTGGCGAAGTGGTGGTCGTTGCGTACGGTGGCGTCGGTCATAATGGATATTTCGATTTCAGCAGATAAATGTGTGTCGATTTTAGCACAAAACAGGGGCTGGTTGGCGGCGCGTTGCCAAGATATACGGCTTGCATTTTTTTCAGACGGCCTCAGGTATTTACACCTTTTTAGGCCCATTATTCACATTTCATCCGCAAGCCGGATTTTGAACCAACATTGCCGTGATGAATTGTGAACAGACCCTAACCAAACAAGCGGTTGATATCAGATGATTCTTTGCGGTAAGGCAGGCGGATATCCACCCGGAAAACCCCATCGAGCTGGCGGCTTTTGATTTGCGCATCGTTGTCATACATCAGCGTGAGCCGCTCTTGCAGATTGCGCAAAGCCATCGAATTGCCTTTGTGCGGCTTCACGTTGTCTTCGCTCTCTGAGGGCACATAAGGGTTTTCGATGCGGATATAAATCCAATGATTTTGGCGGGTGGTTTTCACCGAAATCATGCCCGGACGGTGAGTGGATTCAATGCCGTGAAACACTGCATTTTCAAGCAAAGGCTGAAGCAGCAGGTGCGGCGTTTCCGCATCATCAGGCGCATCGTGCTGCCACATCACCTGCACCCGTGTGGGGCCCATGCGGATTTGCTCGATGGCCACATATTCCTGCGCCCATTCGATTTCCTGCCTCAAAGTGCTGTTTTGGCTGCCATCTTTGAGCTGCGCCCGAAAAAGATTGGCTAAGTTTTCCAGCAAGGTTTCCGCATCATAAGGGCGCAGGCGGATCAGGCTGATGGCGGCATTGAGGCTGTTAAACAAAAAATGCGGGCGGATGCGGGCGGTGAGTGCTGTGAGGCGCGCCTCAGAGAGCGCCGGCGTGAGCGTGCGCCGGCGCACCCCTTCGCTATACATAAACATCAGCAAAAAGCTGTTGAATTGCCAAAAATGCTGCCAAAAATAAAGCAGCTCGCCCAGCAGCAAATGATCTACCAGCACGAAAAAGCCCACGCCCGCCCCATAGGCAATCGGCACGGCAAAGCGGCTGCCCGCCAAAAAATCGCCGGAAAGATAGCCTGCCACCACCAGCAAAAGCAAAGTCGGCCCCGCCCAAGCCGCCGTCACATAAACCACCTTGCCATAATCGGCTAACGATGCAACCAGCAAGGGGAAAAGCAACACGCAGGCAAAAGCAAACAGCATCAATCTTTGAATCGAGCCGAAATTACGCATATCCGGAACCGCAAACAAAGACCTTATTTGACGTATAATGGGCATAAGCAACAAACCTTAACTTCTAAAAACCAACAACGCAGTGGATAATTAAGCATGACGGATAATAAAACATGGTCGGGCCGCTTCAACGAGCCTGTTGCCGAGCTGGTGAAAAAATACACCGGCTCGATTGATTTCGACAAACGTTTGGCCAAATGGGACATACAAGGCTCGCTGGCGCATGCGCAAATGCTGCAGCAAGCCGGTGTGTTGAGCGCAGAAGATTTGGCCGCCATCGAGCAAGGCATGGCCGAAATTATAGCAGAAATCGAAGTCGGCAAAATGCCTTGGTTGCTGGATTTGGAAGACGTGCACATGAATATCGAGCGGCGCCTCACCGATAAAATCGGCGATGCTGGCAAACGCCTGCACACCGGCCGCAGCCGCAACGATCAAGTGGCCACAGATATCCGCCTGTGGCTGCGCGATGAAATCACCGAAATTCAGGCGCTGCTGCAAAGCCTTCAGGCTGCCCTGCTCGATTTGGCCGAGCAAAACGCCGAAGTGGTGATGCCCGGCTTCACCCACTTGCAAGTGGCCCAGCCGGTGAGCTTCGGCCACCACATGCTCGCTTATGTGGAAATGCTCGGCCGCGACCACGAGCGCATGGCCGATTGCCGCCGCCGCGTCAACCGCATGCCGCTGGGCGCCGCCGCGCTGGCCGGCACCACTTATCCCATCCGCCGCGAAACCACCGCCCAATTGCTGGGCTTTGAGCAAATCTGCCAAAATTCGCTCGATGCCGTGTCGGATCGCGATTTTGCCATCGAATTCACCGCCGCAGCCAGCCTGGTGATGATTCATTTGAGCCGCCTTTCCGAAGAGCTGATTTTATGGATGAGCCCGCGCTTCGGCTTTATCGACATTGCCGACCGCTTCTGCACCGGCTCCAGCATCATGCCGCAAAAGAAAAACCCCGATGTGCCCGAATTGGTGCGCGGCAAATCCGGCCGCGTGATCGGGCACCTCACCGGCCTGATGATGCTGATGAAATCGCAGCCCTTGGCCTACAATAAAGACAATCAGGAAGACAAAGAGCCGCTGTTTGACACGGTAGACACGCTAATCGACACCTTGCGCATTTATGCCGACATGATGCGCGGCGTTACCGTGAAGCCCGAAAACATGCGCGCGGCCGTGATGCAGGGCTTTGCCACCGCCACCGATTTGGCCGATTATCTGGTGAAAAAAGGCATGCCTTTTCGCGACAGCCACGAAGTGGTGGCGCTGGCCGTGCGCCATGCCGACCGCGCCGGCGTAGATTTGAGCGAGCTGCCGCTCGAAGATCTGCAAAGCTTTTCCGATTTAATCAACGAAGATGTTTACAACGTGCTCACGCCCGAGGGCAGCCTTAATGCCCGCAACCACTTGGGCGGCACCGCGCCCGAGCAAGTGCGCCGGCAAGTGGCGCGCTGGCGCGCCCTTATCGCCGGCTGAGTCCAGCGCAAACAAAAAAATATACTTTTTTATATAAGCATTTATCAGGCCGTCTGAAAGTTTTCAGACGGCCTTTCGCTTACACGCAGTAATGTTAATAAACCGCTTGAACAGCGTTTATGATACGAAGCGATATTTCATTATTTGATTATCTCTTTTCATTTATCATACCCATTCAAAAAAGTAAGCTAACAAGGCGGCGAGCCGCAGACAGTACACACGTACGGCAAGGCGAGACAACGAAGTTAGGTTATTTTTTTGGATTGGTATCAGGCCGTCTGAAACTTTTTTCAGACGGCCTGATAAACAACAGCCGTTTTGCGCCTGTTTCACGATAGCGTATAATTGCCGCTTGAATTTTCACCCTGCACAAAACCATGTCTAAAAAACCGAAACACGAGCTGGAAAACAACAAATTAAACAAGCGCCTGCGCCATGCCGTGGGCGATGCTGTTAATGATTTCAACATGATTGAAGCCGGCGACAAAATCATGGTGTGTCTCTCGGGCGGCAAAGACAGCTATGCGCTTTTGGATATTTTGCGCCAGCTTCAAGCCAGCGCGCCGATTGATTTCGAGCTGATGGCCGTCAACCTCGACCAAAAGCAGCCGGGCTTTCCCGAGCATGTTCTGCCCGAATATCTGCAAAGCATCGGCGTGCCCTACCACATCATCGAAGAAGACACTTATTCCGTGGTGAAGCGGGTGATTGAAGAGGGCAAAACCACCTGCTCGCTGTGCAGCCGCCTGCGCCGCGGCGTGCTTTACCGCGTGGCAAAAGAATTGGGTTGCAGCAAAATCGCGCTCGGCCACCACCGCGACGATATTTTGCAAACGCTGTTTTTAAATATGTTTTACGGCGGCAAGCTCAAAGCCATGCCGCCCAAGCTCGTGAGCGACAATGGCGAACACATCGTTATCCGCCCCTTGGCCTATGTGAAAGAAAAAGATTTGGCCCGCTATGCCGAGCTGAAACAATTTCCGATTATCCCGTGCAACCTGTGCGGTTCGCAGCCCAATCTGCAACGGCAGGTGATTAAAGAAATGCTCAACGATTGGGACAAACGCTTTCCCGGCCGCATCGAGAGCATGTTTTCAGCGCTGCAAAACGTGGTGCCCTCGCACCTGGCCGACCCCGATTTATTCGACTTCAAATCACTCGCAAAAGGCCAAGCGCTCAAGCACGGTGGCGATTTGGCGTTTGACCGCGAAAGCATGCCACCGCAATTTGCCACCGCTTCAGACGGCCTTAATGACAGCGCTGAAAACAGCATTAAAATAGAAGCGGCTGCACCGCAAAAAGTGATCAATATTTTGGCCAGCAGGCCGAAAGCCTAAACCCTAAAGCAGAGCGTTTGCGCCCATTTAAATACAAATAGCCGTCTGAAACCTTTCAGACGGCCATTTGTATGCACTTCTTTGCAGATATAATCTATTGGCCTGTCATCACAACAAACCTAAAATCATACGCATCTTCAAATAAACAAATATAAACATCCGCGCCGGCATTGAATTTAGCGCTTTTCCCCGCATGTAAAAGGCCGTCTGAAACCTTTCAGACGGCCTCTGTTTTAATATGCAAACACAAGGACAAACATGCTCATCATTCTCATCATTCTCGGCCTGATGGCGCTCTTGATCGGCCTGCTCGGCACCGTTTACCCCGCCATTCCCGGCCTCGGCCTGATGTTTGCCGGCGCATGGCTGCTGGCCTATGCCGGCGATTATCAAATTATCGGCACTGGCACGCTGGTGTTTCTCGGCGTGGTGGCCGCCGTGGGCACCGCCATGGATTATATCGCCGGCATGCTCGGCGCCAAATTCACCGGTGCCAGCAAAACCGCGCTTTGGGGCGCTTTAATCGGCGGCATCGCCGGCGCTTTTTTCTCGCTGCCCGGCCTGTTGCTCGGCCCCTTGCTCGGCGCCGGCATCGGCGAATTTTGGGCGCGCAAAGATTTATGGTCGGCCGGCAAAGTGGGCGTGGGCACGTTTATCGGCTTTATCATGGGCGTGATTGCCAAAGTGGGCTGCGCACTCACCATTATTTTAACGCTGGCCGTGCTGGGCATTATCAGCCTGTTTTAAAAGCCCTTATTTCGCTTACAAAGTGAATTCGGCTCACCAAAAACAACAAAATTAAAATAAAACTATACTTTTTCTTATTTTATGAGACAATAGCTAAGATAATTCTTAGTTTACACACGAGAGCCCTTATGTCAGACGAAAAAAGCAAAGCCTTGGCCGCCGCCCTAGCCCAAATTGAAAAACAATTCGGCAAAGGCTCCATCATGAAAATGGACGGCAGCCATAAAGACGAAAACCTCGAAGTTATCTCCACAGGTTCACTCGGCCTCGATTTAGCCCTCGGCGTCGGCGGCCTGCCGCGCGGGCGCGTGGTGGAAATCTTCGGCCCCGAATCTTCCGGCAAAACCACCCTCTGCCTCGAAACCATCGCCCAATGCCAGAAAAACGGCGGCGTGTGCGCCTTTATCGATGCCGAAAACGCGTTCGACCCCATTTATGCACGCAAGCTCGGCGTGAAAGTGGAAGACTTAATGGTGTCTCAGCCCGACACCGGCGAGCAGGCGCTCGAAATCTGCGATATGCTGGTGCGCTCCGGCGGCGTAGACATGGTGGTGGTCGATTCCGTGGCCGCGCTCGTGCCGAAAGCCGAAATCGAAGGCGAAATGGGCGACAGCCACGTCGGCCTGCAAGCCCGCCTGATGAGCCAGGCTTTGCGCAAGCTCACCGGCCACATCAAAAAAACCAACACGCTGGTGGTGTTTATCAACCAAATCCGCATGAAAATCGGTGTAATGTTCGGCAGCCCCGAAACCACCACCGGCGGCAACGCGCTCAAATTCTATGCCTCCGTGCGCCTCGATATCCGCCGCACCGGCCAGATTAAAAAAGGCGACGATGTAATCGGCAACGAAACCCGCGTGAAAGTGATTAAAAACAAAGTCGCCCCGCCCTTCCGCCAGGCCGAATTCGACATTCTCTACGGCGAGGGCGTGAGCTGGGAAGGCGAATTGATCGACATCGGCGTGAAGCACAATATCGTCGACAAATCCGGCGCCTGGTATAGCTACAACGGCGCCAAAATCGGCCAAGGCAAAGACAACGTGCGCCTGTGGCTGAAAGAAAACCCCGCCATCGCCACCGAAATCGACGCCCAAATCCGCGCCGCCGTGGGCGTGGACATCGACATCACCGAAGGCAAAATCGACGACACCGACGGTGAAACGCCGGAAGAATAAACGCTTGAAATAAAACGCCAAAGGCCGTCTGAAAGACTTTTCAGACGGCCTTTGCTGCATATAGTGGAATGCAAGAAAAAAAGATACAACTACGCTCTATAACGGTGTAGGTTGGGTTGCTAAACCCAACGTTTCAGACGGCCTGCGGGCTTGTTGGATTTTCAACCCAATCTACCCGTTGCGTCACTTTTCTTGCATTCCACTATAACTACGGTCAGCTTTGTCAAAACAAAGCCTAACCATACGCATGAAACTTGCATTCAAACCATTCAAGCAAGCAGCAAAGCTTCAGACAACCTGAAAACTTTCAATCAACTTAAAGCCGATATCATCGTTCATACCTACGATTGCACCGCAAAAACGCGGCTAATCACGCCTACCATCATTACGGGCTTGGCGGCGCTTACCTACAAACAACACAATGGCATAGATGCAGCCAAACAGCAAAACGCCGAATACAATATTTTTCATCATGGTGTGCCTTTATTTTCAGAGAGTTGCTCGATAATCGCGCAATCAGGCTCTTGGTTGCCCTTGCAGCAGTCGTACCAGCCCTGCAGCGTGTCGGCCATACTTTGCAGACGGTTGATTTTATGCTGCAAGGCGCTGATGTGTTCGCCCACCAATTGCTTCACATCGGCGCTGGCGCGGTGCGGGTTGTGTTTCAATTCGAGCAGAGTTTGAATTTGGGCGAGCGAAAAATCCACCTCGCGCGCGTGTTTGATAAAGTGCAGCGTGTCAAGGTCGCGGGCGCTGTATTGGCGGTAGCCCGCTTCGCTGCGCCCTGCCGGCGGAATCAAGCCCAGCCGCTCGTAATCGCGTATCATTTTGCTGGAAAGGCCGCTGAGGCGTGCAGTTTCACTGATGTTCATAATAAAGGCCGTCTGAAAGATTAATGCTTCAGCAATATAGGCAAAACATGAATTTGCAAGGGCTTAGGGTCTGTTCACATTTCATCCGTGCGTAAGATTTTGAGCGCAAAAGCGCGCTTGCAAGGCGAAAAGCGCAGCAAGGTTGGACACCTTGCGAGCATTTTCAACGCAGCAGGCGCGTTTTTGGACCCAAAGATTGCCGCGTGATGGATTGTGAGCAGACCCTAATGCAATAAATCCCAGCCGAATTTGCCGATCATGATGCACAAAAGCGCCATAAAACCGTAGCGCAGAAATTTGCTGCCGCCCCTCATGGCCAAATGTGCGCCCACCAAGCCGCCGCTGAGGTTGGCCAGCGCCAAAGGCAGCGCCCACGCCCACACAATATGGCCGTTGGGCACGAAAAAACTCAGCGCGGCCAGGTTGGTGGTGAGGTTGATGACTTTGGCCGAAGCGGTGGCGGTGAGGAAATCATAAGCGAAAAAGCGCACGAAAATAAAGGCCAGCAGGCTGCCGGTGCCCGGGCCGAACACGCCGTCGTAAAAGCCGATAAGCGCGCCGAAAAACAAGCCCCAAGCGGTTTCTTTGCGGCTGAGCGCGGTGGTGCGCACGGCTTGGCCGAGGTCTTTTTTGCAAAAAGTGTAAACAAACATCACCGCCATAATCGCCAGCATGGCGGGCTTCATATATTGCACGGGAATGTAAGACACCAGCCGTGCGCCGCTGTAAGAGGCAAGAAAGGCCAGCGCGGCGGCGGGCAGCAGCATTTTCCAAGGCACGGCGATGCGGCGCACAAATTGGCCGGTGGCGGTGAGCGTGCCGCAAAACGAAGCGAATTTGTTGATGCCCATCACCGTGGCCACCGGCATATTGCGCGGCAGAAAGTTAAACAGGCCGGGAATTTGCAGCAGGCCGCCGCCGCCCACGGCGGCATCCATCAGCCCGGCGAGAAAGCCAAGCGTGAGCAGAAAAATAAGATGGGCATCCATGATGAGGTGAATCAGTTAAACAGCAAGCGGCTATCATACACGCAAAGTATCTGTTTGGCAGAAAATTGTTAACAATAATGATTACCCAAAAGGCCGTCTGAATGTTCAGACGGCCTTTTGGGTTTATTGATCGATTTTAAGCAAACGCTATTTGCCCGGATTGCCCAAGCTCTTGGCATAGCGGCCGCTGCGCTCGCGCACGCGCTGCTGCAAGGCGGCATTGCTGTCGGGGCGACCGTCTACACAAAAGGCGCGATAGAGCACTGTGCGCACCGGGTCGGCGGTATTCAAAATCGAGCCGATGGGCTTCCATTCGCTGTTGCGCGCGCTGATCCAGCGTCGGTTTACCGTGTCGGCATAGCCGAAAATTTTATAGGCGGAGCGTTTGGCTTCGTTGAGCGACAAAGAAGTGTCTGAGCACAAAAAGCCTTCGGTGCTTAAATTATCATAGCCTTTGGCCGAGCGGATATTGAGCACATAGCGCACGCTGCCGTCGGGTGCCAGCGCAATGCTGTCGAGCAGGATGCGCGGCTGTTTGTCGAAGCCGTTGCCGACATAAAGGTCAAACCAGCCCTCGCCGCCGGCATCGGGCACGGGCGGCAGCGCCACATCGGCTTCTTTGAATTCGCCTGAGGCCCGCTCGGCGGCGCTTTCCACATAGCGGGTGTTGGTGGTGGTGTTTTTATCGTTGCGCGGGGTGGCGGCAAGCGAAGTGCCGGCCACAATCAGGGCCAGCAGGCATAAGCGGCGCATGGGCGTCTCCATTTCAATATCAGCCGCTATTGTAGGGGCTTAAAAGCCCCGGCGCAATCAGGCGGCAAACAGGTTATAATAAGCATTAAGCCAGTTTTACCGAATCTGAACATGAACACACAAACCTTAGACCTCACCGGCCTTAAATGCCCGCTGCCGATTTTGAAAACCAAAAAAGCGCTGGCGCAGATGCAGGCCGGTGAAGTGATTACTGTGCTGGCAACCGATGCCGGCGCACCCGATGATTTTGCCGCTTTTTGCCGCCAAACCGGCCATGTGTTGCTCGAATCCACACAGGCTGGGGAAATCTTCACCTTGGTGGTGCAACACAAATAAGGCCGTCTGAAACATGCGAATTTTATTATTGCTCGGTTTGTTGCCGCTCTTGGCCGCCTGCCGCGCCGAAGAAGAGCAGGCGCAGAAAAATGCCCAAAGCTACGCGCAGCAGGCGGTGCAGCTTTATTTCAACGGCTGCGTGGCCAACGGTGCGGATGAAACCAAAATCACGGCTTGGGCGCAAGAAGCCAAAATGCAGGCGCTCAGCGCAGATGAAATCCAAAAATGGGGTTTCGAGCCGGGCGTGCGTAAGGCTTGGGGCGGCCACAGCCCCAACGGCGGCCGCTTTTTGCTGGCTGCCGGCGGACAATATTGCAGCGTGAAAGCTCGTGTGGCCGATGAAGCAATCGTGCGCCGCGAATTTATGCGGCTGGCCGAAGCTGGCGGCGGCGGTTTGCGCGCCGAGCCGCGCGGCGATTTGCACACCGATGCGCCTTTTTCGCTCAGCCAGCTGGCTTATGCGTGGAACAGCGAAGGCAGCGCAAACGAATGGATGCTCACCGCCACTACCTCTTCAGCCTCAGAAGCCCCGATGCAGGCGGCTTTGAATATGTATGTGGTGCCGCGTGAAATCACCCGCGCCATCAGCAATTGACGCTGTATTCTCGATTAAACCCAACCGGCAAAGGAATGCCATGCAAACCCTCACCATTATCCAGCCCGACGATATGCATTTGCACCTGCGCGACGGCGAGGCGCTCAAAGCCGTGCTGCCTTTCACTGCCCGCCAAATGGGGCGCGCAGTGATTATGCCCAACCTCAAGCCGCCGGTGGCAAGCGTGGCCGATGCGCTTGCCTATCGCGCGCGCATTGAGGCTGCGCTGCCCGAAGGCAGCACGTTTGAGCCGCTGATGACGCTTTACCTCACCGACAACACCACGCCCGACACCGTGCGCGAAGCCAAAGCTGCCGGCATTGTGGCCTTCAAGCTTTATCCCGCCGGCGCCACCACCAATTCCGATTCGGGCGTAACCGATTTATTCAAGCTGATTCCGGTGCTGCAAACCATGGCACAAGAAGGCATCTTGTTTTTGGTGCACGGCGAAGTAACCGACCCCGAAATCGATATTTTCGACCGCGAAGCCGTGTTTATCGAGCGCGTGATGAAGCCGGTGCTGGAAAAAGTGCCGGCGCTCAAAGTGGTGTTTGAACACATCACCACCGCCGATGCCGCACGCTTAGTGATGGAAGCGGGTGAGAATGTGGCCGCCAGCGTGACGCCCCAACATTTGCTGCTCAACCGCAACGATTTACTGGTGGGCGGCGTGCGCCCGCATCATTATTGCCTGCCCGTGCTCAAGCGCGAAAGCCACCGCAAAGCGCTGGTGGCCGCCATCACCGGCGAAAAAGCACATAAATTCTTTTTGGGCACCGACAGCGCGCCGCACGCGCAATCGGCCAAAGAAAACGCCTGCGGTTGCGCGGGCATGTTCAGCGCCGCCACTGCGATTGAACTTTATGCCGAAGTGTTTGAAGCGGCCGACGCGCTCGACAAGCTCGAAGCCTTTGCCGCGCAAAACGGCGCCCACTTTTACGGCCTGCCCGAAAACCCGCACACGCTTACGCTGGTGAAAGAAACCCAATTGGTGCCGCCGAAAGTGCCTTTTGGCGAAGATGAAGTCTTGGTGCCGATGCGCGGCGGCGAGAGCGTGGGTTGGCGTGTGCGCTACGCAGATTAATCGTGCAGGCTTTATGCTGCAAAAATAATGTTTTATAATCATAGGCCGTCTGAAAGGTTTCAGACGGCCTGCTATTAATCAAATGATAAAAAACAAATCTGCACATCATGGAAAACAACGCCCTCTCTCAAACCTCTCCCCTCATCGAGCGCCGCCGCCTACTGCTGGTCGGCGGCGCTTTGCTGCTCTCGCCCGTGCTGGCGCGCGCCGGTGCGCAACGCGAAGAAACCTTATCCGACGATGTGGCATCGGTAATGCGCAATTCGGTAAACAATGCCAACCCGGCGCGGTTGGTGTTTGCCAAGCCGGCCGACGGCGCGCGCTGGCTGCGCGATATGTCGGCGCGGCTGGCGCGTTTTGTGCCCGATGAAGCCGAGCGCCGCCGCCTGCTCACCCATATCCAATATGAATCCACCCGCGCCGGGCTCGACACGCAAATGGTGTTGGGGCTGATCGAAGTGGAAAGCGCTTTCCGCCAATACGCCATCAGCGGCGTGGGCGCGCGCGGCTTAATGCAGGTGATGCCATTTTGGAAAAACCACATCGGTCGCGCCGAGCACAATCTGTTTGATATCCGCACCAACCTGCGCTACGGCTGCACCATTTTGCGCCACTACAATAATGTCGAACGCGGCAATCTCACCCGCGCGCTGGCGCGTTTCAACGGCAGCCTCGGCAGCAATAAATACCCCAACGCCGTAATCGGCGCTTGGCGCAACCGCTGGCAATGGGCCGGATAATGCAGGCCGCCGCCACTACGCGCGCCGCGCTTTTGCGGCCTAATCGTATGCATGAAAACCTGCTGTCTGTATAAAACGCAAATGCCGTCTGAAAAAAATTTTCAGACGGCATTTGCGTGCCATGCGCACGATGACGCTTTGTTTTGACAAAGTCAATCATACCTGCGCTTGTTGCCCGTGGTGTGCGCGCCACGCTTTTGCGGCGTAATCTTGTCGCAAGCCTGCATAAAACATACAGGCCGTCTGAAAGCTTTCAGACGGCATGTGTGTTTATTTTATATAGTGGAATGCATAAAAAAGTGACACAACGGGCTGCATAAAACACACAGGCCGTCTGAAAGCTTTCAGACGGCCTGTGTTTATTTTGCATACGCTTTATTGTGCGCCGTAGCCGGCTTGCAAAAGCGCGCATTTGGGGCGCTCGCGGCGGCTGCGGCGGCTGCGGCCGGCGATTTTGCCGCAAGCGCTGCCGGCATCGTTGCGCTCGGCGGTGCGGCTTTCGCTGCGTTTATCGGTGCGCTCGCTGCGGCCGGCCTCACGCGCAGGGCGCTCATTGCGGCTGCTGCTGCGCGCACGCGCTTCGGTTGTGACAGCCACTTCGGCGGCCGGCTCGTCGCCATTGCGCCACCAGCGCGGCTCGAAGCCTTCGATGCGCTCCACGGCGATTTCGCTGCCGGTGAGTGCTTTGATGGATTCAAACATTTTTTGCTCGGCTTCATCCATCAGCGAAATCGCCACGCCGTCGGCGCCGGCGCGGCCGGTTCGGCCGATGCGGTGCACATAATCTTCGGGCTGGGTGGGCAATTCATAGTTGATCACAAACGGTAATTCGGCAATATCGAGCCCGCGCGCGGCCACATCGGTGGCCACCAGCACGCGCAACCGCCCTTCTTTAAACGCCGCCAAGGTTTCGAGGCGGGTTTGCTGAGATTTGTCGCCGTGAATCGCTTGGGCAGCGATATTGCGCCGCTGCAAATCGCGGTTGACCTGGTCCACGCTTTGCTTGGTTTTGCAAAACACGATCACCTGATTCATGTTCAAATCCACAATCAACCGCTCAAGCAGGCTGCGTTTGCGGGCGGTGTCCACCGCAATCACATGCTGCTCCACATTGGCATTGGCGGTGTTTTGCGCGGCCACTTCCACTTGCTCGGGGTTTTTCATAAAGTCTTGCGCGAGCTTGCGGATCGGCGGAGCGAATGTGGCGGAAAAAAGCAGGGTTTGGCGCTGCTTAGGCAGCATCTGCATGATGCTGCGGATGTCGTCGATAAAGCCCATGTCGAGCATGCGGTCGGCCTCATCGAGCACCACGATTTCCACTTTGCTCAGGTTGATGTTTTTCTGCTTCACATGATCGAGCAGGCGGCCGACCGTGGCCACCACGATTTCGCAGCCGGCGCGCAGGGCACGGGTTTGCGCATCCATGTTCACCCCGCCAAACAGCACGGCGTGGCGCAGCGGCAGGTTTTTGATATAGGCTTGCACGTTTTGATCGATTTGGTCGGCCAATTCGCGCGTGGGCGTGAGCACCAACATGCGCACCGGATGCATGGCGGGCGAGGTGCTGGGCGTGGCATAGCGCTTGAGGCGCTCGAGGCTGGGCAGCATAAAGGCGGCGGTTTTGCCGGTGCCGGTTTGGGCGGCGGCAAGCAAATCGTGGCCGGCCAAGGCCTTGGGAATGGCGGCGGCCTGAATCGGCGTGGGCGTTTCGTAGCCCTGCTCGGTGAGCGCAGACACGATTTCGCTGCCCAAGCCCAAAGATGCAAACGGGTTCATAATGATATTCTTTCTTTTTCTTTCAGACGGCCTGCCGGCATGTTCAAGCGGCCGTCTGCATGCAATTCATCAAACAATCAGCCGCCGGCAGCATGGTGTTGCTGCCGGCGCAAACGGGTAAAGGTGTGCCATTATGCCACAAAACCGCCGCCGCTTCGGGCGCGATTGCGCATCAGGGCTTTTCATGCCCGGCTCGAAATCAAGATAAACAAAATGGGTTTTATTTGGGATAAAGTTTCACGCTATTTCAAATACATCAATCTGATCAAAAAAGCAGGCAAAGGCCGTCTGAAAGCTTTTAGCGCCTTTTCGCCATCAGCGAAACAGCGCCACCATCGTTTCAGCCGCCGCCACGCATTCGGCCACACCGGCCACCAGCGCAATGCGCACATAGCCTTCGCCGGCATTGCCTTCCGGGGTGTCGCGCCCCAAAAAGCGGCCGGGCAACACCTGAATCGCCGCTTCGCGCCACAGTTTTTGCGCAAAAGCCAAATCATCGCCGCCGGGCACTTTAAGCCACAGATAAAACGAAGCATCGGGCATCTGCACATCAAACGCCTGCCGCAAAATCGGCACCACTTTGCTGAATTTTTCCTGATACAGGCGGCGGTTTTCGGCCACATGGGCTTCATCTTGCCAAGCGGCAATGCTGGCGCGCTGCACCGGCACGCTCATGGCGCTGCCGTGATAAGTGCGGTAGAGCGAAAAAGCCTTGAGCAAAGCGGCATCGCCCGCCACAAAGCCCGAGCGCAGGCCGGGCACGTTGGAGCGCTTGGAAAGGCTGGTAAACATCACCAAGCCTTTATTGCTGCGCCCCAATTGTGCAGCCGCTTGCAAGCAGCCTATGGGTTTGGCGCCATCAAAATAGATTTCGGAATAACATTCATCAGAAGCCACCACAAAGCCATAACGGTCTTGCAGGGCAAACAAAGCCGCCCAATCATCGCGCTGCATCACGCTGCCGCAAGGATTGTTGGGCGAGCAGACAAACACAAGCTTGGTGCGCTGCCAAATCTGTTCGGGCACTTCCTGCCAGGCCGGCATAAAATCGGGCGCACGGCAATTGGCAAAATAAATGTCGCCGCCGCCCAAATAAGCCGCGCCTTCATAAATTTGATAGAAAGGATTGGGGCTGATAATGATGTTTTTTTCGGCGGCACTCGGGTCGAGCACCACTTGCGCAAAGGCAAACAGCGCTTCACGGCTGCCGAGTACGGGCAGGATCTCGGTGTCGGGGTTGAGCGTGAGGCCGTCGTAGCGGCGCGCTGCCCAATCGGCGCAGGCTTGACGCAATTCGAGCAGGCCGGCCGAGAGCGGATAGCTTGATAATTCGTTTAAAGAAGCGGTGAGCGCATCGGTGATCACTTTGGGCGTGGCGTGCTTCGGCTCGCCGATGTGCAGCGGCACCGGCTTCACGCCGGCCGGCGCGTCAATGCCTTGCATGGCTTCGCGCAGGCGGGCAAAAGGATAAGGTTGCAATTGGTTGAGCAGCGGATTCATGGTGTGGGCTTTGAGCGGGAACAAGCACGTATGTTAACATTATTTGCCTATTTTGCGGGTGCAGAGGCCGTCTGAACGCTTGCGCAGGCAAGCGCATAATACCCATCCCAAAAATAACCTATAGATGCGGCAATTAATTATTGAATATTCACATCCTCTTACCTGCAGCAGAAACCTGTTCCCTCTCCCGTGGGAGAGGGCTAGGGAGAGGGCAACAAACCAAAGGCTTGTTTGCCGGCATCTGAAAATGTTCAATATTTAATTGCCGAATCAATAACTGCGTTGGCTCGCCTTGCCGTACTGGTTGTAGTGTCGCAGGCTTCCGCCTTGTTAGCTTACTTTTTTGAATGGGTATAAATCATTTCCGGCGGCAAAATGCCAAAGCCGCCGCGTATTTTATCGGCGCTTGGGCGGCGGAAAATAGCCGTGTTGCAGCCCCTGCCCGATGCAGCGGCTGCGGCGGCTTGTGGCGGCGGTGCGATGCGGTATAATCGCGTTTATCTGTTTTTCTTGATTTCTTAATAAATAATGAGCACGGCCGTTTCAGACGGCCTGTTTGATTGTGAAAGCATTCCATGAATAAAAAACGCGTACTCACCGGCGTGACCACCACCGGCACTCCCCATTTGGGCAATTATGTGGGCGCCATCCGTCCCGCCATCCGCGCCAGCCGCGACGAAAACACCGAATCGTTTCTTTTTTTGGCCGATTACCACGGCCTGATCAAATGCCGCGACCCGCAATTGATTCACGAATCCACCCGCGCCGTGGCCGCCACTTGGCTCGCCTGCGGCCTCGACCCCGAACGCACCACGTTTTACCGCCAGAGCGATATTTCCGAAATCATGGAATTAAACTGGATACTCACCTGCGTTACCGCCAAAGGCCTGATGAACCGAGCACATGCTTATAAAGCCGCGGTGCAAGCCAATGAAGAAGCGGGCAACGATGCCGATGCGGCGGTGGACATGGGCTTGTTTTGCTACCCGATGCTGATGAGCGCCGATATTTTGATGTTCCGCGCCAACGATGTGCCGGTGGGGCGCGACCAAATCCAACATGTGGAAATGGCACGCGATATTGCCGCCCGCTTCAATCATTTATATCAAGATCTGTTTACGCTGCCGCAAGCGAAAATCGATGAAGAAGTGGAAACCTTGGTGGGCTTGGACGGGCGTAAAATGAGCAAAAGCTACGGCAACACCATTCCTTTGTTTGAAGACGAGAAAAAGCTGCAAAAAGCCGTCAACAAAATCGTGACCAATCTGAAAGCGCCGGGCGAGCCCAAAGACACCGACGAGAGCCCGCTGTTTGAAATCTACAAAGCCTTTGCCACGCCTGCCGACACCGCCGCTTTCACCCAAGCATTGGCCGACGGCCTGGCTTGGGGCGAAGCCAAAAAAATGCTGGCCGCCAAGCTCAACGAGGAGCTGGCCGACAAGCGCGAACGCTACCACGCACTTATGGCCGATCCGGCGCAAATCGAAGCCATTTTGCAGGCGGGTGCAGAAAAAGCCCGTGCAGAAGCACGCCTGTTGCTGGCAAAAGTGCGTGATGCGGTGGGCATCCGTTCACTGAAATAATAAAGGAGGCTCTAAATAACTCTGGCAAGTGAATTTTGCCGGCGTTTTTATGCTAGGCAAGGCGTTTTTTTGAGGGAATAGTGGTTCTATTTCCTCAAAAAACCAACGCAGCATAGCGTAAAAAGGACGATAAAAGGCACCGCCATGAGTTATTCAGAGCCTCCTTAAGCAACGCGCAGCGGCTTGCCGATCAATTTCAATTTGCTGAAGTTGGCTTTTGGCTTAAGTGTGTCGGTCGGATTCTCCAATCCGACGCTTATTCGCAGAACAAGATTTTCTGAGTTGCCGAAAATATCGGATACCATTACCCGAACGGCAACTGTTTAACTGAACAAATGCCTCCCCCGCTTGAGCCACCATTTGCGGCAGGCCGTCTGAAACCCTTTCAGACGGCCTGCCGCAAATGTTAGATAGATACACATATCCGACCCGCGCCCGACGGTTTCAAAGGCAATGCCAAAGTTTACAGCCATAAAAAACAAAGGCCGTCTGAAATAAACGTTTCAGACGGCCTTATTGGTTCTGTCAAACAAAAGCCGTATTCGGTGCAGATGCGGCATCGGCAAATGATACCCATTCAAAAAAATAATATACAAACAGGCAGCCTGTAGGTCGGATTCTCGAATCCGACACTTGTTCTCAGAACAAGGCATGCACATTGCTTTGGCCGTTGTCCAAACGTCGGATTCAAGAATCCGACGTACGCAGATGATGCTGCCGAACTGCTTTTATTTTGTAAGGTTATTTTTTTGGATTGGTACGATTACAGAACGCTTATTTTCCGGCCGCTGCTTCCATCGCTAAAAAAGACGGTGCCAAGCGCAAAATGGTGTGGCGCAGCGGCATCAGCTTGCCGTGAAAAAAGTGCGACGATTCCGGCAACACCACCACCGGCAAATCTTGCGGCGCCGCCCAGCTAAAGGCATTGCCCAGCGGCACCACATCGTCGATTTCACCGTGTATCAGCAAGGTGCGGGCGGCATCGGCGGCGGCAGGCTCGGCGCGTTCATACATGCCCACGGCCGGTGCAATCAGCAGCAGCAAATCGGGGCGGCGCGCTTGGGCGGCAAAAAGCGACACATAGCCGCCGAATGAAAAACCGCCCAACACAAATTGCGCCGCGCCGGGGTGTTGTGCACGCGCATAATCAATCACGGCGATGCAGTCGTCGGTTTCACCGCGCCCGTAATCGTGTTCGCCCCCGCTGCTGCCCACGCCGCGCAAATTGGGCAGATAGCAGTGAAAGCCGAGCTGGTTTAAGGCTTTGGCCGCGGTTTGGATAACCTTATTGGTGTTGGTGCCGCCTTGGCGCGGATTGGGGTGGTTGATCACGGCCACGCCGCGTTCGCGGCCTTGGGCAGGTAAATAAAGCGTGGCGAGTTTGCCGGCGGGGCCGGCGATATCGAGCGCATTTTCCAATGTGAGCATGGTGGTTTCTTTGGGTAGAGGCCGTCTGAAAAGGCTTTCAGACGGCCTTTTGATATTGAAGTTTAGGAGGCTTTGAAAAACGCTGACTTATGGATTTTGCCGTCATGATGAGTTATTCAGAGCCTCTTTAGGTGTTTCAGCTGTCGGGCGCATCAATCAGCAAGCGGGCAACGGCTTCGCCTTTGGCCAAATCTTGGTCTAAAATTTCTTGCAGATCTTCTTCATCCACATAGGTGTACCAACGCGCTTCGGGATAAATCACCATCGCCGGACCCGATTCACAGCGACCCAGGCAGCCGGTGCTGCTGATGCGCAGTTTGCCCGGCCCGATTAAATCGCGCTTTTTGGCGTGGCCTTTTAAAAAATCCACCGCCGCATCGCCCTCGCCGTTGTCGTTGCAGCTTTGTTTGCAATCGTTGTGGCGCGCGTTGGTGCAGATAAAGAGATGACGTTCGAAATAGCTCATAATCAGGCTTCCTGAATCGTGGCCGTCTGAACGTTTCAGACGGCCGAAAGTGTGTGGGGTTTATTGTATGCGCTCGTGGCAGCCTTTACAAATAAAGGCTTTTGCCGTTGTTTTGATTATGGCTTTTGATGGCAGCGAGCATGCGCGGAAAATCGAGGCCGTATTGGCCGCCCAATTTATCGGCGCGTTTTTTGAGCTTGTCGAAATGCTGCTCTTTGGGCACACTTTGAAAGCCGAACACCGCCATATTGCCGTAGCTCTCGGCCGGCAATTCGAGCACACGGCCTTCAAACACATCCAACAGGCTTTCGACAAAACGGCCATAGCGCTTGTCGCCGCTCCACCAATTGGTTACAAACACGCCGTCAGGCGAGAGCGCGCGGCGGCAATCGCGGAAAAAGGCCTCGCCCACCAAAGCGTCGATAATCTGCTCGCCATCAAAGCCGTCAACCAAAATCACATCGGTGCCGCCGCGCACGGTTTTGATGTATTCCGCGCCATCGGCTTCAACAATTTCAAAATGCGCGTCTTCAAAAGGCAGCTCAAATAAGCTGCGCGCCACGCTGATTACTTGCGGGTTGATGTCGATGGCGGTTTGGCGGGTGTCGGGCAGATAAGCGTCTATCCAACGCGCAAACGAGCCACCGCCCAGGCCGATTTGGGTGATGTGCGCCGGCGCCTGCTCGGCAAACAGCAGCCAGCCCATCATGGCGCGGCTGTAAGAGAGCACCAAATCGGCCGGGTGGTCGAGATTCATCGAGCTTTGAATAGTGGCGCTGCCCAAATGCAGCGAGCGGATGTTGCCTTCTTCGGAAATGCCCACTTCGGGCAGCTCGAAGCGCTGCGGGCGCAGGCGGCGGTAAGGGTGTTGAGCCATGTCGGGATATGATGTTTCAATGCAGCGTGAGAAAGGCGTTATTTTAATACAATTTCGCTGCCAAGATGAGGAATTTGCGGTTTAGCGCCCCGCCGGCCTTGCGGATTCAACAGGCCGTCTGAAAAAAATCCAAATAAAAAACAAAAAAATAGGTGGATTTAGCGGAAAAGCTGCCCAAGCTGTATTGCCAAATAAAGTAATCCTCGGCATAATACGCGCTTCTTTGCCGGTATAGCTCAGTTGGTAGAGCAGCTGACTTGTAATCAGAAGGTCCCGAGTTCGACTCTTGGTGCCGGCACCAATAAAAAATCAGCCCAGTCTATTGATTGGGCTGATTTTTTATTGCATGAAAGCATTTATGTCAAACCTGAAACACAGACAATCAGGCGGCAAACCGCAGGCAGCTGAGGATAGCCCGGCTAAGTGAGGCAGCGCCGTTAAGCTGCTTTCAGATTTGGCATCAGATATCGTTTTCACCCGATTCGTCATCACTTTTGCGCCGATAAGCAACCAGCCACGAAAGCAGCCACGCCAGCAGCGCGAGCGCCGACACCACCAGCGTGGTGACCAACAAATGCGACAGCAGCGATTGCCCGAGAAACAGCGGCGTCATGGTTTTCTCCTCAATGCCTTTTTGTCCGGCAGCAAGCGGACAATATTTTAGCGTAACGAATCAATCGGATGATGCGTTCTTCAATATAGCTAGCGGCAAGCGGTGTTTCCAGCCCGTTTCGTAAATCAAATCTAACAAATTTTATATATTTTTACACAGAATACAGTAAGGCCGTCTGAAACACAATCTATTTCAGACGGCTTTATCGAAAAAATATCAGTAAAACAGAATGATTCTGCTTTATCCGTTTATCACACCAACACGCCCAAAATCACGCTGCCCGCTTTGAATATCGCGGTGGCGCGCTGGCCGGGGTGCAAATCCAAGCTTTCCGCGCTTTGAATGGTGATGCCGGCCGTGAGGCACACGCCCTCGCCTGCGTTGATGCTCACCAACGCATTCACCGCGCCGCGCTCGATGTGCTCGATAATGCCCTCAATCTGGTTGCGCGCGGAAAGGCGGATGTGCGCCAAATCGGTGGCCACAATGATATGGCTGGATTTCACCAGCGCAATCACCGCCCTGCCCTGCGCCAAGGCCAATTCTTCGCAGCTCTCATTCGTTACCGTGGCCGTGAGCGTTTGCCCGCCGGGCAGGCCGATGCTGATTTCACTGTTTACCGCGCCGGTTTTCACGGCAAGCACCGTGCCTGAAAATTGATTGCGTGCACTGGTTTTCATAATCTTATTTCTCCTTCGTTCACATTCAAAATCATCTCATATAGCAGCTTTTGCCAGCATCGAATATACAGCAAAACAAAAGCAAATCTTAACCGTTTTCAGCACTCTTCCACCGCCCTAATCCCAAATAACTAGCCGCCATAAGCTTTACGGCCAAAGCCTGCCTATGCCGATGCCGCATCAAAAGCCCCTTTTGGCGCATGTTTTTTACATCAGCGCTACTTTATATTACACGCTATAGAAATCGGTTTTGATGTGAAGTTTTGATTGAACACGGCTTTTCAGACGGCCTTGCAACCGGCCGGCGAAAAAAGCCCATAAATAAAGTGAGGGACACTCCATGAGCCACTTTTTAGACAGACTGAAATTCCTCGGCAAGGCACACGAAACCTTTGCCGGCGGCCACGGCGCGGTAACGCTGGAAGACCGCCAGTGGGAAAACGCCTACCGCAACCGCTGGCAGCACGATAAAGAAGTGCGCTCCACCCACGGCGTGAACTGCACCGGCTCTTGCAGCTGGAAAATTTATGTGAAAAACGGCTTGATTACCTGGGAAATCCAGGCCACCGATTATCCGCGCACCCGCCCCGATCTGCCCAACCACGAGCCGCGCGGCTGCCCGCGTGGCGCTTCTTATAGCTGGTATGTGTATTCCGCCCAGCGCGTGAAATACCCGATGATGCGCGGCGTGCTGGCCGAAATGTGGCGCGAAGCACGCAAAACCATGTCGCCCACCGAAGCTTGGGCCTATATCGTGGAAGACGAAGCCCGCGCCAAATCCTACAAAACCCAGCGCGGCTTGGGCGGCTTTGTGCGTGCCAACTGGGATGAAGCCAACGAAATCATCGCCGCGGCCAATGCCTACACGGTGAAAAACTACGGCCCCGACCGCGTGATCGGCTTCTCGCCGATTCCGGCGATGTCGATGGTGAGCTACGCTTCCGGTGCCCGCTATTTGGGCTTGATCGGCGGCGTGCCGCTGTCGTTTTACGACTGGTATTGCGACTTGCCGCCCGCTAGCCCGCAAATCTGGGGGGAGCAAACCGACGTGGCCGAAAGTGCCGACTGGTACAACAGCAATTATTTGATGGTGTGGGGCTCCAACGTGCCGATGACGCGCACGCCCGACGCCCACTTCTACACCGAAGTGCGCTACAAAGGCACCAAAACCGTGGCCGTATCGAGCGACTTTGGCGAAATGGCCAAATTCGGCGATATTTGGCTCGCGCCCAAGCAAGGCACCGATGCCGCGCTGGCCATGGCCATGGGCCATGTGATTATGAAGGAATTCCACCTCGATAATCCTTCGCCTTACTTCACCGACTACATCCGCCGCTACACCGATATGCCCATGCTGGTGCGCCTGCATGAAGACGGCGCAGGCTTCGAGCCCAAATACTTCCTGCGCGCCTCCGACATCAAAGACGGCCTGGGCGAAACCGACAACACCGAATGGAAAACCTTGGTGTGGAACACGCTTTCAGACGGCCTCGCCGTGCCCAACGGCTCGGTGGGCTTCCGCTGGGACGGCAGCCAAAAATGGAACTTGGAAACCCGCGCCCAAGGCGAACACACCGAAGCTGCGCTCAGCCTGAAAGACGCACACGATGAAGTGGTGCAAGTGGCCTTCTCTTATTTTGCCGCCGAAAAAGACGAATTGGTGTACCGCAAAGTGCCGGCCAAACGCATCACCTTGGCCGACGGCAGCACCACGCTTGTGGCCACCGTGTTTGACTTGATGGCCGCCAACTACGGCATCGAGCGCGGCTTCAACGATGAAAACTGCGCCACTTCTTATGATGACGACAAACCCTACACCCCCGCCTGGCAGCAAGCCCACACCGGCGTAAACCCGGCGCAAGTAATTCAAGTGGCACGCGAATTCGCCCAAAACGCACACGACACCGAAGGCCGCAGCATGGTGATTGTGGGCGCAGGGCTGAATCACTGGTATCACATGGACATGGCCTACCGCGGCATCATCAATATGCTGATGTTGTGCGGCAGCATCGGCAAATCCGGCGGCGGCTGGTGCCACTATGTAGGCCAGGAAAAACTGCGCCCGCAAAGCGGTTGGGCGCCGCTCACCTTCGCGCTCGACTGGCACCGCCCTCCGCGCCAAATGAACGGCACTTCATTCTTTTATGCCCACACCAGCCAATGGCGGCATGAAAAAGTGGCGGCCGAAGAAATTCTCGCCCCCAATGCCCACGGCGAAATGGCGCAATTGAGCATGATTGATTACAACGCCAAAGCCGAACGCATGGGCTGGCTGCCCAGCGCGCCGCAATTGAGCGCCAACCCGCTCGATGTGGTGGATCAAGCCGAAGCCGCGGGCATGAGCCCGGCCGATTATGTGGTGAACGGCCTCAAATCCGGCAGCCTCGATATGGCGTGTAACGACCCGGACAACCCGCAAAACTTCCCGCGCAACCTGTTTGTGTGGCGCTCCAACCTGCTCGGCTCTTCCGCCAAAGGCCACGAATATTTCCTCAAATACCTGCTCGGCACCCAAAACGCCGTGTTCAGCGAAGAAGAAGACTGCATCACGCCGTCTGAAATTACCGTGCGCCCGGCGGCTGAAGGCAAGCTTGATTTGCTTACCGTGCTCGATTTCCGCATGTCCACCACCTGTCTTTATGGCGATGTGGTGCTGCCCACCGCCACTTGGTATGAAAAAGACGACTTAAACACGTCGGACATGCACCCGTTTATCCACCCGCTCACCGCGGCGGTAGACCCCTTGTGGGAAAGCAAAACCGACTGGGAAATCTACAAAGGCATCGCCAAGAAATTCAGCGAAATTGCCGCTGATTACATCGGCGTGCGCAAAGACATCGTGCTCACCCCGTTGATGCACGACAGCCCGCAGGAAATGGGCCAGCCTTTCGACCCGAAAGACTGGAAACACGGCGAATGCGAGCCGATTCCGGGCAAAACCATGCCCGCCATGAGCGTGGTGGAGCGCGATTACGGCCTGATTTACCAAAAATTCACCAGCATCGGCCCCTTGCTGGAAAAAATCAACAACAACGGCAAAGGCTTGGCATGGCAAACCGGCCATGAGGTTGAGCTCTTGCGCAAACTCAACGGCGTGCGCGCCGACGGCATCGGCAAAGGCCAGCCCAAGCTCGACACCGCCATTGATGCCGCCGAGATGATTCTCACCCTCGCCCCCGAAACCAACGGCCACGTTGCCGTGAAAGCCTGGGAAGCGCTGAGCAAAGCCACCGGCCGCGAACACAAGCATTTGGCCGAATCGTCTGAGCACACCCAAATCCGCTTCCGCGATGTGGTGGCGCAGCCGCGCAAGATTATCTCCTCGCCCATTTGGTCGGGCATTGAGAGCGAAGAAGTGAGCTACAACGCCGGCTACACCAATGTGCACGAGCTGATTCCGTGGCGCACCCTCACCGGCCGCCAGCAGTTTTACCAAGATCACCTGTGGATGCGCTCGTTTGGCGAAGGCCTGTGCGTGTACCGCCCGGCGGTGAACTTCAAAACCACCGAAAAAATGCTCGGCAAACACCACAACGGCAACCCGGAGATCACCCTCAATTTCCTCACCCCGCACCAAAAATGGGGCATCCACAGCACCTATAGCGACAACCTGCGTATGCTCACGCTGTTTCGCGGCGGCCCCAATGTGTGGATTAGCGAAATTGATGCCAAACGCGCCGGCATTGTCGATAACGACTGGGTGGAAGTGTTCAACGCCAACGGCACCATCGCCGCCCGCGCCGTGGTGAGCCAGCGGATTCCGGAAACCATGATTTTGATGTACCACGCACAAGAAAAAATCGTGAATGTGCCCGGTGCGGAAACCTCCGGCAAACGCGGCGGCATCCACAACTCGGTAACGCGCGCCATTCTGAAGCCCACCCACATGATCGGCGGCTACGCCCAACTGGCCTACGGCTTCAACTACTACGGCACCGTCGGCTCCAACCGCGACGAATACGTGGTGGTGCGCAAAATGAACCGTGTCGACTGGATGGACGAACCAGCGCGTTAAAGCACCTGCCGGCAATCCATACTTTCAGACGGCCTTTTCATCAAACAGGCCGTCTGAAAAGAAAAACAAATCTTTCAGACGGCCTTATCTATCCTGTTTACATTCACAGGCCGTCTGAAACAAGCAAAAGGACAACACCATGAAAATCAGAGCGCAAGTAGGCATGGTTCTGAACCTGGACAAATGCATCGGCTGCCACACCTGCTCCGTTACCTGCAAAAACGTGTGGACCAGCCGCGACGGCGTGGAATACGCCTGGTTCAACAACGTGGAAACCAAGCCCGGCATCGGTTTTCCGAAAAACTGGGAAGACCAGGAAAAATGGCAGGGCGGCTGGGTGCGCAAGCCTGATGGCAAGCTTGTGCCCAAACAAGGCGGCAAGCTGAAAATTCTGGCCAATATTTTTGCCAACCCCAATATGCCGCAGATCGACGATTACTACGAGCCGTTTACCTTCGACTACGAGCATCTGCAAAACGCGCCCAAAATGAACACCCCGCCCACCGCGCGCCCCGTTTCTGTGCTCACCGGCAAGAAAATGGACAAAATCGAATGGGGTCCCAACTGGGAAGACGATTTGGCCGGCGAATTTGAAAAACGCGCCAAAGACGTGCTGTTTGAAGGCATTCAAAAAGACATGCACGCCGCGTTTGAGCAAACCTTTATGATGTATCTGCCGCGCCTGTGCGAACATTGCTTAAACCCCACCTGCGTGGCCTCCTGCCCTTCAGGCAGCATCTACAAGCGTGAAGACGACGGCATTGTGCTCATCGACCAAGACAAATGCCGCGGCTGGCGCATGTGCGTGTCCGGCTGCCCCTACAAAAAAATCTACTACAACTGGACCAGCGGCAAAGCCGAAAAATGCACCTTCTGCTACCCGCGCATCGAAGGCGGCCAGCCCACCGTGTGCTCGGAAACCTGCGTCGGCCGCATCCGCTACTTGGGCGTGCTGCTTTATGATGCCGACAAAATCGAGCAGGCCGCTTCAGTAGAAAACCCGCAAGATTTGTATGAAGAGCAACTGGGCGTGTTCCTCAACCCGCACGACCCCGAAGTGCAACGCGAAGCGCTCAAACAAGGCATCAGCCAACAATGGCTTGATGCGGCCAAACGCTCGCCGGTGTATAAAATGGCGATGGAATGGAAAGTGGCCTTCCCGCTGCACCCCGAATACCGCACGCTGCCGATGGTGTGGTATATCCCGCCCTTGTCGCCGATTCAATCCGCCATCGAAAACGGCTTGGTGGGCGAAAACGGCATCATCCCCAGCGTAGACGAAATGCGCATTCCGCTGCGCTACTTAGCCAACCTGCTCACCGCCGGCAAAATCGAGCCGATTAAAGCCGCGCTCGAGCGCATGATTGCCATGCGCCGCTTCAAACGCGGCCAAACCGTGCACGGCGAAACGCTGGAAGCCACGCTCTCGGGCACCGGCCTCACCCCGGCCATGGTGGAAGACATGTATCAAATCATGGCTATTGCCAATTATGAAGACCGCTTTGTGATTCCCTCTTCGCATAAAGAATTGGTGGAAAACAGCTTTGATGATAAAGCCAGCTGCGGCTTCACCTTCGGCAACGGCTGCTCCGGCGGCAGCAGCGAAGAGAGCCTGTTTGGTAAGCGCAAAGGCACGCCGATTATTTTCCACGAGCGCCGCCGCGATATCGAAGAAAACCGGGATAAAGGAGCACATTGATGAACCGCGAATACCAATGGTTTTCCGCGCTTCTGTGCTACCCCGAGGCCGAATTGCTCGAAGCGCTGCCTGAATTTCAGACGGCCTTAGGGCAATGGCCGCTGCCGGCCGCACAAAAAGCGACGCTGCAAAGCTTTCTCGATTATCTGGGCAGCCGCAGCCTGATTGAGTTGCAGCAAACTTATGTCAACACCTTCGACCGCAACCGCAGCCACGCCATGTATATCTTCGAGCACGTTTACGGCGAAGATCGCGGCAGAGGCATGGCGATGGTGGATTTGCTCGAAGAATACAAAAGCGAAGGCTTCTCGCTCAACAGCAACGAATTGCCCGATTATCTGCCGGTGCTGCTGGAATTTTTCGCTCAAATCGATGCGGAAAAAGCCCGCCGCCTGCTGGGCGATGCCGTGCACGTGATTGCCCACATCGGCAACAAGCTCGAAGCCAACGGCTCGCCCTATGCCGCGCTGATGAGGGGCATCACCGCCATGAGCCCGGTGGCGCCGCAGCCCTTAATCGAGCCGCCCGTGCGCGATATGGACGAAGCCATGGAAACCTTCGGCCCCGATGTGTCCGGCACCGAGCCCTTGCTCAAGCCCGCCGTGGATACCGTAAAGTTTTACCCCAAAGATGCCTATCGGGCAGCACAAGGAGTATAAATCATGAATACCTTCAATCAATTTTTCTTCGGCATTTTCCCCTATATTGCCTTGAGTATTTTCTTTTTCGGCAGCCTGTTTCGCTTTGACCGCGAGCAGTATTCGTGGAAAAGCGATTCCAGCCAGCTGCTCTACCGCGGCCAGCTGCGCTTGGGCAATATCTTGTTTCACGTCGGCATTTTGATGGTGTTTTTCGGCCATCTGTTCGGCCTGCTCACCCCGGTGTGGTTTTGGGACGCCATCGGCATCAGCCACAGCGCCAAGCAAATGATTGCCATCGTGCTGGGCGGCGTATTCGGCCTGATGGCCATGGCCGGCTTGCTGATTTTGCTCAACCGCCGTTTGAAATCCGACCGCTTGGCCGCCAACGCCACCTGGCGCGACAAATTGGTGCTGATTTGGCTGATTGCCACCTTGGCCTTGGGCTTGCTCACCATTTTTGTGAGCCTCGGCCACCGCGACGGCCACGAAATGGTAAAACTGATGACTTGGGCGCAGCACATTGTCACCTTCCGTGGCGATGCCGCCAGCTACATCGCCGATGTGTCGCCGCTGTTTAAACTGCATATGCTGATGGGCATGGGCTTGTTTGTGATTTTCCCCTTCACCCGCCTGGTGCATGTGTGGAGCGGCTTTGCCAGCGTGAGCTACTTAGGCCGGGCTTGGCAATTGGTCCGCCGCCGCTAAGCCAAGCGTATTTTACTCACAGGCCGTCTGAAAACTTTTCAGACGGCCTGTTTTGTTGATCATACCTATTCGACAAAGTCAGCCTACAAAGCGAAGAGCCAACACAATAAGCTTGTTTTTTTGGATGAGCATCACGCTTTCTGCTACAATGAGCCGCTTTATCCCGCTGTTTTCAGACGGCCTTTTTCCTTTCTCCAAACATCATGAACACAACACCCCGCGCCATTCTTCCACCCGCCATGCTCGGCATACTCGGCGGCGGCCAGCTCGGCCGCATGTTTACCGTGGCCGCCCAAACCATGGGCTACCGCGTTACCGTGCTCGATCCCGACCCGCACGCGCCCGCCGCCGCTTTTGCCGAGCGCCATTTGTGCGCCCCGTTTGACGATGCCGCAGCGCTGGCCGAGCTTGCACAATGCGCCGCCGTTACCACCGAATTTGAAAACGTCAGCGCCGATGCCATGCGCTTTTTGGCCAAACACACCACCGTGTCGCCCAGCGGCGATTGCGTGGCCATCGCCCAAAACCGCATCGAAGAAAAAGCGTGGATACGCAAAGCCGGCCTGCAAACCGCGCCCTATCAAGTGGTGCAAAGCGCGGCCGACATCAGCCAAGCGAGCGCCGGATTTCTGCCCGGTATTTTAAAAACCGCCACGCTGGGCTACGACGGCAAAGGGCAAATCCGCGTGCATTCTCTCGCCCAGCTGCACGAAGCCTTTGTCGCCCACGGCAAGGTGGCCTGCGTGCTCGAAAAAATGGTGGATTTGCGCAGCGAAATTTCTGTGATTGTGTGCCGCCTCGGCAATGAAGAATCGCACACCTTCGACCCGGCTGAAAACATCCACGAAAACGGCATTCTCGCCTATTCCATCGTGCCTGCGCGGCTGCCGCAAACCGTGCTCGGGCAGGCGCGGCAAATGGCGCAGCAGCTGGCCGATGCGCTCGATTATGTGGGCGTGTTGGCGGTGGAATTATTCGTGGTGGGCGATGAGCAAACGCTGGTGGTGAACGAAATCGCCCCGCGGCCGCACAATTCCGGCCACCACACGCTTGATGCCTGCGCCGCCGACCAATTCCAGCAGCAAGTGCGCATCATGTGCGGCCTGCCGCCGGCCGACACCCGCCTGCTCGCCCCCGCCTGCATGGCCAATATTCTCGGCGATGTGTGGCCGGAGCAAGGCGGCGCGCCCGATTGGCTGCCGCTGATGGCCGACACGCGCGCCCACCTGCACCAATACGGCAAACAAAACGCGCGAGCCGGCCGCAAAATGGGCCATTTCACCGTGCTCGCCGACAATGCCGACAGCGCCTTTGCCGCCGCCCAAGCCCTGCACCGCACTCTTTGAGGCAAACCGCACTTTTTGCAGCAGAATGAATGGCTTCTGCCGCAGCAAGCCGATATAATGCTTCAAGCCTGTTTCAGACGGCCTGTGCAGAACAAAGGCCGTCTGAAAACCAACCCCGCTGCCCGAGCACACACCATGAGCCTGATCACCATTTTGCGCGCGGCCACCCCGCACGATTGCGAGCATATCTACAACGCCCACGTTTATTCCGTGCAATACACTTGCGCGCGCAGCTATAACGACCGCATTCTCGCCGCCTGGCGCAGCCTGCTCAGCCCCGAGAGCTATCTCGACACCATTGCCGATGCGCAAAAAGCGCTGTGGGTGGTGGAATACAAAAATCATATTCAGGGCTTTTTCCAGCTTGATTTCAAAGAAGCCCAGCTCGATGCGCTTTATGTGCACCCCTTTGTGCACAACCAAGGCCTGGGCACCGCGCTGCTGCAACGCGCCGAAGAGCTCGCCGCCGAAGCCGGCTTGAGCTTCATCAAGCTCTATGCCTCGCTCAATTCCGTAACCTTCTACCAGCTCAACGGCTACGATTCCCTCGGCGCCGCCGTGCTGCCGCTCAACCGCGAAGTCACCGTGGCCTGCGAATTGATGCGCAAATATCTATAGTGGAATGCAAGAAAAAGTGACACAAAACTACGCACTATAACAGGTAGGTTGGGTTGCCAAACCCAACGTTTCAGACGGCCTGTGGGATTGTTGGGTTTTCAACCCAACCTACCCGTTGCGTCACTTTTTCCCGCATTTCACTATATAAACAAAATATATTTTCTTGCAAGCATCCAAAGGCCGTCTGAAACTTTTTTCAGACGGCCTCTCGATTTCAACTCAATACTTTTTGCGTATAAAAACCGACTCAATCGGTCTTAGACAATACCTTTGCGCGCATATATCGTGTGTTTCCACAAAAACACATTAGATAACAACACGCAAAGGAGCAACCGCATGAGCCGCATTTTGGTGGAAGAAGTGATTGATAAAGCAAAGATTTCGCCGTTTCATTGGCGCATTTTGTTTTGGTGTACGCTGATTATTATTTTCGACGGCTACGATTTGGTGATTTACGGCGTGGTGCTGCCGATTCTGATGCAGCAATGGCAGCTCGATCCGGTCACGGCCGGGGCGCTGGGCAGCACGGCCTTATTCGGCATGATGATAGGCGCGATGCTGCTGGGCACGCTTTCCGACCGCTTCGGGCGCAAGAAAATGATTGTGTTGTGCATTGTGCTCTTCAGCGGCTTTACCGCGCTCAACGGCTTTGCGCAAACGCCGCTGCAATTCGGTGTGATGCGCTTTATTGCCGGGCTGGGCATAGGCGGGGTGATGCCCAATGTGGTGGCGCTGATGAGCGAATATTCGCCCCGCCGCATCCGCAGCACGCTGGTGGCGGTGATGTTTAGCGGTTATGCTATCGGCGGCATGCTCTCGGCGGTGTTGGGCATTTGGATTGTGCCGCAATTCGGCTGGCAGGTGATGTTTTATCTGGCGGTGATTCCGCTCTTGCTGCTGCCGCTGATTTGGACGCAATTGCCCGATTCGGTGGCTTTTTTGGTGCGCCAGGGCAAAATAGCCGAGGCGCGCAAAGTGCTGGCCGCGCTCACTGGCAAGCCCTTGCCCGATGATGCCGAATTGGCGGTGCACCAGCCGCAGAAAACCGAGCAGTCGCTCGCGGCTTTGTTCAGCAACAACCGCGCTTTGAGCACCTTGATGTTTTTTCAGGCGTTTTTTATGTGCCTGCTGATGGTGTATGGTTTGGGCTCGTGGCTGCCCAAGCTGATGACCATGGCGGGCTACGGCTTCGGCTCCAGCTTGATGTTTTTGCTGTTTTTGAATATCGGCGGCATCATCGGCGCGATTGGCGGCGGCTGGCTTTCCGACCGCTTCCACCCGCGCCCGGTGCTGATGCTGTTTTTCACGCTGGCAGCGGTGTCGCTGGCGCTGCTCGGTTTTAAAAGCCATGTGGCGGTGCTTTATTTTCTGGTCACCGTGGCCGGTGCCACCACCATCGGCTCGCAAATTCTGCTTTATGCTTATGTGGCGCAGTTTTACCCCACGGCGATTCGTTCTACCGCTTTGGGCTGGTCTTCCGGCGTGGGGCGCATCGGCGCGATTTTGGGGCCGGTGCTGGGCGGCGCGCTCTTGGCCATGCAGCTTTCGCACCAAATGAACTTTTTGGCCTTTGTGGTGCCCGGCGCGCTGGCGGTGATCGCGATTATGCTGACGGCGGGGCGTAAAGAGGCCGTCTGAAAGAAAATCAATCACATAAGGTTTATCAAGCCCATATCAAAGGCCGTCTGAAACGTTTCAGACGGCCTTTGATATGCCCGATGATGCGCTGTTGTTTACCCGCAATTAAATCTGCTCACGGGTGTAAGCCACCCCCGCTTGGTCGTAAAGGATGTAGATAATATCAAGCAGTTTGCCCAAGTTTTCGGAATGGTCGTGCTGGCGCATGCTCATAATCACGGGTGAAACGGCATTGGCATCGTAGATCGGCATAAAATGAATGTCGTTGCGCAACATGCCGTAAAGGCTTTTGGGCACGATGCTCACGCCCTCACCCGCCGCCACCAGCCCCAGCGCAATTTGCAATTCGCGCACTTCGATAATGCGCTCAGGCTTGAGCGAGCGGTCGGCAAAGATGCTCAACACCTGATCGGCGAAGCTCGGGCGCGGGGTTTGCGGAAATATAATCAGCGGCTCTTCTGCCAAATCAATCAAATTCAGCGCGCCACCGCGCTCGGCAAGCGGGTGGCCCTGCGGCAGCGCCACCACCAGCTTTTCATGGCGCAAAATAATGCGCCGCACCAGTGAATCTTCTATGCGCAAGCGGCCGAAGCCCACATCGATTTTGCCCTCTTTGAGCGCGCTAATTTGCTCACCGGTGCCCATTTCGTGCAGCGTGATGGGGGTGTCGGGATATTGCTGCCGCCAGCGGTAAATGATACGCGGCAGCATGCCGTAGAGCGTGGAAGCCACATAGCCCACGGCCAAATTGTGCTCGATGTGGCTGATGCGCTGCGTCATCGATTTCAAATCGGCGGCTTTGGCCAATAATTGCTGGGCGTGGCCGTAGAAAAACTGCCCCGCTTCGGTGAGCTTGAGCGGACGCGCGCCACGCTCAAACAATTGCACGCCCAATTCTTCTTCAAGCTGCTGAATCTGGCGGCTTAAAGGCGGCTGGGCGATAAACAGCTTTTCAGCGGCGCGGGTAAAGCTCTGCTGCTCGGCCACGGCCACAAAATAGCGCAGATGTCGAAGCTCCATATGATACCTTTTAAGTATTGAGTTGATACCGAATCGGTTTTAGACAGGCTATATCGGCTGTTGTATGGTGTAATCAGCTTGTGAATATACCCAATGGCTATGATTAAGTCTATCAAAACCTTGCACCGCTTTTCTACGCGCACCCCCACACAAGTGGCGGTAAAAAAGCATGCCGCCCTTTGATTTTTCGGTTATCGTGATGCGCAGGCATTTTAAAGAGATAAAGGATAAAGGATATGTCGTTATTAAATGATCAAGCCCTTTGGCAGGGCAAGTTTTTCAACGGGCAATGGCAAGCCGCTTCGCAAAGCAGAGAAGCGGTGGAAGTGGCCACCGGTCAAGTGTTGGGCGCTATCGGCTATGCCGATGGCCGCGATATTGCCGCATCAGCTCAAGCCGCCAAAGCCGCCCAGCGCGATTGGTGGCGGCGGCCTTATCAAGAGCGGCAGGCGGTGATGGAGCGTGCGGCGGATATGATGGTGCAGCATCAGGCGGAAATCATCGACTGGCTGGTGAAAGAAAGCGGCTCGCTGCCGCTGAAAGCGGGCTTTGAATGGCGCGTGTCGCATCAGGTGATGAAACACTGCATCGGCCTGCCGGCGAGTGATCAAGGGGTGTTGCTGCCCACGCAAAACGGCAAATTAAGCATGGCCAGGCGCTTGCCTTTGGGCGTGGTGGGCGTGATTTCACCGTTTAATTTTCCTTTATATCTGGCTTTGCGCAGCGTGGCGCCGGCCTTGGCGCTGGGCAATGCGGTGGTGCTCAAGCCCGATGAGCGCACGGCGGTGTGCAGCGGCTATGTGATCGCCCGCATTTTCGAGCTGGCTGGCCTGCCCGCGGGCTTGCTGCATGTATTGCCGGGTGGTGCTGAAGCGGGCGAAGCGCTCACGCTGGATGAAAATATTGCCAGCATTCAATTTACCGGCTCCACGCAAGTGGGCCGCATGGTGGGCGCCAATGCCGGCAAAACCTTGAAAAAAGTGTCGTTGGAGCTGGGCGGCAAAAATTCGCTGATTATTTTGGACGACGCCGATATCGAGCGGGCGGCGGAAAACATTGTATGGGGCGCGTTTTTGCATTCGGGTCAAATCTGCATGACTTCAGGCAAGATTTTGGTGCAAGAAGCCATTTATGAGCGCCTCAAAGCGCGCGTTACCGAAAAAACCCGCCAATTGGTGGTGGGCAACCCCGCACAAGAAAATGTCACCATCGGCCCCTTGATTGATGAAAAACAATGCCGGCGGGTGGCCGACTTGGTACAGGCTGCGGTGACGCACGGTGCGCGGCTGGAAACCGGCGGCGATGCCCAAGGGGTGTTTTTCCGGCCGGCGGTGCTCTCGGGCGTGTCGAAAAACAATCCTGTGTTTCACGAAGAAATCTTCGGCCCGGTGGCTGTGCTGATTCCTTTTGCCGACGATGCAGAGGCCGTGGAATTGGCCAACGACGGCGATTACGGCTTGTCCGCCGGCATCATCACGGGCAATGTGGGCAGGGGCATGCAGCTGGGGCAGCAGCTCAATGTCGGCCTGTTGCACATCAACGACCAAACGGTAAACGATGAAGTGGTCAACCCCTTTGGCGGCTTCGGCGCTTCAGGCAACGCCACCCGCATCGGCGGGCCTGCCAATGCCGATGAATTCACCCAATGGCAATGGATGACCATCCAGCCCCAAGCGCCTCATTACCCGCTTTGAGCGCCCTGCCCACCTTTCATTTGCCGCCTGATAAGGGGCGGCAAATGCCAAACCCAGGAGAGAAAAAATGAGCCAAACAACACCGCTTCAAAACATCACCGCCGCCGTCACCCCGGGCAAAGGCGCAGATTTTGTGTTGACGCCCCTTAAAATCCGCCGGCCGCAACGGGACGAAGTGTTGGTGAAAATCGTGGCCACCGGCATGTGTCACACCGATTTGATTGTGCGCGACCAATATTACCCCGTGCCCCTGCCTTCCGTACTGGGGCACGAAGGTGCCGGCATTGTGGAAGCCGTGGGCCCCGAAGTGCGGGCTTTGCAGGCGGGCGACCATGTGGTGCTCAGCTACGGGCATTGCGGCATCTGCAAGCAATGTGTATCGGGCAGGCCGGCTTATTGCGCCGAATTTTTCGGACGCAATTTCAGCGGCGCCGATGAGCAAGGCGGCCATGCCGTGTGCAGCCATGATCATTCCGATATGCACGATCACTTTTTTGCCCAATCTTCTTTTGCCAGCTATGCCATCAGCCGCGAAAGCAATGCCGTGAAAGTGGATGCCGGTGCGCCGCTTGAATATCTGGGGCCTTTGGGCTGCGGCATTCAAACCGGCGCAGGTTCGGTGATGAATGTGCTGAAAGTGCCGCCGGCTGCCAGCTTTGCCACTTGGGGCGCCGGAGCGGTGGGCTTGAGCGCTTTGTTGGCCGCCAAATTTTGCGGCGCCGCCACCCTTATCGCCGTGGATATCGATGAATCGCGCTTGGCGCTGGCGCGGGATTTGGGCGCCACCCACACCGTTAACAGCAAAAATGAAGATGCGGTGGCGGCGGTGAAGGCCATCACCCACGGCGGCGTGGATTTTGCGCTGGAATCCACGGGCCGGCCGGAAGTGTTGAAACACGGTGTGGATGCCTTGGGCACATTGGGCAAAATCGCCGTGGTGGGCGCACCGGCCTTGGGCACCACCGCCCAATTTGATGTAAACGATTTATTATTGGGCGGCAAAACCATTGTGGGCGTGGTAGAAGGCAGCAGCGTGCCCAAAGTGTTTATTCCCGAGCTGGTGGATTTGTTTATGCAGGGCAAGTTTCCTTTCGACAAGCTGATTAAATTTTATGATTTCAAAGACATCAATCAAGCCGCCATCGACAGCCAAAAAGGCATTACCTTAAAGCCGGTGATTAAAATCGCGGACAGCCATTCCGATTAATAAATCATCTTTGCATAAACAGAGGCCGTCTGAAACTTTTCAGACGGCCTTTGTTCACCCATTTTATCTTTACACAAGCAAGCCCGCCCAGCAAAGCACAGCACAGCACAGCAAACTTCAGCTTTCCCGCACTCATCCGACACGCCAAACCGCATCTGCTTCCGCCCTCAATCTTTATACCTTTTAAGTATTAAATTTATACCAAATCGGTTTTAGACAGCCTATATCAGCTGTAGTAAGGTGTAATCACTTCTTAAATATACCCAATAGCTATGATTCATTCTATTAAAACCCTGCTACTGGAATTGCCCACCATCAGGCCGCACAAATTGTCTGTCACCACCATGCACACGCAAACTTTGGTGTTGGTGCACATCACTTTTTCAGACGGCATTGAGGGCTGGGGCGAGGCCACCACCATCGGCGGGCTGAATTATGCCGAAGAAAGCCCGGCGGCGATTAAAACCAATATGGACACCTATATCGCACCGCTGCTGCTGCAAAAGCAGCCGGAAAACGCAGCGCAGGCGATGCAGCTTTTGGAAACACACATCAAGGGCAACCGCTTTGCCAAAAGCGCGGTGGAAACGGCGCTGCTCGATGGCGAAGCCAAGCGCCTGGGCGTGCCGCTGAGCGCGCTGCTCGGCGGCGCGCTGCACCAAGCGCTGCCGGTGGCCTGGACTTTGGCCAGCGGCAACACCGAGCGCGATATTGCCGAGGCCGTGCACATGATAGAAGCCGGCCGCCACCGTATTTTCAAGCTGAAAATCGGCTTGTGCGGCGTGGAAGAAGATGTGCGCCATGTGCTGGCGATTAAAAAGGCTTTGGGCGGCAGCATCAGCGTGCGGGTGGATGTGAACCAAGCGTGGACGGAGCTTGAAGCCATGCGCGGCATTGCCCTGCTGCAAGAGGGCGGTATCGACTTAATCGAGCAGCCTGTGGCCGCACACAACCGCAACGCGCTCAAGCGCCTGAGCGATTATTTCAGCGTGGCGCTGATGGCGGATGAAGCCGTGCTGGGGCCGCAAAACGCCTTTGAGCTGGCCGCCGGCCATTATGCCGATGTGTTTGCCGTGAAAATCAATCAGGCCGGCGGCTTGCGCAATGCCGCATTGGTGGGGCAAATGGCCGCGCTGGCCGGCATCGGTTTATACGGCGGCACCATGCTCGAAGGCGCCATCGGCACGCTGGCTTCGGCGCATGTGTTCAGCACTTATCCCGAGCTCGCATTCGGCACCGAATTGTTCGGCCCCTTGCTGCTCACCGAAGAGATTATGGCCGAGCCTCTGCCCTATCGCAATTTCATGCTGCATCTGCCGCAAAAACCGGGCTTGGGCATTGAAGTGGATAAAGAAAAAGTTTACCGCTTGAGCAAAACCTGAGCCGCCACCACAACATTATTCTGCCAAGGAACACATCATGTTATTTCACGTAAGAATGGATGTACACATTCCCAAAGACATTCCGTCTGAAACCGCCGAGCGCATCAAGGCCGATGAAAAAGCCTATTTCCAAAGCTTGCAGCAAAGCGGCAAATGGCGGCACATCTGGCGCGTGGCCGGCCAATATTCCAACATCAGTATTTTCGATGTGGAAAGCAACGAAGAATTGCATCAGCTTTTGATGTCGCTGCCGCTCTTTCCCTACATGCACATCGAAGTGATGGCGCTTTGCCGCCACCCTTCATCGCTGCATGCGGATGATCGTTAAACCTTTCCCCACCCTTTCAGACGGCCTGAACACACGCTCAGGCATGTGAAAACCCGTGCTGCGTTTGCGCTGCACAGCTTTGCCACACCCTAAAAATCTACAAACCGCCCAGGAGAAACACCATGAACCACCAGCAAATCGACCAATTGGTTAAAACCTTCAACATCGACACCGCCAAAGGCCAAGTCAACCCGCGCGTGCAGGAAATCACCGTACGCCTGGTGGCCGATCTTTTCAAAGCCATCGAAGATCTCGACATGAGCCCGCACGAAGTGTGGAAAGGTATGGAATTTCTGATTGACGCGGCCAAAGCCAACGAAATCGGCCTCTTTGCCGCCGGGCTCGGCCTTGAGCGCTTTGTCGACATCCGCGCCGACGAAGCCGAAGAAAAAGCCGGCCTCTCAGGCGGCACGCCGCGCACCATCGAAGGCCCGCTGTATGTTTACGGTGCGCCCGAAAGCACCGGCTTTGCCCGCATGGACGACGGCGCCGAATCGGCACACGCCAAGCCGATGATTCTGGAAGGCACGGTTTACGATGCCGAAGGCCGCCCCGTGCCCCATGCCAAAGTGGAAGTGTGGCACGCCAACACCTTGGGCAATTATTCGTTTTTCGACAAAAGCCAGAGCGATTTCAACCACCACCGCACCATCATCACCGATGAAAAAGGCCGCTACAAAGCCCAATCCATCGTGCCCAACGGCTACGGCTGCCCGCCCGAGGGCTACACCCAAGCCTTGCTGAACCTGCTCGGCCGCCACGGCCGCCGCCCCGCACACGTGCATTATTTCGTTACCGCGCCGGGCCAGCGCAAGCTCACCACCCAAATCAATATCGACGGCGACGAATATCTGTGGGACGACTTCGCTTTCGCCAGCCGTGAAGGCCTGGTGCCGCCGGTGCAGGAAGTAAACGACGAAGCCGCGATTGCCGCGCAAGGTTTGGATAAACCTTATGCGCACATCGTGTTCGACATCCACCTGCTGCCCGAAACCGAGGGCGTGTTTGAAGCCGAAAACGAGCGCCGCCGCGCGGCCGCCGCCTGAGCGCAGCCCGAAGCATTCAGACGGCCTCACCAATCAATCCAGGCCGTCTGAAACCCCTTTTAAGGAGCACACCATGATTCCCATCCACACTGAAAAAAAGCGCCTCGACGACTTTTTAATCGAAAACCACGAAACCGGCGATTACCGCCTGCACCGCAGCGCCTTCACCGATGAAGAATTGTTTGAGCTGGAAATGAAACACATTTTCGAGGGCAACTGGATTTATCTGGCGCACGAAAGCCAGATTCCCAACATCAACGATTACTACACCACCCACATCGGCCGCCAGCCGATTGTGATTGCCCGCAACCGTCAGGGTGAGCTGAACGCGTTTATCAACGCCTGCACCCACCGCGGCGCGCAATTGTGCCGCTTCAAAAAAGGCAACAAAGCCACCTACACCTGCCCGTTTCACGGCTGGACCTTCAACAACAGCGGCAAACTTTTGAAAGTGAAAGACCCCGACGAAGCCGGCTACCCCGAATGCTTCAACAAAGAAGGCTCGCACGATTTGAAAAAAGTGGCGCGCTTTGAAAACTACCGCGGCTTTCTCTTCGGCAGCATCAACCCCGATGTGGCGCCTTTGAGCGAATTCTTAGGCGAAGCGGCCAAAATCATCGACATGATTGTGGACCAATCCGCCGACGGGCTGGAAGTGTTGCGCGGCTCCTCCACTTATACCTTCAACGGCAACTGGAAGCTGCAAGCCGAAAACGGCGCCGACGGCTACCACGTTTCCGCCGTGCACTGGAATTACGCCGCCACCACGCAGCACCGCAAAGAAGTGCAGGCCGCCGACAACATCCGCGCCATGAGCGCCGGCAGCTGGGCCAAACAAGGCGGCGGATTTTATTCGTTTGAAAACGGCCACATGCTGTTGTGGACCAACTGGGCCAACCCCGAAGACCGTCCCAATTGGGACAAACGCGAAGCCTATGCCGAGCAATTCGGCCAAGCCACCGCCGATTGGATGGTGCAGCGCTCGCGCAATTTATGCCTTTATCCGAATGTGTATCTGATGGATCAATTCGGCTCGCAAATCCGCCTGCTGCGCCCGCTCTCGGTAGACAAAACCGAAGTGACGATTTACTGCATCGCCCCCAAAGGCGAATCCGACGAAGCACGCGCCCACCGCATCCGCCAATACGAAGATTTCTTCAACGTGAGCGGCATGGCCACGCCCGATGATTTGGAAGAATTCCGCTCCTGCCAAGAAGGCTACAACGGCATCGCGCTGGAATGGAACGATATGTGCCGCGGCGCCACCCACTGGATCGAAGGTGCCGACCAAGCCGCCGCCGACATCGGCCTCAAGCCGCTGCTCTCGGGCGTGAAAACCGAAGACGAAGGCCTCTACACCGTGCAACACCGCTACTGGCTGCAAGAAATGAAAAAAGCCGTGGCCGACCAAGGAGCAGAAAAATGAGCCGCATCGAACAAATCAGCCAGTTCCTCTACCGCGAAGCCCGCTATCTCGACGACAAACAATGGGAAAAATGGCTGGCCTGCTACCACCCGCAAGCCTCTTTCTGGATGCCGAGCTGGGACGACGATGGTTCGCTCGTCACCGACCCGCAGCGCGAAATTTCACTGATTTATTATCCCGACCGCCAAGGCTTGGAAGATCGTGTGTTCCGCATCGAAACCGAACGCTCCAGCGCCACCATTCCCGACACCCGCACCTCGCACAACATCAGCAATGTCGAGATTCTGGCCGAAGAAGGCGCGAAGCTCACCGTGCGTTTCAACTGGCTCACCTTCAGCTTCCGCTACCACACCACGCACACCTATTACGGCTGCTCGGAATACGATTTGGATGTGTCGGGCAACGAGCCGCTGATTACGCGCAAATATGTGGTGCTGAAAAACGATTACATCAACCAACCGATTGATGTGTATCACGTTTGAGGCCGTCTGAAAGAGATGCGTAGGTACGATTAGCGCAGCGTAATCGTACGCATGCAAAAGGCCGTCTGAAAGGATGCGTAGGTTCGATTAGCACAGCATAATCGCACGCATGCAAAAGGCCGTCTGAAAGGGTGCGTAGATACGATTAACACAGCGTAATCGTACGCATGCAAAAGGCCGTCTGAATGTTTTGCGAATAATTTCATACCGGCCACTGAAAAAAGCAAACCTCACGGCTTGCGAGCCACCGCAACAACACAACAAAAACCTTGCAGACAAGCATCACAAAGCCGTCTGAAACACAAAAACAAAGGAGAAGCCCAATGGAACACACCATCGCCCTGCAATTCGAAGACGGCGTTACCCGCTTTATCGGCTGCCGCAGCGGAGAAACCGTGGCCGATGCGGCCTACCGCCAAAAATTCAATATCCCGCTCGACTGCCGCGACGGCGCTTGCGGCACCTGCCGCAGCTTTTGTGAATCGGGCAGCTTCGATATGCCCGAGAGCGGCTACATCGAAGACGCGCTCACGCCCGAAGAAGCTGCCGAAGGTTTTGTGCTCACCTGCCAGATGAAGCCCACTTCCGATTGCGTGCTGCGCATCGCTTCTTCATCGGAAGCGGCCAAAACCGGCGTGGCCGTGTATGAGGGCGAATTGGTGGAATTGGCGCAGCTTTCCGAATCCACCATCGCCTTCGGCATCAAAACATCCGCGCCGGAAGAATTGGTGTTTCTGCCCGGCCAATATGTCAACGTAAGCCTGCCGAGCACGGAAGAAACCCGCTCTTATTCGTTCAGCTCGCCGCCGATGGCCGACATTGCCCGCTTTGTGGTGCGCAACGTGCCCGGCGGCAAAATGAGCAGCCATTTGAGCAGCGCGGCCAAAGTGGGCGACAAAATGCAGTTTGCCGGCCCTTACGGCAGCTTTTACCTGCGCCCCGTGATCCGCCCCGCCCTGTTTCTGGCCGGCGGCACCGGCATCGCGCCTTTTCTTTCCATGCTCGACAGCCTGGCCGTGTCGGGCTGCCATTATCCGGTGAACCTGGTGTTTGGCGTCACCAACGATTTCGATTTGGTGGCGCTGGAAAAGCTCGATGAAATACAGGCGCACCACCCGTGGTTTCACTACACCACCTGTGTGGTGAGCGAGGCGAGCGCGCACCCGAAAAAAGGCTATGTTACCCAGCATATCGAGCCCGAGTGGCTCAACGATGGCGATGTGGATGTTTATCTCTGCGGGCCGGTGGCAATGGTGGAAGCCGTGCGCGGCTGGCTCGAGCAATCGGGCATTGCGCCGAAAAGCTTTCATTTTGAAAAATTTTCCGCCAGCGAGCAGAAATAGGAGCCCTTATGAATCCGCGTTTTAACAACAAAATCTGCATTGTCACCGGCGCAGCACAAGGCATCGGCCAAGGTGTGGCGCTGGCGCTGGCGGCAGAAGGCGGCACCGTGGTGCTGGCCGACCGCAGCGAATTTGTGCACCACACCGCCGAGGCCATCCGCAGCGCCGGCGGCAAATGCCTCACCGTGATGGCCGATCTAGAAACCTTTGCCGGTGCGCAAAGCGTGGTGGATGCAGCGGTGGCCGAGTTCGGACGCGTGGATGTGGCCGTGCACAATGTGGGCGGCACCATCTGGGCCAAGCCTTATCAGGAATACGCCGAAGCCGAAATCGAAGCCGAAGTGCGCCGCTCGCTCTTTCCCACGCTGTGGAGCTGCCGCGCCGTGCTGCCGACGATGATTGCCCAACAAAGCGGCAGCATTGTGAATATTTCTTCGATTGCCACCCGCAGCATCCATCGCATTCCCTACGCCGCCGCCAAAGGCGGGGTAAACGCCATGAGCATGAGCTTGGCGATGGAGCACGCTTCAGACGGCATCCGCGTCAATGCCGTGGCCACCGGCGGCACCGAGGCACCGCCGCGCAAAGTGCCGCGCAACCCCCAACCCTTGAGCGCGCAAGAGCAGGCTTGGTATCAGGCGATTATTGACCAAACCGTCGAATCCAGCCTGATGAAGCGCTATGGCAGCATCGAAGAGCAAGTGCGGGCGATTTTGTTTCTGGCATCGGATGAAGCGAGCTACATCACCGGCACCGTGCTGCCCGTGGGCGGCGGCGATGTGGGCATGGGATAAGGCCGTCTGAACGATTTCTGCTTAATGCGTAGGGACGATTAGCGCAGCGTAATCGTACGCATGCGAAAGGCCGTCTGAAGGTTTAAAGAGCATGATTCATGCGGATGATTTCATGCTAAATGCCCACGATTTAACCCACTTTGCAACCCAGCACAAGGAAGCTGCCATGCTGAAAGACTTTTCCCTTTCCGCCCTTACCGCCGGTTTTCTGGCGGTGCTGATTTCCTATGCCGGGCCGATGGTGTTGATGTTTCAGGCAGCCTCGGCGGCGCAGATTTCCACCGAGATGATGATCACTTGGGTGTGGGCGGTTTCCATCGGCGCGGCGGTGTCGGGCATTGTGCTCAGCACGCTTTTGAAAGTGCCGGTGATCACCGCTTGGTCGGCGCCGGGCAGCGCGCTGCTGATCACGCTTTTTCCCGCGCTGAGCCTGGGCGAAATGGCCGGCGCTTATCTCACCGCCGCCGCGGTGATGCTTGCCATCGGCTGGCTGGGCTATTTCGATAAACTGATGGCCTTTATTCCAAAAGGCGTGGCCGCCGGCATGATGGCGGGCATTTTGTTTCAGTTTGGCACACATGCATTTGGCGCAGTAGCCGAGATGCCTTTTTTGCTGTTTGCCATGCTTTTGGCTTATCTCACCGCCAAAAAATGGCTGCCGCGCTACACCGTGGTGCTGGTGTTTGCCATCGGCCTGCTGCTCACGGCGCTGGGCGGCCACTTGGATTTCAGCCGCGTGGCGCTGAGCATCACCCGCCCGGTGTGGATTGCGCCGGAATGGACGCTCTCTTCCACCTTAAGCCTCGCGCTGCCGCTGATTATGGTGAGCCTCACCGGCCAATTTCTGCCCGGCATGGCGGTGTTGCGGCTGGCGGGCTACACCACGCCGGCCAAGCCGATTATGACCATTACCGGCATTGCTTCGCTGGCGGTGGCCTGCTTCGGCGGCATCAGCATTGTGTTGGCGGCCATCACCGCTTCGCTGTGCACCGGCAAAGATGCCCATGCCGATCCGGCCAAACGCTATATCGCCGGCATCAGCAACGGCGTGTTTTACCTTATCGGCGGCCTTTTTGCCGGCGCGATCGTGACCTTGTTCACCGTGCTGCCCAAAGCCTTGATTGCCATTTTGGCCGGGCTCGCGCTGATCGGAGCCATCGGCAGCAATCTGGCCGCAGCGATGGAAGACACAAATCACCGCGAAGCGGCGGTGATCACTTTTCTCGCCACCGCCTCCGGCATGACACTTTGGGGCTTGGGCGCGGCTTTTTGGGGCGTGGTGATCGGGCTTTTGGGGGCATGGCTGCTCAAGCCCAAAACACAACCCACGCTTTCAGACGGCCACACACATCAAAAATAAAGGAGCAAACCATGATAGACAAAACCGCCTTATCCCTGCATGAAGCGGTGGCGCAAATCCACGACGGCGCCACCGTGATGATCGGCGGCTTCGGCACCGCCGGCCAGCCGGCCGAGCTGATAGACGCACTGATTGAGCACGGCGCCAAAGGGCTGACCATTGTCAACAACAATGCCGGCAACGGCGACATCGGCCTAGCCGCTTTGCTCAAAGCCGGCCAAGTGGAAAAAATGATTTGCTCGTTTCCACGCCAGAGCGATTCTTATGTGTTTGACGAACTTTACCGCGCCGGCAAAGTGGCGCTGGAATTGGTGCCGCAAGGCAATCTGGCCTGCCGCATCCAGGCCGCAGGCGCGGGGCTGGGCGCGGTGTTCACCCCCACCGGCTACGGCACGCTTTTGGCCGAGGGCAAAGAAACGCGCGAAATTAACGGCCGCCAATATGTGCTCGAATACCCGATTCATGCCGATTTCGCCCTGATTAAAGCCTATCAGGGCGACCGCTGGGGCAACCTGGTTTACCGCAAAACCGCGCGCAATTTCGGCCCCATTATGGCCGCCGCCGCCCAAACCACCATCGCGCAAGTGAAAGAAATCGTGGCCTTGGGCGATTTAAACCCCGAGCACATCATCACCCCCGGCATTTTCGTGCAACACGTTGCGGCCGTCTGAAAGGAGCCTTGCCATGAATTACCAAGCCAGAAGCCGCGCCGAAATCGCCCGCCGCGTGGCGCAAGATATCCGCGAAGGCATGTATGTCAACCTCGGCATCGGCCTGCCCACCAAAATCGCCGATTATCTGCCTGCCGATGCGGAAATCTTCCTACACAGCGAAAACGGCCTGCTCGGCATGGGCCCCGCCCCGAGCGAGCGCGAGCGCGACAGCGAGCTGATTAATGCCGGCAAAGAATACGTTACCCTGATTAAAGGCGGCAGCTTTTTCCACCACGGCGACTCATTTGCCATGATGCGCGGCGGCCACATCGATTTGTGCGTGCTCGGCGCTTTCCAAGTGGCGGCCAACGGCGATTTGGCCAACTGGCACACCGGCGCAGCCGATGCCATCCCCGCCGTGGGCGGCGCAATGGATTTGGCCGTGGGCGCCAAAGAAGTGTATGTAACCATGGAGCACACCACCAAAACCGGCGCACCCAAAATCGTGGAAACCTGCCGCTACCCGCTCACCGGCATGGCCTGCGTCAACCGCATCTACACCGATTTGGCCGTGATCGACATCACGCCGCAGGGCTTGCTCGTGCGCGAAATGGTGGAAGGATTAGATTTAGCCGAGTTGCAAAACCATACTGAAGCCAAGTTGCAAGACGGCCGCTGATGCCTTGAGGCCGTCTGAACGCTTTTCAGTTTGCAGTGCGTAGGTACGATTAGCGCAGCGTAATCGTACGCATGGATGCGAACGCGCTCCGGGCTTGTCGGGATAGAGCGCATTCCGGCCGGATTACATGCGTACGGTTACGGCCTGCGGCCTAACCGTACCTACGGGTTTTGCGAGTGCACGCGAAGCCTGTCTGAAACACAAAACAAACACCATGCCGTCTGAAAACCTATTCAGACGGCCTACCGACACCAAGGAAAAACCCATGAGCCAAGCCTATATTATCGATGCCGTGCGCACTCCTTTCGGCCGCTACGGCGGCAGCCTCGCCGGCGTGCGTGCCGACGATTTGGCCGCCGTGCCGATGGCCGCCCTGATGGCGCGCCACCCCCATCTCAATCCCGCCGCGCTCGATGATGTGCTATACGGCTGCGCCAACCAAGCCGGTGAAGACAACCGCAACGTGGCGCGCATGGCCGCGCTTTTGGCCGGCCTGCCCGAGAGCGTGGGCGGTGTCACGCTCAACCGCTTGTGCGGCTCCGGCCTCGATGCCGTGGGCACTGCCGCGCGTGCCATCAAAGCGGGCGAGCAGCATTTGCTGATTGCCGGCGGCGTGGAGAGCATGAGCCGCGCGCCTTTCGTGATGGGCAAGGCCGACAGCGCTTTTTCGCGCAGCCAAATCCTTGAAGACACCACCATGGGCTGGCGCTTCGTCAACCCCAAAATGCAGGCCGCCTACGGCGTGGAAAGCATGCCGCAAACCGCCGAAAACGTGGCCACCGAATGCAACATCAGCCGCGCCGACCAAGATCAATTTGCGCTCGCCAGCCAACAAAAAGCCGCGCGCGCGCAAGCGGCAGGCATATTTGCCGAAGAAATCGTGCCCGTGTCTGTTCCCCAACGCAAAGGCGATGCCTTGCTGGTGAGTGCCGATGAGCATCTGCGCCCGCACACCACGCTCGAAGCGCTCGCCAAACTCAAGCCCGTTACCCGCGCCGATGGCAGCATCACCGCCGGCAACGCCTCGGGCATCAACGATGGCGCTTGCGCCTTGCTGATCGCTTCCGAAACCGCCGTGCAGCAACACAGCCTTGCCCCCAAAGCCCGCATTGTCGGCATGGCTGTGGCCGGGCTGGCACCGCGCATTATGGGCTACGGCCCCGTGGCGGCGGTGCAAAAAGTGCTCGCGCAAACCGGCCTCACGCTGGCGCAAATGGATGTGATCGAATTAAACGAAGCCTTCGCCGCCCAAGCGCTGGCGGTAATGCGCGCGCTGGGCTTGCCCGACGATGCCGCCCACGTCAACCCCAACGGCGGCGCGATTGCACTGGGCCACCCGCTGGGCGCATCGGGCGCGCGCCTGGCCGCCACCGCGCTCTACCAATTGCAGCGCAGCGGCGGGCGCTATGCCTTATGCAGCATGTGCATAGGCGTGGGGCAAGGCATTGCGCTGATTATCGAGCGCGTGTCTTGATATTGAATACAAACAGGCCGTCTGAAACTGAAAGCGTTCAGACGGCCGCAAAACCCAAAAAAAGGAACACACCATGTGGATCAACACCCACGATAAAAACCGCCTCTATGCCCAATCATTCGGCGATGAGCAAGCACCTGCCCTGATTTTCTGCAATTCGCTGGGCACCGACCACACCATGTGGCAGCCACAAATCGATGCCTTGGCCGCCGATTACCGCATGATTGCCTACGACACGCGCGGGCACGGCCGCTCAAGCGCCGAGGGCAGCGGCTGGACGCTGGCCGATTTGGGCAAAGACGTGATCAGCGTGCTCGACGGCTTCGGCATCGAAAGCGCACAATTTTGCGGCATTTCCATGGGCGGGCTCACCGGCTTGTGGCTGGCCATTCATCGCGCCGAACGCTTCAGCCGCCTCACCGTGAGCAACACCGCCGCCAAAATCGGCAATGCCGCCGCTTGGCAAGTGCGCGCAGAAATCGTGCGCAGCGAAGGCATGGGCAGCATTGCCGATTCCGCCGCCTCGCGCTGGTTTACCCCCGCCTTTTGCGAGCGCCGCCCCAGCATCGTGGCGCGCCTCACCGACACCCTGCGCCACAGCCACGCCGAGGGCTATGCCAAATGCTGCGACGTGCTCGCCACCGCCGATGTGCGCGCGCTGGTGCATCAAGCCGATGTCGATGTGCAAGTGATCGGCGGCAAACACGATGCCGTCACCACCGTGGCCGATGCGCAATGGCTGGCGCAAAACCTGCCCCGCGCCTCGCTGGCCGTGTTACCCAGCGCGCACATCGCCAATATCGAGGCGACCGCCGAATTCAACCGCCTGCTGCGCCCGGCTTGAGCCGGAAAAGCCGGTTTTCGCACCCCACCCGATGCCGGCCGGGTAGATTTAAATTGAACTTTTTACTCTAAACCCTTTCAGACAACACATGCATGCCGCCAACCGGCGCTTGCCGCAGGCCGCATTATCCGGCTGGGCGCACTAGGGCGTCCTGACAATTACTTGTCATAAAAATAATCAGATAAAAGAAAGGCAGATAAGTTAAAATTTTTGTCGCCAAACAAAACATACTTATCTGCCATGCCTCGAACACTACTCAAAGATGAATACTGGTCAAAGCTGTTAGACATTCTGCTCGATTTAGGCGTTTACCACAAGAAAAATCTGCGCCTCAAAATAGAAGGCATACTTTACCGCATCAGAACCGGCATACCGTGGGAAGACATCCCGCCGTTTTTCGGTAAAGGCAATTCCCTGTTGCGCCTCTTCCATAGATGGTCGGAGAAAGGGATTTTTCAAAGCATACTCAATGCCTTGACCGAATTCCCCGATATGGAATGGGTATTTATTGACGGCAGCTATGTCAAAGTCCACCAACATGCAGCGGCAACTGTTGGAGAGGCAGCCGCTGTCGGCCACAGCCGTGGTGGCAATAGCACTAAAATTCATTTGGCTGTCGATGCCTGTGGAAACCCTGTAGGTTTCAAGGTCACATCGGGAACGGTTAATGACATTACTGCGGCACCGGAATTGCTGGATAGCGTAGATTTATCCTCAACCGAAGTGCTGACTGCCGACAAAGGTTATGACTCTGACGCTTTCAGGCAGTTGCTTGCCGATATGGGCATCAGGCCGAATATTCCTTATAAAAAAGACAGGGAGCGTCTGAATGTGTGTATGGATTGGTATTTGTATAAAGCGAGGCATTTGGTAGAGAATGCCTTTGAAAAATTGAAACATTTTCGTGCGGTTGCCACCCGTTACGATCGTTTGAAAAGGCATTATGAAAGCGTAGTTGCTTTAGCTTGTATTATGCTATGGCTGCCTTTATGACAAGTAATTGTCAGGACGCCCTAGGGGCTGTTCACAATTCATCCGCGAGTAAAATTTTGAGCGCAAAAGCGTGGCTGCAAGGCGAAAAGCACAGCAAGGTTGAACACCTTGCGAGCATTTTCAACGCAGCAGGCGTGTTTTTGAGCCAAAAGATTGCCACGAGATGAATTGTGAACAGACCCTAAGCGCCGCCGCTGCGGGCATGTTGTTTTTTAAACTTTGAACTGAAGAGGATTTACCATGAAAAAATTTGCCGCTTTAATCTCCGTTGCCGTTTTGTCTGCCGCTGCCATGGCCGCGCCGGCCCACCAGATTAAAGAACAAGTGGTGGTGGTTGAAACCGCCTCCGCCCCGGTCGGCACCGCGTCTGCCCCTGTTGCGGATGCCTCCGCCGCCACCGTGTCTGCCCCGGTAGCCCGCTAAGGCCGCTCTGCCCCACACAAAAGGCCGTCTGAAACCATTCAGACGGCCTTTTGCTTTATGTCAACATACCCGGCTCTTGCACCTGCCGAGGTCTGTACAAAAGCGCGGCGGGCATGCACAATCAATGCTATGTAATCAATCTGCTTTCGATTAAGCCGCACCGCATTTTGCTGAATGAAAGTTATCGATAAGGAGCTCATCATGAATAAAGTTGCCCTTTGTTTGGTTTCCCTTTCTCTATTGGCAGTAGCCGCCCCCGTGCAGGCGTCGCCCACCGCGCATCAAGCATTTGAAATCGCACCGGTGGCATTGGCCGAACAAGGCCTGCTCATAGCCGCCGGCAACAACAGCCGCTTTTCATTCTGGCCCAAGCGCGACACCCCCAAAGACCGCCGCTCGATGAGCCAGAAAATGGCCGACAAAATGGAGCACAGCCGCCGCGTGAAAGAAAGCAAAAAGCAGCGCCGCGAGCAAGAGCGGCGGGCAAAAGAGGAAAAAAACGCCAACCGGCAGCCGGCAGACGATAAAGACAAACCGGCAGGCTGATGCCCCAAACGAATCAGGTCGTCTGAAATTTTTCTTTCAGACGGCCTGAGAAGTTTGGCGTACCTTTGAGCATTGCTTAGCCGTAGGTCGGATGCTCGAATCCGACATTTGGCCGTCAGGCCAAAAGCATCACCGGTTTCGTTGTTCTAAAAATAAATGTCAGATTCCGGCATCCCCCACATAGTGCAAACACATCGCGCCGGCAAATGAACCAAGCCGTTTGAAGTTTTTCTTTCAAGCGGCCTGATTCGTTTGGCGAACCTTTGGGCATCGGTTAGAATAAGCCCATCTTTTCAGACGGCCTCAGAAAAAAAGGCCGTCTGAAACCTGTTTACTCCCATTCAAGAGAGCCCTATGAGCCAATACGTTTATTCCATGCTGCGCGTGAGCAAAGTGGTGCCGCCGCAAAAAACCATCATTAAAGACATTTCCCTATCTTTTTTCCCCGGCGCCAAAATCGGCCTGCTGGGCCTGAACGGCGCGGGCAAATCCACCGTGTTGCGCATTATGGCGGGCGTGGACAAAGAATTTGAAGGCGAAGCGATTCCGATGAGCGGCATCAACATCGGCTATCTGCCGCAAGAGCCCGAGCTCGACCCCGAAAAAACCGTGCGTGAAGAGGTGGAAAGCGGTTTGGGCGAAGTGGCCGCCGCACAAAAACGGCTGGAAGAAGTGTATGCGCTGTATGCCGAGCCGGATGCCGATTTTGATGCGCTGGCCGAGGAACAAGGCAAACTCGAAGCGATTATCGCGGCCGGTTCGAGCACCGGCGGCGGTGCCGAGCATGAGCTGGAAATTGCTGCCGATGCGCTGCGCCTGCCCGATTGGGATGCCAAAATCGGCAATCTTTCCGGCGGTGAAAAACGCCGCGTGGCCTTGTGCAAACTGCTGCTCTCCAAGCCCGATATGCTGCTGCTCGATGAGCCGACCAACCACTTGGATGCCGAATCGGTGGAATGGTTGGAGCAGTTTTTGGTGCGTTTCCCCGGCACCGTGGTGGCGGTAACGCATGACCGCTATTTTCTCGACAATGCTGCCGAATGGATTTTAGAACTCGACCGCGGCCACGGTATTCCGTGGAAAGGCAATTATTCTTCTTGGTTGGAGCAAAAAGAAGCCCGTTTGGCGCAAGAATCGAAATCTGAAGCCGCCCGCATCAAAGCCATGAAGCAGGAGTTGGAATGGGTGCGCCAAAACGCCAAAGGCCGCCAAGCCAAATCGAAAGCCCGTTTGGCGCGTTTTGAAGAAATGAGCAACTACGAATACCAAAAACGCAACGAAACCCAAGAAATTTTTATTCCTGTGGCCGAGCGTTTGGGCAACGAAGTGATTGAGTTTACCAATGTGAGCAAAGCCTTTGGCGACAAGCTCTTGATTGACGACTTGAGCTTCAAAGTGCCCGCCGGTGCGATTGTGGGCATTATCGGCCCCAACGGCGCGGGCAAATCCACGCTGTTTAAAATGATTTCCGGCAAAGAGCAGCCTGATTCCGGCGAAGTGAGCATCGGCCAAACCGTGAAAATGTCGCTCATCGACCAAACCCGCGAAGGCTTGGGCAACGATAAAACCGTGTTCGACGAAATCGCCGAAGGCCGCGATATTTTGCAAGTGGGTCAATTCGAAATTCCCGCCCGCGCTTATTTGGGGCGTTTCAACTTTAAAGGCGCCGATCAAGGCAAAATCGTGGGCAAGCTCTCCGGCGGCGAACGCGGCCGCCTGCATTTGGCCAAAACCCTGCTCGCCGGCGGCAACGTGCTGCTGCTCGATGAGCCTTCCAACGATTTAGACGTAGAAACCCTGCGTGCGCTGGAAGACGCACTGCTCGAGTTTGCCGGCAGCGTGATGGTGATTTCGCACGATCGCTGGTTCCTCGACCGCATCGCCACCCACATATTGGCAGCGGAAGGCGACTCAAAATGGGTGTTCTTCGACGGCAACTATCAAGAATACGAAGCCGACAAAAAACGCCGCTTGGGTGAAGAAGGTGCGAAGCCGAAGCGGATTCGCTATAAGCCGGTAACGCGTTAATTTGTATCAAAGAAAAGGCCGTCTGAAAACTTTTCAGACGGCCTTTTCTTTCAAGCCGAGTTTTATCGCTCACGCCATAAGGCTTATTTGCCCAATGCGCCCAGCACTTGTGCTTTCACGGCATCCACCGGCTGCGTGCCGTCTACTTTGATGTATTGCGGCGCATGTTCGCCTTCGAGTTTGCTGTAGAAATCCACCAGCACTTCGGTTTGCTCGTGGTAAACCGCCAGGCGTTTTTGCACCACTTCTTCTTTATCGTCGTCGCGCTGAATCAAATCTTCGCCGCTGATGTCGTCTTTGCCTTCCGCTTTGGGCGGGTTGTGGGTGATGTGGTAGGTGCGGCCTGAGGGCAGGTGCACGCGGCGGCCGCTCATGCGGCTCACAATCACGCTGTCGGGTACATCGATTTCCACCACGGCATCTAAATCCACGCCCGCTTCCACCATCGCTTCGGCCTGCGCCAGCGTGCGCGGAAAGCCGTCAAACAAAAAGCCGTTGGCGCAATCGGCTTGGGCAATGCGCTCTTTCACCATGCCGATGATAATGTCGTCGCGCACCAAGCCGCCTTCATCGATGATTTTTTTGGCTTCCAAGCCCAGCGGCGTGCCGGCCTTAATTGCGGCGCGCAGCATATCGCCGGTGGAAATCTGCGGAATATTGAAGGCGGCGGTGATAAATTGCGCCTGCGTGCCTTTGCCTGCGCCCGGAGCGCCGAGCAGTAATGCTTTCATTGGGGTTCCTTTGTGTTTGATACCAATCCAAAAAAACAACCTAACTTCGTTGCCTCGCCTTACCGTACTATAGTGGAATGCATAAAAAAAGTGACACAACGGGTAGGTTGGGTTGAAAATCCAACAAGCCCACAGGCCGTCTGAAACCTTGGGTTTATCAACCCAACCTACTCCGTGATAGTGCGTGGTTTTGTATCACTTTTTCTTGCATTCCACTATATCTGTACTGTCGCAGGCTTCTGCCTTGTTAGCTTATTTTTCTGAATGGGTATGAGTTTATATTTGACGATTGGGTTTGTTAAACAATCTTTGCTATCTTACCTTGTTTTCAGGCCGTCTGAAAAGCATTCCCGCCTTTTCAGACGGCCTGCCATCAGTTTTCAGCGGCATTCGTGCAGCGGACAACCCGATGCATCGCAAAATAACCCGACGGCATCAACACGCCGTTATTTACCAATAGATCGTTTTTAAAACGGGTGTCGCCCGGTGTTTCATATTCATAGCCTTCGGGGCAGAGCTTTTTGGCTTTTTTGTCGATATTGTTGCTCAAGGTATCTTTGTTGACAAACACGTTGCCGTTGGCTTGGAGCTGATAGCGCTGCCCGCCCAAATCGGTGCTCATGGCAGGAAGCATTTGCGCGCAGCCGCTCGCCAAGAGCATCAGCGCCATAAGGGCTGTTTTATTCATTGTGCGACTTTCTGAAACACCGCGCGCACGCGTTCCAAATCTTCTTGCGTGTCCACACCGGCAGCGGGCGCTTGAGCCACAATTTCCACCGCAATCGGGTGGCCGTGCCACAACACGCGCAGCTGCTCGAGCGATTCGATGTTTTCCAGCGGCGATGCGCTCATTTGCGCATATTCATTCAAAAAGCCGGCGCGATAGGCATAAATGCCGATATGGCGCAAAGGCGCGGCCACTTGAGGCAACGCGCGCTCGCCGGCGCGCATGCTGTCGCGCGGATAGGCAATCGGGGCGCGGCTGAAATAAAGCGCACGGCCTTGCCGGCACAACACCACTTTCACCACATTCGGATTCATAAATTCATCGAAATCGTGGATTTCATGCGCGGCGGTGGCCATCGGCGCGCCGTTTTCCACCAGCACGGCGGCGGTTTGGTCAACCAATTTCGGGTCGATCAAAGGCTCATCGCCCTGCACGTTCACCACCACGGTGTCGGCGCTCAAGCCCAGCAATTGCGCGGCTTCGGCCAGGCGGGTGGTGCCGCTTTCATGATATTCGCCCGTCATCACCACTTCAATGTTGTGCGCTTGGCAGGCAGCAAAAATCTCTTCATGATCCGTGGCCACCACCACGCGCACGGCGCGGCTTTTGGCGGCCTGCTCGGCGGCGCGCACCACCATGGGCTTGCCGTGAATATCGGCCAGCGCCTTGCGCGGCAGCCGCGAAGACGACATGCGCGCCGGAATCAGCACCACAAAGCCGCTCATGAATGCAGCTCCTCGGCGCTCAATTGGCGCGCTTCGTTTTCGAGCATAAACGGTATGCCGTCTTTAATCGGATAAGCAAGCTTGCTTTGGCGGCACCATAATTCCTGCCGGTCTTGCTTATATTCCAATGCGCCTTTGCACACGGGGCAAACGAGGATATCGAGAAATTTTTTTTCCATTGCACTTCTTTCTTTATTTTTTCTTGAGTGATGGCAAACGGCCAAGCAGCCATTGTGCCAAATCAGGCTCGATTATCGCACAAACCGGCAGCACCCACACATTATCTGCGGCGCAATCCGCCAGCTTCACCGCATCTTTTTCGGTGACAAACACCCAATCGGCGGCCGGCAAATCGGCGGGGGAAATATCGGCATGATCGGGCAGCGCCTTGGTTTCGGCCAACTCAATGCCCAAAGCGCGCAGGCTCTCAAAAAAGCGCCCGGGCTTGGCAATGCCGGCCACGGCCGCTGTGCGCACCCCTTTCAGACGGCCTGTGTCGAGCAGAATATCGGGGCGGTTTAAAAGATAAATATTGCCGCTTTCCAAATGGCTGCAAAAAATATTTTCAGACGGCCTGAAATAAGCTTTATCCACCGCGCCCACAGCAGCACTCACCACCACCGCATCTGCCGCATGCAAACGCGCAAACGGCTCGCGCAGGCCGCCGCCGGGCAGCAAATCCAAATCGCGCCGCCCCACATCGGCCGCCGGAAACACGGCGATTTCCACATCGCGCTGCAAAGCATAATGCTGCAAACCGTCATCCGCAATAATCACTTCGATTTCGGGGTGCGCCGCGAGCAAGGCTTTGCCCGCTTCGGCGCGGCGGCTGCCCACGGCGGTGGGCGCGCCGGTTTGGCTATAAAGCAGCAAAGGCTCGTCGCCCGCTTCGGCGGCGCTGCTGCGCTGATCAAGCACATGCACACCGCTGCTTTTGCGCCCGTAGCCGCGGCTGATGATACCCACTTGAATACCCTTCGCCTGCAAACCGCGCACCAGCGCCGCCACCACCGGCGTTTTGCCCGTGCCGCCGGCATGGATATTGCCCACCACCACCACCGGCACCGCCAGCTTTTCGCTTTTCAGACGGCCTGTGCGATACAGATAACGGCGCACACCATAAACCGCCTGAAACAGGCGCGACAGCGGCCACAGCAACGCTTTTAAAAGCGGCTGCGGCTGCTGCCAATGGCGCTCGATGATTTGATGCAGCTTCATGTTTTCAGACGGCCTGTGCCAACAAGTCAACAATCAAATATCTTAACACACGCGGCGGCGGCCAAACCACAACAGCCGCCGGAAAAGCTTTATAATCGCCCATTCCACCTTAATTTCCGACCCCCGCCCATGTCTGATTTTTTCGCGCCCGCCGCGCTTTCCGTGTCTGAGCTCAATGCCTTGGCCAAAAACCTGCTCGAAGAGCATTTATTCGGCTTGTGGGTGGCCGGTGAAGTGTCCAACCTCACCCGCGCCGCCAGCGGCCATTATTATTTCTCGCTCAAAGACAGCCGCGCCCAAGTGCGCTGCGCCTTGTTTAAAGGCACCGCCGCCAAGCTGGCCGCGCCCTTGAAAGAAGGCGATCACATCGAATTGAGTGGCAGAATCAGCATTTACGAAGCGCGCGGCGAATTTCAGATCACGGTGAATGAAGTGCGCCTCAAAGGCTTGGGCCAGCTTTACGAAGCTTATGAAAAGCTCAAGGCCAAATTGCAGGCTGAGGGCGTGTTTGCGCCCGAGCGCAAAAAGCCGCTGCCCGAGCACCCGCGCGCCATCGGCATTGTCACGAGCCTGGCCGCGGCCGCGCTGCGCGATGTGGTGAGCACGCTCAAGCGGCGCGCACCGGAAATTCCCATTATTGTTTACCCCACGCCGGTGCAGGGTGCGGGCAGCGAAAAGCAGATTGCGCAAGCCATTGCCACGGCCGCTGCGCGCCATGAAACAGATGTGTTGATTGTGTGCCGAGGCGGCGGCAGCATTGAAGATTTATGGGCGTTTAACGAAGAGCCGGTGGTGCGCGCGATTGAAGCCTGCGCCATACCGATTGTGAGCGGCGTGGGGCATGAAACCGATTTCACGCTGGCCGATTTTGCCGCCGACATGCGCGCGCCCACGCCCACGGCCGCGGCCGAATTGGTGAGCCCCAACCGCGCCGAATTGCTGAGAAAACTCGCGCTGGCACAAACGCAATTGCGCGGCACGCTACAACAGCGCTATTACGATGCCAGCCAGCGCCTCGACTGGCTTGCCCGGCAGCTGCGCCATCCGCAGCAAAAGCTGGACGAACAAAAAACACACCTGGCCGCCTTGCAGCAAAACCTGCGCTTTGCCATGCAAAACCAACACCGTTTCAGCGCGCAAGCACTGGCTCAGCAACAGCAAAAGCTGGCGCACCTGCGCCCCGACACCGCCGCCGTCGGCCGCGATTTGGCCGCTTTTCAGACGGCCTTGCAACAAAACTGGCAGGCTTTATTCAATCTGCGCCGCCAAGGCTTGGAAAAACAGGCTGCGCTGCTCGAAGCCGTGTCGCCGCAGCATATTCTTGCGCGCGGCTTCAGCGTGGTGAAAAACAGCCGTGGCCAGGTCATCCGCAATGCCGACAGCCTCAAGCAGGGGCAAAAGCTGCATATCGTGTTTGCCGAGGGCGAAACCGATGTGCGCGTAACCCGCGAGCACAAGCAGCCGGATTTGTTTGATTATTCTTAACACACGGTATTTGCAAAAAGGCCGTCTGAATGCCTATTCATCAAGCATTCAGACGGCCTTTTTTGATTGCACTTCACTTACGGCTGGCGGATAAGCGGATAAGGGTTCACCGCGCCTTCGCGTGTGTACACGCCGTAATGCAGATGCGGCGGCGTGGCCGCGGCATTGCCGCTGTTGCCCACATAGCCGATCAGCGTGCCCGCTTCTATCCAACTGTTTTCACGAAGATTTTCAGCATATCGGTCTAAATGGGCATAATAATGCCACACGCCGCCGGGGCCGGTGATGCCCACAATATTGCCGCCGAGCCGGTTTTCGCCGATGCGGCTGACCACGCCTTTGGTGGTGCTCAACACCGGCGTGCCGCGCGGTGCAAAAATATCCACACCCTCATGCGTGCGCCCCTGGCTGCGGGCTGCGCCCCAAGTGTCGGCAAAGCGCCGGCCGGGCAAGGGGTTGGGCAGGCTTTGCGCGGTGGGCGCCGGCTCCTGCCACAATCGGGCGCGCCACCAATAAGGTGCCAAATAAGGGCGCAGCCCGATCAGCAAGGTGGCCGCCAGCAGCAGCCAAAGCACACTTTTCAAGCCTTTTCTTACATCCATTTGCCTGCTCTTTTCTGATTCGGCATCATTCATGCCCAATCCATAAAATGAAAACAATCCCTCATCAAAACAATATAGTGGAACGCAAGAAAAAGTGATACAAAACTATGCACTATAACGGCGTAGGTTGGGTTGATAAACCCAAGGTTTCAGACGGCCTGTGGGCTTGTTGGGTTTTCAACCCAACCTACCCGTTGTGTCACTTTTTTATGCATTCCACTATATTTCAGGATATTTTTTGCCCATGCTTATCGGCCATTCTACGGATAAATAACGGCTTCTTATCCCATCCTAGGGTCTGTTCACCTTTCATCCGTGCGTAAGATTTTGAGCGCAAAAGCGCGTTTGCAAGGCGAAAAGCGCAGCAAGGGTGGACACCTTGCGAGCATTTTCAACGCGGCAGGCGCGTTTTTGAGCCAAAAGATTGCCACGAGATGAATGGTGAACAGACCCTAAGCCAAACGGCCTATTCCCCCGCCAGAATCATTCATATAATATGACTGTTATCTATTCAGGCCGTCTGAACACGATTCACGCAAAAGGAACCCGACCATGACCGATTTGAGCCTGTGGCAAACCGCGCCGCTGGATGCCGCCATTGAACACATTCTGCAACGTTATCACGAAACCCACCGCAACCAGCTGGCCGAGCTTGGCGCTTTGGCGCAAAAAGTGGCCGGCGTGCATGCGGACAGCTTTCCGGCGGCGCTGTTGCCGCTTTTGCAGGGCATCGAAGCCGAGCTGCTCAGCCATATGATGAAGGAAGAGCGCGTGCTCTTCCCCATGATCAAGCAAGGCGCCGGCCGCGGCGCAGCCATGCCGATTCAGATGATGATGCACGAGCACACCGAGCACGAAGCCGCGTTGGCCGAGCTGCGCGCGCTCACCGATGATTTCACCCCGCCCGAGGGCGCTTGCGGCAGCTGGCAGCGGCTTTATGCGCTGGCTAAAGAATTGAGCGATGATTTAAACGACCACATCGCACTGGAAAACGATATTTTGTTTGCACGCGTGTTGGCTTCATAATAGCTGCGCCTAATAGCTGCATGGGGTTTGAATCTTCACCACAGGCCGTCTGAAAACTTTTCAGACGGCCTTTTTTTATGAATTTGCTTATACGGTGTTTGCATCTCTTATTGTAAAGTGCAGGCGCAGGCCGAATTGGCGGCAGGCATAATCCGACAAAACTCAAACCGCTTTATCAAATCAATCTGTTTAAAACCAATCTTGGATAACGGCTTGACGGCCTGACCCAACCTGTCTATCTGCATCTGTACCCGAATTTGAATTTTCACCACAGGCCGTCTGAAAACTTTTCAGACGGCCTTTTTTATGAATTTGCATATACGGTGTTTGCATCTCTGTTTTCAAATCACAACCATGCGCTTTAAACCGACCCAATGTAAGTTTTTGCAAACCCCATCCGCCAAACGGATTATGCGCGCGCGCCCGAATAACTAATCCCGCTTATGCGAATACTGTAAATCCGCCCTGCTTTGTGCCGATATTCAAGGCAAACAAAGCGCCGTAAGCTTGCATTGTAAAAAAATGTTTGCTTTAAACACAGAAAGGACGGCTGCAATGGCCTCGCAAAAATACAAGCAATATTCGGTGCTGGCGTCCAGCACGCTGGCATTTACCGTGTGTTTTATGGTGTGGATGATGCTGGCGGTGGTGGGCATTCCGGTAAAAGAGCAGCTGGGCTTGAGCGAAACCGAATTCGGCATTTTGGCGGCCACGCCGGTGCTCTCCGGCTCGCTGGTGCGCGTGCCGCTGGGCATCTGGACCGACCGCTACGGCGGGCGCATTGTGTTTTTCGTGCTGATGCTGTTGTGTGTGCCGGCGATTTTTATGATGCAGTATGCCGATCAATTTTGGCAGTTTCTGCTGATCGGCTTGGTGATGGGCTTGGCCGGCGGCTCGTTTTCGGTGGGCACGCCTTATGTGGCGCGTTGGTTTCCGAAGCACCAGCAAGGCATGGCGATGGGCGTGTTTGGCGCGGGCAATGCCGGCTCGGCGGTGAATAAATTTTTGGCGCCGGCGCTGATTGCTTACGGCACCTGGCATTTTGTGCCCACCGTGTATGCGGTGATTATGCTGGGCACGGCGATTGTGTTTTGGTTTACTTCTTATCACGATAAAAGCCATTTGGTGTCGTCTTCCGTTACCCTGCGCGAGCAGCTCGCGCTTTTGAAAGACCCGGGCGTGTTGCGCTACAGCCAATATTATTCGGTGGTGTTCGGTGGCTATGTGGCGCTGGCTTTGTGGATGACCAAATATTATGTCGGCGAATACGGCCTCACGCTGCAAAGCGCGGCTTTTCTGGCGGCCTGCTTTTCGCTGCCCGGCGGCGTGTTGCGCGCGTTTGGCGGCTATTTGTCGGATAAATTCGGTGCTTATAAGGTAACTTGGGCGGTGATGTGGGTGTGTTGGGTGTGTTTCTTTATTTTGTCTTACCCGCAAACCGAATTGGTGTTTCACACCAAAAACGGCCCCATGGGCATGCACATCGGCTTGAATATCGTGGTGTTTACCGTGCTGATGTTTACCGTGGGCGTGGCTATGGCGGTGGGCAAAGCTTCGGTGTTTAAATTCGTGGCCGACGACTATCCCACCAATATCGGCGCGGTGTCGGGCATTGTGGGGCTGGCCGGCGGCATGGGCGGCTTTTTGCTGCCGATTATGTTCGGCATGCTCGAAGATTTCACCGGCATCCGCTCCACCAGCTTTATGCTGCTCTACGGCACCGTGTGTGTGTCGTTAATCTGGATGCACTTCTCGTTTAAAGCCAAGCGCAAAGAAATCGAACACGCATAATTTTCGTTTCAGACGGCCTTTCTTTATTGATAACCGGGCGGCCGTCTGAAACCTTATTCAGGAGCATCAAAATGAGCTACATCCTTCACGATTGGCGGCCGGAAGACAAAAATTTCTGGCAGCAAACCGGCCGCAAAATTGCCAAGCGCAATCTGTGGATTTCGATTCCCGCCCTGCTTTTGGCCTTTGCCGTGTGGCAGGTGTGGAGCGTGGCGGTGGTCAATCTGCCCAATATCGGCTTTAAATACAGCGAAAACCAGCTTTTCTGGCTGGCGGCGCTGCCCGCTTTATCGGGCGCCACTTTGCGCATTTTTTATTCGTTTATGGTGCCGGTGTTCGGCGGCCGCCGCTGGACCGCTTTATCCACCGCCAGCCTGCTGCTGCCCGCCGCAGGCCTGGGCTTTGCCGTGCAAAACCCCGACACAAGCTACATCACCATGATGATTCTGGCGCTTTTGTGCGGCTTTGGCGGCGGCAACTTCTCATCGAGCATGGCCAACATCAGCTTTTTCTTTCCGAAAGCGGAAAAAGGCACGGCGCTGGGGCTTAATGCCGGTTTGGGCAATTTGGGGGTGTCGGTGGTGCAGTTTGTGGTGCCGCTCATCATCACCGCCGGCGTGTTCGGTGCACTCGGCGGCGAAGCGCAAACCTGGGTGAAAGGCGATGCCACCAAGCAGATGTGGCTGCAAAACGCAGGCTTTGTGTGGGTGCCGTTTATCATCATTTCCGCGCTGGCGGCTTGGTTTGGCATGAATGATATCGCCTCGGCCAAAGCCGGCTTTAAAGACCAAGCCATTATCTTCACCCGCAAACACAACTGGATTATGTGTGTGCTTTATTTGGGCACATTCGGCTCGTTTATCGGCTTTGCCGCCGGCTTTCCGCTTTTGATTAAAAGCCAGTTTCCCGCGGTGGACCCGGTGAAATATGCGTTTCTCGGCCCCTTGGTCGGCGCTTTGGTGCGCCCGCTGGGCGGCTGGCTTTCCGATAAAATCAAAAGCGGCGCGGCCATCACCCAAATTGTGTTTATCGGCATGATTGTGGCCGTGTGCGGCGTGCTCGCCTTTTTGCCCACCGATGGCCAAGGCGGCAGCTTTTGGGGCTTTTTCGCCTGCTTTATGGCCTTGTTCGCCCTCACCGGCCTGGGCAACGGCTCCACCTTTATGCAGGTGCCGGTGATTTTCCTCAATATGCACCAGCGCTTTGCCGAGCAAGGCTTGGTCGATGCCGAGCAGGCGCGGCTCGATGCCACCAAAGAAGGCGCAGCCGTGATCGGCTTCACCGCAGCTTTTGCGGCTTATGGCGGCTTTTTCATCCCCAAAAGCTACGGCACTTCCATTGCCGTTACCGGCAGCGTGAATGCCGCGCTGATTGCCTTTATCGTGTTTTATGTGTTGTGCGGCGCGCTCAACTGGTGGTATTACGCCCGCAAAGGCGCCGAAGCCAAGTGCTGAGGTTTCAAGCTAATTGCAACCAACCGCCCGTTCATCGGGCGGTTTTTCATGGCCGCCGGCAATCAGCGGTTGCCTTTTGCCGCCCGCAACACCTATACTGCCGCAGGCCGTCTGAAAGCCTTTCAGACGGCCTGTTTAACACACATCGCATATTCATAATTATTGATACCCATGAACTGGCACACCCGAATCCACACCGATTTGGCCGCACAAGCCGCCAAACAAGCCTACCGCCGCCGCACGCCGCGCCGCGCCGATGTGCCGCCGCCCGAAATCGATTTTGATGGCACGCGCCTGCTCAATTTCGGCGGCAACGATTATTTGGGCTTGAGCCGCGATGAAAGCGTGATTGCCGCATGGCAGCAGGCGCTCTCGCGCTTCGGCAGCGGCAGCGGCGGCTCGCCGCTGGTGAGCGGCCACACCGATGCCCACGAAGCGCTGGAGCAGCTTTTGGCCGGCTGGCTGGGCTATGAGCGCGCGCTTGTGTTTGCCAGCGGCTATGCCGCCAATCAGGCGGTGTTGCTCGGCCTCTTGGGCAAAAACGATGTGTTGCTGGCCGACAAATATTGCCACGCTTCGATGCAGGAAGCCGCCGCGCTTTCCTCCGCTGCGTTCCGCCGCTTTGCCCATCAGCAATATCACCAGCTCGCCGCGCTGCTGCCGCAATATGCCGGCCGCTGCACGCTGGTAGCGAGCGAGGGCGTGTTCAGCATGGATGGCGATTGCGCCGACTTGCCCCGCCTGCACGGTTTATGCCGCGAACACGGCGCTTGGCTGCTGCTCGATGATGCCCACGGCTTCGGCGTGCTCGGCGATGAGGGCAAAGGCAGCGCCGCAGCCGCCGGCATGCAGCCCGACATTTTGATTGTCACCTTCGGCAAGGCCGCCGGCGCAATGGGCGCGGCGGTGCTGTGCAGCCACCACACCGCCGAATACCTCACCCAATTTGCCCGCCATCTGGTTTACAGCACCGCCATTCCGCCCGCCCAGGCCGCTGCGCTCGCCGCCGCCTGCACGCGCCTGCGCCAAGCCGATGATTTGCGCGCACGTTTGCGCAGCAATATTGCTTATTTTCAGACGGCCTTGGGCCAAATCGGGCTGGCAGAAAAATTATTGCCCTCATCCACCGCCATCCAGCCCTTCATCTGCGGCAGCAATCAGGCCGCGCTCGATGCCGCCGCCCGTTTGCGCGATTTCGGCCTTTATGTGCCCGCCATCCGCCCGCCCACCGTGCCCATGGGGCAGGCGCGCCTGCGCATCACCCTCACCGCCGCCCACAGCCGCGCCGATATCGAGCGCCTGGCAGAAGGTTTGCACAATGCCGTCTGAACACAAGCAACACATCGCCCGCGCGTTCAGCCAGGCCGCCGCCACTTATGACGATGCCGCCGCGCTGCAACGCCAAGTCGGCACGCGCCTGCTGCATTTGCTCGAGCAGCGGCATCAAAGCAATCTGGCCGGCCAAACCGTGCTCGATATCGGCGCGGGCAGCGGCCATTTCAGCCGCATCATGCAGGAAAAAGGCGCTTGCGTGCTGGCGCTCGATTTGGCCGAGGGCATGTTGCGCCGCATTCACACGCAGCAGCGCGCTGCCGCCTGCCTACTGGCCGATGCCGAAGCGCTGCCGCTGGCCGGCGGCAGCATCGATATCTGCTTCAGCAGCTTGGCGCTGCAATGGTGCAATCTAGCGCAGGCCGCCGCCCAAATGCAGCGCATCACCCGCGCCGGCGGCTGCATCGCCGTGGCCACGCCGGCCGAAGGCAGCTTGTGGCAGCTGCGCCAAGCCTGGCAGGCCGCCGATGCCGCGCCGCATGTCAACCGCTTTTTAACACCCGCCGGCATTCAGACGGCCTTTGCCTGCTTCGGCCAAATTGAAGTTTGCACTGAAACGATCACCCAAGAATTTGCCGACTTAAAAAGCCTGCTCGATTCACTCAAACATGTGGGTGCCAACCACGTTTTCGCCCGTCGCGCCGGCCTCACCGGCAAAGCGCGCTGGCAGCGATTTGCGGCGGCCTATGAAACGCTGCGCAACGATAAGGGCTTGCTGCCGCTGGATTATTGCATCAGCTATATTGTGATCGGCAAGCCATAAATCCATAAATCCGGCTGCGTGCATTTGTGTTAATGCTTTATCGCCTTTATACGAAAGGCCGTCTGAAATTGCTTTCAGACGGCCTGCCTTTCAAATATCAAACCCCAAACATCAAAACGCTTCGCCCACTTTCACGCCGCCGGCAATGTCTTTGGGCGTGGCCAATGCGGCCACAACGCTTTGGGCGGCTTTGAATTCCGGCGTGTCCATCATCGCGGCGGCATCGCTCGGGCGCAAAGTGTTGGCCATATATTGCCAGCGCGCGGCCAAATCCGGATTGGCGGGGGCGGCAAAACCGGCGCGCAATTCATCCACCAAATCGGGGCGGTTGCACACGAGCACAATATCGCAGCCGGCATCAAACGATAATTGCGCGCGCGCTTTGATACCGCCGGCGCCGCAAGCACCTTCCATAGTGAGATCGTCGGAGAAAATCACGCCGTTAAAGCCGATTTTGTGGCGCAAAATTTGCTTCAGCCACACCTCGGAAAAACCCGCCGGCTGCGCATCGATTTGCGGATACACCACATGCGCGGGCATCACCGCAGCCATACCCTCGGCAGAGAGCTTGCAAAAAGGCACGATATCGGCCGCTTCCAGCTCGGCCAGGCTGCGATTGTCTTGCGGCAACACATGGTGGCTGTCGCCTTCCACGAAGCCGTGGCCGGGAAAATGCTTGCCGCAGGATTTCATGCCGCCTTTGTTTAAGCCTTTTTGCAAGGCCCGCGCCAATTCAGCCACAATTTCGGCGCTTTGGTGAAAGCTGCGGTTGCCGATTACGGCGCATTGCCCCCAGTTTAAATCCAGCACCGGCGTAAACGACAAATCAATGCCGCAAGCGCTCAATTCGGCCGCGAGCACCCAGCCCGCCTGCTCCGCAGCGGCTTTGGCGGCGGCTTCGCCTTGCTCATCCCACATTTCGCCGAGCACATTCATGGCCGGCAGGCGGGTGAAACCCTCTATAAAGCGCTGCACGCGGCCGCCTTCGTGGTCGACGGCAATAATCAGCTCAGGCGTGCGCAAGGCTTTGATTTCGGCCACCAGCGCTTTGAGTTGCGCCACATTTTCAAAATTGCGGCGGAATAAAATCACGCCGCCCACGGCCGGGTCGAGCAGGCGCTGCCGTTCGGCTTCGCTCAATTGGAAAGCCTGCACATCGGCCATCACCGGGCCGCGCGGAAGGGTTTGCATCATCTTGAATCGTTTCTTAAAAATGTTTCAGACGGCCTCTGAGTCAATGGAGGCCGTCTGAAAAGTTGCAGGGAAAATCAAGGCAGGTTGAGCGCTAAAAACAAGGTGTTGCCGCTGCGCTGCACCAACAGCGGCACATTTTTGCCCGCGCCTTCGATGGCGCTGCGGAAAGTGGCTTCGTCTTCCACGCTGGTTTGGCCCACCGCCAAAATCTCATCGCCCCGGCGCAGGCCGGCGCGCGCGGCCAAGCCTTCGGCCTTGGCCACCACCAAATGTTTGGCGCCGTCGACATTTTGCACATTGAGGCTCAAGCCCATATTGTCGAGCTGGAACGATTGCGTGTCGCCGCCGGCCGGCGGCTGGCCGCTGCCCGCTTCATCATCGCTCTGCGCATTGCCATCGGCCGAGCCCAGCTGCACCTTGATATCGGTTTCTTTGCCTTTGCGCCACACACCCAGCGTGATTTCTTTGCCCGGCGCAATCGCGCCCACCATCACCGGCAAATCGCTGGAAGCGCGCACTTCTTCGCCATTCACGCTGCGCACGATATCGCCCACCTGCAAGCCGGCTTTGGCCGCCGGGCTGCCCGGCAACACGCGCGCAATCAGCGCGCCCGTGGCTTTATCAAGCTCAAACGATTTGGCCAAATCATACGACACTTCTTGAATAATCACGCCCAATTGGCCGCGCTGCACCTTGCCGGTGGTGCGCAGCTGGTCGGCCACATTCATGGCCACATCAATCGGAATGGCAAACGAAATGCCCATAAAGCCGCCGCTGCGGCTATAAATTTGCGAATTAATGCCCACCACCTGCCCTTTTAAATTAAAGAGCGGGCCGCCGGAATTGCCCGGATTAATCGCCACATCGGTTTGGATAAACGGCGTGTAGTTTTCATTCGGCAGGCTGCGGCCTTTGGCCGACACGATGCCGGCGGTGACGCTGTTGTCAAACCCAAACGGTGCGCCGATGGCGGCCACCCATTCGCCCGGTTTCAAATCTTTGGCGTTGCCGATTTTCACCACCGGCAAATCGGCGGCATCGATTTTGAGCAGCGCCACATCCGATTGCTGGTCGGAGCCGATAAGCTTGGCGGTGTATTCGCGTTTGTCGTTGAGCATCACTTTGATGTTGTTCATGCCGCCCACCACATGCGTGTTGGTGAGGATGTAGCCGTCGGGGCTGATGATGAAGCCGGAGCCGAAATTCAGCTCGCCATCGTCATCTTGCTGCGGCACTTCGGGCATATTGGGCACCAAGCGCTTGAAAAATTCGTAAAACGGATCGTTGTCGGGAAACTGGCTCAAATCCATGCCGCCATCGTTGCGTGCCGAAGCGGCGGGCGCATTTTTGGTGGCCTGGATATTCACCACGCTGGGGCCTTCCTGCTCCACCAGCTTGGTGAAATCGGGCAGCAACATGCCCACGCTGCCGCCATCGGTTTTGGCTTCGATCGATTGCACAAATTCGCTGCCTTTTTCTTTGGCATCGCCGAAAAAGCTGCCTAACTTGTCGCAGCCGCCCAGCATTAATGCCGATGCCGTAAGCAAAACAAGGTATTTGGGCGTGGGGTTCACAGAATTTCCTTTGAAGTTTTTAATCGGTGTTTGGTGTGGAATTGTAAACGAAAACAAAGGCCGCCGCATCAGCCCCGGGCGGGCGCGGCCGCTTGAAAGCAAGGGTTTTACATCTTTTTGCGGTTGCTTCGCCGGCAGATAAAGCAGGCCGTCTGAACGTTTCAGACGGCCTCTTGGCTCAGATTTTGCCCATCAGCACCGTTTTCGACGGATATTCGCATAAATCGTTGATGATGCACTGCTCACACAAAGGCTTTTGCGCTTTGCAGGTGTAGCGCCCGTGCAGAATCAGCCAGTGATGCGCATCGAGCAGAAATTCTTTCGGAATCACTTTCATTAATTTGTCTTCCACTTCACGCACGTTTTTGCCCGGCGCAATGCGGGTGCGGTTGGCCACGCGGAAAATATGCGTGTCCACCGCCATCGCCAACTGCCCGAATGCGGTGTTGAGCACCACATTGGCGGTTTTGCGCCCCACGCCGGGCAAGGCTTCCAGCGCTTCGCGGCTGCTTGGCACTTCGCCTTGGTGCTGATGCAGCAAGATGCGGCAGGTTTCGATAATGTGTTTGGATTTGGTTTTGTATAAGCCGATGGTGCGGGTGTATTCCATCACGCCTTCCAAGCCCAAATCCAGCATGGCCTGCGGCGTGCCGGCCACGGGAAAAAGTTTGGCGGTGGCTTTGTTCACGCCCGCATCGGTGGCCTGCGCAGAAAGCAGCACGGCAATCAGCAGCTCAAACGGGTTGTTGTATTGCAATTCGGTGGTCGGGTGCGGATTGGCGGCGCGAAAGCGCTCGAAGATTTCCCGGCGGATGTGTTGGTTCATAACAATAGGGTTTGTGTTGAAATATGAAGCGGATTTTACCCGCAAAATCCGGCCGGCGCGATAAACGGCTTTTATCTCGGCACAAAGTTTTCAGACGGCCAGCGGCTCATTGCACCTGCTCAGCGCTTTGCGCTTTGCGGTAGGCCCACGGCGCTTGCGGGCTTTGGGCGCGCCACAGGCCAAAGCGGCTGCTGCGTGCACCGGCTTCGGCGCGGCTGTAGGCGGCGAAATCGGCTTTATCCTGCCGCCGCTTGGCAATCGACACATAATGCCAAGCATGCCCCTCTTCGATTTGCGCCAGATTGATGTCGCGCCCGTGCAGGCGGATTTGCGCCACTTCACGCCCGTATTGGTCGGTGTCCAACACCGCAACCTCCACCTGCTGCCCGTCTATCAGGCGGCGCAAGGCATCGCGGGCGGCCATGCCGTGCGCCTGCTGCAACTCGGGCGCATCGATATAGGCCAGGCGGATTTTATGCCGCTGCCCGTGGCGGTCGGTGGCGCGCACGCTGTCGCCATCGTGCACAGCGGTAACGCGCGCCTGAAAGTGCGCGGCGCTTGGCGCGGGCGCAGCGGTTTCCGCTTGCCGCAGCCATTGCGCGCCCTGCTGCAACCAAGCGCTGCTCTCGGCATAACCCAAATGGGCGGCAAAGGCCGCTACGGCGGCTAAAAGTGCCAGTAAATATTTCATCAACACAATGCGTTTAATACCAATTCAAAAAAGTAAGCTAACAAGGCGGCGAGCCGCAGACAGTACAACGAGTACGGCAAGGCGAGACAACGAAGTTAGGTTATTTTTTTGGATTGGTATAAATTTATTTTTTCAACAAACAAGGCCGCCTGAAAGCCTTTTCAGACGGCCTTGCCGACAAACGGAACATTAATTCGGGTAAATCACTTCCACGCCGCTCTGCTTGGCCAACACCAACACATCGGCGGCATTGTGGGCGAACAAACCGTTTTCCACCACGCCGGGAATTTTATTGATGGCATCTTCAGAAGTGATCGGGCGCGACAAATCCATATCGTGCACATCCACAATCTGATGGCCGTTAAACGTGATAAAGCCCACGCGCAATTCAGGCTGGCCGCCCATGGCCACGAGCTTGCGCGACACCATCGAGCGCGCCATCGGAATCACTTCCACCGGCAGCGGAAATTTGCCCAAGCGCGACACATATTTGCTCTCATCGGCGATGCACACGAAAGTATCCGACACATTGGCCACGATTTTCTCATTCAAATGCGCGCCGCCGCCGCCTTTGATCATTTGCAGCGAATGGTTCACTTCATCAGCACCATCCACATACACCGCCAAGCGCGACACTTCGTTGAGCTGCACTTCGGGAATGCCCACTTGGGCCAGCAATTCCGAAGTGGCTTTAGAGGTAGACACCGCGCCTTTGATGTGCTTACCGCTCACGGCCAAGGCTTTGATGAATTCATTCACGGTGCTGCCGGTGCCGATGCCGATGTATTCATTATCGGGCACGAATTCCACGGCTTTTTCGGCCGCCAAACGCTTTAATTGTTCTTGAGATAGCATGATGGGAAGTTCCTCTTCTTTTTCCAAAAAATAATCAACACTGCTTGCTGTTTGCACTGCCGGATATCATTTTACAGCTGTTATGCTAACACTTTTTGACATACCGCGCAGCAGTTTTCAGACGGCCTGCAACAACACCGCTGCCTGCGCTTCTATGCCTTCCTGCCGCCCCAAATAGCCGAGTTTCTCGTTGGTTTTGCCTTTAATATTCACCGATTGCAGCGGCAGCCCCAAATCAGCGGCAATATTGGCGCGCATGGCGGCAATGTGCGGCGCGAGCTTGGGCGCTTGCGCAATAATGGTGGTGTCGACATTCACCGCCTGCCAGCCCGCCGCCTGCACGCTTTGATAAGCGGCGCGCAGCAGCACGCGGCTGTCGGCATCTTTGAATTCGGCGGCGGTATCGGGAAAATGGCTGCCGATGTCGCCTAAGCCTGCCGCGCCCAAAAGCGCATCGGTAATCGCGTGCAAAAGCGCATCGGCATCGGAATGGCCGAGCAGCCCTTTTTCAAACGGAATAGTCACGCCGCCCAAAATCAGCGGCCGCCCGGCCACCAATTGGTGCACATCATAGCCTTGCCCGACACGGATATTCATGGTGTTTCCTTAATTAATTGATTGGTTTTTCAGACGGCCTTTGGTGAATTGGAGACCATCTGAAAAGCAAGTATTTGTTTAATGGTTTAATGGTTGATTCGGCATGTATGTATAGGGAATGAATGAAAACTAACACAGACCGGCGCAGAATGTGCGGTTCAACCACGCACGCAGAAGCCGATTGAAACGCGTGCGTGGCTGCGCACACCCTCTACACACGATTTGAGACTTCTTATTTTTGTATCCGTTTTTCTTTGATTTCACGATAGGCCGTCTGAAATCACACCGGCGCATGTGATTTGTCTGCCAGCAACAGCCGCACGATATATTCGTCTTGCGGCAACGTAAGCTTTAAATTGCGGCTGTCGCCCTGCACCAGCAGCGGTTGCACGCCCAACGCTTCCACCGCACTTGCTTCATCGGTGATGGCGCTCAAATCGCCCACATCAAGCGCGCGTTGCAGCAAGGCCGCCTGAAAAAGCTGCGGCGTTTGCGCCTGCCACAAGCCGGCGCGCGCCACGGTGGCGCCGATATGCTGCGCCGCGTCGGCACGTTTGAGCGTGTCGGCCACGGGCACAGCCAATATGCCGCCTTCGGCTTGGCCGCCCGCTTCTTGAATCAGGCGGCTCAGCGCTTCGGGCGGCAGGCAGCAGCGGGCGGCATCGTGCACCAAAATATTGTCGTGCGGCGCGGCCAAGCCTTGTTGCAGCAAAGCAGCCAAGCCGTTGCGCACGGTTTCGGCGCGGGTTTCGCCGCCGCATTTCAACACGCTGAGCTTATGATTTGAGGCCGTCTGAAAAAAATTGTCTTCAGGCGAGAGCACCACGGCGATATGGTCAATCTGCGCATGCGCCAAAAAAACAGCCAGCGTGTGTTGCAACACGGTTTGGCCGTTGATTTCCACATATTGTTTGGGCTTGCCCGCACCGAAGCGCGCGCCCACGCCGGCGGCGGGAATCAGCGCAATATGGCGGCTCATGCACTTTCTCCGCCAGCGTGCGCCCGCCAAGCGCAAGGGCCGCCGCCGGCTTTGTCGAGCGCATCAAGATAAGCTTCGTGCTCAGCTATTTCCGCCGCTTCGGCGCGAATCACTTTCAAAACCGCCGGGCGCGGCTGCCGGCTCACCGCCGCTTCGGCGGCCGATTCGGCAAAGCTATCGGCCAGGCTGAACTGGCCGCGCGTCATCGCCAAATACACTTCGCCCAAAAGCTCGCAGTCGATTAATGCGCCGTGATACACGCGCTTGCTGCGATCGATTTCAAAGCGGCTGCACAAGGCATCAAGGCTGACTTTTTGGCCGGGAAACATCGCGCGCGCCATCGCCAGCGTGTCGGTGATTTTGCAGCCCAAGGCTTCCACCGTGGGCAAGCCCATGCGCTCGAATTCCATGTTTAAAAAGCCCACGTCAAACTTGGCATTGTGGATAATCAATTCGGCACCGCGCAGAAAATCGGCAATTTCCCGCCCCACTTTGGCAAACACGGGCGCATTTTTTTCTTCCAGCACCTTAATGGTGAGGCCGTGCACGGCAGCGGCCTCTTCGGGCATATCGCGCTCGGGGTGCATATAAAGATGCAGATTTTGCTCGGTGAGATGGCGGTTGACCATTTCCAGGCCGGCGAATTCGACAATGCGGTCGCCGCTGCCGGGGTAGAGGCCGGTGGTTTCGGTATCGAGAATAATTTGGCGTGAGGGGCTCATGGCTGGCTTTCTTGAAGTTCAGCCGCATCATACTAAAAGCCGGGAGCAAAGTAAAAAGCAAACACTGCTCTGCCACCGATGCAGCGATGGATATTGATGAGTGGGCAAGCCGCCCGGGCTCGGCATTTCAGCAAGTTGTTTATAGCGAATATCGAATCTCAAAAGTAAGACAACAAGCGGCAAGCCGCAGACAATCTTTCATTTTCCAAGTGTTATACTTGAAATCCGATACAGAGGCCGTCTGAAAGGTTTTCAGACGGCCTCTTTAAAACAAAACTTCCCTTTACATCGACAAAATTATTTAAGTTTTTGAAAATTTATTTTGATTTAAAACATAAACTTAAAATTGTATTTTAAAATAATAACAATTATCATTTGCAAATATTGCTTATCTTGCTTATGATGCATCCAACGCTTCAACACAAACACCCGCAAAGGAGCACGACATGCCCGAAAGCATTTTCCAGCAAGTCTCTCTGGATATTTTAAGGCTGCATCAGCACACCGCCCGCTCGCTTTTGGCCGTGCCGCATGATGAAGCGGCCGAAATCCACGATGCCGTGTTTGCCATGATTGAAGGCCGTTATTATATGTTGGTGCCGCAAAGCGCGGCGCTGTGCGACAAGCGCACCGGCATTTTGCTGATTGAAACCGATGATGCGCAAGCCCGCATCAGCTGGGTGGCCAGCGCCCGCACCATCCAACATAAAAGCAATATCTACCGCCGCGCGCTCGCTGCCCTGCAACGGCGCGTGCAGCAAACCAAACAATCGCTGAATCAGGCCGCCGAAGCCTGCCTGCTCGAGCTCACGCCGCAGCAAGGCCGCCTGACCCTGCGCAACAACAGAGATTTCGCGCTTTCACCGCATGATTTGATGAAAGCTTTGTATCCGGCAAGCTATGATATGGAGAAATATGCCTGATTTTTAAACCTTTTTGGAAACCTTTTTGGTAGTGGTTTGTGTTCCTTTTGCGCCCCTCTTCGTGTGGGGCGACTTTTTTTGTGCTTCTCCATACTATAAAAAGAAACCGGTTAAAAAAGAAACCGGCTTCTTCATTTTGCCCATACCTTTTCAGACGGCCTTACATTACAATAGGCCGTCTGAAAATATTGATCTGTTTTTATGCAACTTTTAAAATATCTGCAAGCGCAAGGCATCGGCAGCCGCAAGCAATGCCTGTGGCTGATTGAAAATGATTGCGTGGCGCTCAACGGCAGCACACACAACCGCCCTAAAGAAAATATCGAGCCGGCCGACATCCGCACGCTCAAAATCGACGGCGAGCCGTTTGCCGTGGTGCCGCTGCCCTATTTCTATATTCTGCTCAACAAACCGGCCAACTACGAAACCTCGCACAAACCGCAACAATACCCGAGCGTGTTCAGCCTGTTTCCCGACCACATGCGCAACATCGACATGCAGGCGATCGGCCGGCTCGATGCCGACACCACCGGCGTGCTGCTGATCACCAACGATGGCCAATTCAACCACCGCACCACCTCGCCCAAGCATAAAGTGCCCAAACTTTACCGCGTAAGCCTCAAGCATCCGGCCGATGAAGCCTTTTGCCAAGCCTTAAAAAACGGCGTGTTGCTGCACGACGACAACGAAACCGTGCGCGCAGCCGATGCTAAGCTTGCCAACCCCACCACTTTGCTGCTCACCATCACCGAGGGCAAATACCATCAGGTCAAGCGTATGGTGGCCGCCGCCGGCAACCGTGTGGAAGCGCTGCATCGTGAAAAATTCGGCCAATGGAGCACACAAAATCTCGCCCCAGGCGAATGGACGTTTATTTTTCCAACTTAAAGATAAATAATTATCAAATAATTTTTGTTAATAATCAATAAGATAATCTAACAAATTAACGCTTTACAAATCTTAACACCCATTTGGGTGAACTATTATATAATTCACCCATCTGAGTAACACTTACTTCGCGAGAAGTGAGTAAGTGAGTAAGACGTTTTCCCCGTAATGTGTTTGGCCATCTATACTTTTCCCCTTGGTATAGATGGTTTTTTTTATCTGCTGTTTTTTGATTACCTTCGTTATCATCCTTTTATCTTGAGCGCCGCCGCCCTTGTGAGCGGGAAAACCGTTTAACTGTAATGTGTTTGGCCATCTTATCAATTTATGCGATACCTTTTCCCCTCGGCATCTGCATATTTATGCTATTTGCGTTTTAATCATATGGGTTATTGTTTACCCTGTTATATGATGGGAAGATAATTATATCTATCTCACATGATTTTGCAAGTCTCAATTGCAGATAAACGGCATTTTTTACAAATAAACGGTATGCTTTTAATATCCACACAATCATTAAGATGTAGTCGGCCGTAATTTGACCTTGACTACACAACACTACATTGCGCTATAATCCGCCCTGTCAAAAAGCGGCCGCTCGGCAGCTTTCTCCAACACAAACTCAGCAAAGGATTTCACACATGGGCATTAAGGTTGCCATCAACGGCTATGGCCGCATCGGACGCCAGATATTACGCGCGATTTACGACTATAAATTGGAAAAACAGCTCGATATCGTGGCGGTAAACGCCAGCGGCAGCCTCGAAACCAATGCCCACCTCACCAAGTTTGACACCATACACGGCCGCTTCAATGCGGATGTGAGCCACGATGAGAATCATTTAATCATTAACGGTAAAAAAATCCCCTTTTTCTCCACCCGCAATCCGGCCGAATTGCCGTGGGCGCTTTTGGGTGTGGATTTGGTGATGGAATGCACCGGCGCATTCACCAGCAAGGCCGCGGCCAATGTACATCTCGAATCAGGCGCGAAAAAAGTGCTGATTTCTGCGCCCGGCGGTGCCGATGTGGATGCCACCGTGGTATATGGTGTCAACCACAACGTTATCACCGATGACATGACCGTGATTTCCAACGCTTCTTGCACCACCAACAGCCTGGCGCCCATCGCCAAAGCCCTCAACGACGCCATCGGCATCAATAAAGGCCTGATGACCACCATCCACTCGCTCACCAACGATCAAACCGTTACCGATGTGCGCCATAAAGATTTGCGCCGCGCCCGCAGCGGTGTGGACAATATGATTCCCACCAAAACCGGCGCAGCCAAAGCCGTGGGCTTGGTGCTGCCCGAGCTCAACGGCAAACTCGACGGCTTGGCCATCCGCGTGCCCACCACTAATGTGTCGCTGGTGGATTTGAGCTTCGAAGCCGGCCGCAAAACCAGCGTGGCCGAAGTGAATGCGGTGCTCAAAGCTGCTTCCGAGGGCGAAATGAAAGGCGTGCTCGGCTTCAACGTGCTGCCGTTGGTGTCTATGGATTTCAACCACACCACCGAAGCGAGCAATTTCGACAGCACCCTCACCAAGGTTACTTGCGGCAATATGGTGAAAGTGTTTTCCTGGTATGACAACGAATGGGGCTTCAGCTGCCAAATGCTCAACACCGCTCGCGCGATGTTCGGCTTGGAAGTCACGCCGTTTAAAGCGTAAGGTTCAGAATTAAAGGAAAGGCCGTCTGAAAGATTTTCAGACGGCCTTTCCTTTATTGCACCGATATAGTGAAATGCAAGAAAAAGTAACACGAAACTGTATGCTGCAACGGCGTAGCTTGGGTTGCCAAACCCAAGGTTTCATACGGCCTGTGAGCTTGTTGGGTTTTCAACCCAACCTACCCGCTGAAACGTTTCAGACGGCCTTTTCTTTATGATTATCAATTTCGATATTTCAACGCCCTGCCCATTAAAATTCCTGCAAAATTGTAAACGCCGGTGCCTCGGCCGAGCCGAATGTTTTGGCTGCCGCCACCATGCGCGCGGCCACTTCCTGCACGCTCATCGGGCGCTGCTTTTGCAAAAGGCCGAAGCGGTTGAAAAACTGCAAGGCGCGCACGCCCCAAATTTCGCCCGCGCGCGCATCGGGGCGGATTAAGGTGTTGGGGCGGATAATCAAAGTGTGGGCAAACGCGAGCGCGCGCACTTTGTCTTCCAATTCGCCTTTGATGCGGGTGTAGAAAAAACGCGATTGCGCCGAAGCCAGAGCAGACGACACCAGCACAAAGCCGGCCACTTCATTGTGCCGTGCGCTACGGGCAAAATCATATTGGTAATCCACATCCACGCGGTATTGCGCCGCTTTGCTGCCGGCATCTTTCAGCGTGGTGCCCAGGCAGGAAAAGGCCACATCGCCGCGCACTTTATCGGCCCATGCCTGCGGCTGATTGAAATCCACGCATTCCATTTGCAGCTTGGCGTGGGTTTGTACCAAAGGTTTGCGCCCAAACACCACCACTTCGTGAACATCATTATCTTCCAACAATAGGCGCAACACTTCCCTGCCCACTGCGCCGCTGGCGCCTATCATCAATGCTTTCATGTTTTGCCTGCCTTTCATCATTAGAAACAGAAAATCCGTTTCGATTGAAAACCGATTGGATATCAAGCCCGAAAACAGAGCCGGCCTAAAAAACAGCAAACCGCAGGCCAGAAATACATACCACAAAACAAAGCAAGACTTTAGCTTGTTTTCAAATTGGATATAAAGCCTTTTCAGACGGCCTTTGCCCTTTTAACCCATCGCTTACAAGCAAGCCAGCAAATCCAGCGGCTGGCGGATGCGCAAATCAAAAGGCCAAGCTTCGGTGCGATCGGCGGCGGCGATATAGCCCCAATCGGCCAACACCGTTTTCATACCCGCATTGCGCCCGGCCTGCATATCGCGCTCGGCATCGCCCACATACACGCATTGCCCGGCCGCCACGCCGATTTGTTCACAAGCATAAAACATCGGCTCGGTGGCGGGCTTGGCCCGGCTGCACGTGTCGCCGCTCACCACCACCGCAGGCGCGCTGGCAAAGCCGAGCTTGGGCACGAGGCGGTGGGTGAAGGTGTGCGGTTTGTTGGTGATGATGCCCCAAACAATGCCGCGCGCATCCAGCGCCGCAATTAATTCATTGATGCCGGCAAAAAGCACGGTGTCGCAATCGAAGCAGCGCTCGTATTCGGCCAGATAATCTTGGCGCCATTGCGCAAATTCGGGGTGGCTTTTTTCGATACCCGCGCCCAGCTGCAACAGCCCGGCAGCGCCGTGGCTGGCCACAGGGCGGATTTCGGCCATGCTTTTTTCGGGCAGGCCGCGCCGGCGCAGCAAGGTGTTGAGCGCGCCGCCCAAATCGAGCGCGGTGTCGGCCAGCGTGCCATCGAGATCAAACAATACGGCTTGGGTCATAAAGGTTTTCCTGTTGAGAAATAAGCAAGCGGCATGCAGCCTATTTTTTGAATTTGCTTTCAGACGGCATCAAATTCATCATAAAGGCCGTCTGAAAAAGGCCGTCTGAAACGATTTCAAACGGCTTTTATTCTAACAGAATCATGCAAATCTTTCAGACGGCCTGCCGCTTTTCAATGCCCGTGCGCATGTTTATGTTCATGCTCATGCGTCGCACCTTCCAGGCAGCACAGCAATTCATCGCCGTGGCCGTGCGCACGGCTTTCGGTTTGAATGGTGACATGGCTGATTTGGTGGTGCTGCAACACATGCCCGGCCTCAGCCACGATTTTTTCTGCCTCGGCAACGCTCAGGCTGCCCTCTACCACAATATGGCACGATAAAGCATGCAGGCCGCTGGTGATGGTCCAGATATGCATGTCGTGCACCGATTCCACGCCCGCCACTTTTTGCAGCGCCGCCACGATTTCATCGCAATCCACCTCTTCCGGCGCGCCTTCCATCAAAATATGCACCGCCGTTTTCAACACGCCCCAGCCACTTCTGGCAATCAAAAGCGCCACCGCCACGCTCGCCAGTGGGTCGGCCCAGCGCCAGCCAAACGCCATCATCAGCAAAGCCGCGGCAATCGCGCCCACCGAGCCCAGCAAATCGCCCAACACATGCAGATAAGCGCCGCGCATATTCACATTGCCCTCGGTGTCGCCGCCGCGGTGCATATACCAAGCCACAAAAATATTCACCGCCAAGCCGATGCTGCTCACCACCAACATGCCCAGCGTGGCGATTTCGGGCGGCCGGATAAAGCGGCCGGCGGCTTCATAGATAATCCACACCGCAATCAGCAGCAGCGTTAAGCCGTTGAGCGCAGCGGCCAGAATTTCAAAGCGCTTGTAGCCAAACGTTTTGCTGCGGCTGCCTGCGCGCTCGCCGATGTGGAAAGCCGCCAGCGACAAGGCCAGCGCCGCCGCATCGGAAAACATATGGCCGGCATCGGAAAGCAGCGCCAGGCTGTTGGTGAGCAGGCCGCCGATGATTTCCACCACCATATAAGTGGCGATAATCACAAACGAAATGCGCAACACTTTTTTGTTGCCGCTGTGGCTGTGGTTGTGATGATTATGATGTTCGTGTGACATAAAAACCTCGATAATGCAGCATATGCCCGCCCGGCGGTTTGCTGCTTTGTGTTGCTTTATTATTCAATTGCACTGTATTTCAATCAGAATGGTTTGCCATCATCCAAAGGCCGTCTGAAAAATGAGTGAATAATATTTCAGACGGCCTCAAGTTTGAATCATGCCCAAGCTAAAAAACAACCTAAAGCCTTATTCCGCTTTGCCGTGTGCACTGCGTGGCCTGAGGCGCGCTGCCTGTTTATCTGTGTTTTAGGCTTGAGTGAAACAGCGCCGCATCTTGAGCGGGCAACCCGATTTCACCTGCCCAAAGCCTGCCGCCAATTGCGCTCTTGCGGCTGCGCTTTGCGGCTTTGTTCGAAATTCTCCAGCATCGCCAATTCAAAGCGGCTGAAGCCCGCCCGCTCGCGCGCTTCGATATTCACATGGCCGCGGAAAATAAACAAATCATAGCGGCTGATCAGCGCGCGAAACAGCGCCACCGGCTCCAAGCCGCGCTCGGCACACAAATAGCCATACCAATCATTGCCGGTTTGCACATGCCCTATTTCATCGCGGTAAATAATATCCAACACGTCGCAAGTGGCCGCATCGCCGCGCTGCGCCACTTTGGCGCGTATGGCGGGGGTAACGTCCAGCCCGCGCGCTTCGAGCACACGCGGCACCAGTGCCATGCGCAAAAGCGGGTCGAACGCAGTTTTGTAGGCCATGTCCCACAAATGATTGTGCGCCTCGAAATCGCCGTAATCAAAGCCGTGCGCATTCAAGCGGCCGCGCATCAGCGAAAAATGATAAGCCTCTTCTTTGGCCACGCGCAACCAATCGGCGGTAAACGCGGGCGGCAGCGTCCGAAAGCGGTAAGCCGCATCGAGCGCCAGATTAATGGCGTTGAATTCGATATGGCAAATAGCGTGCAACATCGCCGCATAACCCTCTGGCGTGCTCATTTTGCGCTTTTGCACTTGATCCGGTGCCACCAAATCGGGCTTTTGCGGCCGGCCGGCCCAGCGGAAATCCTGCGCGGCGGCAGCCTGCCTGCGCCGTAGCCCGCCCGCCTGCCAGCCATCGAAAGCAGCTTGGGTGAGCGCGCATTTCTGCTGCGGGTTTTGCGCCATCAGCGCGGCATACAATAAAGTGTCGAGGCAATTCGAATCGGTCATGGCAGCGCCCAAATCACGGCAAAAGCGTTATTTTAGCGCTAATTGATCGGCTTTACATTTATTTGCTGCTTGGCATGGCGGCGGGAAAAGCTTAAATAAACGTTAAAAGTGTGCTGTAAAGGCGGGTAAAATACCCGTGCACTCAAACATCTGCCGCCCATCACCGCGCTTAACAAAAATCGGCCGGCGAACCAAACCATAGAAAAAGCCGCCCTACCACCAAGCCGCAAGGCTGGTAAAATCCGCACAAGCCTGCATAATGGCGGGCAAAACCATCAAGCCCAAAGGAGTGTTCATGTTACACCGAAAATTCATCCGCAGCACCGCCGCATTGGCCTTGGCCGGCAGCATCAGCCTGGCTCAGGCCGGCGCCATTGATGCGCTGAAAAAATTCAACGCCGACACCGACGGCCTCAGCGGCAGCTTCAGCCAAACGGTAAAAAGCAAAAAGAAAAGCCAAACCACCCACGGCTCGTTTCAGATTTTGCGCCCGGGGCTGTTTAAATGGGAATACAGCCGCCCCTATAAGCAAACCATCGTGGGCGACGGCAAAACCATCTGGCTTTACGATGTGGATTTGGCGCAAGTAACCAAATCATCGCAAGACCAAACCATAGGCGACAGCCCGGCCGCGATTTTATCCAACAAAACCGCGCTCGACAGCAGCTACACGCTGAAAGAAGACGGCTCGGCCGGCGGCATTGATTATGTGCTCGCCTCGCCCAAGCGCAATAATGCGGGCTATCAATATATCCGCATCGGCTTCAAAGGCGACGCGCTGGCCGCCATGCAGCTCAAAGACAGCTTCGGCAACGAAACCAGCATCAGCTTCAGCAATTTAAACACCAAGCCTAATTTATCGCGCAGCGTGTTTCAATTTACGCCGCCCAAAGGCGTGGATGTGTTGAGCAATTAATATCCATTCAAAAAAGTAAGCTTATTTTTTTTTGAATAGATATAAGATTTGCCGTCAAGCATCAACAAGGCCGTCTGAAAAAAGTTTCAGACGGCCTTTTTTACGCAATCACTGAATAAACAAGCGTTTGCTCGGCAATTCGTTTAACACATCTTCCGTCGAATAGCCGCCGATGCGCGGTTTGACCAAGCGCGAATTCACAAAGCCATACACGGGAATCACGGCAGTATCGCGCTCGATAATGCCCTCGGCCTGCTGATAAAGGCGGCTGCGGCCGGCTTCGTCGACATTGCCTTGCAGGGTTTGGTTAAGCACGGCATCGTATTCGGCGTTTTGATAAAACGCGCGGTTGCTGCTGTTGTTGCTGCGCAAGGTGTTGAGAAAGGTGGAAGGCTCGTTATAGTCGCCGCACCATGAAGCGCGTGCAAGCTGATAATTGCCGCTGCGGCGGTTGTCGAGATAGGTTTTCCATTCTTGGTTTTCCAGCTGCACATTCACAAAACCCAGCGCCTGCTTCCACATCGCGGCAGCGGCCACGGCGATTTTTTTGTGCTGCTCAGAGGTATTGTATAAAAAGGTGAACGTGAGCGGTTTGCCTTCGCCATAGCCGGCTTCAGCCAAGAGCTTTTTGGCCGCCTCCACGCGCTCGGGATAAGCGAGCTTGCGCCATTCGGGCTCATAAGGCACAAAGCCTGCGGTGCCGGTGCGGGTGAGGTTATAGGCGGCTTCTTCGCCGCGGCCGAGCACTTTTTCGGCAATAATGTCGCGATCAAGCGCCAGCGACAGGGCTTTGCGCACACGCGCATCGGTAAACGGTGCTTTTTGATTGTTGATTTCAAAGTAATACGTGCACAAATATGGGCTGCGTTTGAGCGCATCGCCGTGGCTCGCTTTGAGCTTGGCATACATTTCGGGCGGCAGCGCATCGGTGATGTCTACCTCGCCGGCTTCATAGCGCGCCACATCGTCGGTTTGCGAGCCGATGGGCAGAAACACCACGCGCTCGATGGCCACATTGCCGGCATCGCGGTATTGCGGGTTTTTCACCAACTCGATGCGCTCGTTAACCACCCATTTATTGATAATGTAAGCGCCGTTGCCGACAAAGTTTTCCGGCTGCGTCCATTTCACGCCGAATTTTTCCACCGTGCCGCGGTGCACGGGCTTGGTGGCGGCGTGGTAAAGCATTTGCGGAAAATAAGGCACCGGCGCGCTGAGCGTTATCTCGAGCGTGTGCGGATCTGTCGCTTTCACGCCCAACGTGTCGGGCGCTTGTTTGCCGGCCAAAATTTCATCGATATGGGCGATTTTCGCCGCTTGCAGATAAGAGGCATAAGGCGAAGCGGTGGCCGGATTCACCAACCTGCGCCAGCTATACACAAAGTCTTCAGCCACCACCGGCTCGCCGTTGCTCCATTTGGCATCTTGGCGCAGCTTGAACACCCACACGCGGTTATCTTTGCTCGCCCACGATTCGGCCACGGCAGGCACGATTTTGCCCTGCGCATCGGTTTCCACCAGCCCTTCAAACAAATCGCGCACCACATTGATTTCGGGCACGCCGGTGATTTGGTGCGGGTCGAGCGATTGCGGCTCGGTTACATTATTGCGGGTGAGCACGCTGGCTTGCGCCGCGCTGCCGCCCGCTTTTTCTGCGGCTTTTTCACCGCCGCAGCCGGATAGCGCCAACACGGCCGCCAGCGCCACGGCCGACAAGGGAAAAGTGCATTTCATCTATTCATCCTTTTTTATTTTATTCTTCGCCGAAAACGGCATGGTCAAAACGCTCTACATACGCGGCCAGATTCGCTTTGGCTCTGGCATATCGAGCGATTTCCGTGTCGATTGGCGTTTGAATCAAACTGGCGATTACAGGCACGATGGCTACATCGGCAGACGTGATTTCATCGCCGAAGAGATAAGATTTATGGCCTAAATAATCGCTAATAGCGTCTAAATCGGCAAAACCGAGCCGGTAGATTTCATCCAAACTATGACGCCCGATACCGTGGCCCTGCATTTGCTTTATCACATTCGCCTGCAACACCGCAAAAATTTCTTCCGCTTGTTCAGACGGCACACCATCAAACATCGCCTGCATCATAAACGGCTTGCCGATGGGATCCACAAAGCGGTTATACACGCTCGTCCAATACAGATGCTCTTCCACCATTCGGCTAAACGCGTGCCCGATGGCTTTTTGCTCGGCGCTCAACGTGCGGTCTAAATCGAATTGATATTGCGTTTTCAAATACTGCGCAATAAAGTGGCTGTCGGCAATCCATTGCTCGCCATCTTGCAACACCGGCACTTTTCCCTTCGGCATTTTGCTGAAATCGGCAACGTATTCTTTCTCGTAAGGCAGTTTTGCCAAACGCAGCAGGCTTTCCGCTTTCCACGAAAAAGGTGATGAGCTGCGGATTGCACCCGCTCCCGGTAAAGTAAATAATTTCAACATATTGTGTTCCTTATTTGGTCTTGCATAATCAAACCAAGCAGGCCGTCTGAAAAAGTTTCAGACGGCCTAGGGTCTGTTCACATTTCATCACGCGGCAATCTTTTGGCTCAAAAACGCGCCTGCCGCGTTGAAAATGCTCGCAAGGTGTTCAACCTTGCTGTGCTTTTCGCCTTGCAGCCACGCTTTTGCGCTCAAAATCTTACTCGCGGATGAATTGTGAACAGACCCTAGAATCTCTTTTACACCGCCACGGCAGCTTTGATGTGCGGGTGCGGATCGTAGCCGCTCAATTCGAAATCTTCAAACTTGAAGTCAAACAAATCGGCCACATCGGGATTTAGCGTCATGGTCGGCAGCGGCCGCGGCGTACGGCTCAATTGCAGCTCGGCCTGCTCGAAATGGTTGCGGTAAAGGTGAGCATCGCCAAACGTGTGGATAAATTCGCCCGGCTGCAAGCCGCACACCTGCGCCACCATCATGGTGAGCAGCGCATAGCTGGCGATGTTGAACGGCACGCCGAGAAAAATATCGGCGCTGCGCTGATAAAGCTGGCACGAAAGCCGGCCGTCGGCCACGTAAAACTGAAACAGCGCATGGCAGGGCGGCAGCGCCATTTCATCCACCAAAGCCGGATTCCAAGCCGACACCATCAGGCGACGCGAATCGGGGTTTTGCTTGATTTGCGCCACCACATTGGCAATTTGGTCGATGTGGCGGCCGTCGGGCGCAGGCCACGAGCGCCATTGATAGCCGTAAACCGGGCCCAGATTGCCTTCTTCATCGGCCCATTCGTCCCAAATCGACACATTATTGTCTTTCAGATATTTGATATTGGTGTCGCCCCGCAAAAACCACAGCAATTCGTGAATAATCGAGCGCAAATGCAGCTTTTTGGTGGTGAGCAAGGGAAAGCCCTCGCTCAAATCGAAACGCATTTGATAGCCAAACACCGAGCGCGTGCCGGTGCCGGTGCGGTCGGCCTTGTCGGTGCCGTGTGCCAGCACATGGCGCATTAAATCTTGATAAGCTTGCATGGTTTCCTCACGGGTGCGGCCGCAGCAGGCGGCCTGAAAATAATGCGGCATTGTAACACCGGCGGGGCGCTTTTTTAAGCCGCCGGCCTGCGCAAGCTGCTTTGACGCAAACCAACTTTTGCGCCAATTGATGCAGAATTTTGTTGGCAATTTGGCCTGCTACAGTTTATATTACGGCAGGTTACATCTTTTAACGCACCGTCTTTCCGGCAAATATATAATAAATATCGATTATTTCAAAAACCCTTAGCTTATTTTGACAACAATCAGGCATATCGGTATTCAACTGCCCTGAGCCAACATCACAAAAAAGGAGCAACACATGGCCGTAGATTTGCATCAATTATTCGGACAAGTCAAACAGCGCGACCCGCACCAAACCGTGTTTCATCAGGCAGTAGAAGAAGTGTTTACCAGCCTCACTCCTTTTCTGGCCGCCAACAGCCATTATGCCGAACACGGCCTGCTCGAGCGCTTGGTGGAACCCGAGCGTGTGATTCTGTTTCGCGTGCCCTGGATGGACGACGCAGGCAATGTGCAGGTCAACCGCGGCTTCCGTGTGCAGATGAATTCTGCCATCGGCCCCTACAAAGGCGGCTTGCGCTTTCACCCCAGCGTGAATTTGGGCGTGTTGAAATTTTTGGCGTTCGAGCAAGTGTTTAAAAATGCGCTCACCACGCTGCCGATGGGCGGCGGCAAAGGCGGCTCCGATTTCGACCCTAAAGACAAGAGCGACAATGAAGTGATGCGTTTTTGCCAATCGTTTATGAGCGAGCTCTACCGCCACATCGGTGCCGACACCGACGTGCCCGCCGGCGACATCGGCGTCGGCGGCCGCGAAATCGGCTATCTGTTCGGTCAATACAAGCGCTTGAGCAATGAATTCAGCTCAGTGCTCACCGGCAAAAGCCTCACCTACGGCGGCAGCCTGATCCGCCCCGAAGCCACCGGCTACGGCACCGTTTACTTTGCCGAATTCATGCTCGCCACCCGCAACGACAAGCTCGAAGGCAAAAAGGCGGTGGTGTCCGGCTCGGGCAACGTGGCGCAATATGCCTGCGAAAAACTGCTGCACAACAATGCTATCGTGCTCACCGTGTCCGATTCAGACGGCTTTGTGCATTTCCCCGAAGGCATGACCGAATTGCAGCTCGAAGCGCTGAAAGAATTGAAAAACGAGCGCCGTGCGCGCCTTTCCGTGTATGCCCAAGAGCAAGGTCTGCCTTATCACCAAGGCTTGAGCCCGTGGCATGTGCCCTGCGACATCGCGCTGCCCTGCGCCACCCAAAACGAGCTCGACGAAGCCGATGCGGCCATGCTCTTGGGCAACGGCTGCATCTGCGTGGCCGAAGGCGCGAATATGCCCTGCACCATCGCCGCGGTAGACACCTTTGTTCAGGCGCAAATCCTCTATGCGCCGGGCAAAGCCAGCAACGCCGGCGGCGTGGCCACCTCCGGCCTGGAAATGAGCCAAAACGCGCTGCGCATGTCGTGGTCGGCCAAAGAAGTGGATCAACACCTTTACAACATCATGACCAATATCCACGAATCCTGCCTGCAATACGGGCATGAAAGCGGCGGCTTCGTGAATTATGTCAACGGCGCCAACATCGCCGGCTTTGTGAAAGTGGCCGATGCCATGCTGGCACAAGGTTTGGTGTAGGGCGGGCGCATCAAAAGGCCGTCTGAACAGGGTTTCAGACGGCCTTTTTCTATCGGGCAACACAGCTTCTTATACCCATCCTAAAAATAAGCTTACAAAATATAATGAAATTCAAGAAAAAGTGACACAACGGGTAGGTTGGGTTAAAAATCCAACAAGCCCAGAGGCCGTCTGAAATCTTGGGTTTATCAACCCAGCCTACTTCGTTATAGAGCGTAGTTTTGTATCACTTTTTCTTGCATTCCACTATAAATATAAAAGCAGTTCAGCAGCACCATCCGCCCAGATCGGATTCTTAAAACCGACGTTCGGCCAACGGCCAAAGCAATGTGTGTGCCTTGTTCTGCGAACAAGTGTCGGATTTGAGAATTCGACCTACAGGCTGCTTATTTTTTAGGTTTGATATAAAAGGCCGTCTGAACGGTTTTCAGACGGCCTCTGCCTGTCATGCCATTATGGCCGATTGATTTGAAGCGGTATTATTCCTGCTCTTGCCGGTAAAAACCGCTTTTGAAATAAGCATCCACACCCTCGCGCAGCAACACCAGCGTCACCGCCGCCAAAGGCAGACCCACCAACATGCCCACAAAGCCCATCAATTGGCCGAACGCCATTAAAGAGAAAATCACCCAAAAAGGCGACAGGCCGATGCGGTCGCCCACGATTTGCGGGGTGATGAAAAAGCTTTCTAAAAATTGGCCGATGGCAAACACGCCCCACACCATAAAAAGCCCCTGCCACGAGCCAAATTGCAGCAAAGCCGCCAGCGTGGCCAGCAAAAGGCCGGTAAACGCGCCCAAATAAGGCACAAACACCAAAATACCGGCAATCATGCCGATGGCAAAGCCCGAATCCAGCCCCACAAACATCAAACCGAAGCCGTAAATCAAGCCCATAATCAGCATCACCATCAGCTGGCCGCGCAAAAATTCGCCCAACACTTTATCCATATTGCCCGAAATGCGCTGATAAGTGCCCACATAACGGCGCGGCACCATCGCACGAATGCCGTGCGCCCAACGCTGCCAGTCGAGCAAAAAGTAATAGAGCAAAAAAGGCAGCAAAAACAAATTGGTCACGCCCAACACCACCGTGCCGCCCTGCTTCATCAGCGTGGGCATGATTCTTTGCAAAGCATCGCGCACCGAGCCGGTGTGCGATTGCAGCCACGCCACAATAGAAGGCGTGTCGAGCGTGAGATGGCCGCCCAGCAGCATATTGATCCACGGCAGCACTTTGTTTTGCACAAAATCCACAATTTGCGGCAGCCGCGCCACCATATTGTTAAACTGATTCACCAGCATCGGCACAATCACCAAAGTGAGCGCCAAAATCAACACCAGCGAGAAAATCATCACCAACATCGCCGCCAGTCCGCGCTTAATGCCTTTATCGCGCAGCTTTTCCACCAGCGGGTTCAAAATATAGGCCAACACCGCCGCCACGATAAACGGCGTGAGAATATTGCCCAAGGCATAAAAGAGCCACACCACCACCGCCAGCACCGCCACGCCGGCCATCCACGGCCTGATGCCGCGCGTTTTCTTCTGATACATTGCTTTATTCCGGTTTGCAAACGGTGCAAGCATACCAGTTTGGCGGCGGCTTTGCATCTGCCTTTGAGGCCGTCTGAAACGCTTCAGACGGCCTATCCGATATCTGCCGCAAAGGCACGCGCAGCAAAATAAAAAACAGGTATAATAAAAACATTTTTCCGCTTCCCGTCCGCAGCTGCGGCAGCCACCCGCCCTGCCGCATGCATCACGCCGCGCACAACGCAGCCGCGCGCAGAAGCACCCGCACAACCGCATCACATTATCGAAAGAAAGCAAATCATGGCATTACCTATGGACGACCGCGACGGCAAAATCTGGTTCAACGGCCAACTAATAGAATGGCGCGACGCCAAAACCCACGTGCTCACCCACACCCTGCACTACGGCATGGGCGTGTTTGAAGGCGTGCGCGCTTATGAAACCGCCGAAGGCCCGGCGATTTTCCGCCTGCAAGAGCACACCAAGCGCCTGTTTAACTCGGCCAAAATCCTTGGCATGAAGCTGCCCTACACGCAAGACGAAATCAACCAAGCGCACATCGATGTGGTGAAAGCCAACAATCTGCATTCGTGCTATTTCCGCCCGATGGCTTATTATGGCGCGGCCAAGCTCGGCGTGGCGCCGCAGGCCGATGATGTGCAAGTGATTCTGGCCGCCTGGCCTTGGGGCGCCTACTTGGGCGAAGAGGGCATGAAGCGCGGCATCCGCGTGCGCGTGAGCAGCTTCACCCGCCACCACCCTAATATCCACATGATTAAAGCCAAAGCCAACGGCAACTATCTGAATTCGATTCTGGCCAACACCGAAGCCACCCGCGACGGCTACGACGAAGCCATTTTGCTCGATGCGCAAGGCTATGTGGCCGAAGGCTCGGGCGAAAACATTTTCGTGGTAAACGAAGGCAGGCTCTACACCCCCGCGCTCGATGTGGCGCTCGACGGCATCACCCGCAAGAGCGTGATTGCCATCGCCGAAGAAATGGGCTTGCCGGTGATTGAAAAGCGCATCACCCGCGACGAGCTTTACGCCGCAGACGAAGTGTTTTTCACCGGCACCGCAGCGGAAGTCACCCCCATCCGCGAAATCGACAACCGCGAAATCGGTATCGGCGAGCGCGGCCCCATCACCACCGAAATCCAACAGCGCTATTTCGATATCGTGGAAGGCAAAAATCCGGCCTACCGCCACTGGCTGACTTACGTGAAATAATCGGCCGATTTGTTCACCATTCATCCGCAAGCAAGATAAATAGTGAACAAACCCGGCATAGGCCGTCTGAAAACATTCAGACGGCCTATGCCGCAAAATAAACACAATACCGTCTATCAAACAGAATGGAATATAAAGGATAAACCATGAGCGAACTCAAGCAAGACACCATCGTTATCACCCCGCACGATTTGCCGCTGCATTGCGCCGGCCCGCAAAACGAAACCTGGAACGGCCACCCGCGCGTGTTTCTGCCGATCGAATCCAACAGCAGCATCGAATGCCCTTATTGCGGCGCAGTTTACCGGCTCGAAGGCGAAGCCGGCCATCATTGAGCAGGAGGGTATCTGCATGAAACGCACCGCCCCGCTTCTGCTGATTTTCGCGCTGGCCGCCTGCGGCTCGCAAAAAGCCGTGCGCCCGACGGCACCTGCGCCGGTGGTGGCCGAAACACAAACCTACACCATCGACTACAAAGCCGCCAAAGGCAGCGAGCGCATCAAGGCTGTGTATATCAACAGCAACCGCCCGATTACCGTAGAGCTGCATCAGGGCGGCACGGTTGAAACCCTCACCCAAGTGCAATCGTGGGCCAAAGGCGCCGAATATGCCAACCCCGACACCCGCTGGCATGTGCAGGATGCCGCCGCCACGCTCACCCGCAAAGGCAGGAAAACGGCTTATATCGAAACCGATTAAGGCCCGGTTTCTGTTCACATTTCATCACGCGGCAATGTCGGCTCAAAAGCTTACTCGCGGATGAATGATGAACAGCAGGCCGTCTGAAAAGCGTTCAGACGGCCTCGCGCATTTCGGTGCAACAGCCTGAGCCACACCTGATTGTTGATGAGAAAAAGCCAGCCAAACCAACGCCGTTAGGTGGACTTTTGGGTTTGGCATTACAATAACAACCAAACCCCACAGCCCACCTTGCCATGTCGAAAAAAATCCTCATCATTTCCCCCAGCTGGATAGGCGATTGCGTGATGACGCAGCCGCTCTACCGCCGTCTGCAAGATTTGCACCCCGGCTGCACCATTGATGTGCTCGCGCCCAAATGGTCGATGGCGGTGTTTGAACGCATGCCCGAAATAAGCGGCATTCTGGAAAACCCTTTCGGCCACGGCGCGCTCGATTTGAAAAAGCGCTGGCAGCTCGGCCGCCAATTGGGCAAGCGCGGCTATGATCAGGTGATTGTGCTGCCCGGCTCGCTCAAATCGGCCATTATCGCCGCCGCCAGCGGCATCCGGCAGCGCACCGGCTATGTGGGCGAATCACGCTATCTTCTGCTCAACGACATCCGCAAGCTCGACAAAGCCGCGCTGCCCTTGATGGTCGACCGCTACACCGCGCTGGCGCACCCCACTCAGGCCGAATTCAACGGCTATTCCGGCCGGCCGCGCTTTCAAATCAACCCGCAAAGCCAGGCCGCCGCGCTTGCCCGCCACGGCCTCAACACCGCTAAGCCCGTGCTCGCTTTCTGCCCCGGCGCAGAATACGGCCCCGCCAAACGCTGGCCGCCGCGCCATTTTGCCGCGCTCGCCCGCCGCTATGCCGCTCAAGGCTGGCAGGTTTGGCTGTTTGGCTCACAAAAAGATTTCAGCATCGCCGAAGAAATCAACACCCTTTCAGACGGCCTGTGCATCAATTTATGCGGCCAAACCAGCTTATCCGAAGCCATCGATTTGCTCGCCTGCGCCGACACCGTGGTGTGCAACGACAGCGGCCTGATGCACCTGGCCGCCGCGCTGGGCAGAAAGCTCGTGGCCGTGTATGGCTCCTCCAGCCCCGACCACACTCCGCCCTTGAGCAGCCGCGCCCAAATCGTGAGCCTCAACCTCGATTGCTCGCCCTGCTTTCAGCGCGAATGCCCGCTCGGCCACACCGACTGCCTCAACAAGCTGATGCCCGAAACCGTGCAGCAAGCCGCACAAGCGCTTGCCGCCGCCGAATATTCAGACGGCCTCAGCACTTTTCCCAACCTGAAACACAACGAAGAAGCCTGATTATCCGGCCCGCTCCAAACTGATTGTGAAACAAAGCGGCAAACACAAATAAAAACGCAGCAGATTTCGCTTCAATCAAACCCTAAAACCACATCACACTTTAAAGAACACACCATGCTGAAAAAAACCATTAAATGGCTGCTGATTGTGCTGATATTGCTGGCTGCCGCTTGGGCTGCCTTGTTGTTTATCCCCAAAAGCAATCCCGCCGCCTACCGCATGAAAGTAGAACAAGGCCAAGGTATTTCCGCCGTGAGCCGCAAGCTTGATGACGACAAGATCATCTACAGCCGCCATGTGCTGCTGGCCACCGCCTACCTGATGGGCGCGCACAACCAATTGCACAGCGGCACTTACCGCCTGCCCGCAAACGTATCGGCATGGCAGATTTTGCAGCGCCTGCGCGGCGGCCACCCCGACACCGTTACCGTGCGCATTATCGAAGGCATGCGTTTTGCACAAATGCGCAATATCATCGACAACACCGCCGACATCCGCCACGACACCCGCGGCTGGAGCAATGAAAAATTGCTGCAAGCCATCGCACCCGATGCCCCGAGCAGCAACCCCGAAGGGCTGTTTTTCCCCGACAGCTACGAAATCGATGCCGACAGCAGCGATTTGCAGCTCTACCGCCTCGCCTACCGCACCATGCAGCAGCGTCTGCACGCCGCGTGGGACGAGCGCCAAAGCGGCCTGCCCTATCAAAACCCGTATGAATTGCTGATTATGGCCAGCCTCGTAGAAAAAGAAACCGGCCACGAAGCCGACCGCCGCCATGTGGCCGCCGTATTCGTCAACCGCCTCAATATCGGCATGCGCCTGCAAACCGACCCCACCGTGATTTACGGCATGGGCAGCCGCTATCAAGGCCGCATCCGCAAAGCCGATTTGCAGCGCGACACCCCCTACAACACCTACACCCGCACCGGCCTCACCCCCACGCCCATCGCCCTGCCCGGCCGCGCCGCGCTCGAAGCCGCCGCCCATCCTTCAGCCGAAAAATACCTTTATTTCGTGTCGAAAATGGACGGCACGGGCTTGAGCCAGTTCAGCCACAACCTTGATGAACACAACGCCGCCGTGCGCAAATATATTTTAAAGCGCGAATAAGCCCGATTGGCAGGCACAATTCAATAGGCCGTCTGAAAACATTTTTTCAGACGGCCTATTTCGTTATAATCCGTTTTTATCTTTCCAACCAACCGCGCCCAGCGCCGTTTGCCCACACGGAAGCCTTATGCAAGCACAATTCATCACCCTCGACGGCATCGACGGCGCCGGCAAATCCACCAATCTTAACGTGATTCGGAATTGGTTTGACAAGCGCCGCCTGCCGGTGCTGTTCACCCGCGAGCCCGGCGGCACGCCTTTGGGCGAAGCCTTGCGCGAAATCCTGCTCAACCCCGCCACCCAAGCGGGCTTGCGCACCGAAACGCTGCTGATGTTTGCCGCGCGCCAACAACACATCGAAAACGTGATACTGCCCGCGCTCAAAAGCGGCGTGCATGTGGTGTCCGACCGCTTCACCGATGCCACTTTTGCCTACCAGGGCGGCGGGCGCGGCGTGCCATTTGCCGACATCGAAACGCTGGAAAACTGGGTGCAAGGCAGCCTGCGCCCCGATTTAACCTTGCTTTTGGATGTGCCGCTGGAAGTATCCATGAGCCGCATTGCGCAGGCGCGCGAAAAAGACCGCTTCGAGCAGGAAGAAGCCGCCTTTTTCACCCGCGTGCGCGATGCCTATCTGAGCCGCGCCGCCGCCGCGCCCGAGCGCTATGCACTCATCGACAGCAACCGCGATTTGGCTTTGGTGCGCCAATCGGTGGAAGAAGCATTGAGCCGCCATTTCCAAAAGCCAGCGTAATTGAAAGAGGCCGTCTGAAAATCTTTCAGACGGCCTCAAGCCTTGTATAATAAACGCCACTTCATTTTGATAACGATACCCGCATGATTTACCCTTGGCACGCCGCCCAATGGCAAAAGCTGGCCGAACACTGGCAGCAGCAGCCCAATGCCTGGCTTTTCACCGGCAAACAAAACACCGGCAAAACCGCATTTGCCCGCCACTTGGCGCAGGCTTTGCTGTGTGAAACACCGAAAAGCCGCCACGAGCCTTGCGGCCAATGCCCCTCATGCCATTTGTTTGCCCAGCAAAGCCATCCCGATTTTTACGAACTCACGCCCGAAATCCCCGAAGGCGAAGCCGTGGGGCGCAAGCTGCTGCAAATCAAAATCGACGCCGTGCGTGCCCTCATCAACGATATCCAGCTCACATCCGTGCGCGGCGGCCGGCGCGTGGTGCTGGTGCACCCGGCTGAAAGCATGAATCTGCAAGCGGCCAACGGCTTGCTCAAAGTGCTGGAAGAGCCGCCGGCCGATGTGGTGTTTATTTTGGTCACCCATGCGCGCGACAAGCTTTTGCCCACCATCAAAAGCCGCTGCCGCCAAATGCTCTTAAGCCCACCCGGCCGCGAAGAAGCACTGCAATTTCTGCACACACGCGGCATGGCCGATGCCGAAGCGCTGCTGGCTTTTCACAGCGGCGCACCCCTTTTCGAGCCCGCGCCCGAGCAAGACGCCTTACGCCGCGAGCTGCTCGAATTATTGGCCGCGCCGCGCCTGTTGGGCATACTCGACTATGCCGCCGCCTTCGACAAACAAAAATGGCCGCTGGCCGTGTTTCTCGACTGGCTGCACAAATGGCTGCTCGATATCGGCCTGAGCGCCCGCCAAATGCCGCCGCTCTATTACCCCGCCCACGCCTCGGCTCTGCACAAAGTAGCCGTCCAAACCGATGCCGCCGCACTTTTTGCCCTGCTTGGCAGCTTATCTGCATTAGCCCCTTACGGCCACCACACCTTGAATGTTAAAATGCAGCTTGAACGCATTTTGATCGACTATCTTACCTTCTGGCAAAACAAATAAAGGCCACTCAAATGAACAAAACCGACAACCTGCCCGGCCGCATGATGGCGCTGCAATTGAAAGACAAACACCTGCTCTACAACAGCTATATGGCTTTTTTCGAGCACGGCGGCCTGTTTGTGCCCACCGACGATGCATTCTCGCTCGGCGACGAAGTGCTGCTGGCGCTGGAATTAGCCGAGCATCCCGACAAAAAATTCCTGCGCACCCAAGTGGCCTGGATCAACCCCGCCCGCACCTCGGCCAACCGCCCCAAAGGCATCGGCTTGGCCTTTTCCAACGATGAAATCAGCGCCCAAACCAAAAGCCAAATTGAAGCCGAATTGGGCAGCCTGCTGAAAAACGACCGCACCACCTTCACCCTCTGAGCCGAAGCCGCCCATGCAACTGATTGATTCACATTGCCATTTGAATTTCGAAGGCCTCGCCGAGCGCCTGCCCGAAGTGCTTGCCAATATGGCGGCAAACCAAGTGGCGCAGGCGCTGGCCATCAGCGTGAGCCGCGAAAGCTTCGAAGAAGTGCTCGCCATTGCCCAAGCGCACGACAATATCTACGCCAGCGTGGGCGTGCACCCCGACCGTGAAGACGCCAAAGAATTCAGCATCGCCGAAATGTGCGCCCATGCCGCCCACCCCAAAGTGGTGGGCATAGGCGAAACCGGCCTCGATTACCATTGGTGCAAAGGCGATTTGGCTTGGCAGCAGCGCCGCTTCGCCGAGCACATCGAAGCAGCCAACCAAAGCGGCCTGCCGCTGATTGTGCACACCCGCGATGCCGCCGACGACACCATGGCCATGCTGCGCGAAGGCCGCGCCCACGCCGGCGTGATCCACTGCTTCACCGAAAATGTGCGCGTGGCGCGCATGGCGCTTGATTTGGGCTTTTACATTTCTTTTTCCGGCATCGTCACCTTCAAAAACGCCGCCGATATTCAAGAAGCGGCCAAATATGTGCCCGCCGACCGCATCTTGGTGGAAACCGACGCCCCTTATCTCGCGCCCGTGCCCAAGCGCGGCCGCCAAAACGAGCCGGCCTATGTGCGCCACACCGCCGAATTCGTGGCCGCCCTGCGCGGCGACACCTTGGAAAACACCGCCCGCACCACCACCGACAATTTCTATGCCCTGTTCAACAAAGTGCCGCGCCCCGCTTAATTAATGATTGAGGGTCTGTTCACAATCAATGCGTAGCAAGTAGGTACGATTAGCGCAGCGTAATCGTACGCATGAAACTCACCGAACACCCAAAGCCAAACAAGCCGTCTGAAACAGCGTAGGTACGATTAGCTTTGCCAAAGCAAAGCGTAATCGTACGCATGAAACCTGCCGCACACCCAACACCAAACAGGCCGTCTGAACACCCAAGTTTCAGACGGCCTGCGAGGTTTTCATCAACTTAAAGTCGATATCGTGCAATATGCATGCGTACGATTACGCCGTTTCACGGCTAATCGTACCTACGGCACTGCCGCGCACCCAAAGCCAAACAGGCCGTCTGAAACAGCGTAGGTACGATTAGCTTTGCCAAAGCAAAGCGTAATCGTACGCATGAAACCTGCCGCACACCCAACACCAAACAGGCCGTCTGAATAACCAAGTTTCAGACGGCCTGCGAGGGTTTCAATCAACTTAAAGTCGATAGCGTGCAATATGCATGCGTACGATTACGCTGCGCTAATCGCACCTACGGCGCTGTCTTTTTTACCCCGTCAACATCAAGCCTGCGCACGATACCACGGCATCTGCGCCACTTGCTGCGCCAAAAAATCGATAAACACCGCGGTGCGTGCCAAAAGCGTGCGGTGGCGGTAATACACGGCATAAAGCGGCTGGCTGACATGCTCGCGCTCGTGTTCCAAAAGCGGCACCAGCGCGCCGCTTTCGCGGTCGGTAAACGTCATCAAATCCGACAAACACACAATACCGTTGCCGGCCAGCGCCAGATGGCGCAGGGTTTCTCCGCTGGAAGCGCGCACGGCGGGGCTGATTTCCAGCAGGCCGCCGCGGCCGTCGGGCAGCGGCCATTGGTTGAGCGTGGTGGGGGCGGTGAAACCGAGCAGGCGGTGTTGCGCCAAATCGGCGGCGCTTTGCGGCGTGCCGTGTTGCGCCAGATAAGCGGGCGCGGCCAGGATGCGGATGGCGGTGTGGCCGAGCAGGCGCGCGTGCATGGCGGAATCTTGCAAGCGGCCGATGCGCAGCGCCACATCGGTGCGCTCTTCAATCAAATCAATCAAATGATCGTTGCTGCCCAACTCGATTTCGATTTGCGGATATTGGGCGCAAAAATCGGCCAACAGCGGCGAGAGCACATGCAGCATCACCGGCACCGAAGTGTTGATGCGCAACACACCGCCGATTTGCGCGCGCCTCAGCGCCAGCCGCTCTTCGGTGAGGCGCACTTCATCGAGTATTTTGTGCGCCTGCGCCAATAGAAGGCGGCCTTCGTCGGTGATTTCCATGCGACGGGTGCTGCGTTGCAACAAGGTGAGGCCCAAATGCTGCTCGAGCCGGCTCAAGCTGCGGCTCACGGCCGACACGGGCATATCCAGCCGCTGCGCGGCGCCGCTGATCGAGCCGCTTTCCACGATTTGCACGAAAATATTCAATGCCTCTAAATCCAATTTCATTTTTGCACTTTCTGTAAAAATCATTTGCAGATTATCCTATTTTTCTGAAAATGTAAAAGCAGCATAATGCCGCCTGTGATGCATTTTCCAGCCCGGTTTTTTTCAGACGGCCTGCTTATGATGAAAGGAAAAATGATGATGCCTCCTGCTTTATTTGCTTTGATGCTCGGTGCGTTTGCCATCGGCACCACCGAATTTGTGATTGTGGGGCTCTTGCCCACCATTGCCGCCGATTTGGGCATCACGCTGCCCTCGGCCGGCTTGGCGGTGAGCCTTTATGCTTTATCGGTGGCGCTTAGCGCGCCGCTGCTCACGGCGGCCACCGCCCGCTGGCCGCGCAAAAATGTGTTGTTGATGTTGATGGCGGTTTTTGTGCTGGGCAATCTCTTGGCCTGGCAGGCCACAAGCTTCGCCACTTTGCTGATTGCACGCATCGTTACCGGCCTGGCGCACGGGGTGTTTTTCTCTATCGGCGCCACCATCGCCACCCAGCTTGTGGCTAAAGAAAAAGCCGCGCGTGCGATTGCGATGATGTTTACCGGCCTCACCGTGGCGCTGGTTACCGGTGTGCCGCTGGGCACGTTTATCGGCCAACATTGGGGCTGGCAAACCACTTTTCTGATTGTGTCTTCATTGGGCGTGGCCGCCTTTATCGGCAGCCTGCTGTTTATCCCGAGCCGCTTGCAGCAAGGTGCGCCGGCCACCCGTGCGCAGCAATTGGCCGTGCTCACTTCGCCGCGCTTGTGGTTGGTGTATGCGCTCACCGTGATCGGCTATGGCGGCACTTTTGTGCTCTTCACCTTTCTGGCGCCCATTTTGCAGGAATTGAGCGGCTTCAGTAACGATGCGGTGAGCCTGATGTTGGTTGCCTACGGCATCGCGGTGGCCACCGGCAATATTCTCGGCGCCCGCCTGGCCGACCGCGCCGGTGTGCGCACCGCACTGAATATTCTGTTTGCCGCCCAGGCTTTGGTGCTGCTGTCGTTTCTGTTTACCGCCGCGCATCCGGTGGCGGTGGTGTTCAGCACCGTGCTGCTGGGCTTAACCAGCTTTGCCACCGTGCCGCCGCTGCAATTAATGGTGGTGCAGCAAGCCGAAAAAGACGCGCCGCAAGCGGTGGAAGTGGCTTCCGGTCTCAACATCGCTGCTTTTAATCTCGGCATTACCTTCGGCGCAGCGCTGGGCGGCTGGATTGTGGCACACAGCGGCCTGATCCACACCGCTTGGGCAGGTGCCCTGCTGCTGGCGCTGGCCACCGCGCTATCGATGCATGGCAGCCGCAGCGGCAAAAAAGCAGCCGTCACCCCTTGCTTGAACAACGATTGATTTTTAAACTGATGCTGTTGCACAGGCCGCCTTTCAGACGGCCTGCCTTTGAAAACCTTTATTTTTCAAAACCTTTATATTCAGGAGCTTGATATGAACACCAACACCTTACCCGCCTTTGGCGTGGGCACTTTCCGCTTAAGCGGCCAAACCGTGATCGATTCGGTGAAAAACGCGCTCGATGTGGGCTACCGCGCCATCGACACCGCCCAAATCTACGGCAACGAAGCCGAAGTGGGGCAAGCCATTGCCGAGAGCGGTGTGCCGCGCAGCGAGCTTTTCCTCACCACCAAAATCTGGGTCGACAACTACAGCCCGAGCAAACTGGCCGACAGCCTCAAAGAGAGCCTGCACAAATTGCGCACCGATGCCGTGGACCTCACCCTGATTCACTGGCCCGCCCCCGGCAACGGCGTGGCTTTGGCCGATTTTATGGGCGCGCTCGCCGAAACGAAAGCCCAAGGGCTCACCCGCCTGATCGGCGTGTCCAACTTCAATATCGCACAAACCCGCGAAGCAATCGAGGTGGTGGGCAGCGGCGAAATCGCCACCAACCAAATTGAATTGAGCCCCTATCTGCAAAACAGAAAATTGGTGGACTTTCTGCAAGCCCAAGCTATCCGTGTCACCTCCTACATGACTTTGGCCTACGGCAAAGTGCTGCAAGACCCAACCCTGCTCGACATCGCCCGCGCCCACCAAGCCACCAGCGCCCAAGTGGCATTGGCTTGGGCGCTGCACAAAGGCTATGCCGTGATTCCCTCATCCACCAAGCGCGAAAACCTCATCAGCAACCTCAAAGCGCAGCAGCTCGCCCTCACCGATGCCGACATGCAGCGCATCGATGCGCTTGAGCGCAACGGCCGCGAAGTGAGCCCCGAAGGCTTGGCGCCCGAGTGGGATTAAGCAGCATCGGTATCCATCAAAAAACCATCTTACTGCGTTGTGTCGCTTTGCCATACAGTCTGCGCTGCACCGCCTCGTAAATTTGCTTTATTGAAAGGGCACTTAATTTAAAGGCCGTCTGAACCCTGAAAATCGTTCAGACGGCCTTTAAATATACATACAAACATGTATAACAAAATTTAACCCTGCCGCAACAAACAATACATTTGTTTTGCATTAAAGTAACGCATAGCAGGCCGTCTGAAACTGTGCTCCGGCAACCTGCCTCCCTCAAAACCTCACAAGGATGCAAGCATGAAAATCTTCTACACCACCCGCGCCACCGCCACCGGCGGCCGCTCCGGCCACACTGCGCTTGACGACGGCAGCCTCGCCTTTGATTTGGTTGTGCCAGGCTCCGGCAAAAGCGGCGCCAACCCCGAGCAATTGTTTGCCCTGGGCTATGCCGCCTGCTTCGACAGCGCCCTGGAGCTGACCGCCAAAAAACTGAAATTGCCGCTGGCCGGCAGCCACACTTCAGTGGCCATCGGCATCGGCCAAACCCCCGAAGGCGGCTACAAGCTCGATGCCGACATCACCGTGCGCACCCAAGGGCTCAGCACCGAGCAAGCGCAGCAGCTGATTGAAGCCGCCCACCAAGTTTGCCCCTATTCCAACGCCACCCGCGGCAATATCGACGTGCGCCTGCATGTAGAAACCGCTTAACGCGCCGAGCCCGCAAGGCAAATTCAAAATGCCGTCTGAAAATTCAGACGGCATTTTAATCAACCGGCGCGCGCAACATCTTTTCCCTTCTAGGGTCTGTTCACAATTCATCCGCGAGTAAGATTTTGAGCGCAAAAGCGTGGCTGCAAGGCGAAAAGCACAGCAAGGTTGAACACCTTGCGAGCATTTTCAACGCAGCAGGCGCGTTTTGAGCCAAAATATTGTCGCGTGATGAAATGTGAACAGACCCTAATAAGCTATAATAACCCACTTGTGCTGTGCCGTTTCAGACGGCCTCTCCCGTAAAACAACCCACAAAACAATACCCACACATTATGCCCCATATCCGCCTGACCGTGCTCGGCTGCGGCAGCTCCTCCGGCACCCCCGCCATCGGCTGCACCTGCCCCGTGTGCACCAGCCCCCACCCGAAAAACCGCCGCAGCCGTTGCAGCGCCTGGCTCGATATCGGCGGCCAAGGCTGGCAAATCGACACCGGCCCCGATTTCCGCAGCCAAGCCCTGCGCGAGCAGCTGCCGCGCATCGACGGCGTGCTCTACACCCACCCGCACGCCGACCACCTCAACGGCATTGATGATTTGCGCGGCTTTTGCTACAAGCAGCAAGGCAGCATACCGATTTACGGCAGTGCCGCCACCCTGGCCAACATCAGCGAGCGCTTCGACTACGCCTTTTTCCCGCCCGGCAGCCACTGGAACCGCCCCGTGCTCGAAGCGCGCCCGCTCACCGACAGCCTCACGCTCAACGGCGCGCCGCTGCAACACTTCCAAATGCCGCACGGCCATTGGCACACCACCGCCTACCGCATCGCAAACATCGCCTGGCTCACCGACATCAACCACATCAGCAGCGCCCAAATTGCCGCTCTGCAAGGCTTGGATCATTTGTTTATCGACTGCTTAAGCCCGCGCCCCTACCCCAGCCACTTAAGCTTCGATCAAGCCTGCGATTATGCCGAGCAAATCGGCGCCCGCCACACCTGGCTGATTCACATGACCCACGCGCTGGGCTACGAAGAATTGCTCGCCGCCTGCCCGCCCGGCATCGCCCCCGCCTACGACGGTCTCACCATTAATTCAAGCTATTAAACTGCGTAGGTACGATTAGCTTTACAAAGCAAAGCGTAATCGTACGCATGCCACACTAACAGCAAGCCGTAGGTACGATTAGCCGCCCAAAGGCGGCGTAATACCATTTAAAATAAATAATCTATAATAAAGCCCATTCACAAGCCACCAGCGAACAGAGTTTGTCTTTTTCTGCAACCAACGCATTCCACGCAATGCAGCCAGCCTCTACAATCTGCTCATAGCCCTTATAACAACGGTTGGATAAGGAGGTTTGCTTCAGTTGCCGCCATACCCGCTCTATGGGGTTCAGTTCCGGTGAATATGGCGGCAGTTTCAATATGGATACGTTTTTCAGCTCATGAAAATCTTGATGCCAGCCCGCACCGTCCATCACCACCACGGCATGCCGGCCTTCGGGGGTTTCTTTCGATATTTGCTGTAAATGCAGCAGCATCGCTTCTTTGTTGACACCGGGCATCACCAAAGCGGCTGTTGCGCCCGTTGTTAAACAAACAGCGCCAAATATATAGGCGTATTCAAACTGCTGTTGGCGGATAAGGCGAGGCCTTTTTCCCTTTTCGTGCCATACGCGAGTGAGGCTGCCTTGTTGTCCGATACGGCTTTCGTCTTGAAACCAAATGTCGACTTGTTCGGGCTTGATGTGTTCAGGTAATACGGCTTTTACTTCGTCAACAAAGTTTTTTTAAAAGCGTCTTGCGCTTCTGGGTCGGCCTGTGGATGGCGGCTGCGGGCGGTTATCCAGCTCATGCCGATACGGTGCAATAAAGGATACAGGCTGCTGCTGTGTTTGTAGTGGGCATTGAATTCTTGAGCGGCAATGGTATGGATGTCTTCGGCCGTGAGCCTGCCGCCTTCGCGCTTTTCTTGCTCTTCGATGATGCGCTGTTTGAAGGCTTGATGGTCTTCCGGCTTTAGTTTGCTGCTGCGGCCTGGGCGCTGTTTGTCGTAAATGGCCTGTTCGATGCCGAATTCCCAATATTTGCGCCGCAATATGTGTATGGTAAGGGGATTCAATCCGAACAGTGGGGCGATTTCTTCGGGTGCTTGGCCTTGTTGCAGTTGGTGCAGTATAAACAAGCGTGTCCGAGCCCGCGGGTGGGGTTCGGTTTTGGCGAGTTTGATAAAATCATGCTCGGTGAGTTGGTGGTTTTTTGGGGTCAGTTTAGGCATGGGGTGATTATAGCTTATTTATTTTTATTGGTATAATCGTACGCATGCAATACACTCCGCACCGGCTTTGAATAGGTTAAAAAGCAAACAGGCCGTCTGAAACCCTCTTTTCAGACGGCCTGTTTGCTTTCCAACGCCGGCTTAAACTTCCTGCCCACCACTGCGCCGCCTTTGCACAGCACGCGTGCCCTAATTATACCCACATGGTATATCCACCCCGAAACTATGCCGATTGTCACCAAAATCCGCCCCTCAGCCCAAACCGCTGTTCTTCTTTACGCAATTTATTAAAATCTTAGCAAATCTTTCTTAACACATTGCCCATCCACCATGAATCCCAACTTCTTCCCACGCACTCCGCTGGCCGCTGCCATCTGCCTGCTCGCCTTCTCCACGCCCCTTTCCGCCGCCGATATTCCCGCTGCCGCCGAAGCCGAGGCCGGGCGTTTGCAGCAAGAGCAATTATTGCGCGAGCAGCAGCGGTGGCAGCATCTGCAAGAGCAAATGCGCCCTGCGCCCGAAGCCCGCTTGGGCGAGGCCGCCGCGCCTCTCGCTGCTTTTTCTTTGAGCCAGGCCGAGTCGCCCTGTTTTGCGGTGCAGGAAATCCGCTTGGTTGGCGAGGCGGCGGGCAAGTTTCAATTTGCGCTCAAGCAGGCATTGGCCGAATCGGGCTTTGCCCCCGGCATGTGTTTGGGTGCACAAGGCATCAACCACATCATGGCTTTAGCCCAAAACGCGCTGATTGCCAAGGGCTACACCACCACCCGCATTCTGGCTGCGCCGCAAAACCTCGCCGGCGGCGTGCTCACGCTCACGGTGATGCCCGGCCGCATCGGCAAAATCCGCATCGAAGCTGCCGATGATCCGACGCGCACCGCCGGGCGCATTGCTTCGTTTCAAAACGAATTTCCGCTTTCAGACGGCCAAATCCTCAATTTGCGCGCCCTCGAGCAAGGTTTGGAAAACCTCAAGCGCCTGCCCACGGCCGAAGCCGATATCCGCATCGAGCCGGGCGAAGCGCCGGGCACAAGCGATGTGGTGGTGCTGTGGCAGCAGCAGCTTCTGCCTTACCGCTTCTCTTTGGGCGCCGATGATGCGGGCAGCAAGGCCACCGGCAAATATCAGGGCAACCTCACCTTTGCCGCCGACAATCCTTTCGGCCTGAGCGATTTGTTTTATGTGTCCTACGGGCACGATTTGGGCCACAAAGCCAGCTACACCGACAGCGCAGGCCACACCACCGGCAGCGGCAGCCGCTCGCTGGCGCTGCATTATTCCGCGCCTTTCGGCAACTGGCTGTTGGCCTTCAACCACAACCGCTACCGCTACCATCAGGCCGTGGCCGGCGACAGTGAAAACTACGACTACAACGGTGAGAGTTTCAACACCGATATCGGCCTCTCCCGCCTGCTCTACCGCGACGAGCGCCGCAAAAGCCATGCCGCCCTCAAGCTGTGGAAGCGCGAATCCAACAGCTTTATCAACGATGCCGAAATCAGCGTGCAGCGCCGACAAACCGCCGGCTGGCAGCTGGGGCTTTCGCATAAAGAATATTTGGGCGCGGCCACATTAAACCTTGCCGCCGCCTACAAACGCGGCACCGGTGCCAACCAAAGCCTGGCCGCGCCCGAAGAAGCGCTGGGCGAAGGCACTTCGCGCATGAAAATCTTCACCCTCGATGCCGATTTCAACCTGCCTTTCGCCCTCGGCAAACAGGTGCTCGCCTACGACACTTCCCTTCGCGCGCAATGGAGCCGCTCGGCGCTGGTGCCGCAAGACAAAATCGCCATCGGCGGCCGCTACACCGTGCGCGGCTTCGATGGCGAGCTCAACCTGGCTGCCGAGCGCGGCGGCTATTGGCGCAACGATTTGAGCTGGCATTACCACCCCGGCCACGCCGCCTATATCGGCGCCGACCTCGGCCATGTGGCCGGCCCCTCGGCCAAATACCTGAGCGGCCAAACGCTGGCCGGCGGCGTGGTCGGTTTCAAAGGCGGGTTTAAAGCCGGCGGCAGGCTTTATTACGATGTGTTTGCCGGCAAGCCCTTTAAAAAGCCCGCCGGCTTTCAGACGGCCAACACCGCATTGGGCTTCAGCCTGAATTATTCGTTTTAGGATTTGCCCCGCACAGCGTGTAGGCCAAATTCTCGAATCCGACCCTTGTTCGCAGAACAAGCATGCCTGAAAAACAAGCCTTGCGCCTGTTTGGCTGCTGCATCAACCAACATTATTGATATTGACCGGTAAAGCATCATGAACAAAACCCTCTATAAAGTGATCTTCAACAAAAAACGCGGCCAAATGGTGGCCGTGGCCGAACACACCGCCCGCGCAGGCAAATCCACGCAAGACAGCGCGCCCGGCGCCGCTTTGTCGGCAAGTGCCGGTGCGGCTTTGCGCCTGCCTGCCATCTGTTTCTCGCTGCTGCTCGCCTTTGGGCAGGCGTGGATTGTGCCCGCGCAGGCAGCCGGTATTGCCGCCGACAAAGCCGCACCGGCCAATCAGCAGCCCACCATTCTGCAAACCGCCAACGGCCTGCCGCAAGTCAATATCCAAACGCCCACTTCCGCCGGCGTGTCGGTCAACCAATACCGCCAATTCGATGTAGACGGCAAAGGCGCGATTCTCAACAACAGCCGCAGCAACACCGCCACCCACACCGGCGGCTGGATACAGGGCAACCCGTGGCTTGCCGGCGGCGAAGCGCGGGTGATTGTGAATCAAATCAACAGCAGCAACCCCTCGCAGCTGGGCGGCTATATCGAAGTGGCCGGCCGGCGCGCCGAAGTGATTATGGCCAACCCCGCCGGCATTCAGGTAAACGGCGGCGGCTTTATCAATGCGGCCGGCATCACCCTCACCAGCGGCCGCCCCATCATCAACAACGGCCACCTCGAAGGCTTCCGCGTGCGCAGCGGCAGCGTGGACGTGAGCGGCAACGGTTTAGACACGTCCGGCGCCGACTACACCCGCATTCTCGCCCAAGCCGCAACGGTAAATGCCGGCATTTGGGCGCAGGATTTACAGATAAGCGCAGGCAGCAACGATATCGCCGCCAACGGCGCAACAACCGCCGTTTCAGACGGCCCGTCACCTGCTGCCGCCGTGGCCGTCGACACCGGCGCGCTGGGCGGCATGTATGCCGGCAAAATCAGCCTCATCAGCACCGAAAAAGGCGTGGGCATCCACAATGCCGGGCAACTCTTTGCCGCGGCCGGCGGCGTGAGCCTTGCTGCCGATGGCGAAATCGTCAACAGCGGCAGCATCGTGGCCGCCGATAAAAGCGGCAGCAGCAGCGCCGATAAAGCCGCCGTTGCCATTCAAGCGGCGCATTTCCACAACAGCGGCAGCCTTTCCGCCCAAGGAGCCGCCCGCATTCAGACGGCCTCGCTGAACAACAGCGGCCTGCTCGCTTCGGCCGCCGAATTAAACATCCGCAACCAAGCCGCTCTTGCAAACAGCGGCCGCATCAACGCCGCACGTTTGGATATGGAAACAGGCCGTCTGAACCACAGCGGCCACACCACCCAAACCGGCTCGCAAGATTTAGCCATTGAAGCCGCCAACCTGCACAACCGGGCCGGCGGCCTGATCGGCTACACCCCGATCGACAGCGGCAACAACGGCGCATCCGATCAGGGCAACAGCAGCCACCCAAGCGCCCCGCCCACCACCGCCACCGGCGGCGGCCGCACCGAAAGCGCCCCCGCGCCCACCGCCCCGCAAGCCCTGCCGGCCGGCCGCATCAGCGTTTCAGACGGCCTCGACAACAGCGGCAGCATCAGCGCCAACGGCAACACAGATTTAAGCACACACCAAAGCCTGAGCAACCAAGGCGGGCTGAACCTCAACCGGCTGAGCGCCGCAGGCCGCAGCCTCAGCAACACAAGCGGCCGCATCAGCGCCCACAGCGCCGACATCCGCACCGATACCTTCCGCAACCACAGCGGCAGCCTTCAATCTTCAGACGGCCTCAACATCCACACCCAAACGTTGGACAATCATCAAGGCACGCTCCAATCGGCCGGCAGCCTGCACATCAACAGCACCGCGCTGCGCAACCCAAGCGGCCGCATCGCCGCCCCAAGCATCAGCCTTGCCGCCGCACAACACCTCGACAACACCGGCGGCAGCATTGATGCAGAGCGCTTAAACATCAAAGCGCAAACGCTCGACAACCAAAGCGGCCACATCCGCAGCAACGAGTTCACCGAGCTCAATCTTTCAGACGGCCTGGCCAACCACGGCGGCCAAATCAGCAGCGCCGGGCAGCTTTCCATTCACGACAACCAACAAAACACGCTCAGCATCCGCAACCTAGGCGAAATCCTCGCCGGCGAAGATGCCCGCATCCAAGCCCAATCCCTCGCCAACAGCGGCAGGCTTGCCGCCGGCCGCGATTTGAGCATCGCCCTGCAACACAACTTCAGCAGCCAAGCCGATATCGAAGCCGGCCGCCGCCTCAGCATAGAAAGCGCAGGCCGTCTGAACAACCGCCACACCCTGCAAGGCGGCGAAAGCGTGCACCTGAGCGCCACCGATATCGACAACAGCGCGGGCGGCAACATCCAATCCGGCAGCACAACCCACCTGAGCGCCGCCCAAAGCCTCAGCAACCGCGGCCTGATCAACAGCAACGGCCTCACCCTCATCGAAGCCGGCACCACCTTGCTCAACAGCGGCAGCGGCCGCATCTACGGCAACCATGTGGCGCTGGCCGCCACCGATTTAATCAACCGCGACGAGCAGGAAAAATCCGCAGCCATCGCCGCACGCCGGCAGCTCGATATCGGCGCGCAAAACATCACCAATCAAGAAGGCACCCTGCTTTCCAGCGAAGGCCGTCTGAACATCGGCGGCCGCTTGGGCAACACGCACGAAGCTGAGGGCAGCGCCGACACGCTCACCAATGCCGGCGCCCGCATTGGAGCCCAAGGCAGCGCCCGCATTGTCGCCGCCCGGCTTGACAATCTGAATCCGCATTTCGCCGTTGAAGAATATTTGGTTTCACAAGAAAATATCACCGAATTCACGCGGGTGGGCGAAGCAGAGCCTTTCTTCAGAAACGGGCGCGACGGCCATTTCGATTTAGAGACACACGACCTCAACTTCCGCCTGAAAAACGGCGGCAACATTCCCATACATAAATACGGTGCCCAAAGCCTGCGCAAAGCAGATTACAAACAATCTGTTTACAAACAGCGCATCACCTCAAGCACGCCGGGTGAAATCATCATCGGCGGCAACCTACACATCAGCGGCGACGCTTGGCGCAACCAAAACAGCCAAATCCTGGCAGGCGGCACCATCGAAGGCAATCTGAAAGCAGCCGATAAAGCACTGATCGAAAACCACGCCACCCCCGCCACCGTGCGCACTGAAAACAGCGGCTATTCACGCCGCGGCAGCTACAACAGTCACGGCACATGGGGCGATCGCCATATCGACTTTGATAAAGACGTTACCCCCGTGGCCAGCCCGCCCGCCACCACCGAGCCATTTGCACAGGCCATCTCTATCGTTGAGCAGCGCGTGGCCGATCTGCCCGCCCACGCAGGCGCAGCCGCCGCGGCAAACACCGCAATCAGTGCGGTGAATACCGATGCCCGCCTGCCTGAAATCCGCAGCATCGCCGCAAACACCCGCCTGCCCGGCAGCAGCCTGTTCAACATCAACCCTGCCCGCCAAGGCTATTTGATTGAAACCGATCCTGCTTTCACCGATTACAGGCAATGGCTCTCCAGCGACTACATGCTCAAGGCGCTCAATGTCGACCCTGAATACACACACAAACGCTTGGGCGACGGCTATTACGAGCAAAAGCTGGTGAACGAGCAAGTGGCCCGCCTCACCGGCTATCGCCGCCTCGACGGCTACAGCAATGACGAAGCCCAATTCAAAGCGCTGATGGATTCCGGCCTCACCTTTGCCAAAGCCCAGCAGCTTGTGCCCGGCATTGCCCTTTCCGCCGAGCAGGTGGCCCGCCTCACCAGCGACATCATCTGGATAGAAAGCCAAACCTTCACCCTGCCCGACGGCAGCCAAGAAACCGTGTTTGCGCCCAAAGTGTATCTGCTGGCGCGCAAAGGCGATCTGAGCAGCGGCGGCGGCCTGCTCAGCGCCGATGCTGTTTCCCTGCAAGATGCAGGCAGCATCCGCAACAGCGGCACCATTGCCGGCCGCCGCTTGGTTGACCTCGGCGCACAAGATATCCGCCACAGCGGCCTGATTCAAGGCGGCGAAGTGCATGTGCAGGCCGATGACGGCGTGCACATTGATGGCGGCAGCATCGCCGCCGGCAAAGCCCTCTCGATTCAGGCAAAAAGCATCCGCCTGCGCGCCACCACCGCTACCGGCGGCGATGAGCGAAACGGCAGCACCATTATCAACCGCACAGCCGCGCTGAATGTGGCCGCCCTTTCAGACGGCCTGCTGCATCTGGAAGCGGCCGAAGGCATTCAAGCCGACGGCGCACTGATCAGCAATGCTTCCGCCGGCGGCCACACCCGCCTGATTGCCCGCAGCGGCCACATTGATTTGGGCACCGTGGCCACCGCCAAACACGAAACCCACGGCAGCTTGAGCGATGCCGGCCACCGCCATGTGCACCAAAGCGCCGAAACCGGCACCGCCATCAGCGCAGCCGGCGACATCACCTTAGCCGCCGGCGGCCGAATCCGCGCCCGCCAAAGCCAAATCGACAGCAGCGCCGGCCGCACAGCGCTTTACGGCACGCAAGGCATCCAACTTAGCGAAGGGCGCCAAACGCTTGATTTAAGCGAAGCCACCCGCGACAAATCGCGCGGCCTGATTTCGAGCAGCAGCCGCAGCGCCCGCTACAGCCGCCAACACGATGAAGCCGTGGGCAGCAGCATCGGCGGGCGCGAAGTGGTGCTGGCCGCAGGCAAAGAGGGCGACATACTCGTGCGCGGCAGCAGCATCATCAGCGATGAAGCCACCACCCTCACCGGCCGCAACATCGGCATAGCGGCCACCCAAAGCCGCTATCTCGACAGCGAATTTCATCAAACCCAAAAATCCGGCCTCAGCGGCGGCATCAAAAGCGGCGTGGTTTCAAAAGGCTACAGCAAATCCCGCCAAAGCCTGCAACACAATGCCGACATCACCCGCTTGAGCGAGAGCCAAATCGGCAGCCTTAAAGGCAACACCACCCTTGCCGCCGCCGAGCAAATCGACACCCGCGCCACCACCCTTTCCGCCGGCAACAATCTCACCCTGCAAGCCCAAAGCATTCATTTAGGCGCGGCCTATGCGCGCGAGCGCGACCAAATCGAAGCGCACAGCAAGCAAAGCGGCATATCGCTCGGCCTCAACCTCAAAGCCCCCGAAGTGCGCCAAGTAGAAAAACGCATCGAGGGCATACAAAACGCCCGCCGCCAAGATGGTGCGCTTAAAAAGTGGCAGGCGTGGGACAGCGGCAGCATCGCTGCCAACACCGAGCAATTTATGCCCGCCATCGGCTTTAGCGCCACCCACAGCCGCAGCCAAAGCCAAGAGCAGCAAGATTATCTGCGCGCCATCGGCAGCAGCGCGCAGGCCGGCGGCACCGTGCGCATGCAGGCCGGTGCAGGCGATTTGAACATTATCGGCAGCCGTGTGTTTGGTGAGCAAGGCATGCAGCTGGCGGCTGCGCACGATATCAACATCGTGGCCGCCGAAGAGCAAATCGACAGCAGCGCGCAAAGCAGCAGCAAAACCAACGGTCTGATGGGCGGCGGCAGCGCCTTCAGCCGCTTTATCGGCTACCGCGCCGATACGAGCCAAGAAACCGGCAGCCGCATTATCCACAGCAGCAGCACCGCGGGCAGCGGCAGCGGCGACAGCCTTATCCGTGCAGGCCGAGCCTACCGCCAAACCGGCAGCGATGTGTATGCCGACGGCAATATCGATATCGCGGCACAAAGCATCGATATTGCCGCCGCGCCCAATCCCTATCAATCCGACTACCGCAACCGCTTCACCCAAAAAGGCATCACCGTGGGCGTGCGCTCGCCGCTGATTCAGGCAGTGGAAACCGCCCAAGAAGCCGCGCGCGCCATGCAGCAGGTGGGCGAAAGCCGCCACGGCCGCACCAATGCCATGGCCGCCGCCAATGCCGGCTGGCAGGCTTATCAGGCCGCACAAAGCGCCCAAGGGGCAGCAAAATCAGGCAACGCCGGCGGCGTGAGCGTGAGCATCACTTATGGCGAACAGCGCAACAGCGCCGCCCAAAGCATCAGCGGCCAAACCGCCCATGCCGCCAACATCGGTGCACAAGGTGCGGTGTCGCTCTTTGCCGTCGGCGCCGGCAGCGGCAGCGATATCCGCATCAGCGGCGCCGATATCGCCGGCCAAAGCGGCACCCGCCTTGCCGCAGAAAACCAAATCCACATCAGCGCCGCCGGGCAAAGCCACAAGGAGCAGCGCAACAACCGCCAAGCCGGCTTCAATGCCGGCGTGGCGCTCGATTTCAGCAACGGCGTCTCTTTCGGCATCACCGCCGGCGGCAACTACGGCAAAGGCTACGGCAACAGCAACGAAGCCGCCCACCTCGGCAGCCATATCGGCAGCAGCCAAAGCGCCACCACCCTGCAAAGCGGCGGCAGCACCACCCTCAAAGGCGCGCAGGTGTTCGGCAGCAGCATCGAGCTCGATGCGCAAAGCCTCCACATCGAAAGCCTGCAAAACCGCGCCGATCACCAAGGCCGCCAATATCAGGGCAGCGCCCAAATCACCGTGGGCTACGGCGTGTCCGGCAGCGGCGATTTCAGCCACAGCCAAATCCGCGCCGACCATGCTTCGGTGGCCGAACAAAGCGGCCTCTTCGCCGGCGATGGCGGCTATCGGGTGAATGTGCAGCAACACACCGATCTCAAAGGTGGCCTTATCACCTCCACCGAAAAAGCCGAAGCCGAACACCGCAACCGCTTTCAGACGGCCACCCTCGCCCACAGCGATATCCAAAACCACAGCCGCTACAGCGGCACCAGCTTCGGCATCGGCGCCGCCGGCGGCTTCAATGCCGACTTGGGCCTCGGCAGCCATGCCGCACCCCAAAGCAGCCTCACCACCACCGGCGCCGCATCCGCCCAAAGCAGCCAAGCCATCGGCTTCGGCTTTGAGCGCGACAGCCAAAGCAGCGTAACCAAAAGCGGCATCAACACGCAGAATATCGTGATTGGCGATGCGGCTGCGCAGCAGCAGTTGACGGGAAACAGCGTTGCCCAAACCCTTGCCGCCGTCCGCACCGACATCACCACCGATAACGCAGCAGCACACTCAGGCCGTCTGAACAACCGCTTTGAGCAGGATAAGGTGCAGAAAGAATTGGATGTGCAGCGGGAAGTAACGCAGAATTTCAGTCGCAATGTGCAATCGGCCAAAGATACAATCAACAAAAAAATGGACAGCCTGAAACAACAGCGCGATAACGGACAACTCAGCGAAGCGGAATACCAACGCCAAGCAGGAAACTGGCAGAAACTCAGCACCGGCCTGAGCGCAGTAGCCGCAGGCTTGGCCGCCCCGACCGACAGCGCCCTCGGCATCGCTGCCGCCGCAGCCAACCCCACCGTTTCTTACCATATCGGCCAACATTTCAAACAAAACGCCGAGCTGAATAAAATCGACGGCGGCAACCGCCCTGAAGAAGGCAGCAAAGAACATCTGGCGCTGCATACGCTTAACGGCATCCTCACCGGCACAGCGGCGGGCAACAACGCACTTGCAGCAGGCTTGGCCGCCGGCGGCGCAGAAATGCTCGCCCCCACCCTGGCGCAAACACTGTATGGCAAAACTGCCCAAGAATTAAATGCCGATGAAAAAAACAACATCAGCACCCTCAGCGCCCTGTTTGGTGCAGCGGTGGGCGCGACTGCGGGAAATGTGGCAGATGTGGTTTCTGGCAGCCAAATGGCACAGAATGTGGTGGAGAATAATTTTTCATTAGGTGATTTAGGGCTATCTGAAACTGCTTTGCGTAACTTACAAATGCAGGCCAATCAGGAAATTAATCGCATTACTATCAATAAGTCCAGTAGCCAGACAGAGCAGTCACAATTATTTGCTTTACTGGAAGCCTATAAAGTAAATAGCGCAATAACCGCTGAAATAACGGCTGCACTTGGGTTAGGATTAAACATTAGTGCTACTCTCAACCAAGATAAAAGTATTACCTTAACTATCGCTGGTACTGCTGGTGCGGGGGTAGAAGGGTTCGTTGGAGTATCTACTTCTAATAAGCAACGAGAAGATGGATTTTTTGCAGAAATATGCAGCACCGTTACTATTGCTGCAACAGGAGGGATTTGTACTGGAGCAAGATTAGAAAAAGGAGAATCGTTAATAAATACAGGGAAAATAGGAATTGGAGCAGCTGCTTTTGTTGGTGCCAATATTGGTTATCAAAAGAGCATCAATTTACAAAACAGCAAATAAATTAAAAATTAATTGAGGTATATTTTGGACGATATAATTATTTATCTTTTTATAGTTTATGTTATTCTATATTTAATACAAATAAAAATATCATATGAATTATTTAAAAATGAAGGTTTTATTTTTAGTGTTATTGATTTCATAAGTAAGTTAAATCAAATTACTTTTTCAATATGGCCAATTATTCTGGGGTTGAAAAAAATCTCTGATAAACGCAATTTATTCCTCTTAAGAATAAATACATTTTTATTAATTTTTATTCTACTGATGATTGCAATATTAATTTATATATAAAAAGCAAGCGTAGCCTGCGTGTAGGGTGTGTGCCCTAAGGCACGCACGCGTCTTGTCCAGCTTAGGTTGATTTTTTTTAATTAAAACTTCAAAGCCGTCTGAATTTTCAGACGGCCTTATATAGTGGAATGCATGAAAAACTTATACAAAAATAAGAAATTTAGCATCATGTGTAGGGTGTGTGGCGCAGCCACGCACGCGGTTTAAACGGCTTCTGCATATGGCTTGCTACATGCGCCTGTATAAGTTTTTCTTTCATTCCACTATATTAAACAAAAAAACGCGTGCGTGCCTTAGGGCACACACCCTACTCACATATGCAGGCTACGCTTGCTGTATTCGGTGACAAACTCAGAGAGCAAGCGTAGCCTGCGTGTAGCAACTGTGTTTTCAACTCGTCAGTCAAAAACACCAAACACTGAAAATCAAGCGCAGGAGAGGCCGTCTGAATGGAGATAATTGCGTACGCTTCCATTCAGAATACTCAGCAATTTGCGCTGCAACTGCGTTTCCAACTCGTCAGTCAAAAACACTAAACACTTAAAATCAAGCGTGAGCGAGGCGCTCTGATTGGAGGTAATCGCGCACTCTCGCATTCAGAATTCGCAGCAATTTGTGCATACACGCATTAATGGCCACTTTAAACGGCTTGCCTTTTGCAATCAGGCGCTCATAAAACACTTTAATCGCAGGCTCAAAGCGGCTGGCAGAAAGTGCCGCCATATAAAGCATATCGCGCACTTCCTTCCTGCCCCCGATACAGCCGGTTTTCCCGTCAGAATCCCCGCTTTGATCCGGAGGCGGGACAACGCCGACAAGCAGGGCTATTTTTTTATGGGACAATTGCCCCAGCTCGGGCAGCATCGCTATCAGCATGGCACAAGTGGTATTGCCCACGCCTTTGATGCTGCTGATGATTTTGCCTTTTCCATCGAAGCCGCTATCGGTGTATTGGAAAATTTGCTCGTCCAATGCGTCAATCAGTGCATCGAAATGGGCGATTAAATCTTCTACGCTTTGTTTTTGCGTTTCGTGGATCTGCGTCAAACGGTTTTTCTCGGCAGTACGCATTTCGACCAGCTGGCTGCGGCGTTTGACCAAGGCTTCGAGTGTTTCTTCTTCGGCTGAACGGGGGCAATAAAGCATTTGGACAGTTTTGCCTTTGATTTCGATGGCTTGTGCGTAATCGGCCAGCATTTTGGCGTCTTTATTGTCGGTTTTCCCCAGTGAAAACGACAGAGAATAGGAATGTGTCCGGCGCGGGTTGGCAATCACTACGCGCAATCCGGCATGGTGCAGGGCTTTGGCCAAGGGCACTTCCAACCCGCCGGTGCTTTCCATGACGACCAAATCGACTTGGTGCTTCTTCAGATATTCAATGGCGTGCTCAAAGCCTTTGGGGTTGTTGGTTTCGGTTTTGGTTTTGGCCATGCCGGTAATGCCGATAACGAAATTCTTTTTGGCAATATCGATGCCGCCATAGTTTTGGGTACTCATCATGAACCTTCCTTGTATTCGGTTGTGTTGTCTGGCAACTGTTCGGTTGTGCTGATGGGTGGTTATCCGCTCTTTTGGCTACTTCGCGGATGTGGAAATCCCAGGGTGTGTACGGAGGCGGATAACCTGTTTGGATGCTATGGTACATTGGTTTTAATATACAAGGGTGTGTACGGAGGCGGATAACCTGTTTGGATGCTATGGTACATTGGTTTTAATATACAAGGGTGTGTGCCCTAAGGCACGCACGCGTTCTCAGGCCGTCTGAAACATCAATCTTTCAGACGGCCTCGTTCTAAAGGCTATGGCAACAGCAACGAAGCCGCCCACCTCGGCAGCCATATCGGCAGCAGCCAAAGCGCCACCGCCCTGCAAAGCGGCGGCAGCACCACCCTCAAAGGCGCGCAGGTGTTCGGCAGCAGCATCGAGCTCGATGCGCAAAGCCTCCACATCGAAAGCCTGCAAAACCGCGCCGCCCACCAAAGCCGCCAATATCAGGGCAGCGCCCAAATCACCGTGGGCTACGGCGTGTCCGGCAGTGGCGATTTCAGCCACAGCCAAATCCGTGCCGACCATGCTTCGGTGGCCGAACAAAGCGGCCTCTTCGCCGGCGATGGCGGCTATCGGGTGAATGTGCAAAACCACACCGATCTCAAAGGCGGCCTTATCACCTCCACCGAAAAAGCCGAAGCCGAACACCGCAACCGCTTTCAGACGGCCACCCTCATCCACAGCGATACCCACAACCACAGCAAGAGCAAAATCACCCGCAATCCGGCAGCTGGCAGGCTTCGCCCCACTTTCAATAATACCTATAAAAAAATTATCATAAATAAGGTGTTGCATGATATGCAACGCAGGCGTAATATGTGCTCAACTTGATTGGTTTAAACCAAATGGATTAACTCATGGAAAATACTTCCACCGTAGAATCAGCCAAGCAAAAGCTCAATGATTGGCTCGACAAAGGCATTATCGTTTCAGGAAACAAGCTGCCTTCGGAAAGAGAGCTTGAGGAGCTTTTGGGGGTGAAGCGCATGACTTTGCGCCAAGCTTTATTACATTTAGAGGGTGAATCAAAAATTTTTCGCAAAGACAGGCGGGGTTGGTTTGTTGCCTTGCCTCGCTTCAACTACAACCCCAGCAGCGCCACGAGTTTCAAGCAAGCTGCCATCGAGCAGGGGCGCCTGCCCTCTTGGGGCTATCTGAGCAAAGAGCGTGTCCACGCCGCTGCGCCAAACATTTTGGCCTTGCTCGGGGTTAAAGAAGGCGATGCTTTATACAAAATCTGTGGCTGGGGCGCTCTGGACAACCATAAAGTTTTTTACCATGAAACCTTTATCAATGCGCAAGTGGCTCCTGATTTTATCGAGCAGCTTGGTGAAGGCTCATTTGCTGAGGCGTGGGAAACAATCTATTCAAAAAAAACGCATACCAAGCATTTGGAATTTAAGCCCACCCGCTTTTCGGGCAGCGCTTGCAAGGGGATTGGCGGAACGCCGGGCACACCTTCTATTCGGGTGAAGAAATATCGTGCGGATGAGGCAGATAAAATCGTTCAGATCGATATCGAATATTGGCGTTTTGAATCAGTAGAATTTTTTATCGACTTATAGGAAATCATCATGAACCGCATACAAGCCCAAAAAATTGTTGAGCGCATACAGAATATTCCGCTTTATCTGCATGCCTACGCCTTTCATCTCAATATGAGAATGGAAAAAATATTGCCGGAAGGTTTATTGGATATTGCCAGCGAGCAAAAGCTTAAGGGCGTCAAAGTCCACGTTTTAGACGGCGAGAGCCAATCTTTAAGCTGCGCCGATGATGCGCGCTTGCAAAAATTCGGAGAAAAAGCACACAGCTTGGGCTTGGATGTTCATATCGAAACCAGCGCCTCCGATGCCGAAACCATTGATACGGCCGTGGCGATTGCGCTCAAATCCGGCGCTTCTTCGGTGCGCTTTTATCCGCGTTATGAAGGGCATTTGGCCGAAGTGTTGGCGCAGGTCAAACAAGATATCCAATATATCAAAGCGCATTATCAGCACAGCGGTTTAACTTTCACGCTTGAGCAGCATGAAGATCTGAAAAGCCATGAGTTGGTTCGCTTGATTGAAGAGGCCGATTTTCCCCAACTCTCTCTTTTATTCGATTTCGCCAATATGATAAATGCAAATGAAGAGCCGCTCCCGGCTCTCGCGGCAATGGCAAGCAAAATCACTCAGGTGCACATCAAAGATGCACTGATTATCCGCGAAGCCAATGGGCTGGGGCATCAAGCCTGCATTTCCGGCCAAGGCGATCTGCCATTTAAAGAGCTGCTTTTTCAGCTTATTTGCTTGGGGGAACACAGCCCGCAAGTGATGGCCTACGGCTTGGAAGAAGAAGTGGATTACTACGCCCCGCCCTTCCGTTTTCAAGGGGAAGACAATAATCCGTGGATACCTTGGCGGCAAATGAGCGAAACAGAGCTGCCCAAAGAAAATCTGGATACACGATTAGAAAAAGAATTCGATGATGCCATCAACCAGATTCATTATGTACGAAATATTCTTAACGAATTAGCGCAAGAAGCGATAGCGGTATTAAATTAAATCCAAGGCAATCGATTTAATTTAAAAACACATTTTATTGTTGGTGTCGGATAACGCCATTAGCCAAAACACAGCTATCAATGACATCATAACCCTTATGATGAGGTAAAAATCATGCTGACCAGAAAGAAATGGACCATATTCAGCCTGTTGGTTTTATGTGGGGGCACTATTTATAAGCTGCCTTCATTGAAAGATGCTTTTTATGTGCCCATGCAAGAATATTTTCATCTTACCAATGGCCAAATTGGCAATGCCATGTCAGTTAATTCCATCGTTACAACCATCGGTTTCTTTTTATCGATTTATATTTCCGATCGCTTGCCGCGCCGCTTTACGATGTCATTCTCATTAATCGCCACCGGCTTGCTCGGCATTTATTTGTCTACCATGCCCGGTTATTGGGGAATATTGTTTGTTTGGGCGCTATTCGGTGTAACCTGCGATATGCTCAACTGGCCGGTGCTGCTCAAATCGGTCAGCCTGCTGGGCGACAATTCCCAGCAAGGGCGCTTGTTTGGCTTTTTCGAAACCGGCCGCGGCGTTGTCGACACCATTATCGCATTTAGCGCCCTGGCTATCTTTGCCTGGTTTGGCGGCGGCTATCTCGGGTTTAAAGCGGGCATTCTGTTTTATGCTTCCATCGCCATTTTAGTCGGCGTGGTTTTATTCTTTGCGATGAAAAACAACAGCTCGGAAGACGAAAACCCGGCATCGGCCGAAGCAACCGAAGAAAAAGCAGAGAAAAAAGCAGAAAATCCGAAGCTGGGCAGCGTGTTGAAAAACAAAACCGTTTGGCTCATCGCCTTCAGCATTTTTTGTGTTTACGCCGTGTATTGCGGGCTGACTTTCTTTATTCCCTTTCTGAGCAACATCTATGCCCTGCCGATTGCATTGGTTGGTGCCTACGGGATTATCAACCAATATTGCTTAAAAATGGTAGGCGGCCCCATAGGCGGCTTAATCGCCGATAAAGTTTTGAAATCGCCGAGCAAATATCTTTTCTACACCTTTATTATCAGCACGATTATGCTGGGCATATTGATTGTGTTGCCGCACGAGCATATGCCGGTTTACTTGGGCATGACATGCACTTTATTGTTTGGCGCAGTGATTTTTACGCAACGGGCTGTATTTTTCGCGCCCATTGGTGAAGCAGAAATCAGCGACAAAAACACCGGCGCGGCCATGGCGCTGGGCAGCTTTATCGGCTATGCGCCCGCAATGTTTTGCTACAGCCTCTATGGCCACGTTTTAGACGCAAACCCGGGGCTGCTGGGCTATCAAATCGTTTTTGGCTTAATGGCTGTGTTCGCCTGTGTCGGGATTTTCGTTTCCGCATTACTGGTGAAAAATATCCGTAAAAACCGCCAACAGCGTTCATTGCAATCGGTATAACAACATCTGGAATATGCTCCAAAAGCAGTTATTTAGGCCGTCTGAAGATTATTTTTCAGACGGCCTGATTGTTTGACACCGCTTAAATTATTCAAACCAACACTGCATAGCCCCGCCCTGCCTTGATTCAAGTTTGATTCACCATCATTGCCAAGCCACTTCAGAAATAATATAAAAAAATATTATAAATTCATACACAATTGTCATAAAAATTGGGGAATGCTAGAGTAAAGCCCATAAAGTAGCACCAACCACAAAAATAGAAGGAGAGAAAATGAACGTGTTGAAATGGTCTTTATTGGCGGCCTCTTTGGGCTTGGCCGCATGCAGCAGCGGAGGCAGCAATCCGCCCGTTGTTACCGATCCCGGAGACGGCGGCGGTAATCCGCCGGTGGTGATTCCCGATCCCGGAGATGGTAGCGGCAATCCGCCGGTGGTGATTCCCGATCCCGGAGATGGCGGCGGCAATCCGCCGGTAGTGGTTCCCGATCCCGGAGATGGCGGCGGCAATCCGCCGGTGGTTACTGAACCTGAAAATGGCGGCATGGATAAGAAAATCAGCGGCGAATTTTATGAAGTAGATGTTTTTCGGCAATACGATGTAGCCCCCGCTTACGATCCAATCGGCCCTGTGTGGGTAAGAAACACCGGTTCCACTGATAACATCAATATATTGGTGTTAGATGGCGAGCGCATCAATATGCTGCCGCAAAGCATCACCGGCAACATCACAGTGTTTAGCGGCCACAACGAACACGGTCAACCCATCACTAAAGCAGTGTCCAATAATATGCAATATTTGGTTCATGGTTGGTTTTATCGGCCCACTGCAGCGCCATGCGGCGCTGATGACATCAACTGTCAATTTGATCGCGAAAGTGTAAGCGGCAAGGGTTTTGATCCTAATGCACACCGCCAATCATTCTTTGCACAAGGCTATCGCACTCTGGATATGCCAACCTCGGGAACTGCCGCTTATAGTGGCCAAGCCTTGGTAGCTGATGCCCGCTCCAGAAGCACCGGTATTATTCAAGCCGATATTACTCAAACAGATGCCTCATTCTCCGTTGATTTCGGTGCCCGCACGCTCACCGGCAAAATCGGCTCGTTTCAGCCGTTTACCGCAAGCATTCAAGGCAATCGATTTGCCACAGACGATCGCGATATTCCTTTCGACAGCTATCCGATTTCCGCCAAAGGCGGCTTTTACGGCCCCAAAGCAGCCGAGCTGGGCGGGGTGTTTACCGACAATAGATTTGCCATCGGTTCTTTTGCCGCAAAACAAGATGCCAGCGAATAAAATGGCATAAATCAAACACAGGCCGTCTGAAACACAGTTTTCAGACGGCCTGTAAGTTTTGCACTGATTATTGAAAAGTGAAAACGCAGAAAATTGAAAACGCAAGCTTGGCAAATCCGTTTTGCATGCTTATGCAAACATATTCACCTTTATGCGCTTATTTGCATCTATCATTAAAAATTCAGCGGTGCCCGATTTTCGCCCGATTTTCCATTTTCTCCCAAGCCGATAAAAACTAAAGAAATAATTACCCAAATCAAGAATACTTACCCTATTAAAATACTTGCAATGGGTAAAACAATTATCTATCATACCCTCGCCCGCAGTTGCGGGTATCTTATATAAAAAAACATAATTCTTAAATTCATTACGGAGTGAAAAAACATGGACATGAAAAAAACCATACTGGCCTCTTTGGCTCTTTTGGGCATGAGTTGCGCATTGGCAGCGGTTAACATCAACACCGCCGGTGCCGATGAACTCAAAGCTCTACCGGGCATCGGCTCGGCAAAGGCAGAGGCAATTGTTGAATATCGCAAACAACACGGCAATTTCAAAAGCGTGGAAGAGTTGAAAAATGTAAAAGGCATTGGCGAGAGCTTGTTCAACCGTTTGCAAGACGGCACGATTGTGCCCGCTGTGTAAACATCGCTAACTTTAACTTTGCTTGAAAAAGGCCGTCTGAACAAATTTGTTCAGACGGCCTTTTTTACGTTTACCGCCTTATCCCATCAATATGCGTTGAACCATGATTAAGCGCTCACTTAACACCGGCCTGCGCCTTGGCCACCCCCAGCGCCATGCTGCGCCCGGCTTCTTCCGCTTCGCGCTCACGCCCCGGCAAAGGGCGCGCACCCACGGTGCGTTTGAGCAGCACCAAGCCATACACCGCCGCCGCATGCGGCCACCAGCGATCGCCCGCTGCCTCCATAAAACGCCAGTTTTTCAACGCCTTGCCGCTACTCACCGCTGGCACATACACCATAAATTGCCCGCTTTCGATGGTAAAGCCCAGCGAGAGCGCCTGCTTTTTCAGCTGCGGCAACGGCAGGCAGCGGCGTTGTTCGGGCAGGCGCACACCATCAAACCAGCAGCTGAAGCGCCATAAAGAATGCGGGTTCAGCCCGGTGAGCACCAACCGCCCTTCCGGTTTCAAAGCCCGATAAGCCTCGGCCAGCGCCACCTCGGGCGCATCGCAGCATTCCAACACATGCGGCATCAGCAGCAAATCCAGCGCCTGATCCGCCCAGGCCGAAGCATCCGCCTGCATTTCCACATCGCGTCCCACGCACACCGCCTGCCCATTCGGCCACAAAGCCCAATCAGGCATGCCCGCCTGCACCACCGTGCCCGCGTGCAGCCCGGCCAGCGCACGGGCATAAAATTGCTGCTCGCGCTGAGCCGTGTAGCGCCCCGCATCGGTGCGGCCGAACCAATCTGTCAATATTTTGCAACTCATCGCCTTACTTTCATTCATTCCACTTCGCCTGCCCATCATACAGCCAGCCTTGCCATCCGACAAAACCTTCCCCGCCCATGCCCATGGCAAGCCTATAAATTATCAAGCAATTTAATGCCCTAATCACTTGACTGCACCCCCTCCAGCCAGTAACATCGGCAAAATCGAATTCCTATATGCTTCATATTAAAAGACTATGGCAAAATTAAAAACTATTGTATTGGCTGTGACCGGCCTTTCCGCCTTCTCCGCCACCGCCGGCCACGCCGCCACACCCAATCAAGCAGGCATGGCCATGATGCGCCTGAACGCCTCGCTGCTTGATCAAGCCGCCACCAACTTTGCCTCCGGCAGCCTTTGGAACAATCTGCGCCGTGACTTCCGCATGGTTGAAGTCAACCCCGAATTGGTGCGCCGCCACGAAAGCAACTTCGTAAAAGGCAACGCTTATTTCAACCGCACCATCGACCGCAGCAAACCTTATATGTTTCATATTGCCAATGAAGTGAAAAAGCGCAATATGCCGTCTGAAATCGCCCTCTTGCCCTTTATCGAAAGCGCTTATGTAACCAAAGCGCGCTCGCATGTGGGCGCTTCCGGGCTGTGGCAGTTTATGCCCGCCACCGGCCGCCACTACGGCCTCGAAAAAACCCCGCTTTACGATGGCCGCCATGATGTAGCTGCCGCCACCGATGCCGCGCTGAATTATCTCGAATACCTGCACCGCCTCTTCGGCGACTGGTCGCTTGCGCTGGCCGCCTACAACTGGGGTGAGGGCAATGTCGGCCGCGCCATCAACCGCGCCCGCGCACAAGGCCTCGAGCCCACTTACGAAAACCTGCGCATGCCCAACGAAACGCGCAATTATGTGCCCAAGCTTTTGGCCGTGCGCAACTTGGTAAACAACCCGCAAGCCTTCGGCATGAATCTGAGCGACATCGACAACAAGCCCTATTTTAAAGCGGTGAACATTGATAAGCCTGCCGATGTGGCTGCCATCACCCGCTTAGCCAACATCAGCGAGAGCGAATTTCTCGCGCTGAATCCGGCCTACAGCGCGCCCGTATTTATTCCGAAAAACAACCGCAAGCTGCTGCTGCCGGTAACGGCTGCGGCCACTTTCGAGAAAAACTACCGCAACGCCAGCCCCGACACCCTGCTCTCTTGGGATGTTTACACACCGTTTTCCACCACCAGCCTTTCCAGCATTGCCGCTGAAACAGGCATGAGCGTGGCAGAAATCAAACGCCTCAACGGCATGAGCGCCAACAGCGTGGGTGCCGGCCGCAGCATTTTGGTGGCCAAAAGCAGAGCCACCACCGGCAGCTTCGGCCGCCACGACTTGAATTTCGCCAGCATCGACACCGACACCGCACCCGACACTTACCGCTCCGATATGCCGGTGATGCAGCCCGCCGCACCTTCGGCCGCCGTGCTCGCCAGCGCCCAGCCTTTGCTGCCTAAGGCCGAGCCGATAACCGTCGCCCGTGCAGCCGCTGCCCAAACAGCCACCACCGAAGCCCGGCCGCAAATCCTCGCCGCCCAAACCCGCATCGCCACCGTGCCTGAGCAGGCTACTGCACAACCCATTGATTTCACGCGCGTGCAATCAACCGCTTGGTCTGACACAGCGCCCGCCGCTGCCACCACGCTTGCCGCCGCACCTGAAGCCGCGCCCATCACCACCGCCCAAGCCGGCACCCCCATCAGCACCGATATAGCCATCAAAGAAGCTTTGCCGCTGCCCACGCAAACCGCAGCCGCCGAGCAGGCCATTGATATTGCGATTAACCAACCGCTGCCCTTGCCCACCCAGCCGGGCGCCGCCGTTGAAGCAGACGATCCGCTCTTGGCGTTGGCACAAGAATCCGCCTTGCGTCTGAGCGCGGCCGACAGCGTGCGCAGCGCATTGGCGCAAGCTGAAAGCAACGAAGCGGCCGCCCGCATCCGTGCCACCCAGCAAGCCGAAGCCCGCGCCAAGCAACAGCAGCGCACCGAAGCCCGCTTAGCGCGTGCCGCTCAAACCCAACCGGCCGCAACCACCCACCGCGTGGCCGCCGGCGACACCTTGTATAACATCGCCCAGCGCTACAACATGAACGTGGCCGATTTGATTACCGCCAACAACATCCGCGGCAGCAACATCCGCCAAGGCCAAGTGTTGAAGCTGGCAGAAGCCTCATCCCAACGCAATGCCGTGCGCAATGTTTCCTACACCGTGCGCAAAGGCGACACGCTCAACACCATCGCCAGCCGCTTTAATGTCGACATCAACGACATCCGCCGCTGGAACCGCAACACCCGCACACTGGTGCCGGGCCAGCGCCTAAACCTGATGGGCAGCTAAAAGCCGCAATCCATTGAACCAAGCACATAGGCCGTCTGAAAATATTTTCAGACGGCCTATGTGCTTGAGTGGCGTTATCAAAACAAATCTTCAAAGATATTGAAATCCCCGCCGCTACACATCTTTACTAAAAAGTAATTTTCCATCAACAAGCGAAATAATTTACTTTTCAAGCAAAACAGCATACAATCTAAACACCTCTTCTGCCAAGAAAACATCATGAGCACACCCGAATTGCGCCGCCATAATCTGCACAGCTGGATTTCACGCCTGCACGGCGGCCGGCAAAGCCGCTTTGCCGCCGAAACCGGCATCAATCAGGGCGAATTGTCGGCGCTGCTGAAAAACAAAACCTTCGGCGAGCGCAAAGCCCGAAAAATCGAACAATCCGCCGGCATGCCGCTGCTGTGGCTCGACACCGACCACGGCGATTTCCACGCAGCCACCCCCTCCGCCACCCCATCTCAAGCGAGCCACACCATGACCCAATTTGCCACCATTCCCGAAATCTTGGCCGACATCAAAGCCGGCAAAATGGTGATCATCACCGATGCGGAAGACCGCGAAAACGAAGGCGATCTTCTAATGGCCGCCCAATTCGTTACCCCCGAAGCCATCAACTTTATGATCAAACACGCACGCGGCTTAGTGTGCCTGCCGATGAACGACGATTTGGTCGACCGGCTCGGCCTGCCGATGATGACGCAGAAAAACGGCGCCCAATACGGCACCAACTTCACCGTGTCTATCGAAGCGGCACACGGCATTTCCACCGGCATTTCCGCTGCCGACCGCGCGCTCACCATCCAAACCGCCGTGTCACCCGCCGCCAAAGCCGAAGATATTGTGCAACCCGGCCATATTTTCCCCTTGCGCGCACAAAAGGGCGGCGTGTTGGTGCGCGCCGGCCACACCGAAGCGGGCGTGGATTTGGCGCAAATGTGCGGCCTGATTCCCGCCGCCGTGATTTGCGAAATCATCAACGACGACGGCACCATGGCGCGCATTCCCGAATTAATGACCTTCGCCCAAACCCACAACCTCAAAATCGGCACCATCACCGATTTAATCGAATACCGCAGCCGCACCGAAACCCTGCTCGAAGAAATGGGCAGCACACCGGCACACACCCCGTGGGGCGATTTCCAGCAGCATGTGTATGTAGACAAGCTCTCCGGCGAAACCCACTTGGCGCTGGTTAAGGGCAGCCCCTCGCCCGACACCGAAACGCTGGTGCGCGTGCACGAGCCTTTCAGCGTGATGGATTTCCTGCACACCAATCCGCGCCACAGCTGGCCGCTGCCCGCCGCACTGCAACGCATCCAAGCCGCCGATGCCGGCGTGATCATCTTGATGCACCGCACCGAAAGCGGCGCCACCCTGCTCGACCGCACCCTGCCCAAAGGCCTGAACCAGGCACAACAATGGGACAGCAAAACCTACGGCATCGGCGCGCAGATTTTGGCCAACCTCAACGTGAAAAAAATGCGCGTACTCGGCAAACCTTCATCGTTTACCGGCCTCACCGGCTTCGGCCTCGAAGTGGCCGGCTTCGAAATGCCGGATGAAGTTTGATCAAGCACACCAAGTCCAAACAATAAGATATTGTGAAATGCAAGAAAAAGTAAAACAAAACTGCATGCTGCAACAGCGTAGCTTGGGTTGATAAACCCAAGGTTTCAGGCGGCTTGTAGATTTAATACCAGCAATAAACACACAGGCCGTCTGAAACCTTTCAGACGGCCTGTGTGTTAGGGTCTGTTCACCTTCATTTCGTGGCAATTTTTTACGCTCAAAATCTTATACAAATTCAAAAAAGTAAGCTAACAAGGCGGCGAGCCGCAGACAGTACACACGTACGGCAAGGCGAGCCAACATAAGTTAGGTTATTTTTTTGGATTGGTATTACGCACGAATGAATGCTGAACAGCCCCTAGGGTCTGTTCACATTTCATCCGTGCGTAAGATTTTGAGCGCAAAAGCGCGCTTGCAAGGCGAAAAGCGCAGCAAGGTTGGACACCTTGCGAGCATTTTCAACGCGGCAGGCGCGTTTTTGAGCCAAAAGATTGCCACGAGATGAATTGTGAACAGACCCTAAAGCTCCATATCAATAATCTTTAGCAATACCCAACAACACCGCCGCCAGCACAATCAGCACAATGCCGATGATCACTTTTGTCATCTGATCAGGCGTTTTCTTTTCTTTCAGAATAAAAATCGAACCCAGCGTGGAAATCACCACCGCCACCTGCGCCAGCGAAAAGCTGATGGCCACGCCCACGCGCGGTTGCGACACAAACATAAAAAAGCTGCCCAAAGCCCAAACAATGCCCGGCAGAATATTCTTAAGCGCATCGCGGTTGTAAGGCTTTTCTTTGGCCGTGAGCAGCAGCGCCATCAGCACCATGCCGATGCTTTGCGGAAAAATCGCATCCGAGCCTTTAACGTCAAACGAAGCAGCCAGCACCGCATAAGCCAGATAGCCGAGCGTAGACACCAGCAACATCACCAGCGCCGCGCGCATATTGTCGCGCCCGGCCGCATCCGCCACCACGCCTTTGGGGCGAGCCGAAGTGAGAAACACGCCCAGCAAAATCAGCACCAGCGCCGCCAGCCCCAAGCCGGTGGTGGCCGCATTATGCCACTCCGACAACACCAGCGCGCCAAAGAGCGTGGTGGCCACCAGCTGCATGCCGGTGGAAATCGGCATGGTCGTGGCCGCGCCCACTTTCTTGATGCTTTGCAGCTGCCCGATTTGGCCGACCGTCCACAACATGCCTGAAGCCAAACCCACCCAAAACACTTTCTGCGTGATTTCAGGATCGCTGAAAAAATAATTCAGCGAAGCAAACAAAAGCGCGCCCACTGTGATGCCGAGAATCTGGCTGTAAGCCGTGCCGCCGATATACACGGTAAACAAAATCATCGAGCCCCAAAATAAAGCGGGCAATAAGGCAATGGCAATATCCATAATTCTCTCTGAAATAAAATTACATTTTGCAGATTATAACGCCTGCCCCGATATTTTGTTTAACACATCTCAAAAAGATGCCCGAAACAGCTTATACCCATTCGAAAAAACAACCTAACTGCGTTGGCTTGCCCAGCCGTACTATTGATTCGGCAATTAAATATTGAGCATTTTCTAAAATTTAAATAATTGAAAAATATAAATTTTAATGCCTTTAAGTTTCAATGTTTAATTGTCGAATCTATAGGTGTACTGTCGCAGGCTTCCGCCTTGCTATCTTATTTTTTCGAATGGGTATTATTTTCATGCATTTTTTCGCGTTTGATGGCCGATTGCCCATCAACCGAGCCGGCTTTGCAGCATGCGGTTCAGCGTGCGGTTCAGCATTTTGTTATCTTATTTCAAAAACAGTAAACAGGCCGTCTGAACATTTTCCAGCCCGATGCAAACGCGCTACAATAAGCCCTATTTTCTTTCAGACGGCCTCACCATGCCCGAACTTACCGACCTGATGCAGCAAGAAGCCGCCGGCACCGTGGCCGAAACGCTCGACTTCTGGCTCTATGAATGCAGCATAGACGAAGCGCCCGCAGCCGCCGAAGTGGCGCAATGGCGCGATATTTTGGCCGCCCGCGGCGGCAAATTCACGCGGCTGGCGCAAATCTGCCAAACTTGGCTGGATGAAGAATGCGCATGATGCCGCGCAACCGCTACAGCCTGCTTGCCCTTTTGTGGCTGGCCGCCGGCCTTTATTCGCTGCTGTTTCGCGAAGCGGCGGGCGGCGCACCGCCTTTTGCCCATTTCGACAAAGTGGCACATTTCGCGCTTTTTTTCGGCCAATTCTGGCTCACCGCCAAAGCCTTTATGCAGGCGAAGCGCCCCATTCCCTATGTCGCGCTATTCACCTTGGCCGTGCTCTTGGCCGCCGGCAGCGAAGTGGCGCAAGCGCTGTTTACCCAAAGCCGCCAGGGCGATCTGCTCGACGGCTTGGCCGATATCGCCGGTGCCGCCACCGCTTTGTGGCTGGCACACAAAGTGAGCGCCGCCAAAAAGCAGGCCGTCTGAAAGCCCCGCATTGTTCAGACGGCCTTTAGAATCTGTTCACCATGAAACAAACCACAAAAAAGATTGTGAACAAATGCTTAACCCATTTCAAACCATCCCTTCAAAAGAGCCCGCCATGCAACCCTACATCACCCGCCGCACACAGCTTTTGCAAAAAATCGGCCCCGACGGCCTGGCCGTGTTGTTTGCCGCGCCCGAGCAGCGCCGCAGCAACGACACCGATTTTCCCTTCCGTCAAGACAGCTATTTCCACTATCTGAGCGGCTTTCCCGAGCCGGAAGCCATTATCGTGCTCGATGGCGCCAAAGGCAGCAGCACGCTTTATTGCCGCGGCAAAGATCCGCTGCGCGAAACTTGGGACGGCTTTCGCTACGGCCCCGAAGCCGCACGGCAGGCATTCGGCTTTGACGAAGCCCGCAATATCAACGAATGGCCGGCAGAGATTCAGGCCGCCATCACCAATAAAAAGCAATTATTCGCCCTGTGGGGGCAATATCCCGAACACGACCGCACGCTGATGCAGCATTGGCACCGCGTGCAGCAAAGTGCCGGCCAGCGCATGCTCGCCGAATGCAGCCGCGCGCCCGACAGCCTTGCCGACCTGGCCGCCCCGCTCAACCCCATGCGCTTAATCAAAGATGCCGCCGAAATCAGCCTGCTCCAAGAAGCCGGCCGCATCAGCGCGCTGGCACACATCCGCGCCATGCAAACCACCCGCCCCGGCATGGGCGAATGGCAGGCCGAAGCCGAAATCGTGCACGAATTCATACGCCACGGCGCGCGCTTCCCCGCGTATAACAGCATCGTAGCCGGCGGCAAAAATGCCTGCTGCCTGCACTATGTGGAAAACAAAGATATTTTGCATGAAGGCGATTTGCTGCTGATCGATGCCGGTGCCGAATACCAAATGTATGCCGGCGACATCACCCGCACCTTCCCCGTCAACGGCCGCTTCAGCGCCGCCCAAAAAGACGTTTACGAAATCGTGCTCGCCGCCAACGAAGCCTCCATTGCCGCCGTGCACCCCGGTGCAAACTGGGCCGACATCCACGCGCAAGCGCTGCACATTTTGGTGCAAGGCCTGATTGATTTGAAGCTGCTCAAAGGCAGCGTAGCAGGCAATATTGAAAGCCAAGCCTATCAGCGCTTCTATATGCACGGCCTCGGCCATTGGCTGGGGCTGGATGTGCACGACGTGGGCGGCCGCTGGCACGATGGCAAGCCCATTTTGCTGCAAGCGGGCATGTGCACCACCATCGAGCCCGGGCTTTATATCAACGCCGCGCCCGACATTCCCAAAGCCTTCCACAACATCGGCATCCGCATTGAAGACAACATCCTCGTCACCGAGCACGGCCACGAAAACTACACCGCCGCCGCGCCCAAACAAATCGAGGAGATCGAAGCCCTGATGCGCGGCTGAGCCGCAGCGCCGCCATCTATAGTGAAATGTAAGAAAAAGTGACACGGAACGCCATTTTACAATGGCGTAGCTTGGGTTGATAAACCCAAGGTTTCAGACGGCCTGTGGGCTTGTTGGGTTTTCAACCCAACCTACCCGCCGTATCACTTTTTTATGCATTTCACTATATAAAAAGGCCGTCTGAAAAACTTTCAGACGGCCTTTTTGGATGCTTTACACCAATTCCCAAAACAACCTTAAAAAATCATACCCATTCAGAAAAATAACCTTACAAAATAAAAGCAGCTCGATAGCACCATCAGTGTGGGTCGGGTTCAAGGATCCGCCCCACAGGCTGCCTGTTGGTATATTATTTTTTTAAGTTTGGCATAGGAACAATTTTAGCGTCATCTGCGTAGCTTGGGCTAGGGTCTGCTCACAATTCATCTCGTGACAATCTTTTGGCTCAAAAATGCGCCTGCCGCGTTGAAAATGCTCGCAAGGTGTCCAACCTTGCTGCGCTTTTCGCCTTGCAAGCGCACTTTTGCGCTCAAAATCTTACGCACGGATGAAATGTGAACAGACCCTAGGCATTCAAAATCAAACAGCTTTATAAAATCAATCGGTAGAAATGCAGATGTTGGGCCACAGCAGCCTAGCCCAACCTGAAGTCTTGCATTCAATATCAACTCAAAACCGAATCAAAACAAGCCGTGTATCACGCCGTGCTCGTCCACATCAATCTGCTCGGCGGCGGGCGCTTTGGGCAGGCCGGGCATTTTCATCATATTGCCGCACAAAGCCACGATAAAGCCGGCGCCGGCCGACACGGTGATGCCGCGCACGTGCAGCTTGAAGCCTGTGGGGCAGCCGAGCAGCTTGGCATCATCGCTGAGCGAATATTGGGTTTTGGCCATGCACACCGGCAGCTTATCCAGCCCCAATTTTTCCAGGCCGGCGATTTCGGCGAGCGCTTCGCTGCTGAAATCCACATCGGCCGCGCCATACACTTTTTGCGCAATGGCGCGGATTTTATCGGCCACGCTGCTGTTTTCTTCATAAGCAAAACGAAATTCGTTGGGCTGGCCTGCAATGGCATCGATCACGGCATGCGCCAGCGCTTCGCCGCCCGCGCCGCCTTTTTCCCACACCTCAGTGAGCGCCACAGCTGCACCCTCCTCGGCGCAGGCGGCTTGAATCACATCCAATTCAGCATCGGTGTCGGACACAAAACGGTTGAGCGCCACCACCACCGGCAGGCCGAACACTTCTTTCATATTGCGGATGTGTTTGAGCAGATTGGGCAGGCCGCGCTGCAAAGCTTCTAGGTTTTCCGCGCCCAAATCGGCACGCGCCACGCCGCCGTTGTATTTCAGCGCACGCACGGTGGCCACCACCACCGCCGCATCGGGCTTCAGCCCGGCGAGGCGGCATTTGATGTCGCAAAATTTCTCTGCGCCCAAATCCGCGCCGAAGCCGGCTTCGGTGATGGCATAATCACCCAAATGCTGCGCCATGCGCGTGGCAATCACCGAATTGCAGCCATGCGCAATATTGGCAAACGGCCCGCCGTGCACCAGCGCCGGCGTGCCCTCTATGGTTTGCACCAGATTGGGCTTGACGGCATCTTTCAACAAGGCCGCCATCGCGCCGTGGGCTTTCAAATCGCGCGCATACACGGGCGCGCCGCTTTTACTATAAGCCACCAGCATATTGCCGAGGCGGTTTTTCAAATCGGCCAAATCTTGAGCCAGGCAGAAAACCGCCATCACTTCCGAAGCCACGGTGATGTCGAAGCCGTCGGGGCGCATCACGCCGTCCACCGGCTTGCCCAAGCCGCCGATAATGTTGCGCAGCTGGCGGTCGTTCATGTCTACCGCGCGCCGCCACAGCACGCGTTTGGGGTCGATATCGAGCGCATTGCCCTGATAAATGTGGTTGTCGAGCATGGCGGCCAACAGATTATTGGCCGCGCCGATGGCGTGAAAATCGCCGGTGAAATGCAGATTGATGTCTTCCATCGGCAGCACTTGCGCATAGCCGCCGCCGGCCGCGCCGCCTTTGATGCCGAACACGGGGCCGAGCGACGGCTCGCGCATGGCCACCACCGCATTTTTGCCGAGGCGGTTGAGCGCATCAGCCAGGCCGATGGTGACGGTGGTTTTGCCCTCGCCCGCCGGCGTGGGGTTGATCGCCGTCACCAAAATCAGCCGGCCTTGTTTGGCCGGCAGCGCAAAAGCCTTGACCGGTGTGATTTTGGCCTTGAAATGGCCGTAAGGCGAAATATGCGCTTCATCAAGGCCGAGCTTGGCGGCAATTTCGCCGATGGGGCGCATGGGGGATTCGTGGGCGATTTCTGCATCGGTTTTGTAGCTCATGGGGTGTCCGTTTTCCGTGGGCGAAAAAGCATTATTATAGCGCCAACATACTGCCTGAGCTTGCGAAAAGGGATGGCTTTTGCATTACATCAACTTACCTTTTGAGGCCGTCTGAAACGGATAAACGTTTAAGGCATACCTACATCGGCCTTGAACAAGCAGAATATTTCGGATGATGCATTGATAATGAAATACAAGAAAAAGTGACACAACGGGTAGCTCGGGTTGAAAACCCAACAAGCCCGCAGGCCATCTGAAACCTTGGGTTTATCAACCCAAGCTAAGCTGTTACAAAGCGTTGTTTTATATCGATTTTTATTTCTATCCACTATATTTGTTTTGATTAGGCAAAGGCCGTCTGAAAAGTTTCAGACGGCCTTTGCCTATATCTTGAAATCACAACTTCATGTTTGCAGCTAACCGGAATCTTTCTAAAAAACGAATTCGGCATGCCGCATAAGCCAGCATTTCCCGGATTATCCGGCGGTGAGCAGGCTGAGCGCTTCGCGGTATTTGGCTACCGTTTTCTCAATCACTTCGGCGGGCACTTTCGGGGCGGGTGCTTGCTTGTTCCAGCCACTTTGTTCGAGCCAGTCGCGCACGAATTGCTTGTCGAACGAAGGCGGATTGGTGCCGACTTGATATTGGTCTGCCGGCCAGAAGCGGCTGGAATCGGGAGTGAGCACTTCGTCCATCAAGGTTAAAACGCCCTCTTCGTCGAGGCCGAATTCAAATTTGGTGTCGCAAATAATGATGCCGCGCGTTTTCGCATAAGCGGCGGCTTCGGTGTAGAGCTCGATGGCTTTTGCGCGCACTTCTGCCGCCAATTCCGCGCCGATAATCTGCTCGCATTCGGCAAAGCTGATGTTTTCATCGTGATCGCCCACCGCCGCTTTGGTGGACGGGGTGAAAATCACCTCGGGCAGCTGCTGCGCTTCCCGCATGCCCGCAGGCAGGGCAATGCCGCACACGCTGCCGCTTTGCTGATAATCTTTCCAGCCGCTGCCGGCCAAATAGCCGCGCACAATGGCTTCTACTTTCACCGGCTCCAGCTTTTTCGCCACCACCGCCCGCTTTTCCAGCGCGCGGGCTTGATCTTCGGGCAACACATCATAAACGGTGTTGCCGGTGAAATGATTCGGCATGATGTGCGCCAACTTTTGAAACCAGAAATTGGAAATCTGCGTGAGAATTTCGCCCTTGCCGGGAATCGGGTCGTCGAGAATCACGTCAAATGCCGACAAGCGGTCTGACGCCACCATCAACATGCGCTGTTCATCGATTTCATACAAATCGCGCACTTTACCGGAATAGATTTTTTTCAAACTGATGTCAGACATGGCCGCTCTTTTCACGCAAGAAGTAAAAGGCCGATTTTAACCGAATTGGTCGGCTTTGGGCAGATTGTTTACAATTGTCGCGGCTTGGTAATAACGATTCAAAAAAGTAAGCTCACAAGGCGAGACAACGAAGTTATACCAATCCAAAAAAATAACCTAACTTCGTTGTCTCGCCTTGCCGTACTAGTTGTACTGTCTGCGGCTCGCCGCCTTGTTAGCTTACTTTTTTGAATTGGTATTAGGTTATTTGTTTGGATTGGTATAAAAGCGGCTCAAGGCATCCGGCTGCTTCATTTATCCAAAACAAAAGGCCGTCTGAAAAACTTTTCAGACGGCCTTGATAAACACAGCACATTCAGCAGCTTAAGGATTGCGCCGCACCAAACGGTAATAAGTTTCGCCACTTTGGATATAGCCCAAATCCACGCGGGCGATTTCGGCGATGGCATCCTGCCCTTCGGCCAAATCCATCACCTCGGCCGCCAGCGCGCTGTTGCGCAGGGCGAGCGCCTGGTTTTTCTCTTCCTGCACGGCCACTCGGTCTTGCAGGTGCCACATGTCGCGCCAACCGCCTTTGGCTATCCAAAGGTTGTATTGGAAACACGCCAAGGCGGCGATTAAAACCAGCGTCACCCACTTCATGCTTTATGCCTTATTTGCCCAGTTGGTAAAAAGCGGCTTTGCCCGGATAGTAAGCGGCTTCGCCCAGCTCTTCTTCAATGCGCAGCAGCTGGTTGTATTTGGCCATGCGGTCGGAGCGGCTCAGCGAGCCGGTTTTGATCTGCATGCAGTTGGTCGACACGGCCAAATCAGCGATGGTGCTGTCTTCGGTTTCGCCCGAGCGGTGGCTCATCACGCAGGTGTAGCGGTTGCGTTTGGCCAATTCAACGGCTTGCAGGGTTTCGCTCAAGGTGCCGATTTGGTTCACTTTCACCAACAAAGCATTGGCCACGCCGGCTTCAATACCTTCGGCCAGAATTTTCGGGTTGGTGACAAACAAATCGTCGCCCACCAATTGCACTTTGCCGCCCAAGCGCTCGGTGAGCAGCTTCCAGCCGGCCCAGTCGTTTTCATCCATGCCGTCTTCAATGGAAACAATCGGGTATTCGTCCACCAGTTTGGCCAGATAGTCGGCAAATTCTTCGCTGCTCAATGCCAAGCCTTCGGCGCTGAGGTGGTATTTGCCGTCGCGGTAGAATTCGCTGGACGCGCAATCCATGGCCAGCAGCACATCTTCGCCCGGAATATAGCCGGCGGCGCTCACGGCTTCGAGAATCAGCTTCAGCGCTTCTTCATGGCTGCTCAGGTTGGGTGCAAAGCCGCCTTCATCGCCCACGGTGGTGGGGAAGCCTTTGCTGTCGCACAGTTTTTTCAGTGCATGGAACACTTCGGCACCGCAGCGCAGGGCTTCGCGGAAAGTGGGTGCGCCCACCGGCATAATCATAAATTCTTGAATATCCAGGCTGTTGTTGGCATGTTCGCCGCCGTTGATTACGTTCATCATCGGCACGGGCAGCGCCATCGGGCCTGCACCGCCCAAATAGCGGTAAAGCGGCAGGCCGGCATCTTCTGCTGCAGCGCGAGCCACCGCCATCGACACGGCCAAAGTGGCATTCGCACCCAAGCGGCCTTTGTTGTCGGTGCCGTCGATATCGATCATCACGCGGTCGATATAGCTTTGCTCGCTGGCATCCAAGCCGATCAGGGCTTGGGCGATTTCGTTGTTGACATGCTCCACGGCTTGCAGCACGCCTTTGCCCAAATAGCGGCTTTTGTCGCCATCGCGCAATTCCAAAGCCTCTTTCTGGCCGGTAGAAGCGCCCGAGGGCACAGCGGCGCGACCCATCACGCCGGACTCGAGCAACACATCGCACTCAACAGTGGGGTTGCCGCGTGAATCCAAAATCTCGCGGGCAAAAATATCAACAATAGCGCTCATGCAAAGTCTCCTGAAATAATAACAATAAATAGGGAAAGCGTTTTTCAGACGGCCTGCCGCATCGCAGCCGCAAGCTCTGAAGTAATATTACAAAAAAGATTATACCGATTCAGGCCGTCTGAAACGAGTATTTTACGGCATAATTGTTAAAAAGATTGTGCAACATCAATTATCAATTATAGCATGACGGAATAAACCGTTTGCTGCCCCGCAGATAATCACAACGGGTTGCCCGGCAATCGGCCCGGCAACCCGTTTTTATGCATCAACGGATATGGTAATTCGGCGCTTCTTTGGTAATCTGCACATCATGCACATGCGATTCGCTCATGCCGGCGGCGGTGATTTCCACAAATTCGGCTTTTTCGTGCATTTGCTCAATGGTGGCGCAGCCCAAATAGCCCATGCTCGAGCGCAGGCCGCCCATCAGCTGATGGATAATCTGCACAATCGGGCCTTTATAAGGCACGCGCCCTTCGATGCCCTCGGGCACATATTTATCGGCGTTGTCTTCTTTATCTTGGAAATAGCGGTCGGAAGAGCCTTGGCTCATCGCGCCCAGCGAGCCCATGCCGCGATAAGATTTATACGAGCGGCCTTGATAAAGCTCGATTTCGCCCGGCGCTTCTTCGGTGCCGGCAAACATGCCGCCGAGCATCACGCAATGTGCGCCGGCTGCCAGCGCTTTGGCAATGTCGCCCGAAAAGCGGATGCCGCCATCGGCAATCAGCGGCACGCCGGTGCCTTTTAAAGCTTCGGACACATTGTGAATCGCGGTGAGCTGCGGCACGCCCACGCCGGCCACAATGCGGGTGGTGCAAATCGAGCCCGGGCCGATGCCCACTTTCACCGCATCGGCGCCGGCAGCCACCAAATCGAGCGCCGCTTGCGCGGTGGCGATATTGCCGCCGATTACCTGCACATGCGGGTAAGTTTCTTTCACCCATTTCACACGATCAAGCACGCCTTGGCTGTGGCCGTGGGCGGTGTCGACCACCAACACGTCCACACCTGCTTCCACCAGTGCCTTCACACGCTCATCGGTGTCGGCGCCCACGCCCACGGCCGCGCCCACGCGCAAACGGCCGTCGGCATCTTTATTGGCATGCGGAAATTCGGTGGTTTTCAGAATGTCTTTTACCGTGATCAAACCTTTGAGCACCCATTCATCGTCCACCACCAGCACGCGCTCCACTTTGTGATCGTGCATCACATCGCGCGCTTCATCAATGCCCGTGCCCACCGGCACAGTGACCAAGCGCTCGCGCGGCGTCATAATGGCCGACACGGGCTGGTCGAGGCGTTTTTCAAAACGCAAATCGCGGTTGGTTACCAAGCCCACCACTTTGCCGTTTTCCACCACCGGCAAGCCCGACATTTTGCGCTTGCGCCGCGCCTGCATTTCCACCAATTCGCCAATCAGCATATCGGGGCCGATGGTAACCGGGTCTTTCACAATGCCGCTTTCATGGCGCTTCACCTTGGCCACGGCATTGGCCTGGCGCTCGGCGGTCATGTTTTTATGGATAATGCCGATGCCGCCTTCCTGCGCCATAGAAATGGCCAGCTTGGCTTCGGTAACGGTGTCCATCGCGGCAGAAAGTAAAGGGGTGTTGAGGGTGATGTTGCGGGTGAGTGGGGTTTGGAGTTTGACGTCGCGCGGCAGCACTTGGGAGCGTGCAGGAACCAGCAAAACATCGTCAAAAGTATAGGCTTTTTCTACGATACGCATGATGCTCGGGCTTTCGGTTTGTGCAAGATGCACGGCATTGTATCAAAATTACCTGTGGCGTGTTATTGGTTTACACAATTAAACGCGCATGACACCCGCCAAATTAGCCAGTACAATAAGGCCGTCTGAAAACAAACAAACCAAAATAAGGGAAACGGAATCACCACATGGCTACTTTGACCAAAATCCTTCTATTGAGCATGCTTTTTATCGGCACGCATGCCGGCGCAAATGAAGTGTTCAGCTGGAAAAACCCCAGCGGCAGCACCAGCTATTCCGATGTGCCGCGCAACCTCCAGCCCGCACAAGTCAACCGCATGAATGTGCGCACCCACAGCGTCACCCCACCGCCCGCACCGGCCGCAGCAGCAGCCAACCCCGAATCGCTGGCCGAGCAGCAGCAAAAGCTGGGTGAGCAAATTGCCCGTCAAAACAAACAGATTGAAGAGCAAAACAAGCGCGTTGAAGAAGAAAACCGCCGCCGCGAGGAAGAAAACTGCCAAGCCGCGCGCATCAACCGCCAATTTGCCGAAAGCGCCCGCGTCAACAACCGCGATGCCTTAATCGCCCACTACGACGGCGATATTGCCAAATTCTGCCACTGAGTTTGCATACCAAACATCAAGGCCGTCTGAAACCTTTCAGACGGCCTTTGTTATCATACCCATTCGAAAAAATAACCTAACTGCGTTGTCTCGCCTTGCCGTACTAGTTGTACTGTCTTCGGCTCGCCGCTTTGTTATCTTATTTTTTCGAATGGGTATCACTACTCGTTCATTTATTAAGCATATCATGAAATGAATACACAAGTGCTGCATGTTTGGTTAAGCATCGCACCACACCTTTCAGACGGCCTTTCCCAATTGCTGTATCATTCAGGCCGTCTGAAACTTTTTTGCAGCCGCTGCCGTGAGCCAAAATTTCGATATCGATATTTTCCTGAAAAACCTGCCCAATCTGCCGGGCGTTTACCGCATGCTCGACAAAAGCGGCAAGGTGCTTTATGTGGGCAAGGCGGTGAATTTGAAGCGGCGCGTGGGCAGCTATTTCCAAAAAAGCGACCATTCCCCGCGCATCACGCTGATGGTGCGGCAGGTGCATTCGATTGAAACCACCGTTACCCGCAGCGAAGCCGAAGCGCTGATTCTGGAAAACAATTTCATCAAAGCCTTGTCGCCCAAATACAATATTCTTTTCCGCGACGACAAAAGCTACCCCTATTTGATGCTTTCCGCCCACGAATACCCGCAAATGGCCTATTATCGCGGCACGCTCAAAAAGCCCAACCAATATTTCGGCCCTTATCCCAACGGCTATGCCGTGCGCGACAGCATCGAGATTCTGCAAAAAGTGTTCCGCCTGCGCACCTGCGAAGACAGCGTGTTTGCCAACCGCCAACGCGCCTGCCTGCTTTATCAAATCCGCCGCTGCTCCGGCCCCTGCGTCGGCCACATCAGCTATGAAGATTACCAGGCCAGCATCAGCGAAGCCGTAACCTTTCTCAACGGCAAAACGGGCGAGCTCACGCAAACACTGCACCACAAAATGAACCAAGCCGCCGCCGCGCTGCAATTTGAAGAAGCCGCCCGCTACCGCGACCAAATCCAGGCGCTGGGCTTGGTGCAGAGCCAGCAGTTTATCGACAGCAAAAACCCCAACAACCCCAACGATATCGACATTCTCGCGCTGGCGCTCGAAGGCGGCACCGTGTGCATCCATTGGGTGAGCATACGCGGCGGGCGGCATGTGGGCGACAAAAGCTTCTTCCCCGATGTGCGCCACGATCCCGACCCGCAGGCGCAGGAATACGCCGAAGCCTTTGTGGCGCAACATTACCTCGGCAAAAGCAAGCCCGACATCATCATCAGCAATTTCAGCCTGCCCGAAAGCCTGCAAGAAGCGCTGATTTCCGAGCACGGCAAACAAATGCAGTTTGTCACCAAAACCATAGGCGAGCGCAAAGTGTGGCTGAAAATGGCCGAGCAAAACGCCCGCCTCGCCATCGGCCAACACCAATTGCAGCACAACAACCAGCAGCAGCGCATCGACGATTTGGCACGCCTGCTCAACATGGATTCAGACGGCCTGCAACGCCTGGAATGCTTCGACATCAGCCACACCCAAGGCGAAGCCACCATCGCCAGCTGCGTGGTGTATGACGAGCAAAATATCCAGCCCTCGCAATACCGCCGCTACAACATCACCACCGCCAAAGCCGGCGACGATTACGCCGCCATGCGCGAAGTGCTCACCCGCCGCTACGGCAAAATGGCCGAAGCCCAAGCCAACGGCGAAACGGTGAAATGGCCCGATGCCGTGTTGATCGACGGCGGCAAAGGCCAAGTGGGCATGGCGGTGGATGTGTGGGCGGAATTGGGGCTCACCATTCCCATTATCGGCATTGCCAAAGGCCCCGAGCGCAAAGCCGGGCTGGAAGAATTGATATTGCCCTTTACCGGCGAAACCTTCCGCCTGCCGCCCAACAGCCCCGCCCTGCACCTCTTGCAAACCGTGCGCGACGAATCGCACCGCTTCGCCATCACAGGCCACCGCAAAAAGCGCGACAAAGCCCGCATCACCTCATCATTAAGCGACATTCCCGGCATCGGCAACAAACGCCGCCAAGCCCTGCTCACCCGCTTCGGCGGCCTGCGCGGCGTAACCGCCGCCAGCGTGGAAGATTTGGCGCAGGTAGAGGGCATCAGCGCGGCCTTGGCCGAAAAGATTTATGAAAGCCTGCATGGATAATGGGCAAACGCAGGCCGTCTGAATGCCGTATTCAGACGGCCTGAAAACAATCATGCCCAGCTTCGCCACAAAGCCCCTGTAAATTCGTTATAATAAGCCAGCCTTTTCAGACGGCCTGCGCCGAAGCGCACAACAAAGGCCGTCTGAAACACCAACCGAACACAGAAAGCCCTGCCGATTATGCCGTGGAATTTCCCCATTTTCCTCACCTGGATGCGCGTGTTGCTCATCCCCGTGTTCACCGCCCTTTTCTTCCTGCCCAAAGGCGTGTTCGACAACCACACCATCAACTGGCTGGCGGCCGCCATTTTCGCCATCGCTGCCATCACCGACTGGTTTGACGGCTTTCTCGCCCGCCGCTGGAAGCAAACCTCTGATTTCGGCGCTTTTCTCGACCCCGTGGCCGATAAATTGATGGTGGCCGTGGCACTGATTCTGCTGGTGAGCCTGGGGCGCACTTATGCCATTTTCGCCATGATCATCATCGGCCGCGAAATCACCATTTCGGCGCTGCGCGAATGGATGGCGCAAACCGGTAAGCGCGGCAGCGTGGCCGTGGCCACCATAGGCAAGCTCAAAACCACCGCGCAAATGGCCGCCATTTTGTGCCTTTTGGTGGGCTTGCGCGATTTTTACGGCCACGACCTGATTTTTATCGGTAACATATTGATGTTTATCGCCGCCGTGCTCACTTTGTGGTCGATGTTTTATTATCTGAAAATGGCCTGGAAAGAGTTTCAGTAATAATTTTCACACAAACCCCTTGACAGTAAATTTTCAGGCACTATAATGGCGTTCTCTTGCTGATGCAGCGATGCACGGCAAGCCCCAAGCGGGAATAGCTCAGTTGGTAGAGCGCAACCTTGCCAAGGTTGAGGTCGCGAGTTCGAGCCTCGTTTCCCGCTCCAAAGTTTAATGTTTAAATGTAATCAAAGCGGGAATAGCTCAGTTGGTAGAGCGCAACCTTGCCAAGGTTGAGGTCGCGAGTTCGAGCCTCGTTTCCCGCTCCAAGCGCTTACATTTAAATCCTGCGGGAATAGCTCAGTTGGTAGAGCGCAACCTTGCCAAGGTTGAGGTCGCGAGTTCGAGCCTCGTTTCCCGCTCCACATCCCGCAAGCCGTTTACACCACTTAAACGGCTTGTTTATAGTTTCAAGGCGGAATGGCAGAGTGGTTATGCAGCGGCCTGCAAAGCCGTGTACGCCGGTTCGATTCCGACTTCCGCCTCCACACAATCCAAGCAGTTTCCCCTTATGGCGGGGTGGCAGAGTGTTTATGCGATAAGGGGTGCAACCCTTATACAGGCCGGTTAAAATCCGCGCCCCCGCCTCCACGTTTCACAATGCCTTTATGCAGAGCACTGGATATTGGCATCGCCCGGATGGTGAAATAGGTAGACACAACGGACTTAAAATCCGTCGCCTCTAATACAGGCGTGCCGGTTCGATTCCGGCTCCGGGCACCACTAACCGCTTTTAAGCGGTTATTTTTTTGCTTTTCAATATCTGTAAAATACCCATCCTAAAAATACCCATCCTAAAAATACCCATCCTAAAAATACCCATCCTAAAAAATAATATATAGTGAAATGCATAAAAAAGTGATACGGCGGGTAGGTTGGGTTGTAAACCCAACAAATCCACAAGCCGTCTGAAACGTCGGGTTTATCAACCCAACCTACGCCATTGTAAAATAACGTTCTGTGTCACTTTTTCTAGCATTTCACTATACAAACAGGCAGCCCGTAGGCTAGATTCTTAAATCCGACACTTGTTCGTAGAACAAGGCACGCACATCGCTTTAGCCGATGGCCAAACATCAGATTCAATAGCCCGGCCTACGCGGATGGCACTGTCAAACTGCTTTTATTTTGCAAGCTTATTTTTTTATACCAATTCAAAAAAGTAAGCTAACAAGGCGGCGAGCCGCAGACAGTACAACTAGTACGGCAAGGCGAGACTATGAATTTTTAAAAAGGCCGTCTGAAATATTTTCAGACGGCCTTTTTATTGGGTTCAAATCACATCACTTCCAGCGTGTCGATGCCCAGCAAATCCAAGCCTTGTTTCAAGGTATCGCCGGTGAGTTTGGCGAGTTGCAAGCGGGTTTCGCGGCTGGTGCCCTCGGCTTTCAAAATCGGGCAGGCTTCGTAAAAGCGGCTGAATAAAGTGGCCACTTGGTAAAGATAGCCGGCCAGATAATGCGGATACGAAGTTTCGGCCACGCTTTGCAACACATCTTCAAACTTCAGCAATTCCACCGCCAATTGCTTTTCCAGCGGCGCATCGAGCACCACAGCGGCCTGTTGGTTCCACTCGCCGGCGCGGCGCATCACGCTTTGCACGCGGGTGTAGGCATATTGCAGATAAGGCGCGGTGTTGCCCTCGAAGCTGAGCATGCTTTCCCAGTCGAACACGTAATCGCTACTGCGGTTTTTGCTCAAATCGGCGTATTTCACCGCGCCGATGCCGACCACCCGAGCAATTTCTTCGATATTTTCACGTGCCTCAATATCATAATTATCTGAAATTTTTTTGCGCTTAATGGCCGTCCTCAGCGTTGGTGAACCCTCTTCAATTTCCCATTCACCAACTTCCAATTTAAAATCCTTTGTCAATGTTCTATAATCATCGGCGGTTTTTTTCGATTTTTGTTCCTCTAAATCTTTATAGATTACTTCAAAACTATTCGGCTTGTTACGCTCTGCAATCAATTTTCTTGCCCTATCCACCGCTTCATCAAGCAAATCCACCAATTTCACCGTGTCGCCGCTGCGGGTTTTAAACGGCTTGCCGTCTTTGCCCATCATGGTGCCAAAGCCGATAAACTCGGCGCTCACGTTTTCCGGCAGATAGCCCGCTTTGCGCGAAGTGGTAAACAATTGCTCGAAATGCAGCTTTTGACGGGTATCGACCACATACAGCAAGCGATCGGCATTCAGACGGCCTACCCGATAGCGCACGCAGGCCAAATCGGTGCTGGCATACAGAAAACCACCGCCCTGCTTCTGCACGATAAAAGCCGCCGGCTCGCCATCTTGGTTTTTAAATTCATCGAGAAACACCACTTTGGCGCCGGCATCATCCACCGCCAAACCTTTGGCACTCAGATCATCCACCACGGTTTGCAAATCATCATTGTATTTCGACTCGCCCGCCACATCGGCCGGCGTGAGTTTCAAGCCCAAAGTGTCGTAAACCGCTTGCGCGTGTTGCAACGAAACATCAACAAACTGCCGCCACAAAGCCAACACAGCCTCATCACCGCCTTGCAATTTCACCACATATTCGCGCGCGGTGTCGGCAAAAGCTTCGTCTTCATCAAAGCGGATTTTAGCGTTGCGGTAAAACTGCTCCAAATCAGCCAATTCAAATTCGGCATTTTCCTGCTGTTGCGCCACCATATAAGCCACCAGCATACCAAATTGCGTGCCCCAATCGCCGACATGGTTTTGCGCAATCACCTTGTGACCCAGATAGCTCAACACGCGATTGAGACTGTCGCCGATAATGCTGGAACGCAAATGGCCGACGTGCATTTCTTTGGCCAGATTGGGCGACGAATAATCAATCACCACCGTTTGCGGCTCGGCGGTTTGGCGCACATTCAAATGGCCGTCGAGCAGCGCTGCTTCAATATTTTGCGCCAAAAAAGCCGCGTTCAAACGCAGATTGATAAAGCCCGGCCCCGCCACCTCAGCCGATTCAACCACCGCATTGCCCGCGAGCGCATCGGCCACTTTCTGCGCCAGCTCACGAGGATTCTGCTTGGCCTTTTTGGCCGCGCCCATCACGCCGTTAATCTGGAAATCGCCAAAATCGGCATTTTTGGCCGGCTGCAAAACCACAGGATTGCCGGCAATGCCGGCGGCGGCAAAAGCGGCTTCGGCTTCGGCAGCCACGGTTTGGTGTAGATTCATTGTTGTGCTTTCAATATTCCAATATCAGCAGGCCGTCTGAAACCTTAAACCTTTCAGACGGCCTACATATCATAATAACTTTAATCATTTAAAATTCTTAAGGCGCTATTTTACCGTGTTCACCACAACAGCGAAAGCTTTTCAGAATGGCAACATGTGTTTGCGCACAGGCCGTCTGAAAGCCTTTCAGACGGCCTGTGTTACAATCGGCGCTCCCGAAAACCACATGAAAGGCATTTGCCCATGCGTGAACATTTGCTGCAATGGCTCAGCAGCCACGGTTATTCCCACTCTGATTTGGTGGTGAATATTGTGATGATAGGCTTGATTATCCTCACCACTTTGCTGCTGCACGCTTTTATCCATTACGGCCTTTTCCGCTTTTTAGGCAAGCGCTTGCAGGCGTCGAAGCTGCTTTTTCTGAATATTTTGAGCCAGCAAAAGCTGTTTAGCAATTTGGCGCTCACCATTCAGGGCGTGTTGCTGGCGGTGCAGCTGCGCATTTGGCTGCCGGCGAGCGAATGGCGCGAAGGCTTGATTACGCTCACCAATATTTGGTGCTTGGTGTTTGGCCTGCTTGCTATTTTTGCACTGCTCGACACGCTGCAAACTTATTTGTTCCGCCGCAATCTGGCGCAGCATTTTCCGGTGCGCGGGCTCGTGCAAACCATTAAGCTTTTGGCTTCTATCGGCATTGTGATTTTGCTGATTTCACTTTTGCTCGGCCAATCGCCCCTAATTTTGCTCAGCGGCTTGGGTGCGATGACGGCAGTGTTGATGCTGGTGTTTAAAGATCCGATTTTGGGCTTGGTGGCCGGCATCCAGCTTTCGGCCAACCGCATGCTCAATATCGGCGACTGGCTGGAAATGCCGAAATACGGCGCCGACGGCAGCGTGACCGATATCGGGCTCACCACGGTGAAAGTGCAAAACTGGGACAACACCGTCACCACCCTGCCCACTTATGCGCTGATTTCCGATTCGTTTAAAAACTGGCGCCACATGAGCGAATCTGGCGGACGGCGCATCAAGCGGGCGGTGTATATCGACAGCAACAGCGTGCATTTTTTAAGCGCTGCCGAAATCGCCCATCTGCGCCAAAGCCGCCTGCTCACCGATTATCTCGACACGCGCCAGGCTTCGATACGCGAATTCAACGAAGCCAACCACATTGATAACCCGAGCTATTTAAACGGCCGCCACCTCACCAATTTGGGCACTTTCCGCGCTTATTTGCAGCAATATCTGGAAAACAACCGCCACATCCGCAAAGACATGACGCTGATGGTGCGCCAGCTCGATGCGGGCGACAAAGGCATTCCGCTGGAAATTTATTGCTTCACCAACACGGTGGTGTGGGCGGAATACGAGGGCATACAGGCCGATATTTTCGACCACATTTTTGCCGTGGCCGGTGAATTCGGCTTGCGCATTTATCAGGCACCCAGCGGCTATGATTTACAGGGAATGGGAAAATAAGCGATTTAAATCATTAATATAAAAGGCCGTCTGAAAGCTTTCAGTAATAATATCGCTTGAGTTGATAAACCCAACGTTTCAGACGGCTTATGGCTTTAACCTACCCCGTTGTGTCACTTTTTTATGCATTTCATTATAAAAGGCCGTCTGAACGCTTTCAGACGGCCTTTCGTTCATGCATCTTTATATACAATCAATAGCGGGTAATCACCGCCATGCCGCGCATGGGGTTGATGCTTTTCAGGCTGCCGTTGTCGGCAAATTTCACTTGGGCGCCGGTGGCCAGCGCTTTTTCGATGATTTCGTCCACAATGTCTGCATAGCCGTTTTGGCCGACCGAGCCGCCCAATATTTCGGTGATTTCGCGGCCATCATCGCTCACCTCGGCTGCAATATGCAGATCTTCTTCCACCACCAACACATCGGCGCGCCCTTCGTTGACGGCCTGCCAGATTTCGTTTAAGCCGCCCACAAAAAGGTTGTTGCTCTTGGCCGTTTCCAAATCGGCATTCACCCGAGTGCGCGCCTCTGCCAGCGCTTCTTTGATTTGCGGCCAAATGCGTTGTGCCAATTGGTGCTCGCTATCGCTGTTGAGGCCGCTGTTGATATAAAGCATCACTTGTGCCTGATTGCGCGCGCCTTCTTTGAAATGGCCGATATTGCGGTCGACTCCGGCCACCACGATGGGCGCGGCAATCTGCTTTTGCGCTTCAAGCAGCGCATCGCCCACTTCGCGCATATGGTCGGTGATCATTTGGTCGCGCACATGGCTGATGTCTTGGCTGGGGTTGGCTTCGGCGGTTTCTTCGGCCAGGCTGAAAGGAAAGCCATAGGCATTCACTTCGTCGAGCGCATCTTTGTGCCCCACAAAAAGCCGTGTGCCGTGCTCGCTCAGCACGGTGAGCAGATAAAGCGGGCTGCGGTTGAGGGCATACACCAAATCGCGGGTGAGAAAATTATCGGCCACGGTGACGCGCTCGGGCAGGCAGAAAGGCAGGTGGAAAAGCTCGGCATAATCGGCGCTGGCAAAAATCACCAAGCCGTCGAGGTTGTGGCGGTGGCTCACGCCGGCGGCCAAGCGGTTGATTTTTTCAGCAATCGGCGCGCTTTCACGCTTGCCGAAATCTTTTTCCAAACGGCTGATGGCTTCGTTGACCAGATTTTTCAGACGGATGGCGTCTTTTTCATTGTCGGGGTAGGTGCGGTGGGTCGGCAAGGTGAGGGTAACGCTGGGGTTGGATTGCAGGCGTTGGATATTTTTAATGGTGTGCAAATTCATGGTTTCTCCCTATCGTGTTTCACTTTAAGAATCATTGCCCGCATTAGACGGGCAACGGCCTGAATGCTTGCTGCCTTTTCAGGTGTACAGGCCGAAGCGGCGCGGCTCAAGCCTTTTTAAGCTTTTTAACACGCAGGCTGCAAAGCGAAAGCCGCATTGGCATGTGGCAAAATCTTAGTCAAAACCCTTTTTGCGCCAAACACATAAAATAAAAAATCGATTGCCAATCAAGCCGGTAAACGTCAACATTAGGGTGCACGGCTTGACAGTTTGTTAACAAGGCCGCTATAAGCAAACCATATCATTTCCTGCCAAAAGCCTGCCATGATACCGATTACCCTCTCCCCCATCAGCGAATCCGCCCTCGTTTGCACGCTGCCGCCGCCTGCCGAATTGGGCAAGCAGCAGCGGCTGTGGGCGTTTGCCGAGGCCGCGGCGGCGTTGCCCGGCGTGCTGGAAACCGTTGCCGGCATGAATAATCTCACCGTGTTTGCCCTGCCCGACACGGATTTAAACCGGCTTTCAGACGGCCTGAAAAATCTGTGGCCGCACATTAAAGCCGACACCCACCAAGGCCGGCATGTGGATATTCCGGTGCGCTATGGCGGCGAATTCGGCGCCGATTTGGCCGAAGTGGCGGCCTTTCACCGCACCACACCCGCCGAAATCGTGCGCCGACACACCGCGCCTGTTTACACCGTGTTTATGATGGGCTTTCAGCCCGGCTTTCCTTATTTGGGCGGCCTGCCCGAGCATCTGCACACGCCACGCCGCGCCGAGCCGCGCACCGAAGTGCCCGCAGGCTCGGTGGGCATAGGCGGCAGCCAAACCGGCGTGTATCCCTTTACCTCGCCCGGCGGCTGGCAGCTCATCGGCCGCACCGACATCGCTTTGTTTCAGACGGCTTCTTATCCGCCCACGCTTTTGCTCGCCGGCGACACCGTGCGCTTTGTGGCCGAGGAGGTACGCTTATGATGCGCATACACAGCGTGCAGGCCATTGCACACATTCAAGATTTGGGCCGCTTCGGCCTGCGCCGTTTCGGCATCGGCCACGCCGGCGCGATGGACACGCTCGCCTTGCAGGCCGGCAACCTGCTGCTGGGCAACGAAACCGGCGCGGCGGCGCTCGAAATCGCATTGGGCGGCATCAGCGTATCGTTTACGCGTGACACGCCTTTCTGCCTCACCGGCGCCATTTATGAAGCCGCGCTTGAAGAGCAGCCCGTGTATTCCTATTGGCGCTACACCGCGCGGCGCGGCCAAACGCTCACGCTCAAGCGCGCCGTGCAGGGCATGTATGGCTATTTATGCGTGGCCGGCGGCTTTGATGTGCCCGAAATTTTGGGCGCGCGCAGCACCGATTTAAAAGCGGCTTTCGGCGGCTTTCAAGGCCACTGCCTGCAAGCGGGTGATGAAGTGCCGCTAGGCGCAGGCGCGCGCAGCCTCTCGCACATCGGCGTGGCGCCGATCACCCCCGCCACCAGCATCCGCGCCCTGCCCTCATCTGAATATGCCGCTTTCGGCCTTGACGCCCAGCGGGCGCTGTGGCAGCAGCCTTGGGTGTTGCAAAGCAACAGCAACCGCATGGGCTACCGCTTCAGCGGCGAAACGCTGGCGCTGGCGCAGCCGCTGGAAATGCTCTCGCATGCCGTGCCTTTCGGCACCATACAAGTGCCGCCCTCGGGGCAGCCGATTGTGCTGATGGCCGACACCCAAACCACCGGCGGCTACCCGAAAATCGCCTGCGTGGTGGCGGCCGATTTGGGGCGGCTGGCGCAAGTGCGCTTTGGCAGCGAAATTTATTTTCAAATATGCAGCGCCGAAGAAGCCGCAAAACTGCACCTGAAAAACCAAATCTATTTAAACCAAATCAAAAGGATAGCCGATTATGCACGTTGATTTGAATGCCGATCTCGCCGAAGGCTGCGGCAGCGACAAAGCCTTGCTGCAACGCGTTTCCTCCGCCAACATCGCCTGCGCCCTGCATGCAGGCAGCGCCGCCGACATGCAGCGCGCGCTGACATGGGCGAAGCAACACAGCGTGCGCATCGGTGCGCACCCGGGCTACCCCGACCGCGAAAACTTCGGTCGCACCAATATGCACCTGCCCGCAGCCGAATTGAATGCCTATCTGCACTATCAGCTCGGCGCGCTGCAAGCCTTGTGCGATGCCGAAGGGCTTCAGACGGCCTATGTGAAGCCGCACGGTGCGCTTTACAACCAAGCCGCCGCCGATCGCAAATTGGCTGATGCGCTGGCCGAAAGTGTGCGCCGCTTCAACCCCGAATTAAAGCTGATGGCGCTCTCGGGCAGCCAGTTGCTTGAGGCCGGTAAAGCCGCCGGTTTAGACGTGATTTCGGAAGTGTTTGCCGACCGCCGCTATATGCCCGACGGCTCGCTGGTGCCGCGCAGCAGAGCCGATGCGCAAATCAGCAGCGATGAAGAAGCGATTGCGCAAGTGTTGCAGATGGTGCAAACCGGCACGGTAAACACGGTTGACGGCGGCGGAAAAATCGCGGTGCAGGCCGACAGCATTTGTTTACACGGCGACGGCGCACACGCGCTGGAATTTGCCGACAAAATCAGCGCGGCTTTAAAAGCGAACGGCATTCGGATTGAGGCCGTCTGAAACTGCATGGCATCCATGCCCAAATCAGCTTTGCCGCCCCGCCCGTTTTAATCAATCCTTAAAAGGAGCATTCCATGTCTCAATCTTCCAACCGCAGCGTGCTGCTGGGCGCGGCTTTCCTGATGGCCACTTCCGCCATCGGCCCGGGCTTTCTCACCCAAACCGCCACCTTCACGCAAACGCTGCTGGCGAGCTTCGGCTTTGTGATTTTGCTCTCGATTCTGCTCGACATCGGCGCGCAGTTGAATATTTGGCGCATCATCGCCGTGTCGGAGCAGCGTGCGCAGGATATTGCCAACAAAGTGCTGCCCGGCGCGGGCTATTTATTGGCGCTTTTGATTGTGATGGGCGGGCTGGCGTTCAACATCGGCAACGTCGGCGGCGCGGGCTTGGGCTTAAACATTCTCACCGGCCTCTCGCCCGAAACCGGCGCGATTATCAGCGGCCTGATTGCCATCGGCATTTTCCTGTTTCGCGAAGCCGGCAAAGTGATGGACCGATTCGCCCAAATCATGGGCTTTATCATGATTGCGCTCACCGTGTATGTGGCGTTTAAAGCCAGCCCGCCGCTGGGCGAAGCCGCTTTGCGCACATTTGTGCCGCTTGAATTGGATGCCATCGCCATTGTGACGCTGGTGGGCGGCACCGTGGGCGGCTACATCACTTTTGCCGGCGCCCACCGCCTGCTCGATGCCGGCATCAAAGGCAAGGCGGCGCTGCCCGAAGTGAGCAAAAGCTCGATTTCGGCGATTCTGATTGCCTCGGTGATGCGTGTGGTGCTCTTTTTGGCCGTGCTCGGCGTGGTGTCGCAAGGCGTGGCGCTCGACCCGAAAAATCCGGCTTCCACCCCGTTTGAATATGTGGCGGGCAATATCGGCCTGCTGATTTTCGGCGTGGTGATTTGGGCCGCTTCGATTACCTCGGTGATCGGCGCGGCTTATACTTCGGTGTCGTTTATCACCGGCTTTAGCCCCGCCATCGCGCGCCACCGCAATTGGTGGGTAATCGGCTTTATCGCGGTTTCCACCGCCGTGCTCGCCACCGTGGGGCGGCCGGCGCAGATTTTGGTGCTGGTGGGCACGCTCAACGGCCTGATTCTGCCTATATCGCTCGGCCTGATTTTGCTGGCAGCCTATAAAACCAATATCGTGGGCGACTACAAACACCCGCTGTGGATGACGGTGGCCGGCCTGATTGTGGTGGTGTTGATGGCGGTGTTGAGCGGCATCACGCTGGTGAAATATTTCGGTGCTTTGATGGGTTAAAAAAGCATCAAAAAGGCCGTCTGAACATTCAGACGGCCTCTCTTTATCTACACATGAATACCATTATTTCGCATCAATGCCGTATTCAATTGTCACCACCAGCCGCACATTTTTGCCGATGGTGGATTTGTCATACACGCCGCCGTAATCATCGCTGCTGCCCTCGCCGCCGTCGGCATAAATATTAAACGAGCCTTGCGAAGCCGAACGCATCGCGCCCACCGCCGCGCCGCCGGTTTTGGCGAATTCCTGCGCCCGTTTGTGGGCATCTTCGGTGGCTTGTGTGATCAGCGCGTGCTTGATGGTTTCCAGATTACTGAGCAAGTATTGCGGCGGCTCGAAGCGGATGGCTTCATTGGCCGCACGCAAGGATAAAATCGCCTGGTTGGCGGCTTGGATATCGGCCAGATTTTTGCTTTTCACCATCAACTTTTGTTCGCCGTCAAAGCCGTTTTGCACTCGTTGGTAGCGGCCGTCGCCGCTGCGGCTTTCTTCATAAGCAGGCTCCACCGTGGGCGTGAGCGTTTGGATTTCGGCCGCGCCAAAGCCGTGCTGCTGCAAAAATTTGGCCAACACCGGCTGCGCACGTTTCAGGCCGTCGAGCACTTCTTGATAAGTTGCCCCATGCACAACCACGCTGGTTTGCCATTCGGCGCTATCGGCCTGATAAGGCTTTTCAGCCAAGCCTTTCACCGTAATGGTGCCGGGCTGGCGGAAGTTTTTAAACTGAGTGCCCAGCACGAAAGCAGCGGCAATCAGGCCGACAGCCAAGGTGATGCCCAATAAAACCAGGCTTTTAGAAGGGGAATTTTCAGCCATCACGGCTCCTTTGTGTTTTGCAGATGAATATTGCTATTCTAATCAAAATAAGGCCGTCTGAAACGGTTTTTACCTGCAAGCTGCTTGCTGCAAATTGTTTCATACGGCCTTTGTTTCTTTATCCAACACCGTTTACGGATTCATCACCCGCGCAATCAGCGCTTTTTCTTTGCCCTGCATCTGCGGAATCTTCACTTCGATGCCGTTGCCCGGTGCCACGTCCACCGCTTCGCCTTTGCGCGTCATCGCGGCCAGTTGCACGGTTTGGTTGCCGCTAGGGTGGATGATTTCCAGCGTGTCGCCCACACTGAATTTGTTTTTCACTTCAATGGTGGCCCAGCCTTCGGCGTCGATTTCGGTGACTTGGCCGACAAACTGGCTTTGCTTGGCCAGTGAATGGCCGGCCAGATAGTTTTGGTATTCCTGCGTTTGGTGGCGCTCCAAAAAGCCGGGTGTGTAGCCGCGGTTGGCCAGGCCTTCCAATTCGGCCAGCAAGCCTAAGTCAAACGGCTTGCCCGCCACGGCATCGTCAATCGCTTTTCGATAAGCCTGCGCCACCCGCGCCACGTAATACACCGATTTGGTGCGCCCTTCCACTTTGAGGCTGTCCACGCCGATTTCGGCGAGCTTAGCCACTTGCTCGATGGCGCGCAAGTCTTTGGAATTCATAATATAAGTGCCGTGTTCGTCTTCCATAATCGGCATCATTTCGCCGGGGCGGTTGGCCTCTTCAATCAGAAACACTTTATCGGCAGCCGGGTGGCGCACTTGGCCGTTGATGCCTTCAAATGCGGCATTGGCTTCTTCTTGGGCGCGGTTGAAATCGAAACCTTGCAGCAATTTGGCGTCGCCCATTTCATCGGTGGCCGCATCGTGCACTTTGTAATCCCAGCGGCAGGCATTGGTGCAGGTGCCTTGGTTGGGGTCGCGGTGGTTGAAATAGCCCGAGAGCAGGCAGCGGCCGGAATAGGCGATGCACAATGCGCCGTGCACAAACACTTCCAGCTCGATATCGGGGCATTGTTGGCGGATTTCGGCAATTTCTTCGATGCTCAATTCGCGCGACAAAATAATGCGTTCCACGCCGATTTTCTGCCAGAATTTCACGCCCCACCAGTTGGTGGTGTTGGCCTGCACCGACAAATGAATCGGCACTTCCGGCCAGCGTTCGCGCACGTTCATAATCAGGCCGGGGTCGGCCATAATCAGCGCATCGGGCTGCATGGCAATCAGCGGTTCCATATCGGCCATAAAGGTTTTCAGCTTGCTGTTGTGCGGCAAGGTGTTTACCGTGAGAAAGAATTTCTTGTTGCGCGCGTGCGCTTCGCGAATGCCTTGCTCCAGCACTTCAAGCTTGGCAAATTCATTATTGCGCGCGCGCAGCGAATAGCGCGGGCTGCCGGCATACACGGCATCGGCGCCATAGTCAAACGCAGCCCTCATGCGCTCGAGGCCGCCGGCGGGCAGTAATAATTCGGGTGATTTCATGTGTGTGCTACCTGGGAAAAGTTTCAGACGGCCTTTTGTAGAGAGGCCGTCTGAAAAAATATTGTTGAATTAGAGGTTTGAAATTATCCGCTTTTTTTAGTGCAGGGTCAATTTGATATCAAGGCCGTCTGAATATTATTCAGGCAGCACCGGCTCCACCCGATAGCCCACTTGCCGCAGCCGCAAAATCAGGCCTTGTTCTCCAAATAAATGCGCCGCGCCCACCGCCACCAACGTGGGCTGCTGCGGCAGAATTTCCACCAGCCGCACCAGCCATTGCTGGTTGCGCTCTACCAGCAGCTGCTGATACATCAAATGCTGCCAAAAAGCACGATCCTGCACCGGCAGATATTTAAACTGCTCTTCAGGATCAGACACATCCTGCCACAATCGGCCGGCTTGATTGGCCTGATAATCCGCCACCAGCGTTTTTTGTTCGGCCAAAATGGTGCGGTGGTGGCGGATCAGCATATCGAGGCTGCGGCGGATTTTATCTTCCGGCACCGCGTTGAAATAATAAAGCGGCTCGAGCCGCTCCAGCGCAATCACCGGCTTTTGCTGCGCTTTTGCCTGCCGGATCAGCAAATTATCGGTGCCGCTGTGATAAGAATAGCCTTTGGGCGAATAAAGGCTCTGCACGCTCAACCAAAAAGCCCACGGCTTGAGCCGGCTGCTGCCATCCAGCGCGATGGTATCGTTGCCCTGTTGCAGCACATGGTTTAGCGCAAACATGCGCACACGCCCGATGGATTGGTCGAGCGTGCGCGTGTCGGCCATCAGCGCCGCCATGCGCGCGGCTTCAGCGGCATATTGCGGCTCGGCCAGCTCATCGGCATTCGATTCCACCACCAGCTGCGCACTTTGCTCAAGCGCGCGCTGATAATGCGCAGGCAGGCGCGCGCCCGTTTTGCCCACATGCAGCGTGCCCAAAAGATAAGAAACCGGCCGCCCCGGCTGGCTCAGCTGCCACAAAAAAGTTTCCGCTTCCGGCGCACCGCGGGCAAAGCCCGAAGCCGCGGCCAGCAGCATCAGCAGCGCTAAGAAATATTTGGCCATGCTTGCTTTCACTATAAAGCCATGCTTTCTTTCATTAAAAAAAGTTTCAGACGGCCAAGAGCCGTCTGAAACCACATCATACACAGTTTATTCTCACCAATAACGGTAAGGCCGTCTGAACGGATAATAAAAATCATCCCAATCATCATAATAATAGCGCATCTGGCGCAAACGCTGCTGAGCGATATAATTTTGCCACGCCATTTTATAGCAAGCCTGAAACATCGGGTCGGCCACTTTATCCACATATTTCAAACGGAATTCCTGCTGCTGCTTTTCGGTTTGCCCCTCGGGCGGATTGAATTGGCGCTGCATCAACATGGCCGTTTCCTTATCACATTGCCCCGCCAGCGCCACCTGCAATTCCTGCTCCTGCTTTTGCTGCGCAGCCGCCTTTGCCGCTTTTTGCTCGGGTGTGCTGGCACAAGCGGCCAGAAGCAAGGCCACCGCGCCGATTAAAGCCGCTTGAACTTTACTCATCGTTATGCTCCTTTTCTGCATCCGCATGCGGCCGACTTTACGCCATTCACGGCCTCTTTTGCAAGCGGAACAGCCACATGCCGGCCAATATTGCGCCGCCAAACCACAGCATTTCGGCACGCAGCATTCCTGCCAACACCAAAGCAGGGCCGGGACAAATACCGGCCAAGCCCCAACCGATGCCGAACAAAGCGCTGCCCGCCAGCAATCGGCGATCGATGCGCGTAGTGGCCGGCTCCTGAAAAGCAGGCGCACAAAGCGGCTTAGCCGAGCGGCTGCCGCGAAAAGCGATAAGCGTCACCAATATCGCACCGCCCATCACAAAAGCCAGCGAAGCATCCCAACGGCCAAACACATCCAAAAAATCCTGCACCTTTTGCGGATTGCTCATGCCTGAAAGCAGCAAACCGAAACCAAACAGCAAGCCCAGCAAAAACATTATCCCGTTCATACACCCGTCCCCCAAACATGGCGCAACACAAATACCGTTGCAAAACCAAACAGCATAAACACCAGCACCGCCGCCAACGAGCGCAACGACAAACGCCCCAAGCCGCACACGCCATGGCCGCTGGTGCAGCCCGAGCCCAGCCGCGTGCCGTAGCCCACCAAAAGCCCGCCGGCCACCAACAGCCAGCGATTGTCGGTGATCACCACCTCAGGCATACCGAAAGCCGCCGCATAAAGCCATGGCGACACCATCACGCCGGCCACAAAAGCCAAGCGCCACAAACGCTCAGAACCCTGCCGCTCAAACACGCCGGCCAAGATGCCGCTGCTGCCCATAATCCGGCCGTAGAGCCGCCACATCAATGCCGCCGCCAAACCGATCAACAAACCGCCGGCCAAAGCCGCCCAATATTCCTGATTCATATTCACTCCTTAAAAACACAAAATTATAATATCATAATTTTGAATTTTTAAAAGCAACTGAACATTAAGAAAGCTGAATCACTCATGGCAGCGCCTTTTATCATCTTTTTTTACGCTATGCAGCATTGGATTTTCGAGGAAATATAAGCACTACACCCTCAAAAATATGCCTTTACCAGCATAAAATTGCCGGAAAAATGCGCTCGTCAGAGCGATTCAAAGCCTCCATAAAAATAAAAAATCACATGAATACGTTTGATTCTTATTGAAGTTATTGGGCTGCCTTACCCACTTTTTTATTCTATTGTCATCCTCATGTCACAAATCTGCGACAACTGCATCTTTATTTATCGAAAAAGCTAAAAAACAATACAAACAAATTGACGATTATTTAGTTTAATTTCATACTGCCAAGCATTCCTGACAAGATTCAGGAACTTACGGGACATTACAGCGGCCAAGCCGCAATATAACAATATTGTGAAAACGAGTATTTGCTTTAGGAGTATCATTATGATCGAGATGATCGAGCGTTGGATGCCTATTTTTGCCGTGATCGGCTTTTTATCTACCTTGGGCTATTTAGGTTTGATGGTTTGGGTGATGTATGGCAAGTTTCATCAAGGTAAGAAAAAACAGCTGCCCACGCATTAATGCAGCAGGCAGACATGATTGAAAAGCCGCCGGTTTGCACGGGCGGCTTTTTGTCGGACACTTTTCTCATAACATTCAGCTGCGCGCACCGCGCACTTCTTCTGCGCGCTCAATCATGGCTGCGCGCAAATCTTCCAGCCCCAGCCCTTGAGCCACCGACACATTCACCGCCACTGCCCTGCCCGCTGCATCGCGCAACACCCCCGCCGCGCGCGCCGCTTCGCCGCTGAGCAGATCGATTTTGTTATACACAATCAGCTGCGGCACTTCATGCGCACCGATTTCTTCCAGCACTTTATCCACATCATCCATCTGCCGCTCAAATGCCGGATGGCCCGTATCCACCACATGCAAAAGCACATCGGCCAGCGCGGTTTCTTCCAGCGTGGCGGAAAAAGCCGACACCAATTTGTGCGGCAAATCGCGCACAAAGCCCACCGTGTCGGTGAGAATCACGCTCACCTCGGCCGAGAGATAAAGCCGCCGTGCGGTGGTGTCGAGCGTGGCGAATAATTGGTCTTTGGCCAACACATCGGCCTTGGTTAAGCGGTTGAACAAGCTGGATTTTCCGGCATTCGTGTAGCCCACCAGCGCAAAAGTGGGCATATTGCCGGCCATGCGCGCTTTGCGGCGGGTGGCGCGCTGCTTGTGCACGTTTTGCAGCTGCTTTTTCAAGGCGCTGATTTTCTGGCTGATCAAGCGCCGGTCGGTTTCAAGCCGGGTTTCGCCCGGGCCTTTGAGGCCGATGCCGCCTTTTTGGCTCTGCAAATGGCCGTAGCCGCGCACCAAGCGGCCGCTCAAATGGCTGAGTTGCGCCAATTCCACCTGCAATTTGCCCTCTTGTGATTGCGCCCGTTGGGCAAAAATCGCCAAAATCAAGCCCACACGATCGAGCACGCGGCATTGCAGCGCTTTTTCCAGATTGCGCTCCTGCGTGGGCGTGAGCTCGTGGTTAAACACCACCAGCTCGATTTCATGCTGCTGCACCGCTTCGGCCAGCTCTTCTGCCTTGCCGGTGCCCACAAATAAAGCGCTGTGCGCCTTATCTCGCTTGGCGGTTTCGCTGCACACCAAATCGCCGCCGCTGGCGCGCACCAAATCGGCGGCTTCGGCCTGCGCCGCCTGAAAAGCGCGCTCGCGCGTTTCGTTGGCACCGGCATAATCCGCGCTCAACATCACGCCCACCAGCATCACGCGCTCGGGCTTTTCGAGGGTTTTGTCGACAGGGAACAAGGCAGGCTTTTGGCTCAAGATGCAATCTTTCTAAAAGGCATGAATAAATAGGAAGCAGAAACAACAAACGGTTTTCAGGCCGTCTGAAAACCGTTTTGGCGTAAAGTTATTTATCCTGCTTCACCGCTTGCTCGGCGGCCGTGCGCACTTCTTCGGCAATATTTTCTACAATTTGCTGCTCATCATCCAGCACGCCTGCTTGAGCGGCAGCAACGGTTTTGGTTTCTGCGGCATCGGCACCGTTTTCACCGGCACGCTCGATCGGAGTGAGTGCCGCAGCCGCTGCAGCGGTGGCCGCAGCATCGGGGGTTGCCACGGTTTGCGGCTCAGGCTCTGCGGCCGGTGCGCTCAAAGGCAGGCGCGCCAAAATGGTGCTGCTGGCGCTCACTTTATCGCCGATGGCCACTTCTGCGCGGGCATCGGTGGGCAGATACACATCCACGCGCGAGCCGAAGCGGATAAAGCCGTAGCGCTCGCCGCGCACCACTTTTTCGCCTTCGCCGATGTAGCACAAAATGCGGCGCGCCACGAGGCCGGCCACTTGCACAAAGGTGATTTCGCGGCCGCTGCGGGTGGTGGCCAACACAGCATTGCGCTCGTTTTCGGTGCTGGCTTTATCCAGCGCGGCATTCACGAATTTGCCTTTGTTGTATTCCACCCCGGTAATGGTGCCGTCAACCGGCGCGCGCTGCGAATGCACGTTGAACACATTCATAAACACGCTGATTTTCAGCGCTTCCACATTGCGGTAGGGGTCGAGCACTTTTTCCACCACCACAATGCGCCCGTCGGCCGGACACAGCACGGCATCGGCATCTTGCGGAATCGGGCGCGAAGGGTCGCGGAAAAACTGCAAAGCAAAGGCGGTGAAAAGCCAAAACGGCAGCGACCACCAGCCGGCGCAGGCGGTTACGATGATGCTGAGCACCAAGCCTGCCGAAATAAACGGCCAGCCTTCGCGGGCGATAATCGGGTGCGGGTAAAAACGGGGCATAATGCGCTTTCCTGAAAAATGAATCTGCCGATTATAACGGATTATTTCCGACAATAAACAAAAAAGGCTGTCTGAAAGCTTTCAGACGGCCTGTCGGTTTATTTGCGGTGTGTGTTTATAAATCTTCCACCACGCCCGCATGCGCCGCGCCGCCCTTCACATACAGCACGGCCGCTTCGCGCGCAGCATGGTCGGCATACATCATGCTCGTGCCGATAATCTGGCCGTTGGCGGCTTTGAGGTTGAAATAAAGCTTGCCCGATTGGCTCTCTTTCAAATCGTAGCGGGCATCGTTGCCGGCATTGGTGCGTATCGATTCGATGCCGTTTTGTGCGGCGGCTTTGCTGCTGTATTGTTCGCTGCGCAAAATGGTTTTGTCGTGCTCATCAAGAAAATTGAAATGAAATTCGCCTGTGTCGCTTTTTTTCAATTCGAATGTTGCCATTGTGCCGCCTCCTCGTTTCATACATTCGTCGGAACCACTTAACAAACACTTTAAAATCAAGCTGTCGCGGCCACTATAATGAATTGGTTTCGCGCTTGTCAATATCTCTTTCGGCAATAATTCCAAACGTGCATCCATCAGCATCAAACAGGCCGTCTGAAAAGTGTTCAGACGGCCTCTTTATTTATTCTGCATTGTTTTATTCCAACGCTTCGGTGAGTTTTTTCTCAATCAAATCGGCATCAAACGATTTGGCAATCAGCTCGAAGCGGCTGTCGCGACGCCATGAAACCTGGCTCGCGCCCCATTGGCCGTCCACCCAGTTGAGCCACACCCAAGTGCCCAGCACTTGAAACACGCCTTTGGCGCGCACCAAGCCTTCGGTCATTTTGGGCAAATCGTTAAAAAAGTTAGTGAGCCGCTCGCCGTCGAAATCTTGGCCGGCGGCAAAGGTGAAGCCTTGCGATTGGAAGCCCATGGTGTTGTCGGGCAGGGTTTTGAGGCGGTAGCGCGATTTTTCCACCACGGGAATATCGAGCCATTCGATGTTCATCTGCGCATTGTCCACTTCGGCCACCAGCGCTTTGGGCGGAAACAGCTTGGCGGCTTTTTCGCGGAATTCGGCCAGCACTTCAGGGCCGCACAAATCGGTTTTGCTCGCCACCAACACATCGCACACGCCGATTTGGTCTTTATAAAGCGCTTGTTGTGCATAATCGGGGCTGACAAACTGGCGCGGATCCACCACGGTAAACACCGCGCCGATTTCCAGCGATTGATCCAAAGGCGGCGTTTTCAATTCATCAATCACGCTGGCCGCATGTGCCAAGCCGCTGGCTTCTATCATTAAGCGGTCGGGTGCCACATCGCGCAGCATTTTGGCCACGGTGTTGCTCATTTGCGGGCCGGCCACGCAGCAGAGGCAGCCGCCGGCAATTTCGGCCACGGGAATGCCATTATCGCTCAACACAGCGCCATCAATGCCGATTTCGCCGAATTCGTTCACAATAATCACCCATTTTTCATCCGGGTTTTTCTGCGCCATCAGGCTTTTGAGCGCGGTGGTTTTGCCGGTGCCCAAAAAGCCGGAAATTAAATGCACTTTGGTTTTTTTTACTGACATTTGCTGCATATCCCTGTTAATACCACATGTTCGTCTTGAAGCGAAAAGCCGCCGGCGGCCACACCGGCGCGCAAGGCCTGCCATTCGCGGCTGAGCGTTTGCTCGTCTACCGCGCCGCATTCGCTGCACACCAAAATAAACGCGCTGTGGTGCGGCGCGCTTTCGTGGCAATGCGCGCCGCAATCGTGCTGCGCATGGCTGCACAACACATAGCCGTTTACCGCCGCCACTTTGTGCAACACGCCCTGCTCCGCCCAAAAATCGAGCGCGCGATAAGCGGTGGGCGGCGCCACCGGGCCCTCGCTTTGCTGCTGCATTTGCGAGAGCACATTATAGGCTTTGATCACGCCGCCGGGCCGGGCAAGCACAATATCCAGCACCTGCTCGCGCAGAGCCGTCACCTGAGCGCCGTTTTGGCGGGCTTGGCTGAGGATTTGCTGCTTGATGGTTTGCATACGCTGCTTTCAGACGGCCTTCAGAGCCAATGTTATATTATAACTCGATTTGGCCGCTTTGTGCGGGCAGGCGCAACAAGCGGTAAAGCAAACCCGCCAAAGCAAACACAGCGCGTATGCAAGATATGCGCCACCGGCAAGCGCGCGTTTTTTCATTCAACAATAAGGCCGTCTGAACGATTTATGTTTCAGACGGCCTTGGTTTTTATCGCCAAAAAATCAACCTTATCCGATTAATACCAATCCAAAAAAATAACCTAACTTCGTTGTCTCGCCTTGCCGTACTATCTGTACTGTCTGCGGCTCGCCGCCTTGTTAGCTTACTTTTTTGAATTGGTATAATACCAATTCTAAAAAATAATATACAAACAGGCAGCCCGTAGGTCGGATTCTTGAATCCGACACTTGTTCGTAGAACAAGCCACGCACATCGCTTTGGCCGTTGGCCAAACGTCGGATTCAAGAATCCGACCTACGCGGATGATGTTGCCAAACTGCTTTTATTTTGTAAGGTTATTTTTTTGGATTGGTATAATACGCATCACAAGCGGTTGAGCGCCAGCCATTTCTGCAAATCTTCGGCGCTGATGCCGCCGTTTTCCTCAAAATCAAGCTTGTTCACCAACACGCCTTTGCTGTATTTGGCCAGCACGGGCGTGCCGCTGAGGCGGTATTTCTGCTTGAAGGCTGCCCAGGCGGTTTTGTCTTGATGCAGGCGGTGCACGTTGACAAACGAAAGTTTGTCTTGCAGCTTGTGTGCTTCGATGGCGCGCTTGAGCATCGGCTCGAATGCGTTGCAATCGCCGCAGCTGGGGCGGCCGATATAGGCGTAAAAGGTGTCGCCGCGTGCCACTTTGGCTTCGAAATTGGCCACGGTGAGGCTGTTGAGCTCGAAATAGATGTCGGAATACATGCCCTCTAAGCGGCGGCTGTTTTCGGCCGACAATTTCACTGCTGTTTCGGCTTCGGCAAGCCGCTCTTGCAGGGCTTGGGTTTCGTTTTTGGCGCTGCTGCATGCGCTCAAGGCCAGCGCCAGCGCAGCTAGGGCGAATAGGTTGCGTTTCATGGTAAAGCTCCTGATTTAAAAAAGGCCGTCTGAAAATATAACATGTTCAGACGGCCTTTTTATTCATCAATTAACGTTATTTGATTTACGCCAACAAAGCCACCAACACGGCCTTAATCGTGTGCATACGGTTTTCGGCCTGGTCAAACACAATTGAGGCTTCGCTTTCAAACACTTCCTCCGTTACTTCCACGCCGTCGAGGCCGAAGGTTTGGTAAATCCACTCGCCCACTTTGGTTTCGCGGTTGTGAAATGCGGGCAGGCAGTGCATAAATTTCACCTGCGGCTTGCCCGAAGCGGCCATCAATTCGGGGGTGACGCGATAAGGCTTGAGCAGATCGATGCGCTCTTGCCATGCGGCTTCCGGCTCGCCCATGCTCACCCACACATCGGTGTGGATAAAATCGACACCGGCCACGGCCTCTTGCGGATCGTCGGTGAGCAGCACGCGCGCGCCGCTGGTTTGCGCCAGCTCGTGCGCTTTGGCAATCAGGCTTTCAGACGGCCACAAGTGTTTGGGCGCGCCGATGCGCACATCCATGCCCAGCAAAGCGCCGATCAGCAGCAGCGAATTGCCCATATTGGAGCGGGCATCGCCCACATAAGCATAAGCGATTTCGTTGAGCGGCTTTTGGCTGTGCTCGCGCATGGTGAGCACGTCGGCCAGCATTTGCGTGGGGTGGAATTCGTTGGTGAGGCCGTTGAACACGGGCACGCCGGCATAAGCGGCCAGCTCTTCCACGATGGCTTGGCCGAAGCCGCGATACTCGATGCCGTCATACATGCGGCCGAGCACGCGGGCGGTGTCTTTGATGCTTTCTTTGTGGCCGATCTGGCTGCCGGTGGGTTCGAGATAGGTAACACCGGCGCCTTGGTCCATCGCGGCCACTTCAAAAGCGCAGCGGGTGCGGGTGGAAGTTTTCTCGAAAATCAAGGCGATGTTTTTGCCTTTGAGCTTCGGCACTTCTGCGCCGGCTTTTTTGGCCGCTTTCAATTCGGCCGACAAATCGAGCAGATAGTGGATTTCGGCGGGGGTGAAATCGAGCAGTTTTAAAAAATGGCGGTTTTTCAGGTTCATGGCATTACTCTGCTTTCTGGCTTGATTGAATCCGGCTTTCAGACGGCCTCAGCGCTTGTTTGCAATCTTTTTTCTATTGCTAGGGGCTGTTCACAATTCATCCGTGCGTAAGATTTTGAGCGCAAAAGCGTGGCTGCAAGGCGAAAAGCACAGCAAGGTTGAACACCTTGCGAGCATTTTCAACGCGGCAGGCGCGTTTTTGAGCCAAAAGATTGCCACGAGATGAATTGTAAACAGCCCCTAACAGGCGCTCATAATAATTGCCGCATCATTTCTTCATAAATAGCCGACAAACGGGGAATATCCGCCAGCAGCACATTTTCGTTAATCTGGTGGATGCTCGCATTGCAGGGCCCCAATTCAATCAGCTCGGCGGCAATGGCTTTGATAAAACGGCCGTCTGAAGTGCCGCCGCTGGTGGAAAGCTCGGCTTTGATGCCGCACACTTTCTCAATCGCGGCCTGCGCCACTTCGGTGAGCCGGCCGGCGGCGGTGAGAAAGGGCTGGCCGGAGCATTGCCATTCGATATCGTAGGCGATGCCGTGTTTGTCGAGCACATCGTGCACGCGCTGTTTGAGGCCGATGTCGGTGGATTCGGTGGAAAAGCGGAAATTGAATTTCACGTTGAGCGCGCCGGGTATCACATTGGTGGCACCGGTGCCGCCGTTGATGTTGGACACTTGAAAGCCGGTGGGCGGGAAATAGGCGTTGCCTTTGTCCCATTCGGCGGCGGAGAGCTCGGCCAGCGCAGGCGCGAAGGTGTGCACCGGGTTCACCGCCAAATGCGGGTAAGCGATATGGCCTTGCTTGCCTTTCACGGTGAGGTTGCCCGAGAGTGAGCCGCGGCGGCCGTTTTTGAGGGTGTCGCCCAGCTTTTCCACTGCGGTGGGCTCGCCCACAATGCAATAATCAATTGATTCGCCGCGCGCTTTGAGCGCATCCACCACTTTGGTGGTGCCATCGTAAGCATCGCCCTCTTCATCAGAGGTAATCAGCAAGGCGATGCTGCCTTTGTGCGCCGTGTTTTCCGCCACAAAGCGCTCGCATGCGGTTACAAAACAGGCGATGCTGGTTTTCATGTCGGCCGCGCCGCGCCCGTAAAGCCGAGCGTTGCGCTCGGTGGGCACAAAAGGCGGCGAATCCCATTTTTCCACGGGGCCGCTGGGCACCACATCGGTGTGGCCGGCAAAACACAAAAGCGGCGCTTCGCTGCCGCGCCGCGCCCAGATATTTTGGGTGTTGCCAAAGTGCATGGTTTCGATGGTGAAGCCGATTTTTTGCAGGCGCGCAGCCAAAATGGCCTGGCATTGTTTGTCGTCGGGGGTAACAGAAGCTTCGGCGATTAATTGTTTGGCTAAGCTTAATGATTGGGTTTCGTTCATACACGCTCGTGTGAATTTAAAGATAAAGGCCGTCTGAAAAGTCTTTCAGACGGCCTTTTGACATTTCGTGCTTATTTATAGCCTGATTTGCTTGATTTGCCAAGATGTAAGGGTTTGCTTACATTTCATCACACGGTAATAACACAGTAATCTATCGGCGAAAAAACGCGTCTGCTGCGTTGAAAATGTGCGCAACGTGTTCAACCTTGCGGTGCTTCCGCCTTGCAAGCACACTTTTTCGCTCAAAATCTTATCCGCGGATGAGGTGTGGGCAAGCCTTTAGTCAAAATATGTAAATTTCGCGCGCTTCACGTTGCACAACAATTCATAAGCGATGGTGCCGGCGGCGGCGGCCACTTCGTTTACATGCACCACATCGCCCCATAATTCCACTTCATCGCCGAGCCCTTCGCGCGACACATCCAATTCGATGGTGATCATGTCCATCGACACGCGGCCGAGCAGGCGGCTGCGGTGGCTGCCGATGGCCACGGGCGTGTCGGTGCCGGCGAGGCGCGGGTAGCCGTCGGCATAGCCGCAGGCAATCAGACCCACGCGGGTGGATTTGCTGGTATAAAACGTGGCGCCGTAGCCGATGGGCGAATGCGGCTGCAACACGCGCTCGCCAAACACCGCCGTGCTCAGGCGCATCACCGGACGCAAGCGCTCATCGGTGCCGCCAAAGGGGCTCGCGCCGTAGAGTGCAATGCCCGCCCTGCCCCAATCGCGCCGCGCGGCAGGGTGGGCAAGCATAGCGGCGGAATTGGCCAGGCTCTCTTCACCGGGCAGGCCTTCGCAGGCCAGATCAAACGCTTCGATCTGCATTTCGGTCATGCCGCTGCCCGGCTCGTCGGCGCAGGCAAAATGGCTGAATTTCACAATCTCGGCCACCTTGGCCGATTGCTTCAAGGCGGTGTAGGCGGCGGCGAAATTGTGCGGGAAAAAGCCGGCGCGGTGCATGCCCGAATCCATTTTGAGCCACACGTTTACCGGCTGCTGCCAATCGTGCGCCAGCAAGGCTTCGAGCTGCCATTGGCTGCCTACTGCCGGCCACAAACGGTGTTGGTCGATTAATGCATATTCGGCCGCTTCAAACACACCTTCGAGCAGCACAATCGGCTTGTCGATGCCGCCTTCGCGCAATTCCAAGGCCTCTTCGATGGTGGCCACGGCAAAGCCGTCGGCGATGTCGGCCAGCGCATGGGCGCAACGCAATGCGCCGTGGCCGTAGGCATTGGCTTTCACCACCGCCAGCAATTTATTGCCGTGGATATGCTTGAGGGCTTGGTAATTGTGGCGTAGGTTTTCCAGGCGGATTTGGGCATTGAGCGGGCGCATGTTCTGTATTCCTTCTGAGGCCGTCTGAAATATTTTCAGACGGCCTGATTGATTCAAAATAATAAAAAATAATAAAATGAAACGATTATAATACCAATTCAAAAAAGTAAGCGAACAAGGCGGCAGCCTGCGACAGTACAAATAGTACGGCTAGGCGAAACAACGAAGTTAGGTTAGTTTTTTGGATTCGTATAAGCCGATTGCGCCGCTTTATGCATGCGCGTGTGCGCCGCTGTAGCGCGACAGCCCCAAATCATCGCTGCGGATTTCGGTGGCCGTGCCGGAGGCCAAATCGGCGGCCAGCTTGCCCGAGCCCAACGACATGGTCCAGCCCAGCGTGCCGTGGCCGGTGTTGAGGAAAAGATTATCGAAGCGGGTGGCGCCCACAATCGGCGTGCTGTCGGGCGTCATCGGGCGCAGGCCGCTCCAAAAAGCGGCTTGTGCGGTGTCGCCGCCGTGGGGATACAAATCGTTGAGCACCAATTCGAGCGTTTCGCGCCGCTTCGGATTCAGCTGGATTTGATAGCCCGACAATTCGGCCATGCCGCCCACGCGGATGCGCTCATCAAAGCGGGTGATGGCCACTTTATAGGTTTCATCGATAATGGTCGACACCGGTGCGGCCGCATCGTTGACCACCGGCACCGTGAGCGAATAGCCTTTCACGGGATACACCGGCAAATCCAGCCCCAAAGCGGCCAACGCCGGCCGGCTGAAGCTGCCCAAGGCGCACACAAAAGCATCGGCCTCAAAGCGCTCGCCGCCGGCATGCACGGCGCTGATTTTGCCGCCGGCCTGCTCGAGCCGCTCGATGCTGTGGTTAAACTTAAACACCACGCCTTTTTCGGCACACAATGCCGCCAGGCGGGTGGTGAAAAGATGGCAGTCGCCGGTGCCGTCGTTGGGCAGATAAAGCGCGCCGGCCAATTGGTGCGCCACCGCCGCGAGCGCCGGCTCATATTCGGCGCATTCATCGGCACGCAAGCGGCGGTAAGGCACGCCGTAGGCTTCGAGCACTGCCACATCTTTGGCTGAAGCGGCCACTTCGGCGGCGCTTCGGAAAATCTGCACCGTGCCCCGATGGCGCGCTTCAAAGCCCATACCGGTTTCGGCCTCAAATTGATTGAACAGCGCGCGACTGTATTCCGAAATACGCACCATGCGTTCTTTATTCAGGTGATAAGCCGCTTCGTTGCAATTGGCCAGCATCTGCCACAGCCAGCGCAATTGAAACAGGCTGCCGTCGGGCTTGAAAATCAGCGGCGAATGCGGCCTGAAAAGCCATTTGAGCGCTTTTTGCGGAATGCCCGGCGCCGCCCACGGCGTGGTGTAGCCATACGAGAGCTGGCCGGCATTGGCAAAGCTGGTTTCCATTGCCGCCGCTTCGGCGCGGTCGATAACCGTCACCTGATGGCCGGCTTTGGCCAGATACCACGCGGTGGACACACCCGCCACGCCTGCGCCCAATACGATGATGTGCATGTTTCTTCCTCTTTAATTTATTATTTGGCATGTGTTTGCATTTCACCTTGCAACCACACTTTTTTGCTCAAAATCCGGCTCGCCGCCGCAAGGCAAACAAACCCTAGTGAAAGCGGCCAGTCTAATCAAAATTAAATAGTTTTTTTCACTTTATTTTTAATATTTTTTATTTTATGATGGCTGAAATTTTATCAATTAAAGTGAAAAAGCAAAGTGAAAGAACTCGACAAAACCGATCGCAAAATTCTCAAGCTCTTGCAGCAAAACGCCCGCATCGCCATGACCGAATTGGCCGAAAAAGTGGGCTTGTCCACCACCCCCGTTACCGAGCGCGTGCGCCGGCTCGAGCGAGAAGGCATCATCAGCGGCTACCACGCCCGCCTCAACCCGCATGCATTGGGGCAAAGCCTGCTGGTTTTCGTGGAAATCAAGCTGCGCTCGAAATCGGGCAATATTTTTGAAGATTTCCGCCGCGAAGTGGCCTTGATTCCGCAAATTATGGAATGCCATTTGGTGTCGGGCGAATACGATTACCTGATTAAAGTGCGCTTGCCCGATATGTCGGCCTATCGCGATATGCTCGGCAATATCCTGCTGCAATTGCCCGCCGCCGCCGAGAGCCGCAGCTATGTGGTGATGGAAGAAGTGAAAGAAGATATGCTGCTCACGCTGGATTGATAAAGCAGCAAACAAAAAGGCCGTCTGAACATAATGCGTTCAGACGGCCTAGGGTCTGTTCACAATTACTTGTCATAACATTGAATAAAAAGGAAAGCAGGTGTAAAAAGGGAGCTCTCACACAACCCTAATACACCTGCCATGCCCCGCACACTACTCAAAGATGAATACTGGACGAAGCTGTTGCCCATTCTGCGTGATTTGGGTGTTTATTGCAAACCCAATCTACGCCTGATTTTCGAAGGCATCCTATACAGAGTCAGAACCGGCATCCCTTGGCGCGATCTGCCCGAGTATTTCGGCAAACACCATACCGTTTACACGGCTTATAACCGTTGGTCGGCAAAAGGTATTTTTGCCGAAGCCTTAAAAAAGCTCAGCCAAGACTGTGATTTGGAATGGGTAGCCATAGATGGCAGCTATGTTCGGGCGCATCAACATTCAGCCGGCGCCTCATGGCTCAGCGAAGAAGAGGAACACGCAATCGGTATGAGCCGGGGCGGGATGACCAGCAAGATTCATCTGGCGGTAGACGTCTCAGGCAATCCGGTTGAGATTATCATTACTGCGGGCAATATCAACGATATCAGCGTTGCGCCGGAATTGCTTGATAACATCGATCTTGCCGGAACTGAGCTTGTGAATGCGGATAAGGGCTATGATTCAGACCGACTCAGGGAACAGATAGAGGAAAGTGGCGCGAAAGCCAATATTCCCTATAGAAAAGACAGGGAAGAGAAAAATAAAGACATGGACTGGTATCTTTATAAAATCAGGCACTTGGTGGAGAATACTTTTTGTCGTCTGAAACATTTCCGAGCGATTGCCAGCCGCTACGATAAGCTAAAGCGCAACTTCCACAGCACGGTTTTATTGGGATGCATTGTGATGTGGCTACCTTTATGACAAGTAATTGTGAACAGACCCTAGGGTCTGTTCACATTTCATCACGCGGCAATATTTTGGCTCAAAAACACGCCTGCTGCGTTGAAAATGCTCGCAAGGTGTTCAACCTTGCTGTGCTTTTCGCCTTGCAGCCACGCTTTTGCGCTCAAAATCTTACTCGCGGATGAATTGTGAACAGACCCTATAGATTCGGCAATTAAATATTGAAATTTCAACATTAATCCCCATTTCTCCCCAATGGAAAAAGAAGACGGAAGAAAACTTGCAGCCGAAGCCCAATTCGAACGGCGCAAGCAAGCAGTCAGACTGCACAAACAGGGCAAAACACCCGAGCAAATCGCCGAAATGCTCGGCATGGGTCATGTCACCGCGCGCTCAGCCATCAAAATCGCCGAAGCAGACGGCATCAAAGCATTGGCACCCAAAAAGCGCGGACGCCCATCAGGAAGTTGCCGCCAACTGAGTGAAGAGCAGGAAGCCCACATACAGCGCCTTATCTGTGAAAAGCGCCCCGAGCAGATGAAAATGGACTTCGCCTTATGGACTCGGGCGGCGGTTATGGCCTTGATCAAGCAAGAGCTGGCTATCGAATTGCCGGTACGTACGGTAGGCGAATACCTCAAGCGCTGGGGGTTTACGCCGCAAAAACCCATCCGGCGCGCCTACGAGCAACGTCCCGAAGCAGTGAAGCAATGGCTGGAGGAAACCTATCCCGATATCGCCAAACGGGCAAAAGCCGAAAAAGCGGAAATCCATTGGGGTGATGAAACAGCGGTAGTCAATACCGATGTACGCGGGCGGGGTTATCAGCCCAAAGGACAAACGCCGGTAGCCTATACCGTAGGCGGGACACGGCATAAACTTTCGATGATTTCAACGGTGACCAACCAGGGCAAGGCACGCTGGATGATTGTGGAAGATGCATTCAACAGCGACAAGCTGATTGAGTTTCTGGAAGCATTAATCAAAGATGCCGGTAAGAAAATCTTCCTGATACTGGATAACCTGCGGGTTCACCACAGCAAGCCGGTCAAAGCCTGGTTGGAAAAGCATAAAGAGAAGATCGAAGTGTTTTATTTACCCAGTTACAGCCCGGAGCTGAACCCTGATGAACGGTTGAATGCGGATTTGAAACAAGCACTGGGCTCGCGTGTTCAGCATCGTACAAAAGCGAAACTGAAGCAGGCAACGGAGAATCATATGCGGATGCTGGAGAACCATCCTCAACGGGTGGCTGCGTATTTTAGAGATCCGAAGGTGAAGTATGCTGCATAAACATTTCAATATTTAATTGCCGAATTAATAGTCTTAATGATGATTCTTAAGCCGCCAGCCCGAATTCGCGCGCCAAAAAAGCGCGCCCTTTTTCCGTGAGCCGCAACACGCGCGGGGCGGTGGCTGAAGCGTGCACATAAGACCGTGCGGCAAACGCATCAAACAAAGCCGCGCCGAGCCAGCCGGCAATATGCGGCACTTGCTCGGTCCAGTCCATGCACCAAGCCGTGTGCGGCTGCAATGCCGCAATATCCAGCGTTTCCAGCCACAGCCGCCCGGCATCGGTAATCACAAAGCGCCCGTTGGCCGCATCGGCCAACAATTTTTGCTGCGCCAACAAAGCCTGTGTCAGCGCCACGCCCTGCCGCCCGGCCATATGGTCGTAGCAGCGACGCAAGGTGTGTAAAGCCGGCTCGCCCGCCATCACGCTTTGCGGCTTGCTGCCGAGGCGGATTTCGGCCAATTGCTGCAACAAATGGTAAACCTGATTATCGGCAATGCGGAAATAGCGGAATTTCCCCTGCTGCTGCACGCGCAGCAGCCCCGCATCGGCCAACAGCTGCAAATGCCGGCTGGCCGTTTGCGCGCTGATGCCGGCGCTCTCAGCCAAGGCCGTGGCCGGCAAGGCTTCTGCGCCCAGCAAGGCATCGAGCATCAAGGCACGGCTGGGGTGGCCGATTAAGTGGGCGATGTGGGTGAAATAATGAGCGAGCGACATGGCGGTTTCCTCGGCTTTATACCGATTCAAAAAAGCAAGCTTGCAAGGTGGCAACGCAGCCAGATTACTTTTTAGAATGGATATTCTCGGCCGCTTTCAGACGGCCTGTGTGAATAGGACATGGTATGCTGACAATCAGTATGATGAAGCCACTGTGCCTGAATTCATTTCGTTACGCAACGAAATAAGGCCGTCTGAAAAATGTTTATATTGAGGCTGTCTTTTTATTGGGAGCGCATCATGCCCGTGTTTCTGTTTGGCTGCCTGTTCAGCTTGGTGTGGTCGTCGGCTTTTGTGGCGGGCAAGGTTTCCATTGATTATGTGTTGCCGCTGAATTTTTTGTTTTTCCGCTTTGTGTCGGCCGGCTTGCTGCTGCTGGCGGTGTGGGCTTGGCTAAACCGGCGGCAGCCTTTTGCCGGCTTGCGCAATCGCCGCTTGTGGCTTGTCGGCAGCTTGCTGGGGCTGCTCAACTATGCGCTTTACCTCGGCTTTTCCTACACCGGCCTGCAAACCGTGTCGCCGCAGCTGGTGATTTTATTGGTGGCCACCACGCCGTTTATCACTTTGCTGCTGTCGGTGCTGCTGGGCACGCGTCTGCATGCCAAGCTGCTGCTGGCCATCGCCATCGGCTTTTCGGGCGTGTATATCGCGCTGTCAGACAAATTGGGCAACGCCGCTTTCGGCCTAGGTGTGGTTTGGGTGCTGCTGGGCGTGGCCGCGCTCTCGGCCGGCACCCTGTTTTACCAGCGCCATGCCCAAGCATTGCATCCGCTGCCCTTAATCGGCATTCAAAATCTGGTCGGCGGCCTGCTGTTGTTGCCGTTCGCCGAATACCAAAGCCTGTATGCCGCAATGACGAATACACCATTTGTGTTGTCGTGGCTGTATCAAGTTATCGCCATTTCGATTGTGGCCATGTGGATGTGGTTTTGGCTGGTGCGCCGCATCGGCTCCGATTCGGCTTCGGTGTTTCACCTGATGAATCCGGTGTTCGGCATTTTGCTCTCTGCCGCGTTTTTTCATACCGCCGTTACCCGCAATGATATGATCGGCACCGCGGTGGTCATCGCCGGCATGGCACTGTCCATGCGTTGGAAAGCGCCGGGCGGGCACGCCCGCTGATGCCTGCCGTTTATTATCAGCATTAAAACCGAGTCTTTTGCACAACGCTTTTTTATCGCTTTTGCGACCACCGGCAACAAAAGGCCGTCTGAAAATATTTTCAGACGGCCTTTTGTTGATTTGCCAAAAACTTATTTCTTCAACACCGCACGCCGCACAATCTGCCACCAATCTTTCGCGCCCAGCTTCGGCCGCGCGCGGAACACATCGTATTTGTTTTCTTCAAGTTTGTGCACAATACGCTGGCCGCCGAGAATAATCATGCGCAATTCCAGGCCGGTGCGGCCTTTGAGCGTTTTGCCCAAAGGCGAGCCCGCCTTGAGCATTTTGTGCGCTTTGTCGCATTCATAAGCCATCAAGCGCTGGAAAGCAAAATCCACCCGCCCCTCGCCAATCTGCGCTTCGGTGACGCCGAATTTCTGCAAATCTTCCTGCGGCAGATACACGCGCCCTTTTTGCCAATCCAGCGCCACATCCTGCCAAAAATTAATCAGCTGCAAAGCAGTGCAAATGCCGTCGCTCTGGGCAATGCTTCGGCTGTCGGTTTCACCGTAAAGATGCAGCATCATGCGCCCCACCGGGTTGGCGCTTTTGCGGCAATAATCCACCAATTCACCGAAATCCTGATAACGCTTTTTCACCACATCCTGTTTAAAAGCATCGAGCAAATCGTAAAACGGCTGCAAAGGCATGGCAAACGGGCGCACGGCCTCGCGCTGCAAACGCTGCATCAACGCACTTTTCGGCGTTTCCCCGCGCGAAACCGTATCCAGTTCTTTTTGCAGCTCCTCCAGCCGGCACAAACGCACGGCATCTGCCACCTCACCTTCATCGGCAATATCGTCCGCCGTGCGCGCAAACGCATAAACCGCATGCACCGGCTTGCGCAAACGGCGCGGCAACACCAGCGAGCCGACGGGGAAATTTTCATAATGGTTGACTGACATATTGTTCTCTTTGGTTTTATCGTTTGATTTCGATAGATTTTCAGACGGCCTGCAAAAAGAAAAGGCCGTCTGAAAGATTAAAACCCGTTTTCCATCATAATATATCTTGACTGCTCAATATATTGATACTAAAAGGAATTTAGTTTTTATGAAAATATTTTACCCACTTGTTTACCCACTTTTTACGCTTGCTTGAAATATGCAATATCAATGCACATAAGCGGGGATTACATCGGGTTTGCCTTTTTGTGCGGCTTGCCACAAGTCATAATCGGCTTGCTGGTGTAGCCAACTTTCAGGGCTGGGGCTGTTGCTGCCTAACCAAGCATGCAGGCGCAAGGCCATATCGGCACTAATGCCCGATTTGCCGTTAAGCAGGCGGGAAAGGGTCACGCGGGAAATGCCTAATTGCTTCGCGGCCTCGGTTACGCTCAAGCCAAGTTCTGGCAAAATATCTTCACGAATCACTTCGGCGGGGTGCGGGGGGTTGTGCATACGCATGATGTTTGCTCCTAATGGTAATCTTGATAATCCACAATTTCGGCATGGCCGTTTTCAAGTTTGAATGTTACGCGCCAATTTCCATTTACTTTCACGCTCCAATGGTTTTTTAAATCTCCTGCCAGCGGGTGCAAGTGCCAGCCTGCAATATTCATATCACTAGGGGCTTTTGCGCTGTTCAGCCGCGCAAGGATACGGGCAAGTTTGACAGCATGGGCGGCCTGTATCCCTGCTTTGCTGCCTGTTTTGTAAAACCGCTCAAGCCCTTTGTGCTGAAATGAAATTATCATGGCTGTATCTCTATTGTTTACAACATTGTATCGTGTGTGTTTACATTTGGCAAGCATCGAAACCAACGCCAGCAGCCAGCCAGCGGGGCAAGTTTCCGCCGCGTTTTTTGGCCGTCTGAAAGGTTTGCTATGCCGCGCCATAAAGTGCCAATAATTAAGGGCTTAACAGGCTTGTTAAAAGTTAATTAACAATCCCCCACAAGAAAATTTTCTCTGTATGCGAGTGTGGGGGGTCTAGGAAAACAGGGGGCGGAAACTTTTCATGCCCCGCCCCTTGCGGGTTTCCAGCCCTTAAACCATTCTTCAACAAAAAACCTTTAACAAAATCAATGAAAAAACAGCTAAAAAGTATGCGTGAGAGGGGCGGCGGTCTAGAAGAAAAGGCCGTCTGAACTCTCAAACCGCCCCCCCCTTGCAGCCAGTAAGGAAGCATAAGCACCGCCACGCTTCCCAATAAATGCGGTGCGAATTGCCCGCATGGCTCGAACGGCTGGAAGTACCTAAGCTTTCAGACGGCCTTACCTCTGCCGCCGCTTATACCCGTGCCAACATAGCCAGCAAGCGGCCTTTGCCGTTTGCCTGCCCGATATGGTAGCCGCTCAACACGGCCAGCGCGGTGATATTCAGCTCTACCACCGCTTGCCCGTAATCATCTGCCAGCTTCGGCGTGATGATGCCGCCTAGTGATACCGTATCGCCCTTGCTCATGGCCAGCAGGGCGGTGCAAACACCCGCATCAAACGCGATTACATTGCCATGCACGGGTTGCCCGTCTTGCCGCACGGCCATCACATCAATCTTGCCGATAACGTAGGGGCTGGCGCGGCGGGTAAACAGCCGCTTCGGCGGCAACACCAACACGCCGCTAATGATACCGTCTATCATTTAAAACACCTTTTCCGCGCAAATATATATAGCGCACCCTCAAAAAGCTGGTTACTTTGGTTACTTCGTTGATTTAAAAGGAAAAAACGTAAAATTTCGTGGTTACCGCTTGGTTACTTTTACATTAACATATTGATTAAAAACAATAAAATAGCGGTTACCGCATTAAACTATTGATTTAAATAAACAAACAGCTTGTTTTACCTGTTTTTAAGTGCTTTTGCGTCACCATGAAACACTTAACCACATGATTTATAAAGATAAATAATTGGTTATCATAATAAATCATTGTTTTATATTATAAATAAAGATTGTTAAATTTCTCTATTCATTACGGGTAACCACGGTAACCACGGTAACCAAGCGGTAACCAGCAAAGTAACCAAGCCTTTTAGTTAAAAATATGATATAAAATAATAAGTTATATTCGAGTAACCAAAGTAACCACGTTTTTCACCCTCGCGTATGTGGGCGCAACGCCTGCTAGTCTTCTTCTGCATCTGCTTTCATCCGCTCCGCTGGCGGCAAATGGCCGTCTAAAACGTAATACCAGCCCGTGCTTATCCCTGCACGCTTAAGCTGTTTTGTCCACCGCGTGACGCTTCGTTTCAGCCATCCCGCCGCATGCAGCACTTCACACACGAAATCTTTATCAAAGCCGCCGCAAATATCGGTTTCAAATGCTTGGCTGTTGATGTAGAACACTTGCAAATCACGCGCCGCGTCATACTTCACATAGCCCGCATGGTAGCGGCTCGTTTGGGCATAACCGCCCTTGCCGATACTTTCCAGCTCGACAAACATTTCAGAATTACCCTTCGCTTGCAGGTAATCCGCCGCCCTCTGCAAAATAACGCGCTCCTCCTGATTGCCCTTGCCCTCACGCTCATACCACGCGTTAAAGCAGGCTTCCACACCAGCCGCACCCACACCAGCCGCCAAGCCTGTAATGCCCCATTCGGCGGCCAGCTCCAGCGCGGCGGCGGCTAAAGCAAAGCGTTTGGCCACACGGGCAGGCTGCCCGTCTAAATCGGCAGGCAGGCGGGCGCGGAACGCATCGCAATAGCTGTTTACCTTGCCGATTAAGGCGGCTTTATCCTGCTTCATGGCTTCGGCCAGCTTGCCCACCCATGCGCGGCCTGCATGGCCGTAATGGTGTTTGGCGGTTTCTTCCAGCATTTCTGCAAACGCCGCGCCGTCTGAATGGCCGTGCAGGGTATCGAACACGCGGAATCCTTTCCCCGCATCGGCAGGAATAGACGGCAGGCGCACATTCTGCCCCGCGTTCCACTCAAAGCCTGCTTGCTTCATATATTGGGATACAGGAAATTCACCCGTTGAAAGCAGTAAAACGCGCCATTCCAGCCGTTCGCGGTTGCCGCCCTGCTTTGCACCTTGCAGCTTGCCCACGCCGTTAAACAGCGAATAGGCCACGCTGCTCACGTCTTGCCCCCGCGCTTGGCTGATTTCATCCAGCAAAATAAAGCCGTCTGAAGTGGCCGCCGCCATATTGTCAATCGCCAAGGCGGTTGCTTTCCAAGTGTTTTTAAGCTTATCGGGGCGGCCATACACCGAAAGCGCCAGCATGGCGGTGGTGGTTTTGCCGCCGCTTGATGCGTGAAACAGGTGAAAACCGCCGTTTTCTATCTTCATCGGCGCAAGCAGCGGGGCGGCAAAGGCCGCGCCCAATGCCAGCAGCAGGCGGCTGTTGCCCGCTGCATAGGCGGCCAAATGCGCTTGCCACGTTTCAAGGCTGCCTGAAACGCCATAGGCGGGCTTTTTGCTGGTGTCGCCGTTGTAAATCACCTTGCCGCCCGTGTGGCCGATAATTTCCCCGCTGGGCAACACATAGGCCGCGCAATCGTCATCAAGCCAGCCGCCACGGTTGGCTATCTGCCATTCGGTTTTATCGCCCTCCCATTGCAGATAATCGGCTAATGCGCCCATGGCCTTACCGCCCGATTTCACGCCTATGCCCAAACCGCGCAAAAATGCCCAGCAAGCAGGCATGCCCACGATTTCCAGCGGCAAGGCGGCTTGTTTGGGCTGCTTTTCGCCAGCGCGGTAATACTCGATTACCCTGTATTCTTTGTCGTCTTCACCGATTCCGCGCCCTACCAAATTCACATAATCGGCAATATGCAGCGGCGGCAAGTGGTAAAAATCGCCCTCTCGTGTTGTACCTACTCCGACAAAAAACACACCAGCCAAGCCGCCGTTATTCGGCTTGCGCAATTCGTAAAACGGCAGAATCGGCGTGTCGTCTGCCGTCTGAATATTCTGCAAGGCCTCAAAATCGCTTTTTACGGCGTTTTTGCCGCGTGGGCTGGTGTTGCCCTTAACCACACGCAAACCGCGCTTAGGCGCTTTGTTTTCGCCCTTTGCTAGCGAGTTTTCGGTGTTGTGGTCTTGCTTGGTGTCGTTATCTTTCCCCAAATCGTCTTTATCCTTGCTCATGCTGCCGCCCCTTTCTGAATTTGCGCCGCCAACACATCCAGCGCATCCGCGCCCGTGTGGTCAGGTTGCCAAATCTTGATGCTTTCCAATTCGCGCTGATAGCGCCGCTGCAACAGCCTTGCCGCCTGCAAGCCCGTGCCGTTTGTGTCGTTGTCGGCAATAATCACCAGCTCGCGGATTCCATCGGGCAACACCAGCGATTGAATGCCGTGTGCAGAACCACACGCCCACATCGGCACACCCGATACATACCGCGCTGCAAAAGCGGTTTCTATGCCCTCGCATACCCCCAAAATGCCGTTTGCAGGCTCAAACAAGCGCATGGCCGCGCCCGTTAGGCTGCCGCTGGCCGCGCTCCGCATTTTCTTGGCGGGCAGGCGCTCGCGGGTTTTCGGGTCAAACAATACGGCCTTGGCGGGCAAATCGTTATAGGCCGTCTGAAAGTAAGTGATGTGCAGGCCGCAAGCCTTGCCCGTTACGTCTTGAAACAAGCCCACCATGGTGGGCAGATGGGCAATCACGCGCCCGTTATGCCAATAGCTCATGCGCTTGTGAAAGCGCAAAGCCGCGCCGTTTACAGGCATTTTTTCGGGCAACGGCACACCGCGCACCCAAAGGTAATCGGCAATATCGGGCGCTTCATCCCATGCCACACATTCCGCCCACAAAGCCGCCAAGCGGTCACGCCGCGCTTTGTCTTCGGCGGTGTTGTCGGCTTTTGGGGCGGCTCTTGCCACGGCGGGGGCGATTTGGCCGCCATCCAAGCCCACCACCACGGCCACGGCTTTCACGGCTTCGGCAAAGCTGTAGCCATACATCAGCATCAGCAAATCTAAGCCGCTGCCGCCATCGGGTGTGCAATGGTTGCAGATAAAGCCGCCGCCCTGCTTGTGGTTGGTGAAGCGAAAACGGTCACGGCCTCCGCAAGCGGGGCATGGCTGGTGTTTTTGGGTGTTGGTCAAAGCAGCAGGCACATTCAGCGCTTGCAGGATTTCAGGCCAGCGGCCACGGGCGGCGGCTTTAACGTCATCGAGCCGATAGCGCGGCTTGTTTTCGCGGGTTTGAGTGTTTGAATTCATGATTCTGCCTTTCCAAAGGCTGCAACAAGCCCGTCTAAGGGCAGAAATGCCCTTTAGGCTGCTTACATTGCGTTTTAATGGGGTTTTGTGGGTTGGGTGATGGGGTAGATAGCCTAAGCGCTGGAAACGCGCTTAAAACGCTTCTTTTGCGCCTTTAACTCATTTTGCAGAATCAGGGCGATATACCACTTACCATCTGATTGCTGCACCACGCACACGCGGCCATAGCTCGGATTAATCGCCAAGCCCTCAACCATGGCGGCCACTTCTTCAAGGCTGGCCACGGGCTGAAAGGGGCGGATTTCTAAGATTCGGTTCATGCCGCGCCCTCCGTCAAGTCAGCGAGGCCGTCTGAAAGCAAATCAGGCACGGGCAACGGCGCGGCTTGCTGGCCTTGCTCATGCACACGGAACACCAGCCAGCGCGGCGGGTGATACACCATGCCGAAACGCAACGCAGGGTAAGCACCATGCAGGGCTTTCAATGCGCCAAATGCAGCGGTCGCTTCGGTGTGACTGTGATGCGGGGTGATATATAACGGGGTTTGAATCTTCATGGCTTCGGCCTCCGCTCGCTGCTTTCCGCCGTGGCCGTGTCATAGCCCTTGCTGTAGCCCGCCTGATAGGCATATTCCACATCAAGGATTGAACGAATAGCCGACAATTCGGCCACAGCAGCCCCCAATTCGGCATTTACAGCATTCACACAGGCGCTTACGTCTGAAAGCGCCACTTGGTAGGCGGCTTCGGCGTGGGCATTGGCTTCAGCCAAGCGGCTGATTGTGTCCATCACAGCAGCGATATTGAGCAATGCCCCCTCTGCCTGCTCGGATAAAGCGCCCAATTCTTCGGCGCTCAAATCGCCGACAGCATCAGCGTGAAGCAGCTCGATATTGGCCAGCAGGGCAGGGATTCCGCCTTGATAGCGCTTATTTACGCGGTTTGGTGATTGTGTGGGCTTGTTCATTGCGCACCCCCTGCAATCACGCTGCACACCAGCCAACGGCCATCTTGCTGAATGATGTTGAATGCGTAATCGTTGCGGTTGGCTTCGGTTAAGCGGTCGATAAAGCGGCCAGCGTCTGCCAATGTGGCGAATGAGCGTATTTTGCGGCTGATTAACGGGCGTGAATAGCCCTTGCGGATTTTAGTCATGATGGTTAGTACCTTTTCGAACTGGGTTATTAAGCCCGCCGCCACGCTGCTAAACGTGTGGGCGGGAAACAAAAGGCGGGTTAGCAGACTGGCAGTTCGAACCAGCAGGCGCAAGGCCTCCCGCCCCTGTTTCCCATTGGAAAAGGTATAACAAGGGATTGCAGACGTAAAAATACCGCTTGCCCGTTGATAGGCTTTGGCGGCTTGTCTGCCGAACTGTAAAGGGCTGCTAAACCCTGTTGCACGATTGAATGCAACGAGCTTATTTTGCGGGTGTTTTAGCGAAGCGTCAAGCCATACACGGCAATGGCACAAGACAAGGCCGTCTGAAAACGCGGCAAAGCAAATAAGATTTTGAAATTGTGGTAACATCGGATTTCCTTTTTTTATGCCCCTATAGCCGCCAAACAAGGCGGGATTCACCGCCAAGCCGCAAAGCTTGGCGGTTTCGATTTTTGATTCATTCCAAGTCACAAATCAAAGCATCAAGGGATTCAAAAACTTCAGTTAAATCATCAATCACGCTATCAATTTCGTAGCTTTCTTCACTTACATCATCAGAAAGAAATACCGCCTTTGAAATGTCTTTCATTTTGCCTATCAGCGGTTCAATCAAATCGAATTGTTCTTGCAGAATGTCCACTAATTCATCTTTTTCAATATTCATGCTGTTTTCTCCTTGCTGGTGTGTTTTGCACGGCTCGCAGCGATTCGGGCGCGTAACCATGCGTCAATCTCCGATTCAACCCATGCAACCGCCGCCCCTGTTAGCCTGATGCTTCTTGGAAAGCTCGCATCATGGCGCGGGTCTTTCGGGTTTAATTTGGCGTAAATGGCTGCTTTCGATAAGGCCGTGCGTTCAACCACCTGCCCGATTTTCAGCATTTTTACTGCTTGGCTTTCGGTATTTTCCATAGCGGAAACTCCCATAAAAAAACCGCCCAAAGGCGGTAGATACAAAAAAAGCCCATACGGAAAACCCGTATAGGCTCATTCAAAAAACTATGGATTACAAAATAGAAATTTTACAATAATCGTCATTCAGACGGTCAAAGGCGGCTTTGTTTTGCGCTTTCAGCTTGTCAATTTCAATTATTACATCATAACCGCCGCCGCCAGCATTACAGTATATGCTGTTCATGGCGTAATATACCGCTGGAAGCATCAAGAAACGAAACGAATAATGATAACGCCGCGCCTTGCCATATTTCTTTACTTCCAAACGCCGATAACGCGCTAAATATTCGATTTCATCATTCCAGTAAACCAAATCAAGCAGCCTGTATTTTGCGGCCTGATTCCGCGCACTAAACGCCTGCAATTCTACCGCTTCCAGTTCCCACTCTTCCTCATGCTCTTGCCGCCGTGCTTCGCCGCTCAACATCTTGGCTTTCTGCCTTGCCCTACAAGCAGCCACGGCTTCGGCTTGCTGTTTCTGTTTTTCCACTATAGCGGCTTGTGATTCCGCATAATGCGCGGCTTCAATGGCGGCCATTTCCCTTTCAAACATCCAGCGGTCAATATCGCTTTTGCGCCATGCCTCTGATTTATTTCCGATAGGAACAGGCGCGGGAAAAGTAGGGTCATACGCCGCCTTGTCGTTTTTATTCATCATGCGCAAAATCATACCGTGCGCATGCCCGATAATCCTCACCAACTCAACCATTTTTATATAAGTTTCAGCCATATAAGCACCCATTCAGATACAAAAAAGCCGCCCGAATCAGGCGGCGGCAAACTCTCTAAAATTCAATAAAAATACAATAATCCACAAACATAAGCCTACCAAAGCGATTTAAAGGCGCAAAAAAAAACCGCCATCGGGCGGCTGGGCTTGCTGCAAACGCAAGTAAAACAGTTTGGCATAATTTAACCAAATTAGTGCACCATGTCAACCTATACAATTCCACAGCAACCAACTGGCAGCGATTTCAGACGGCCTTTAACCGCCTTTGCGCTTTTCAGACGGCCATTTGTATTCAAGCACCGCGCCCACAGCCAACACCAGCACCATAACCGCTACAAACTTCCAGCCCCATGCTTGCCAAGCCAAAAACAGCATAAACAACCCGATAACAAGAAAAAAGCCATGCGCAAGCCAAACCATCAGCCGAAATATAAACATCGTCTTCACTCCCTTGCTGGTGTATTCCCGTTTTCAGACGGCCTACAAAGCCGCCGAAAAACCGAAAAAGCGTGTGACTTTGACAAATTTACGGTACTTTTTACGGTACTTTTGATTTTTAATAAAATTTTTTTCAATAAAATCAATTTATTAATAGACAAGTTTGTGTCTTTACACAAGACAATAACACTATTTTCTACCGTTTTCAGCCGCCACAATCGCCGCCGCCTCGTCATACCGCTGTTTCAGAAAGCCGCTATACCATGCGGCCAGTTCGCGCCGCTCTTCAAAGCGGAACTCTGCCGCCGTCAGGTAGTGGGCTAAAGAATCCATGCCCTGCTTTTTCAACGCCGAACGCTGGATATGCCCAAGCGCCAAGTCTGTGGTTAGAACGTCTTTGCCGTTGATGGCGCAAATATTGGTCATGGTGTGCCTGAAGCCGTGCATAGACGCGTTGGATTTACCCGCATGGCTGCCATCAAAGCCCAGCCGCTTAATCGCCACGTTGCCCACCTTTTGGCTGATATAGGCATTGCCGCCCACACCACGGCGCAAGGGCGGAAACAGATAGGCTTGATGGCCTGTGATGGTATGCAGCTCTTGCAGCAGCGCCAGCGGCCAATCGGCCAGCGGTATCAGAAAATCATTGCCCATCTTCATATCTTCATCGGGCATAAACCAAATGCGCCGTTCAAAATCAATATTCTCCCAACGGCTCTTGCTCAATGCGCTTTTACGCGGTGCCAGCAGCGCATTGAATAACAGCAGATAGCGGGTTATCGGGTGAATATCCGCGCTGGTTTGCAGGGCGTGGAAAAAGGCCGTCAACTCCGCCGCTGGTAAATGCGGCTCGGGGTTGCTGGTGTGTTTGGCCAGCAGCAGCTTTGCGGTGTCTACAGGATTGCGCCGCTCTTGGCTGATTAAGCCCTTGTTCACGGCAAAATCCCAAATCTGCCCCACAATCTGCATGGTGCGCTTGGCGCGGGCGGGGATATTCTTGTGATTCAGCCACTCGGCAAATTCCGCCAACGCCTGCGCGTCCACATCGTTGATATTGGCATTCGCCGCAAAGAAGATTTCAATATGCGCCAAGCTCATGCGGTCACCGTTCAGCGTGTTTTGCGCCACCGCGCCTGCACGGCTTGCAAGCCACGTCTGCCCTACTTCGGTCAGGCTCTTGCCGTTTTCCCTCTCCAGCCGCTCCATGCGCTTAATGGCCTGCTTCTCCGCCATCGGGTCAATACCACCCCTAAGCTGCCTTGCCAGCTCAAAATTAGCCGCCCGTGCTTCTTTCAGGGAAACTTGCGGAAAAGTGCCGATAGAATATATCCGCTCTATGCCATCGTTGGATTTATAGCGCTTTTGCCATGATTTGCCGCCATGCACAGACACCAGCAAAAACAACCCCGCGCCATCCGCCAAACGATAAGGCTTATTTTTTGGCTTTGCGGTTTCAATTTGCCGCTGCGTCAGCTTGTCTTTGCCAGCCATTCAAACACCCAAAAAATTTTACCCACTTTTTTACCCACTTTTTACGGTCGCTTGGGGTAGATTCGTGTAGATTATTGTAGACAATATCAACCTATATATTTTTATAACATACTGTATTAAATCATATTTTTTAGATATGCATAGATTGCTATAGATTGTCAAATTTCTTAAAACCCGTTTTCCATCATAATCTGCCCGGGCACTTTGTTGCGGTGCATGGCAAAGCCCATATCGAGCAGGGTTTTGAAGGTGTCCTTCACCATTTCGGGGTTGCCGCAAATCATAAAGCGGCTGTTTTCAGGGGTGAAATCGATGTTGAAGGCGCGCGCTAAATCGCCGTTTGCCAGCAATTCAGGCAGGCGCGCGCCGTGCAGTTGGCCGCCGGGGCTGCGGGTGGTAACGGGCACAAAGCTGAGCTTATGGAAATATTCTTCAATCAGCGGGTGGTGTTTCAAGTCGGCGATGGTTTGGTTGAAAATCAGCTCGTCGGCATGCGACACGGAATGCGCCAGCGCCAGCCGCTCGAAGCGCTGCCAGATGTCGGGCTGCTGCAAAATGGATAAAAACGGGGCGATGCCGGAGCCGGTGCAGAGCATGATTAAATCGCGCCCGTCGGCAAAGCGCTCGGGCAGCAGAAAGCCGGTGGCGTTTTTATCGAGCAGCATTGTGTCACCGGCCTTCATTTCGGCAAATTTGGCGCTCATAGGCCCCGCTTCGATCAGCACGGCGAAGTATTCGAGCGTGTCGGCATATTCGGCAGACACCACGGAATAGGCGCGCCAAATAAAACCTTGTCCATCATGAAAGCCCAGCCGTGAAAATTGGCCGGCGGCAAAGCGGTAGGCTTCGGGGCGGGTGATGGCAAAGGTGATCAGCTTGTGTGTGTGGTGCTTCACCCACAATAGGGTTTCTTCGGTGTATTTGGCTTCGGGTGGCGCGGCCATGCTGTGCTCGTGATTTCAAATGGTTCAGACGGCCTTGATTATACTGTAAGGCCGTCTGAAACATAACCATGCGATTTATGGGGAAATCTGTGTTTGCGTTATGATTGCGGTTTGGCGGGTGCGCTTTGTTGGTGCGTTTGCGGGTGCGCAGGTGCCAATGGGTCGCTTTTGCGCTGATGGGCGGCAAACCAAGCCAGCGCGCCAATCAGGGCAGCCAGCAGCGTGAGCCACAGCAAAAGTTTGGCCACGGGCAGCGGCTCAGCGGCTTTTTGATGGTGCGCCGGCATGGGGCTGGCGATGGTTTCGGGCTCGTGCCCGCTTTGTTGTGCGGCAATCCATTCATCGTGGGCGCGGCGGCGCTCGGGATCGGAAAGCACTTGATAAGAGCGGTTGACCAGGCTCATGATGCGGTGGGCATCGGGATTATGGCGGTTTTGGTCGGGATGGTATTTTTTGCAGAGCAAACGATACGCCGCGCGGATAGCCTCTATCGGGGCATCCGGCGCCACTTTCAGATTATCGTAGTGGGTGCGTATGCGTTTGGACATAAAAGCCTGCATGGCCTGAAAAGAAAAGCCGATTATAGCAAAAGCCGTCTAAAACGTTCAGACGGCTTTTCGCTTGATTGATTCAATAAAGCAGCCTATCAAGCCGCATCATGGTTTACGGCATCTTGGCGGCGCAGCAAAGTAATCAGGCTGCAAATGCGCTGCTTCATTTCACGGCGGTCGACAATTTGATCGATGGCGCCTTTTTCCAGCAAAAATTCGGCGCGTTGAAAGCCTTCGGGCAGGGTTTCGCGCACGGTTTGCTCAATCACGCGCGGGCCGGCAAAGCCAATCAGCGCATTAGGCTCGGCCAGCACCACATCGCCCAAAAAGGCAAAGCTGGCCGACACGCCGCCCATGGTCGGGTCGGTGAGCACGGAAATAAACGGCAGGCTTTTTTCGCTAAGCAAATGCAGCGAAGCGCTGGTTTTGGTCATCTGCATCAAAGAATTCAGGCCTTCCTGCATGCGCGCACCGCCGGAAGCCGACACGCAGATAAACGAGCAGCCGTCGGCAGCGGCACGGCGCACGCCTTCAACAAAACGCTCGCCCACCACCGAGCCCATCGAGCCGCCGATAAAGCGGAATTCAAAAGCCGCCACCACCACCGGCAAGCCGTTCATGCTGCCTTTCATCACCACCATGGCATCGTCTTCGCCGGTGAGCTTGCGCGCAGCGGTGAGGCGCTCGGGGTATTTTTTGCTGTCTTTGAATTTAAGAATGTCTACCGGTTTGATTTGGGCGCCGATTTCTTCGCGGCCTTGCTCATCGAGCAGCAGATTGAGGCGCTCGCGCGCGCTCAGGGCATTGTGGTGGCCGCATTTGGGGCACACATAGCTGTTTTGCTGCAAATCGGTGGCATACAAAGTGGCCGAACACGACGGGCATTTGCTCCACAAGCCTTCGGGCACCACAGAAGAAGTGCTGTCGTCGCGCTTGATTTTCGGGGGTAAAATTTTATCTAACCAGCTCACGGATGGCTCCTTAAATGTGTTCAAACGGCCGGCCTCTATCTTTCAGACGGCCTTTGGAAAGGGTGAAAAAGCGCCCTGATTTTTCAGCTGATGGCGTTTTTCAATGTTTTGGCCAGCGCGCCGGCGGCGGCGGCTTCGTTGCCGGGGTTGCGCTCGATTTCGTTCACAATGCGGCTACCCACAATCACGGCATCGGCCACAGTGGCGATTTTGCGCGCACTTTCGGCATCGCTGATACCAAAACCCACGCCGATCGGAATATCGATGTGTTTGCGCAAAAGCTCTATTTTACGCGAAACGGCTTCGGTATCCAACTGCGCCGAGCCGGTTACGCCTTTGAGCGACACATAATACACAAAACCGCTGGCCAGCGAAGCAATGGTTTGGATACGCGCTTCGGTGGTGGTGGGTGCTACCAGAAAAATGCAGTCTATGCCTTGCTGTTTGAGCGCTTCATGCAAGGGCGCAATGGTTTCCACCGGCGAATCCACGGTGAGCACGCCGTCCACGCCCGCTGCGGCGGCCGCTTGGGCAAAAGCGGTATAGCCCATTTTGTGCACCGGATTGAGATAACCCATCAACACCACCGGCGTGGCGGCATTGCTTTGGCGGAACTCAGCCACCAGCGCGAGCACATCTTTGAGCGACACGCCCTGCGCGAGCGCACGCTCGGCGGCGCGCTGTATGGTGGGGCCATCGGCCATCGGGTCGGAAAACGGAATGCCCAATTCAAGGATGTCGGCTCCGTTTGCCGCCAAGCTGTGCATCAGCGAGAGCGTGGTGCGCAAATCAGGGTCGCCGGCGGTGATGTAGCTCACTAAGGCTTTGCTGCCGTTTAGTTGCTCGAAAGTGGTTTGGATTCTGCTCATGGCTCTGCCCGTGTTTCATACCCGTTCAAAAAAGCAAGCTTACAAGAGCGGGCCGCAAACAATACAGATAACAAGCAAAGCGGCAACGCAGTAAAGTTATTTTTGATGGGTTTCAGACGGCCTGCCGCACAAAGCGCCAGGCACTCAAAGCCTTGAGTATAACACCGCTTTCAGACGGCCTGTAACGATATTTTACACACAAGCCGCCCCCAAAGCCGTGGCAAACAGCGTGCCGCCGCGCGCTTTCGCCTTTATAATCGGGCGCATGACTACCGACACCCTCCTCCCCCCTACCGCACCGAAAACCCGCAATGCCTTAATCGAGCAAGTGATGAGCCGCGCTGCCGGCTCGCATTCGCGCTACGGCAACCGCATCGAAGTGCTGCTCGACAGCACCGAAAATTTTCCCGCTTGGGAAGCGGCTTTGCGCGCGGCGCAAGAATCGGTGTGCATCGAAATGTATATCTTCGCGCCCGATGAGTTCGGCCGCCGCATCCGCGCCATTTTGCTCGACAAGCTGGCCAAAGGCGTGAAAGTGGCGCTGGTGTATGACTGGTTGGGCAGCCTCAATGCGCATGTGCGCGGTTTTTTCAAGCCGCTGATTGAAGCAGGCGCAGAAGTGCGCCCTTACAACCCGCCCGCCTGGACCGCCGGCATCGGCCTTTTTTCGCGCAACCACCGCAAATCGCTGATTATCGACGAGCACACCGCTTTTGTGAGCGGCTTGTGCATTTCCGCCGCGTGGGAGGGCAAGCCGGCCAAAGGCATCGAAGCCTGGCGCGACACCGGCTTGGCGCTGCAAGGGCCGATTGTGCAAGATGTGTTGGCCGCGTTTGAAGACACCCTGATATCGCAAGGCGGCACCATGCCGCCGCTCAAGCGCTATGAGAATGAAGACGCCATGCCCGCGGGCAGCACGCGCGCCCGCGGGCTCGCCACCACGCCGGCCAACATCAACACCATGCGGTTCGATCTCAACATCATCGGCCTGGCCACGCAAAACCTGTGGATCACCGATGCTTATTTCATGCCCACGCGCATGTATGTGCAGGCGCTCATCAATGCGGCCAAAGCCGGTGTGGACGTGCGCATTTTGGTGCCGCGCACTTCCGACATCAAATGGATAGGCACGGTGTCGCGCACGCAATACCGCAGCCTGCTCGATGCGGGCGTGCGCGTGTTTGAGTGGGACGGCACCATGATACACGCCAAAACCGCGCTGGTAGACGGCCAATGGGCGCGTGTGGGCAGCACCAATCTCAATTTTTCCAGCTGGTATGCCAACCGCGAGCTGGATATTTCCATTGAAGACCCCGCCACGGTTTACCAGCTGGAGCGCGCTTTTATCAACGATTTAAACCACGCCACCGAAGTGATTCTAAACGAGCAGGCTCATGCCGAGCTCAAAGAAGAGCGCGAGCGCATGTTTCGCGGCTTTGCCCGCCTGCACAAAGGCCAGGCCAAAAGCGTGATGCGCCAGGCCATGCAGCTGAGCCACGCTTTCGACACCGGCATTTCGGGCACGCGCGTGGTGGATGAGTCGGAAGCCTGGGCTTATCTTTCCATCGGCATCGGCGTGTTGCTGCTGGCGCTTTTGTTGTGGTTTGTGCCGCAGATTGTGATGTGGCCGCTGCTGCTGATTTTGGTGGTGGGCGGGCTTTCCGCCGCTTTGCATGCCATCAAGCAGCTTGCCGAATTCAAGCGGCGCAAACCATAATACCGTTCAAACACAATACACTACCGCTCAACTATAACGTTGTTTAACAAGCATACCGTTTAGCCGTTTTAAATGCCGTCTGAATGTTTTCCCCACATTTCAGACGGCATTTTTGTATGCTGGGGCTGTAGTGCTCACTTTTGTATTTAAAAATAAAAAGGAAACAACTATGCGTATCAGCGTTTTCATACTCGCTGCGGCCGTTGTTGGCGGAATTTACTATCTGCAGGTCAACCCCGATGTTGCCGCACAAATCAAGCACGCATTCAGCCGTGAAAATCTGCTTGAGGTGCAATATCCTGAAAAAGGCAAGCATCTGCCGATTCAAAAAGATGCGCATCTTTCCGGAAAAGTGCACTCTTAAGCGAATAAAAAATCAGGCCGTCTGAAACGTTTCAGACGGCCTTTTCCATGCCTGTAAATCTTGCTCAGGTTTTCGGCAAGGTCACGCCGGTTTGGCCCATATATTTGCCTTTGCGGTCTTTATAGGAAGTTTCACACACTTCGTCGCTTTCAAAAAACAGCACCTGCGCCACGCCTTCGCCCGCGTAAATTTTGGCCGGCAGCGGCGTGGTGTTGGAAAATTCCAGCGTCACATAGCCTTCCCACTCCGGCTCAAACGGCGTCACGTTCACAATAATGCCGCAGCGCGCATAAGTGGATTTGCCCAAACACACGGTGAGCACGTTGCGCGGAATGCGGAAATATTCCACCGTGCGCGCCAGCGCAAACGAATTGGGCGGGATAATGCAGCAATCGTCTTCCACGGTAACGAAATTTTTCGGGTCGAAATTTTTCGGGTCGACAATGGTGCTGTTGATATTGGTGAAAATCTTGAATTCATTGGCACAACGAATATCGTAGCCGTAGCTCGAGGTGCCGTAGGAAATGATTTTCTGCCCGTTGGCTTCTTTAATCTGCGTGGGCTCGAAGGGCTCGATCATACCGTGCTCTTCGCTCATGCGGCGTATCCATTTGTCGGATTTAATGCTCATTTCGGTTTCCCTGCGGCTGCTCCCGCACGGGCGGGAATGGTTGGAATCAAAAAACTTATTCTAAGAAAAAGCGGCATGCAGCGCAATCGTTCTGCGCCGCCGGCACCATTGCTATGGCGCGGCTTCAAAACCTGCTCACGATTTTTTATGATGCCACGTCCGTGCCGAAACAGGCGGTAAAAAAAAAGCGCAAACAGGTTCTCAGACGGCCTATTACAGCCTATTCCTGCCAGCCGCCCAAGTATGACACCAATTCATCGAGCATGGTGCTCAAGGCTTCGGTCATCAGAATTTGCGAAGCAAACATCAGGCTGGCCGCATCATCGCCGTGCCCTTCGGCTTCTTCTTGCAACACATCCAGATATTGAATGCGCTTCAGTGTGAAATCTTGGGTGAGGATGAAGCTGATTTGCTCGCGCCAAGTCAGGCCGAGCTGGGTAACGGTTTTGCCGTTTTTCACATGCTGCACCACTTCATCGGCGGTGAGATCCTGCTTCGACACTTTCACCGTGGGCACCACATCGCCCACGCCTTTGAGCTCGCAATCGCTATCAAGCTCGAAGCCGCCTTCGGCCGCGCCGCGCAAAAGCCAGTCGGTCATCAGGCTGCCGGGCGATTGTTTGGTGTTGGGCAGGCTGGCTTCCAATCCGCCCAAGGCTTCGCGCAGCTTGGTGAGCAGGTTTTCCGCCTTGGCCGCGGCAGCATTGTTCACCAGCAAATAGCCGTGTTTGGTGTCGAAAATCGCTTGGCTGCGGCTGCTGCGGGTAAAGGCGCGCGGCAGCAAATCATCGGTAATCTGCTCTTTTAATTCTTGCTTTTCTTTGCGCCCGACATTGCGCGCTTCGGCATTTTGAATTTCCACCACACGCTCGTCGAGAATATCGCGTATCACGCCGGCGGGCAGCACTTTTTCTTCTTTTTTCAAGGCCACGCGCCACGTGTAATCAGCGGGAAACACCAATTCGGGTGAAAACGCCACAGGCGCGGCAAAACCCTCACTAAACCAGTCCAAACCCATGCAGGGCGCAAATTCGGCAGCAGCGAGCTTGTCGGCCAGCGTGTCCAACTCGGGCAGCTTGGCGGTGTTGAGCGGATAAAAACTGATTTGCTTAAACCACATGGTATCGTCCTCAAGGTCAAACCGCCGGATTATACAGCAATGAGGCCGTCTGAAACACCGCGCTGCGCTTTCAGACGGCCTCATTGCCTGCAAAACATGCGGGCTATTTCAAGCCGGGAAACGCGCCTTGCACGCCGGCAATCAGCATTTGCGCACCGATTACCGCCAAAATCAGCCCCATCATGCGCGTCATCACATTCATGGCGCTTTGCCCCAGCAGGCGCACCAATGTTTTGCCGTATACAAACAGCACATAAGTAATCAAACACAGTAGCGCAAAGGCGGCGATGGTGATTAATGTGTTGACAGGCGCTTCGTGCGCCGACAAATTCATGGCGGTGGCAATGGTACCGGGGCCGGCCAGCAGCGGCGTGGCCAGCGGCGACACGGCCACGCCCAGTTTATCGCCGCAGGCAGCCGCTTCGCCGGCAGGCGGATGATGCACCGCCGAATGCTGCCCTTGCAGCATATGAAAGCCAATCAAAAACACCAACGCGCCGCCGGCCAGCCGCAAAGCCGGCAGCGTCATGCCGAACATTTCAAAGATATAGCGCCCGCCCAAAGCAAACACCACAATAATGCCGAACGCAATCAGCAAGCCTTTGCGCGCCACTGCTTTGGCCGTGGCTTCATCATCACCAGCGGTGAGGCTGATATACACGGGCAGGCTGGACACAGGGTTCATAATGGCGAAAAAAGCCATAAAGGCCAGGCCGAATTGGTGCAGATAATCCATATTTTTGCTGCCTTAAAATTAAAAACTCACACTTGCCAATCAATCGGCGTATGCCCGTGTGCCTGCAAATAGGCGTTGGTACGGGAAAAAGGTTTGCTGCCGAAAAAGCCGCGATAGGCCGAAAGCGGCGACGGATGCGGCGAAGCAATCACCAAATGGCGCGTGCGATCGATAAACGCGCCTTTTTTCTGCGCGTGGCTGCCCCACAAGATAAACACCAAATGCTCGCGCTCATCGGCTAATTGGCGGATTACCTTGTCGGTAAAGGTTTCCCAACCAAGTCTGGCATGCGAATGCGCCTGATGCGCGCGCACGGTGAGCACGGCGTTGAGCAGCAACACGCCTTGCTCGGCCCAATGCTGCAAATAGCCGTGCGCGGGCATTTGAAAGCCGGCGATATCTTCGGCCAATTCTTTATAAATGTTTTGCAGTGAGGGCGGAATCTGCACATCGGGGCGCACCGAAAACGACAAACCGTGCGCCTGCCCTTCGTTGTGATATGGGTCTTGCCCCAATACCACCACTTTCACCTGATTGAATTCGGTGGCTTTGAAAGCATTGAACACATCGTGTGCCGGCGGGTAAATGACTTGCCCGCTCTCACGCTCTGCTTTGACGGTGTCCAAAATCTGCCGGAAATAAGGCTGCTGCTTTTCCTCGCCCAGCGCTTCGCTCCAAGTATTCATTGCGATATTCCGTTTAAACAATGCGCGTTATCATAACATGTTTGCCCATACGCAAAGGCCGTCTGAAAGCATTTGGCTTTTTCAGACGGCCTTTCATTCAAACCCATTCAAGCTTCGGCGCGAATCTGCTGCAAGAAGCGGCGGGTGCGCTCGTGTTGCGGATTGCGGAACAATTCTTCGGGCGCGCCCTGCTCCACAATCACGCCGCCGTCCATCACCACCACTTTGGTGGCCACATCGAGTGCGAATTTGATTTCGTGGCTCACCACCACCATGGTCCAACCCTCTTGCGCCAGATTTTTCATGGTGTCGAGCACATCTTGCACAAGCTCGGGGTCGAGCGCGGAAGTGGGCTCGTCAAACAGCAACAATTCGGGCGCAATGGCCAATGCCCGCGCAATGCCTACGCGCTGCTGCTGGCCGCCGGAGAGCTGATAAGGATAAAGATCGGTTTTGTCGCCCAAGCCCACTTTTTGCAGCAGCAAAAGCGCTTGCTCGCGCGCCTCGGCCACGCTTTTGCCCTGCACCGCCACCGGCCCTTCCATCACGTTTTCCAGCGCGGTTTTGTGCGGAAAAAGATTATATTGCTGAAACACCATGCCGGTTTTGCGGCGCAGCGCCAAAATGTCTTTTTTCGACGGATGCCCGGCAAAGTTGATTTTCAGCGGCGCTTCACCGCTAAATTCAATCATGCCCTGCTCAGGCATTTCCAGCGCGTTGAGGCAGCGCAGAAAAGTGGTTTTGCCGGAGCCGGAAGGGCCGAGAATCACCACCACATTGCCTTTGTCTACATCCAAATCAATGCCGCGCAAAATTGGGTTGCCATCGAATGCTTTGTGGATATTGCGGATTTTAATCATCGTGCAGGCTCCTTATTTCGCCACATAGCGGTCGAGGCGTTTTTCGATACGCGCCTGGGCGATAAAGAGGAAAAAGCAAAACACCCAATACACAAGCCCGGCCTCGATATACACCGGCAAGAAATCATAGCTGGCGTTGGCGATTTGCTGCGCCACGCGGAAAAGCTCGGTGATGGTCACCACAGAAGCGAGCGAGGTGTCTTTAAACAGGCTGATAAAGGTGTTGCTCAAGGGCGGCACCGACACGCGGAAAGCCTGCGGCATGATGATGCGGCGAAAGGTCTGCATATAAGTCATGCCGATGGAAAAGCCGGCTTCCCACTGCCCTTTGGGCACCGACAAAATCGCCGCGCGTATGGTTTCCGAGGCATAAGCGCCGATGTTGAGCGAAAAGCCCACAATGGCGGTGGGCAGCGGATCCAGCCGAATGCCGATGGCGGGCAGGCCGTAAAACACAATCATCAGCTGCACCAGCATCGGCGTGCCGCGTATGGCCGACACATAAAATTTCACCAGCAGCAGCGCAAGCTTGTGCAGCCAGCCGCCGGCCGGCACCACGCGCAGCAATGCCACGCCCACGGCAATAATCAGGCCGAGGAAAAAAGAAACGATGGCCAGCGGAATCGAATATAAAAAGCCCGCTTTCACCATCGGCCAAAAAGCGTTTATCACCAAGGCCGCGCGGGCCTCGGTCATAAACGGCAGGGTGCTCAATAACTCATTTAACACTGACATCTACACCAAAAAATTGTTCGCCCAGCTTTTTCAAAGTGCCGTCTGCACGCAATTCTTCCACCGCGCCGCTGATTTTGGCCAGCGCTTCATCGTTGCCTTTGTTCACAATAAAACCGGCACCGATTTTTTCATCGGCAGGCGCAGTCCAGGCCACTTGCAGGCCGGAATTGGGATTTTTCTTCAGATAATCGAGCAGCGCGAGCGAATCGTTAAAAGTAAAATCGGCGCGGCCTTGCTGCACCAACGCCAGCGCTTGCGCCATGCCGTCGACCGGCACGATTTTGGCACCGGCTTTTTCGGCCATTTCGCCATAATTGCTGCTCAAGGATTGCGCGGAAGACAAACCTTTCACATCGGCCAGCGTTTTGATGCGCTGATCATCTTGGCGTGTGAGCGCCATCGGGCCCGAATAGCTGTAGTCGGCCGATTTGTCGAAAGTGGCTTGGCGCTCGGGCGTGGTCAGGCTCACCTGGTTGGCCACGATATCGAAGCGGCCGGCTTTCAAGCCCGCTAGCATGGCATCCCATTGGGTTTCTTTGAAATCCACCTTCACGCCCAATTTATCGGCCACCGCGCGGGTGACTTCCACATCGTAGCCCGTGAGCTTGCCGCTCTCATCGTGATAAGTGAAGGGGGCATATGTGCCTTCGGTGCCCACGGTAACAGTGCCTTTATTGTCGATGCGCGCCAACAGGCTGCCCTCGGCCGCTGCTGCCGGCGCAGAAGCGGCCGATTGCGCGGCGCTGCCGCCCTCGTTGCCGCACGCGGCCAACACCAAAGCGGCCACGCCGCCCAAAACGAATTTTTTCAACATAAACACACCTTTTTGTGAACAATCTTACCCAATAAAACAAATATTGTACGATATGCGCGCGGCAAACACAAAGAACCGCTGTTTATAAGCGCAAGCCATGCTGAGCCTGTATTTATATAAAGGAATCACCGCCACAACACACCGAAATCAAGCTGCTTGGCTTTCAGACGGCCTCTGAGGGCAAATCCCACGCCACCCGCAGCGTATAAAGCCATATTTGCGCACGCAATAAATCGGGCGATGCTTCGGCAATCTGAATGCAATCGGCCAAAATGCGGCGGCGCTCAGGCTCGGGCAACGCAGCCGCATCATTCAATGCAGCTTGAATATTTTGCCAACGCTGCTGCGGCAGCCGCACCGATGCCGTTTGCAGCGGCGCAGCCAACACTTCGGCAGTAAACGCTGCGATTTGAACAGCATCGCCTTGCACACCGCCGCCCTGCCCCTCTGCATTTTTAGCGCCCGCATAAACCCACAACAGCAGCCACACGCAAGCCTGCATCAACGTGGGTTGCTCATTGGCGGTAAAAGCCGCGTCGGCATCTTGCCACAGCTCGGCCAGCATCTCATCGGCAGCGGCTTGCGGCAGCATCTCATCCAATGTGTCGATATAATCTGCCGGCGCCGGCATGTGTTGCACCAAGCGCGCCAGCGTGTCTTGCCGCAGCGGATTGTGCAGCAGCCATTGCTGCCGAAGCGCTTCGGGCACGTCCATTTCGCCGGCCAGCATCAGCCCGGCCAAAAGCGGCAGCCGCTCGCCGTCGCCGGCGGCCGAGCGCCAGGCGCGCGGCGCGGTGCGCTGCCAGGCGGCGCTGCGTGTGGCTGCGCCGGGGCGGAAAGCTTCGATGCGCCGGCGCATGGCGGCGGCGCGCGCTTCGTGTTCGTTTTCCAGCGCTTCTGCTTCGGCATCCGCCCACGAAGCTTCGCGGCGCACCTGCGCAAAACCGAGCCAGCCTTCATATTGCATGCCGCCGGCAGCGGCATGGTCGATTTCATCGGCCAACTGGCGCGCCCGAAACGGGCTTAAACGGCGGATGCGCTCGATGGTGGCCGGATGGGTGGCGGCGAGCTTGTCGAAAATATCCGGCTCGTGAATGCTGCCAAACATAAAATGCGCATATTCGGCAGCATGCCACGAATGCAGGCGCTGGCGCGGCACCACGGCGATTTTGTGCAGCGCGCCCACCATGCCTTCGGTTTGGCGGGTAAACTGCACCGCCGAAGCATCGGCCAAAAATTCGCGCTGGCGGCAAATCGCCGCCTGTATCCAGCCCGCCAGCACGTTGCCGAGGCCGCCGATCAGCATCAGCAGCCCGCCCAAAAACGTGAGCGGCAGCGACACCATACAGCCGGCCACCGCCGCTTCGGCCTCGTTGGCCGATGTGTCGCGGCGCGGTTTCAGACGGCCTTTTTGCCGATAATCGAGCAAATCCGTGCCAAACATCAGCCAGCGGGCGCACACGGTAATCAGCTGCAAGCCAAACAGCCAGCCGGTGAGGCGCATATTCAGGCGCATATCGCCATTGGCAATGTGGCTGAATTCATGCGCCACCACCGCTTGCAATTGGGCGCGGTCGAGCTGTTGCAACGCGCCGCGGGTAACGCCGATCACGGCATTGGCCGGCGTGGTGCCGGCGGCAAATGCATTAATGCTGCCATCGGGCAGAAGATACACTTTCGGCACCGGCATCATCGCCGCCAGCGCCATTTCTTCCACCACATTCATCAGCCGCCGCTCGGCCGCAGAGGCCGGCGCATAAAGCCGCGCGCCTTCCAGCGCTTCGGCCACCACCTCGCCGCCGCCCGACAATTCGCGCAAACGCCAGGCACTCGCGCCCAGCATTAGCGCCGACCACGCCGCAGCAATCAGCCCGTATTGCAGCGCACCGGCATCCTCGCGCAAAAACAGCCCTACCGCCCAAGTGAGCGCCGCCACCGTGAGCGACAAGGCCGCCACATAAAGCCACACCAGCCACAAAGTGTAGCGCCGTGCCTGCGCCTGCCCTTTAAAAAACCGCATCAAGGCTGCCCCGCTGCTTACAAACGCACGCGCGGTGCCGCTTGGATTTCGGCGGCATCGTCAAATTGCAGCAAGGCGGCGTTTTTCTTGTGGCCGAAAAAATCGGCTAACAGATTGGCCGGAAACGATTGGCGCAAGGTGTTGTAATCCATCACCGCATCGTTATAAGCCTGGCGCGCAAAAGCCACGCGGTTTTCGGTGCTGCCCAATTCTTCGCTCAGCTGCATCACGCTTTGGTCGGCTTTCAATTCGGGATAGGCTTCAATCGCCACATGAAGGCCGCGCAAAGCGCTGTTGAGCGCGGTTTCGCTGTGGGCGAGCGCTTCGAGCGAAGAAGCGCCCGGATTGGCCGCCGCCGCGCGCAAAGCCTGATCGGCACCGGCGCGCGCCTGCGTCACTGCCTCAAGCGTGCCGCGCTCGTGCCCCAAATAAGCGCGCACCGCTTCCACCAGATTGGGCACCAAATCGTGCCGCCGCTTCAGCTGCACCTGAATTTGCGCAAACGCATTGAGATAAAGGTTTTTGGCGGCCACCAGTTTGTTGTAAAGCCACGCCGGCCACAACACCAGCACGGCCAACAGCAATAAAGCCACTAAAATGCCCATATGATTCCCCTTTGTAAAATATTAATGGTTTCAGACGGCCTTGTTTACGCCATATGATAAGGATGGATATGCTTCAATTGCTCGGCAATCGCCACCCGTGTGTTTTCTGCATCGTAATGACTTTGCAGGTTCAGCCAGCTTTGCGCATCGGTGTTGAAAAAAGCAGCCAGCCGCAAAGCCGTGTCGGCCGTGATTGCGCGCTTGCCTTTCACGATTTCGTTGATACGGCGCGGCGGCACATCGATGGCTTTGGCCAAAGCATATTGGCTGATATTCATCGGCTTGAGCCAATCTTCCAGCAGAATTTCGCCGGGATGGGCCAAAGGTATTTCTCGCATATTCATCATTAATTTGCCTTTCCTGATTCTTTAATGATAATCCACAATTTCAACACAGCAGGCATGGCCGTTTGCCCAGATAAAGCAAATCCGCCATTGATCATTGATGCGGATGCTGTGCTGACCCTGCCGGTTGTCTTTCAACGCTTCCAAACGATTGCCGGGCGGTATTTTCAAAAAACTCAAATCCGCAGCGGCATTCAATTGTTGCAGTTTGCGCATCGCTACCGCTTCAATATTGGCAAACCGTTTCACCCGCCTGCCTTGAAACAGGGCTTTGGTGTCTTTGCAGTAGAATTCGGTAATCATCGCCAAATAATAACGAAACCCGTTAATAACGTCAAACGTTATTGATATTACCAAACATTTCATTCGCACCCCAATCAGCTATAATACAGGCCGTCTGAACCCTTTCCCCTATTCACCGAGCCGCCTTATGAACCGCATCGCCGCCCTGCCCGACCATCTTGTCAACCAAATTGCCGCCGGCGAAGTGGTGGAGCGCCCCGCCAATGCCTTGAAAGAAATTGTGGAAAACAGCATTGATGCGGGGGCGGATGAAATCAACGTCGAGCTATCCGGCGGCGGCATCAAGCTGATCCGCGTCACCGACAACGGCGCGGGCATTCATGCCGACGATATCGAATTGGCGCTTTCCCGCCACGCCACCAGCAAAATCGCCAGCCTCACCGATTTGGAACATGTGGCCAGCATGGGCTTTCGCGGCGAAGGTTTGGCCAGCATCGCCTCGGTTTCCCGTCTCACCCTCACCAGCCGCCGCGCCGAAAGCAGCCACGCCCGGCGCATCAGCGCGGCCGACGGCAAGCTGCACCCCGGCGGCGCGGCGGCGCATCCTGTGGGCACCACCGTGGAAGTGGGCGAATTGTTTTTCAACACGCCGGCGCGGCGCAAATTTCTTAAGTCTGAAAACACCGAATACGCCCATTGCGCCACCATGCTCGAGCGCCTGGCGCTGGCCCACCCGCACATCGCTTTTTCACTCAAACGCGACGACAAAGCCGTGTTTCACTACCCCGCCCAAAGCCTGCACGAGCGCGTGGCCGCGGTGGTGGGCGAAGATTTTCAAGCAGCCTCGCTTGAAATCGACAGCGGCGAAGGCCTCATGCGCCTAAGCGGCGTGATTGCCAAACCCACGTTTGCCAAAGGCAAAAGCAGCCAGCAATATTGTTTTGTCAACCGCCGTTTCGTGCGCGACAAAGTAATGATGCATGCGGTGAAACAAGCCTACCGCGATGTGCTGCACCAAGCGCTCACACCCGCTTTTGTGCTGTTTCTCGATTTGCCGCCCGAAAATGTCGACGCCAATGTGCACCCCACCAAAACCGAAATCCGCTTTCGCGACAGCCAGGCCGTGCACCAATTGGTGTTTCACACCCTTAACAAAGCGCTTGCCCACACCCGCGCAGACCAAACCGAGAGCGTGGGCAATGCCGGCCAAGTGCTGCACGAAATGTTGGGCGTGCAGAGGCCGTCTGAAAGCCTTTCAGACGGCCTCAACATGCACACACCGCAACCCAACAACTTCGGCGGACTCAGCAGCGGCAAATCCGCGCCCGCCGCCTATTCCCCCGCCGCACGCCCGCAACAGCGCAGCCTTTCCCTGCGCGAAAGCCAAGCCGCGCTCAACACCTACGCCGAACTTTACCGGCGCGAACCGCAAAACCCGGATAACGATGCTGAATTAAGCCAGCTCGAGCAAGCCCGCTTCGGCTATGCCGACAGGCCGTCTGAAAACTTTTCAGACGGCCATGAAGCAGCGCACAACACCCCGCCGCTGGGCTTTGCCATCGCCCAATTATTGGGCATCTACATTCTCGCGCAAGCCGAAGAGAGCCTGCTGTTAATCGACATGCACGCCGCCGCCGAGCGCGTGAATTACGAAAAAATGAAAGCCCAACGCCAAGAAAACCGCCAAATCGCCAGCCAGCAATTGCTGATACCCGTCACCTTTGCCGCCAGCCACGAAGAAGCCGCCGCACTGGCCGATCATGGCGACACCTTGCGCGAATACGGGCTTGACCTTTCCAGCCTCGGCGGCAACACCCTCGCCGTGCGCGCCGTGCCGCAAATGCTCGGCAAAAGCGACGTGGCCGCGCTGGCGCGCAGCATGTTGCACGAAATCGCCCAACACGGCAGCGCCCAGAGCCTGGAAGCGCGCGAAAACGCCATTTTAAGCACCATGGCCTGCCACGGCTCCGTGCGCGCCGGCCGCAAGCTCACCCTGCCCGAAATGAACGCGCTTCTGCGCGACATGGAGCGCACCCCGCGCAGCAACCAATGCAACCACGGCCGCCCAACTTGGGTGAAGCTCACCCTCAAAGAATTAGACGCCTTGTTTTTGCGCGGGCAGTGATGTCATGTCAGGCCGTCTGAAAAAGTGCGCAAATCGGATACTTGTATCCGATATTTGCCGCCAAGACCAAAAATATCTTGTTCTGCGAACAAGTCGTAGGTCGGATACTTGTATCCGACATTTATCTCAGCCCCGCAAATCTTGTTCTGCGAACAAGCGTCGGATTCGAGAATCCGACCTACGGCTTCTTGTTGTGCGGGCAGCAAAGCCATACTGAAAGGCCGTCTGAATGAAAAAGTTTCAGACGGCCTAAAGCAATCTGGCAAGCCATCAAGCCGTTTGGCTGCACATGCGTCAACGCCCACATTATCCCGCAAACTTTATTTTTTCACCGCCAAGCTCACGGTGAAAATGCCATCACCATCTATCCATTGGCGCACTTTTTCAAAGCCGGCTTTTTCCACTAATTGATCCATTTCCTGCTGGCTGCGGCGGCGCATCACCCAATCCTGCCCTTCGCGGTGGCTGGAGAGGCAGCGGGCGATCATTTCGAGCTGCGGGTGCCACGGCTGGCCGGTGTAGATCAAATAGCCGCCGGGCTCAATCGCATCGCCGAAGCCATAGAGCGACTGCAAAATCAAATCGTTATCGGGAAATAATTCGTGCAAACCCGACACAATGCCCAAGGTGGGACGCGGGTTGAGGTTTTGATAATTGGCGCGATCGTAGGCATTTGCTTCTTCAAACGATACGGTGCTTTGCAAGCCGCGCTCGGCAATCAAGGCTTGCCCGGCGGCTACATTAATCGGGCTGTAGTCGCGCAGGCGCACGCTCTCGGGCAGGGCTTCGGCGGCGAGCGCATCGAGCACATAGCGGCCGTGCCCCGATGCGATATCGAGCACGTGCACGGGTTTGCCTTTTTCGCGCAAATGCTGCGTGGCCGTCTGAATGGCTTGGCCGATATTGGCTTTGCGTTGGCGGATACCGCGCCAGCCGACGGCATCGAGATAATAGCGGTCGATGGCGCGCCCGAAAGCGTTGCGGCCTTGCGGCCGGTTTTGATACACATAATCGAGTGTACTGCCCGAATCGAAGCCCGTGTCCACGCCGAGCTTCACGCCGGTTGACCAATGCCGCCCCAAGCGGGTAAAGCGGCGCTGCGCCGCCCAATAAGCGCCGCGCGGCGTAAACGGCGACAGCGGCGTGGCCAATTCATCGGCTTCGCGGCGGCTCGCGCTGTGGATATGCGCATCGGTGACATCGGTTTGGGCATAAGGCCCGGCAAAGCACGCGCGGATAAAGCGGCGGATATGCGCAAAAGCCTGCTCGCGTCCGGCTTCACCCAAGGTGTCGTGATAAAAGCCTTTGAGCACATGGCGCTCTTTGATGCGGCTGCCCAAGCGGTTGTAGAAATCGTGTTGCGGCCGGTGGTGCACCACCCAATCGCTGCCTGAAATCAATAGCTGTATCGGCGTGGTGATGGCGGCGGCATCGGCCACCACACGTTCGCCCGCATCGTAAAGCCCCAGCAAAATGCGCACCGAAATAGCGCGCGCAATCAGCGGGTCGGTGTTGTAGCTGTCGATGCGCGCGGGGTCGTGGCTGAGATAATGCGCTTTCACATAGCTTTGCACGAAAAAATTGCCGCGCCATTTCTGCATCAGCTTCAGGCCGCTGCGGGCAAAGGGCACATAAAGTTTCACTTTAAAAGCCGGTGAAGCCAGCACGGCGCAGCGGATTTTCGGCGCGTAATCATGCAGCCAGGTGCTCACCAGCACCGCGCCCACGCTTTGGGCGATCACGGCGGTGTTTTGCGGTGCAATGCCCCAGGCCGTCTGAATGTGGTCGAAAAAATCCTGAATATCCGCCACCGATGCGGCCAGGCTCGGGCTGTCGCCGCGCTCGCCCGGGCTCTCGCCGTGGCCGCGCGCATCCCAAGCGAAATAGGCGAATTCATCCAAGCCGGCTTCATCGGCAATGTGCATCATGCGCGCCGAATGCTCGTGGCCGCGGTGAAACAGCACAATGGCTTTATCGTTGCTGCCGTCTTTGGCGGGGCGGTAGCGGTAAAACAGCTCGGTGCCGTCGCGGGTGGTGAAGGTGTGTTGCTGTTCAGTCATCTTCAGTTTTCCAAAGGTTGGGCAGCGCCTGCATGCGCTGCAAATCGGTTTCGGGCGTGTGGGCAAGCTGCGTCCACCTCTCGCGTGGGCGGTGGTGCTCCGCACGGCTTTGATTAACGCCGGTAACCATTTTGACTTTACCGTTCAAAAAGTTAGCACTGTAATATGATTCATCATGACTGGCACGGGAAAAAGACAGGCCATCGGCACCAATCAGCCGCATTACACCGTTTTGATAGCGGAATTGGTAACGGTTTATCTGCGTTTCGTAACTGCCACAACTGAGCCAATAAGACACATTCAGCCATAACCTGCCGCGTTTGATGCCAATCACCGCTTCATCTTGCGCCTTTTCATCCAGCGGGTCTTGCAGACAAGGCGCTTCCAGTGATGCTTGCGGCGGCAGCAGGCTGTCGGGCGATTGCGCCAGCAGGCGATAACCTTTATTTTCACGCACCAACACCAGCAGGCGGCGCGGATTGGTGTCGAGCACATCCGCGCCCAAGCCTTCGTTTTTCAGGCGCAAAGCCGGGTTTTGCTGCTGGATAATCAGCGCGGCATCGGCGCGTTGGTCGCCATTCAAATCGCCGCTTGCATAATGCGTGGCCGCCCAGCCCGGCGGCACGGCTTGCTGCAAAGCGGCCGGCAGCTTCATTTCTGCCGCAACGGCTGCCGGCATCAAGATGGCGAAAATGATCAGCTGTTTCATTTTGACGCTCCTTTTTTTCAGACGGCCTTCAAGCCATTGGCCACGCGCCGCCAGCATGTCCACAGCAATGCCGCAATCAGCAGCCACATCACCGCATCGAGCCCGCCGGGCAGGCTGCCCGCGAGCGCATACCACAAAGCCAGCGCGCCAAACACAAACGCGCGGTCGCTCTTGCCCATCGGCCCGTCGTAGCGGCGGCCGTTGCCGTGCACCTGCCCGAGCACGCCGCAAAATTCGCTCATCGCCGCCAGAAAAATCAGCAGGCCGATTTGCAGGCCGCCAAAAGGCGCAATAAAGGCAAACGGCAGATAAAGCGCGGCATCGGCCGCCACATCGGTGATTTCGTTTAAATAGCCGCCCAGCGCCGATTGCTGGCCGAATTCGCGCGCCAACATGCCGTCCACCGCATTGAGTGCCATGCGCAGGAAAAACCACAGCGGCAGCAGCCAAAACCAACGCGGCGAATCCGCCAAAGCGCACAACAGCAAGCCCAGCAGCAACGACACTGCACAAGCCGCCAGCGTTACCTGATTGGCGCTGATGCCGCGCCGGTGCAGCGCGCGCACGGCGGGGCGCAATAATTGTTGGAAGCGCGGTTTTAAGGCATAAATGCTCATTTTGTTCCTTGCAAAAAACTCGAGATTAAAGCTTGAGGCCGTCTGAAAGCAATGGTGATGATGTGTTTAACCATACGGCATTTGCTTATCTGTGGCAAAGCATTGAGGCCGTCTGAAACCTTTCAGACGGCCTGCACACCTTTACCCGTTCCAAAAATAGCGCACCACGTGAAAAAACACCGGCGCGGCAAAGCAAACCGAATCCACCCGATCGAGCATGCCGCCGTGGCCGTGAATCAGATTGCCCCAATCTTTCACGCCGCGATCGCGCTTGATGGCCGACATCACAAGCCCGCCCAAAAAGCCCATGATGCAGATAATCAAGCCGATTAAGGCCGCCTGAAAAGGGGAAAACGGCGTAATCGGATAGAACGCGGCGGCCAGGAGCGTGGCGCTGGCTATGCCGCCCACGGTGCCCGCCACCGTTTTCGAGGGCGAGAGCGCGGGCATGATTTTGCGTTTGCCCAAAAGCTTGCCCCACACATATTGCAACACATCGCTGGCCTGCACCACCGCCACCAAAAACACCAGCAGCAAAATATTCTGCCCTTCAAAGCCGGCGATTTTCAGGTTCATCAAAGCCGGCACATGCGACAAACAGAAAATGCTGATCATCACCGCCCACTGGATTTTGGCCGTGCGCGCCAAAAAATGGTCGGTGTCGCCGCCCAGGCTTGCGATAATCGGCAGCAGCAAAAAGCCATAAACCGGAATAAAAATCGAAAACATGCCATACCAATCGGTGAGCACAAACCAATATTGCAGCGGCAGCAACACATAAAAACACACCACCATCACCCGATGGTCGGCACGCCGGCTTTCCACCAGCGACAAAAATTCGCGCAAAGCCGCAAACGACACCAAGAAAAACAACACAATCGTGCCGATGCGCCCAAGCCAAAAAGCCAGCAGCAACACCGCCGTCATCACCCACCAGGCATTGATGCGCGCATTCAGATTATCAATCGTGGCATTGGCCTGCCCGTGCAAGCGCCATTTCAAAGCCGCCGCAATCGCGCTGGCCAGCAGCAACACCCCGAAAATCGCCGCAAACACCCAGCCCGCCTGCGGGTTAAACGCCTGCACCGCCGCATGGCCGTCTGAAAAAATGCTCATGTTTCCCCCTTTTCCGCCGCGTTGGGCGCCAAAGCCAAAAGCGCCGCCTGCGTGCGCTGCAAAAATGCCGCCTTCTCTTCGCCTTCGTTTAAATAAAGCGCCGGCCCCACCGCCACTTCACACAGCAGCGGCACCGGCAGCAAGCCGCCTTTGGGCAGCACGCGGTTGATATTGTTGAGCCACACCGGCACAAACGCCGTGCCCGGATTTGCCGCAGCCAAGTGGTAAAGGCCGCTTTTAAACGGCAGCAAACGCACTTCGTCGCTGGTGTTGCGCGTGCCCTCGGGAAAAATAATCAGCGAATCGCCCTGCTGCAAAGCCTCGTCCATCTGCGCAATCATCTGCTGCGGATCGCCGCCTTGACGTTCAACCAGCAAGCCGCGAAACACTTCTTCAATCACAAAACGGCGCAGCCTGCCGCGCAGCCAATAATCCGCCCCCGCCACCGGCCGCGCATGAATGCGCCAGCGCTTGGGCAGCGAAATCCACACCAGCACAAAATCACCGTGGCTGTTGTGGTTGGCATAAAAAACCGTGCCCTCGCTCGGGCAATCGAGCTGCTGCGGCTGCTTGGGGCGCACACCGGTGATAAACGAAGTGGCCGCACACAACACAGCATCAATGATGCGCGCCAACATGCTGGTGAATATTTTCCGGCTCATCGCCCGTTTCCTTTTTTATCGCACCGCTTTATCTTAAAGTCTGTTCGCAAGGCCGTCTGAAAAAATTTCAGACGGCCTTTGTCACCGTAGGTGTGATTAGCCGCAAGACGGCGTAATCATACACATGGCGCGCACACCAACAGCCCGCAACCACATAGGCCGTCTGAAAGAAAAGCTTCGAGCAGCCTTTCTTAAATTATTCACACAAAATATCAAAACGATAGCGATGCCGATAAGGGCGCAACAGCCGCCGCAAACAGCAAACACAGCACCAACACCAGCTCCAAAGCCAGCGCACACAGCCACACACGCAGCAAACGCAAGGCGCCGCGGCAGCGCGCCTGCATGCTGCGCGGCGCCACCGCCTTGCGCAAACCCAGCGCCGACAAAGCCGCATCCAGCTGCGCCGGCGTTTGCCTGCCTTCTGCAAAACCGGCAAACAGGCGCGCATCAAAGGCCAGCCGCAGTTGCAAAAAGCAGCCTATCGAGCCGGCGAACAACGCCAAAGCCGCCAGCCACGCAGGTGCAGCCAGATAAACCGCCGCCGCCATCAGCAGCAGGTTCAGCCCGCCCGCCCACATCGCAGCGCGTAATAATTGCGCCGTGGTATAGGCCAATTGTTGTTCGGATTCATAATCCATCATGCCTGCTCCATTTCCCGTTTGGCCGTCTGAATGCTTTGGCGCACCGCATCGGGCAACACCATCTGCGGCCGCACCTGCCGCAAGCGCGCCACCGCCGCATCCAAATCAGCACAACCGCCATATGCCCACAGCCACAGCAACACCACCGCCGCGCTGCGCCCGTAGCCCAGCGCGCAACACACCAACACCGGCCGCCCTGCCCGCCGCATTTGTTCCAATAGGCGCACGGCGCGTATCAAATCGGCGCATTCCGGCGGCACCATATCCAGCATCGGCACGGCGGCATAATGCTCAGGCCGTCTGAACAGCGGATATTCTGCACACACATCCACCACCGCTTCACATTCCGCCGCCGCCAAAATGCTGCCCACATGCACATTTTCGGCCACCGCCACGCTTTTGGGCACACCACGCAGCCAATAAGCCATATTCAGCCGCACCACGATGAAATAAGGCAGCAGCCACACAGCCACCGCCGCGCTGTGCCGCCCATCGGCCTGCTTTTGCAAAGCCTGCGCACCCAAGCCCGCATAAGCGGCAGCCAACAAAAGGCAGGCCGAGGCCGGCCACAGCCACCACAAAGCCGCTCCGCCCATGCAGGCAAGCCCGGCAAACAGCAACACCAAACCCGCATAAAAAACCAGCCAGCGCTTATGCGCCCGCTGCGGCTGCAAGCTGCGCCGCAAAGGCATGCCGCCCGCCTGCGGAAACAGCCACCACACCAACAAGCCCGCCCACAGGCCGGTGGGCATATCGATAAAATGATGTTGGTAAGTGGTGAGCACCGAAAGCGCAATCAGCAGCAGCCACGCCAGCCACAACCCGCGCCAGCGCTTCGGCAGTCGCGGCCAATAAAAGCGCCCCACAATCAGCGTGAGCATAATATGCAGCGAGGGCGCTTGATTATAAGGCTGGTCAAACGCCGCCAACGAAGCAAACAGCCAGCCCGACAGCCCCGCCGCTTCCGGCTTCGGCCAACTGAATTGCAGCGGCCACACCATAAAACACACCACCGCAATGGCTTGCGCCAGCAGCAATTGCGCCGTATAGCGGCGCAATTCAGAGCGGGTGCGGCACAGAAAAAAGCCCAGCGCATAGAAAAGATTCAGCGTCCAATAAGGCACAATCGTCCACGCCCAAAACGGAATCTGCCGCTCCCAGGCAAACGCGATTTCCGCCACCGGCGCGCGCACAGCGGCGAGCCGGTTGGCCAAGCCGTAGGTGCTGTAGAAAATCGCACCCATCAACAGCAAATGCCGCAGCGCTTCATAAAAGCCCGGCCGGCGGCCATCGTCAACTGCCGTTATGTTTGACACGCTGTGTCCCTTAAAATTAATACGGCGGTTGCAAACCCAACAAATCCACAAGCCGTCTGAAACCTTGGGTTTATCAATCCAACCTATAGATACGGCAACTAATTATTGAATATTCACATCCTCTTGCCCGCAGCAGAAACCTGTTCCCTCTCCCGTGGGAGAGGGCTAGGGAGAGGGCAACAAGCCAAAGGCTTGTTTGCCGGCATCTGAAAATGTTCAATATTTAATTGCCGAATCAATATGCTGTGGCAGTATGCAGTTTTGTGTCCTTTTTTCCTGCATTTCACTATATCTGCCGCACCCGCGCAAGCGATGAAAAGGGCGTTTTGCAAAGGCTTGAGGCCGTCTGAAAAAAGGCCGTCTGAAAAGCTTGCTGACTGTGCAGCTTGATTTCAGACGGCCTTGAGCCTTTATCGTTAAAACTCTTCATACACCGCCGGATCCTGCCCGGCCAAACGGCCGTCGGGCTTGGCCAGCGTGGCGATGGCGGCCATATCGTCGGCGCTCAATTCAAAATCAAACACCGCCAGATTCTGTCGCTGGCGCTCGCTGTTGGATGATTTCGGTATCGGCAGCGCGCCGTGTTGCAGCTGCCAGCGCAACACCACTTGCGCCACCGATTTGCCCAAGCGCGCGCCGATGTCGGCAATCAGCGGGTTTTGCAGCAAATCGCTTTTGCGTCCCAGCGGGCTCCACGCCTGCGTGGCGATGCCGTGGCGGCGGTGGAAAGCCAGTGCTTCATCTTGCGGAAAAAAAGGATGTAGCTCGATTTGGTTCACCGCCGGACACACGCCGGTTTCGGCCATCAGCCGCTCGATGTGTTCGGGCAGAAAATTGCACACGCCAATCGAGCGCAGCAAGCCTTTTTGCTGCGCTTCTATCATCGCCTGCCAAGCTTCCACATAAAGATTTTGGCGCGGATTAGGCCAGTGAATCAGGTATAAATCGAGATAATCGAGGCCGGTGCGGTAGAGCGATTCTTCGATGGTGCTCACCGCTTCGGCATAGCGCTGATGGCGGCCGGGCAGCTTCGAGGTAACAAACAATTCGCCGCGCGGCAGCCCGCACTCGCGCACCGCCGCGCCCACGCTGCCTTCGTTTTCATAATTAAACGCCGAATCGAGCAGGCGGTAGCCGTTGGTGATGCCCTCGAGCATCGAAGCCACGCCCTCGCGGCCGTTGAGCTTGTAAGTGCCCATGCCCACGGCCGGCATGCCTTGGCCGCTGTTGAGGGTGAACACAGGGTGAACGATATTCATGCCAAGCACCTTTCTTGTTGAGTGGTATTGAGTGAAGCAAGGCCAACCCTACCTTGCGCCGGCATTTTTTTCAATACCGCGCTTATCGAGTTTTTCCAGATAGCGGCGCAGGCTTTCCATATCGCCAAACACATGCTGCCCGCCCAAACGCGGCAGCCAGCGAGTGCGCAGCAGCAAATCGCGCGGCTGCTGGCGCAGGCCGTAAACCAAAATCGGAATGCCTTTTTCCTGATAAAGCTCAAGCAATTCTTCCAGCGATTCTTCGCCCGATGAATCAATATAAATCACGCTGGAAAAATCCAGCACCAGCGCCCGCTCGGGCACATTCACGAGCAAGCTTTCGATAAACTGCACCGCGCCGAAAAAGAGCGCGCCGGTAAGCTTATACACCGCCACGCCGTTGCTGGCGAAATTATCGGGCAATTGCGCAGGCTCGGCGGTGGAAAGGCTGGAAATCCGATAAATAAAGATAAAGCAGGCAAAGAAAATGCCCACCTCCACCGCCACGGTTAAATCCACCACTACCGTGAGCACAAACACCGATAGCAAAATCACCCGATAAGGCAGACGGAAAGTGCGCAAGCGCACCAATTCGCGCCATTCGCCCATATTCCACGCCACAAACATCAAAATCGCCGATAAAGCCGCCAGCGGAATATATTGCGCCAAAGGTGCCGCCACCAGCACCACCACCAGCAAGGCGAGCGCGTGCACAATGCCGGCCACCGGGCTGTTGCCGCCGTTTTTGATGTTGGTTACCGTGCGGGCGATGGTGCCGGTGGCCGGCATGCCACCGAAGAAAGGCACCACCATATTGGCAAAGCCCTGCGCCAGCAATTCCTGATTGGAATCGTGTTTGTCGCGTATCATGCTGTCGGCCACGCGCGCGCACAAAAGCGACTCAATCGCGCCCAAAAGCGCCAGCGTCAAAGCCGGTAAAAACAAACCTTTCACCGCTTCCCAGCTATAGGTGGGCACGGTGAATTCGGGCAAGCCTTGTGGAATACCGTTAAACTTGCTGCCGATGGTTTCCACATTCAGCCCGAAAAACTGCACCGCCAGCGTGGCCGCCACCAGCGCCACAATCGAGCCGGGTATCAGCGCCAGCGAGCCCGACATGCGCGGCAGCAGGCCGGCTTTTTCGCTCAACTGCGCCGTTTTTTTCATGCGCCACTGCCAGCCGACAATAATCACCAGCGACAATAAAGCCACGCCCAAAGCCTGGCCGTTCCACGTGGGCAGCGCCTGCCACAAGGTTTGCAGCAGCGCGAAAAATTCCGCCGGCATTTTGCCCTCTATCTGCAAGCCGAAAAAATCTTTAATCTGCGATAAGCCGATCAGCACCGCAATGCCGTTGGTAAAGCCGATAATCACCGCCACGGGAATAAATTTAATCAATATGCCCATGCGCAAAAAGCCCATCATCCACAGCATCACGCCCGACATAAACGTGGCCAGCAGCAGCCCGCCCACGCCGTATTGCTCCACAATGCCATACACAATCACGATAAACGCGCCGGCGGGCCCGCCGATCTGCACGCGCGAGCCGCTGAAAAGCGAAATCAGCAAGCCTGCGATAATGGCGGTAAACAAGCCCGCTTCCGGCTTCAGCCCCGAAGCAATCGCAAACGCCATCGCCAGCGGCAGCGCCACCACCGCCACCGTAAGCCCCGCGCCCAAATCTTTGAAAAAGCGCTCTTTGCTATAGCCCTTGCCCAGCTCAAACAGCTTGGGGCGGAAGCGGGTGGTGAATTTCATGGCCGGCCAGTTAAATAAGGTAAAAATTAATTATAATTTATTTGCACGCCATTGTGCTTGATGCAGCGCAGAAATAAAGGTGCGGCTGAATCAAGCAGGCCGTCTGAAACCCTATTTGCCCACGCAAAAATGCTATAATGTTCAATTCGCTTTCAGACGGCCTCACACCATGGACACCATCAAAATACGCGGCGCACGCACCCACAATCTGAAAAATATCGACCTCGATATTCCCCGCCACAAGCTCGTGGTGGTCACCGGCTTGTCGGGCAGCGGCAAATCTTCGCTCGCGTTCGACACCTTATATGCCGAAGGCCAGCGCCGCTATGTGGAAAGCTTGTCTGCCTATGCGCGCCAATTTTTGCAGATGATGGACAAACCCGATGTCGACTTAATCGAAGGCCTCTCGCCCGCCATTTCCATCGAGCAGAAATCCACCAGCCACAACCCGCGCTCCACCGTGGGCACGGTTACCGAAATCCACGATTATCTGCGCCTTTTATATGCCCGCGTGGGCACGCCTTATTGCCCCGACCACGATTTGCCGCTCACCAGCCAAACCGTGTCGCAAATGGTGGATGCCGTGCTGAAGCTGCCGCAAGACACGCGCGTGATGATACTCGCCCCCGCCGTGCGCGAGCGCAAAGGCGAATTTGCCGATTTGTTTGCCGACTTGCAGGCACAAGGCTTTGCGCGCGTGCGCGTAGACGGCGAAGTGTATCAGCTCGATGAAGTGCCCAAGCTTGAAAAAAACATCAAACACAATATCGACGTGGTGATCGACCGCGTGAAAGTGAAAGATGACATCAAGCAGCGCTTGGCCGAAAGCTTTGAAACCGCGCTGCGCCACGGCAACGACCGCGCGCTGGCGATGGAAATGGACAGCGGCGAAGAGCATTGGTTTTCCGCCACTTTTTCCTGCCCCGTATGCTCTTACAGCCTGCAAGAGCTGGAGCCGCGCCTCTTTTCGTTTAACAACCCTGTCGGCGCCTGCCCCACTTGCGACGGCTTGGGCAGCATGAATTTTTTCGACCCCGAGCGCGTGGTGATGCACCCCGAATTATCATTGGCTTCGGGCGCAATCAAAGGCTGGGACAAACGCAACCAGTTTTATTTTCAAATGATTCAGTCGCTCGGCAAACATTACGGCTTCGATGTGAACGCGCCGTTTGAAGGGCTACCTGAAAAAATCCAAAAAGTAGTGCTGCACGGCTCGGGCAAAGAAGTGATTGAATTCCGCTATTTATCCGAGCGCGGCACCACCTTCAACCGCGAACACGCTTTTGAAGGCATTTTGCCCAACCTCGAGCGCCGCTACCGCGAAACCGATTCGCCCACCGTGCGCGAAGAATTGGCGCAATACCAAAGCCACCGCGCCTGCCCGCAATGCGGCGGCGCGCGCCTGCGCAAAGAAGCGCGTTATGTGTATGTGGGCAAAGAGCCGCTGCACGAAATTTCCGCCTGGCCGCTCACCCGCAGCCACCAATTTTTTGAAAACCTCGATTTGGAAGGCAACAAAAAGCAAATCGCCGAAAAAATCCTCAAAGAAATCACCGAGCGGCTGGGATTTTTGATCAACGTCGGCCTCGATTACCTCAACTTAAGCCGCAGCGCCGACACCTTATCCGGCGGCGAAGCCCAGCGCATCCGCCTCGCCAGCCAAATCGGCAGCGGCCTCACCGGCGTGATGTATGTGCTCGATGAGCCTTCCATCGGCCTGCACCAGCGCGACAACGACCGCCTGCTCGCCACCCTCAAGCGCCTGCGCGATTTGGGCAACAGCGTGATTGTGGTCGAACACGATGAAGACGCCATCCGCGAAGCCGATTTCGTCATCGACATGGGCCCCGGCGCCGGCGAGCACGGCGGCAACGTGCTGATTGCCGACACCCCCGAAAAAGTGGCCGCCTGCGCCGAATCCATCACCGGCCAATACTTAAGCGGCAAAACCGCCATCGCCGTGCCCTCCGTGCGCACACCCGTCAACCCCGAGCGCATGCTGGTGCTCAAAGGCGCGCGCGGCAACAACCTTAAAAACGTCACCCTCGAATTGCCATTGGGGCTGATTACCTGCATCACCGGCGTGTCCGGCAGCGGCAAATCCACCCTCATCAACGACACCCTGGCCAAAATCACCGCCCGCGAGCTCAACCGCGCCAGCGAAGAGCCCGCCCCTTATGAAGCCATCACCGGGCTCGAGCAGCTCGACAAAGTGATTAATGTCGACCAATCCCCCATCGGCCGCACCCCCCGCTCCAACCCCGCCACCTACACCGGCCTGTTCACACCCATCCGCGAACTCTTCGCCGGCGTGCCCCTCTCGCGCGAGCGCGGCTACAGCGTCGGCCGCTTCTCGTTTAACGTCAAAGGCGGCCGCTGTGAAGCCTGCCAGGGCGACGGCGTAATCAAAGTGGAAATGCACTTTCTGCCCGATGTGTATGTGCCCTGCGAAGTGTGCCACGGCAAACGCTACAACCGCGAAACGCTCGAAGTGCAATTCAAAGGCAAAAACATCAGCCAAGTGCTCGACCTCACCGTAGAAGAAGCCCGCGAATTCTTCGACGCCGTGCCCACCGTCGCCCGCAAACTGCAAACCCTGATGGACGTGGGCTTGGGCTATATCCGCCTCGGCCAATCCGCCACCACCCTCTCCGGCGGCGAAGCCCAACGCGTCAAACTCGCGCTTGAGCTCTCCAAACGCGACACCGGCCGCACCCTCTATATCCTCGACGAACCCACCACCGGCCTGCACTTTGCCGATATTGCATTGCTATTGGAAGTGATAGGCCGTCTGAAAGGCAAAGGCAACTCGATTGTGATTATTGAGCATAATCTTGATGTGATTAAAACAGCGGATTATATTGTCGACTTGGGGCCTGAGGGCGGCGATGGCGGCGGCAAGATTATTGCTAAGGGGACGCCGGAGGAAGTGGTTAAGAGTAAGAAAAGTTATACGGGGAAGTACTTGAAAGGAATATTACAAACTTAAAATATTCAGTATTTAATAATAATTAATACGAAAGCACAATACTACGAAAGTTATCATGCAAATTACATTTGAAGAATATTACAAAAAATTTAATTTTCAGGAATTTCCTTTTCAACGAGCTAATGCTGAAGCAGAAAAAGAACAACTAGATTCATATTATGTGGAACCTATAAATTACTCCATAATAGTCAATGGGCTTAAAACCTCATCAGCTATTGTTTCGGGAGAGCGAGGAACAGGAAAAACTGCCCTAAGCTATAAATTAGTTAAAAACTTAAAATCTTCTGATGCAAATTTGGTTATTTATATAACAGATTTTGCTTCACTACCTCTTAACTATACATCTGATGACTTATATAAATTTTTAATTAAGCAAATTTCCTCAAGTTTTTTCTTTAATTTAGTATCTAATTCTACCTTATTGTGGGACTATAGCAAGGTAGATAGAATAAAGCTATCTAGGTTTAAGAATGAATATACTCTTTCTTCTACATATAAACAATTATCGGAAGAAATAGCAAAAATACAGCATCACTTTATTAAACGACATAGTATTAATACATTTAATTTTTTTAGAGGTATTCTCAACTACGGCTTGAAAGCAGCTATTCAAATTTTATCTGATTCTGTTTCTAGACATTTTGCAGCATTACCTCCTCCCGAAATTTCAAATGAGTATTTTAAAAAATTAAATTATGAAATTGATACAGGATTTATACAAGACCCGCAACGAAGTAGCTTTGATGATTTAAAAGAAATTTGCACTTTAATTAATAAATCAAAATTTAAAAATATATATCTTGTGCTAGATAAAATTGATGAAGATAATCGTTTAGATAATGATATAGAAAAAATATCTACTTTTATAAAACCTATTGCTCAAGACAATAGATTATTAATTAATGAAGTAAATTTATACACATTATTATTCACTTGGAGTCCTCCGTTTAATCACATTAAATCTGAGATTAGAACTCAAAAATTAACTACTGAGACATTAAGCTGGGATACAACTCAGTTGAAATCAATTCTAGAAAAACGTTTAGAATCATACTCTAATAATAAAACAAAGATATCTGATTTATTTGATTGTACTAATGAAAAAATAAAATTAATTCTAGAAATGTCCAATAATAACCCACGAGATTTATGGAAAATAATTTATGAAATATTCAAACAACAGTTTAAAATAAACCCGAACTCAAAATTAACAGATAATGCAATTACAGAAGGGATTGACTCTTTCGTTAAAGAATTTAACTATTATGAATATTATCCTAAAAAATCAAATGCAAGGAAAGACAGCATGGATATTTATAAGTATTTTAATCATTTAATACAAATAAATAATTTGAAGGAAGACGATTTTAAATTTACTAAAAACCAATTATCCAAAGACGCAAAAACATCTGGCACTTCTGCCAATAACTATGTTGTAGGAATGGAACGAATCAACCTAATTAAGTTAGTTCCAGAAAAAAAACAGGGTGGTTCTTTATATCAAGTAGTAGACCCTAAAATAAAATATGCAATTGCTAATAATTTAGAACTCCAATCCAGTTAAAGTCGTAGCAAGCTGTAGCCTGCATCACCCCACCAACCGCGTGCGTGCCTATGGCACACACGCGTTCTTCGGGTGGGTTTAAGCCTCCCGCCGGCAACCTGCTCTCAACCCAAACAACTGTGCCACACTTGCTTTAAAATAACCTCACCCATCAAACAGTGAATTTCGCATATAAAAAACTCAGGCCGTCTGAAAGAAATCTTTCAGACGGCCTTTTATTGCACCCTACCCTTAATCCTCTCCGATCATCAGCTTGATTTTCGCCGCCTCTTTCAACCCTTTGGCCGTTAAGGCCACGGCATCGCTGCTTTTTTTACCGGGCAGCACCCAGCCTTCTTCAACCAGCAGATCGGCTACACCCTCTTCCACCAAATCGCCCCAATTAACCTGGCTGTTGGTTTGCGGGTCGGCCAGCACCAGCAGCAAGCCGATTTTGCGCATGCTTTGTGCCGCTTCGCTATCGCCTTCCCACATGCTGTCTTCATCGTATTGCGGCGGTGAGTCGCCCACTTTTTTGACGATCTCGGCATACCAACCTTTACTCTCGGCATCATCATCGTTAATCTGGAAAATCTTTTCCAGCCTGAGCCGGTGCAGCCAGTCGTCGCCGAAGTCAAACCAATAATAGATAAAGTCTTTTTCTTTCAGGCCGGCTTCATCCAGCGTGTAGGTAAACACATCATGCACCGTGCGCCCTTCATCGCCGAAATCCTGCGCAAATTCCAAATCGCCCACTTCTTCGGGGCAATTAAATAGGGCACGCCCACCTTTGGCCTCTTTGCGGGTGAGCATAAATTTAAACAGATGCGGGTCGAAGCGATCGAAAGCTTCGAAAATCAGCTCGTGCAAAACCACAAACGGCGCATTGCCGGCCACATCGATAATGCGGTGCAGCTTGCCGATCGGCTGCTCGTGCAAGCCGATCAGCGACACTTTGAAACGGTACATGGTGATTTTTTCAGCCATCACAGTGCTTTCCAATATTCAGATGAAAGATGCAGAAGGATAACGTTTTCTTGCCACCGCCACAAGCCCAAAGGCCGTCTGAACGCTTTTTATCAAGCCATGTTCGGCATGTGCAACCACTGGGCTGAATGGCATGGCGCCGACACACTTTACAAATCCGCCGCCACGCCACAAAATCACCGTTTATCATCTATTGTACAAAGGCAAACCCATGTTGAAAGTCAACCAATATTTCGATGGCAAAGTGACTTCTATCGCGCTGCAAACCGCCACGCTGCCCGCCACCGTGGGCGTGATGCAGCCGGGTGAATACACATTCGGCACCAGCCAGTTTGAAACCATGAGCATCATCAGCGGCGCGCTCACGGTGAAATTGCCGGGCGAAGCGGCTTGGCAAACTTTTGCTGCGGGCGAGCGCTTCACCGTGGCCGCGCATCAGGAATTTCATTTGCAGGTGGCGGTGGACACGGCTTATTTCTGCACCTACGCCTAATTGATAAGGCCGTCTGAAAAGTTTTTCAGACGGCCTTATCCACTTGCTTTAAAGCCGCTTTATGGCGCACAATTTGGCTGAGCCGTTTATTTTGGAGAATCTCTTATGCCTGAAAAAAATTATTACGAAGTGCTCGGCGTGAGCCGCGATGCCAGCCTGGCCGACATCAAAAAAGTCTACCGCAAGCTGGTGCGCCAATATCACCCCGATGTGTGCAAAGATAAAGATGCCGACGAGAAAACCAGCGAAATCAACCAAGCGTATAACACGCTGAAAGATCCTGAAAAACGCGCCGAATACGATGCCATGCTGGACAACCCCTTTGCCGGGCAGGCGCAGCAGCAAGGCGGCTATGGCGGCGCACACGATTTCTACGGCAACCAGGATTTCCAAGGTTTTGAAGGCCGCTTCGGCGACGGCCAGCCTTTCGGCAGCGGCGATTTCCGCTTCGACGATATTTTCTCCGCCTTCGGCCAAGCCGGCCACCGCCAGCAGCGCCGCCAGCCCGAAGGGCCGATAAAGGGCGACGATCAACATGCCGAATTAAGCATTGATATAGCCGCCGCCTATCAAGGCGCCGAGCGCAGCCTCTCGCTCGATATGCCCACGCTCACGCCCGAAGGCCGCATGGCCTACACGCGCAAAACGCTGAATGTGAAAATCCCCAAAGGCATAGGCGAAGGCCAGCAAATCCGCCTCGCCGGCCAAGGCCTACCGGGCTTTAACGGCGGCCAACCCGGTGATTTATACTTAAAAATCCGCTTTCACGACAGCGCCGATCTTTATGTGAAAAACCAAAAAGACGTTTACCAACGCATCGATGTGATGCCCTGGCAAGCCGTGCTCGGCGGCAAAATCGAGGTCAACACCATTGCCGGCACTTTGGGCGTTACCCTGCCCGCCGGCAGCCGCCCCGGCCAAAACCTGCGCCTCAAAGGCAAAGGCATTCCCGCCAAAACACCGGGCGATTTATATTTAAACATCAATATCGTGCTGCCCCAAGCCGAAAGCGAAGCCGACAAAGCCGCTTGGCAGCAATTGGCCGCACATTATGCCGGCAAACGCTGAGCCGCAAAGAAAGGATAAGCCCATGAACCAAGAATACGATGTGCAATTGAGCTTTGAAGAGCTGGTGCACGCTTGCGACAACGACCGCCAATGGGTGGTGAGCCTGATTGAAGAAAACGCCATCAGCATCAGCGGCGAGCCGCATTTGGCCACCTTCAGCGGCTACCAACTCGCCCGCGTACGCCGCGCCCGCCGCCTGCACCGCGATTTCGACGCCAGCGCCGCCGCCGCCGCGCTGATTTTAGAGCTGCTGGACGAATTGGAAGAATTGCGCAAGCTGCATAATTAACCGCCGCAAGATGGTGCAACAACCATACAAAAAGGCCGTCTGAACATTTTTTCAGACGGCCTATTCTATCAATTCTATCCATGCACACCGGCAAAACCATTTAGCTACGTTAATATATAGTGAAATGCAAGAAAAAGTGACACAAAACTGCATTTTGCAACGGCGTAGGTTGGGTTGATAAACCCAACGTTCCAAACGGCTTGTGGATTTGTTGGGTTTTCAACCCAACCTACCCGCTTGCGTGAGCATGAAAACAGGCTTGAGTTTGGCAAAGGCCGTCTGAACACTTTTTCAGACGGCCTATTCTATCGATTCTATCCATACAAACCGGTAAAACCATTCAGCGGCGTTAACACAATTTCAGCGCCTGCAATTGCTGCTGCACCCGGCTGGCATTCCAGCCGCCCGACACGGCCAAGGTGAGCAGCGCGGTGGCGGTTTCCAAGTTGGCTTTGCCGCCGTTGATCACGCCGGCCTGCCGCAGCGCATCGCCTTGGGCATACACGGCGGCGGCGCGGCCTTGCGGCACTTGGCTGATGTTGAGCAGCAAGCCGCCGCACGCGGTGAAGGCTTGCACGGCTTCGATAAACGCGCCATCGGCCGGCGCATTGCCGTGGCCGTAGCTTTGCAGCACCACGGCGCGCGCCGGTGTGTGCTGCAGGCTCGCCGCCACGGCTTCGCTTGAAAAACCGGGAATAAGCGTGTGACACAACACTTTGGCTTGTGAACCAAGCGGCAGCGCGTGCAAAGCGGCCTTATCCGCAGCGGGTGGCGGCGCAAATTCAGGCTGCGGCTGCCAGCCTTGCGCCGCCGACCATGCGCCAAGCGAGCCGAAATGGGCGTTGCCGAAGCCTTCGGCGGCTTCGGTGCTGATTTTGCTGCTGCCCACGGCGGGGAAAAGTTTGCCGTTAAAAGCCAGCACCACTTCGCGCAAGCCCGGCAGGCTGAATGCGGCCACAGCGGTGGCCAGATTCAGCGGCGCATCGCTGCCCTCGCTGTCAAACGGCCATTGTGCGCCGGTAAGCACCACGGGCTTATCCAAGCCTTGCAAAGCCAGCGCCAGCAGATTGGCGCTGTAGGCCAAGGTGTCGGTGCCGTGCAGCACCAGCACACCATCGTAGTGCGGGATTTTTTCCACCAAAAGCGCCAACCAGTCGCACCAGTTTTGCAGGGTGAGCGCCGATGAATCAATTAAAGGTGTGCACACATGCCAATCGAATTGAAGGCCGTCTGAAAAGGGCTGCAAAGCTTTGCCGACCAGCGCCACATCGGGGCGCAGGCCTTGGCTGCTTTGGCTCATGCCGATGGTGCCGCCGGTGTAGAGCACGAAAATGCGTTGTTTGCGGGTCATGTTTTTCTCTGCCTTGCACAATACCAATCAGGCCGTCTGAAAAAGGTTCAGACGGCCTGATTAACATTAAAGCTTGCCGGCCACTTTTTTATTGCGCATCAGGCACAGCATATCGGCGGCCACATGCGCCGCGGCGATGGCGGTGATTTCAGCATTGTCGTAAGCGGGCGACACTTCCACCACATCCATGCCCACGATATTCAAATCGCCCAAGCTGCGGATAATGCCCAGCGCGGTGTGCGAATTGAGGCCGCCGGGCACGGGCGTGCCGGTGCCCGGCGCAAACGCGGGATCGAGGCAATCAATGTCAAACGTCAGATAAACCGGATTATCGCCGATGATTTCATAAATGCGCTTCACGGTGGCTTCCACACCATTTTCATTCACCCACGGCGCAAATAGCATGTTCATGCCCATAAAATCGCTGTTCCAAGTGCGGATGCCCACTTGTGCCGAGGTGGCGGGGTTGATCAGGCCGTCTTTAATCGCTTTGTAAAACATGGTGCCGTGGTTGAGCGATTCGGGCGCATCATCGGGCCAAGTGTCGCAATGGGCGTCAAAATGCAAGAGGCTCAAAGGTTTGCCGTATTTTTCGGCATGCGCCTGCAACAGCGGATAGGTGATGAAATGGTCGCCGCCGAAGGTGAGCATTTTGGCATGGCTGTTTTGAATGATGTCCAGCGCGTGCTGCTTGATGGTTTCGCGTATGGTCCACGGTTGGTGCGCGTCAAACCAACAATCGCCGTAGTCGATCACCGCCAAATCGTCAAACGGATCAAAGCCCCACGGGAAAAGATTCAATTCGGCCAGCTGCACGCTGGCAGCGCGAATCGCCGCCGGCCCCAGGCGCGCACCGGGGCGGAAAGTGGTGGCCAAATCGAGCGGCACGCCCGACACCACCACATCCGCTTCGCTCAAATCGCGTGTGTAGCGGCGGCGCATAAACGACAATGCGCCGGCATAAGTGTTTTCAATGGTGGAGCCTTGCAGCGATTCGCGGCGGAATGCGCCATCGCCATAGATTTTTTCGGTCATGGTTTTGCCTCTATCGGGTTCGGTTAATGTATTCAGCCATTTGGCGCAAGGGTCTTCTCGGTAACTGGCAGCGGTAGTTTTTTCTAAAGAAACGCAGCATCATCCATAAGTTATCCGATGCCGTCTGAAACCAAAAAGGTTTTCAGACGGCCTGAAAACCTTTGCATAACACTGAAAACCTATTTGTTGGCAGCTGATTTTTCAGCGGCTTTGCGCACCGCTTTTTTTGCCTTGCGCTGAGCCCGCAATTCGCGCAGATGCTCGCGGTAAAAGCGCAAACGCTGGCGCTTTTTCCACCAAAAATAGCCCAACACCGCCGCGCCAATGCCGATCAGCACAAACAGGCCGTATTGAAACTGGTGGATTTTCTGCATCAGCCAATCGGTGTTTTCCGCGCCATAAGCGCCCAAATACACCCACACCGGCACGGAAATCAGCGCCGCCAGGCCGTCCATCATCAAAAAGCGCAGATAAGACACTTTGCGGCTGATGCCGGCCGTGATGAAAATCGGCGTGCGCAAGCCGGGCAGAAAGCGAGCCACAAACAACACGCGGTTGCCGTATTTATCAAATTTTTCCTGCACTTGCGCATAGCGCTTGGGCGTCATCACCCGCGCCACAAAGCGGGCTTTCAAAATGCGGTGGCCAAACACGCGCCCGGCGGTAAACATCAACCCGTCGCCCACCAGCACGCCCAGCATGCCCACCGCCACCATAATGTGCACATTGGCATAGCCCAGGCCGGAAATCACCCCGCCGGCTACCAAAGTAACGTCTTCAGGAATCGGCACGCCGAAGCCGCAAGCCACCAGCACGAAGAAAACCGCGGCATACCCGTATTGAGTGAAGAATGCTTCTAACAGCGACAGCATAAAGGCTTGTTCCTGAATTATTTCAACTTATGATTGTATGAATTGGTTGTATGAATCGGTTTCAGACGGCCTCGACATAGGCCGTCTGAAACTATTTGGCCGTTCCGCCGGTGATGGCCGCCGCAATGCGCTCGGCGCCTTGCTGCGCCCAATCGGTCTGGCGCGCTTCCACCATCACCCGCACCACAGGCTCGGTGCCCGATGCGCGCAGCACCACGCGCCCTTTGCCTTCCAGCTCTTTTTCGACCGCAGCCAGCGCTTCTTTGGAAACGCTTTGCCAATCTTGGCCTTTTTGGATGCGCACATTAATCATGGTTTGCGGATAAGGCTGCCAATCGGCGCACACCGTGGCCAAATCCTGCTTGAGCGTGCGCAGGGCGGCCAGCACCTGCAAAGCCGAGATAATGCCGTCACCCGTGTTGTGTTTATCCATACACAAAATATGGCCGCTGGCTTCGCCGCCGATCAGCCAACCGCGCTGATGCAGCTGCTCGAGCACATAGCGGTCGCCCACTTTGGCGCGGCAAAAAGCCACGCCCTGCTCTTGCAAGGCCAATTCCATCGCCATATTGGTCATCACCGTGCCCACCACGCCGCCGATGGCCACGCCCTCTTTGGCGCGCGCTTTGGCAATCACATAAATCAGGCTGTCGCCATCGTAAACCTTGCCGTGTTTATCCACCATCATCAGGCGGTCGCCATCACCGTCAAGCGCGATGCCGTAATCGGCTTCATTTTGCAACACAGCAGCCTGCAAGGCTTTCGGGTGGGTGGCGCCCACTTTTTCATTGATGTTGTAGCCATTGGGCTCGGCGCCGATAGCCACCACATGCGCACCCAATTCGTGAAACACTTTCGGTGCCACATGATAGCCCGCGCCGTTGGCGGTATCCACCACCAATTTGAGGCCGCGCAAATCGAGATGGCCGGGGAAAGTGGATTTGCAAAATTCGATATAGCGGTCGTCCGCGCCATTGATGCGGCGGGCGCGGCCTAAGTGTGAAGAAGGCTGGGTTTGCATTTCTTCGGCCAATTTGGCTTCGATTTCCAGCTCGATGGCATCGCTCAATTTCACGCCGCCTTCGGCAAAAAATTTGATGCCGTTATCGGAATACACATTGTGTGAAGCAGAAATCATCACCCCGGCGGCCAAACGCAGCGCGCGGGTGAGATAGGCCACGCCCGGCGTGGGCAGCGGGCCGGTTTGAATCACGTTGACGCCGGCTGCGGTAAAACCCGCCACCAGCGCGGCTTCGAGCATATAGCCTGAAATGCGCGTGTCTTTGCCGATTAACACAGTCGGCCGGTGTTCGTCATCATGCTGCACCAGCACTTGGCCGGCCGCATAGCCCAGCTTCAACACGAAATCAGGGGTAATCGGAAATTGGCCGACTTCGCCGCGCACACCATCGGTGCCAAAATATTTTTTTGCCATATCTGCTCCATTCAAACTTGGTTTACATTGTAAAGCAGCAAGGCTGCACGAGCCAGCGGTTTACAAGGTTTTTCGGTCGTGCGGCCAAGGTTGGCCGCAATTTGCCATTGTCATGTATAAACTATTTTTCGGCATAAGTTTGCGATTTCAGGCCGCTTAATCCAACAAACGGTATGCCCGCTTTCAGACGGCCTCAAACACACCCACGGCCTGCCACACTTTCAGCGCATCGGCAGTGGCTTTCACATCGTGCACACGCACGATTTGCGCACCGCGCGCCACCGCCGCCAGCGCCGCAGCCACGCTGCCGTGCACGCGCGCAGCCGCATCTTGTTCGCCGCTTAAATCGCCTATCATGCGCTTGCGCGACACGCCGATAAGCAGCGGCAGGCCGCTGCCGCGCAGCAAGCTGCCCAAATGCTGCATCAGCGCAATATTGTGCGGCAGCGTTTTACCGAAGCCAAAGCCCGGGTCGAGCACCAGCCGCGCGCGCGCAATGCCTGCCGCTTCGCAGGCCGCCACCCGCTCGTTGAGATAACGCAACACTTCTTCTGCCACATCTTGATAGCTTGGACTCTGCTGCATGGTTTCGGGCATGCCCTGCATATGCATCAGGCAAATGCCGGTGTGCGCCTGTTGCGCCAGCAGCCCGATAGCGCCCTCATCGCTTAGCGCCGACACATCGTTGATTATGTCGGCATAGCCATGTGCCAGTGCCTGCTGCATCACTGCCGTGCGCCGTGTGTCGAGGCTGATCGGCACTTGCCATTTCACCAACTCTTCCAGCACCGGCTGCACACGCGCCCATTCTTCTTGCGCCGACACCGCAGCCGCGCCCGGGCGCGTGGATTCGCCGCCGATATCGAGAATATCCGCCCCGCTTTCCAGCAAGGCTTCCGCATGTGCTAAGGCCGTCTGAACACTGGCCGAATAAGTGCCGCCGTCTGAAAATGAATCGGGCGTGATGTTGACGATGCCCATGATTTTCGGTGCGCTCAAATCCAGCGTGAAGCGGCCGCATTGCCATTGGCAGGTTGCCATGATTTGTCCTTGGGTTGAATCTGATCGACAGGCATTATAAAGGCCGAGACCTTTGAAAAACCAGATATTTGTCGCACCCGCGCAGGCGGGTGCCCAGTGCAAAGCAGCGCTTTGCTTTTCTCACACTTTTCTGAAAATGAAAAACTTATTATAAAATCAAATACTTGATTTCTAATATTTTGATGGCTACTACCTGACCGACTACTGAAGCTGCGCTTCAGGCTGGGCTCCTGCCTGCGCAGGAGCGACGGAAGGGGTGTTTTGCAAGGCCTCAAGCCGTCTGAAAAGCTTGCTATGCTTTCAGACGGCCTTGCGCAAAAACGGCAGCCTTGCGGCTGCCGTTGCAGAAAAACAGCTTAGATTTTATCGCCCTGATTCGGACGGCCTTCACCACCGGCCAGCACATCGCCGGCATTATGGCTGTTGCCCGGCTGCGGATCGGCTTCGGGACCTATGGTCGGCTCCAGCGGACGCACATCCGATTCGCCTGCTGCGGGCACTTCTTCGTAGCCTGCCTCAACCGGTGCGGCCGGGCGCAATTCATCATCACCCTCGCCGCTGTCTTGGCGGATATTGTGGCTGTAGTCTTTCGGCGGGCTGGGCTGCTTGCCTGCCATGATTTCCAACACTTGGTCGCGATCGATGGTTTCCCAATCCATCAAGGCTTGGGTCATGGTTTCCATTTTATCGCGGCTGCTGTCCAAAATTTGGCGCGCCACGGCATATTGCTCGTCGAGAATGCGGCGGATTTCGGCATCCACTTGCTGCATGGTGTGCTCGGAAACATTTTGCGAATGCGTTACCGAACGGCCGAGAAACACTTCGCTCTCGTTTTCGCCATACACCATCGGCCCCATTTTGTCGGACATACCATAGCGCGTGACCATTTCGCGGGCGATTTGGGTGGCGCGCTCAAAATCGTTGGATGCGCCGGTGGAAATGCGGCCGACAAACAAATCTTCGGCAATGCGCCCGCCAAACAGAATCGAAATCTGATTGAGCATTTGGTCTTTATACATGCTGATGCGGTCGCGCTCCGGCAATTGCCAGGTGAGGCCGAGCGCACGGCCGCGCGGCATAATGGTAACTTTATGCACAGGGTCGGTGCCTTCTAGGCTTTCGGCCACAATGGCATGGCCGGATTCGTGGTAGGCGGTGGCGCGTTTTTCATCTTCGTGCATCACCATCGAGCGGCGCTCGGGACCCATATAGATTTTGTCTTTGGCATCTTCAAAATCGCTTTGATCCACCTTGATCTTGTTGCGGCGGCCGGCAAAGAGCGCCGCTTCGTTCACCAAGTTGGCCAAATCGGCGCCGGAAAAGCCGGGCGTGCCTTTGGCCAGCGTTTTCAAATCCACCGATTCATCCAGCGGCACTTTTTTAGCATGTACATTCAAAATCTGCTCGCGGCCGCGGATATCGGGCAGCGGCACCACCACTTGGCGGTCGAAACGGCCGGGGCGCTGCAAGGCCGGGTCGAGCACATCGGGGCGGTTGGTGGCGGCAATCACAATCACGGTTTGGCTGCTTTCAAAGCCATCCATTTCCACCAGCAATTGGTTGAGCGTTTGCTCGCGCTCATCGTTGCCGCCGCCCAAACCGGCGCCGCGCTGGCGGCCGACGGCATCAATTTCGTCGATAAAGATGATGCAGGGTGAATTTTTCTTGGCCTGCTCAAACATATCGCGCACGCGGCTGGCGCCCACGCCGACAAACATTTCCACAAAATCCGAGCCGGAGATGCTGAAAAACGGCACTTGCGCTTCACCCGCAATCGCTTTGGCGAGCAGAGTTTTGCCGGTGCCGGGGCTGCCGGCCAGCAAAATACCGCGCGGCACACGGCCGCCGAGGCTTTGATAGCGGTTGGGCGCTTTGAGGTAATCCACGATTTCCTGCACTTCTTCCTTGGCCTCATCGCAACCGGCCACATCGGCGAAGGTCACAGTGTTGGTGTCTTTATCCAAGAGCTTGGCGCGGCTTTTGCCGAATGAAAATGCGCCACCCTTGCCACCGCCGCCGCTTTGCATGCGCATGAAGTAAAACCATGCGCCAATCAAAAGCATCACCGGCAAAAGGCTGAACAAAAGGCTGGTAAACATGCTGGGTTTGTCTTCAGGCGTAACCTTTACGCGCACTTTTTTATCCAGCAGCGTTTGCACCAAATTGTCGTCCAGCGGGGCATTGGTGAAAAACTGGCTCTTGTCTGTGCGCTCGCCTTTAATCAAATAGCCGCTCACCACCGAGCCTTCGATGTTGACACTGGCCACATCGCCTTGGTTGACTTGGTCGATAAATTGCGAATATTCGATCTGCTGCTGGCTTTCCTGCTTATCGGTGATGGCGTTAAACGCCGCCATCAAACACACAGCCAAAACCAGCCAGACCAATAGATTTTTAACGGTATTCCCCACTGAAACAGGCTCCAATACAAAGGGTAGAAAAGAAAAAACGGATTGTAAATCAGGCTGTCGGCATTGTCAGCGTTTATTTTTGCCCAATAAATAAACCTCACTGGAACGATTGCGGGAGGCTTCGGGCTTGCGGGTTTGCACCACGCCAAACACTTCGCGCATAGCGGCCATATATTCCTGATAGCCCGCGCCTTGAAACACTTTCACTAAAAAGCTGCCGCCGCTTTTGAGATGCGCTGCGGCAAAATCCAGCGCCAATTCGCACAAATAAAAGCTGCGCGCCTGATCGGTTACGGCATTGCCCGACATATTGGGGGCCATATCGCAAATTACAAGGTCCAAAGCGCGCTGCCCGAGCAAAGATTCAAACTCGGCCAACACGCCCTCTGCCCGAAAATCGCCCTGAATAAACGACACACCGGCGATTTCATCCATCGGCAGGATATCCAGCGCAAACACGCGCCCGCTCCCGCCGGCCAATTGCGCCGCCACTTGCGACCAGCTGCCAGGTGCGCTGCCCAAATCGGCCAACACCGTGCCGGGCTTGATTAATTTGTCTTTCTCGTTGATTTCCAAAAGCTTGTAAGCCGCGCGCGCACGATAACCGTCTTTTTGCGCCTGATGCACATAATGGTCGTTAACATGCTCGTTGAGCCAGGCTTTGGAAGATTTGGAACGCACCGCCATAGATAATCATGCCGTTGAAACAAAGGTGTTATTGTACGTTATTTTCTCCACGCGCGGCGGCAATTCGCGTAGAATGCGCCTTTAATCTTTACACACAGCAGCAAATATCATGACCGACACCCTCAGCACCAAAGACTTGCTGGCGCTTAAAGCCCGCGCCCACCATTTAAGCCCGGTGGTAATGATCGGCCAACACGGCCTCACCGATTCAGTGATTAAAGAAACCGATGCCGCCCTCACCGCCCACGAGCTGATTAAAGTGCGCGTGCTGGGCGACGACCGCGCCGAGCGCGTGGAAATGTGCCAAGCCTTGTGCGATGCCGTGGATGCGCAATTGGTGCAACACATCGGCAAGCTCTTGGTTTTGTGGCGTAAAAACCCTGAATTGTAAAATTTTATTGCATGCAAAAGGCCGTCTGAATGTTTCAGACGGCCTTTCTTATTGGGTATTATTTCACACTCAATGCCAATCCAGCTTCAGCAAACGAAACACCAAGCCCAGCGCCAACAAGCTGCACAGCATATAAATCACGCTGGAAGTGCCGTGCCATTGCCCGAAAGAGCCACCCAGCAAGGAGAGCAGCCAATTGCTGCCGCCGCTTTTGTGCGCTGCAATCACCGGCGTAACCAGAAATTGGTTTACCGCCAGCAAGGAGAGCAGCAGCAACACGAATTTATTGGTTTTACTGCGCATAAGGCTGCGCCCCAATTCATGGCGGCCGATAAAATAAAGCAGCAGCCACACCGCCAGGCCGGTGTAGGCCACAAAATCAAACATGCTGCCGGCCATGGCGCCGGCTTCCATTTTACCCATATGCTGAAACAGCACCGGCACGGCCACATAGCCGATGCCCAACTGCAAACCCAACCACATGCCCGCCAACACGGCTGCCAATTTATTCATTTATCCCTCTGCTTTTATTTTATGTGTGATGCCTGCTGCTGCAAAAAAGCGCAATAATTTCAACATTTGAAACATTTATTGCTCAATTAATGCATATCAGACCGATAATTGTCAAATAGTTCCATTTGATACATTCGATTTAAGTATCTATCTGCGTTGTTTATTTTAAACGCATAAACCACTTACCGGCTAATGATAAATCCCCGCTTTTTTACTTAGCTCACTATATCTTTATTGTCGGTTGCACTCGTCAAAATAAAGATAAAAGGCCGTCTGAAACCGATAAACGTTTCAGACGGCCTTTCAAAATAGCCATATCAAATATATTGCACAGCCACAATATCATATTCGCGCACGCCGCCGGGCGCTTGCACTTCGGCCACATCGCCCTCTACTTTGCCGATCAGGGCGCGGGCAATCGGCGAGCCGATGGAAATTTTGTTTTGCTTGATGTCGGCTTCGTCTTCACCCACGATTTGATAGCACACTTCTTCTTCGGTGGCCAAATCTTCCAGCGTAACCGTGGCGCCAAACACCACTTTGCCCTCGGCATGAATATCGGCCGGGTTGATGATGTGCGCCCGCGAAAGTTTGTTTTCCACGTCGGCAATGCGCCCTTCGATAAAGCCTTGGCGCTCTTTGGCCGCTTCGTATTCGGCATTTTCCGACAAATCGCCATGCGAACGCGCTTCGGCTATCGCTTCAATCACTTCGGGACGCGCTACGCTTTTCAGGTGCTGCAATTCTGCTTTCAAAAGCTCCGCGCCGCGTACGGTTAACGGGATTTTCTGCATGATGTCTCAATTCTCCGCAAAGGGTGGTTTCACCCGATGATTACAATAAAAATGCAAGCCGCCCGATGGATGGCGGCTTGCTGGTTTCGCTCTAAATTAGGTGCTATTGTATCAAAAACAGCTAAAATGGCAATGGTTTAAACTGCTTTTCATCTGCCAAGCGCGGCAATCTTTGATTTCGCTCAGACAGATGCAGACTCAGCGCATGTGTGGCCGTCTGAAACCCGATGCACCGGGCTTGAAACGGCGGCGGCAAAACTAAAACGCCAATTTAAAACGGAATATCGTCGTCGATATCGTCCACGGCGGCAGCAGGCGCAGCCGGTGCCTGGCGACGCGGCGCAGCAGGCGCGGCTGCGGGCGCTTCGGGCTGATAATGGTTTTGCTGCGGCGCGGCCTGCTGATAGCCGCCGTCGTCATAAGGCGCAGCACCGCCGCCTTCGCGCGGGCCGACCATTTTCATTTCGTTGGCGATGATGTCGTAAGCCGTGCGCTCGATGCCGTCTTTGCCGGTGTATTTGCGGCTTTGAATGCGCCCTTCGATATACACTTCACGCCCTTTTTTCAGATATTGGCCGGCGATTTCGGCCAAGCGGCGATACATGGTGATGTTGTGCCACTCGGTGCGCTCTTGGCGTTGGCCGTTGCGGTCGTTCCACGTTTCGCTGGTGGCGATGCTGAAATTGCACACGGCCTCGCCGTTGGGCATATAACGCACTTCGGGGTCGCGGCCGAGACGGCCGAGCAGAATCACTTTGTTCACTGACATGGTTTAAGCTCCTGAAATAATTTTTTTAGCGGCGGCTTCGTCAAAACCTTTTTGCATGGCCTTGATATACACGGTTTGCTTGTCGGCGCTCAACTTAACCGCCTCCACGCCCGAGAGCGCAATTAGCGCAAACTGTAAATCATCTTCGCGTCCGTGCCAAGTGGCAGACACCGCCAAGGTGATATTTTTTACCGGCCGCGGAGCCGGCGCAGCCGCCGCCAACGCCAGCCACAGCAGCATCAAGGCGCTGCAAAAAGTAAACACGCCGCTAAAGCCGTAATGCTGAAACAGCAAGCCGCCCAGCGCGCCGCCGGCAAAGAGCCCGAGCGACTGCGAAGTGTTATACACGCCCATGGCCGTGCCTTTTAAATCGGATGGCGCGATTTTCGACACCAGCGAGGGCAGGCTCGCTTCGAGCACATTGAAGCCGATAAAATACACCACCAGGCTCGCCAAAATCAGCCACAGCGAATGCAGGCCGAACAGCAGCCCCAATTGCGCCGCCGCAATACATACAATGCCGCCGACAAACACCTGCTTAAGCTTATTGCGCGTTTCGCCGATGATAATCAACGGCACCATCAAAACCAAGCCGGCCAGCGTGGCAGGCAGATACACCTGCCAATGCTGCACTTTTTCCAGCCCCACGCCCACCAAGGCAAAAGGCAGCGCCACAAAAAGCGCCATCTGCGCCGCATGCAGCGCAAAAATGCCGAAATTGAGCCGCAAAAGCTGTCGATCGGCCAGCACTTCGCTGATGCGGGCGGGCTGCGCTTGGGCATCTTCATGCAGCTTGGATTGTTGCGGATTGGGCGTTACCCACGCCACCACGGCAATGCTGATCAAGGTAAGCACACCGGTGAGCACAAACAAACCGCCCACGCCGATTAGGCCTGACAAAAGCGGCGCGGCCACGAGGCTCACCGAAAAAGTGAGGCCGATGCTCAGCCCTATCATCGCCATCGCCCGCGTGCGCACTTCTTCGCGGGTGAGGTCTGCCAAAAGCGCCGTCACCGCCGCGCTCACCGCGCCCGCGCCCTGAATGGCACGCGCCAGCACCAAAGCCTCCAGCGTTTGCGCCGAGGCGGCCATAAAGCTGCCCGCCGCAAACACCAGCAGCCCCGCATAAATCACTTTTTTGCGCCCGAATTTATCCGAAGCCATGCCCAACGGCAGCTGCAACACAGCCTGCGTGAGGCCGTAGGCACCCATGGCCAGGCCGATGAGTGCTTTGTTGTTTTCCGCGCCGGGCAGCGTGGCGGCATAAAGCGCCAGCACCGGCAGCACCAAAAACATGCCGAGCATGCGCAGCGCATACACGCCGGCCAACGAGGTGCTGGCGCGCCATTCGGCGGGGTTCATCTGAGAGCGTTGCTTGCTTGCCATTTGTGCCTGCCATCTGCGCCGCCCTGCTTCATTCTTTCTTCGCAAAGCCGCACATCTGAAACGGAATAGATAAAAGCGGCGATTATACAACGATTGCCGCGCTTTGTTGCCGGTTTGTTGCGCTGCCGGAAATATTGCTGCGGCAAAGCAGGCGCATGTTTGAATGTTGGGTATAAAAACTCAAGCCCAGCCAAACAACACAGGCCGTCTGAAAGCTTTCAGACGGCCTTAGGGCGTGTTTATCATCTTTTTCCCAATCATTTTATTTGTTGAAACAGGCTGTTAAACAAAGACAAGCAACAGAACTTTATATATAACAAAACTGCATTTGGTTACAACAAACCATTCTTTCCCTTTTTCAGACGGCCTGATTAAAGTGACACCCAAATCGAAAACAAGGAACCGCCATGACCCAAGCCGCACCGCTGCCCCCCGAAATCACCGCCGGCCTTGCTGCGCTCTCGCCCACCCAGCTGGCCTGGTTGTCGGGCTATTGTTGGGCGCAAAGCCAGCAAGGGTCGGCACCGGCGCTGCCTGAAGCCGCCGCGCCCGCGCGCCGCATCACCGTGCTTTCAGCCTCGCAAACCGGCAATGCCCGCCGCGTGGCCGAGCAATTATTGCTCAAGCTTGAGCAGGCCGGCTTGGATGCGCGCTTGGTGGCGGCGGCCGATTTCAAAAGCAAAACGCTGGCCGGCGAAGATATTGTGCTGCTGGCCACCTCCACTCAGGGCGATGGCGAGCCGCCGGAAGAAGCGGTGCCGCTTTATCAATTTTTATTCGGCAAAAAAGCGCCCGATTTGAGCCGGCTCTCGTTTGCCGTGCTGGGTTTGGGCGATTCGAGCTACCCCGATTTCTGCCAGGCCGGCCGGGATTTCGACCGCCGTTTGGCCGAGCTTGGCGCAAAGCGTCTGCTCGATTTGGGCATTTGCGACCTCGATTATCAGGCTGCGGCCGATGCCTGGATTGGCGCAGCGGCCGACACTTTGGGCAAGCTTGCCGCCGCAGCCGTGGCTGCGCCCGCATCCCAAGCGGCCGTTGCCGAAGCTGCGCAGGTCTATAGCAAAGCGCAGCCTTTCAACGCCGTTTTATCGCTGCGCCAAAAAATCACCGCCCGCGAGGCCGAAAAAGATGTGGAACACATCGAAATCGACTTGGCCGGCTCGGGCATACGCTATCAGCCGGGCGACTCATTAGGCGTGTGGCCACTCAATGCGCCCGATTTAGTGGCCGAAATCCTCGCCTTGCACCAATTGGCCGGCCACGAGCCGGTGCGCCTGCCCGACGGCCGCGACACCGATATTCAGACGGCCTTGATCGAGCACGCCGACATCACCCAAAACACGCCCGCGCTGGTGCAGCAATATGCCGCCTTAAGCGGCAGCAGCGCGCTGCGTCAAACCGTGGAAAACGCCGCCGCGCTTGATGTGTATCTGGCCGCCACGCCGCCGGTGGGCGTGTTTGCCGAGCACCCGCACCCGCTGCCGGCGCAGGCTTTGTTTGAACTTTTCCGCCCGCTCACGCCCAGGCTCTATTCCATCGCTTCATCGCAAGCCGAGAGCGAAGACGAAGTGCACCTCACCGTGGGCATGCTGCGCTATACGCATCACGGGCAAGCCTACAGCGGCGCGGCTTCAGGCTTTTTAGGCGAGCGCTTGGCCGAGGGCGGCAGCGTGCGCGTGTTTGTGGAGCCGAACAAAAATTTCCGCCTGCCTGAAAACGGCAACACACCGATTATCATGATAGGCGCCGGCACCGGCGTTGCGCCCTTCCGCGCCTTTATGCAGCAGCGCGAAGCCAATGGCGACGCCGGCAAAAACTGGCTTGTGTTCGGCAATCAAAAATTCACCGACGATTTTCTCTATCAGGCCGAATGGCTGCAACACCGCAAAAGCGGCCTGCTCAACCGCGCCGATTTGGCCTGGAGCCGCCAAGGCGCAGAAAAAGTGTATGTGCAGCACAAGCTGGCCGCCGCCGCGGCCGAGGTGTGGCAATGGCTGCAACAAGGCGCGCACATTTATGTGTGCGGCGATGCCGGCCGCATGGCGCGCGATGTGGAACAAGTGTTGCTCAACATCATTGCCGACCAGGGCAAAATGAGCGACGACGATGCCGCCGATTATTTAAACGATTTGCGCGAAGAAAAACGCTATCAGCGCGATGTGTATTGATGCAAACAGGCCGTCTGAAAGATTGCCGTTGCCGACCATTCATACTTGCTCGAATAATCAAACAACAACGCTGAGAAGCGATTGCTGCGGGTTTTGTGGCCGCTGCCGAAGCAATTTTATCAAGCGGAAAATATCGGATACCAATATCTGCCCCACAAATTAATTGGCCGTCTGAAAACCTTCAGACGGCCTTTGCCAACCTATGCCGCAAACGCTTCAATCTTGCGCCAACATCTGCAAAATAAAGCGCAAATCACCGGCATCAATCTGGCCGGGCGCGGAAGCCTGCCCCGCAGCGCCGAAGCTCACCGCCGAGCCGAACACCTCACCCGCCAGCCGGCTCACCATGCCCAGCCGTCCCATGGCCATCGTAATCAGCGGGCGGCGCGCATGGCAGCGCTGCATGGTTTCGGTGGCGCTCAAAAGCGTGAGCACATCGGCCGCCGATTGCGGCATCACCGCGATTTTGCAAATATCGGCGCCCCAGTCCTGCATGCGGCACAAGCGGCCGACGATTTCCGCTTCGGCAGGCGTTTGCTGAAAATCGTGGTTGCACAACACCACCGCCACGCCGTGCGCCTTGGCCGCAGCGATTGCGGCTTGCACACCCTCATCGCCGGCAAACAATTCGATGTCGATTAAATCCGCATCGCCCGAAGCGGCGGCCGCATGCAGCAAGTCGAAATAATCAGCCGGCGCCATTTCGCAGGCGCCGCCCTCGGCAAAGGTGCGGAAAGTAAACAGCAGCGGCACATCGGGTAATTGCGCGCGCACGCTTTTCAGGCAGGCGAGCACCTGCGCCTGATCGGCGGCGGCGTTTAAAAAATCGGCGCGAAATTCCACCAAATCGTATTCCACGCCCAAGAGCCCCGCCACCGCCGCTTGCAGCGCAGCGGGCGTGTCTGCCACCAGCGGCACGCAGATTTTCGGGCGGCCGCTGCCGATAATGAGATTTTTAACGCGAATGCTGTTCATAAAGATATTCCAATTTGCGGCACTTGGTGTGCCGCTGGCGTAAAATAACTGTTCTGCTTTGGCCGCTTATACTGCGGCATTTTTAAAACGCAGGTCGGCTTCGAGAGCAGTTTTCAAATCGGCGTTAAACGGCTGCAACACCGCCGCGCTGCACGCCTGCATAATGATTTGACTTACCTGCACAAAGGCTTCGGCCTGCAAACCTGAAATCGACATGACGCCGCCGGCATACTCACCCTCGAATTGAGGGATATATTCCGGCACGATTGCAGCCATGCCATCCCGGATCCGCTCAAACAATTCCCAAGTGGCGGCCTTGCTCAAATCAACAACCACAAATTGGCGGTCAGTATCTTCACCTATATATAATTCTGATGCACTCATTTTTGCTCCCCCCGCCACAAACAACACTTTTTCCTGCCGTTTTTTAGCGTATTCCGACTATTCTGTTTACAGATATATTTCGTTGCTGAGGCCGTCTGAAACATTTCAGACGGCCTTCAATATGATCGTTTTATAAAGCTTCTATAATGCTGCGCACCATTTGCGCCGAATGCACCGAGGCCGTTTCCAAAAAGGTTTCAAAGCTCACATCGGCTTTTTCATCGGCCAAATCCGACACCGCGCGCACCACCACAAACGGCACTTCCAGCTGCGCACAAGCCTGCGCAATCGCCGCTGCTTCCATTTCCACCACTTGCACACCGGCAAAATCGCGGCGGATTTGCGCCACTTTATCGCTGCTGTGCACAAATTGATCGCCGCTCACAATCAGGCCGCGGTGCACGGCAGCGCCTTCAAACGCAGCCGCCGCTTCAGCCGCCACCGCGATTAAAGTGGGTGCGCTCTCAAAACGCGCCGGCAGCTGCGGCACCTGCCCTATTGCATAGCCGAATGCCGTTACATCCACATCGTGGTGCGCCACCGCCTCACCGATCACCACGTCGCCCACGCGCAGCCCCTGCCCCAAGCCGCCGGCGCTGCCGGTGTTGATCACGCAATCGGGCGCAAAATGCTGCACCACCAAAGCTGTGGCCACCGCGGCATTCACTTTGCCGATGCCGCTTTGCGCCAGCACCACACGCTTGCCCGCCAACATGCCGTGGTGCACGCTGAAGCGGCCGAATTTCATCTCGGCCGCGCCCTCAAGGCTTTGTTTCAACAATTCGATTTCCTGCGGCATCGCGCCGATAATGGCGATGGTGTGTGTTGCGCTCATATCCAACCGGTTTCTTTATTTTCAAAGATACGCATTATACGCATGCTGCAGCCAACGGCATATGATATTGGCCGCATATTCGGCTATAATCCGCCTCACAAACCACCTCAGCGGAAATAAAAAGCAATGACCTCTTCAGAACCTCAATCTGCCAAAGAAGCGCTCTTCAGCTGGCTGCGCCACCTTAATAAATACAAAGGCTCCGATCTTTTCGTTACCACCAATTTCCCGCCTGCCATGAAAGTGGACGGCAAAATCGTGCCCATCACCGAAGAGCCGCTCACCGCCGAGCGCTGCATGGAAATCGCGTTCAACATCATGAGCCCCAAGCAAATAGAGGAATTCACCAACACCAACGAATGCAATTTCGCCATCAGCCTGCCCGACACCAGCCGTTTCCGTGTAAACGCCATGGTGCAGCGCGGCGCCACCGCGCTGGTGCTGCGCGCCATCACCAGCAAAATCCCCACGTTTGAAAGCCTCAACCTGCCGCCCGTGTTGAAGCAGATTGCCCTCAAAAAGCGCGGGCTGGTGATTTTTGTCGGCGGCACAGGCTCGGGTAAATCCACCTCGCTCGCCTCGATGATCGACTACCGCAACGAAAACAGCCAAGACCACATCATCACCATCGAAGACCCGATTGAATTTGTGCACCCGCACAAAAGCTGCATCATCAGCCAGCGCGAAGTGGGCGTAGACACCGACAACTGGTTTGCCGCATTGAAAAACACGCTGCGCCAAGCGCCCGATGTGATTTTGATCGGCGAAATCCGCGACCGCGAAACCATGGATTACGCCATCGCCTTTGCCGAAACCGGCCACTTATGCATGGCCACGCTGCACGCCAACAGCACCAACCAGGCGCTCGACCGCATCATCAACTTTTTTCCCGAAGAGCGCCGCACCCAGCTGCTCACCGATTTATCGCTCAACCTGCAAGCCTTTATCTCGCAGCGGCTGGTGCCGCGCGAGCACGGCAAAGGGCGCGTGGCGGCGGTGGAAGTGTTGCTCAATTCGCCGCTGATTGCCGATTTGATCCACAAAGGCGAAGTACTCGGCATCAAAGAAATCATGAAGCGCTCCAACGACATCGGCATGATTACATTCGACCAAGCGCTCTACGAATTATACGAAAGCGGCCAAATCGGCTATCAAGATGCGATTAAAAATGCCGATTCCGCCAACGATTTGCGCCTCGATATCCAGCTGCGCAGCCGCCGCGCCCAAAATGCCGGGCCGGATTTGGAATTGATTTGATTTGATTTTTCGCGCACAGGCCGTCTGAAAAATAATGTTTCAGACGGCCTGGCTTTTTACCATCTATAGTGAAATGAATGAAAAACTTACACAGACGGATGTAGCAAGCCATACACGCAGAAGCCGTTTAAAACGCGCGCGTGGCTGCGCCACACACACCACACACGATTTAAGATTTCTTATTTTGGTATCCGTTTTTTTTGATTTCACGATATTCAAATGCGTAGAAATTCTCTCACCCCTGCTGCCCCAATGCCGGACTCAAAATCCGTTCTACACCCGCAAGGCCGGTGCAACAATTTCCCGCCCGCCCTTTGCAGCCGCCGCGCAAACTGCTACATTACGCGCTGATGATAACTCAGGCCGTCTGAAGCTTTTCAGACGGCCTTCTTGAAAAACATGCATTATTTCAGCATCCACACCCAATCGGGCGAGCATTTGGGCTTTTTGATTATGCTGGCCGACGATGAAACCGAGCAGCCGCCGCAAAGCGGGCGCTTTGCCGTGAAGCTGCAAAGCGAAGCCCCGCCGCAAGATCAAGCCGCCGTGCAGGCGCTATCCGCTTGGCAGCTCGCCGACACACCGCTTTTGTGGGCGGCGGAAAAAGATTATGTGGCGCTTTTTGGCGGCGACGAAGCCATCGGCCGCATCCGCAACGAATTTCTCAGCATCGGCGGCCACACCCTGCTGCTCACCGACCTCACAGGCATGATGTAATGGAAAGCGTATTTATTCTGATTCCCATCAGCGTGATATTGGCGTTTATCATCGCTTATTTTTTCTGGTGGTCGGGCAAAAGCGGCCAGTTTGACGACCTCGAAGGCCCCGCCCACCGCATTTTGATGGACGACGATTCCACCGACCGCCTCAACGCTGATACAGAATCTGCCACCCCGCCCGAAGCCGAACAAGAAGCCGAAAAAAATGAGCCTGAAAGATAACCTCTATTTTGCCCGCAGCCGCCGCTTTGCCCCGCTTTTCGGCACCCAGTTTCTCGGCGCATTCAACGACAATCTGTTTAAAACCGCGCTGTTTGTGATGATCAGCTTTTACGGGCTGGGCCACAACGATACGCTGCCCGCCAGCCAGATGCTCAATTTGGGCGCGCTGCTGTTTATTCTGCCCTATTTCCTTTTTTCGGCCATTTCCGGCCAGCTGAGCAACCGCTTCGACAAGGCCAAGCTCGCGCGCGTGGTGAAGCTGCTCGAAATCGCCGTGATGGGTGTGGCGGCGCTGGGCTTTTATATTCAGTCGGCACCTTTATTGTTGTTTTGCCTCTTTTGCATGGGCACGCAATCCACGTTGTTCGGCCCGCTCAAATACGCCATTTTGCCCGATTACCTCAACCGCCAAGAATTGCTGATGGGCAACAGCCTGATTGAATCGGGCACTTTTCTGGCGATTTTGTTCGGCCAGATTCTCGGCACCGCCATCGCCGGCTTCAATCCCAACGCCACCGGATTACTGGTGGTGGCCATTGCCATTTTGGGCACACTCAGCAGCTTTTTTATGCCCTCTGTGCCAGCCAAAGCGCCCGACACCAAAATCGAAATCAATATTGTAAAAGGCACGCTGGACCTGCTGCGGCAAACCTTCGTCCAACCAGCGCTCACCACCGCCATTATCGGCATTTCGTGGTTTTGGTTTGTGGGCGCGGTTTACACCACCCAGCTGCCCACGTTTACGCAGATTCATTTGGGCGGCAACGATAATGTGTTCAACCTGATGCTGGCGCTTTTTTCCATCGGCATCGCCACAGGCTCGGTGTTGTGCGCCAAATTGAGCCGCCAGCAATTGCGGCTGGGGCTGGTGGCGCTGGGCACCATCGGCCTGACCGTGAGCGGCCTGGCGCTGGTGTGGCTCACCCGCGGCAGCCATTATACGGAGCTCAACGGCATCGGCTGGTTTCTGATGCAGCCGCATGCCTACCCGATTATGCTGGCCATGATTGCCATCGGCTTTTTCGGCGGTTTTTTCTCGGTGCCGCTCTACACTTGGCTGCAAACCGCCAGCAGCGACACTTTCCGCGCCCACGCCGTGGCCGCCAACAATATTGTGAACGGCTTATTTATGGTGGCCGCCGCGCTGCTGAGCGCCTTTTTGCTGTGGGCTTTCGACAGCATTGTGCTGCTTTATCTGATTGTGGCGCTGGGCAATCTGCCGATTCTGATTTACCTCTGCAAACGCGAAACCACGATTTGGCCGGATTTGAAAAGCTTTCTCAGCGGCCGCCGGCTTTAAACAAATAGGGACAAAGGCCGTCTGAACGCTTCAGCTTTCAGACGGCCTTTAAATTCCGCACCACAAACGCCATATAAATGCATTCTTTTATTTAAAAACATTTAAAACACCCCATGCGCCGACTCCGCCACAAGCTGCCCGACCGCGAGCAAATTTTCGCCGCCCGCTGGGCCAAGCCTTTTGCACCCTTGTTTGACAAGCCTTATTTCTGGACCCTCAACCGCCGCCAGGCCGCCGTGTCGGTGGCGGTGGGCATGTTTTGCGGGCTGATGCCCGGCCCCACGCAAATGATCAGCGCCTTGATGGCCGCCTATTTTCTGCGCACCAATCTGCCGGTGGCCGTGTTCAGCACGCTCTACACCAATCCGCTCACCTATATGCCGCTTTATTTTCTGGCCTACCAAATCGGCGCGCGCCTGCTGGGCACCGAAGCCGGCGCTGAGCTGGTGTTTCCCGAGTGGCAAAACGGCCATTTTTTTGCAGATGCCTGGCATTGGCTTTTGGGCGCGGGCAAGCCGCTTTTGGTGGGCGTGCCCACGCTGGGCGCGCTCTTGGCCGTGGCCGGCTATTTTATCGTGCTCGGTCTGTGGCGGCTCAACACCGCCCGCCAATGGCAGCGCCGCAAGGCCGGGCGCGAATGAGAAAGCCGCGCCCGCTTCATGCCGATGAAATCAAGCTCGCCCGCTTGGTGTTTGCCGAGAGCATTGATTATGCGCGGGTGCGCATCCACCGCGGCATAGCCTGCCTGCCCGACCTGCCTTTCGCTTTTGCACCCAATAATCACATCTATTTTCCCCGCCGCCATTGCCCCGATGATTTCAGCCGCGCCCCCGCGCATTACCGAGTGTGGCTGATACACGAGCTCACCCATGTGTGGCAGCACCAACACGGCTACCGAGTCTGGCTCGGCGGCCTCTTTTTAGCGCTCAAAGGCGGCTACCGGCGGCGCAGCGCCTATGTTTATCCGCCGCTATGCAGCATCGGCAGCCTGGCCGATCTGAATATGGAGCAACAAGCCGATCTGATCGCCCATTATTACGCCGCCAAATTCCTGGCCCGGCCGCCCTACGCCGCCGAGCTGCCCCGCTTTCAAGCCGCCCTGGCCGGATTCTTGACCGACCCGCACGACAAAACCCTGCTTCCCCGCTACCGCAACACGCTCAAATGGTTTGCCTGAAAAACATAAGGCCGTCTGAAACGTTCAGACGGCCTCATGCTAAAAATAAACATTCTGATAAATCAATTTGTTATAACGACCCGCTCACGCAGCCCGTAGGTCGGATTCTCGAATCCGACACTTGTTCGCAGAACAAGGCACGCACATTGCTTTGGCCGATGTCCAAACGTCGGATTCGAGAATCCGACCTGCGCAGATGGTGCCGGCGAACGGCTTTTATCTTGTAAGGTTATTTTTTTGAATGGGTATAGCATGAGGCCGTCTGAAACGTTCAGACGACCTCATGCCAAAAATAAACATTATTACAAATCAATTTGTTACATGCAAACCTACTCACGCAGCCCGTAGGTCGGATTCTCGAATCCGACACTTGTTCGCAGAACAAGGCACGCACATTGCGTTGGCTGATGTCCAAACGTCGGATTCGAGAATCCGACCTAAGCAGATGGTGCCGGCGAACGGCTTTTATTTTATAAGGTTATTTTTTTGAATGGGTATAATATAAGGCCGTCTGAAACGTTCAGACAGCCTCATGCTAAAAATAAACATTCTGATAAATCAATTTGTTACACGCAAACCCGCTCACACAGGCAGCTCAAAACGCTTGCCCAAAATCTCTATCAACAAATCAAACACCACCTTCACCCGCATCGGCGTGACCACCCGTTGCGGGCGATAAATCGACACCGGCCAGCGGATTTTCGGCACTTCGGCAAACAGCTCCACCAATTCGCCGCTGCTCAAATACGGCGCCACCATCCAATCGAGCTGCTGCGACACAGCATTGCCCGCCAGCGCGGCTTGCAAGGCGTTGTGGATATGGCTGCCGACAAAGTGCGGTTTGGCGGGGGTGAATTGCAGGTTTTCGTTGATATACCAAGTGTCGGCGCGGCCGTTGTTGTGGTTGAGCACGGCGGCGAGCGGGTAGTTTTTCTGCAAATCGGCGAGGTCTTTCGGCTTGCCCAGCCGGCGCAATAAAGCCGGCGCCATCACGATTTTTTCGCAAGTTTCACCGATTTTTCGGGCAATCAAGCGGCTGTCGGCAAGGTGGCCGATGCGCACTCCGATGTCGATTTGCTCCTGCACCACGTTCAGCCGCACGGTGTCGCGGCGCCAATCGAGCACCAGCTTCGGATAAGCCTGAAGTGCGGTGAGCAATTCGCGCAACACGGCGTGCTCGTCGGGCAAATCGGGCACGGTAATGCGCACCAGCCCGGCCATTTCATCGGCATGGCGGTGGCGGCCGGCGGCAAACAGGCGCTCGCTCTCTTCCAATAATTGCTGCGCTTGCGGCAAAAACTGCGTGCCGAAATCGGTGAGCACGATTTGGCGCGTGTTGCGCTGAAACAGCGGCTCGCCCAATTCGTCTTCCAGCGCCGCCATCATGCGCGTAATCACCGGCGGCGACACCGCCAAACGAATGGCGGTTTCCTTAAATTGCAAGGTTTCAGCGGCGGTGCAAAACACTTTTAAGGCTTCGATTTTATCCAGCATGGCGGTTTCCTTATATGGCGATATTGATGCTCAACATAGCGCAAACGCATCACCTCAAGCAAGCAATAATTTCTATTTTAGAAATTATAAAATAATAATTGATGAATTTACTTGAAACCATCACCGCCTTAAGATGACGGCATCGAATCACCAATTAAAAGGACAACCACATGAAACTGAATAAACTTTCCGCCGCCATTATCTTCGGCGCCACTTTATTAACAGGAGCCCACGCCATGGCAAACACCCACACCGCCCAATCGGCAACCGCAATCGAAGTTCCCGCGCAAACCATCCGGCTCACCCAAGAATGGGACAAAATTTTTCCGCAAAGCGACAAGGTAACGCACCGCAAAGTCACCTTTAAAAACCGCTACGGCATCACGCTGGCGGCGGATTTATATGTGCCGAAAAACGCACGCGGCAAGCTGCCTGCGATTGCGGTGGGCGGCCCGTTTGGCGCGGTGAAAGAGCAATCTTCCGGCCTGTATGCGCAAACCTTGGCCGAGCGCGGTTTTGTCACACTCGCATTTGACCCTTCCTACACCGGCGAGAGCAGCGGCCTGCCACGCAATATGGCCTCGCCCGACATCAACACCGAAGACTTCAGCGCAGCGGTGGATTTTCTGGGCAATTTGGCCAATGTGAACCGCGATGAAATCGGCATTTTGGGCATTTGCGGCTGGGGCGGCTTTGCGCTCAATGCCGCCATTTCCGACACCCGCATCAAGGCCGTGGCCACCAGCACCATGTACGACATGACGCGCGTGGCGGCCAAAGGCTATAACGACAGCGTGGATGCCGAAGCGCGCTATAAAATGAAGCAGGAAATCAACAATAAGCGCTGGGAAGGTTCGAAAAACGGCTATGCGGATTTACAGCCCGCCAATAATTTGCGTAGCAACCAATTTACTGCCGATACACCGTTGTTTGTTAAAGAATATTCCGACTTTTACACCGCCAAGCGCGGCTTCCACCCCCGCGCCGTCAACTCCAACCCCAACGGCTCTTGGGCAGACACCGCCATGTTGGGCATGATTAATATGCCGATTCTGCAATACGCCGCCGAAATGCGCACCCCGGCGCTGGTGGTGCACGGCGAAAACGCCCACTCGCGCTACTTCAGCGAAGACGCGTTTAAAGCTTTGGGCAGCAAAAATAAAGAGCTGTATATCGTGCCGAACGCCACCCATGTGGATTTGTACGACAACCAAGCAGGCAAAATCCCGTTTGATAAATTCGAGCAGTTTTTTAAAGCGAATTTGAAATAAACCCAATTGCGAAAACAAAGGCCGTCTGAAATATTTCAGACGGCCTTTGTTTATATCTGGAGCATATAATACCAATTCAAAAAAGTAAGCTAACAAGGCGGCGAGCCGCAGACAGTACAGATAGTACGGCAAGGCGAGACAACGAAGTTAGGTTATTTTTTTGGATTGGTATAAAATGTAATTTAAAAAAATTACAAAATAATATTGAAAACAGTAAAATATCAGCTTATGATATGGAAATTTTATGTGATTTAAAAAAATCACAAAAGGAATTTCTGATGGTAAAGCTGGAAAAATTGGTTCGATTTGCCGGTGGCTCGCCCCAATTTAGAGTGGTTGAGTCGCCCGACAAACAGGCGCCCCGTTATATCTGGTATGCGCAACATCATCTGAATGCCGATTTATCCGGCTACGAGCCCGCGCATACCGATACCAAAGCCGTATCCACCTGGAGCAAGGTTTGCACACTGGCGGCGGGGGATATTGTGTTCAGCCTGATTTCCGGCACTGCGGCAATAGTGAGCCGCCACCATGAAGGCTATATCCAAACGCAAAACTACATCAAGCTCATTCCCGGCAAGCAGCTGGATAAGCAGTTTTTGCTGTATTTGCTCAACGAAAACAAACACATTAAAAGGCAATGGGCAGCGGCCTTACAAGGCTCCAGCGTGCTTAAATACACCTTGGCACAGCTGAAAAACCTGCAAATCAGCACTTTGCCGTCGCTGGAAAAGCAAAAAATCATCGGTCAGGTATACATGATGCAGCTACGGCTGCAAGCGTTGAAAAACCGGGTGGCGGCACAAGAAACCAAAATCACATTAGGGCTAATCGAAAGCGTGGTGAATCATGAATGAACAGCAATTTGAAACCGAACTGATCCAATATCTGAGCAGCGGCGTGATCAGTCATCGCGGCAACCACTCGGACGGCGGCAACACGCTGGCCGAGCCGGCGGCGGATTATATCTATAAAACCAAGCGCTGGCGCCATCATCCCGAAATCAAAACCACCGATGATTTGTGGGCTAATTTCAAAGCCATTTTGGAGCAGCACAATCAAAACACTCTGGATCACCCTTTGAGTGTGGTGGAATTCAATCAGGTAAAAAAAATTATTTCCGAGCTGCACACGCCCTATCTGGCCGGGCAATTTCTCTACGGCTTAAATGGCGTGTCGCAAATTGAAATTGATCTGGACGATGGCCGCCATGTGTTTCTCACCGTGTTCGACCAAAAACAAGTCGGCGCGGGCGACACCGTTTATCAGGTAGTGAACCAAATCCGCCGCCCGGCCAAAATCATCGGCAAGCAAAACCGCATCTTCGACACCACCTTGCTGATCAACGGGCTGCCGGTGATTCAGATTGAAGAGAAGCGCGACACCCGCGATGTGAACGAAGCGCTCAATCAGATGCACCAATACATCGACGAAAACCAGTATCGCGATATTTTTTCCACCTTACAAATCTTGGTGGCCATCACGCCCAACAACGTCAAATACATGGCCAACACCACCGCCGACAAATTCAACAAAGATTTCGCCTTCAACTGGCAAAACCGCGACAACGCCATTGTGCGCGATTGGAAAACCTTTGCCGATGCCATGCTGAGCATCCCGATGGCACACCAAATGGCCACCAATTACATGATTTTGGACGGCACCAAAAACAAGCAGGCGCTCAGAGTGATGCGCCCTTATCAAGTGTATGCCACCCAAAAAGTCATTACCCATTTGAAACAGATCGACTTTGAATTGGGCAGCAACAAAGTGGGCTATATCTGGCACACCACCGGCTCGGGCAAAACCATCACCAGCTTCAAAACCGCCTGGCTGGCCAGCCGCATGCCGCATGTCGACAAAGTGGTGTTTGTGGTGGATCGCATCGCCCTCACCCGCCAAACCAGCGAAAACTACCAAGCCTACGACCCCGACGGCGATGTGGCCGATATCGCCCAAAACGGCATGGTGAAGAGCACCAACACCACCACCGATTTAAGCCGCAAGCTCAAAAGCCGTGGCAACGACATTATCGTAACCTCGGTGCAAAAGCTGGACACCTTAATCAAACGCAAGCACTTTCAAGCGCCCGACAAAAACATCGTGTTTATTGTAGACGAAGCCCACCGCTCCACCGGCGGAGATAGCTTTAAAGCCATTCAGGCAGCCTTCAAACGCTCCGCCTGGATAGGCTACACCGGCACACCCATGTTTGACGACACCACCAAAGGCTTGCGCACCGAAGATATTTTCGGCCCGCTGCTGCACGCCTACACCATCCGCGAAGCCATTGCCGACCGCAATGTGCTTGGCTTCAAAGTGGATTTTGAAACCACCATCGATGAAGTGCAGATGAAAAGCCAATATCTGCCCGCTTTTTATCGTGAACGCAATCCGAATTGGACGGAAGAAAAAATCCGCCAAAAAATCGACAACCTCACCCAAGAAGACATGGACGATGCCGTGGAACCGAGCTTCTACGATGAAAACATCGAGCATGTGCGCCTGGTGGTGGCCGATATTTTCAAAAACTGGCGCAACCGCTCCAACGACGGCAAATACAATGCCCTGTTCACCACTCATGTGGGCGGCGGCAAAGCCAGCACGCCGATGGCGATGATGTATTTCCGCGAATTCCAGCGCGTCAATCAGGAGCATAAGGCCGCAGGCTTGCCCACCCTGAAAGTAGCGATTACCTTCAGCCACAACACCAGCAACAACGACAATATGCTGGCAACCAATCGCGGTTTGTCAGAAGCCATGGCGGCGTATGAAGCAGAATTCGGCATCCATTTCGGCATGGATGATGTGGCGGGCTATACGCAAGATGTGACCAGCCGTCTGAACAAATCCGCCGCTGATAAAAACTTTCTCGATTTGGTGATTGTGGTTGATCAATTGCTCACCGGCTTTGATGCGCCCGAATTAAACACGCTTTATGTTGACCGCACTTTAAAAGGCGCCGGCTTAATACAAGCCTATTCGCGCACCAACCGCATTGCCGACATGAAAGAAAAACCGTGGGGGCGCGTCGTGAATTACCGATGGCCGGCACAAAACGAAAAGCTGATGAATGAAGCGCTGGCCATTTATGCCAACAAAGATTCCGCCATCTTGTCGCCCGACGAGCAACGCATAAGCAATGAAAAAGACGGTCTTTTGGCCAAGCCGTTTTATGAGCTGCTTGCCGAAGTAAAAGCCGTGGTGGCAGAGCTGGCTGAGCTGACCGACGGCTTCAACAACTTACCGCCGTCTGAAAAAGCCAAGGATCACATGGTGGAATTACTGCGTGCCTACAACAATGGCATGAGCCAGCTCAAACAATACAATCCGGAAGCGCAAGCCGGTGAAATCGGCTTTGATTACGACAAGCCCGAAGTACTGCTGGCCGCATTGGGCATGAATGCCGAACAGGAAACCATGCTCACCACCGTGCTGGCCAACGATCTGAAAGCGCATTTGGCCGAAACCCAGAAAATTCCGCTGCACCAAATCGAATTGCGCATGACCCATGTGAAAGACGTCAAAATCGACTACGACTACCTCACCGAGCTGGTGACGCGCCTGCTGAACGAAGTGCACGAGCAAAAAATGGAAGCCGCCGCACACACCCGCGAAGACATCAACCGCTTTGCCAGCGGGCTGGAAGACCGCGGCCATGCTAAAGAAATCACCAATGCCGCCACCGCCATCTATAACGGCAGCTATCAGGCTGAACACTACCCGGTTGAAAACCTAACCGAAAGCGACAGCATTATTCAGGCAGCCAATAAGATAATACTCGACCATATCCTGATTGACTTCAGAGTGAAATGGGGCATTACCGATGCCATCAACAACACCCAAATGCGCGAGATGTTTTCCCGCCACCAATACGGCATGCAAGATTTGGACAGCACCGGCCAATTGCGCGACCTGATTACCGAAGCCGGCAAAAACTACCGCCTATTGGCGCGCGAGCCGGAAATCCGCGATTTAAACAAAATCCGCTATCGCAACGATTTGCGCCAAGCCATTTACCAGCTGGCCGACGAAATGGCAGAAAACCAATAAGGAGCAAGCCATGAATAAGCAAATGATCATCTATAACACCGAAGACGGTAAAGCCGAGATTTCATTGCATTTGCAAGACGGCACCGTATGGCTAAACCAATTGGAAATCGCAGAGCTGTTTCAAACCAGCAAGCAAAATATCAGTAAACACATCAAAGCGATTTTTGCCGATGGTGAGCTGGTGGAAGATTCAACTGTCAACTATCAGTTGACAGTTCAAAACGAGGGCGAACGAAGCATTCAGAGGCAAATCGCTTATTACAATCTGGATATGATTTTGGCCGTTGGGTATCGGATACGTTCAGTGCGCGGTGCACAATTTCGCCACTATGCAAGCAATGTATTAAAAGAATATTTAGTCAAAGGCTTTGCAATGGATGACCGCCGCTTAAAAGAGTTGGGCGGTGGCGGCTATTTTAAAGAATTGCTTGAGCGGATCCGAGATATTCGCTCCAGTGAAAAAGTGTTTTACCGCCAGATATTGGATTTATTTGCAACCAGCCAAGATTACAACGGTAAGGCAGACGAAGCCAAACAATTTTTTGCCACGATACAAAATAAAATGCACTACGCCATTCATCAGCATACCGCAGCAGAGTTAATTTATGAGCGCGTGAATGCCGAACAAAATTTTATGGGGTTGAAGTTATTCAACGGCGAATTGCCCACATTAAAAGAAGCCAAAACCGCCAAAAACTACCTGTCAGAAGCGGAATTAAAAGGCTTAAACCAGTTGGTTTCAGGTTATTTGGATTTTGCCGAACGCCAAGCCGATAGACAAGCTGCCATGACCATGCACGATTGGATTGCACATGTTGACAAGGTTTTGATGGCAACCGGCGAAGTGTTGTTAACAGATAAAGGCAAAATCTCTCATCAACAAATGGAGAAAAAAGTTGAAGTGGAATATCAAAAATTCCAAGCTAAAACCCTGACTCAAGTGGAAAAAGATTATTTGGAAAACTTGAAATCCCTCGAGCAAACGGCAAAAAAAGCCAAGGGCGGATGAGTTTATAAATAAGGGGATGAAAATGAATGAAATACAATTTTTAATTTATGCTGAGGATGGGCAGACCGAAGTATTGGTTCAAGACGAAACCCTGTGGGCGACCCAAAAAAGTATTGCCGAATTGTTTTCCGTCAGCGTACCGACCATTAACGAACACTTGAAAAATATCTTTGAAAGTGGCGAGTTAGAACAAAATCCAACTATTCGGAAATTCCGAATAGTTCGCCAAGAAGCAGCAGACAGGTTACGCGGAAAATTGAACACTACAATTTTGATGCCATTATTTCCGTCGGCTACCGCCTATTTCGATTATGTAGGGCGTCTGCTGGAAGACAAACATTTATTGGGTATGCAGGATTTTGCCAGAAGCATTGATGATTTCTTAAGTTTTAACCGTTATGACATTCTGCCGCACAAAGGCAAAATCAGCCGTGAACAAGCGGCACAAAGAGCGGTTGAAGTCTATCAGGCATACAATAAGCAGCAAAAAATCACCTCGGATTTTGATAAAGCGGTGAAACGCATTCAAGGAAATAAAAATGGGAAAAAATAAGCAACAAGTGCCAAGATTACGCTTCCCCGGCTTCAATGACACTTGGGAACAGCGAAAGCTGGGGGACGTAGTGGACATTGTGGGTGGGGGAACACCTGAAACAACAAACTCAGCATACTGGAATGGAGATATTGATTGGTATTCACCTACTGAAATTGGAGCTAAAGTTTATGCCAATGGAAGTGTCAAAAAAATTACAACTTTGGGGTTAGAGAAAAGTTCAGCAAAAATACTACCTGCGAATAAAACAATTTTGTTTACATCTCGCGCTGGTATTGGAGATATGGCAATCCTTCAAAAACAAGGAGCTACAAATCAAGGTTTCCAATCTTTTATTGTACGAGATGGAATAAATATCTATTTTCTATATTCGATGGGTAAAAGGATAAAAGACTTTGCACTCAAAAATGCTTCCGGCTCAACATTTTTAGAAGTTTCTAAAAATCAATTAGTGAAAATGGACGTGTTTATGCCATCTGAAAAAGAACAAATCGCCATCGGCAACTTTTTCAGGCAGCTGGATGAGGCTATCGCTTCTCATCAGCGTAAGTTGGAGAGAGTAAAGGAATTAAAGAAAAGTTTACTGCAAAAAATGTTTCCCAAGGATGGAGAGGCATTTCCGGAGCTTAGATTCCCGAATTTTACTGATGCTTGGGAACAGCGAAAGTTGGGGGATGTGTTACAGGAAGAAAAAAGACCAGTAATTTTAATTGATGAATATAACTATGAATTGCTAACTGTAAAGAGAAGAAATGCTGGAATAGTGTCTCGAGGAAGATTGCGAGGGAAAGAAATATTGGTAAAAAATTATTTCTCAGTAAAATGTGATGATTATGTTATTTCAAAAAGGCAAGTTATACATGGGGCAAATGGTTTAGTGCCTTCAACCCTAGATAATGCAATAGTTTCAAATGAATATCTTGTTCTTATTAGTAATCATCTTATTAATACTCAATTTTTATCTTTGTTATCAGCACGGAAAGAGATGTATAAGCATTTCTTTTTGAGCTCTTATGGTATTGATATCGAAAAATTAGTTTTTGATTTTACGGACTTTAGAAAACGTAAAATTTACTTGCCTTCCCTATCTGAACAAACCGCCATCGGCAACTTTTTCAGGCAACTGGACGAGGCTATCGCTTCTCATCAACGTAAACTCGAACATATGCAAGCCCTAAAAAAGGGTTTATTGCAACAAATGTTTGTATAAACAACCAATTACACAAGAGAATTCACCATGAACAATAATTTACAAACTATTACCGCCAAGCTATGGGCCATGGCCAATGAATTGCGCGGCAATATGGACGCCTCGGAATACAAAAACTATATTTTGGCCTTTATGTTTTACCGCTATTTATCCGAACGGCAAGAAGCCTACCTGCTGGGTGGCGATGTGCTGGATTTGATGGAGGGACAATCGCTGAATGAAGCCTATAAAGCACAGGCATCAGGCGATGATCTGGACGATTACTTGCAGGATATTTCCGCCACTTTGGGCTATGCCATCAATCCGGAAAACACCTGGGCATCGTTGATTGAGAAAATCGATAACAATCAGGTAGTTCCAAGCGATTACCAAACCCTATTCGACAGCTTCAATAAAAACGCCGAGCTAAATAAAGAAGCCTATCAGGATTTCAGCGGCCTGTTTAACGACATCAATTTGGGCGATTCCCGCTTAGGCAATTCCACCATCGCCCGCGCCAAAGCATTGAATGGTATTGCAAAATTGGTGGATAGCGTGCAATACAAGGGAGATGACGGCAAAGATATTCTCGGTGAAATTTATGAATACCTCATCGGCCAGTTTGCCGCCTCGGCGGGTAAAAAAGGGGGGGAATTCTATACCCCTCACCAAGTCAGCAAGATATTGGCGAAGCTGGTTACCCACAATGTGGCGGCATCCAAACAGGCTTTTGCGGTGTACGATCCGGCCATGGGCTCAGGCTCTTTGCTGCTTACCGTGCGCGGCGAGCTGCCCGGCGGCGAAAAAGAAGGCGCCATCAAATTTTACGGGCAAGAGCTGAACACCACCACTTATAACTTGGCACGGATGAATTTGATGATGCACGGGGTGAATTATCACAATATGACCCTGCACAATGCCGATACCTTGGAGAGCGATTGGCCGGACGGCCCGGACGATAAAGGCGTGGATCAACCGCGCGCTTTCGATGCCGTGGTGGCCAATCCGCCCTATTCGGCCAAATGGGATAATGCCGACACCAAATTGAAAGACCCCCGTTTCAGCCCCTACGGCAAGCTGGCCCCCTCATCCAAGGCCGATTACGCCTTTATCCTGCACAGCATCTACCATCTAAACGACAGCGGCACCATGGCCATTGTGCTACCGCACGGCGTGTTGTTCCGCGGCGCGGCAGAAGGCCATATCCGCCAAACCGTTATCGAAAAAAATTATCTTGATACCGTAATCGGCTTGCCTGCCAATCTGTTTTACGGCACAGGTATTCCCACCACCATTCTGGTATTCAAGAAAAACCGCCAAAACAAGGATATTTTATTTATCGACGCCAGCCGTGATTTTGAAAAAGATAAAAATCAAAATAAATTAAGCGATATGCATATAGAAAAAATCATTTCAGCCTATAAAGCACGGCAAGATATTGAAAAATATGCCTATGTCGCCTCGATTGAAGAAATCAAGGAAAATGATTTCAACCTGAATATCCCTCGCTATGTGGATACTTTTGAAGAGGAGGAGCAGATTGATTTGGATCTGGTTTTGCAACAGCTGGCCGAAGACAATCGCGAAATTGCCCGGCTGGAACAGGAAATCCAGCAGCAATTAAGATTATTGGGCGTGAAAATTTAAAATTTATGCGCAAACCGCCATTGCGGGATACACCCACAATGGCGGTTTGATTTTTAAGGCTTACGTTGATGAGAAGCGATAGCCGCGTCCAGCTGCCTGAAAAAGTTGCCGATGGCAGTTTGTTCTTCAATTTGTTTGGGTACAGTTCTTTCAATATCTAAAAATTCAGATTTTTTCAAAACTCGATTTCTCCCTGCACCACCTGGTGAAGCAAGCATCAAATCACTTTTAAATCTTTTGTCATATATTAAATTCTTAAAGAAAGTAGGTGAGTATTGATTTTTGAATTTATATTGAGGAAATCTGTGCGAAACCAGCTTTCCAGCATCTTCAGCATCGGTTACAGCCAATGCCAACTCCCAAGCAAATGTTATGTTAATAATTAAATTATCCGTTTCTACCTTGAACATAGTATCAACTGCCAACCCTGAGCCTGCCTCTACCTGCTCATGGAATGTGCCTTTGCCGTGACTTCTTATACCTAAACGAATATATGAGCCTGAGGGCTTCGGAACTGGAATTTGATTTATTTCTAGAATTTCCCCCAGCTTTCGCTGTTCCCAAGTGTGTGTGAAATCATTCCCGAAATTTAAACGGCAAAAGACACACGCTTGGGAACAGCGAAAGCTGGGAGAGGTAATAAATGTTTGTTCAGGTAGAGACTATAAACATCTATCCGATGGAGATATTCCTGTTTATGGAACAGGTGGATATATGTTAAGTATCAATGAAGCACTTTCTTATCTCGAAGATGCAATTGGTATTGGTCGAAAAGGGACAATTGATAAACCTTATATTTTGAAAGCACCATTTTGGACTGTGGATACCTTGTTCTATGCACTACCAAGAAAAAATAATAATCTGGATTTTATGTTTTCAGTTTTCCAGAAAATTGATTGGAAGAGCAAAGATGAATCAACAGGTGTTCCGAGTTTATCAAAAGCTACGATTAATAAAGTTACTTCTTCAATGCCATCTGAACAAGAACAAACCGCCATCGGCAATTTTTTCCGGCAGCTGGACGCGGCTATCGCTTCTCATCAACGTAAGCCCGTGTATAAAAAAGCGTCAAAAATAAAGCAGGCGGACACAATATCCGCCTGCTGCCGCTAGCAAAGTCCGGCCAAATGCCGCATCACAATATCGGTGTCCTGATTTTCAAGTTCCTGAATAATATGGATATAAGTGTGTTGCGTAGTGGTCATGCTTGAATGCCCCAGCCGTCTGGCCACGCTGGCAATCGACACACCGGCAAAAAGCAGTAATGAAGCATGGGTATGTCGCAGACCGTGAATGGTAATGGCGGAAACATTGGCTTTGTGGCATAAGCGCGCCAAGATGCCATTGATAGTGGAGTTGTAAATCGGGTTTGGATGGTGAAATACCGGCTGCTCCGGCGGCAGGTTTTTCACCAGCTGTGAAAACTGGATTACGGTTTGCCAATCAATCTGGATTTTGCGCACCGATGAACGGTTTTTGGTGGGCGAAAAGCCGCCTTTTTCCTTGTAATTCCAAGTTTTATTCACTTGCAAGGTTTGGTGCGCAAAATCAAAATCGGCCGGCGTCACAGCCAAGGCTTCTGAAAACCGCATCCCCGTTTTGGCCACCAGCAGAATAAACCAGTCCCAATTCAGCGTTGGCGATAAATTCAAGCTATTCAGTAAAGCCTGTAGCTCAAACTGATTAAGGTATTTGATTTTTTTGCCTCTCGGTGTTTTGCCTTTGATAATGGCTTTGCGACTCGGATCGCTATCGAGCAAACCGTCATCCACTGCATCGAGAATGGCGCCTTTGAGCTGATGGTGAAAATCCAGCGTGGTTTGCCGTTCGTGCGTTTGCGCATAATCATTGAGCAATTTCTGATAGGCAATCCGAGTGATATCGCCAATACGCAATGTGGGGGCGAGCGTTTTGATCCAATGCTGCGTGGCGCGGTATTTTTTCATCGTGACCAAACGAATCGCGCCTTCTTTATAAGTTGCCACCCAAGTATTGAAATAATCGGAAAACAGCGGCGAATTGAGTTGTGATTTTTTCATCATAAAATCCTTTTGGGTTTACGCCTCGTAATTAAGGCAATAAATTATAAAAAGATTTTTTTCAGTATTTTAAAAATACAAAAACAATTTTTAAAGCTGAGATGCTCTTTTTGAAGATGCCGTCTGAAACTGCACTGAAGATCCAAATCATTAAACATATGGGAATTATTTCTTATTTATTATGCAAGCCACTGCTGGCGGCCATGCTCTATTACGGTGAACCCACAGATGGCAAAGCACCTGATATTTTGTTTTTTTCAATGGCAACTGTGGCTATGCTAAACACTTTGCCGTAATCAACACGCAATAAAGCCGTTTGATTTCGCCATAATGAAAAATGACGTTTATAATCAAGAAGAACGTAAATCTGCATAATGTCTAAACACGCAAACCATACCCGCCGCCGCGCCGAAAATCGGCACTAAATGTTCAATATCCAGCAACGGTTGCACACATTTGGGCGGAACGCTGGGTGTAATATCCCACTCAAAACACAAAATATCCGACAACAAGCCGAGAGTAGCTCTGCGCGTGCAACAAGGCCGTCTGAAACCATCCATAAAAAGAGCGTAGAATGAAGCGACAAAGCCTGATTGAACATATTAAAAACCGCTACGGCATAGCGCCCGAATATTTATGGGCGGCCACGCCCGATTATGCGGTGTTCCGCCACGGTGCGGGGCGCAAGTGGTTTGCGGTGCTGGTGGCCATTCCTGCCGGCAAGCTCGGTTTGCCCGGGCAGGCGGTTATTGATGTGTTGAATGTGAAAGCCCGCCCCGAAATGGTGGGCGCTTTGCGGCAAATGCCGGGCATTTTTCCGGCTTGGCACATGAATAAGGCGCATTGGCTCAGCCTGCCGCTTGAAGGCGGACAAAGTGCGCAAAGCATTCAAGATTTGCTTGATGACAGCTATTTGCTCACCGCCAAGCCTGCTCAAAAATCAGGCCGTCTGAAAAGCGGAAAAAGCCTTTCAGACGGCCTCATCCCAAATCCAACCAACCATCGAAAGGAAACATCATGAGCATCAAAGTGCGCGGCTATGCCGCCCAATCCGACTCTTCCCCTTTGGCACCGTTTGAATTCGAGCGGCGCGAAGTGCGCAGCAACGATGTGGAAATCGACATCGAATATTGCGGCGTGTGCCATTCCGATTTGCACCAAGCGAAAAACGACTGGGGCTGGAGCCATTATCCGATGGTGCCCGGCCACGAAATCGTGGGGCGTGTGCGCCGCGTGGGCGCGGGCGTGAGCAAGTTTAAAGCAGGCGATTTGGTGGGCGTGGGCTGCATGGTCGATTCCTGCCAACATTGCCACCCGTGCGAGCAGGGCTTGGAGCAATATTGCGAAAACGGCAACGTGCAAACCTATAACGACACCGACCGCTTCGGCGATAATCTGCCCACTTACGGCGGCTACAGCGACACCATCGTGGTAACGGAAAAATTTGTGGTGCGCGTGCCGGAAAACCTCGACACCCAAGCCGTGGCGCCGCTTTTGTGTGCCGGCATCACCACTTATTCGCCGCTCAAACATTGGAATGTGCAAAAAGGCAGCAAAGTGGCGGTGGTGGGCTTGGGCGGGCTGGGGCATATGGCGCTGAAATTGGCGCATGCCATGGGCGCGGAAACCACCCTCTTCACCCGCTCGGCCGGCAAAGAAGCCGATGCCTTATCGCTGGGCGCGGATAAAGTGGTGTTGTCCACCGATGAAGCGCAAATGCAGGCCGTGGCCAATTATTTCGATGTGATTATCGACACCGTGCCCTACAGCCACGATTTAAACCCGTATATCAACACTTTAGCGCTGGATGGCGCATTGGTGCTGGTGGGCTTGGTGGGCGATTTGGAATCCACCCTCAGCACCGTGCCGCTGATTCTCGGCCGCCGCAGCGTGGCCGGATCGCTGATCGGCGGCATCGCCGAAACGCAGGAAATGCTCGATTTTTGCGGCGCGCACAATATCGTGCCCGAAGTGGAAATGATTGATATCCAACACATCAACCAAGCCTACGAGCGCCTGCTCAAAAGCGATGTGAAATACCGTTTTGTCATCGACATGAAAAGCCTGAAGCAAGCCGGCTGATGCGCTTTTGCTGTAATATTTTCAGACGGCCTGAAGAAAATGCAAGCCGCTCCTTTAGGATCTGTTCACAATTCATCCGCGAGTAAGACTTTGAGGCAAAAGCGTGGATGCAAGGCGAAAAGCACAGCAAGGTTGAACACCTTGCGAGCATTTTCAACGCAGCAGGCGCGTTTTTGAGCCAAAACATTGCCGCGTGATGAAATGTGAACAGCCCCTAAGGCCGTCTGAAAATAAATTATTCGAATATTCAAATTATTGCTGCGTTTACGCAAAAAACTTTACCGCCAAGTATTGACACTTTCCGCCGCGCGGCTATAATGCACGCTTCTTCCCTGATAGCTCAGTCGGTAGAGCGACGGACTGTTAATCCGCAGGTCCCTGGTTCGAGCCCAGGTCGGGGAGCCAAATTTAAAGCCCAAACTTTTGTTTGGGCTTTTTTCTTATGTCTGCAAAGCTGTTTTCAGACGGCCTGGCGGATTAAATTGTCCACCAGCTTCGGCACGCCTTCTTTGGCTTTTTCGGCCATCACTTCCACGCCCGGCAAGCGCTGCGGCTGCGGGTCTATCAGATAAACGGCGGCTTGGTGCGGCGCAAATTGCAGCAGCGAAGCGGCGGGATACACTTGCAGCGAAGTGCCCACCACCATCACCACATCGGCATCCTCCATTTCAGCCAGCGCCTGCCCAAACAGCGGCACTTCTTCGCCAAACCAAACAATATGCGGGCGCAGCGGCCGGCCTTGGCTGTCGGCATCGGCAAGGGTTTGATCGCCTGTCCACTCGATAATCTCGTGCTCATCCGCGCTGCTGCGCAGTTTGTTTAATTCGCCGTGTAGATGCAGCACCCGGCTGCTGCCGGCGCGTTCGTGCAGATTGTCGACATTTTGGGTGATAATCTGCACATGGTAATAAGGCTCGAGCCGCACCAAAGCTTTGTGCGCGGCATTGGGCTCGGCCTCAGCGGCTTGGCGGCGGCGCTGGTTGTAGAAGTCGAGCACCATTTGCGGATTGCGCGCCCATGCCTCGGGCGTGGCCACATCTTGCACGCGCTGCCCTTCCCATAAGCCGCCGGCATCGCGGAAAGTGTTTAAGCCGCTGTCGGCGCTGATGCCCGCGCCGGTGAGGATGATGCATTTTTTCATACCATTTCTTTCCTTCTATTCACTTTCAGACGGCCTTCACTTTCAGACGGCCTGATACCCATCCTAAAAAAACAAGCTGGAAAAATAAAAGCAGTTTGAGCGCACCATCTGCGCAGTTGGGCCATCGGCCAAAGCGATGTGCGTGTTTTGTTCTGCGAACAAGTGTCGGATGCGAGCATCCGACCTACGGGCTGCTTTCAGACGGCCTCGTTTATATCAGGCCGTCTGATACCAATCCAAAAAAATAACCTATTGATTCGGCAATTAAATATTGAACATTTTCAGATGCCGGCAAACAAGCCTTTGGCTTGTTGCCCTCTCCCTAGCCCTCTCCCACGGGAGAGGGAACAGGTTTCTGCTGCGGGCAAGAGGATCTGAATATTCAATAATTAGTTGCCGCATCTATAACTTCGTTGTCTCGCCTTGCCGTACGTGTGTACTGTCTGCGGCTCGCCGCCTTGTTAGCTTACTTTTTTGAATGGGTATGAAACAAAAAAGCAGGCTGCGCCTGCTTTTCTTTCCGCTTTATACCGCGCTTTGCTGCCACTCGGCCACAGCCGCGCCCAAGCGCTCGATGCCTTCGTTTAAATCTTCATCGCTCAGCAACAAGCCGGGGGCGAGACGCACCACATCGGGGCCGGCCACCAAAATCATCAGACCGTGTTTGAGCGCCGCCTGCATCAATCCGCCCGCGCGGCCGGCATATTCATCGGCCAGCACGCAGCCGATCAGCATGCCCATGCCGCGCACGCTTTGAAACACGCCGGTTTCTTCACCTAAAACCCGCAAGGCCGTCTGAAGCTTTTCGCCTTGGGCGGCGGCGTGCGCGAGCGTGTCGGCGCGGTTGATAATGTCAAACGCGGCATTGCCCACGGCGCAGGCCAGCGGGTTGCCGCCGAAGGTGGAGCCGTGGGTGCCGGGGCCGAAGCTCGTGGCGGTTTTGTCGGTGCACAGCATCGCGCCGATGGGAAAGCCGCAGCCGAGCGCTTTGGCGCTGGTGAGGATATCGGGCGCTACGCCGTAATGCTCGTAGGCAAACAATTTGCCGGTGCGCCCCATGCCGGTTTGCACTTCATCGAATATCAGCAGCGCCTGATGCGCATCGCAGGCGCTGCGGGCGGCTTCGAGAAAGGTTTTTTGCGCGGGCAGCACGCCGCTCTCACCTTGCACCGGCTCGATCATCACGGCGCAGGTTTGCGGGCCGACAGCGGCTTCGAGCGCGGCGGCATCGTTATACGGCACATGGGTGATGGCCGGCGGCAGCGGGGCGAAATCCTGGCTGTATTTGGGTTGGCCGCCCACCGACACGGTGAACAGGGTGCGGCCGTGAAAGCCGTTGACACAAGCGATGATTTCGCCTTTGCCCTCGCCGAAATGGTCGCGCGCATATTTGCGCGCCAGCTTCAGCGCCGCTTCGTTGGCTTCGGCGCCTGAGTTGCAGAAAAACGCCTTGTCGGCAAATGTGGTGGCCACCAGCTTTTGCGCCAGCTTTTGCGCCGCTTCGGTGGTGTAGATATTGGAAATGTGCCACAGCTTGTGCGCCTGCTTTTCGAGCGCCTCAACCAACGCCGGGTGGCAATGCCCCAATGCGTTTACCGCAATGCCGCCCGCCAAGTCGATGTATTCGCGCCCTTCGGTGTCCCACACGCGGCTGCCTTGCGCATAATCGGGAATGATGGGGGCAAACGAAAAATTGGGGGTGAGATAATTCTGCATAGCGCCGCTTCCTTTGGTGGTGTGTGTTGTCGCGGCTTATTATGCGCTGCTCGGGCGCTCATTTCAATACGCTTTCTATCGGTTCAGACGGCCTGTTTTGTATCGCAGGCCGTCTGAAAACATATATACAAACAGCCTGGTTTCGTTGTTGCTTGCGCGTTTTAAAAAGCGATTTTTTGATAGGCAAAAGGCCGTCTGAAACGTTTCAGACGGCCTTTGCAATTACTATAAGTGGAATGAAAAACTGATACAAGAAGTCGTTTAAACCGCGTGCGTGGCTGCGCCACACACCCTGCACACGATTTGGAATTTCTGATTTTTGCATCAATTTTTCTTTGATTCCACTATATCAATTTATTTCCGGCTGATGCCCATCTGATAAATCCTGGCCACATTTTGCGCGGCCGACACCAAATTATCACGCCCGTGCTGCAAAATTTCTTCCAGGCTGCCGAGCTGGCGGATAATCGGAAACACAGCATCAATGCCTTGTGCATACACCACTTCGTAGTCTTCACGCAGGCAGCCCACAATCGCAATCACGGGCTTGCCGAAGGCTTTGGCTGTGTGCGCCACGCCGATGGGCGTTTTGCCGTGCACGCTTTGCGCATCCATGCGCCCCTCGCCGGTGATCACCAAATCGGCATCCTGCACTTTCTCGGCCAGCTTCACCGCTTCCATCACAATTTGCACGCCCGCTTGCAGGCGCGCATCGGGCAGCAGCAGCACGCCGCCGCCCATGCCGCCGGCCGCGCCGGCACCGGCCGGGCTTTGAATATCCAAGCCTAAATCGCGCGCGGCAATGTCGGCAAAATGCTGTAAGCCCGAATCCAACGCCTGCACCATTTCGGGCGTGGCGCCTTTTTGCGGGCCAAACACGGCCGATGCGCCCTTTTCGCCGCACATTGGGTTATCCACATCGCAGGCCACCACGATTTCCACGCCGGCCAGGCGCTTATCCAGGCCGCTAAGGTCGATGGCGGCCAAATCCTGCAAACAGCCGCCGCCGGCACCGATGGGCTGATGCTGCGCATCCAGCAGCAAAGCGCCCAGCGCCTGCAACATGCCGGCACCGCCGTCGTTGGTGGCGCTGCCGCCGATGCCGACAATGATTTTTTCCACGCCCTCGGCCAGCGCGGCCAAAATCAATTCGCCGGTGCCGTAGCTTGTGGTGCGCAAAGGGTTGCGCGCTTCGGGCGGCACCAAATGCAGGCCCGATGCGGCGGCCATTTCGATAATGGCGGTGCGCCCGTCGCCCGAGAGGCCGAATTCAGCCTTCACTTTGTTGCCCAAAGGCGCGCACACTTCTGCGCTTATCAATCGGCCCTCGGTGGCATCCACCAAAGATTGCACCGTGCCCTCGCCGCCATCGGCCATCGGCACTTTCACATATTCGGCATCGGGCAGCACTTTTTTCAAGCCGGCTTCAATGGCCTCGGCCACTTCCAGCGCGGTTAAGCTTTCTTTAAATGAATCGGGGGCGATCACGATTTTCATCACTTGCTCCTTAAAATTTAAACACGCCGAAAATCAAGGTAGACACCAGCGCCAGCGTTAAGCCCACCGCGCTCTCATAAGGAATAAGCTTCAAGCGCTCTTTGATGTCCATGTTGACGCTGCCACCGGTGGCGTGGAAAAACGAGCCGTGCGGCATGTGGTCGAACACGGTGGCACCGGCATGAATCATCGCCGCGCCGGCAATGCCGCTGATGCCCAATTCGAGCAAGGTGCTGCTGAACACATTAGAGGCCACCACCGTGCCCGCCGTGGTCGAAGCCGTGGCCAGCGACATCAGCGCGCCGGAAATGGGCGCAAGCAGATAAGAAGGCAGCCCCGATGCGGTGAGCCCGTCGATCAGCACATCTTTCAGGCCGGAATTGGCGATAATGCCCGCCAGCGCACCGGTGCCCAACAGCATAATCGCCACCGGCGCCATTTTGCTCAGGCCGCTGATGGCGTAATGATTGCTGTGTTTGAATTTGCCCATCAAAAACGCGCCCACCAAGCCGCCGACCGGAAGCGCCACCAGCGGGTCGACCGCAATGCCGGCAATCGGGCGCAGCGCCAGCAGCACAATCGCCACCAAGGGCGCAGAAATGGCGGCGGCAAAATGCGGCAGCTTGCTGTGGTGTTCGGTTTCCACTTCGCTATCCTGCACCATGCTGCCTTTTTTCACCAAGCGCTTAGCCAGAAAATAAGTGACCACCACGCCAAACAGCGCCGGCACAATGCCCGCAGCCATCACCGAGGTGAGCGGAATATCGAAAGCATCGGCCGCGGCAATGGCATTAGGGTTGGGCGACATAATATTGCCCGCCTTGCCGCCGCCCACCATCGCCAGCAAAATCGCCGCTTTAGACAAACCGCCGCGCTTGGCCAGCGCCAGCGCAATCGGCGCTACGGTAATCACCGCCACATCCACAAACACGCCCACGGTGGTGAGTATCATGGTGGCGAGCGTGAGCGCCAGCAGCGCGCGGGTTTCGCCGAGCTTTTTCACAATGGTTTCGGCAATCACCGTGGCCGCGCCCGATTCAATCAACACACCGGCCAGCACACCGGCGGCCAAAATGCGCATCACGGCGGTGGTGATGCCTTGCGCGCCGCCTATCATCAGGCTCACGGTTTCGCTCAAACCCGCGCCGCCCACTAAGCCGCCCACTAAGGCGCCCACAATCATGCCGTAGGCCGGCGGCACTTTCTTTAAAATCAATCCGATGGCCACCACCAAAGCGGTGATGGCGCCCAAAGCCGATACGCTGACCATGTGTTTCTCCTTGTTAAATCCGGTAAATATATTTGTTTGCGGCCACCATTATCGGCGTTTGATGTGAAAAAAGTCTTTATATTTTTGCACAAAAAATTATGCTGAAAATGTGTATATTTTGTGAAATTATCCAATTCCGATTCTAAAAAAACGGCAAGCCGCAAACCGCACAGGCAGCACGGCAAGGCGGGGCAACGCCGTGAGCTTGTTTTTCAGGTTGGGCATCAATCTTCATGCAGCAGCATGCCCAGATAAAGCATGGTTTGCTCATCGGTTTTGTGCAGCGATAAGCCTGTGATCTGCTCAATCTGCGCGAGCCGGTAGCGCAAGGTATTGGGATGCACAAACAAAGTTTGCGCCGCGCGCGGCACATCGCCCTCGGCATCGAAATAATGCCGCAGCGTTTTGAGCCATATCTGCCGGCTGTCTTTCGCGCGCAAGGCTTCCAGCGGCCGGCGCAATTCCTGCGCCTGCCACGAGCCGGAAAATTCGGCCAAAAGCGCGGGCAGCCGATAGTGGCGGTAAAAATAATGTGCCTGCTCGGGCGCGCGCGTTTGCGCATAAGCCAGTGTGCTGGCGGCGGTTTGATAAGCCATGTGCAACGCATCGGCGCCGCTGAAGGCCGCGCCGGCGGCCATATGGAAATCCTGTGCCGCCATGCCCTCCGGCAGCATGGCCTGCAATAATTTTTCATCGGCCTCTTGCGCGGCTGCAAGCGCTTTCAACACAGTGATTTCATCAAGCGCCGTCATCACCACCCATTGCTTGAATTTGGGCTGCTCCAGATAAGCCACCAGCCGGTGGGTGAGCAAAAATTCTTCCGGGCGGCGGCATTTGATCACCACCGCCGCAAAGCGCCCCGACACATCCAGCCCCAGCGCGGCGGCGCGGCGCTTCAAATCGGCCGGTTTGGCGCTGCCGCGTATCGCTTCGAGCAGAAATTCTTCCTGATAGCGGCGGCTCCAATGCTCCTGCGCCAACAAAGCGCCCTGCTCGATAATCAATTCTGCCGTCATTTTCACCAGCTCGGCATAAGGGCGCACTTCGGCGGGCACGCCCGAAATGCCCACCACACCCAAGGGCTTGCCCAGATAAGTGATGGGCAGATTGATGCCGGGCAGCGCTTCATAGCGCCATTGCTCGGCCAGCTCGCGGTCGATTTCCACGATTTTATTGTCGCGCAGCGCCAAGAGCGCACCGGGGTGGCGCTGCCCCAGCCGGCCGGCATTGCCCGAGGCGATAATGATGCCGTGCTCGTCCATCACATTCACCGATTTGCCGATCACCTTCATGGCGCGGTTGACGATATTTTGCGCGGTGGTTTTGCTGATTTTCATTGATGTGGCTCTCTAATACCCATTCAAAAAAGTAAGCTAACAAGGCGGCGAGCCGAAGACAGTACAGATAGTACGGCTAGGCGAGCCAACGCAGTTAGGTTATTTTTTTGGATTGGTATAAAATGCGTTCAGACGGCCTTCATCTCAATATGTAAGGCCGTCTGAAATATGATGCAGATGGATTCAATAATAGCGGTAATAAGGCCGCCGGCGCGGATAGTCCACCGGCTCGGCATCTTGGTAAATCACGGTGGTGCCCGGCGGCGCGTTGATGGTGACGGTTTTGTTGACCGTGGTGCTGGAATGCACCGGCAAATCAACGGCCGCCACGCGTCCGTAAGGTGTGTCGGCATACATGCAGCCGCCCAGCAGCAAGGCGGTGATGCAAATGATGGTTTTATACATGCGCGCTCCGTTTCAGACGGCCTTCAATCATCAAGGCCGTCTGAAACTTTTATCTTAGCGATGCCGGATTTCCCAACATTGGTGGATTTTTTTATTGCGGAAATCTTCCGGCACCGATTGTTTGGAAATCTCTTTCACCGCATATTTCTGCGCCACGGCTTCATCAAGCGCAAAGCTGCGCAGATTGTTGGAGAAAAACAGCAGGCCGTCTGAAGCGAGCAGCGCCATTGCGCCATCGATCAGCTTTTGATGGTCACGCTGGATGTCGAGAATGTCGAGCATTTTCTTGCTGTTGGAAAAACTGGGCGGGTCCATCACGATTAAATCGAATGGTTTGCCGGCTTGGGCAGCCGCTTGAAGATATTGAAACACATCGGCGCGCACGATTTGGTGGCGCGCTTCATCGATGCCGTTCAATTCGAAATTGCGCCGCGCCCAATCGAGATAAGTGTTGGATAAATCCACCGTTTCGCTTGCCGCTGCACCGCCGGTGGCGGCATACACGCTGAAGCTGCCGGTGTAGGCAAAAAGGTTTAAAAAACGCTTGCCCGCCGCCATTTCGCCCACACGCTGCCGGGTGTTGCGGTGGTCGAGAAAAAGGCCGGTGTCGAGGTATTTTTCCAAATTCACCCAAAAGCGGCGGCCGTGTTCGTGCACGATAAAATCTGCGCCTGCTTTGCCGGTTTTCTCGTATTGCTGCGTGCCTTTTTGGCGTTCGCGCCGTTTCAGATGGATGTCGGCCGGCGCAAAGCCGGTGATAAAAGCCACCGCTTCGAGCACTTCCGAGAGCCAGGCTTCATATTCTTCCGGCTGCATCAGCCAGCCGGTGTCGTATTCCTGCAAGTGGATTTGGCCGCCATACACATCAATGGCAAACGGAAATTGCGGAATATCGCGGTCATACAGCCGCCAGGCTTCGATATTGTGGCGGCGCGCCCATTTCAGATAATGCTTGGCGTTTTTGCCCAAACGGTTGGCAAATGCGGTGATGTCGCTCATGTTTCAGACGGCCTGTAGTGAATAGAGGCGTATTTTACAATAGTTTGCCTGGGTGTCCTGACATTTCGTTTATGAGGGGGATTTTGTTTCTGAGAATGCAGATGCAAGGCAAAAAACGCAGCAAGGTGGACACTTTGCGAGGCTTTTTAACGCAGCAGATGCGTTTTTGAGCCAAAATATTGCCGCGTGATGAAATGTGAACAGACCCTAATTCCGCCGGCAAATAAAAAAAGCCGCCTGCTTTCAGACGGCCTGTTCCGACATTGATGCCGATTCAAATTAATCAAACAAACACCGCACAACACATCATCAATATCGTTTAGGTTTGCATCAAACCAAATGCCTGCCTGCACAAAAGCGGCGGGCTGAGGCTTTGCAAAGGCCGTCTGAAAGGTTTTCAGACGGCCTTTGCAGCATTTAATTAATGACTATTGAATTAATTAATGACTATTGAATATCATACAAAGCCCTAAGCTCGAAAATCTTGGCTTGCAGGGCATTGTTGTCCAACACCCGATTGGGATAAATCGCCAAGCCCTCACCGATTTTGCCTTGCGTCACACCATTGCCGTCGTAGCGGCCGAGCAAAGCCAGATCGCGCCCGACCAGCGGCGCCGTCCACGAAATAATCAGCCATTCATCGCGTTTAAAGCGGGTTTCCATGGTAATCGGCTGCCCGTTTACCAGCACGCCCGAGCTTCGCGACAAGGTGAATTTGCCGGCATCATCCGCTACGCTCAAAGCAGTCAGGCCGCCTGAGCCGGCGCTGTTGTCCGGCTTGGCGGCCACCAAAATCCAGCCCGACTGCCGACCACCGAAAGCACCGATTTTCACGGGCATCACCACCGTGGTGCCGCCCTCGGCATACACCCCGCGCACGATATAATAAGCGCCGGCCGGGTCGCCCTCGCTAAACAGGCGGCCATCAATATTGCGCGGGCGCTCATCGGCGTGGATAAGAGCCGATGTGTCGGCAAACACTTTGGTTTGCGATGATTTCATCAGCTGCATCGGCACTTTGCGGCGGGTGTCGGCTATTCGTGATTCGGTGGCGCCGGCAAAATCAAAAACGATTTCGGCTTGCGCCTCGGCAGGAATGGCCACTTCGGTATCGGCGTTGCCAGAGGGAAACACAAACGGCACCACCTCGTCGGTTTGCATGCTTACTGCATAACAGCCGCTAATATCGGCATGTAAAGGCCCGGGGCTTAAATGGAAATTGTGGGTTTTGCGGCCGCTTCGGATCACCGGCTTGGCAGCGGTAAAAGCCGGTAACCCGTTGCCGGCCAAATCGGTGGTGTAGGGCGTGGTGTCAACCATAAAATTCCACATATTGAGCACGTTGATATACTCAATCAACATTGCCGATGCATAATTGCCCACCGGGCTGTTCATCGCGCGGCAATTATTCAAGGTGTAATCCAGCGGCAGGCCGCGCTCGGCCGGATTGCTGCTGCCCAGCCAAAACGCACGGTATTTATCTGTATTCATATCCGTGCGTACGCCGTAAGGCGCATCGAACACCGCCGTTACATTGTTTAATTTGAAGCCGCCGCGGCCATAATTGTCCATCCAGCCCACAGGCGCAGCCAGCAAGGTGTTTTCCACCGCCACATCCACCCGCAAGCCCCACGCCTGGCGGCCGTCGCCGGTTTTATTTCGCCGCCAGCCAAACGCGCCATTATGAAAACTCAACGCCTCCTGACTGGAATGAAACTCGCAATCACGCACGATATAACGCGCCAGCTGCAAACCCAAATTGGAAGCCTCGGCTAAATCCACCTGCCGCTCCTCAAATGCCACCTGCATACCCCACACCCCGGCTTTCACATAACATTTCTCTACAATCGTGTCTGCCCCGTGATGCGCATCAATGCCTTTGCGCGCGCAATCCACATAAGTGCATTGGCTGATGCGGCGGCGGATTTGCGGGCTGGCGCGCCCCGAAGCCGAGCCGTAGCCCGGATCCACCGAGCTCGCACCCGGCCTAGCCGGATTGGTGTGCTCCAACGACCAATCCGGATGCCCGCTGCGCCTGATGTGCGAGCCCTGCTCCCACACATCGATATAGCGGTTGTGCTGTATGCCTGCTGTATAGTTGTCTTCGGCCAGCGTGTTGTGCAGCCGGATATTGCGTGGCACATAAGGCTCGATGCCGGCGCCCCAGCGCGACAAATGCGTGCTGTCGGGTTTGCCGAGCAAGCCCACTTCGATGACGGCACCGGCAAAGCCCCGCCCATAAATGCCGGCGCAGGTGAAGTGTGCAATGGTGCGCGCCGATTCCGGCACGGAGGGCAATTGGTAAATCACCAGCGCCGAACCGGCATTGCCTATCCAGCCGCCGCGCCATGTGCCCCAAGTGGCTGCGGTACGGCCGTTTTCTTGCGGAAAAGCGCGGCCATAGCCGCCTGCTGATAATCGGCTTGTATCGAGGCTGTTGTTGCGAAAGGGTGCCAAATCATAAGCATATTCGCTCGTGTTAAATCCACATGTCGTATTACCTTTAAAAGCAAAACCGGTGTTGTTGCCTATCGGTGCCAGCCAATCGTTGCCGCGCCCTTTCGAGCCTAATGCGCCTTTCCAATTACTCGCGGAAAGTTTGTTCTGATCCACCGCCAAAATGGCGGCGGTAAACCAGTGCCCCATATGCTCCGCGCGGCAATCGCCTTGATAGCCGGCTATGTGCACGCCGTCTTGAAATAATTTATCCACCGTAAACACGCAATTGCTGAAATCATAAATATTGTTATCCGCCCGCAGCATCAGGCAAGGTTGCGCGCCGTGGCGGGTGAGCAGCGGCTGCCCCGGCACCGGCTGGTTGTCGCGCCCGTAAATATCCGGCCGGTAGCCGGCCAGCTTGCTCATTTTAAAGTTGCCAAACAGCCGCACCGTCATGCCCGGTTTCACATGCTCATCCACCGCTTGTTGCAGCGCTGCGCTGTGGGAAGCCATTTGCGGGCGCTCAAGCAGCACATCGGCCTGCACATTAGGCGGCAGAAAATCATTCAAGATGATCTCACCCGGCCGGCGGCCATTCTCTTGCAGCAGGGTTTGCGCGCCGGCCAGCATTTTTCCCACCAATTGGTCGAACGATTCATCGCCAAGGCCGGCATTGAAAGATGCATCCTTGTCTGTTGTTGTGTTCAGTTCGTGCGTCATTTTGCTTTCTCCTTTTCTGCTTTGATAAAACCGCATGGCTTGCCGCAGCAGTATAAGCGCCCGTTGTTTCATTTATCGTGTTTGCCGACCAACGGTCAGCCGGCAGCGCTGCCCTTGCTCTGCCCCTCGCCTTTACCCGACTTAACCCGATTGCACTTGACCTGCCGCCACTTTATCTCTATCATCCGCCGATTAATCTTTTATTGAAGCCATCGTCTTCAGCCAACCAAATCTGAATCACAAGATTTGCTGCGCCCCGAGCGCTCTCTTCATTGCAGGTTGTCGCCGATGTTTACCCCAAGCCACAAGGCTTGCGACAACCTTGCGTAACCTCTTCCGCTGCGAATATCCGTTACCCGCTCCATTGCTTCAGGCTGCCTGAGTGTTTCAGGCAGAATGCGTTGTTGCCCGTTTAGGAAAACCATGTCTATTAAATTCGCCGACTTAAACCTCGATAAAAATATTCTTTCTGCCTTAACTTCGGCCGGCTACGAATCGCCCACTCCGATTCAGGCACAAGCCATTCCGCATGCGCTCAACAAGCGCGACATCATGGCCTCGGCACAAACCGGCTCAGGCAAAACCGCCGCCTTTTTGCTGCCCACACTCCAGCAGCTCAGCCACCGCAGCGACAAGCCCGGCAAAGGCCCGCGCGCACTGGTGCTCACCCCCACCCGCGAATTGGCCGCCCAAGTTGAAAAAAGCGCCCTCACCTACGCTGCCGACATGAAATGGCTGCGCACCGTCACCCTCGTGGGCGGCTCTTCTTTCGGCCAGCAAATCCGCGCCCTCGGCCGCCCGGTTGATATTGTGGTGGCCACACCCGGCCGCCTGATGGATCATATGCGCAGCGGCCGCATTGATTTCGACCGCCTCGAAGTGCTGATTCTCGATGAAGCCGACCGCATGCTCGACATGGGCTTTATCGACGACATCGAAACCATCGTGGCCGCCACCCCCGCAGATCGCCAAACCCTGCTTTTCTCCGCCACTTGGGACGGCGCCGTGGGCAAGCTCGCCCGCAAGCTCACCAAAAACCCGGAAGTGGTGGAAGTGGAGCGCGTGGACGACCAAGGCAAAATCGAAGAGCAGCTTTTATACTGCGACGACAAAAACCACAAAAATCGCTTGCTCAACCATATTTTGCGCGATGCCAACATCGATCAGGCCGTGATTTTCACCTCCACCAAAGTGATGAGCGAGCAGCTGGCCGATGAATTATACGAGCAAGGCTTCTCCGCCAACTGCCTGCACGGCGACATGCCGCAAGGCTGGCGCAACCGCACGCTGATGGACTTGCGCAAAGGCCGCATCAAAATTCTCGTGGCCACCGACGTGGCCGCGCGCGGCATCGACGTGCCCAGCATCACCCATGTGATCAACTACGACCTGCCCAAGCAGGCCGAAGATTATGTGCACCGCATCGGCCGCACCGGCCGCGCCGGCCGCACCGGCTTGGCGATTACTTTTGCCGAAGTAAACGAATACATGAAAGTGCACAAAATCGAGCGCTACATCAACCGCAAGCTGCCTGAAATGGCCATCGAAGGCATGGAGCCCACCCGCAAACGCGGTAAAGGCGGCGCAGCCAAGCCCAAAGGCAAAAGCTGGGGCGGCAAAGGCGGCTACGGCAGCGAGCGCAAATTCGGCGACCAAAAGCCGGGCGAGAAAAAATTCGGCGGCAAGCCCCGCTCTGAGGGCGGCTTCGGCGGCAAACCCCGCAACGAAGGCGGCTTCAAAGGCAAGAAAAAGCCCGCCGGCCAAGGCGGCTTCAGCAAGCCCGCACGCTCATCGTATAAAGGCTGATTGAGGCAAAGCGCCGATTCATGCAAACCCATGCCGTCTGAAAATGTTCAGACGGCATTTTTCATGCTTTCAACCATACAGCAAGGCCGTCTGAAACCTTCTTTCAGACGGCCTGTGCCGACACTCCATCAAACAGACAAACCGCAACGCGCTCACGCAACGCCAAAAGCCAATCACGCACCTGCACAAGACGTAGGTACGATTAGCTTTGTCAAAACAAAGCGTAATCGTACGCATGACACACACAGGCCGTCTGAAACCTTTTTTCAGACGGCCTGTGCCGACATTCCATAAAACAGATAGACCCAAACAGACACACCGCAACGCGCTCACGCAAATTCCGAAAGCCAATCGCGCGCCTGCAAATAATCGCCCAGCCGCGCTTCCGCCGACCCTTCTTGCGGCTCATAGCGGTATTCGAAGCGCACCAAGGGCGGCATCGACATCAATATACTTTCGGTGCGCCCGCCGCTTTGCAGGCCGAAGAGCGTGCCCCGGTCCCACACCAAATTGAATTCCACATAGCGCCCGCGCCGGTAAAGCTGGAAATCGCGCTCGCGCTCAGCATAAGGCGTATTTTTCCGCTTCGCCACAATCGGCGCATAAGCCGCGATAAAGCCCGCGCCCACCGCCTCGATAAAACGCAGGCAGGTGGCAAAATCCCAGCAGTTTAAATCGTCGAAAAAAAGGCCGCCCACGCCGCGGGTTTCGCCCCGGTGCGGCAGATAAAAATAATCGTCGCACCATTTTTTATACTCGGCATACACTTCCGCACCAAACGGCGTACACAGCTTTTGCGCGGTTTGGTGCCAATGCACGATATCTTCGTCAAACGGATAAAACGGCGTTAAATCAAAGCCGCCGCCAAACCACCACACCGGCGCTGTGCCCTCGGGATAAGCAATAAAAAAACGCACATTGGCATGGCTCGTGGGCACATAAGGATTGCGCGGATGAATCACCAGCGACACGCCCATCGCTTCAAACGGCGCGCCGGCCAATTCAGGGCGGTGCGCCGTGGCCGAAGCAGGCATGGCGCGGCCTTTCACATGCGAAAAATTCACCCCCGCCTGCTCGAATACCGCCCCGTTTTTCAACACCCGGCTCTTGCCCGTGCCCAGCTTGCTCTGCCATTCATCGGCCACAAAGCGCGCTTCACCCTCTTCTGCCTCGAGTGCGGTGCAAATATTTTCCTGCACACTTTGCAGCAGCTGCAACACCGTTTGCGTGTTCATATTTTTTCCTCATCACGTTTTCAGACGGCCATTATAGCCGACAATACAAACCGCAGCAGGCGAAGGTGCCAAGCAAAACAGGCCGTGAAACCTTTCAGACGGCCTGTTTTATCCCTATTTTTTCCTGCTTTATCCCTATTTTTTTATAGTGACACAATTTAAATCAGAATAACGCTGCATCGGTTTAAATTGTGCCACGATATCCAACGCTCAACCCACAATCGCCGCGCCGGAGAGCCCGATAAACAAGCCTGCAATCACCGCGCTCATCAAATTCGAGAGCGAGCCGGCCACCACGGCTTTAAAGCCCAGTTGCGCCACATCTTTGCGTCGGCTCGGCGCGATAATACTCAGGCCGCCCATCAGCACCGCGATGGAGCCCAAGTTGGCAAAGCCGCACAAGGCAAACGAAATAATCGCTTTGGTGGTGTCGCTCAGCTGCACCGCCGATTCGGGCGCAAGGTATTTCACAAATTCGGCATAAGCCACAAATTCGTTCACCACCACTTTCTGGCCGATCAGCGAGCCGGCAATGCCCGCCTCGCTCCAAGGCACGCCGATGGCCCAAGCCAAGGGCGAAAAGAGCCAGCCCAAAATCGTTTGCAGGGTGAGGCTGCCATAGCCAAACCAGCCGCCCACGCCGCCTATCATGCCGTTTACCAGCGAAATCAGCGCCACAAAAGCCAAAAGCGAAGCGCCCACCGCAATGGCAATATGCGCCCCGGTTACCGCGCCACCGGCAGCCGCATCAATCACGTTCACCGGCTTATCGCCCTCATCCGACAGCTCTTCATCGGTGCGCGGCTTTTCCGTTTCCGGCACCAAGAGCTTGGCAAACAAAAGGCCGCCGGGCGCCGCCATAAACGAAGCGGCAATCAGATAAGGCAGCGGCACGCCCATTTGCGCATAGCCCGCCAGCACCGAGCCTGCCACCGAAGCCAAGCCGCCGCTCATCACGGCAAACAATTCCGAGCGCGTCATGCTTTTGATAAACGGGCGCACCACCAAGGGCGCTTCGGTTTGCCCCACAAAAATATTGGCCGCTGCCGACATCGACTCGGCTTTGGACGTGCCGAGCACTTTTTGCAGAAAGCCGCCAATCACCTTAATAATAATCTGCATCACGCCGGTGTAATAAAGCACCGCCATCAGCGATGAGAAAAACACAATCATCGGCAACACGCGCAAGGCAAACACAAAGCCGCCGCCGCCAAACAGCTCAAACATTTGGTCCGACACCAAGCCGCCGAATAAAAAGCCCACGCCATCGTTGCCATAAGCAATTACCTTGCTCACCCCTTCCGATGCCGCCAAGAGCCCTTCTCGCCCCCACGGTACAAACAACACCAGCGCGCCCAAGCTTATCTGAATCAGAAAAGCGCCCGCTACCGTGCGCACATTAATCGCACGGCGGTTGCTCGAAAGCAGCACGGCAATGGCAATCAACACCACCATGCCGAACAAACTGTTTAACACGTTCATCGTGTTTTCCTTTTTTTAAGCTGCACAATCAAATCTTGCCGAGATTATAAAAGAATTTCACTTTTCTTGTTTGATTTTACCTTGGCGCGGCCGGCGCAGATGCCGTAAGATAAGGCCGTCTGAAACTTTCCGGTGCTTTATTATGCCTGCTTATTCTTTCACCCTGCCCACTGCCGGCGGCCAAGATTTTGTATCTGACGAACATTTGCCGCTGATTGTTTATTTTTATCCCAAAGACAACACCCCCGGCTGCACCACCGAAGGCCACGATTTCAACGCGCGCCTGGCGCAGTTTGAAGCGCTGGGCTACACCGTGGCCGGCATCTCGCGCGACAGCGTCAAATCGCACCAAAATTTTTGCGCCAAGCAAGGCTTTCAATTTGAATTGCTGAGCGATAAAGACGAAACCGTGTGCAAACTGTTTGACGTGATCAAGCTGAAAAAACTCTATGGCAAAGAATCGCTCGGCATCGAACGCAGCACGTTTGTGCTCGATAAAAACGGCGAAATCGCACACGAATGGCGCAAGGTGAAAGTGGCCGGCCACGCGCAGGAAGTGCTCGACACTTTGAGCCAATAATCTTTCAGACGGCCTTCAGCCTATTCTTCAAGGGGGATGAATGATATTTACTGAAAAAACATCTGCTACTACAAACAACTGTGTCTCTGAAGCCATTCAAGCACTCAACGAGCAGAACTTGCGTCTTATCCGGCAAAACGACTCAGTATGGCACACCTATTTCAAACCGATTTTATTGGCTGCCTTGCTCGTACTGCTTGGTGCGGGCATTGCCGTTTTGCTGAATATTTTTCTGAGTTGAACGGTTGCCACCCTTTTTTCAGACGGCCTTTATCATGAAACAAGCCTGTATATACCAAGCCCCGTTCGGCAACATCACCTTGATTTTCGATGGCGGCGAATTGATCGAGCTGAATCTGCACGGCGATTTGGCGCACGCGCCCTATCCGCTGCCCGAAATGTGGCAGCAAAAGCTGGATGATTATTTTGCAGGCCGTCTGAAAAACTTTGCCCATCCTATTTCATCCAAAGGCACGCCTTTTCAGCAAAAAGTGTGGCAGGCAATTAGCGAAATCCCCGCCGGCCAAGTGATGAGCTATCAGGATATCGCCCGCCAAATCGGCAGCGGCCCGCGCGCCGTGGGCAGTGCCTGCGGCAAAAACCCACTCGCACTGGTGGTGCCCTGCCACCGCGTGGTAGCCAAAGGCGGCCTCGGCGGTTTTTCCAGCGGCGAAGACAACGCGTTGGCCATCAAACGCTGGTTGCTGCATCATGAAGGCGTGGCTATTTAAACGTTTTCCAGCATGTTGCCAACGCGTTATATTCCGCTTGAAAGGCCGTCTGAAACCTTTCAGACGGCCTCACACCCATCTAAAAACAACCTTCCAAACAATTAACTTTCCCCGCGAGAAAACCATGAGCAGCACCGAAAATCTTCCCACCCAACCCCAAGGCGAGCTGCTGCTGCGCACGCTGGCCATGCCCGCCGACACCAATCCGAATCAAGATATTTTCGGCGGCTGGATTATGGCGCAAATGGACATCGGCGGCGGCATTTTGGCCGCCGAAATCGCCCAAGGCCGCATCGTTACCGTGGCTGTGCAGCAGATGAATTTTATCCGCCCGGTGAAAGTGGGCAATGTGGTGTGCTGCTATGGCCGATGCGTGCGCGTGGGCAACACCTCGCTGCAAATCAAAATCGAAGTGTGGGTGAAAACGCTGATGAACGACAAGCTCACCGAAGAGCGCCGGCTCGTTACCGAAGCCGTGTTTACCTATGTGGCCATCGATGCCGGCGGCACACCGCGCCCGGTGCCCAAATCCGGCAACCCCAAGCTCGCCCACCTTGAGCAGCCATGAACAACACCTTGATCGAACGCCTGCTCGAGCATTTATGGCTGCAAGCGCGACTGAGCCAAAACACGCTCCAAGCCTACCGGCACGACCTCGAAAAAATCGCCGCGCGCCTGGCGCTGAACCATCTCGACTGGCTCAGCGCCCAAAACACCGATTTGGCCGCCGCCATCTACCACCCCGACGAGCAGCCGCGCTCGCAAGCCCGCGCCTTGTCTGCCTGCAAACGCCTTTACGGTTGGCTCTCCGACACCGAACAGCGCGCCGATAATCCCACCGAGCGGCTGCATGCATCGCACCCGCCCCAAAATCTGCCTAAGCTGATTACCGAAGCCCAAATCGACGCCCTGCTCGCCGCCCCCGACACCACCACCGCCCACGGCCTGCGCGACAAAGCCCTGCTCGAGCTGATTTACGCCAGCGGCCTGCGCGTTACCGAAGCGGTGAAGCTCAAAATCGGCGAAATCAACCTCGAGCGCGGCCTCATCAACACCATAGGCAAAGGCAACAAGCAGCGCATCGTGCCGCTGGGGCAGGAAGCCGCCCACTGGATTGCACACTATCTTGCCCACGCCCGCCCCCGGCTTGCCAAAGGCCGCATCATCGATGAATTGTTTATCAGCCAAAAGCGCACCGGCATCAGCCGCCAGCTCGCGTGGATGATTGTGAAACAATATGCCGAAGCCGCAGGCATTGCCGGGCTCAGCCCCCACGGCCTGCGCCACGCCTTCGCCACCCATTTGGTCAACCACGGCGCCGATTTGCGCGTAGTGCAGCTGCTGCTGGGCCATGCCGACATCAGCACCACCCAAATCTACACCCATGTAGCCAACGAGCGCCTGAAAAACATCGTGGCCGAGCACCATCCGCGCAATTGATTGCAGACAAAGGCCGTCTGAAACAAAAGCTTTCAGACGGCCTATGCCTGCAATATCCGTTACAATAAACATCTTTCAGACGGCCTGATTCATACCCCATGAAGCTCACCACCCCGCCTCTCGCCCCCAACACCTTGCAAACCCTGCAAAAGCTCGGCATCGCCACGCTGGCCGATTTGCGTGCACAAGGCGCGGCCGCAAGCTTTTTGCTGCTCAAAGCCGCCGGGCTCACCCTCACCCGCAGCACCTTGTGGCAGCTTGCCGCACTCGAGCAACACACCACGCCTCAAGCTTTGGGCGAAGCCGAAAAAGCCGCCCTGCTCGAAGCCGTGCGCACCCACCCGCCCGTGGCCGTGTTTCCGCCACAGGCAGAAATGGAACACTTTATGCGCGCGGCGCTGGCGCAAGCGGCACAATCGGCGGCCATGGGCGAAATCCCCGTGGGTGCAGTGGTGGTGCATCGCGGCAACATCATTGCCGCCGCGCACAACACCTGCGTGGCCGACCACAACATCAGCCACCACGCCGAAATCCGCGCGCTCGCCGCCGCCGGAGCGGCCCTGCAAAACTACCGCCTCGACCAATGCGATGTGTATATCACACTCGAGCCGTGCAGCATGTGCAGCAGCGCGCTGATGCAGGCGCGGGTGCGGCGGGTGGTTTACGGTGCGGCCGAGCCCAAAAGCGGCGCAGCCGGCAGCGTGGTGAATCTCTTTGCCGAGCCGCGCCTCAATCCGCACAGCGCCGTGAAAGGCGGCATTCTGGCCGCCGAATGCCGCGCTTTGCTGCAAGATTTTTTCCGGCAGCGGCGGCAAAAGTAAAGCCGCTTTCAGGCGGCCTTCAGAGCGCGTAAAATCATCACCCACACACACTCAGCCAACAAGGATTTTTATGCAAACCCGCCTGCCCTTTTTCGGCCTTGTGCGCGCCAGCGGCGACGATGCCGCCGCTTTTTTGCACAACCAGCTCTCCAACGACATTCAAAACCTCGCCCCCGGCCAAGCCTGTTACGCCACCTACAACACCCCCAAAGGCCGCGTGATTGCCAATATGCTGGTGCTCAATCGCGGCGATGACTTGCTGCTTGCGCTCTCGGCCGACTTAATCGAGCCGCTCGTGAAGCGTTTGCGCATGTTTGTGTTGCGCGCCAAAGTGGTGTTTGAGCCACTGGCCGATTTTGCCGTGGCCGCCGAGCTGCCCGACAATATCGCCGCCGCCCCTGCCGCCGCACCCGCGCTCGCTTTTGCCGCACAAGCGCACGGCCAAATGTGGCAGATTACCTTGCCGCACCAAGGCCGTCTGAACATCGGCCCCGCCGCCGATTTGCCCGATTACGATGCCGCCGCCGAAAACGCTTGGGTGCGCCACGAAATCGAAAGCGGCTACCCGTGGATTTGCGCGGCCACCAGCGAAACCGCCGTGGCGCAAATGCTCAACCAACACATCATCGGCGGCGTGCACTTCAAAAAAGGCTGCTACCCCGGCCAGGAAATCATCGCGCGCGCGCAATACCGCGGCCAGGTCAAACGCGGCTTGGCCGTGCTCACCGCCGCCACGCCCGAAGCCGCCGGCATTGCCGTGCAGCAGAGCGGCGAAGAAGCCGGCGTGATACTCAACAGCGCGCTCACGCCCGAGGGCAGCATCAACTTGGCGGTGATTAAATTCGCCGCCGCCAAAGCCGCGCTCACCGATGCCGACGGCAACGCACTTGCCTTACAGCGCGTGTTTTTTGATGCGGAATAAATAAGCAGCAATATTTAAGCAGGCCGTCTGAAACGCTTTCAGACGGCCTGCTTAATCTACTTTCACCCCGCCCAACCGAGCATTCGCCCTAATTCTCTGCCCCGCACAGGCCGCAAATATGGTAAAAATCCAGCCACAATAACCACAACAAGGCACACCCATGAAATCCTGGTTTTTCCAAAAGTCCTCCCGCGTGCGGCGGGTGCTCAATTTATGGCCGCCGTTTTTGTTCAGCGGCATCCGCATCACCGAATTGTCCGACGATTACCGCCATTGCCGTGTCGAGCTGAAAAACTGGCCGGGCACGCGCAATGCCAACGGCAGCCAGTTTGGCGGCAGCCTTTTTGCCATGACCGACCCGGTTTACTCGCTCATGCTGATGGGCCTGCTCGGCAGCCGCTATTATATTTGGGACAAATCCGCTCACATCGATTTCATCCGCCCCGGCCACAGCAAAATATTTGTGGAATGCGACATCAGCGATGACATGCTGCGGCAAATCCGCACCGCCACCGAGAGCGGCGACAAATACCTGCCCGAAATCAAATCGGTGCTCACCGATGAAAAAGGCGAAACCGTGGCCGTGGTCACGCGCACCTTGTATATCCGCCTCAAACCGGCTTTCAGGCCGTCTGAAAGCAATGCCGACAAATAAGCCGTTATCAATAATAAAGCGGTAAAAGGCCGTCTGAAACCTTGCTTTCAGACGGCCTTTTCTTTATGTTAAAATCCACAATCCATTTCACCCACAGCCACCCGAAAAGAGCCCCTATGAACACTGCGCAAAGCGCCATTGTGCCCGACCACTGCAAATCGGGCATTTTTATCGAAGCCGATGCCCAAGGCAGCACCGACGCCATCAAACAAGCCTGCGTGCAAAGCCTTGATGCGCTGGCCGATTTGCAAACACAATTTCCCGATGCTTCGCTGGGCCTCACCCTGGCTTTCGGCAGCCGCCTGTGGCAAAGCTTCGGCCACAACGAAGAAGGCCGCGAAATCAAGCCTTTCAAAGCACTCGGCGGCGGCCTTGCGCCGGCCACCCAACACGATGTGCTGATTCACATTCAATCGCTGCGCCATGATTTGAGCATTGCGCTGGCCGAAAAAGTGTTGGCCGCATTCGGCAACAGCATCAGCGTGGCCGACGAAACCCACAGCCACCGCTTGCTGGAAGAGCGCGGTTTTGACGGTTTTGTGGACGGCACCGAAAACCCGCAAGATGAAAAGCGCGCCGAAGTGGCCGTGATTGCCGAGGGTGCCGATGCCGGCGGCAGCTATGTGTTGCTGCAAAAATACCGCCACGATCTGCAAAAGTGGGGGCAATGCGACACCGCCAAGCAAGAAGCCTGCATCGGCCGCACCAAAGAGCGCGATGAAGAGCTCGAAGGCGATATGCGCCTGAGCGATTCGCACTTAGGCCGCGTGGACCTGAAAGAAAACGGCGCCGGCCTGAAAATCGTGCGCCGCAGCCTGCCCTACGGCACCCTCAGCGGCGAGCGCGGCTTAATGTTTATCGCCTATTGCGCCCGTTTGTATAATATCGAAGCGCAATTGCAAAGCATGTTCGGCGAGCGCGACGGCCAAACCGATTTGATGCTCCACCACTTAACCACAGCCGTGAGCGGCGCGTATTACTACGCCCCAGGCGTGGCGCGTTTGCAGAATTTGTGATGCATTAGTGAAAAAAAGCGCGCAGCTTTGGGCTGTGCGCTTTTTTATGCGCCGGCAAACTGCTGTTGTTCAGACGGCATTTGCCCTACAATCCGCCCATGTTCACCGACACCCACTGCCACCTGGCCGACCCCGCCCTGCTGCCGCAGCTGCCCGAAGTGCTGGCCGCCGCCCGCGCGGCAAACGTGTGCCGCTTTATCGTGCCCGCCACCTGCCGCGCCGATTGGGCGGCGGTGCTCGCTCTGGGTGCGGCCAATACCCACAGCGCCATCGGCATCCACCCGTGGTTTGCTGCTGAGGCCGGTGCCGATGATTTGGCCGCACTCTCGCAGCTGCTCACACAACACCCGCAAGCCTTGGTGGGCGAAATCGGCCTCGATTTTCTGCACGAAAGACCTTCAAACGAAGCGCGCGCGCGGCAAATCAGCCTGTTTGAACAGCAATTGCGGCTGGCCGAGCAACACCGCCGCCCGGTGATTATCCACAATCTCAAAGCCTCCGCTGCCATTGTGGCCGCGGTGCGCACCACCCGCTTCAGCCAAGGCGGCATTGTGCACGCATTTTCCGGCAGCCTTGAAGAGGCGCAGGCTTTTATCCGCTGCGGTTTCAAAATCGGCATCGGCTCGCTGCTGCTCAACCCCGCCGCCAAAAAAGCCCGCCAAGCCGCAGCTGCTCTGCCGCTTGAGCATATTGTGCTCGAAACCGACAGCCCGTTTATGCTCAAAAACGAAATCAACACCCCCGCCAATGTGCGCGTCATCGCCGAAACCGTGGCCGGCTTGCGCGGCATCAGCGTGGCGGCGCTCTCGATGCAGACCGAAACCAATGTGGCGCAGCTTTTGGCCTTTCATACCAATCCAAAAAAATAACCTAACTTCGTTGCCTCGCCTTGCCGTACTATAGTGGAATGAAAGAAAAACTTATACAGGCGCATGTAGCAAGCCATATGCAGAAGCCGTTTAAACCGCGTGCGTGGCTGCGCCACACACCCTACACATGATGCTAAATTTCTTATTTTTGTATAAGTTTTTCATGCATTCTACTATATCTGTACTGTCGCAGGCTTCCGCCTTGTTATACCAATTCGAAAAAATAACCTAACTGCGTTGTCTCGCCTAGCCGTACTATTGATTCGGCAATTAAATATTGAAATGTTTATGCAGCATACTTCACCTTCGGATCTCTAAAATACGCAGCCACCCGTTGAGGATGGTTCTCCAGCATCCGCATATGATTCTCCGTTGCCTGCTTCAGTTTCGCTTTTGTACGATGCTGAACACGCGAGCCCAGTGCTTGTTTCAAATCCGCATTCAACCGTTCATCAGGGTTCAGCTCCGGGCTGTAACTGGGTAAATAAAACACTTCGATCTTCTCTTTATGCTTTTCCAACCAGGCTTTGACCGGCTTGCTGTGGTGAACCCGCAGGTTATCCAGTATCAGGAAGATTTTCTTACCGGCATCTTTGATTAATGCTTCCAGAAACTCAATCAGCTTGTCGCTGTTGAATGCATCTTCCACAATCATCCAGCGTGCCTTGCCCTGGTTGGTCACCGTTGAAATCATCGAAAGTTTATGCCGTGTCCCGCCTACGGTATAGGCTACCGGCGTTTGTCCTTTGGGCTGATAACCCCGCCCGCGTACATCGGTATTGACTACCGCTGTTTCATCACCCCAATGGATTTCCGCTTTTTCGGCTTTTGCCCGTTTGGCGATATCGGGATAGGTTTCCTCCAGCCATTGCTTCACTGCTTCGGGACGTTGCTCGTAGGCGCGCCGGATGGGTTTTTGCGGCGTAAACCCCCAGCGCTTGAGGTATTCGCCTACCGTACGTACCGGCAATTCGATAGCCAGCTCTTGCTTGATCAAGGCCATAACCGCCGCCCGAGTCCATAAGGCGAAGTCCATTTTCATCTGCTCGGGGCGCTTTTCACAGATAAGGCGCTGTATGTGGGCTTCCTGCTCTTCACTCAGTTGGCGGCAACTTCCTGATGGGCGTCCGCGCTTTTTGGGTGCCAATGCTTTGATGCCGTCTGCTTCGGCGATTTTGATGGCTGAGCGCGCGGTGACATGACCCATGCCGAGCATTTCGGCGATTTGCTCGGGTGTTTTGCCCTGTTTGTGCAGTCTGACTGCTTGCTTGCGCCGTTCGAATTGGGCTTCGGCTGCAAGTTTTCTTCCGTCTTCTTTTTCCATTGGGGAGAAATGGGGATTAATGTTGAAATTTCAATATTTAATTGCCGAATCTATAGGTGTACTGTCTTCGGCTCGCCGCCTTGTTATCTTATTTTTTCGAATTGGTATTAGCTTACTTTTTTGAATCGGTATCAGACGGCCTGAGGTTGAAAATGCAACACTTGCACCGGGTCGCACCAGGCAAGCCGAAATGCTGTAAACATATGCTGTTTGCAAATGCAATACAAGCCTTTGAATATCCAGCTTATTTATCTTTATTATTTCCTTGTGAACGATATGTTTGCATCAACGCTAATCACCTGTTTTCAGACGGCCTTTCATCTTTCTTGACTTGACTCAAGAATCAAAAGAATTACCTTATTAACGGCATATTCACTTTTGTGTAAATATGTTAACCTTGCGCAGCGATTCAAAAGCTACAAAAAACTACACACAAATGCCCGAGCGGCTTTGTGTGTCAATAATTTCCCTAACCTCAACTTATCTCATTTAAGGATACGCCATGAAACACATAAAAACGTTTCTGCTTTGGGGCATCGTGGTGCTGGTCGGCTTAGCCGCCTTCACCACCTTGGCCATGAGCAGGGGCGAGCAGGTAAGCGCCGTATGGATGGTGGTGGCCGCCATTTCCGTATATTGCATTGCCTATCGCTTCTACAGCCTCTTTATCGCCAATCAGGTGATGGAGCTCGACGCCAACCGCCTCACGCCCGCCGAGCGCCATAACGACGGCCTCGATTATGTGCCCACGCACAAAGGCGTGCTGTTTGGCCACCACTTTGCCGCCATTGCCGGCGCCGGCCCCTTGGTGGGCCCTGTGCTGGCCGCGCAAATGGGTTATCTGCCCGGCACTTTGTGGATTATTTTCGGCGTGGTGTTTGCCGGTGCCGTGCAAGACATGATGGTGCTCTTTATCTCGATGCGCCGCGACGGCCGCTCTTTGGGCGACATCGTGAAGCAGGAGCTGGGCACCACCGCCGGCATTATCGCTTCGGTAGGCATTTTGATGATTATGGTGATCATCATGGCCGTGTTGGCGCTGATTGTGGTTAAAGCACTCACCCACAGCCCGTGGGGCACGTTTACCATTGCCGCCACCATGCCGATTGCGCTCTTTATGGGCATCTACACCCGCTATATCCGCCCGGGCAAAATCGGTGAAATTTCCATTGTCGGCTTTATTTTGCTGATGCTGGCGATTGTGTATGGCGAAAACGTGGCCAACAGCTCATACGCCCATTGGTTTGACCTCACCGGCGTGCAGCTCACTTGGGCCATTATGATTTATGGTTTCGTGGCCGCGGTGTTGCCGGTGTGGCTCTTGCTCACCCCGCGCGATTATTTGTCTACCTTCCTGAAAATCGGCACCATCATCGGCTTGGCCATCGGCATCATCGTGGTGAGCCCGGCGCTGGAAATGCCCGCGGTGACCAAATTTATCGACGGCACCGGCCCCGTGTTCTCAGGCAGCCTGTTCCCCTTCCTGTTTATCACCATCGCCTGTGGCGCGGTGTCGGGCTTCCATGCGCTGATTTCTTCAGGCACCACCCCGAAAATGATTGAAAACGAAACCCATGTGCGCATGATCGGCTACGGCGGCATGCTGATGGAAAGCTTCGTGGCCATCATGGCGCTGGCAGCGGCCTCTGTGCTCGACCCGGGCATTTATTTCGCCATGAACAGCCCCACCGCCCTTATCGGCACCGATGCCGTGCAGGCAGCGCAAGTGGTTACCCAAATGGGCTTCCCGATTGATGCGGCCACGCTCTTGCACACCGCTGATGCCGTGGGTGAAAACACCATTCTTTCCCGCGCCGGCGGCGCACCCACCTTGGCCGTGGGCATGGCGCACATTATGAGCCAGCTGATTCCGGGCGAAGCGATGATGGCTTTCTGGTATCACTTCGCGCTCTTGTTTGAAGCCTTGTTTATCCTCACCGCCGTGGATGCCGGCACGCGCGTGGCCCGCTTTATGATTCAAGATTTGGGCGGCATTTTCATCAAACCTTTCGGCAACACCGATTCGCTGCCCGCCAACCTGACGGCCACTTTCCTGGCCGTGGCTTTGTGGGGCTATTTCCTCTACACCGGCGTAACCGATCCCTTGGGCGGCATCAACTCGCTCTGGCCTCTGTTTGGCATCGGCAACCAAATGCTCGCCGGCGTGGCCTTGATTATGGTGAGCGTGATTTTGGTGAAGATGAAAAAAGAGCGCTATGTGTGGGTGCCCTTGGTGCCTGCGGTGTTGGTGCTGTTTGTTACCTGCTACGCCAGCCTGCAAAAATTGTTCCACACCAACCCGAAAATCGGCTTTTTGGCACACGCTGCCAAATTTAAAGACGCCGCCGCCCGTGGTGAAATTTTGGCACCGGCCAAAGATGTGGCGCAGATGCACCAAATCGCCTTTAACGATTATGTTAACTCCGGCCTCACCGTGCTTTTCCTCTCGGTGGTGGTGATTGTGGGCGTGTATGGCTTGCGCGTGGCGCTGAAAGCCCGTAAAGTGGCATGGCCTACTGCCAAAGAAGTGCCGGCGGTTTACCGTAACGAGGTGAAAGCCAATGAGCCATAAAATACTGCAACGCATCAAGCGCGCGTGGAAAACCGCCCGCCTCACCGCCAATCTGATGGTAGGTGTGCCCGATTATGAAAACTACGTTGCCCAGCAGCGCAAGCATAATCCCAACGCGCCCGTGATGACCGAATTGCAGTTTCAGGATTATTGCCGCAAGCGCCGCTGCGGTGCCAACGGCGGGCGTTGCTGCTAAGCAATAATCTTGATTGAAAACCGCACCCTGCAAAATACAGGGTGCGGTTTTTTTCAGACGGCCTCTATCTTACTTTTCTTCATAATTATGGTATTTGAAATGAAAGGTATCAAATGAACTTAATAAATCTGGAATATGAAATCAATCAATTAGAAAGACAAATTATTTCCTACCATAGCGCGTTTAACAAACAAGCCGTTTGGTTACTATTGGCCTCCATGAGTTGTGCAAGTCTGAAAGGCCAAACACCGCTACAAATTTCAGCCTATATCTGCGTTGGTTTTTTCTATGTTGGCTTATCACTAGAGGCTTTCCGCTCTGCCAACAAAAGCAGAAAAATGCAGTTTGATGCTTGGGACATTTCTATTGTGCAAGCCGTTAAAATACTGCAACGAGAGATTGAGCAAAAAACTGAAGGTGTCGAAAGATCTGTTCTTTTAAAAAAACTGGATGAACAATGCAAACATAAAATCCGGTTTCGAGAAATGTGGCGCTATAAATACCTTTGGATTGCATTTATCTTTTTTTGGTGCTGTGCTTTTTACTCTGCTTTTTCGCATAACATCTAAACGCACATTTTCAAATGAAGATCGTCGGAACCCTTTCAGACGGCCTCCTCTACTCTAGCCATTTCCCCCAATCTGTGTACAATCAGGGCATACAAAGCACCTCTCAAACACCCGTAAAACAAGGATAAACGTTTATGTTCCAACACGTCGAATTCTACCCCGGCGACCCTATTCTCAGCCTGGTTGAAACCTTCAACCAAGACCCGCGCACCGAAAAAGTCAACCTCGGTATCGGCATTTATTTCGACAACCACGGCAGGCTGCCGCTGCTCGATTGCGTGCGCAGCGCCGAAATCGAGCGTGCCGCCACCGCGCAGCCGCGCCCCTATCTGCCGATGGAAGGCTTGGCCGCCTACCGCAGCGCCGTGCAAAACCTGCTGTTTGGGCAAAATCACCCGGCGTTGGCCGAAAAGCGCATCGCCACCATCCAAACCCTGGGCGGTTCGGGTGCGCTCAAAGTGGGCGCCGATTTTCTGAAGCGCTGGTTTCCCGAAGCGCAAGCCTATGTGAGCGCCCCCACTTGGGACAACCACAAAAGCATTTTCGAAGGCGCCGGCATTCCCACCGGCACTTATCCTTACTACAACCCCGCCACCGGCGGCGTGAAATTTGAAGAAATGCTGGCTTTTTTTCTCAGTTTGCCCGAGCACAGCATTCTGATTCTGCACCCCTGCTGCCACAATCCCACCGGCGTCGACCTTACGCCCGCGCAATGGGATGCGGTGCTCGACATTATCCAAGCCCGCCGCCTGATTCCATTTATGGACATCGCCTACCAAGGCTTCGGCGATGATTTGAATAGCGATGCCTATGCCATCCGCCAAGCCGCCGCCATGGGCTTGCCACTGCTGGTGAGCAACTCGTTTTCCAAAAATATGTCGCTCTACGGCGAGCGCGTCGGCGGCCTGAGCGTGGTGTGTCCGAGCGCCGAAGAAGCCGCATTGGTGCTCGGCCAGCTCAAAGCTGGCGTACGCCGCATCTATTCCAGCCCGCCGGCACACGGCGGCTATATCGCCGCAGCCGTGATGAATAGCGAAACCTTGCGCGCCCAATGGGAAAATGAAGTGTATGCCATGCGCGACCGCATCCGCGCCATGCGCCAAAAGCTTTACGATGTGCTCAGCGCCAAAGTGCCCGGCCGCGATTTCGGCTATTTCCTCAGCCAGCGCGGCATGTTCAGCTACACCGGCTTGAGCCCGGCGCAAGTGCAGCGCCTGCAAGACGAATTCGCCGTGTATCTCGTGGCCTCCGGACGCATGTGCGTGGCCGGCCTCAATGAAGGCAACATCGATTATGTGGCCGATGCATTTGCCGAAGTGTTGCAATAGCCGTCATTCAAATCAATGATTCATCTCAATAAAACAGGCCGTCTGAAAGCTTTCAGACGGCCTGTTTATATTTTAAAACCAGCGCCGCACCCGCCGGCAATATTGCGCATATTCCTGCCCGAATTTCGCCGCCAGCGCCCGCTCTTCGGGCACAATCTGAAAGTGGGTGAGATAAGCCGCAAACAGCGCCGGCCACACCAGCCCCACCCCATTGCCCAGCCACAACACCCAAGCGAGCAGCAACAGCGCCAGCGCCAAATACATCGGATTGCGGCTGAAACGATACACGCCGCCCGTCACCAAGCGGCTGCTGCGCTCAGGTGCGCGCGGATGCATGGTGGTGCGTGCGCGGACAAACAGCGCCAGCGCAGGCAAAGCTAGCAGCACGCCGCACAACAGCAACGGCCAAACCAGCCAGCGCAAAGCCGCCATATCCAGCGCCCTTGCCGGCAGATAATGTGCGCTCAACCAAGCCGCCGCAGCGCACACCAGCCACACCAGCGGCGGCGGAATTTTCAATTCCATCGCATTCATATTCCCTCCCCCCGCCTTGCCCGCTGCACAAAACCGGCCGCAAACCAGCTCAGGCGCATATGGTTATTAAAACAATGCTTTATCATACCGCACTTTCCCACCGAAGGCCGTCTGAAAGCCATAAAATGCTTTTTCAGACGGCCTGAGCCGATTCAATAGAAACCGGCTTCAGCGAATGCCCAGCGTCTTCACCGCCCCACCTGCGGCAGCCGGTTTTTAAACCACGCCCGCACAGATTAATAAACGTAAAATCAGCCCAACTTACCACACACGCCGGTAAAAAAAGCCGCCCAATCTTGCAAATCCCTCTTTTTGCCCCTATTCTAGCCCGACAAACGTGTGACTTCACACGCTGATGATTAAAGGAAAACCGATGAAGCAAACCCAACGCTTTGCCCTGCTCGCCGCCGTTGCCGCACTGGCCCTCGGCGCCAACGCTTATGCAGCCAAAGAAATCAAAATCGCCGCCAACAACAGCGGCTACTCAGCCGACGATGCACAAAAACTCGCCTCCACCGCCGTGAGCATGGGCGTGAAAGAGCCGGTCAATCTGAGCCTTGCCGGCGGCAACCTCACCGTATCCGGCAGCAGCGCCACCCAATGTGTGTTTAAAGTGGGCAGCGGCAGCAAACCGCAAATCCAAGGTGTGAGCTGCAAATAAACCGTTTTCAAATCAAAAGGCCGTCTGAAAAAGTTTTCAGACGGCCTTTTGATTTGGCTTTTTAAATGGGCAACACTTATCGTGAAATCAAAGAAAAACAGATACAAAAATAAGAAATCTCAAATCATGTGTAGGGTGTGCGCAGCCACGCACACGGCTTGAACAGCTTCGGCGTGTATGGCTTGCCACATACGCCCGCATCACTTTTTTATGCATTCCACCATATCATTTTTTGAAAAATCTCACGTCTGCTCTTCTGCGGCCTGCCCCACCACCACACATTCCACGCCCGCCTCATCCAGCTTTTTGCGTATGGCTTCATTGGGCGCTTCATCGGCAAACACTACATCAAATTCGGTGATGTCGCCCATGCGCACTAATGCGTTGCGGCTCATTTTGCGCTGATCGGCGGCCAGATAGCGGGTGCGCGCGTTTTCCATCATCGCCTGCATCACACTCACTTCTTTATAGTCGAAATCCAGCAGCGAGCCGTCGGGCTCGATGCCCGAAGCGCTCAACACGGCATAATCCACTTTAAACTGATTGATAAAATCCACCGTGGCCACACCGGTAACACCGCCATCCACGGGGCGTACCACGCCCGAGGTGATGATTACGGTGTAGTCGCTGCGGCCGGAAACAATCGCCGCCACATGGATATTGTTGGTGATGATGCAGAGGTTTTTATGGTTTTTCACCAGCGCCATCGCCACCGCTTCGATGGTGGTGCCTATGCTCATAAACAAAGAAGCATTGTCGGGAATATGCGCGGCCACCAAATCGGCCAAATGCGCTTTTTCGCTTTGCAATTTGTTTTTCTGGCTTAAAAAATCTTCGTTTTCCAGGCTCTCGCCCAGCGCCGCACCGCCGTGATAGCGGCGCAAAATGTTTTCCTCACACAATAAATTGATGTCGCGGCGAATGGTTTGCGGCGTGACATCCAATTCGCGCGCCAATGTATCGATGGGCATAAAGCCGTGTTCGCGCACCAGCGCGATGATTTTTTCGTGTCGTTGGATTCTTGGCGGCATGACGGTTTCTTTATTCATATCATTAATTTATGGAATGTATTTTCCCAAATAAGTTTTTCCGGCGCAAGCATTTAAAAATGAGCGGTAGAAAACACCACCATCAGCACGGGCGCGAGCACATTAATGATAAAACCGAAGCTGATGGCCAGCGGCACCACCGCAAGCCCGCCCGAGCTTTGAATCACCGGCAGGGTGAAATCGAGGCTGGTGGCGCCGCCCACGCCCACCGCCGCGCTGGGATGGCGGCGCATCAGCATCGGGATAAACGCCAGCGCAAAAAATTCACGCGCCAAATCGTTGAGCAAGGCCACGCTGCCCCACACCGGCCCGTAGGCTTCGGTCATCACAATGCCCGAGAGCGAATACCAACCAAAACCCGAAGCGAGCGCCAAGCCCTTGCTCCACGACACATCCGGCTGCAAGGCGGCAAACAAAAGCCCGCCGCACAAGCCCGACAAGGTAATCAACACGCTGGTTTGTACGCCGCGCTTGTTGATCAGCACCTGGCGCAGCGTGATGCCGCTGCTGCGCAATTGTATGCCCACCAGCAACACCAACAACATCAGGCAATAGGTGCCGAGGTTTTCAGACGGCAGCCACACATCGTGCATCGCCTTGCCCAACACAAAGCCCAACAGCACGCAGCCCAGCTGCTTGATGCTGCCGACAATACTCACATTCGCTTTTCTACCGCTGCCTTGCACCTGCCACGGATGGCGGCGGTCGAACCACATCAACACCAGCAGGTTCAGCCCGATCACGCAGGCAAACAGCAAAGCCGCCGAGCCGAGAATGGTGCTCATCTGCGTGCCTAAATTTTCCACCCGCGACAGCGACACGCCGATTAAGGCCAAAATCAGATACACCAAAGCGCCGAGGCTTTTATCCACCAAAGGCAGCCAGCGCTTGGGCACGCGGATGAAAAAGCCGAGAAAAAGCGGCGTTAAAATAGAAATCAGGGTAATCAGGCTGTTCATAATGTGCGGGGCGAAAGTGGAAGGGCCGGTGTTTCAAAGCATGGCAAACGCGAAAAAGCAGCCTCAAGCGGGGCTGCCTTTGTGCTGCGGCAAAAGCCGCTGCGGCTTATTGGTCGACAAAAGCGCGCTCGATCAGATAGTCGCCGCGCTGGCCCATTTTCGGCGACACGGTGAGACCGAAATGGTTGAGCACGCCGCTGGTATCTTTGAGCATGGCCGGGCTGCCGCAGAGCATGGCGCGGTCGTCTTGCGGGTTGATGGGCGGCAGGCCGATGTCTTCAAACATTTTGCCGCTCATCATCAAATCGGTGATGTGGCCGCGGTGCGGAAATTCTTCGCGCGACACTACCGGGTAATAAATCAGCTTCTCTTTCACCATCTCGCCCAAATATTCGTGCTCGGGCAATTCTTGGGTGAAGCGCTCATAATAAGCCAAGTCTTGTTTGTAGCGCACACCGTGCACCAAAATCACTTTTTCAAATTGCTCATACACTTCCGGGTCTTTGGTGATGCTCAAAAAAGGCGCAATACCGGTGCCGGTGGAGAGCAAATACAAATGCTTGCCCGGATTGAGGTCGCCGCAAATCAGCGTGCCGGTGGGTTTTTTGCTCACCAACACTTCATCGCCTGCTTTCAAATGCTGCAAGCGGCTGGTCAGAGGGCCGTCTTGCACCTTGATGCTGAAAAATTCCAGATGCTCTTCCCAGTTGGCGCTGGCCACGCTATAAGCGCGCATCAGCGGCTTGCCCTCTACCATTAGCCCCACCATCACGAATTGGCCGTTTTCAAAACGCAATGATTCGTCGCGGGTGCAGGTAAAGGTGAAGTAAGCATCGGTCCAGTGGTGGACAGACAAAACTTTCTGAGTGTTGAATGCTGCCATGTCGGTTTCCTAGTTTTCGTATGAATATTCAAGAGGCCGTCTGAAGGTTTTCAGACGGCGTGTCATCAAATTGCAGATTATGCAAATCGGCATAGCGCCCGCCTTTGGCGAGCAAATCGGTATGCGTGCCCTGCTCCACAATGCGCCCTTCGTGCATCACCACGATATTATCGGCTTTTTCAATGGTGGAGAGGCGGTGGGCAATCACAATGGTGGTGCGGTTTTGCATCAGGTTTTCCAACGCGGCCTGCACTAAGCGCTCCGATTCGTTGTCCAGCGCGCTGGTGGCTTCATCGAGAATCAAAATCGGCGCATTTTTCAGCAATGCCCGCGCAATGGCGATGCGCTGGCGCTGGCCGCCGGAGAGCTTGAGGCCATTTTCGCCCACTTCGGTGGCGAGCCCCTTGGGCATGGCCTGGATAAACGACCAGGCATTGGCCGCTTTGGCCGCCTGGATAATTTCAGCTTCGCTCACTTTGCCCAGTTGGCCGTAGGCGATGTTGCCGGCCACGGTGTCGTTAAACAGCACCACATCTTGGCTCACCAGCGCCATTTGCTCGCGCAGGCTCTCGAGCGTGTATTCGCGGATATCGGTGCCGCCGATGCGCACTTCGCCCTCGGTGGGGTTGAAGAAGCGCGGAATCAGGTTGGCCAGCGTGGTTTTGCCGCAGCCGGATGCGCCCACCAGCGCAATCACGCCGCCTTGCGGCACAGCAAGATTGATGCCGTTGAGGCTGTTGCGCTCGGCATCGTCATAGCGGTGCACCACATTCACAAATTCGATTTTGCCGGGCTTGCCGCTCAAATGCTGCGTGCCGCCGTCGGCTTCTTCAGGCTCGTCTAAAAAGCTGAACACGCTCTCAGCCGCCGCCAAACCGCGCTGCAGCGACTGCATCACGCCGGTCATGCGCTTAATCGGGTCGAACATCATAATCATGCTCGATAAAAACGACATGAAATCGCCGGCGCTGAAGCCTTCATTTTTCGCTTCAAACGCGGCGGTATACATAATCGCTGCCAAGGCCACCGAAGCCATGATTTGGGTGACGCTGGTGCCCAGCGAGCTGGCCGCGGCCTGCTTCACATTATTGCGGCGCACACCGGCGGCGCTGTTTTCAAAGCGGGCGGTTTCGCGCTTTTGGCCGCCGTAAACCTTAATCACGCGCGCACCGTCGATGCTCTCGTTGAGCACTTGCGTCATCTGGCCCATTTGCTGCTGGTTGCCGTGCGAGAGGCGGCGCAAGCGCTTGCTCACCAAGCGCACACTAACCATCACCACCGGCAAGATGATGAAAGTAATCAGCGTCAGCCGCCAGTTGAGATACATCAGCAAGCCCAGCAAGCCGATTACGCTCACGCCGTCTTTGGCCAGCACGGTAATCACATTAAAGCCGGCATCGGCAATCTGATTGGCATCGTTGAGCACGCGCGACATCACGCGGCCGCTGGCGTGGCTGCTGAAATAAGACGAAGGCAGCTTCATCAGCTTGGCAAACATCTCTTGGCGCATGCTTTGCACCAAATGGCTGGAAAGATAGCTGGTGCAATACTCGTTGATAAAGTTAAACACACCGCGCACAATAAACAGCGCCACGATGGCCAGCGGCAGCCAGCTCATCCTCTGCATGTTTTTATCGACAAAGCCTTCGTTAATCAAAGGCTTGAGCAGATAGCCGAATAAAGGCATGGTGGCAGCCACCACCAGCATGGCCACGATGGCCACGGTGAAGACTTTCCAATAGCCTTTGAGGTAAACGGCCAAGCGCCGGTAGAGCTGCCAGGCCGTCGGCTCTTGCAATGGTTGCATATTCAGATTATTCGCTTTAGAGCAAAAGCGCCATTGTACGCGCAAACACACACGCCAACAACGCTTGCTGCTGAACATTCAATGGCCGTCTGAACATCATTCTGCTTTTCAGACGGCCTCTTTCGATTGATGCTTATGCTTCGAGCGCCTCACGAATCAGCTGCTTCACGGCAGCAGCATCATTGGGCAGCACCTGCACACGCTGCGGCAAGCCCTCCAGCCCCGCCAGCGCCGCCGGGCGCGGCACCGCCACTTCGTTGCCCACGGCTTCATGAATGGTTTTTTCAAATTTGGCCGCCAGCGCGGTTTCCAAACACACCACCAATTCGCCCGGCTCGCGCACTTCGCGCGCCACTTTGATGCCGTCGGCCGTGTGCGGGTCGATTAATTCACCATCGGTTTGATACACAGCGGCAATGGTGGCCAGGCGGTCTTGATGCAGGCTCTTGCCCGACACAAAGCCATAGCGGTGGCGGATTTTATCCAGCTGCAAATTCAGGTCGAAGCCCTCGCCCACGCCTACTTCCGCCCACAAAGCCAAAATCTGCACCGCATCTCTGTCCATCAAGTCAAACACAAAGCGCTCGAAGTTGGAGGCTTTGGAAATATCCATCGACGGGCTGGAGGTGATGTGGGTGAATTCGGGCAGGCGCGGGCGGTATTCGCCGGTTTTGAAAAACTCATCGAGCACATCGTTTTCATTGGTGGCCACAATCAGGCGGTGAATCGGCAAGCCCATCTGGCGGGCGATGTGGCCGGCGCACACATTGCCGAAATTGCCGCTGGGCACGCAAAAGCTCACTTTTTGCTCATTACTGGAAGTGGCATTGAAATAGCCGGCAAAGTAATACACCACTTGCGCCACAATGCGGCCCCAGTTGATCGAATTCACCGTGCCGATGTGGTATTTTTCTTTGAATTCGGCATCGTTTTGCACCGCTTTCACAATATCCTGGCAATCGTCAAACATGCCCTCGATGGCGATATTGTGGATATTTTCATCTTGCAGGCTATACATTTGCGCGCGCTGGAATGCGCTCATTTTGCCGTCGGGCGAGAGCATAAACACATTCACGCCTTTTTTGCCGCGCAAGGCATATTCGGCCGCCGAGCCGGTGTCGCCGCTGGTGGCGCCGAGAATATTGAGCGTTTTGCCCTCTTTTTGCAGCACATATTCAAACGCGTTGCCGAGAAACTGCATCGCCATATCTTTAAAGGCCAACGAGGGGCCGTTGGAGAGCGCTTCGATTTTGATGCCGTCGCAGAGTGTGCGCACGGGCGTGATGGCTTTTGTGCCAAACGCAGCTTCGGTGTAGGTGCGGTTGATGATGTCGCGCAAATCGGCCACCGGAATATCGGTGATAAAAAGGCGCATCACTTCAAAAGCCAAATCGGGGTAGCTCAAGCCGCGCCAAGATTCAAGCGTTTGCGCGCTCACCTGCGGGTAATGCTCGGGCAGCATCAGGCCGCCATCGGGCGCCAAGCCCATCAACAATACTTCGCTAAACGGTTTCGGATCGGTGTCGCCACGGGTGCTGATGTATTTCATGGTATTGTCTCTTTTCACAATTCGGCCTGAGCACAGGCTTTCAACAAGCTTTCAGACGGCCTGCCAACGCGACAGGCCGTCTGAAAACATTTATTTGCTATACAAGCGCTTCACACACGCAGTAACGGTTTTGGCGGTAACGCTGGCCACGGCCTGCGTGCGCGTGGCCGGATTCACCACCTGCATCAGCTCGTTGGCCGTCATCTGATTGGGTGCCTCTTCGCTGGCGCAACCGCAGATTTTATCTTCCCAAACCTGCTGCTGCTCGGCGCTTTGGGTGAGCATGGCCAGGCGCCATTCGTTGCGTTTGTTCAATTCGGTGCGGCATTGATTGTCCACCGCGGCTTTCACCAGCGAATTGCCCATATCCAAGCCGCTGTTCAAGCTGCCGCCATCGGCGCTGCATGCGCCCAAAGCCAACACCGCCAAGCCTGCCATCCACACTTTTTTCATATCAGTTTTTCCCAATCAATCAAACATTTGCTTCGTCGATGCGCGCCTGATAAGCAGCACGATCGGCCTCGGTAATCTTGCGCACCGGCCTGCACGGCATGCCCATGGCCAGCATATCGGCCGGAATATTTTTGGTCACCACGCTGCCCGCCGCAATCACGGCATTGTCGCCGATGGTCACTCCGCCCACAATAGTGCAGCCTGCACCAATCCACACATTATCGCCAATCACAATCGGCTTGGCATCTTCCCAAGCTTGATTGCGCAAGCCCGCATCCAGCGGGTGGCCGACGGTGTATAAACCCACATTCGGTGCCAGCAGCACATTATCACCGATTTTGATGCCGCCCGCATCCAGCATGGTGCAATTGAAATTGGCGAAAAAATTATCGCCCACTTCGATATAGCGGCCATAGTCGCAATAAAACGGCTGCACGATATACGCACTTTCGCCGCCTTTGCCCAAGAGCGCCGCCATCAATTCACGCCGCCGCGCCATATCGCCCGGCCGCGTGCACACATTGTAATCGTGCAGCCATTCTTTGGCGCGCTCACGCTCTGCATTTAAAGCAGCATCCATCGGGTTGTGCGGCAACCCTGCCAACATTTTATCGCGCTCGTTCATCATCAAGCTTCGGCCGTCTGAAAACATATTGCAGCGCATTGTACCGCAAGGTGCCTATTCAGGCGAATGCTTGCGCTATAATAAAGGCCGTCTGAATAAGGATACCGACATGCCCGATTTATTTTCCCGCCAACCCGATGCCCCGCTTGCCGAGCGCCTGCGCCCGCATTCGCTCGAAGAAGTGATCGGCCAGCAGCATTTAATCGGCGCGGGCAAGCCTTTGCGCGTGGCGGTGGAAGGCGGCAAACCGCATTCCATGCTGCTGTGGGGGCCGCCGGGTGTGGGCAAAACCACGCTGGCGCGCATTTTGGCGCAAAGCTTCAACGCCCAATTTCTGCCGGTTTCCGCCGTGTTTTCCGGCGTGAAAGACATCCGTGAGGCCATCGAAAAAGCCGAAATCGCGCTGCAACAAGGGCAGGCCACCATTTTATTTGTGGATGAAGTGCACCGTTTCAACAAAGCCCAGCAAGATGCCTTCTTGCCGCATGTGGAAAGCGGCCTGTTAACCTTTATCGGTGCCACTACCGAAAACCCCTCGTTTGAAGTCAACCCCGCCTTATTGAGCCGCGCTCAGGTTTACACTTTGCAATCGCTGAATCCGGCAGAATTAAAGCAGCTTGCCGATAAAGTATTCGCCCTGCCCGATTATCAAAATATGCGCATTCACGATGATGCGCTCGAATTGCTGCTGACCACCGCCGATGGCGATGCGCGCCGCCTGCTCAATTTGCTCGAGCAATTGCTGCGCGCCGCGCAAACGCAAAATATTACCGAACTGACTGCCGAATTTTTGGCCAACAGCCTCGGCAGCCAAATCCGCCGTTTCGACAAAGGCGGCGAGAGCTTCTACAACCAAATTTCCGCGCTGCACAAATCCGTGCGCGGCTCCCACCCCAATGCCGCGCTCTATTGGTTTTGCCGCATGCTCGACGGCGGTGCCGACCCGCGCTACTTGGCGCGGCGCATTGTGCGCATGGCCTGGGAAGACATCGGCCTGGCCGACCCTCGCGCCCTGCAAATCGCCAACGAAGCCGCCGCCACCTTCGAGCGCTTGGGCAGCCCCGAAGGCGAGCTGGCGCTGGCGCAAGCCGTGCTTTATCTGGCTGCCGCTGCCAAATCCAACGCCGGCTATATGGCTTATAACCAAATGCGCGCTTTTGTAAAACAAAACGCCAGCGACGAAGTGCCCGTGCATCTGCGCAACGCCCCCACCAAGCTGATGAAAGAGCTGGGCTATGGCCGCGAATATCGCTACGCCCACGACGAGCCGCACGCTTATGCCGCCGGTGAAAGCTATATGCCCGAGGGCATGGCCGAACCGGACTTTTACCAACCCGTGCCGCGCGGGCTGGAAATCAAAATCGGCGAAAAACTGGCGTGGCTGCAATCGCTGGATGAAGAAGCACAGAAGTCTTAAATTATGCAATCAAGCATTAAACAGGCCGTCTGAAAAGTTTTCAGACGGCCTGAGGTTTTCTTCACAATGCGGTATATATAGTGGAATACAGGAAAAAGTGACACAACGGGTAGCTTGGGTTGAAAACCCAACAAGCCCACAGGCCATCTGAAACGTTGGGTTTGGCAACCCAACCTACCTGTTATAGTGCATAGTTTTGTGTCACTTTTTCTTGCATTTCACTATAGATAAAAGATTAAAACGAGCAGAAATCTCAACCATGCAAACAAACACAAAATAGGCCGTCTGAAAGCTTTTCAGACGGCCTATTGATGATTACTTGCGATTATTCACCTATTCAAGCGCAGCGCAAGCAAACCGATTGCGCGGCACCCGCGGCAAGCTTACTGCCGCTGCGCATCCACCGCAGCCAGCGCCACCATGTTCACAATACGGCGCACGGTGGAAATCGGGGTGATGATGTGTACCGGCTGGTTCATGCCCATCAGAATCGGGCCGATGGTGATGCCGTCTGAAGACGACACGCGCAAGAGGTTGTAGCTGATGTTGGCCGCTTCGATGTTGGGCATCACCAGCAAATTGGCCGAGCCTTTAAAGGTGCTCTCGGGGAAAATCTGCTGACGCATGTCTTCCATCATGGCCACATCGCCCTGCATTTCGCCATCGATTTGCAGCTCGGGATTTTGCGCCTGAATCAGCTTTAGGGCTTCCTGCATTTTGCTGCTGGAAGCATTGTCGATCGAGCCGTAGTTCGAATTGGAAAGCAAAGCCACTTTCGGGGTGATGCCGAAGCGCTGCATTTCTTTGGCGCACATCAACGTGCCCTGCGCCAATTGCTCGGCGGTGGGATTGGTGTTGACATAAGTGTCGGCGATAAAGAAATTGCCTTGGTTGAGAATCAGCGCATTCATGGCAAACGCGTGTTGCTCGGGGTTGTTGTAGCCGATTACGTCTTCCATGATCTTGAAATGATCGCGATAACGGCCCACCATGCCGCACACCAGCGCATCGGCATGACCCAAGCGCACCATCAGCGCGCCGACCAAAGTGTTGTTGGCCAGCATGCGGCGGCGCGCCATCTCTTCGGTAACGCCTTTGCGTTTGAGCAGGTTGTAGTATTCCTGCCAAGAGGCTTCATAATGGGGGTTGTTTTCAATATCGATCAATTCGAAATCTTTGCCCGGCTGGATGGTGAGGCCGAGGTGTTGCAGATTTTCTTCAATCACGGCAGGGCGGCCGATCAGCACGGGAAACGCCATTTTTTGAGAAGCGATTTGTTGGGCGGCATGCAGCACACGCTCGTTTTCACCTTCGGCCAACACCACGCGCTTGATGTCTTTTTTGGCTTGGGCAAACACCGGGCGCATAAACAGGCTGGTTTTGTACACAAATTGATTGAGTTTTTCGACATAAGCGGCCATGTCTTCAATCGGGCGCGTGGCCACGCCGGAATCCATCGCTGCTTGCGCCACGGCCGGCGCAATGGTGGCAATCAGGCGCGGGTCGAAAGGCTTGGGAATCAGGTATTCGGGGCCGAAATGCAAATCTGCATCGCCATAAGCGCCCATCACCACATCGCTTTGCTCGGCCATGGCCAAATCGGCCAGGGCGCGCACACAGGCGAGCTTCATTTCTTCATTAATGGTGGTGGCGCCCACATCCAGCGCGCCGCGGAAAATAAACGGGAAGCACAATACATTGTTGACCTGATTGGGGAAATCAGAGCGGCCGGTGCCGATAATCACATCGGGGCGCGCGGCTTTGGCTTCGGGCGGCCAGATTTCCGGCTGCGGATTGGCCAGCGCCAGCACAATAGGATGCTCATTCATGCCTTTGAGCATTTCGGGGCTCAACACATTGGGACCGGAGAGGCCGAGGAAAATATCTTTGCCGGGCACGGCATCGGCCAATACGCGCTGGCCGTTGTCGGCAATGGCGTAATGTTTTTTCGATTCATCCATGCGCTCTTTGTCTTCGCGCGTTTGGTAAATCACGCCTTTAGAATCACACACGGTAATGTTTTCGCGCTTCATGCCCAAAGCCACCAGCAAATTCAGGCAGGCAATCGCCGCTGCGCCGGCGCCGGAGCACACCAAAGTGGCGTGTTCGATGTCTTTGCCCACCACGCGCAAGCCGTTGAGCACGGCGGCGGCGGTGATGATGGCGGTGCCGTGTTGGTCATCGTGAAACACGGGAATGTTGCAGCGCTCGCGCAGCTTTTTCTCGATATAAAAGCATTCGGGCGCTTTGATGTCTTCGAGGTTGATGCCGCCGAAAGTCGGCTCCAGCGAGGCGATAATGTCGACGATTTTATCGGGATCGGTTTCGTTCACTTCCAAATCAAACACATCAATGCCGGCAAATTTTTTAAACAACACGCCCTTGCCTTCCATCACGGGCTTGCCGGCCAGCGCGCCGATATTGCCCAAGCCGAGCACGGCGGTGCCGTTGGAGATCACCGCCACCAAATTGCCGCGGGCGGTGTATTTATAGGAAGCCAGCGGGTCGTTGTAGATTTCCATGCAGGGCGCGGCCACGCCGGGCGAATAAGCCAGCGACAAATCGTATTGGGTGGCCAAGGGCTTGGTGGGGGTGATTTGGATTTTGCCCGGATTGGGATATTCGTGGAAATGAAGCGCGGCTTCTTTGATTAAATCGTCCATATTGCTGAATCCTGATTATGTATGCGTGGAGGCCGTCTGAAAACGTTTCACACGGCGAAATAAAGCCGTTATGTTATCACGTGTAGTCAGCAGCGCCTACCCGTTTGTTAACAAAACGGCAGCTATATCAATGGCCGGCTGCGGCGGCCTGCGGCGCCAAAAGCTTGTCCATCGGTTTCAAATTCAAAGCATTGCCCTGGCTGACAATCCACTTGTCTTCCACCCGCCATTTGCCGGCGGCATCTTCCAGGCGCACATACCAATGGTTGGCATCGGGCAGCGGCTTGAACACAGCCGAATATTCATGCTTGTTGCCTGAAGCCACGCCGCCTTGCGCCGGCAGCAGCTTCACGGTTTGGTCGTAGGCTTTTTTGGCCGGATGCATCAGCACCAGATTCAAGGGCTGTGCGGCATCGAAATCGCCGCTCACCAACACCTTGGCGGCATTATTGTCGGGGCTCACCAGCACTTGCGCCGTGATGTGGCGCTTGAGCGCCTCTTCATCGCGGTGCAGCTGGATATCGATGTGTTTGCCGTCTTTATAATAATCGTCGCTCACCAAATCGGCGGCGTTGACTTGCGCCAGATAAAAGGTGATAAAGCCGGCCACCACCACGATGGCGGGCCCTGCCATCAAAAGCCAGGGCCACGGCTCTTTATACCAAACTTTGGATTGCTGCCTGGTCAAAATCATTCTCCAATAAACGATGCTTTTTCGGTGATGGTGCGCGCCGCATCGGCCGCCTCATCTGCTTTGCGGTAGTGGAAGGTAAATTCAATCGGATGGCTGCCTTTATCGGCATATTCCGGAATGGTGGCCACTTGCACCGGCACGGTAACGGTGTCGTTGCCGGCCACTTTGATGCCTTCGGCCGGGATGCCGGTGAGCGTAATATCTTCAAATCCGCTCACTTTGGCGGTGAGCACCTGCTCATCTTCGCTGGCATTGATGATGCGCAGATTATACGCATTTTCCAGCCAGCCCTGCGTGTTTTCACGCACCATCACGCCGCGGTCTTTAATAATGTCGACATGCAGCGTTTCGCGGGTGAAAATACCGAAAAGCAAAGCCGCCACCGCTGCAAACAACACCGCACCATAACCCAACACGCGCGGGCGCAGCAAGCGTTTTTTGATGTCGCGCTCGCTGTATTCATGCTTGAGCGCGCTTTCGGTGGTGTAGCGGATCAGGCCGCGCGGATAATTCATTTTATCCATGATTTCATCACACGCATCGATGCAGGCCGCGCAGCCGATGCATTCATATTGCAAACCGTCGCGGATATCGATGCCCACAGGACACACCTGCACGCACATGGTGCAATTGATGCAGTCGCCAAGCTTGCTCTCTTCTTTGCTCACATTTTTCTTGCGCGCGCCGCGCGGCTCGCCGCGCTCGACATCATAAGAAATCACCAAAGTATCGTGGTCGAACATGGCGCTTTGGAAGCGGGCATAAGGGCACATATATTTGCACACCTGCTCGCGCATAATGTGGGCAAACAAAAACGTCATAAAGCCGTAAAAAGCGGCGGCAAAGAGCGCGCCACCGCCCGCAGTGAAGCTGAAAATCGCCGGCACAAATTCGCGTATCGGCGTGAACCAGCCGGCAAAGGTGATGCCCGTCCATGCGCACACGGCAAAAATCAGCAGATATTTGGTGGCCTTAATGCGGATTTTGGTGAAATTCCACGGCGATTTATCCAGCTTCAGCCGTTTGTTGCGGTCGCCCTCGATAAAATGGTCGATCCACAGCATGATTTCGGTATACACCGTTTGCGGGCAGGCATAGCCGCACCATAAGCGCCCCGCAATTGTGGTCCACCAAAAAAGGCCGAACGCACAAATAATCAGCAGGCCGGCCAAATATATCAAATCGCCCATGCCCAAAGAGAGGCCGAAAATATAAAAATGCCGCTCCGGAATATCAAAAAGCACCGCCTGGCGGCCGCTCCAGTTAAACCACGGCAACACATAAAACACAAATTGCGTGGCCACAATGGCAAAAATGCGCCAATTGGCAAAGCGGCCTTTGGCCAGCTTCGGGTGAATACGTTTGCCGCCCTCATATAAATGCACCACCTGCTCTTTAGGCGCTTGGGCTTTCTGCTCTTTCGACATGATAAGGTTCCTTGGTAACGGTATTGGCAGTATCGGCTTTTTTATTTATGCGCCATTATACGTCTGTTTCAGACGGCCTGGCAGCACATATATCGAAAGCTTGATGTATTTCAAGCGGTGAAGGCCGTCTGAAAACACTTGCCAATTATCCGAATTTGTTTTAAAGTTTTTTGAACTAATACAACAAGAGTTTTGTATGACTCAATTAAACCCCAAAGGCACCACCGCTGTCAACATCGCATCATCCATTGAACAGCTCATTCGCAACAAAAGCTGGCCCGCCGGCCACCGCCTGCCCACCGTGCGCGCACTTGCCGACGAATTGGGCGTCAACCCCAACACCGTATCCGCCGCCTACAAACAACTGCGCGACGCCGGCATCATCGCCACCGACGGGCGGCGCGGCAGCTTTGTGCCCGAGAAAACCGAAATCCTGCATACCGAAGCCGCCATACCCGCCGGCCTCATCGACTTGGCCAGCGGCAATGTCGACCGCCGCCTACTGCCCGCGCTCAGCCCCACCCTGCTGGAGAGCTACCGCCTCTCCACCGACGTGGGTAACCACGGTGACCACCCCGAATTGATGGCGCATATCCGCCAATGGCTGCAAGAGCGCACCGGCATCCACGCCGAGCCCGTGCTGTTTTCCGGCAGCCTCGACATCATCGAGCGCGCCCTAAACCAACGCTGCATGCCCGGCGCCAAAGTGATTATCGAATCGCCTTGCTGGCTGCCGCTGTTGGCGCTTTTGGCCAACCTGCGCCTCGAAGCCGTGCCCGCCGCAATGGACGAAGAAGGCGCGCTTATCCCGCCCGGCATCGATTTCAACGACATCTCCGCCGTGATACTCACCGCCCGCGCCCACAGCCCCACCGGTATCTGCTACAGCCCCGAGCGCTGGCAGGCCTGGCAGCAAGCCCTCAGCTGCCACAACCCGCTGCTGATTATCGATGATCATTGGGGCGCACTGAGCCGCCACCCTTTCCAAGGCATGCAAGGCTTTGCCAACGAATGGATCTACACCACCTCCACCAGCAAATTTCTCGGCACCGACATGCGCCTGGCCATCGCCGCCGGCCACGGCCCCACCCTCGCCGCCATGAAAAAACGCTTCACGCTGGGCCCGCGCTGGATCAGCAAACTTTTGCAACACCTCACCCTCAAACTCTGGCAAGCGCTCGGCGCACAAGGCCTAGCCGCCATCGCCGAAAGCTACCAAACCCGCCGCCAATACCTCATCACCTGCCTCGCCGAACGCGGCATCCGCGTGCCCGGCCGCCACGGCGAAGGCATGCACATTTGGCTGAACGTGCCCAACGAAGCGCAGCTGATCCAATTTCTCGCCGCCAAAGGCTGGGCCGTGCAAAGCGGCACCCCCTTCAACCCCGGCAAACAACCCGCCGTGCGCATCACCATCAGCAATTTGAGCCTGGAAGACTGCCAAACTCTCGCCGACGATATCGCCGCCACCTTGGCCGCCGGCGGAGAAACGATTTATTGAAATACGTTGGAAAACAAACAAAGGCCGTCTGAAAGAAATCTTTCAGACGGCCTTTGTTTTTTTCAGACGGCCTTATTTCTTCAAATCCGCCAAAATTTCATCAATCGTGGCTTTAGCATCACCAAAACACATCACCGTATTTTCATTGAAAAACAGCGGGTTTTGCACGCCGGCGTAGCCTGTGTTCATCGAGCGTTTGAACACCACCACTTCTTTGGCCTTCCACACTTCCAGCACCGGCATGCCGGCGATGGGGGAATTGGGGTCGGTTTGGGCGGCGGGGTTGACGGTGTCGTTCGCGCCGATTACCAACACTACATCGGTTTCGGGGAAATCGTCGTTGATTTCGTCCATTTCCAACACGATGTCGTAAGGCACTTTGGCTTCAGCCAACAGCACATTCATATGGCCCGGCAAGCGGCCGGCTACGGGGTGGATGCCGAAGCGCACTTCCACGCCTTGTTTGCGCAGCAGATCGGTGATTTCGGCCACCGGATATTGTGCCTGCGCCACGGCCATGCCGTAGCCCGGGGTGATGATCACGCTGTTGGCGCCTTTGAGCATTTCGGCCACTTCGGCAGGCTTCACTTCGCGGTATTCGCCCGTTTCTTCGCCGCCCGAAGCAGCGGAAGAGCCATCGGTGCCGAAGCCGCCGGCAATCACGGAGATAAAGGAGCGGTTCATGGCTTTACACATGATGTAGGAAAGAATCGCGCCGCTGGAGCCGACCAATGCGCCGGTCACAATCAGCAAATCGTTGCCGAGCATAAAGCCTGCGGCGGCAGCCGCCCAGCCTGAATAGGAGTTGAGCATCGACACCACCACCGGCATATCTGCACCGCCGATGGAAGCCACCAAGTGCCAGCCGAAAGCCAGCGCGATGGCGGTCATCACAATCAGCGCAAACCAGCTACCGTGTGCGCCCACAAAAATCAGCAGCAAGATAAACGACACCACCAGCGCGGCCAAGTTGAGCATGTGCTTAAACGGCAATTGCAGCGGCTTGCTTGAAAACTTGCCGTTGAGCTTGCCGAAAGCCACAATCGAGCCGGTGAAGGTAATCGCGCCGATAAACACGCCGAGAAACACTTCAATCAGGTGAATGGTTTCCATATCGCTGGAAACATCCCCCGGCTCGATAAAGCTGTTGTAGCCCACAAACACAGCGGCCAAGCCGACAAAGCTGTGCAACAGCGCAATCAGCTCGGGCATTTCGGTCATTTCCACTTTTCGGGCTTTATAAATGCCCACTGCACCGCCGATGGCCATGGCGATAATCACCCAGCCCAGCCCGGCGGTGTTTTCACTGAAAATGGTGGCAAAAAGCGCAATCGCCATGCCGGCAATGCCGTAATACACGCCGTTTTTGGCGCTTTCCTGCTTCGACAGGCCGGCCAGCGAGAGAATAAACAAGACGGCGGCAACGATGTATGCCGCGGTAACCAATCCGTGTGACATATCGGCCTCCTTAACCTTTCCGGAACATATTCAACATACGGCGGGTAACATAAAAACCGCCGAAAATATTAATGCTGGCAATCAAAATGGCAACAAAAGCGATAAACGACACCGCCGCATGCCCCTGCCCGATTTGCAGCAGCGCGCCCACCACGATAATGCCCGAAATGGCATTGGTCACCGACATCAGCGGCGTGTGCAGCGAGTGGCTCACGTTCCACACCACGTAATAACCGATCACGCAAGAGAGCACAAACACGATAAAGTGGTTGAGAAACTCTGCCGGCGCCACCGCGCCCATCCACAAAATCAACACCGCGGCAATCACGGCCGGCGCGAGCTTTTTCCACAAAGGCTGCGGCTCGGGCTCAGGCTTTTTCACCGGCGCGGCCTGCGCCTGCTGCGGCGCGGCGGAAACTTGAATGGCGGGCGGCGGGAAGGTGATTTCGCCATCGCGGGTGACGGTCATGTTGCGCAGAATCACATCATCGAAATCAATGGTGATTTCACCGTCTTTATTCGGGCTGAGCAATTTAGCCAAGTTCACCAAGTTGGTGGCGTAAAGCTGGGAAGACTGCCCCGCCAAGCGGTTGGCCATATCGGTGTAGCCGATGATTTTCACGCCGTTGTCGGTAACAAACAATTCGCCCGGGCGGGTTAATTCGCAGTTGCCGCCGGTGGCCGCGGCCAAGTCCACAATCACCGAGCCGGGCTTCATGCTTTGCACCATTTCGGCGGTAATCAGCTTGGGCGCGGGTTTGCCCGGAATCGCAGCGGTGGTGATGATGATATCCACCTCTTTGGCCTGCTCGGCAAACAGCTTCATTTCTGCGGCGATAAATTCTTCGCTCATCACTTTGGCATAACCATCGCCGCTGCCGCCCGCTTCATTCGGGAAATCGAGCTTGAGGAATTTGCCGCCCATCGATTCGATTTGCTCGGCCACTTCCAAGCGCGTGTCAAACGCTTTCACCACTGCGCCCAGCGAATTGGCCGTGCCGATGGCGGCCAAACCGGCCACGCCTGCACCAATCACCAACACTTGCGCCGGCGGCACTTTGCCGGCGGCAGTGATTTGGCCGGTGAAAAAGCGCCCGAAAGCATTGGCTGCTTCAATCACGGCGCGGTAGCCGCTGATATTGGCCATGGAAGACAAAGCATCCAAAGCCTGCGCGCGCGAAATGCGCGGCACCATGTCCATCGCCAGCACATTTACCTTTTTATCGGCCAGCTTCTGCACAAGCTCGGGATTTTGCGCCGGCCACACAAAGCTCACCAGCGTTTGGCCGGCGCTCAAGCGGCCGATTTCCGCCTCATCAGGCGCGTTTACTTTATAAATCAGCGGGCTGGCCCACACTTCGGCCGCATCGGCCACCGCCGCGCCGGCTGCTGCATAAGCCGCATCATTCAGGCTCGCGCCCGCGCCGGCATCGTGTTCCACCACCACCTCAAAGCCCAGTTTGAGCAATTGGGCAACGGTAGCAGGCGTGCACGCCACACGGGTTTCACCGGCCAGCGACTCTTTGGGAATACCAATTCTCATCAGTCTGTCCTTTTATTTTATGAAAGAAAACAACAAAATCTACATAACTTAACGTTAGCTTTATAACCAATTTAGCCGCCGAATTCAATATGTCCGGTCAAATTATTGTGAATTAAATAAAACAATTTTTCACGCCCAAGCTTCATGCAGGCCGTCTGAAAACCATTTGGCCGGATTGTAAACATTCAAGCCGACCGGCACCTTTTGCCTGAGCGCCGCTTCTGCACCCGCAAAGCAGCAAACAGGCCGTCTGAAAGCGGAAGATAGCTGTGTTAAAATAAAGCATTGCTGCGGCCGGCCTTTCAGACGGCCAGATTATTGATTCAAACCACACAAGGAAATCACCATGAGAATGCTGCACACCATGTTGCGCGTTGGCAACCTCGATAAATCATTAGCATTTTATCAAGATGTTTTAGGCATGAAGCTGCTGCGCAAAAACGACTACCCCGAAGGAAAATTCACCCTCGCTTTCGTGGGCTACGGCGATGAAAGCGACCATACCGTGCTCGAGCTCACCCACAATTGGGACACCGAACGCTACGATTTGGGCAATGCCTACGGCCACATCGCCATCGAAGTGGACGATGCCTACGCCGCCTGCGATGCCGCGCGCGCCAAAGGCGGCAAAGTGGTGCGTGAAGCGGGCCCGATGATGCACGGCAGCACCGTGATTGCGTTTGTGGAAGACCCGGACGGCTACAAAATCGAGTTTATCCAAAAACACAGCGGTGCCGATTCGGTGCAGTATCAAAAATAAACTGCTTAGGGTCTGTTCACATTTCATCTGTGCGTAAGATTTTGAGCGCAAAAGCGCGCTTGCAAGGTGAAAAGCGCAGCAAGGTTGGACACCTTGCGAGCATTTTCAACGCGGCAGGCGCGTTTTTGAGCCAAAAGATTGCCGCGAGATGAATGGTGAACAGACCCTAGGTTTACAATATGAAAAAAGGCCGTCTGAAAGAAATGTTTCAGACGGCCTTTTGTTCAGCGTTCAAAAGCTAAACAGGTTTAATCATGCCCATTCAAAAAAGTAAGCTTACAAGGCGGCGAGCCTGCCACAATACCGATAGTATGTTAAGGCGAACCAACGCAGTAAGGTTATCTTTGACTGGTATAAAATATTTCTCGCCTTTGCAAGCCTCAGGCTTCGGCCGGCTGCGGCGCCTCGGCATCTTCGGGTAAGCCGAAAATCTCGCGCAAAATCACCTTATAAAAGGCAAACGCTTCTTTGGCACCTGAAATGGCTTCGTCTTGCGCCGGTTTATCCAAACCCAAACGGTTTAAATAATCCACAAATTCGCGCCAATGCTTGCCGCGTCCATCGGGATGCGGTGCCAGATGGCGGGCACCGTATTCGGCGGTGAAATCGAGCTTTTGAGCGTCTTTAAACAAAAAAGCCGCACCCAAATTAGAGCCTTCGGCGCAATAAAGCCAGCCGATGGCCCGATTGCCCGCCGGCTGCGGCAGCTGGCCGGAAAAGACATAAGGCTCGCTACCCAAATCTTGCAAATCTCGCACCACGGCTGCATAACGCACCATATCGGCCAAGCCGGGAATGCGTTGGTTGAGAGCGGCATCTTGATAAATCGGCTCAACGATTTTATGAAATACCGATTGCAGCTTTAAAAACAAAGTGTAACGGGCAATATCGGCAAACGGTGCTACCGACATCACTAAGTAATCCACGCTGTCGTGAGTGGTGCGGTTTTCTTCCTTCAGGCGTTGGGCAAAGCTGATGTGGGTGTTGCTCATGCTGTTTCCTTTCATGGTTTCAGACAGCCTGTTTATGCGCTGAAAGCAGCACAATAATATAGTGAAATGCAAGAAAAAGTGACACAAAACTGCATTTTGCAGCAGCGTAGGCCGGGGTGATAAACCCAACGTTTCAGACGGCTTGTAGGCTTGTTGGGTTTACAACCCAACCTACCCGCCGTATCACTTTTTTATGCACTCCACTATAGATTGCGAACAGACCTAAGGCCGTCTGAACGGGTTAAAATTTATATTCCAAAGCCAGGGCAAAATTACGGCCGGGTGCATAAAAGCGCGCTAGGCCTTTGCCGGCACGGTCAACGGAATTGGTGGTGCTGTTGGCATTGATGCCGCGCAGGCTGTCCCAAGTGTGGTATTTACGGTCGAACAGGTTGTACACGCCGGCACGCAAGGTGAGCGTTTTTAGCGGCTTGTAATAGCCATACACATCAAACACGGTGGCGGAGCTGTTGAGCCACGGATAGGTAACTACATTTTGCACAAGATTGCCGCGCGAGCCGCTGATTTCGGTTACTTTGGCATCACCGGGCTTTTTTTCGCCCCGATAAGTCATTCGTGAAAACACACCCCAGCGGCCTTCCGGCTGCTCATAATCCAGACCGATAATGGCTTTTAAAGGCTGAATAGAAAGCAGGCTGGTTTCGTTGGAGAGCTTGCCTTTGCTGTAGCCCAGGCCGCCGGAAAGCTTCCAGCCCTCACCCACAGGCAAGAGCCGGTACAGATTCAGACGGCCTGTAAATTCAATGCCGCTGATGCGCGCTTTATCCAGATTCACCATTTGATGCTTAGGCGTTTGGTCGTATTGCGGGCAACCATACCAAGCGCATTGATCGTAATAAGGGTTGGGCGTGGCAATAATCTGCTCCTGCTCCACTAGAAAATCGCGATAACGGCTTTGGTAGATATTCACATCCAAATCGCCTGCTGCGCCTTTACCTTGCAAGGATAAAGTGTGAGTGATGCTGCGCTCGGCTTTCAAATCGGGGTTGGACTGCCAAGTGCCGTAAGGATTGGTAAAAGTGAAATACATCTCTGATGCGGTGGGCACACGGTGGCCGCTGCTGAGGGTGTAGCCGATTTGCCAGGCCGGATTGAGCTGGGCATTGAGGCCGATCAAGCCGTTCCAATTACTGAATGAATTGCCCGCAGGTTTGCCCTCGTCTAGGCAGGCTGTGCTGCACGGGGCGTTTAAATCTTTCGGCGCCACTTTTTCATGGTCGTAGCGCGCGCCGATGCGGCCGGAAAACACCCGATTCCAGGTAATGTTATCCAGCAATGAAAAGCCTGTTTGGGTGGTTTTCATCGGATATTGAATGGTCGACATCGTTTGCTGCTGCCAACTTCGGCCTACGCCGATGGTGTCGTAATTGACGGTTTCAAAATCACGGCGGCTCAGAAAGACTTTAAACGACAAAATATGCTCCCCGCCCCAACGCAAAGGCTGGCTGTCAAGCCGAAGCGACAAGCGTTTGTATGCAGAATTGATGCGTCGGTCGTAAATTTCATCCAGCTCGGGCACTTGGGTATTCCAATTACGCGTGCCTTTATAGTTCACCGCGTCTAGGCCAGTTTTCTGATAATCGGCATCGGCGCGCAACAGTGCCAACCATGCAGAGTCAGGCATCCATTCGTAATGCAGATTGCCGTTGAAGCGGCTGTGTTTGTCATCCGCATCGCGCCACTGGCTGCCAAACAAGGCATAAGAATATTCTTTGGTGTAGCGGCTGCCCTGCTGGCCGTTGACGCTGGCGCCAATGCGTTGCGCTTCATCGATTTGAAAGCCGAATTTAGCCAGATAGCTGTGATATCGGTGCTTCGAGGGGTCGGGCAGGCCGCGCGCGCTGCCGTAAGTGTCGTCGCCCTTCACCGCACTTTCGGTTTCATGGCCGCGCCGTTGCGAATAAAGCAACACCATATCAAAACGCCCAGTGTGTGCGCCCACACCCAAAGTGTTGGTCCATTCACGGTTGCGGCTGCCGTAGCCGCTTTTCAACATAGCGCCGAACCGCTGACCCGGCAACAGCAAATCTTGCGCATTCAAAGTGCGATAGTTTACCGCCCCGCCCAGCGCCCCGCTGCCCGCCTGAAACGAATCGGCACCCTTAACGATTTCAATATCGCGCACCAGCTCGGGATCAATGCTCTGGCGAGCGCTGTTGAAATTGCCATAGCGGCCATAAAGCGAATTTTCTTCCATATCCGGCAAGGCCACGCCGTCGATATTGATGCCCACGCGGTTGGCTTCCACCCCGCGCATAGCAAAGCCTTTATTGTGGCGGCCGCCATCACTGATGCCCACATCCACCGAATAGCGCACCAAATCGCTGCTGTCACGAATCAGCTCCTGCTCAATCTGTGCACGGCTTTTCCGCTCAACTGCAAGCTGCTCCGCCTGCTTTTTGCCATACACTTCTATCTGCCCCAATTCCACGGTATTGGCCCACGCCGTGCCGCTAAAAGCTGACAACACCAACAAAAACGGCAACTTCAAGTGCGTTTCCAGCATTTATTTCACCCCCCCTTTAAACATTAATGAGAATATATATTATTATCAATAATTGTGCAAACATTATTCAACAAACCCTTACAATTTACATGGATTTAAGTGCTGCTATAGTGGAATGCATAAAAAAGTGATACGGTGGATAGGTTGGGTTGTAAACCCAACCTATCCATAAGCTGTCTGGAACGCTGGGTTTATCAATCTAACCTACGCGGTTGTAGCATGCCGTTTCGTATAACCTTTTCTTGCATTCCACTTATAGCCTTGGCCGCTACTAAAAAGGAAAAGGCCGTCTGAAATATTTCAGACGGCCTCCAAGCCTTTGTATCACGCGTAAAATCCTATAAAAGCGGGCTCATCAAGCGCACGGTGTTTTCCACCAAGCCCCACCATTTTGCCCGTTTTTGCCAATCTTTTACGGTGATATATTCGCTGTCTTGCAGATAGCCCTGCTGCAAATGGCTGATTTGCTGCGTGATGCCCTTATCGTAAATCGCTAGGCTGATTTCCAGATTGAGGAAAAAGCTGCGCATGTCCATATTCACCGTACCAAACAAGGTGAAGTCATCATCGATGGTCATGGTTTTGGCGTGCAGCAAGCCGCCTTTAAACAAGGCGATTTTCACACCGGCGGCCAACAGCATTGGATAATAGGCGCGCGAGGCGTAGCGCACCATCAGCGAATCGACTTTCTCGGGCAGAATCAGCGTCACCTCCACACCGCGCCTAGCGGCAGTGGTGAGCGCGCCCAGCAGCGGCTCGTCGGGCACAAAATAAGGCGTGGTAATCACGATTTTCTGCGTGGCCATAAAAATCGCCGACACAATGGTTTCATAAATCACGCGTTCTTGCTGCGCCGGCGATGAGGGAATCACCTGCGCATCAATCTGCCCCGCGCGCAGCTTGTCGGGAATCATGGCCGGAATGATTTCGCTGTAGCCACTCAAATATTGCTGCACGCCGCTGAGGTTTTGGTCGTTTTCCACCGCCAAATCCGCGTAAAACACCGCCGTCATTTCCAGCACCACCGGCCCCGTGCAGCGCATCATCACATCCACCCACTCGCCCACGCCGGCATTTTGTTTGAAAAAGCGCGGGTCAACTAGGTTAAAGCTGCCGGTGTAGCCTATTTTTTTATCCACAATCAAAATTTTGCGGTGGTTGCGCAAATCGGCGCGGGTAAAGAGCGTGCGCCACAAGCCCACCGGCAGTGCGGCATGCACTTCCACGCCGGCGCGGCGCAGTTTGGCCACCCAATCGCTGTCGAAAAAGTTTTTGCTGCCCACCGCATCGGCCAAAATCATGCAGTCTACACCGCGCTTTGAGGCCGCAATCACCGCATCCAGCAAGGTTTCGATTTTCCCTTGCGGCTCGATAATGTAAAACGCCAGCAGGCGGGATTGCTGCGCCTGATTGATGTCGGCCAATATCGCATCCACAATGCTGTCGGTGCTGTTGAGCAAGGTCATGGCATTGCTGTTGGTGGCCGCCAGCCCCGTGCTCTGCGCCGCCATGCGGCTGATGCCGTGATAGCGGTTTGCCATCTCGCGGCTCATCTGCAATTGGCTGTCGGCCAGATAGCGTTCGGCAAAATCGCGGTAAAAACGGTTCATTTCCACCGTGCGCTTGGCGCGCGCCGTGCCCAAGCGCGGCTCGCCGATCAATAAATACAGCCCAGCACCCAAAATCGGAAACACAAACAGCACAATCAGCCAAGCAAAAGCCGTGCCGATATTGTGCTGCTTATAAAGCACCCTCACCGCACACGCAGTCACAATCGTGATGTGCAGCCACAAAAAAATCTGCCCCCAAGGAATTTCCATAGCCCTATGCCTTTGCAATTTTTTCAGACGGCCTGATTATAACGAATTTTTACCGCCCGCTTCCGATTTTCCAATGCCATTATGCGCTGCCGCAAACAGGCCGTCTGAAAGCCGCCGCGCTGTTTATTCTCTATTTTCCGCCATAATTCCTTCTGTTTTCATCGCTCTTCTATACTTGACAAATTCACTCGGAAATCAGACAATTCAACTATTCACGAACCAATAGGCGCACCACTTAATGCGATTAACCACCAAAGGCCGCTTTGCCGTTACCGCCATGATCGATTTGGCCATGCACGCCCAACACGGCACGGTAAAGCTCAGCGCCATCAGCGAGCGGCAGCACATTTCGCTCTCTTATTTGGAGCAGCTTTTCAGCAAGCTGCGCCGCGCCCGGCTGGTCGGCAGCGTGCGCGGCCCCGGCGGCGGCTATATTTTAGCGGTGAGTGCCGACGAAATCAGCATCGCCCAAATCATTGCCGCCGCAGAAGACAAGCTCGATGCCACTCAATGCAGCAGCAAGGCCAACTGCCACAACGGCGCGCCCTGTCTCACCCACGATTTATGGGAAAATCTCAACAAAACCATCAACGATTATTTGGGCAGCGTCACCCTGCAACACATTCTCGACCAACAGCAAAGCGAAGGCGGCGGCAAAATCGTTACCTTCACCCATATCCATTAAAACAAAACCTCAAACAAACCCAACCGGAAAGACACCGCCATGACCATCCACACCCCGATTTACCTCGACTACGCCGCCACCACTCCGGTAGACAAACGCGTGGCCGAAAAAATGATTCCCTATCTCACCGAACAATTCGGCAACCCCGCCTCCAACAGCCACAGCTTCGGCTGGGTGGCCGAAGAAGCGGTGGAAAACGCCCGCAGCGAAATCGCCAAGCTGCTTAATGCCGACAGCAAAGAAATCGTGTTCACCAGCGGCGCCACCGAGTCAAACAATCTCGCCATCAAAGGTGCAGCGCATTTCTACCAAAGCAAGGGCAAGCACCTGATCACGCCCAAAACCGAGCACAAAGCCGTGCTCGACACCATGCGCGAGCTCGAGCGCGAAGGCTTTGAAGTGACCTATCTCGATGTGCAGCCCAACGGCCTGATTGATTTGGAAACCCTCAAAGCCGCCATCCGCCCCGACACCATTTTGGTATCGGTGATGTGGGCAAACAACGAAATCGGCGTGATTCAAGATATCGAAGCCATCGGCGAAATCTGCCGCGACAACAAAATCATTTTCCATGTAGACGCCGCCCAAGCCGCCGGCAAAACCCCGATTGATTTGGAAAAAGTCAAAGTCGATTTGCTCAGCCTTTCTGCCCACAAAGTTTACGGCCCCAAAGGCATCGGCGCTTTATACGTGCGCCGCAAACCGCGTGTACGCCTCGAAGCGCAAATGCACGGCGGCGGCCACGAGCGCGGCTTCCGCTCCGGCACCTTAGCCACCCACCAAATCGTCGGCATGGGCGAAGCCTTCCGCCTCGCCCGCCTCGAACTCGAGCAAGACCGCGCCCATGCATTGAAACTGCGCAACCTTTTCCTCGACGGCATCAAAGACATCGAAGAAGTGTATATCAACGGCGATTTAGAGCAGCGTGTGCCCACCAACCTAAATGTCAGCTTCAATTTCGTAGAAGGCGAAAGCCTGATTATGGCCGTGAAAGAGCTGGCCGTGTCCAGCGGCTCCGCCTGCACCTCAGCCAGCCTTGAGCCAAGCTATGTATTGCGCGCGCTCGGCCGCAACGACGAGCTGGCCCACTCTTCCCTGCGCGTCACCTTCGGCCGCATGACCACCGAAGAAGAAGTGAAATACGCCGCCGAATTGATCAAATCCAAAATCGGCAAGCTGCGCGAATTGTCGCCGCTTTGGGAAATGCATCAAGAAGGCATCGATTTGAGCACCGTAGAATGGGCAGAGCATTAATTCAGGCCGCCTGAAAACTTTGCAAAACCCATTTCCATCACCGTAACACATGCCGTATGAACACTTGAATTCCCTTCAGACGGCCTCAAATAAAACAAACCACCACAAGGAATACACACCATGGCATACAGCGACAAGGTCATCGACCACTACGAAAACCCCCGCAACGTCGGCTCGTTCGACAAAAGCGATGAAAGCATCGGCACCGGCATGGTAGGCGCGCCCGCCTGCGGCGACGTGATGAAGCTGCAAATCAAAGTCAACGAAAGCGGCATTATCGAAGACGCCAAATTCAAAACCTACGGTTGCGGCTCCGCCATCGCCTCTTCCAGCCTGATCACCGAATGGGTGAAAGGCAAAAGCCTAGATGAAGCCATGTCGATTAAAAACAGCGAAATCGCCGAAGAGCTCGAATTGCCGCCGGTGAAAGTGCACTGCTCGATTTTGGCGGAAGATGCCATCAAAGCCGCCGTGAGCGACTATAAAAAGAAAAAAGGCCAATAAATGGCCGGCGGCTGGGCACCCGATGGCGCAGAGCAGCAGCAAATCGACGATTCATTAAACGATGCGCTGCAATATGCCCGCGCCGCTTTGCCGCAAGGCCAAAGCGCGCGCGAATGCGCCGAATGCGGCGAGCCGATACCCGAAGCCCGCCGCCGCGCCCTGCCCGGCGTGCAACTATGCATCAGCTGCCAAGAAGTGCACGACCAACAGGAAAAGTTTCAGACGGCCTACAACCGCCGCGGCAGCAAAGACAGCCAGCTAAAATAAGGAACGCGCCATGCCCTTGAATGCAGAACAACAACAATCACTGCTGGCACAAAAAGGCATCGGTGCCACCGTGTTAACCCGCCTGCAACAAATGGGTTTAGACGATATTGCCAAGCTGGCCGCCGCCGATGTGGATGATATGTTGCAACAAGGCGCCGCCCTCAGCGGCAGCACCTGCTGGCGCAACAGCCCGCAAGCCCGTGCCGCCATGCAAGCCGCCGTTACCTGGGCGCAACAACGCATCAGCCTTTCAGACGACCATTAATTTACCGAATGCCGTCTGAAGCCAAACCAAACAACCCCGTTCCCTGCAAGGATAAGGCCATGATTACACTCACCCCCAACGCCGCCAACCACATTCAAAACTTCCTCAGCCGCCGCGGCAAAGGCGAAGGCATCCGCTTGGGCGTTAAAACCAGCGGCTGCTCCGGCATGGCCTACACGCTCGAATTCGTTGACGAAATCCAGCCCGAAGACATCGTGTTTGAAGGCCACGGCGTGAAAGTATTCGTCGACCCCAAAAGCCACACCTATCTCGACGGCACCCAGCTCGACTACACCAAAGAAGGCCTGCAAGAAGGGTTTAAATTCGAAAACCCCAACGTCAAAGACGAATGCGGCTGCGGTGAAAGCTTTCACGTTTAATCATACCAACAGGCCGTCTGAACTTTCAGACGGCCTACATACCTATTGCCCATCATGAGCCAACACTTCACCCTATTCCAACTCGAGCCCGCATTCGATATCGACACCGCCGCACTCGAACAAACCTACCGCAGCCTCGCGGCCCGTTTCCATCCCGACCGCCATGCCGCCGCTTCCGCCTTTGAGCAAAAGCAAGCCATGATGATGGCCTCAGCCGTTAACGAAGCCTACCGAATCCTTAAAAATCCCATCGACCGCGCCGCCTATCTGCTCGAACAACACAATATCCACGCCGACTCCCCCGAGCACACCTCATTTCCGCCCGAATTCCTGATGCAGCAAATGGAATGGCGCGAAACCCTAGAAGAAGCCCGCGCCCAAAACAACCAAGCCGCCCTACTGGCATTGGAAGCCGACATCCAAGCCGAACAAAACACCTTGCTCAGCGCTCTGCAAACCGCCTTCAAACAAACCGATCATCACAACGCCGCCAACCTCGTGCGCCAAGGCCGCTTTCTTAACAAGCTCAGACAAGAAATTCAAGCAGCACAATAAATTTAGATTCCTCAATAACGAACGGACCTCGGGCGGCTGTGAGTTGAAACACCATGCAGCCCCACCGCGCAAACAACTACGGCCACCCCACCCATAACAAACAGGCCGTCCGAACCCAATCGTTCAGACGGCCTATTCCTTCACATTGTCAAATTTCACATTGTCAAACTACAGCGCCAGATACCGGCAGACTGCAAGCCCCCAGCATACGCATGCCCAAGGCCGCCGGCCAAGCGGCAGCCTACTTCTTCACCGCCGGCTGCGCCTTCTTCGCAGGCGCGCCCGATACCGTTGCCTCATCCTTCAGGCGGTTGTAGATACCGTCGCCAATGCCCTTCACATTCTTCAGCTCTTCCACGCTTTTGAAATTGCCGTGCTGTTTGCGGTATTCCACAATCGCCTCTGCCTTCGCCGGGCCGATGCCCGGCAGCGCTTTGAGTTCGTCCGCACCGGCAGTGTTGATGTTCACCGTCGCCAATGCCCAGCTCATGCTCAGCAGAGCCAATGCGCCTAAGATCAGTTTTTTCATGTTTTTCTCCGTTTGTGTTTGTTGTCGGTCACAATGCCCGCTTTCGCGGGCGTTTTTATGATAGGCGATTGTTTGGTGAGGCGCAAGTCTTTTAGCTCGGTGATTGTTACTTAAATGGCAAATATCTGTATCCAAGGCCGACGGCTGATGGTTACCCAATACCCATTCAAAAAAATAATATACAAACAGGCAGCCTGTAGGTCGGATTCTCGAATCCGACACTTGTTTGCAGAACAAGGCACGCACATCGCTCTGGCCGCTGGCCAAACGTCGGATTCAAGAATCCAACCTACGCGGATGATGCTGCCGAACGGCTCTTATTTTGTAAGGTTATTTTTTTGGATGGGTCTAAACCCATGATGTAAACAGGCCGTCTGAAAGGCTGGCAGCTTTGAAAGCCGGCTTGTTTTTCAGACGGCCTTCAAGTCCGCTGTTGCGTATTGGCGTATTGGCTATTGACCGGCTATTGCCGGCTATTGGCCGCAGGCCGCAGCCGCCAAGAAGAAGCCCCGCTGATATTCAGCGGGGCTTCGGAAGGGGTGCCTGGCAGTGACCTACTTTCACATGGGTATCCACACTATCATCGGCGCTGAGTCGTTTCACGGTCCTGTTCGGGATGGGAAGGCGTGGGACCAACTCGCTATGGCCGCCAGACTAAACTGTACAAATTTCGAAAGCCGTCGCGCTGGATTCTTCTCCGGCGCTTTATCAACATGAAATGCTCTTCGCACTTCCAACAGGGTAATGTTTGTTATCGCATGATTGCAGTATCCTGCAACTCATGACTTCAGTAAGCTTTTCTTCATTCGAAGTCTCTCAAATGATAGAGTCAAGCCTCACGAGCAATTAGTATCGGTTAGCTTCACGCGTTACCGCGCTTCCACACCCGACCTATCAACGTCCTGGTCTCGAACGACTCTTTAGGGTGGTTTAACCACCAGGGAAGTCTCATCTTCAGGCGAGTTTCGCGCTTAGATGCTTTCAGCGCTTATCTCTTCCGAACTTAGCTACCCGGCTATGCCACTGGCGTGACAACCGGTACACCAGAGGTTCGTCCACTCCGGTCCTCTCGTACTAGGAGCAGCCCCCGTCAAACTTCCAACGCCCACTGCAGATAGGGACCAAACTGTCTCACGACGTTTTAAACCCAGCTCACGTACCACTTTAAATGGCGAACAGCCATACCCTTGGGACCGACTACAGCCCCAGGATGTGATGAGCCGACATCGAGGTGCCAAACTCCGCCGTCGATATGAACTCTTGGGCGGAATCAGCCTGTTATCCCCGGAGTACCTTTTATCCGTTGAGCGATGGCCCTTCCATTCAGAACCACCGGATCACTATGTCCTGCTTTCGCACCTGCTCGACTTGTCGGTCTCGCAGTTAAGCTACCTTTTGCCATTGCACTATCAGCCCGATTTCCGACCGGACCTAGGTAACCTTCGAACTCCTCCGTTACTCTTTGGGAGGAGACCGCCCCAGTCAAACTGCCTACCATGCACGGTCCCCGACCCGGATTACGGGTCTGGGTTAGAACCTCAAAGTCACCAGGGTGGTATTTCAAGGACGGCTCCACAGAAACTAGCGTCTCTGCTTCTAAGCCTCCCACCTATCCTACACAAGTGACTTCAAAGTCCAATGCAAAGCTACAGTAAAGGTTCACGGGGTCTTTCCGTCTAGCAGCGGGGAGATTGCATCTTCACAACCATTTCAACTTCGCTGAGTCTCAGGAGGAGACAGTGTGGCCATCGTTACGCCATTCGTGCGGGTCGGAACTTACCCGACAAGGAATTTCGCTACCTTAGGACCGTTATAGTTACGGCCGCCGTTTACTGGGGCTTCGATCCAATGCTCTCACATCTTCAATTAACCTTCCAGCACCGGGCAGGCGTCACACCCTATACGTCCACTTTCGTGTTAGCAGAGTGCTGTGTTTTTAATAAACAGTCGCAGCCACCGATTCTCTGCGACCCTCCGATGCTTACAGAGCTAGTCTTTCACATCAAAGGGCATACCTTCTCCCGAAGTTACGGTATCAATTTGCCGAGTTCCTTCTCCTGAGTTCTCTCAAGCGCCTTAGAATTCTCATCCTACCCACCTGTGTCGGTTTGCGGTACGGTTCTGACTTGGCTGAAGCTTAGTGGCTTTTCCTGGAAGCGTGGTATCTGTCACTTCTTGTCCGTAGACAATCGTTATCGCTTCTCGGTGTTATGAAAGTCCGGATTTGCCTAAACTTTCCACCTACCGGCTTGAACAAGCTATTCCAACAGCTTGCTGACATAACCTTCTCCGTCCCCACATCGCACCAAATCAAAGTACGGGAATATTAACCCGTTTCCCATCGACTACGCATTTCTGCCTCGCCTTAGGGGCCGACTCACCCTACGCCGATGAACGTTGCGTAGGAAACCTTGGGTTTTCGGCGAGCGGGCTTTTCACCCGCTTTATCGCTACTCATGTCAACATTCGCACTTCTGATACCTCCAGCAAACCTCTCGATTCACCTTCTTCGGCCTACAGAACGCTCCCCTACCATACGTGTAAACACGTATCCGCAGCTTCGGTTATAGATTTGAGCCCCGTTACATCTTCCGCGCAGGACGACTCGACCAGTGAGCTATTACGCTTTCTTTAAATGATGGCTGCTTCTAAGCCAACATCCTGGCTGTCTGGGCCTTCCCACTTCGTTTACCACTTAATCTATCATTTGGGACCTTAGCTGGCGGTCTGGGTTGTTTCCCTCTTGACAACGGACGTTAGCACCCGCTGTCTGTCTCCCGAGAAACGACTTGATGGTATTCTTAGTTTGCCATGGGTTGGTAAGTTGCAATAACCCCCTAGCCATAACAGTGCTTTACCCCCATCAGTCTCTTACTCGAGGCACTACCTAAATAGTTTTCGGGGAGAACCAGCTATCTCCGAGTTTGTTTAGCCTTTCACCCCTATCCACAGCTCATCCCCGCATTTTGCAACATGCGTGGGTTCGGACCTCCAGTACCTGTTACGGCACCTTCATCCTGGCCATGGATAGATCACTCGGTTTCGGGTCTACACCCAGCAACTTGTCGCCCTATTAAGACTCGGTTTCCCTACGCCTCCCCTATTCGGTTAAGCTCGCTACTGAATGTAAGTCGTTGACCCATTATACAAAAGGTACGCAGTCACGGAACAAGTCCGCTCCCACTGTTTGTATGCATCAGGTTTCAGGTTCTATTTCACTCCCCTCCCGGGGTTCTTTTCGCCTTTCCCTCACGGTACTGGTTCACTATCGGTCGATGATGAGTATTTAGCCTTGGAGGATGGTCCCCCCATCTTCAAACAGGATTTCACGTGTCCCGCCCTACTTGTCGTATACCTAGTACCACTGATGAGATTTCGAATACGGGGCTGTCACCCACTATGGCCAAGCTTCCCAGCTTGTTCTTCTATCTCGCCAGCTATCATATACAGGCTCTTGCGCGTTCGCTCGCCACTACTTGCGCAATCTCGGTTGATTTCTTTTCCTCCGGGTACTTAGATGGTTCAGTTCTCCGGGTTCGCTTCTCTTGCCCTATGTATTCAGACAAGGATACCGTACAGAATACGGTGGGTTTCCCCATTCGGACATCGCGGGATCATTGCTTTATTGCCAGCTCCCCCACGCTTTTCGCAGGCTTACACGTCCTTCGTCGCCTATCATCGCCAAGGCATCCACCTGATGCACTTATTCACTTGACTCTATCATTTGAACGACCTCTCTGACTTCGCTTATCCTCCCGTTGACTAGGGGAATAAACTAGAGATGTTTACTCTGATAAAGCTTACTGCTTTGTTGTGTGACACACTCTGCCTTTTGTGCTCAGAGTGCGTCCGATACAATCATCACCCAAATTTTTATGGCTTGGCTGTGCTTATGGCGCCCGTCTTTTCAGACGGCCTATCCATAGGCTGAATCGACTCGGGTTGCAACCCTTGCCTTTTACATCCAAACCAACATTGTCTTTGTTTGTTGATTTCGGCTTTCCAATTTGTTAAAGATCGATGCGGCTTCGAAACTCAGCTTTTGCTGCGTCTCTTCGCTTCGCAAATCAAAACGAGCTGGCCATTATAGCAGCCAACCTCTTGAAGTCAACTAAAAATAAGAAGTCGCCTTCTTATCCTTTTGTTTTGCTTCTGCTTGTCTGCCGCCTTCTACGGCAGCTTTCGCTTTCGCTTTGATTTGCAAAGTGTGGTGGAGGCAAACGGGATCGAACCGATGACCCCCTGCTTGCAAAGCAGGTGCTCTACCAACTGAGCTATGCCCCCAGTGTCGGGTCCGGCCTCTGATTGGTGGGTCTGGGAGGACTTGAACCTCCGACCCCACGCTTATCAAGCGTGTGCTCTAACCAGCTGAGCTACAAACCCAAGGCCTTATGTTTACTTCCTTTGCATCTCTAATCTACAGTTTACCGATAAGTGTGAATGCGAATACGCCCCGTCTTCTCTAGAAAGGAGGTGATCCAGCCGCAGGTTCCCCTACGGCTACCTTGTTACGACTTCACCCCAGTCATGAAGCATACCGTGTTAAGCGGGCTCCCGAAGGTTACCCTACCCAATTCTGGTATCCCCCACTCCCATGGTGTGACGGGCGGTGTGTACAAGACCCGGGAACGTATTCACCGCAGTATGCTGACCTGCGATTACTAGCGATTCCGACTTCATGCACTCGAGTTGCAGAGTGCAATCCGGACTACGATCGGTTTTCTGGGATTGGCTCCACCTCGCGGCTTGGCTACCCTCTGTACCGACCATTGTATGACGTGTGAAGCCCTGGTCATAAGGGCCATGAGGACTTGACGTCATCCCCACCTTCCTCCGGTTTGTCACCGGCAGTCCCATTAGAGTGCCCAACTTAATGATGGCAACTAATGGCAAGGGTTGCGCTCGTTGCGGGACTTAACCCAACATCTCACGACACGAGCTGACGACAGCCATGCAGCACCTGTGTTACGGCTCCCGAAGGCACTCTCCTATCTCTAAGAGATTCCGTACATGTCAAGACCAGGTAAGGTTCTTCGCGTTGCATCGAATTAATCCACATCATCCACCGCTTGTGCGGGTCCCCGTCAATTCCTTTGAGTTTTAATCTTGCGACCGTACTCCCCAGGCGGTCAATTTCACGCGTTAGCTACGCTACTAAGGCATCATGTACCCCAACAGCTAATTGACATCGTTTAGGGCGTGGACTACCAGGGTATCTAATCCTGTTTGCTACCCACGCTTTCGAGCATGAACGTCAGTGTTATCCCAGGGGGCTGCCTTCGCCATCGGTATTCCTCCACATCTCTACGCATTTCACTGCTACACGTGGAATTCTACCCCCCTCTGACACACTCTAGTTACCCAGTTCAAAACGCAGTTCCCAAGTTGAGCCCGGGGCTTTCACATCTTGCTTAAATAACCGTCTGCGCTCGCTTTACGCCCAGTAATTCCGATTAACGCTCGCACCCTACGTATTACCGCGGCTGCTGGCACGTAGTTAGCCGGTGCTTATTCTTCAGGTACCGTCATGACCTGAGGGTGTTATCCCCAGGCTTTTCTTCCCTGACAAAAGTACTTTACAACCCGAAGGCCTTCTTCATACACGCGGCATGGCTGGATCAGGCTTGCGCCCATTGTCCAAAATTCCCCACTGCTGCCTCCCGTAGGAGTCTGGGCCGTGTCTCAGTCCCAGTGTGGCGGATCATCCTCTCAGACCCGCTACTGATCGTCGCCTTGGTGGGCTCTTACCCCACCAACTAGCTAATCAGACATCGGCCGCTCAAATAGCGCAAGGCCCTAAGGTCCCCTGCTTTCCTCCTCAGAGAATATGCGGTATTAGCCATCCTTTCGGACAGTTATCCCCCACTACTCGGTACGTTCCGATGCATTACTCACCCGTTCGCCACTCGCCATCAAAAGAGCAAGCTCTTCTATGCTGCCGTCCGACTTGCATGTGTAAAGCATGCCGCCAGCGTTCAATCTGAGCCAGGATCAAACTCTTATGTTCAATCTCTAACTTTTTTAACTTCTGGTCTGCTTCAAAGAAATAAACGAAGATATGTTATACATAATCTTGTCTATCTTTTTTCAACAGTGTGAGGCGTCTCCGCACTCACACTTATCGGTAATCTGTTTGTTAAAGAGCAGGGATGGCAGTATACAGCAACAAAATCCTTTGTCAACCTCAATTCATACAAATCGTTTCAAAAACGCTTTAAATTAAGACCAACTGTGCTATAATTATCTGTTCATCACATCGCCGCCGAAGCAGCGAAGAACCGAACTATACCCAAACCACCAAAACCCGTCAACATCTATCTGCAAAAATATTTACAATAAAATATCACCCGATTGTTTTAGCTGGGTATTTTTTATCAACTCTCCCCTCCATTTCCTGCCAGTCAAAACAATGCAGAGAACAATATCGTACTAAGGCCGTCTGAAAAGGGGTTCAGACGGCCTTTTTGTATTCGCTTTGCGTTCGGCTTATAATTGCTTTTTCTGCGACTGTTAACCAAAGGCCGAATAATGAATTTCCCGCCCCGCTTTGTTTATGCCACCCGTATGCGCCGTATGCGCAAAGATGATTTTTCACGCCGGCTGATGCGCGAGCACACGCTGACGGCGGATGATTTGATTTATCCGGTGTTTGTGCTGGAGGGGCAGAATCAGGAAGAAAACGTGCCCTCTATGCCCGGGGTGAAGCGCCAAAGCCTGGATAAGTTATTGTTTACTGCGGAAGAAGCGGTGAAACTGGGCATTCCGATGCTGGCTTTATTTCCGGTGATCACCCGCAACAAAACCGAAACCGCCGAAGAGGCTTACAACCCCGAAGGCTTGGTGCCGACAGCCATCCGCCGGCTGCGCGAAAACTTTCCCGAGCTCGGCATTATGACAGATGTGGCGCTGGACCCTTACACCACGCACGGGCAAGATGGTTTGATTGACTCAAACGGCTATGTGCTGAACGATGAAACTGTTGACGTGCTGATTCAACAAGCATTAACGCATGCGGATGCGGGCGCGCAAGTGGTGGCACCTTCAGACATGATGGACGGGCGCATCGGTGCCATTCGCGAAGCGCTGGAAGAAGACGGCCACATCCACACCCGCATCATGGCATATTCGGCCAAATATGCCTCGGCTTTTTACGGCCCGTTTCGCGATGCCGTCGGCAGCTCGGCCAATTTGGGCAAGGCCGACAAATACACTTATCAGATGGATCCTGCCAACAGCGACGAAGCTTTGCAGGAAGTGGCGCTGGACTTACAAGAAGGCGCAGACATGGTGATGGTGAAGCCCGGACTGCCTTATTTGGATGTAATCCGCCGCGTGAAAGATGAATTCGGTGTGCCCACTTATGCTTATCAGGTTTCCGGCGAATACGCGATGCTGCAAGCGGCCATTCAAAACGGCTGGCTCGATGGCAGCAAAGTGATACTCGAGAGCCTGCTCGCCTTCAAACGCGCCGGTGCCGATGGCATTTTGACTTATTATGCACTGGAAGCGGCCAAACAATTACGCAAATAGTTTCAGACGGCCACAAAAGTTTCAGACGGCCACAAATGTTTCAGACGGCTATAAATGTTTCAGACGGCTATAAATGTTTCAGACGGCTATAAATGTTTCAGACGGCTATAAATGTTTCAGACGGCTATAAATGTTTCAGACGGCTATAAATGTTTCAGACGGCTATAAATGTTTCAGACGGCTATAAATGTTTCAGACGGCCATAAATGTTTCAGACGGCCATAAATGTTTCAGACGGCCATAAATGTTTCAGACGGCCATAAATGTTTCAGACGGCCATAAATGTTTCAGACGGCCATAAATGTTTCAGACGGCCATAAATGTTTCAGACGGCCATAAATGTTTCAGACGGCCATAAATGTTTCAGACGGCCATAAATGTTTCAGACGGCCATAAATGTTTCAGACGGCCATAAATGTTTCAGACGGCCATAAATGTTTCAGACGGCCATAAATGTTTCAGACGGCCATAAATGTTTCAGACGGCCATAAATGTTTCAGACGGCCATAAATGTTTCAGACGGCCATAAATGTTTCAGACGGCCATAAATGTTTCAGACGGCCATAAATGTTTCAGACGGCCATAAATGTTTCAGACGGCCATAAAAAATTTCCGCCCCTTGGGCGGAAATTTTTTATGGCGCAAAGCTCAACAACGCAATATTTATTGCACCACTTGCGCAGCGCTGGCTGCACCGGGTTGTGCGGCAGCGGCAGCGGCAGGTTTTTCAACTTGAATTGCCGGCTTCATCTGCGCTTCCGGCTGATTGGCTGCGGCCGCATTGGGCATCACCACGCCTTTATCGGCCGACACAGCGGGCGGTGCGGCATGGCCTTGGGCATTGCCGCCCACCGGCATCACGGCACTATCGGCTTTGGCCGGTTGCTGCACTTGCTCGACCGCCACCACCGCATCGGCATTGCCGCCTTGCGGCAACAGCTGCCAAGCGGCCACCGCCACCGCCAGCACGCTGGCGGCTACGGCAAAGCCGCGGAATGCGCGGTTTGAGGCATGCTCGGCGCGCATAGGTTTGGCTGTGCGGCGACTTTTATTTTCCGCAGCCACATCCGCCAAAGAGGCGGTGAAAGCTTCTTTGGAAACCGGCTTGATGTCTTTGCCCACCACCGGTTTGGCGTGTTGCAAATAATCGCGGATTAAATGATATTCGTACCATTTTTGTTGAGCATCTGCATCTTCCAGCAAGCGGGCGAGCGCCTCTTCAGAGAGGTCGTCATCCATCGCCGCAGACACATACTCAAAATCTTGGTCTTGATTTTTATCTGTTGACATTCCTTACCACCTTTGGTCTTCGGATGTGTCCAGCAAGGGACGCAAATCTTTTGCAATCACTTCGCGCGCCCTGAAAATGCGGGAGCGCACCGTGCCGATCGGACAATCCATAATCTGAGCAATTTCTTCGTAAGACAAGCCTTCCATTTCACGCAAGGTAATTGCTTTGCGCAAATCTTCGGGCAGTTTGGCCACGGCAGCCTCCACCGTTTGCAAAATCTCCCGATTGAGCATTTCTGCTTCGGGGGTGTGATTATCGGCAAGCTGGTCGGCCAGATCCAGAATATCCCCTTCTTCGTTGGCAACATCTGCGCTCATAAAAGGACGCTTGCCCGAAGTGGCCAAGAAATTTTTGGCCGTGTTGATACCGATGCGGTAAAGCCAAGTGTAAAACGCGCTTTCGCCGCGAAAATTCGGCAAGGCGCGATAGGCTTTGATCAGCGCTTCCTGCGCCACATCGTTCACTTCATGTTCGTCTTTGATAAAACGGGACAACAGACGTGTCAGGCGCCGCTGGTATTTCGAAACCAGCAATTCAAACGCTTTGTGTTCACCTTTTTGTGCACGTTCTACCAGCGCCTGATCGATTTCACGATCGTTCATGTATAACCTTTAATAACCCTGAGCAGGCAGCATGCATTTTATCAATATGACGCCGCTGCTTTATTTTGGTTCCAGTATAAAGCGATTAATTTTTTCACAAACCGGCAGCTTCCCGCCGGCGACGCCATAATGAACATTTACCCACACATTGGCAATAGCCACGCAGCGGTTTTCACCATCGGTTACAATCGGCCAATAAGGCCGCACAAACGGCAACACGCCGCATTCTTGTAAAATTTTGCGAACACTTTTCCGACCAACGGTCAAATTAATCACCTCATCGGTAGTAGCCGGGCGCACTGTGCCAAATTGTGCCAACACTTCTTCACTCAACCCAAACGAATGCGTGCTCAAGGTAAAGCCGTTATTCGTTAAGATATTGTTCAGACGGCCTGACAAAGGGCGCCCGGGCTTGAGCCAGGCGCAATCTTGCTGCCAATCATCTTGAAAGGCAAACAGCCGATTGCGGTAAGCCAGCGCGCGCCCGTGCGGCAAACGCCACTCTGCAGAGGCCGTCTGAATCTTTTCCAACACCTGCTCAAAATCCGCCACCGCAGCATATCGGGGCGTGCCCAGCGAATGCAGCCGGGCAAACCGCAACAATTGTTGGCGGCGGCGCAATGTGCTCAATTGCCGCCAACTTGCCAAATCGAAATCACCGCCCTGATGAATTTCAGCCCAATCCGCCGCTACAACTTCATTTAGCAAAGCCTGCTCTTCTTGCAGCAGCGCCACGCTGCTGATCAGATGCCGGTCGAGCTGCGGCAGCCGCTGCCGCCATGCAGGCAAGGCTTGCTGCCGCAGCCAGTTGCGTAGCAATGCCGTGTCGGCATTGCTTGAGTCTTCAACATAAGCCAGCGCATTTGCCTGGGCATAATCCGCCAATTGCGCCCGCGTATGCGCCAGCAGCGGCCGCCAGATTTGCGTGTGCGCATCGAGCGGCCGCCACATCGGCATGGCCGATAGCGCACGCAAACCGCCGCCGCGCAAAGCAGCCAGCATAAAAGTTTCCACTTGGTCGTCTTGATGATGCGCCAGCGCCAACACATTTGCGCCGCCACGGGCAAACGCCGCATAGCGCTCGCGCCGCGCTGCCGCTTCCATCCCCAAGCCAGCGGCTTCTATATGAACGTGTTCAAGCCGCAGTGGCACATCCAGCGAGCGGCATAAATTCACACAAAATGCCGCCCATTCATCCGCCGCCGCATTCAAACCATGATGCACATGCACCGCCCGCAACAAAAAGCCGAAGCGCGGCCGCAAACCTGCCAACACATGCAGCAACACCACCGAATCGAGGCCGCCGCTCAGCCCGACCTCGATGACGCAACCGGCACCGATTTGTGGCGGCCACACATCAGCCAAATGGCCGGCCAAGTTATGTACAGAGCCTGGCGCTTGGGATGGAATCGGTTGGGAAACAGTCATTTTTTCAGACGGCCTTGAGTTGTTTGATAGGGAAGATAAGCAGAATTTTGCTTGGGCAGGTTTGCGCAACGCATATTCTATAATATAGAAAGCCAAAAGATAAAAGTCCGGCTTGCCTTGCTTGCAAAACCCATAGTCCGGCTGCTTGATTTAGGTTCAATAAATTGATTTTCAATCATATATTGCAATATAACAGCTTCGTGCTTTGCAGAGCGATGAAACTTTTTGCCACATCCGAAGCTGCACATTTCACCGCCGCCTATCATACCAATTCAAAAAAGTAAGCTAACAAGGCGGCGAGCCGCAGACAGTACAGATAGTACGGCAAGGCGAGACAACGAAGTTAGGTTATTTTTTTGGATTGGTATCAGACACGCAAATAAAAAAGCAGGCCTTTCAGCCTGCTTTTCGCGATGAGCGCATTATTTTTCAACAAACTGGCCATAAGCCATAATGCGGTCGAAGCGGCGGGTGAGCAAATCGGCCATCGGCATATCCTGCACGGTGCGCAACTGCTCGGTGAGCACTTCTTTCACACGGCGGGTGATTTCGGCATGGTCGCGGTGCGCGCCGCCCAGCGGCTCTTCGATAATGCGGTCGATCAGCTTCAATTCGGCCAAACGCTTGGCGGTGATGCCCAAAGCTTGCGCCGCATCGGGCGCTTTTTCGGCGGTTTTCCACAAAATTGAGGCGCAGCCCTCAGGCGAAATCACCGAATAAGTGGAATATTGCAGCATGTTTACATAATCGCCCACGGCAATTGCCAGCGCGCCGCCGGAGCCGCCCTCGCCGATAATGGTGCACAACACCGGCACACGCAGGCGCGTGAGCTCGTAAAGATTGCGGCCGATGGCCTCAGACTGGCCACGCTCTTCTGCACCGATACCCGGATAAGCACCGGGCGTGTCGACAAAAGTCATAATCGGCAGGCTGAATTTTTCAGCCGTCTGCATCAGGCGCAAGGCCTTGCGGTAGCCTTCGGGGCGCGGCATGCCGAAATTGCGGCGGATTTTTTCTTTGGTGTCGCGCCCTTTTTGATGGCCGATCACCATCACGCTTTGGCCGTTAAACCGTGCCAAACCGCCTACAATGGCATAATCATCGGCAAAATGACGGTCGCCGTGCAGCTCTTCAAAATCGGTGAAAATGGCTTGGATGTAGTCCAATGTGTAGGGGCGCTGAGGGTGACGCGACACTTGCGACACCTGCACAGGCGTGAGCTTGCTGAAAATCGATTTGGTCAAATCGGTGCTTTTCTTTTGCAAACGGGTGATTTCATCCGAAATATCCACGGCGGATTCACCCTGCACAAAGCGCAGCTCGTCAATTTTTTTGGTCAGCTCGGCAATCGGCTGCTCAAAGTCGAGAAAAACAGGTTTCATAGATAAGGGTCTCTTAACACTTAATTGATTGAGCGTTGCGCGTAATCATACGCGAAGATGATGGTTTTGACAGCATTTGTCACAAGGTTTTCCATCGCAGAGCGGGCTTTTCAGACGGCATCGGCCGGCATTTTTCAGCGTTAGCCATCTTGGCAGGCCGTCTGAAAGCCATTTTCACCGGCGCACACAGCCCCTAGTGCATTCATACTAAACATACATAATATGCTAAACTGAATCGAATTCCAATCTTTATCCCGCATTGTATGAAATCTTCCGAAACCGATAGCGCCATGCGGCTCGACAAATGGCTGTGGGCTACCCGTTTTTTCAAAACCCGCGCGCTGGCGCAAAAACACATCGAGCTTGGTCGTGTGCTGGTAAACGGTGCCAAAGTGAAAAATAGCAAAAACATCAGCGCCGGCGACACCCTCGATCTCACCCTCAATTCCCTGCCCTACAAAATCAACGTGCTCGCGCTCAACCACCAGCGCCGCCCCGCGCCCGAAGCCCGCAAGCTTTATGAAGAAGACATGCAAACCGCCCAATTGCGCGAGCAGCAAAAATTGCTTGATCAAGCCAGCCGCATCAGCGCCGCTTATCCCGACGGGCGGCCGACCAAGCGCGACCGCCGCCAGATCGACAAGGTAAAGCGCGGCGACTGGTGATGCGGTTCAATAATCTGATTGCCTTATAAAGCTTGGATAACACCAAGGCCGTCTGAAAAACGCGACACCCGCCCGGGCAAAAAAGCCGCCGCCGCGCAAAACTGCCCGAGCGCGGCAACGGGCTGCCGTATAATAGGCCGACTTTACCTTATTGAAATGCAAAGGACACCGCCATGCGCTGGCAAGGACGCAAACAAAGCTCGAATGTAGAAGACCGCCGCGGCCAAGGCAGCCGAATCGGCGGCAAAAGCACCGGCATCATCGGCATCATTATTTTGCTGGTCGGCGCTTATTACGGTGTGGATTTATCCGGCGTGGTCGGCTCACCCGCCGCCGGCACTCAGGTGACCCAACCATCCACGCTCAACAGCCAGCAAGAAGCCCAGCTCAACGAATTGGCGCGCGTGGTGCTGGCCGACACGGAAACTACCTGGAGCCAATATTTCGCCAACAACAATGCGCGCTACACCCCGCCCACCATGGTGCTCTACACCGCCGGCACCCAAACCGCCTGCGGCACCGGCCAAGCCGCTATGGGGCCTTTTTACTGCCCGCAAGACCGCAAGGTTTATTTGGATTTGTCTTTTTATGAAGACATGCGCAAGCAGCTGGGCGCTTCGGGCGATGCGGCTTTTGCCTATGTGATTGCCCACGAAGTCGGCCACCATGTGCAAAATCTGCTCGGCATTTTGCCGCAAGTCAACCAAGCGCAACAAGGCGCCAGCGCCAAGCAGGCCAATGCGCTTTCGGTGAAACTCGAATTGCAGGCCGATTGCTTTGCCGGCATTTGGGCCAACCACGCTCAAGCGCAAAATCTGTTTGAAGCGGGCGATTTGGAAGAAGCGTTCGGTGCCGCCCAAGCTGTGGGCGACGACCGCCTGCAAAAACGCGCACAAGGCTATGCCGTGCCCGACAGCTTCACCCACGGCTCATCGGCCGAGCGCCTGGCCTGGTTTCAACGCGGCCTGCAAAACGGCGACATCAACCGCTGCAACACTTTTTCATCGTAAACGCTCTTTCATCGTTGCACATCAAACAGGCCGTCTGAAAGCGTTCAGACGGCCTGTTTGATGTGCATAAACATTAAGCATTTTCTACAACATCTCTTTATCTGCCAATTTTCAAAAATAACCTTGCAAAGTCAAAATATATAGTGGAATGCATAAAAAAGTGACACAACGGGCTTGTTGGGTTGAAAACCCAACAAGCCCGTTGGCCGTCTGAAACCTTGGGTTTGACAACCCAATCTATCCGTTATGGTGCGCAGTTTTGTATCACTTTTTCTTGCATTTCACTATAGTGAAATCAAAACAAAACCTACACTGGCCGGCGTAGAGTGTGCGGTTCGGCCACGCAAGCAGAAACCGTTCAAACCGCGTGCGTGACTGCGCCACATACCCTACGCACAGTTTGAGATCTATGTTTTTTGTGCCCGTTTTCTTTGATTTCACTATATTTGCCATTCACCTCATCACCTCTATACGCAGTTATCGCCGCCTGCATCGGCAGCAATACAACAAACATCAATATTGCAACGATAGATTATTGCAACAATAGATTCACTCCTGATTTCAAATGAATTCAATGCATTAAAAGCACGCACTCAAAATTCAGCACGCGTAATATGAAATTTTATAACTTTCTAAATGATAATAATTAAAATTTAATATAAAATATAGATAATCGATATTAATTCAATCAGGATACACCATGGTGCCCCGTTTCACCCCGTTTGCTCTGGCGCTTGCCGGCCTTAGCGCCACTTACGCTTATGCCGACAACACCCACACCAGCGAGTTGGATACAGTAGAAGTGCACGCCAAACGCCTGAATATGGAAACCGGCTACAAAGCCGAACGCAGCAACATCACCGGTGTAAACACATCGATTCTCGACACCCCCTACAGCATCGACGTGGTTACGCAGCAGCAATTGGAAGACAAGCAGCCCTTCACCCTGGAAGAAGCCGTTACCGGCATCAGCGGCCTGCATCAGGGCAACAACTTGGCAGGCACCCTCGATGCCATTGTGAAGCGTGGCTACGGCGGCAACCGCGATCATTCCATTATGCGCAACGGCTTTGAAATGACCCAGGCGCGCAACTACACCGCCACGGCCGAGCGCGTGGAAGTGCTCAAAGGCCCCGCCTCCATGCTCTACGGCATGCAGGATCCCGGCGGCGTTATCAATATCATTTCCAAAAAGCCCAACCACCAAGCTCAGGAAAACAGCATCAGCGCTGCTTACGGCAGCTATGCCAACCGCCAAATCGGCTTCGACAACACAGGCCCTATCGGCAGCAACGGGCTGGCTTACCGTTTTATCGCCGACTACACCGCCAAAAATTCATGGCGCAACTTCGGCAAATACGAGCAAAGCATTATTGCGCCTTCTCTCTCTTGGCAAAACGACAACACCAAAGTGTTGGCCGCCTACGAATATCAAAATTACCGCGTGCCGTTTGACCGCGGCACTTATCTGGATTTGAACGACAACAACAAAGGCTACGCCAGCTATGGCAAGCCGATGGATATTCCCGCCAAACGGCGTTTGGATGAAGATTTCAACGTTTCAAACGGCCATTCCCACTTATTCCAGCTCACCGGCGAGCACAAGCTCAATTCCGACTGGACGCTCAAAGCCGGCTACAGCTACAACATCAACCACTACAGCGACTGGCAGGCGCGCATCATCAGCTATGATGCCGCCACCCGCACCGTTACCCGCCGCGTGGATGGCACGCGCCCTTCCGATTTCTATGCCCACAATCTGCATGCAGAGGCGCTGGGCGTTGTAGAACAAGGTGAAAACATCACCCACAAGCTGCGCTTCGGCGCACAAAGCATGCTGAGCGAATTGTGGCTGGGCGATATGTATCGCAGCCGCAATATCCGCGGTTTCTCAGTCGACAATCCGCAATATGTCGGCTCCGACCTGATTGAAAGCTCGGGCAGCGCAGTGGAGAGCGCCCAAAGCGATCAAATGGAGCGCCTGAAAACATTTGCCCTGATTGCGCAAGACAATATGTATATCGGCGATAAATGGGTACTTTCCGGCGGCCTGCGCGGCCAATATTACCGCAGCATTTCCGGCAAAGGCCGCAACAGCAGCCTGTTTCGCAACTATAGCGAAGGTTTCAAAGTGCTGCCGCAGCTGGGCGCCGTGTATTTACTCACCCCGCGCTGGTCGCTTTATGGCAACTATGCCACCTCGCTCACGCCCAATGTAAGCCGCGGCACCGATTTTCAAGGTAAGGAAATTGCCCCGGAAGAAGGCCGCCAGTTTGAAATCGGCACCAAATACAACGGCGAGCATTTGAGCACCAGCCTGGCCTTGTTTCATATTAAAAAGAAAAACGTGGCCGGCAGCATCACCAACGAAAACGGCGAAAGTGAAACCCGCATCATCGGTAAAAACCGCTCGCAAGGACTCGAAATCGATGTAAACGGCAAGCTTACCGACAAACTCGGCGTGTCGGCCAACTATGCCTACACCGACACCAAAATCCTGCAAGACGACACCCGCCCCGCCACCATCGGCCAGCGCTTCGACAGCGTGCCCAAACACGAAGCCGGCCTCACCCTCACTTACGACTTCGGCCATGCCGCAGGCGGCAGCTGGCGAGGTGGCGCCGGCGCGCACTACATCGGCTCGTGGGGCGTGGGCAACACCAAAGGCGGCTGGTTCACCCTGCCCTCAGCCACCATTTACAACGCCTTTGTTTCCTACGATGCCAAGCTGGGCAAGCACCCGCTCAATCTGCGCATCACCGGCAAAAATCTCGGCAACAAACTTTACTACCTTTCCAGCACCGGCTCCAATTCCACCATGCCCTTCCTTTCCATAGGCGAGCCGCGCACGGTGTTGTTCAGCGCCAAACTGGGTTTTTAAACGCAGAAAGCAGCCTTTTCAGACGGCCTGATCGGTTCTGGCCGTCTGAAACCCAATCCCGCAATCCCGGCCGCACCGAATTGCCAAACAAGCGGCCGCCCTTTTATCTTATTTTCCAAACTGAAAGTAAACCCTTTTCACCCTTATCCACAGGCCGTCTGAAAGCCTTTTCAATCTTTCAGACGGCCTCAAGCATCTCATTATGGAAAAATGGCAAGCCGAGCTCTACGGCACACCTTTATGGCTATTGCAAACTTTTATCGGCGTGGTTATCGTGTGCGCACTGCTGATTTTCGCACTGCGGCGCACTATTTTCGGCCGCCAGTTTTGGCGCGTGCTCCAGCCTTGTTTGAGCCGCGCCAACATCGCCAAAATCGTGATGATGGTGGCGCTTTTATTGCTGCTGCTTCTGCTCGAAGTGCGTTTCAGCGTGCTCAACACTTTTTTCTACAACGGCCTCTACAGCGCCCTGCAAGACAAAAACCTCAACGCTTTCTGGTTTTTCGCCTCGCTCAATGCCCTTTTGCTCGGCGTGCGTATTGTGAACGAAATCATTGATGAGTGGCTGGGGCAGGTGTTGCAAATCCGCTGGCTCGAGCGGCTCAACCACGCGCTCACCGAGCGTTGGCTGGCAAATAAAAACTACTACCGCCTGCAAATGCGCCGCCAGCGCCCCGACAATATCGATCAGCGTATCCAGCAAGATGCGCAAGACTTTATCGCCACCACGGTAGAATTTGTGCGCGGCATGATTAATTCCGTAGTGTCGGCGATTGAATTTTCGATTGTGTTGTGGGGCTTGTCGGGTGTGCTCGCGCTGTTTGGCTTTGAAATTCCGCGCGGCATGGTGTTTTTCGTGTTTATTTTTGTGATTTTGGCCACTTTTGTGGCCATGTGGATAGGCAAGCCGCTGATAAAACTAAACTTCAACAACGAACGCCTCAACGGCAACTACCGCTATTCGCTGATCCGCGTGCGCGATCACGCCGAGAGCATCGCCTTTTACGACGGCGAAAAAGTGGAACGCCAAAACCTGCGCACGCATTTCCGCCGCATCATCGACAACCGCTGGCGCATCGTTTACCGCTCGCTCGGCCTCAACGGTTTCAATTCCGGCATCACTCAAGGCGTGCAGCTTTTGCCGCTGATGTTGCAGGCACCGCGCTTTTTTGCCGGCCAAGTCACCATAGGCGACATGCACCAAACCGTGCAGGCATTCAACCGCCTGCAACGGGCATTATCGTTTTTCCGCAACTTTTACGAGCAATTCACCGCCTATCAAGCAAGGCTCGAGCGCTTGAGCGGCTTTATGGAAAACCTCACCGAATACCCCGCTTTCAAGCAGCCGCAAGTGAGCGAAGTTTCAGACGGCCTTATCCTCAATGATGTGGCGCTCTACCGCAACAACGGCGAAGTGCTGCTCGAACACATCAATATCGATGCGCAGCGCGGCGATGCCCTGCTGATTCAAGGCCCCAGCGGCTGCGGCAAAACCTCGCTTCTGCGCGCGCTGGCCGGCTTATGGCCTTTCGGCAGCAGCGGCTGCATTCAGCGCCCCGCCCACGAACACATCTTATTTGTGCCACAGCGCCCCTATGTACCGCAGGGCAGCCTGCGCGAAGCCGTGTGCTACCCCGATATCAGCAGCCGCCACCCCGATTTGATCGGCGCCCTGCTCGATTGCCGCCTCGGCCATTTAGTCGACAAACTCGATGAGCACGACGATTGGCAGCAACGCCTCTCGCCGGGCGAATTGCAACGCATCGCCTTTGTGCGCATTTTGCTCACCCAAGCGCAAGTGGTGCTGCTCGACGAAGCCACCTCCGCACTTGACGAACCCACCGAAGCGGCGCTTTATCAACTCATCAAAACACGCCTGCCCCAAAGCATTATCGTGAGCATCGGCCACCGCAACACCCTGGCCGCCTTCCACAACCGCAGCCTGCAAGTCAGCCCCGCCGCTTGCGGATAAACGCAGCCATCCGCACAACAAGCCATGCCGTCTGAAAGCGTTCAGACAGCATTTTTCGAGCCGTAGTGCGTAGGTCGGATGCTCGAATCCGACACTTGTTTGCAGAACAAGATTTTCAAAGCGGCGATACGATAAATGTCGGATACAAGTTTCCGACCTACAACGATACAAACCGTAAGACAGGCCGTCTGAAAACTTTCAGACGGCGTTTCACATATTTCTTCACGCTTATACCCATTCGAAAAAATAAGATAACAAGGCGGCGAGCCGAAGACATACAGCTAGGCGAGCCAACGCAGTTAGGTTATTTTTTCGAATGGGTATTATTGACTCGATTGGCGGCCAAATATAGTTAAATGCAAGAAAAAGTGACACGAAACTGCATGCTGCAACAGCATAGATTGAGTTGATAAACCCAGGGTTTCAGACGGCCTTTTTTCAAACAACTGCTGCACCCAGATTAATCACCCTATCAGCCGAGTCGATGGTTTCTTTCCTGTGCGCCACCATGATTTTAGTAATATTTAAAGCTTTTAAATTTTCATTTATCGCTTTTTCATTTTTAAAAACTTTACCTATCAAAATAAGAGAACACAAACTGCCCAAAAAAACAACACTCAAAGTCAATGCCATAAACTTCCTTTATCATTCAAAGCCAAATATCAAAACTAAATATAAATTCAAAAAACTGATATTAAACTAATTAAAATATATTTCTAAATTAAAAAATAAACAATATATTTATATTATCTATAAATTAAATATATTACACCTGTAAATATTAAAGATGCTAAAGCCATTAAACTATATAACAATTTGATATTTATATTATATTTATCCACATATATTTTATCTAAATTAAAAAATTTAGCCACAAAAAAAGAAACCAAAAATCACCTACAAAAATAATTACAAAATTAAATGCCATGACTTCTCCAACCATTTGCAACAAAAATTAATATCAAAAATATTAAAAATGCCTTTGCATAAATATAAAGTTTCTTTTGTGAAAGGCCATTTTTAAGCATTTCATCACACCAAAAATACGCAGTGATAATTGCTGCTGAAATAAAAAAATATTTGCATACATTAAGAATAATATTCACATTTTCCTCTCCTTATTATTCAAACCAATCCACTCCTCAACTCCAAAAACCCTATTTTCTCTAAATAATTTCAATGATATACAACATTTCCAATTGTAAAATCAATGCCCGAATTTTATTCTGTTATGCCGAGTCGCGTTTGAGCAACAGCGTTTTCAAACCGGTTTTTTCCTATTTGGCAAGCAGCCCGAATACTTTGATGTCGTCCTCATCTATGTTAATTTTGGCGCGATTGGCAATGATATAACCCTTTGTCAGCGCTATTCGACAGTTTGAATATTTTCGTGTCCGTAAATTAATTTACATATCAGAAACTCAAAATTTCTAAAATATATAATTCATAATTGAAGGAATCATGTATTTACTTTAGTAAGCCTTAAATAGCCTGTGTTATTAAATCACATCCGGGTTAGTTATCTTTTTTCCAATGTATATAAAAAAGAAACCCTGAAGTAGAAAAGAAAATACTCCATTCCGAATCAGTTAGAGAAAGAAATTTTTCTATACCAAATATTTTAAAGACCAATAGCATAAAAAGCTGGCATAAAAATATGATAATTAAAAATACTTTCCAGTTTTTAATCATATTATCCAAATTAATTTTCATTAATCTTCCAAAAAATTATAAGAATAATCAGATATTAAATTATCTCTACTATTTCAATAACCTGTTCCATCCTGAGCTGTTAGTCCGTGCTCAATTTCAAAAATAGGACGTCCATTATATGGTGGGCTATTTATAGCATCATCAGTAAATTTCGTTACATAAGCCCCTGCCGCCGCCGCTGTTCCATAAGAAACTTGATTATTGCCGCCTATCCTAGCTACAGCAATAGCTGTTACACCGCCCAACAATTTCCCATATGTCATTTCACCACTTCCAATGGCTTCGCCAATAACTTGAGCAATCGTATCCTTCCCCGCCCCTCCACTTACCAACATTAATTGATTTATCTGCAATTCTTTCATTTTTAATTCCTTTCATTTTAGAGATTTTTTCTTTACTATAAAAAATGCATACCCAAACGCAAGAAAATCCAATCCGGTGATAATAGTTGAACGATTAATATCATCCATGCTTTGGGGTAATAAAAACACTGCTATTAATCTGAATAAAAAAGCAAATAAAATGCCGATTACTAAAAAAATCAAAAAATGCTTCATTTTAAATTTCGAGATATTTTTTTCTTGCTCGTTCAAATCTAACTCCTTATAAACCTCCTTCTGACATTTAAAGACTTGATTATTTATGTTTGTCTCCCTCCTATAATTCAATGGCTAAGTTTTAAAAAATTATTAATTTATAAATAACAAAATAACTACTGGGAAATATGAAAATATAAAAACTATTTTATTGAAAAATTTATTATCGATTAGATCTTTCATTATGCATTTATCAATCAATCCAAATATATTGAACACAACAACAATTAATACAAGTATTTTTAAAATTATTATGACAATTTATTTATTCATTTTTGATTATTTATTATCATTTTAAAAAATAAACTATATTTATTAATATATTTTTAAATTCCATATAAATAATAAAATATTAAACTTGAATAATACAAAGTGACTATGTCAAGATTTTTATACATTTAAAATTTCAATCACATCCAACATCCCCAACTGCATCACCAAAGCCTTGATTTTGACTTGCTGTTCGGCATCGCAACCTACGGTCAATAAATCCAATCCCGTTTTATCTCGGCTGCCAAGTGTTTCCAAAACCTTGATGCCTTCTTCATCCACATTGATTTTGGTGCCATTGGCAATCACATAGCCTTTTTCCAAAGTGGAAATATCCACCGCATTCAAGCGCAACAGCGCATCATCCGGCAGGCCGTCTGAATGGGGATTGCCGAAACACTCCATCATAAAAGGCGAATCCACGCGCTGATCGCCCAAAAATGCCTGCATAAAGCTTTCATAAGATTCAGGGCTTGCAATCAGCCCGGCCACCTGCTGCGCCATATCCTGAATATTGCCTTTATCGGCTTCCCAGCCGCGGAAACTTTGGCGCAGGCTGGCGATTTCGGGCACTTTTTTCATCAGCCATTCCATATAGTTGTAGCCGTTGGGTGGGAAGGTGCCGATGGCCAGATGAAAGGTTTCGCAGCCCATCGGCATGGGATTGTGCCACCAGCCGCGCGGGATATAGAGCACATCGCCGGCTTCAAGCACCACTTCCATATCGATAGCTTGCGGCGGCTTGATGTGCGGCATATCTTTGGCCTGCTGCATATAGAGCGGCATATCGAAATTGGGCGCGGAAAGTGTCCAATGTTTTTTTCCCACCAATTGCACCGCAAACACATCACGGGTGTCCCAATGATTGCCATAAGAAGAATCGCTGCCAAAGGCCAGATAGCCGCTCACAATGGTTTGCGCCCGCGCAAATTGCGCCACCTGCTTGGCAAGATTATCGGCAAACGGCTCGTTGTTGATGCGGTTGTAGATAATGGTGGTGCCGTTGCGCAAATAATCGTAAATCGCCGATTTAATAAAGCGATAGCGTGTTTTACCCACATCTTGGTAAGCTTCCACATATTGCTCTTTGGGGCATAAGGGACAAAAAAGGTGCTAAAAATTGCTGAAAGTCTTACGCTATAAGGATTTCAAGGATTCAAAGGTTTTGAATACAAAAAATGCCCTTTTTGCCACTCAAATAAAGTCAAAAAAGATGGTAAACAAAATAATCGGCAGCGTTATAAATGTCACGTTTGTGACAAGCGTTTTAGCGGCGGTTCGCGTCTCAATCCTGACGAATTATGGCAGCGCTACTCAAGGGGCAAGCAGACGGTCGGGCAGCTCGCAGAGCACTTCCATTGCAGCCGTAAAACCATCAGCCGCCATTTGGGCAAAGTAGTCACCAAACATGAATTTGCAACACCGCAAACCGTTAACCTGATTATGGACACCACCTATTTCGGCAGGCGTTTCGGCGTCATGGTTTTGCATGACGGCATCAGTGGGCAGGCTTTGTCTGTTGATGAAGTCAAATCTGAAACCAACGCATTATATTTTGAGGCCGTCTGCAAAATAAGGGAAAAAGGCATAAATATACAAAGTATTACCTGTGATGGCAAAAAAGGGTTGATGCAGATGTTTGCCGATATTCCCGTGCAGCTGTGCCACTTCCATCAGGTCAAAACGGTGAACCGCTACCTGACCCGAAAGCCGAAAACGGTAGCGGCGCAAGACTTGCGCGAGCTCGTGCTTACCCTGAAAAGCAGCAGCCGGCACCAGTTTGAAAGCGCATTGAACGACTGGTTTGAACAACATAAAAGCTTCTTGAATGAGCGTAGCATTCATCCGGAAACAGGCAAGTCACACTACACGCACAAGAGGCTTCGCAGTGCCTACAACAGCCTGAAACGGAACTTGGATTATCTGTTTGCCTTTGAGCGGTTTGCTGAATTGGACATTCCCAAAACCACCAATTTTCTGGAAGGCCGTTTTGGGGATATGAAGCAGAAACTGCGCTGTCACCAGGGCATGAGAAAAGAGAATAAGATAAGGTTTATTAAGGATTATTTTTCTCGGAAAAACCTTAACAGCACCTAAAATGTCCCTTAGGAAGATGTTTCTTCAAAAGAGCACCTTTTTTGTCCCTTACGCCCTCTTTGGGCACAAAGCCCCCTTTTCTCAGCTTGAATTGCGGATCCATCGGGTTTGCCCGTTGGTAAAGCTCATTAATCTCTTTCCAGCCGATATCGATATTTTTTACCGCGCCTTTAAACACCATCGGTTTTTGATAAAGATATTCTTGATGAAACTGAGCCGATGAAATATTGAAATCCAAATGCATTTTCCTGATGCTCCTTATTGTGCGCGCCGGTGCCCAGCGCCGCGTAGCCGGCTCGACTGACTGGCGCGCTTACCAGAATTTAATTATTTCAAACAAATTTTATGTTATATTACAAATAAATTTTATATTTATCAATAATCATTTTTATTCAGTTTAATATTTAAAATAATCATGCTTATTCTTGCCTAGATTTAGAAATTATTCTTATATTCAATCCGATAATTTACACAAATATGCCAAAATTCTGCCCTTTCCCCACTTTTTGCTTTGCCCTATCCGCACTTTTTCAACCGGCTCATGCTTTCGATTTGGCTCAAGCCTGGCAAGCAGCCCTGCATTATTCAGCCGACCATGCCGCTGCCAAACACAGCCGCGATGCCGAGGCAGAACAAAAATATCAGGCGCGCGCGGCGCTGCTGCCGCAAATCAGCGCCAATGCGGTTTACCAAAAGCAGCCTTATTCGCTCTCCGCCAATACCCAAAGCCACGGCTGGAATGTGCAGGCAAGCCAGATTCTTTATGATAAAAGCCGCTTCGCCCAATACCGGCAAGGCCGGCTGGCGGCGCAGATGGCGGATATCCGCTTGGAAAATCATGCAGATGATGTGCGCCTGAATGTGGCGCAGGCTTATTTCGATGTGTTGCTGAATCGGGATAAATTGGCGGCGATTCGCGATGAAAAAAACGCCTACCGCCAGCAAATCCGGCAGGCGCAAGCCATGTTTGCGCAAGGCGCGGCCACCATTATCGACACTTACGAAGCCCAAGCGGGCTATGATGCCGCGCTGGCCAAAGAAATCGCCACGGCTACCCAATTGCAGGTGGCCGAAAATGCGCTGGCCGATTTAACCGGGCTGAATGCTGCTGCCATCCGCCCGCTGGACAAACAGGCCGAGCAGGTCGATTTTCTCGATGGCCGGCAAGAGCCGCAATGGCAAAAGCTGGCCGCTGCGCACAACCGCTCGTGGCAATTGCAAAAAGCCGCGCTTGAAAACGCCGAAGCCGCCCTTGCTGCCGCCAAAGGCGGCCATTTGCCCAAGCTCACGCTCAACAGCGGCTATCAAGACAACCACAGCACCCGCGAATACGGCGGAGATGCACAAAAATACCGCAGCAAAGGCGCCACGCTCACGCTGCAATTGAGCATGCCGCTATACAGCGGCGGCCACACCGCCAGCCAAGACAGCGGCGGCCACACCGCCAGCCAAGACAGCGGCGGCCACACCGCCAGCCAAGTGCGCGAAGCCGCCGCCCGAGTGGCGCAAAACCGCGAATTATTGTTGGCAGCCGAGCGACAGGCCAAGCTGGCGGTGCGGCAGGCTTATTTAGGCAGCCACAGCAGCAAAATCCAAGTGCTCGCCCAGCAGCGTTTGCTGAATGCTGCCGATGCCCGGCTGCAAGCCACGCGCTTGGGCAAAGAAGTGGGCATACGCAATAATTTGGAAGAAGTGCAGGCGCAGCAGGCTCAGGCCGAGGCGGTGCAAAAGCTGGCCGAAGCCCGATATGCGCATATTCAGGCTTATTTGCAGCTACTGCACAGCGCAGGCGTGTTGGGCGAGCAGGCGCGTGCGGAGAAAATCAATGCGCTTTTGTTTGCCGCATACCCAAAATAGCCGTTTTGCGGTAAGATTCGGCAAATCATCGTGCCGCCATCAAACGGCCTTTTCCCACAAAGGAGAGCCCCATGCTCAAACGCCCCGAAGAATTTATCATGGCCATACTCGCCGCCCTCTGGGTGGTGCTCACTTATTTCATCGCCGACTATCTGGGCGCGCCCACCCACACCGCGCTTTTAATCAGCGCGCTCACGCTGATTTGGGCTTTGGTGTTTTTCATCTTGTGGCAGCGCAACATCACGCACCTGATCTGGCCGGTGTTTCTCGGCCTTTTGGTGGCTTGCTGGTGGCCGTTTCTCGATTGGTATGCCGTGAGCGATATTTTGGTGCCCGGTGCCAGCAGCGAAACCATTGTGATCGCCAAGCCGTGGTATGCCACTTGGACATTTAAAATGATTATCGCGGCCATTCCGGTGCTGGCCGGCTATGCGGTGAAATGGAAATTCAAACGCAAAGCACCGATTTCGAGCATTCCGTAAATATCGGTTTGCATGATTGAAAAGGCCGTCTGAATGTTCAGACGGCCTTACTTTTTATTTCCTGCTGTAATCTATGGCAAATAATAAAAAGGTAAGCGGCGCTCGAATGCCTATATAAATACAAATCTCTTTCGCAATAATCATAAATAAAAATAAAACCGGATTATTGTGAAACGCTTCGCTGGTGCCAAAGCTTCTGCCCGTGCTCACTTTGAATACTTGCGGATACAAACTTAGTAAAAATGTAGATATGCCCAATCCAAAAATCAATAAACAATACCACCAGATATGCTTGGGCACCCTGATCACATCATCTTTACGCCATATACCGACAAAGGTTCCCATTATCACCGCAAAACCAACGGTGAAGCTGTTTACCACCTTGGCGCTAAATGGGTAATTCGACGGCATATAATAGCCATTTCCCAATAAATACTTATCGACAAAACGGTTTAATGCAAAATCAAAATCGCCGGCAGGGTGCGCCGGAATCAAAATAAACAGCACCACAGGGAAAATCAAAAGGGCATAGAAAATATAATTTTCCACCTGTTTTTTATCCATTTTTTATAGCTCCTAAAGGCCGTCTGAATATTCAGACGGGCTGACAATCAATTTACATTATATTAAATGATTTTCCTGAGGCTCGGGCAGGCTGATGGCCGGTTGAATCACTTCGGGATAAACCGGCGGCTGAGCGCTTGCAGGGCTCTGCGCTGCCGGTGCCGGCACTTCACCCGATGGCAGAAATGTCCATTCATCATCAAGAAGCTCTGAGGGAAGGTTGGTTTCTTTTGCTGCCTCTTCAGCCGGATGGCTGTTTTCCGGAATCGGCACGAGCGGCTCTGCACCAGGCAATGCGGCTTCTGCATTGGGCAAAAAGAGATAAGGCTCGAAGGCAACCAATCTCGAGCCGCCTGCCGGCCACAGCCCGGCTGCTTCAACTGCACTTTCAGCCTGAGCAGGCGGCTCTGCAGACGGATTTTCTGCGGCAACAAGTGCCTCAGCTGCTGCCGGATCTGCGCCTTCGGCAAGTGGTGTTTCGATAGGGTTTTCAAAATGGGGCTCGTTGCTGATGATGCTGATTTCATTGCTGTTGATAATCAACGCTTCTTCGGTGCGGACATCGCCGATAAAGGTGGCGCTCTCGCTGTTGATTTCGAGATCTTTAAAATGATGGTTGCCGATGATGCTGACATTTTCAGCCGCCAGCCGCGTACTTTCAAGGCGGCCGGATAGGCTGTTGCCGAACAGCACCAAATCGGAATATTCGTATTCATTGATGCCGCCATCGGAACGGAATTCACCCATGGAAATTTTCTTTTCCAAGGCTTCGACACCCTCTAACGCAAAGTATGTGAGCACAACGCCTCCTACAATTGTGGCAGCAGCGACAAATCCAGCCGGAGCACCCATACCTAAAAGCATCAATCCCATCCCTCTGGCCACCGCCGCGCTCCCAACCACCGAAACAGCAGCAGCCACGATTTTGGCAATCTGACCTGCAACCGGATCCCAGTTGTCGGTTTGGGATGCAGTATTGATGCGGCTGCCAAGCTCGTATGCATCTGCGGCATTGCTGATGCCGCCGGTGATTTTGGTGATGCCGTTGAGCAGGTGCAGCTTGCCACTCATCTCGCCGTATTTCTGCGTTGTTTCAGCGGCATCGGTGCGGATTTTCTCCACCGCTTCATTCAGTGCTTCACGGTTATTGGCATAATAAGCCTTGCGCTCATCGAGCATCCCGCCTTCTTCAAATTCCATAATGCGGCGCGAAAAGCCTGAGGCCAAATCATGCTTGAGCGAGGCGCTGTTTTTAAGCTTTTCGGTTTCGGCCAAAAAGCTTTGATGCGGGTTTGCGAGCGCAGCATCGGCATAAGTGGCGGCATCGCCCAATACGCCTATGCTTTAGTTGAGCGGGTGGGTTGCGGCGGCTTCCGGCGTTTCGGACGCAGGCGCAGGGTGGGCTTGACTGATTTGTGGTTTGGGCAGAGGCTGTTCGGCCAGTGTCGGCGCTGGCACTTGGGCATGAATATCACCGGTAATAACCGGATTTTGCGGGATAAATTCTAAATTCTCCAAATTGGCATCGAGGTCGGAGAAATCGAGAATTTTCGAGGGTGTGTCTTCAATAGGATCCGGCGTGACCATCACAACATTGGTTTCCACTTGCCGCAATACATCGTCATCAACAACCTTCAAATCGTATAAAGCCACATCTTTTATTTTTGTATCAGGATGATTTTCGTGGGCAGGATTGTCCACAGGTGCTCTCGGTATTGAGAGAGAAGGTATATAGCCTGACGGCTGCGGGATTGCAGGTGGAGGAATGGGTTGCCAATCTGATGCCCGAAAGCTTTCTTTTGGCTCTGCACGCCAGCCGTTAAAGGCTGAAGAGAAATTGCCGATATTGCTGTATAGATTCATATTGTTTCTCCTTTTCAATCAAACTGCCTCATAAAAACATTCCTTCCGGCAGAGGAATGCACATTTAAATTAATAAATGCAAATCATTATTAACTTAAGAAAAGACTATAGGCCGTCTGAAAAGTTTCAGACGGCCTATATTTTTATGACAATTTAATTTTATTCAAACCCGTTGGCCGCAGCCACTTGCGCCCACGCTTCCAAAATCAGCTCGGGGCGGTTGGGCTTGAGCAAGGCGGCGTCGGAGAGCATGCGCCGCCAGCTGCGGGCGTTTTTCAGGCCGTGCATCAGGCCCAGATAATGGCGGGCGATATGGCGCACGGTGGTGCCGCGCCCGGCGTTTACTTGGCTTAAGGCATAATCGTAAAGGCGCGCCACCAAATCGGCTTCGGTAATCGGCGCATGGCTGCTGCCGTAAAACAAGGCATCCCAATCGCGCATCACCATCGGGTTGTGATAGGCTTCGCGCCCCACCATCACGCCGTCTACATGCTTCAGATGGGCGGCGATTTCTTCGTTGGTGGTGATGCCGCCGTTGATGATAATTTCCAAATCGGGAAATTCCTGCTTGAGGCGGTAAACATATTCGTATTTCAAAGGCGGCACTTCGCGGTTTTCTTTGGGCGACAAGCCGTCGAGCCAGGCATTGCGCGCGTGCACGATATAGGTACGGCAGGCGGTTTGCTTGCGCAGAGTGCCCACAAAATCGGCCACGGTGCTGTATTCGGTTTGGCGGTCGACGCCGATGCGGTGCTTGACGGTAACGGGAATCTGCACCGCATCCTGCATGGCGTTGAGGCAGTCGGCCACCAGCGCCGCATCGTTCATCAGGCAGGCGCCGAATGCGCCTTTTTGCACGCGCGGGCTGGGGCAGCCGCAATTAAGGTTGACTTCGTTATAGCCGTAATCTTCGGCCGCTTTGGCCGCTTTGGCCAAATCCGCAGGCTCGCTGCCGCCCAGCTGCAAGGCGAGCGGATTTTCGCCTTCGTTAAACATTAAAAAGCGCGTTTTGTCGCCGTGGATAATCGCGCCGGCGTTGATCATTTCGCTATAGAGCCAGCTGTGGCGCGTGATTTGGCGCGCCATATGGCGGTAGTGTTTATCTGTCCAGTCGAGCATGGGGGCAACGGCCAAGCGGCGCGGCGGCAGGTTGTGCATGGTGGAAAAATCTCTTTAAATAGGGCAAAACGCAACTGCGCATTATAACATGGTGCACACTGCGCCTATTCCTCAAAGGCCGTCTGAACGATTTGTTTTCAGACGGCCTGTTATCTTAATCCAGCTGCTTTTATCAAAATCCGCTAAAATAAGCGCTTGTTGCCATTGCGAGGTTTCATCATGCCGCCCGTTCCCGCCCATACCCAAATCGCCGTAATCGGCGCCGGCCCCGTCGGCGTGTTGGCTGCTTTGCAGCTTGCCCGCCAAGGGCGGCAGGTGTTGTTGATTGAGGCGCGGCCGCAGCATGCCGAAATCCGCGACCGGCGCACGCTGGCTTTGTCGTTCAACAGCGTGGCGGCGTTTCAGCAGGCGGGCGTGGTGCTGCCCGAAGAAGAAACCACGCCGATTGTGAACGTGCATATTTCGCAGCAAAACATGTTTGGCCGCACCTTGCTGCGCGCCGAAGATATGGGCGTGGCGGCGCTGGGGCGCACGGTGGATTATGCGCTGCTGATGCGCGCCTGCGAAGCGGCGCTGGCGGCGCAAAACGTGCCGGTGTTGTGGCACACGCAAGTGGCCCAAGTACGCACGCTCAGCCATTTTGCCGAGCTGCAAATCGAGCAGCAAGGCCGTGCGCACAGCCTCACCGCCGATTGGGTGGTGCTGGCCGAGGGCGGCCACCTCGCCGAAGGCCTGCCCGGCCTGCAATGCCACAGCTACGATTACCAACAATCGGCGCTGGTGACCACGCTCGAATTCGAGCAAGGCAACAACGGCACCGCATATGAGCGCTTTGCCGATGCCGGCCCTTTCGCCCTTTTGCCCTACCACCATGCCTACCGCTTGGTGTGGACGCGCACTCCCGCCGATGCGCTCTCGCTCAAAAACATGCCGTTTGAAGACTTCGCCGCCGCCTTTGAAGCCGCGTTCGGCAATCATTTAGGCCGTCTGAAAGCACGCGGCGAAGCGGCGGTGTTTCCCCTGCAATTAAAGCAGCTCAATAAGGTTTACAGCGGCCGCGTGATCTGCATCGGCAATGCCGCGCAAACCATGCACCCCGTGGCCGCGCAAGGGCTGAACTTGGGCGTGCGCGACGCGCTGGCGCTGGCCGCCTGCTTTGCGGCCGCCAAAAGCCTCAACAACAACGCGCTGGCGCAGCAATATGCCGCCGGCCGCCGCCCTGATGCGCAAGCCATTGTGGGCTTCACCCACAGCTTGGTCACGCTTTTCGACCACCCCGACGCCCTGCTCAAATTAGGGCGCGGCGGCGTGATGGCGCTGCTCGACAGCCTGCCCGCCGCGCGTAAAAAATTCACCCGCCAATTGATTTTCGGTTTATAAAAGCCTGTTTACATGCTTTTCATAAGCTTGAATGCAGAAAACAAAGCGAGGCCGTCTGAAAGAATCCGCCGGCTCGATACTTGTATCCGACATTTGTCTCAGCCCTGATGCTTGTTCTGCAAACAAGTGTCGGATTCGAGAATCCGACCAGCTCCCCACAACCTGCTGCGTGTAAAAAATCACCCGCCTGTTAATTTTCAGTTTATAAGCTTTAATCGTCATCTTCACACGCTATCGTTAGGGTGTCCTGACATTTCGTTTATGAGGGGGATTTTGTTCCTGAAAATGCAGATGCAAGGCGAAAAGCGCAGCAAGGTTGGACACCTTGCGAGGCTTTTTAACGCGGCAGATGCGTTTTCAGGGGCGAAATACCCCCATAAATCGAAATGTCAGGATCCCTAGCATTTCATCCGTTGCCGAATCCTGCCGCCCACCCGCTTGGAGGATAAGGAAATGCTCATTCTGCAAGATGCCGATTTGCGCCTGCTGCCGCTTAGCATCGATCATTTCGATGCGCTGCTGCAAATAGCCGCCGAATGCCCCGACACTTGGCAATACACGCCCAACAGCGCGCTGGGCGCGGAAAATATGCACAGCTATATCCAAACCGCGTTGGTGCAGCGCGCCGCCGGCCGCCACCTGCCTTTTGTGGTGGAATATCAAGGCCGCATCGTGGGCAGCACCCGCTTTTACCACATCGACGAGCACCACAAAAGCGTGCACATCGGCTACACCTGGCTGCACACCGACACCCGCGGCAGCAATGTCAACAAGCGCACCAAATATCTGCTGCTGCAACACGCTTTCGAGCATTGGGATATGTGCCGCGTGGCCTTCACCGCCGATATCAACAACCACGCCAGCATCCGCGCACTCGAAAGCATAGGCGCCACGCAAGAGGGCGTGTTGCGCAGCGATATGGTGCTCGCCAGCGGTGTGCGCCGCAACACCGCCGTGTTCGGCATTTTGCAACACGAATGGCGCACCCGCATCAAAGCCATGCTGGCCGAAAAAATCGCCGCCGGCAACCTGGCCGAAACCGCGCCCGCGCCGGGGCTGTGGCAGAAAATCCGCCGCTTCCTGCACAAGCCCTAGGGTCTGTTCACAATTACTTGTCATAACATTGAATAAAAAGGAAAGCAGGTGTAAAAAGGGAGCTCTCACACAACCCTAATACACCTGCCATGCCCCGCACACTACTCAAAGATGAATACTGGACGAAGCTGTTGCCCATTCTGCGTGATTTGGGTGTTTATTGCAAACCCAATCTACGCCTGATTTTCGAAGGCATCCTATACAGAGTCAGAACCGGCATCCCTTGGCGCGATCTGCCCGAGTATTTCGGCAAACACCATACCGTTTACACGGCTTATAACCGTTGGTCGGCAAAAGGTATTTTTGCCGAAGCCTTAAAAAAGCTCAGCCAAGACTGTGATTTGGAATGGGTAGCCATAGATGGCAGCTATGTTCGGGCGCATCAACATTCAGCCGGCGCCTCATGGCTCAGCGAAGAAGAGGAACACGCAATCGGTATGAGCCGGGGCGGGATGACCAGCAAGATTCATCTGGCGGTAGACGTCTCAGGCAATCCGGTTGAGATTATCATTACTGCGGGCAATATCAACGATATCAGCGTTGCGCCGGAATTGCTTGATAACATCGATCTTGCCGGAACTGAGCTTGTGAATGCGGATAAGGGCTATGATTCAGACCGACTCAGGGAACAGATAGAGGAAAGTGGCGCGAAAGCCAATATTCCCTATAGAAAAGACAGGGAAGAGAAAAATAAAGACATGGACTGGTATCTTTATAAAATCAGGCACTTGGTGGAGAATACTTTTTGTCGTCTGAAACATTTCCGAGCGATTGCCAGCCGCTACGATAAGCTAAAGCGCAACTTCCACAGCACGGTTTTATTGGGATGCATTGTGATGTGGCTACCTTTATGACAAGTAATTGTGAACAGACCCTAGGGTCTGTTCACAATTCATCCGCGAGTAAGATTTTGAGCGCAAAAGCGCGCTTGCAAGGCGAAAAGCGCAGCAAGGTTGGACACCTTGCGAGCATTTTCAACGTGGCGAGCGCGTTTTTGAGCCAAAAGATTGCCGCGTGATGAAATGTGAACAGACCCTAGGGTCTGTTCACAATTCATCCGTGCGTAAGATTTTGAGCGCAAAAGCGCGCTTGCAAGGCGAAAAGCGCAGCAAGGTTGGACACCTTGCGAGCATTTTCAACGCGGCAGGCGCGTTTTTGAGCCAAAAGATTGCCACGAGATGAATTGTGAACAGACCCTAGGGTCTGTTCACATTTCATCCGTGCGTAAGATTTTGAGCGCAAAAGCGCGCTTGCAAGGCGAAAAGCGCAGCAAGGTTGAACACCTTGCGAGCATTTTCAACGCGGCAGGCGCGTTTTTGAGCCAAAAGATTGCCACGAGATGAATTGTGAACAGACCCTAAAGCCCCGCACCACACACAAGCGCCGCCAAACCCTTGCCGTTTAAGCAGCGCTTCCTTATGATAAGGCCGTCTGATACCCATTCAAAAAAGTAAGCTAACAAGGCGGAAGCCTGCGACAGTACAGATAGTACGGCAAGGCGAGACAACGAAGTTAGGTTATTTTTTTGGATTGATATGAAACCTGATCGGCCAAATACCATGCCCTATCCCCTGCTCGGCGGCTGCCTGTGCGGCCGCATCCGCTACCGCGTGTTGCACGCACCCATCGATGCCGGCTATTGCCATTGCCGCCTGTGCCAGCATTCCGCCGGCGCGCCTGTGCAAGCCTGGGCCACCGTGGCGCGCGGCAGCTTTGAATACAGCCAAGGCAAACCCGCCCATTTTGCATCGGGGGCACACAGCCGGCGCGAATTCTGCCGCCATTGCGGCACGCAGCTACTTTTTTGCAGCGAAGCCGAGCCTACCACGCTCGATTTCACCCTCGCCAGCCTCGACCACCCCGACCGCATCGCGCCCGCCTATCATATTTGGACCGGCAGCAAAATCCGCTGGCTGCACATCAACGACGATTTGCCGCAATATGCCCAAAACCAGCCATAATCCATCTTCAGACGGCCTGCCAATCCAATGCCTTCAGCGCCTGCATTTAGCACGCCCAAACAGCGCAAAAACCAAACAGGCCGTCTGAAACAGGTATAAGAAACAGGTATAATCAGCATCATCACACCAACAATACCAAACCTAACAAACAAGCTAACAAAACGGCTCTCCGCAGGCAGCACAGAGAGCACGGCAAGGCGAACAACGCATTAGATTGTTTTTCAGATTGGGTATAAGGCCAATATTATGATTTACGACACCCTGATTATCGGCGGCGGCCTCGTGGGCGCGGCGATGGCGGTGGCGCTCAAGCAGCAGCAACGCCGCGTTGCCTTGCTCGAAATCCGCCCGCCCACCACAGATGCCGAGCGCCTCGAAAAAGGCTGGGATGCGCGCATTTATGCCATCAGCCCCGTCAACCGCCAATTTTTGCAATCGCTGCACGCTTGGCCGTCTGAAAGCCGCATTCAGCCCGTGGCGCGCATGGACGTGCGCGGCGATGGCGGCGGGCGCATCGAATTTGCCGCTGCCGACATCCAAGCCGACAGACTTACCAGCATTGCCGAAAACCGCTGGCTGCTCGCGGCTTTGTGGCGGCAGATTGAAGTGCTGGAAATTCCCGTATTCACCGAAGCCGCCGCCATCCACACCGATGTCGAAGCGGCCACGCTCACGCTGGCCAATGGCGAAACGCTCAAAACGCGGCTGATTATCGGTGCCGACGGTGCCAACTCGTGGGTGCGCGCGCAAGCAGGCATTACCGTGCAGGAAAACGCCTACGGCCATCACGGCGTGGTGGCCAATTTCCACACCGAAAAAAGCCACCACGGCACCGCTTATCAATGGTTTAAACACGGCGAAGTGCTGGCCTATCTGCCGCTGCCGGACCATAAAATTTCCATCGTGTGGAGCACCGCCGCGCCGGAAAAACTCACCGCGCTCGCGCCCGATGATCTGGCCGCCGCCGTTACCGCGCAAGGCGAAGGCATGCTCGGCCGCCTCTCGCCGCTCTCGCCCGCTTTTGCCTTTGAGCTGATTTTGCGCCGCCCCGCTACCACCGTGGCGCAACGCATCATGCTGATCGGCGATGCCGCCCACACCATCCATCCGCTGGCTGGCCAGGGCGTGAACCTGGGTTTTGGCGATGCAATCGAATTTGCCCGCCTCAGCCAAAACGCCGCCGATTTGGGCGCACACCAGCTTTTAAAACGCTATGCGCAAAACCGCCTCGAGCCCGTGCGCACCATGCAGCTTGGCTGCGACGGCCTGTTTCACCTGTTTGGCGAAAACCACCTGCCCGCGCTGCCGTGGCTGCGCAACAACGGCCTCAACTGGGTGAATGCCGCCGCGCCGCTGAAACAGCGCCTGATTAAACACGCCATGGGCTTGTGAGGCTTATCGGCATCAATCACCACAAAACAGGCCGTCTGAAACCCATTCGAAAAATAAGTTTACAAAATAAAAGCAGTTCGACAACAACACCCGCGTAGGTCGGATTTTTGAATCCGATGTTTGGCCATTGGCCAAAGTGATGTGAACACCTTGTTCTGCGAACAAGTGTCGGATTCAAGAATCCGACCTACGGGCTTATTGGAATCAAGAGTAAAAGGCCGTCTGAACCCCGTTCAGACGGCCTGCTACACATCTTAACAACTGATTCTGCTAAAATAACGCCCCACACACCGTTCAACTGCCACCAAACAAAAAGGCAGTCTGAACGCCTTAATCTCAAAAAGAGCATCGCCATGAGCCAGCCCAAAGCCGAAACCACCCCCATCGACCGCCCCACCCTCACCCCGCCCGACGGCCACAAAAAAGTGTTGCTGCATTCCTGCTGCGCCCCCTGCTCGGGCGAAGTGATGGAAGCCATGCTCGCTTCGGGCATCGATTTCACCATTTATTTCTACAACCCCAATATCCACCCCAAAAAAGAATACGAAATCCGCAAAAACGAAAACATCGCCTTTGCCGAAAAACACAACATCCCCTTTATCGACGCCGATTACGATGTGGACAATTGGTTTGAGCGCGCACGCGGCATGGAGATGGACCCTGAACGCGGCCGCCGCTGCACCATGTGTTTCGACATGCGTTTCGAGCGCACCGCGCTTTATGCCCACGAGCACGGCTTTCCCGTGATCACCAGCAGCCTGGGCATTTCGCGCTGGAAAAACATGAACCAAATCAACGATTGCGGCGTGCGCGCGGCTGAAAAATACCCCGAGCTGCAATATTGGCAATACAACTGGCGCAAAGGCGGCGGCAGCGCGCGCATGATAGAAATCAGCAAACGCGAGCATTTTTATCAGCAAGAATATTGCGGCTGCGCCTATTCGCTGCGCGATTCCAACCACCACCGCAAATCGCAAGGTCGCGCCCCGATTAAAATCGGCGTGAAATATTACGGCGACGAAGAAGAATAAGCCGTGAAGCGGCGCAATCTTGTGCAAAATCAAACAAGAAACCGCGCCCGGCAGTAGGATGTGTGGCGCAACCACGCACACGGTTTGACTGGCTTGGGTTAGCTGTATTGGCGCTAAAAAACAAGGCCGTCTGAAACATTAATCGTTCAGACGGCCTTGTTTTCGAATGGGTATTATACATTTTTACCTTTCCTGAGAAGAAAACCAGCTTTACGCAAAGAGGCTGCCCGCCTCTACAATGCGGCATTGTTTGCTTTGACAACAAACCTGCATTTTTTCATTCACACGATACGCGCAATCTGTTGCTGTTTTTTAATGTATCGGCTGCTTTTGTACATTAAAATCGGCATCTGATGCACGCAGCCGGCTCTGCAAACATTCGTTTTCTCCTTTCCGAAACCAAGGTTGTTTATGTCCCGATTTTTTATCCACCACCCCGTGTTTGCCTGGGTGCTCGCCATTCTCATCACCTTTGCCGGTGCGTTATCCTTATTGCGCCTGCCGCTGGAGCAATATCCCGATGTGGCGCCGCCGCAGGTGTCGGTGTCGGCGCGTTATAACGGTGCTTCTGCCGACACGGTAAACGATTCGGTGACGCAAATCATCGAGCAGCAGATGAAGGGGCTCGACGGGCTGATGTATATGAGCTCCAGTGCCGATTCTTCGGGGCAGTCGCGCACCACGCTCACGTTTGAGCCGGGCACCGACACCGATGTGGCGCAGGTGCAGGTGCAAAATGCTTTGCAGCAGGCGATGAGCCGCCTGCCTGATGAAGTGCAGCAGCGCGGGGTGAACGTAACCAAGGGCGGCCAGGAAAATTTGGTGACGTGGATGTTTGTGCCGCAAGAGGCCGATGTGCCGCGCGTGGCCATCACCGATTATCTGGCCAGCAATCTGGTGGATGTGCTCGGCCGCATCGACGGCGTGGCCGAAGTGGTGTTATACGGCAGCCCTTATGCGATGCGCATTTGGCTCGATCCTTACAAATTAGAACAATACCAGCTGATGCCCGCCGATGTGCGCAGCGCCATCGAGCGGCAAAATGTGCAGGTGTCTGCCGGCCAGCTCGGCCAGCTGCCTTCGGTGGCCGGGCAGATGCTCAATGTGCCGATACAGGCGCGCGGCAAGCTGCAAACGGCGGCGCAGTTTGAAAACATTATTCTGAAAAGCAGCGGTAGCGGCGCCACGGTGCGGATTAAAGACGTGGCGCGGGTGGAATTGGCGGCCGAAAGCGCCGATGTGCAAAACAAGCTCAACGGACGCAATGCCGGCGCGCTGGCGATTGTGCTGGCCGATGGCGCCAATGCGCTGGAAGTGGCCGCGGCGGTGGAAGCGCGCATCCGCGATATGGAGCCGGATTTTCCCTATGGCATCAAGGCGCAAACCAGCCAAGACAGCGTGCCGTTTGTGAAAGCTTCGGTGAAAGAAGTGGTGAACACGCTGCTGGAAGCGATTGTGTTGGTGGTGGTGGTGATTTATGTGTTTTTGCAAAGCTGGCGCGCCACGCTGATTCCGGCGGTGGCGGTGCCGGTGGTGTTGATGGGCACATTCGGCGTGCTCGCCTTGTTTGGCTATTCCATCAATATGCTCACCATGTTTGCGCTGGTGCTGGCCATCGGCTTATTGGTAGACGATGCGATTGTGGTGGTGGAAAACGTAGAGCGGGTGATGCACGAGCAGGGGCTGGATGCCAAAGCCGCCACCGAGCAATCGATGCGGGAAATCGCGCCGGCACTGGTGGGCATCGGCGTGGTGCTCTCGGCGGTGTTTGTGCCGATGGCGTTTTTTCCCGGCTCCACCGGCGTGATTTACCGCCAATTTGCCGTCACCATTATTGCGGCGATGGCGTTTTCGGTGTGGGTGGCGCTCACGCTCTCGCCGGCGATGTGTGCGCAGTTTCTCAAGCCCAAAGCGCATGCAAAGCCGCGCCAAAGCCTGTTTGCACGCTTGTTTGCCGCATTTAACCGCGGCTTTGAGCGCCTGACCAAACAATATGGCCGCACCGAAGCCAAATTATTGCGCCGCAGCAAAATCATGTTGGCGGCGTTTGTTTCGCTGCTGGCGGTGTGCGCCGTGCTGTTTGCCTGGCTGCCCACTTCGTTTCTGCCCGAAGAAGACCAAGGCTTTCTCACGGTGAGTGTAACCATGCCGCCCGGCGCCACCGATGAGCGCCTGCAAGCCACCATCGGCGAATTGAGCGATTATTTTGCCCAACAGCCGGAAGTGACCACTGTGTCGGCGATTACCGGCATCGGCGGCAACCAGGGCTTCGGGCGGCTCACCGTGCGGCTCAAGCCTTGGGATGAGCGGCCGAGTGCCGAACAAAGCGCAGCCGCCTTGGAAGCGCGCGCCAGCCGCCTCTTCCGCAGCCGCACCGATGCGCGCATTTTCGTGAGCCTGCCGCCGGTGGTGCGCAGCCTCGGTTCCGCCAGCGGCGTGAGCTTTGTGATTAAAGACATGAACGGCGCGGGCTATGAGGCGCTGGTGGCCGCTAAAGACCACTTTATATCGCTCTCGCAAAACAACGCTTATCTGCGCAATGTGCGCACCAACAACCAAGATGCGCGCACGCAATTGGTGGTGGACATCGACAACGATCAAGCCGTGGCCCACCAAATCGAGCCTGATGTGGTCAACCGCCTGCTCAGCGATGCGCTCGGCGGCACTTATGTGAACGATTTTATCCACAACGGCCGCGTGAAGCGCGTGTATATCCAGGGCGACGCGCCCTTTCGCATGCAGCCGCAGCATGTGGGCGAATGGCGGGTGCGCAATAATGCGGGCGAGATGATTCCGCTTTCCATGTTCAGCAGCGTGCGCTGGGCGGTGGCGCCGCCGCAATTGCTGCGCTTTAACGGCAGCCCGGCGATGGATATGCAGGCTTCGGTGCAAAACGGCGTGAGCTCGGGCGACGCCATGCGGGCGGTGCAGGCCATTATGGCTGAATTGCCGCGCGGCTTCGATTACGAATGGACCGGCGCATCACTGCAAGAGCAGCGTGCCGGGGCGCAAGCGCCGCTGCTTTATGTGCTCTCAATGGTGTTTGTGTTTTTGTGTCTGGCGGCGCTGTATGAAAGCTGGAGCGTGCCGCTGGCGGTTATTTTGGCCGCGGCCTTGGGCTTGTTTGGCGCGCTGGCGGCCACTTCGCTGCGCGGGCTGAACAACGATGTGTTTTTCCAAGTGGGCTTGCTCACCACCGTGGGCTTGGCTTCGAAAAACGCCATTTTGATTGTGGAATTCGCGGTGCAGCTGCAACAAAAAGGCCGCAGCCTCACCCAAGCGGCCATCGAAGCCGCGCGCCTGCGCCTGCGCCCGATTATCATGACTTCGCTCGCCTTCGGCTTCGGCGTGCTGCCCTTGGCGCTGGGCAGCGGCGCGGGCGCGGCCGGACGCATCGCCATCGGCACCGCCGTGCTCGGCGGCACCATCATCTCCACCCTTTTGGGCTTGCTGTTTGTGCCGCTGTTTTTCGTGTGGGTGCGCAGCCGGGTGGCGCGCAGAAAAGCGGTTTAGGGTGAAAGGCCGTCTGAATGCTTTGAACAGCCAAGAGAAAAAAGAAAAGTCGTTATTCAGTGCGTAGCGTCGGATTCTTGAATCCGACGCTTGTTCAAAGAACAAGCATCAACGCGGTGGTAAATATCGGCTACCCGTATCCGACCTACAACTTATTTTGGGGAGTGAAAATAATAAAGGCTACCTGAAACGGTTTCAGGTAGCCTTTGGCTGATAGGCTGAACGCCATGCAAACGAATGCTTAGGGCTTATCCGGCACACGGGTATAAATCGATTCCTCCCGATGCGCTTCATCATAAAGGCGCAGCTTGCCCTTTCGCAGGCCAAGTATTTTTAAACGCACCTGCGGATATTCTCCCAATCGTGAGGTGACCACCAATCGGCAGTTTTCTACCTTCCACGAGGCAGCGGAAAGCTCGGGCACTTGATGAAGCCATGAGTGGAATGTGCGCGTGCCGTTTTCCGTATCGAGTAAAAATTCTTCGAATTCACCGGTATGGCTGCTGCGACTCCAAGCACCGGCCAGCGCCTGCTCGGTAACCGGGCAAACTTCCGCGGCCATGGCCGCGTTTGATGCAGCGATGAAGAGGGATAAGGCAAGGATTTTTTTCATAAACTTAAACGCCTGAGTGAAGCCGAGCCGAAGCAAGGCCGGTTTGGATGAATGGCTGGGCTGCATCGATTTTCAAATGCTGCCTTCATGTTCTACAACCAGAATTCTGGCCTCCCCAATTGGGTGCGCAACGTGCTCAGTGCCAATGGATGCAAAGAAAATATCCCCTGCATTGAGGATTGAAGATTTTTCCGCGCCATCTTCTTTGTAAAACATTTCCACAGAGCCATTGAGCACCGCAAAAATTTCCTCACCGTCATTAATGTGTCATTTGTCACCCCATTCATGTTTGCAATATTTATTGCGCCCCAAGGGCACTCTGCTTTGAACTCAGCGCTACGGATGATTTTCATAAATGCCTTTGAAGAGGTGAAATGGTTTGCTGTGCAGGCTAACTTTTTTGAGGCTGATTCGGTTTTGCCACGACCGCTTGCCTGAAAGATTGGCCTGGCCGCAATTTTACTTTCAGGCGGCCTTTGCAGACAATAAAAATCAATCGGTTTTATCTTAATCCAATCAATTTGTTTGGCACAATCCACGGCATCATATTGTGTTGTGAAGCACCTTAGATCAGGCAATAACTAGATCAGGCAATAACTCGGTCGGAATTTATACCCATTCGAAAAGATAACCTAACTGCGACAGCGCTGGTTTGCAAAACCCATTTTCCAGGGCTGCGGCCAATATCGAATATCCGTACCCGAGCCAAAATTTATTTTGGTAAGCGGGAATAGGCAAGGCCGTCTGAACGGGTTTCAGACGGCCTTTTATAGCGCGCCAAACCCATGCAAGTGCATGATTTTATTATTATGCCGACAGGCCGTCTGAAAAGCGCGTATAATCATTGCCACATTATTTATTTTTGCAGCCGCCTTCGGGCGGCTTGCCTTTTGAGAAGCAAATATGACTCAAGCTCCGCAAACTTTAAGCGATAAGCAGATGGCCGCTCTGCTGGCCATGCTGGTGGCGATTATGCCTTTTTCCGTTGATGCCTATCTGCCGGCGATTCCTGCCATGGCCGATTCTCTGGGTGCGGATATCCACCGCATCGAGCAGAGTTTGAGCACATTTATGTTCGGCGTGGCGGCGGGGCAGCTCGTGGGCGGCTCGATAGCCGACATCAAAGGGCGGCGCGTGGTGGCGCTCACGGGCTTGGTGGTGTATATCGCCAGCGTAATCGGGCTGGTGTTTATCCGTTCGGCAGATGAATTGCTGCTCTTGCGCATGGTGCAGGCTTTCGGCGCGGGCATGACGGTGGTGGTGGTGGGCGCCATCGTGCGCGACAATTATGAGGGCAATAAGGCGGCGCAGATGTTTGCGCTGATCGGCATCATTATGATGGGCGCGCCTTTGGTGGCGCCGATGCTGGGCGCGGCTTTGAAGGCTTTGGGCGGCTGGCGGCTGATTTTCGGCTTTTTGGCGCTTTATGCGGCCATTGTGTGGGGCTTGCTTTATCGCTTTTTGGCCAAACCGGTGCACACCGATGCCATCAACCGCAGCATTTTCCGCACGGTGGCGGCGCGCTACCGCCATGTGCTGAGCACGCGGCCGGCGCTGGGCTTTTTGTTTTTTCAGGCGTTTAGTTTTTCATCGATGTTTGTTTTTCTCACCGAATCGTCGTTTGTGTATATGAATCTTTACGGCTTGTCGGCGCATGCTTATGCATGGGTTTTCGGCCTCAACATCATCACCATGGCCACGTTTAACCGCATCACCGCCTGGAAATTGAAAACCGGCAGCGATGCGAAAGATATTTTGAAATGGGGCATTCTCATTCAATTGGCCGCCAATGCGCTGATGGTGGCGGCGGTGATGCTCACCGGCATGCCGCCTTTGTGGTGGCTGGTGGGCTGCGTGATGGTGTCGGTGGGCACGCAAGGCTTGATTGTGGCCAACACGCAGGCTTGCTTTATGGGCTATTTCAAAGAAGAAGGCGGCAGCGCCAATGCGGTGCTGGGCGTGTGCCAATCGCTGATCGGCGCGGCGGTGGGCATGCTCACCACCTGGCTGCACAACGGCACGCCGCAGGTGATGGCGGGCATGATGCTCGCGGCCACGGTGTGCGGCATGGTGCTGCTGCTGGCGTTTTCGCGCGATGCCTGGCGTGAACGGCCGCAGCATGTGTAATCTGTGTCAGGCCGTCTGAAAGCGCATATTTTCAGACGGCCATTTTCTTTAATGCTAGAATAACGCCTGCTTTTTCCACCCCTTTTTCACCGTTTTCACAGAAAGAATGCCATGTCTGCCCATGATCCGCTTTTGCCGCACCGCAATGCCATTGACGAAATCGATGCCGCTGTTTTGCGCTTGCTCAACGAGCGGGCCGGGCATGCGCGCGCCATTGGTGAATTGAAAGGCACGGGCGTGGTGTATCGCCCCGAGCGCGAGGCCGAAGTGTTGCGGCGTATTCAAAGCCTCAACACCGGCCCTTTGCCGGGCGAGGCGGTGGCGCGGCTGTTTCGCGAAATCATGAGCGAATGCTTGGCGGTGGAGCGCCCGCTCACCATCGCCTATCTGGGCCCGGCCGGCACCTTCACCCAGCAGGCGGCCGTCAAGCATTTCGGCCACGCCGCCCACACGCAGGCCTGCACCACCATCGACGAATGCTTCCGCATGGTGGAAGCGCGCCGCGCCGATTATGTGGTGGCGCCGGTGGAAAATTCCACCGAGGGCAGCGTGGGGCGCACGCTGGATTTATTGTCGGTGTCGCCCTTGCAGGCGTGCGGAGAAGTGGTGCTGCGCATCCACCATCATTTATTGCGCAAAGACCATGCCCAAATGGCCGGCATCAGCAAGGTTTATGCCCATGCGCAGGCGCTGGCGCAATGCCACGACTGGCTGAGCCGCCACCTGCCCGATGCGGTGTGCATTTCCGTGTCGAGCAATGCCGAAGCCGCGCGGCTGGCGGCTCAGAGTGGCGAAGCCGGCGTGGCGGCGATTGCCGGCCAGAGCGCCGCCGAAATTTATCAATTGGTGAAAGTGGCCGAAAATATTGAAGACGAGCCCAACAACACCACCCGCTTTCTCGTGCTCGGCCATCAAGACACCGCGCCCACCGGCCGCGACAAAACCTCGCTGGTGATTTCCACCCCCAACAAAGCCGGCGCGGTAAACGCCCTGCTCAAGCCCTTTACCGAGCTGGGCATTTCGATGACCAAATTCGAAAGCCGCCCCAGCCGCTCGGGCTTGTGGGATTATCTGTTTTTTATCGACATCGAAGGCCACCGCAACGATGCCAAAGTGCAGCAGGCGCTGGCCGAATTGGGCGAACGCGCATCGTTTGTGAAAGTGGTCGGCGCTTACCCGCAGGCGGTGTTGTAAAACAAGCTTTCAGACGGCCTGCCAACATTCAGGCCGTCTGAAAACCAAATAAAAGAAAATCAGAGAAAACATGAATAAAATGAACCATATCGTAGTGTATTGCGGCTCCAATCTGGGCAACAAACCCGCTTATTTCGAAGCCGCCCAAGCCATGGGCAAAGCCATTGCCGAGCGTGGCAGCACGCTGGTGTATGGCGGCGGCAAAATCGGCCTGATGGGCACGGTGGCCGATGCGGCGCTGGCCGAAGGCGGCCAAGTAATCGGCGTGATACCCACTTTTTTGCGCGAAAAAGAAGTGGCGCATTTGGGCTTGAGCCAATTAATCGAAACTGCCGACATGACCGAGCGCAAAAACAAAATGATCGAATTGGCCGATGCCTTCATCGCCCTGCCCGGCGGTCTGGGCACTTACGAAGAATTGTTTGAAGTAGTGTCGCAAGCGCAACTGCGCCTGCATGCCAAGCCCGTGGGCGTGCTCAATATCGGCGGCTTTTTCGACGGCCTGTTGGCGATGATGCAGCAAACCGCCGATGAGGGCTTTATGCCGCAGGCCAATATGAGCCTGCTGTGTGTGGCGGATCATCCGGCCGCGCTGTTGCAAAAAATGGCCGACTACCGTTTTGTGGAAGCCGCAAAATGGGTGGCGCCCGCCTGGCAGAGCGAGGCCGTCTGAAATGGGCGCGCCCGATGCAGCGGTGTTGGGGCTGGGCTATCTCGGCCGCCCTTTGGCCGAAAAGCTCTACCAGCAAGGCCGCCGCGTGGCCGCCATCAAACGCCACCTCACTTCCGACGACATCAATCTGCCGCCCGAAGTCAGCCTCAGCGCGCACGATTTGAATGCCGCGCAGGCTTTTGACGCGGCACGTTGGCAAGATTGGGCCGATAAGCCCTTGTGGTTTTGCCTGCTGCCGCCCTCTGCCGTGGCCGATTATGCGATGGTGCTGCAAAATTGGCTGAGCTTGGCTCAAACCTTTGGCGTGCAACACATTATTTATGGCAGCAGCATCAGCGTGTATGGCGATGAAGCGCGCTTGTGCAACGAAGCCAGCACGCTCAATCCGCACACCGCGTCTGCCGAAAAAGTGCTGGCCGCCGAGCAGCTTTTTTTAAACAGCGGCATCGCACACATCGACATTTTGCGCCTGGGCGGCCTTTATTCCGCCAGCCGCCACCCGCTCACCAGCCTGCTCAAAAAAAGCCGTATCGGCGGCGCACAGCAGCCGGTGAATATGCTGCACCAAGAAAGCGCCGTGGCCGCCCTGCTCCATGCTGCCGCGCATCCGGCGGGCGTGCGCATCCGCAATATCGTGTCGCCCGCGCACCCGCCCAAACACGAATTTTACCGCGCCGAAGCCGCCAAGCTCGGCCTGCCTGAAGCCGATTTCGATATGGCCGACACGCGCGGCGGCAAAATTGTGGCCAGCCTTTATAACGATTTTATTCCGCAGGCCGTCTGAACACTTTTGGCGGCCTGCCAAGCGAGAACACCATGTTTGCCTTAGCGATTATCAACCATTTGATTCAGCAAAACCGCGAAACCCAAGCCGCGCTGGCCGGCTACAACGGCATTGTGTTGCGCATCAATGCCGCCGGCCTTGTCCTGCACGGCCGCTTCAACGCCGAGGGCTTTTTGGAAGAAAGCGATCGTGAAGCCGATGCCGAAATCACGTTTCACCAATCGGCGCTGCAAAAAGTGCTGCAAGGGCAAACCCCCGGCGTGGGCGATGTGGCGCTCGATGGCGACACCGAGCTGGCCTTGGCGCTGCTGCCACTGATGGGCAGCCTGCGCTATTATGCCAACGACGACATCAGCCGCCTGTTTGGCGATGCCGCAGCCGGCGGCATCAACCGGCGCGCGGCGCAAGTGGGCGGCACGCTCAAGCAGATCGGCCAAAGCCTGATGGCACAATGGGGCGACTTTGCCCGCGAGCCCGAAGCGCCGGTGATCAGCCGCGAAGAATTCGATGCCTGGACCGCCGAAGTGGAGCGCCTGCGCGACGACATCGAGCGCTTGCAGGCGCGTTTGAATAAAATCAGCCCGGAGGCGAATTAATACCCATTCAAAACGGTTTCAGACGGCATTGGTGTGTCATACCAATTCTAAAAAATAACCTTACAAATAAAGCAGTTCAGCAGCAGCATCCGCGTAGTTTGGCCAACGGCCAAAGCGATGTGCGTGCCTTGTTCTGCGAACAAGTGTCGGATTCGAGAATCCGACCTACAGGCTAATCGTGCCAACGTTTATTTGTATGTGGGAAATGAAGCGAGGCCGTCTGAAAAAAGTTTCAGACGGCATTGGTGTGTCATGCGTACGATTACGCTTTGCTTTCACAAAGCTAATTGTAGCTACGTTTATTTGAATGTGAAAAACAAAACGATGCCGTCTGAAAAGTTTCAGACGGCATCGCTGCTTAAACCACCAATATTTGTTTAAAAGCGTGCGCCTATGCCGATTTGCAGGCCGGTGTGGCTTTGGTTGCGGTGGCCGAAATCTCGGCTGGCGGCGGCAAAAGCGTGCAGCGGGCTGCCTTGCGGCTGCCATTGCACGCCGGCGAGCGCGCCCAGCCAGCTGCGGTCTTGCTCGGGCGTGGCGGAATAAAAGTGGCTGCCGCCCAAGCCTGCGCTGATGCCCTGATCGTCTTTTTTCCATTCTTTCACCCAGCGCAGGTTGGCAAAAGGCTGCCAGCTGCCGCTTTGGTGGCGCACTTCAAAGCCCAGCCCACTTTGCAGCGAATGCAGGTTTTGCTTGCCAAACTGCATGCGGGCGGCATCGCTGCCCTGCTCGGCAAAGCCGTTGATTTTGCCTTTGGTGAGGGTGAGGTCGGCCAAGGCAGATAGGCGCGTGCTGTTGCTCTGCCACACATCGTAGCCACCAAAGAGGCCGCCGGCGCGGCTGTTGCCACTGGTGTCGCCGCTTTGGGTTAATGCAGCTTGGCCGAGGTTGAAATGGCGGCGGGTGGTGTAATCGCTGTCGTTAATCTGCACCAAGCCGCCCAGCCACCAGCGCGGTTGATCGTAGCGGATAAAGCCGCTGAGGCTGTTGGTTTTGCCCTCGATGTCGGTGCGGCCGCTGCTTTGTTCGTTTTCGCTGCGGCTGAACACGGCACCTGCCTGCCAGTTTTCATTAAATTGCGCTTTGGCACCGGCATGAATGCTGTGGCCGTCGCCGCTGTGGCGCTGGTAGGCGGCGATGGCATCGAGCGTGTGCGGCGCTTGCGGGTTGCTGCGTTGGCGGTTGCTCTCTTCGCGCACAAAGTCTTGCACGTTGCGGCTTTGCTCCATGACGCTGCGGCGCAGAGCTGCCATGTCTTGCGGCGCTTGCAGGGTGTTGATGATGTAGTCGGCCATAATTTGGTGTGCGGCGGGGCCGGGGTGGAAGCCGTCGGCAAACAGGCGGCTGTCGGCCTGCGCGGCATCGGCAGGCCGGCACAGGCTTTGTGCGGTGCTGCCGCTGCAAGCCGGGGCGGTGGTGTTGGCCAAGCCGTAGCGCTCGGGGCTGGCGAGCATATCGGCAAAGAGGCGGTCGGTGTCGATGCGCACGATGTTGCCGCCCACTTGATTGAGCGCGGCGGTGGTTTGGCTGTTGAGCAAGGTGGTGGCGCTGGTGGCGCTGGCGGCAAAGCTTTGGTATTGCGTTTGCAGATTGGCGTTAAACGCCGCTTCGCTGATGCCGGCGGCGCTCAACGCTTGGCCGAGCGGGCTGCTGTAGATTGCGGCGGCGGTGTTGGCCAGCACGGTGGCGCGGGCGCTGTTGAAATCGGCCAGCGATTGTTGCTCGGTTTGCGCCAGCGCGGCTGAAGCCGCTTGAAAAGCCTGATTAAAAGCGGCGGTGGCGGCGCTGCCCATATTCGGCGCAACCTGCTCCACTTGTGCGCCGAAACCTTGCGCGGCGGCTTGGCCGAAGCTTTGAAACAGCGTGGGCGTGTAGACCACATTGGGCACGTTGGGTATCACCGCCAAATCCACGCCGGCGCTGCGCAACGTTTGCCATTGGCGGGCGCTTTCGGCAGCGGCGGCGGCGGTGTCGGCGCTCACCGATGCGGTGGGCGAGGCAGCACTTTGGGCGCGCTCGAGAATGGCGGCCATATCGTTGCCGCCGCCCCATAAAATATGCAGGCTTTCAGGGCGCACGCCTTGGGCGGTGTAATTCGCAATTTGCTGTTGCAGGGCGAGGTTAGGCTGCGCGGCGGTGAGCGCGCTGTTGCTGCCCAGCACCACGCCGCCGCTGTAGGCATAATTGCTGCCGCCGCTGCCCGAAGCGGTGAGGCTGCTGCCGAGCGCGGCGGCCACATGCTCGTCGTAGAGCTTGTGCATTTGGCCGTTGGCATCGAGGTAGCTGGCTTTGAGCGCCCAGCCGGGCTGGCCGGTGTCGCTGAGGCTGTCGCCGAACACGACCACGTTTTGCCCCAAGGCAAGCGCCGGCAGAGCCGCAATCAGGGCGGCGGTGAGTTTGCGTTTCATGTTTTCTTCCTTTGTGGGTGTTTGTTTTATTTATGGCCGCTTGTTGGCGGTGAGGTGATACTAACGGGCTTTACAGGATTTGACAATCAGAGAATGCTGATGAAATGTTTCTATGTTTTTGAAAAATGGGTTGAAGCTGCGGCAAGTCAAAACGGCGGATGGTGTTACCCGATGCAATTTCTTGGCTGTTTGCACGGATAATGTAAAGGTTGAGCAGGCCGTCTGAAAGGTTTCAGACGGCCTTTGCATATGATTCATCATGCAATGCCTTATTTATAGTGGAATGAATGCAAAACTGATACAGCCGCATACAGCAAACCCTGCACGCCAAAGCCGTTTAAACCGTGTGCGTGGCTGCGCCACACCCTGCGCACGGTTTGAGGTTTATTGTTTTGCGTCGGTTTTTCTTTGATTCCACTATATTTGAATGCTTGCAAAATATTGTCCAAACACAAAAAAAGCGGCGATACGTTTAAGCGTATCGCCGAAGCTGCTTGCTGAGACTGGCTCATGCAGGAGGAAGCAATCTATGCTTTGGCACACCTGAAACCCAGGTTGTGCAATGAGAATTTGGCTTGCAGGCTGGTGCGCAAACCGTAGCGCAAAAAGGCGGCATAATCGCTCGGGTCGGCGGTGCCGATGGCCGCACCGCTGCAAAACATATTGGCATCCGCGCTGCCGGAGCTCAAAAGGCTGCTGTTGAAGTCTTCTGTCCATTCCCAAATCAGGCCGTGCATGTCGTGCACACCCCAATAATTGGCGCGGCTTTTGCCCACTTCGCGCAAGCCTTGCTGGCTGCTGTCGGCATACCAATCCAAAATGGTGCGGCTGTAGCCGGGCTCGGTGGTGCCGTTTTTGCGGGTGGCCGAAGCCTGGCCGGCATATTCCCATTGGTCGATGGTGGGCAGGCGTTTGCCTTGTGCGGCGCAATAGGCGTTGGCGGCAAACCACGATACGTTGGTGACCGGTTTATCGGCATCACCGGCTTTGGGTGCAAAGCTTTGGCCGCTTTTCACCCATTGCTGTAAATAGTGGCCGTCGGCCTGCTTGCTGCTGATTTTGCCGCGCTGCCATTGCGGATTTTTCTGCACAAATTGGGCAAATTCGCGGTTGGTTACCGGCGTTTTATCCAATTCAAACGCGGCCACGGCGATCATGGGCGTGTCTTTTTTCAGATAGAGCGGCCGATAGCTGCCGCCGCTGATTTTGGCCATATCGGCGGCAAAGGCCGAGCCGCAGAGCATCAACAGGCTGAGGGAGAGCAGTTTGGCTGTGTTCATGGCGGGTGTCTTTATCTTTATCATCAAAATGTTTTTCAGACGGCCTTTTTGCAAAAGCCGTATAAAAAGCATTCTGTTGCCGTTTTTTTGTTTTAAAGGCCGTCTGAAACCTTTCAGACGGCCTCTGTGCTTTTACTTGGCTTTGCGTTCGGTGGCAACCTCGGCCGGTGTAACTTGGCCGCCGGCATTACCCCAGCTGTTGAGGATATAGGTAAGCACGTTGGCGGTTTGCTCGTCGTTGAGCGCTACAGCCGGCATCACGCTGCTGTATTCCTTGCCGTTAACGGTAATCTTGCCGCTCACGCCGCGCAAGATGGCATGGATGCCGCGTTTGGTGTCGGCCGCCAGATAATCCGACTTGGCCAGCGGCGGGAATGCGCCTTCCACACCTTGGCCGTTGGCTTGGTGGCAGGCCAAACAGTTGGACTCATACACCGCTTTGCCCAGCTTGATTTGGTCTTCTTTGCTGGCCGCTTTGGCGGGGCCGGCTTCCACACGAGCCGCTTCGCTGGCGCTCAAAGGCACGGTTTGAATCGCGCCGCCTTCAGGCTGGTAAACCGTGTCGCCGATTTTTCCGGAGAAGATTTCTTTATTTTCAGGGCCTTCCACCACCAATTGGCCGAGCGCACCTTTGTTGAAGGCACGGAAAATCGAGTGATCGACCAAAGTGTAGCTGCCGGGCACATCCACTTTGAAATCAACCATCACCGCACCGCCGGCAGGCACCAGTGTGGTTTGAATGTTTTTATTGACCAAATCGCCGCCTTCTACATGCACATTATCGAAAATCTCACCGATCACATGGAATGAAGACACCAAATTGGGGCCGCCGTTGCCCACAAACATGCGCACGGTTTCGCCCACATTGGCTTTGAGCGCATTGTCGCCGGCAATCGCGCCGACATGGCCGTTAAACACCACATAATCAGCCTGCTCTTTGATGGCTTTTTCCATGTCGAAAGGTTGCAGGCCGCGTTCGCCATAAGCGCCTTTGGTGTAGAAATCGCCTTGCACCACATAAAATTCTTTATCCACTTTGGGCAGGCCGCCTTTGGGCTCGACCAAAATCAAGCCATACATGCCGTTGGCAATGTGCATCCCCACCGGCGCGGTGGCGCAGTGATAAATATAAAGACCGGGCTGCAAGGCTTTGAAGCTGAATGTAGAGGTGTGGCCGGGCGCGGTGAATGAAGCCGCAGCACCGCCGCCGGGGCCTGTGGCCGCATGAAAGTCGATATTGTGCGGCACTGTGGAAGTGGGATGGTTGGAGAATTGCACTTCCACTTGGTCGCCCTCGCGCACACGGATAAATTGGCCGGGCACATCGCCGCCGAATGTCCAATATTTATAGTCGACACCATCGGCCATCTGCATCACTTTTTCCAACACCTCGATTTTCACCACCACTTTGGCCGCATGGTCGCGATCAATCGGCGGCGGCACATCAGGTGCGTGCGTTACCACGGCATCAATCACCGGCAATTCGCCCTGCGGCTCTTGAGCCGCGGCTTGTTGGCTGGCGCCGGAGGCGGCCGGTGCGGGCGCTTCTGCTTTTTCAGCGCTCTGGCCGCAGGCAGCCAAGGCAAAAACGGAGGCAATCAGTGCGGCTAAGGTTTGGCGTTTCATGGTGGTTCCTTTTCTTCCCTGCCGGGAGAAATATTGTTGTAGGAAGGCGTAGCAATTGCGCTTTACGCTTTTTTACGGATTATGTGTTAAGCCTGTTTTACCTTCTTTGATGCACATCAAATTATTCAAAAATTATGAATCTTTAAGCAGGAATGTAGTTCTTTGTAACTAGATTTTTTGCCACCCAATCAGCCTTGATTTTTAAAATTAATGATTCTTTTCAAAAAAATAGCTGAAATATAATCAATTTATCTATTTTGCCACATATTCCAACCGGAAAAGACATAGGCCGTCTGAAAGCTTGTTTTTTGAAAAACAGCCGTGATACAATCTTTAACATTCATATAATATGAATTAAAAACCACCCAAACAACCCTTTCAGGAGCACAAAATGGGACAGTATAAAAAGCTTTGGTACGCGCTGATTGCCGTGCTGACGATTACTTTCTCCATCCTCGGCTATTTAGGCGTCGAGGTTTACCGCAAGGCCCCGCCTTTTCCGCAGCAATATGTTTCTGCTTCCGGCCAAGTGCTGATGAGCAAAGAAGATATTCTGGCCGGCCAATCTGCCTGGCAGAGCACCGGCGGCATGGAGCTGGGCTCGATTCTCGGCCACGGCGCTTATCAAGCGCCCGACTGGACAGCCGACTGGCTGCACCGCGAGCTGGTGGCGTGGCTGGACATCACCGCGCAAGCCGAACACGGCAAACCTTATGCCGAGCTGGATAAAGCCACACAAGCCAATCTGCGCGAGCGCATGGCCGAGGAATACCGCAATCAAAGCCGCGTGGGCAGCGATGGCAATGTGGTGCTTTCAGACACCCGCATCAAGGCGATTCAAAGCGTGGCGCCCTACTACATCACCCTTTATGGCAATGATCCTTCCATGATCACCACGCGCGAACATTTCGCGATGAAAAACAACACCCTGCCCAGCGAAGAAGCGCGCCAAAAGCTCACCAACTTCTTCTTCTGGACTGCATGGGCCGCCTCCACCAACCGCCCCGATCACGATGCCACTTATACCAACAACTGGCCGCACGAGCCTTTAATCAATAATGTGCCCACCACTGAAAACTATATGTGGTCGTTTGCATCGGTGGTGTTTTTGCTCTTGGGCATCGGCTTGTTGGTGTGGGGCTTCTCTTTCCTGAGCAGCAAAAACCCGCACGAGCTCAACAGCCAAAGCGAAGACCCGCTCTCGAAAGTGGTGCTCACCCCTTCGCAAAAAGCTTTGGGTAAATATGTGTTTCTCACCGTGGCGCTGTTTGTGGTGCAAGTGCTGCTCGGCGGCATTACCGCCCACTACACCGTGGAAGGCCAACAGTTTTACGGCATCAACCTTTCCGAGTGGTTTCCCTATGCCTTAGTGCGCACCTGGCACATTCAATCGGCCATTTTCTGGATTGCCACAGGCTTTCTCACCGCCGGCCTTTTCCTGGCACCGATTGTAAACGGCGGCAAAGACCCGAAATATCAGGCGCTGGGCGTAAACCTGCTTTACGTTGCCCTGTTTATCGTGGTGGCCGGCTCTTATGCAGGCAACTTCTTTGCCTTAAGCCACATCATGCCTTCGCACCTGAATTTCTGGTTTGGCCATCAAGGTTATGAATATTTGGATTTGGGCCGCTTTTGGCAAATTCTGCTCTTTGTCGGCCTGCTTTTGTGGCTGTGGCTGATGCTGCGCTGCACCATCAGCGCCTTTAAAGACAAAACCAGCGATAAAAACCTGCTCGCCATTTTCGTGGCTTCAATGATAGGCGTAGGCGTGTTTTACGGCCCCGGCCTGATGTATGGCGAACACACCAGCCTGACCATTATGGAATACTGGCGCTGGTGGGTGGTGCATCTGTGGGTGGAAGGCTTCTTCGAAGTGTTTGCCACCGCCGCACTGGCCTTTATCTTCTACAGCATGGGCTTGGTCACCAAAAAAATGGCTACCGTGGCTTCATTAGTGGCAGCCAGCCTGTTTATGGTCGGCGGCGTGCCCGGCACCTTCCACCACCTGTATTTCTCAGGCACCACCACCCCGGTGATGGCCGTGGGCGCATCTTTCTCCGCACTCGAAGTGGTGCCGCTGATTTTGCTGGGCAAAGAAGCTTATGAGCATTGGTCTTACCAAAACGCCGCACCGTGGGCGCGCCGCCTGCGCTGGCCGCTGATGTGTTTTGTGGCCGTGGCATTCTGGAACATGGTCGGCGCCGGCGTGTTCGGCTTCTTGATCAACCCGCCGATTTCACTCTTCTACCTGCAAGGCCTCAACACCACCGCCGTGCACGCGCACGCCGCCCTCTTCGGTGTGTATGGCTTCCTCGCCTTAGGCTTCGTGCTCTTGGTGGCGCGCTACATCCGCCCCAACGTAGCCTTTGACGACAAGCTGATGACTTGGGGCTTCTGGCTGCTCAACATCGGCCTCACCCTGATGATTGTAATCAGCCTCTTGCCCATAGGCGTATTCCAAGCACATGCCAGCATTTCACAAGGCCTGTGGTATGCCCGCAGCGAAGGCTTTATGCAGCAAGAGCTGCTCGACACCTTGCGCTGGGTGCGCACCATCGCCGACCTGATCTTCATCGGCGGCGCCTGCTGCGTGGCTTGGCAAGCAACCAAAATGATCTTCAGCCGCAATAAATAATTTGTCATATTTTATTTAATGAAAGGCCGTCTGAAAGCACAACATGCTTTCAGACGGCCTTTTCACAGCCGCCCGAAGGCGGCTGGATAATGTGTGGTACTTTTGGCAGATGCTGAAATTGTTTCAACTCGCAGCCGCCCGAAGGCGGCTGGCCGACAAGCCGGCCACTTCCTGCATCGCGTTTTCGTTTCAACTCACAGCCGCCCGAAGGCGGCTGGGGTTGAAAACGCTGCACGAGCAAACAGATTCAGGTTTGTTTCAACTCACAGCCGCCCGAAGGCGGCTGGGAGGGTTTGGGCAATCCTGCCCTTGTCGCCGCGATGTTTCAACTCACAGCCGCCCGAAGGCGGCTGGTTTTTAAAAATGTTGCCATGGTGAGCGTTTTCAAAGTTTCAACTCACAGCCGCCCGAAGGCGGCTGGCATGTGTCACCGCGCCACCGCCCCGAAATCAGCGCAGTTTCAACTCACAGCCGCCCGAAGGCGGCTGGCAAGCCGCGCGGCACCGCCGGCGATGCCGTGCCCGTTTCAACTCACAGCCGCCCGAAGGCGGCTGGCAAGGCGGTGAGCGCCAGCGCCAAAGTGCTGCCCGTTTCAACTCACAGCCGCCCGAAGGCGGCTGGTTGGACACATGAAAAAGGTCTTAAGAGAGCTAAGACGTTTCAACTCACAGCCGCCCGAAGGCGGCTGGCAAACCACAAATAGTCCATAATCCCTCCCCTGTGTCGTTTCAACTCACAGCCGCCCGAAGGCGGCTGGGTGGCCGTCATATTTTGGAGCATATTCAAGAACGGGTTTCAACTCACAGCCGCCCGAAGGCGGCTGGTTGACAAGGAATTTAAACATGGAAAAACGTGAAAACGTTTCAACTCACAGCCGCCCGAAGGCGGCTGGGCTATCGGCGGTCATTTGGCCGCCAGTAGAGGCTGTTTCAACTCACAGCCGCCCGAAGGCGGCTGGGAGCCAACACAGGATAGACCAGTTCTCAAGCAATCGTTTCAACTCACAGCCGCCCGAAGGCGGCTGGCGCAAGAGCCGGAACCGGATAAAGACGGTGCAGCGGTTTCAACTCACAGCCGCCCGAAGGCGGCTGGTGCCGCCGCTGAAACCCTTGGCCCGCAAGGCTTGCATCGCCCTGTTTCGCTAAGGTTTCACCGAAGACACATGACCTTACTATATCACAGCCAAGTAAGGCCGATTTTTCCAAATTGTTAAAGAAATCAAGCCTCGCTGATCTGCGGGCTTTTTGATGAGCACTACAGGTTAGCGCTCGTGCAATCCGTTCAGATAATTCGCCACAAGTTCAGATAATCAGGGTGTCTTTAAAAATATCTACTGCGGCTTTGGCGCCGTGGTGTTCTACTTTGCGCCGCCATTTGCTGCCCAGATGGTAAAAGCGCAGGCTGTCGGTTTCGGGTTGATAGGTGGCCAGCAGTTTGGCTTTCAGCTGCACCCATTGGTCGGGCGCGAGGTCGCATTCGAATACGGAATATTGTACGCGCACGCCGTAGTCGAGGCAGTGTTTGGCGATGCGGCGCAGGCGGGTTTGGCCTTCGGGGTCGGCCAGGGAGATGTCGTAAGTAATCAGCATCAGCATTTCAGGTAGCCTTTAGCGCATCAAAAACGGTGGGTATTCGGCCAGATCGCCGCGCAGGTGCCGCGCCAGCAGCATGGCTTGGATATGGGGCAGCAGGCCGATTTCCACTTCTTCCTGCAAATAGGGGTGGACGATTTTTTCCTGTTTCTTGGCTTGCAGGGTTTGAAACAGCAACTTGCGGGCTTCGGGCTTGATGTTGACGGCGCCGCCGGCTTCGGTGCTGAAGTCTTGCAGCCGGATTTGGCCGCGGTTGATTAGGCTCAGCACCAGGCGGTCAGCCCACCAAGCGCGGAATTCTTCCAGTAGGTCTTGCGCCAGGCTGTCGCGGCCGGGGCGGTCGGCGTGCAAAAAGCCCACTTGCGGGTCCAGCCCCACGCTTTGCAGGGCGCCGCTGATGTCTTTGCCGAGCACGCTGTAGAGAAACGACAATAAGGCGTTCACCGGATCGCGCGGCGGGCGGCGGTTGCGGCCGCCAAAGGTGAAACCGCTCTTTTCGGTGAGCAGATGTTGGAATACGCCGAAATAGCGGGCAGCGGCATCGCCTTCTATGCCGCGGATTAAGTCCAATGTGTGCGCCCGCTGCAATTGTTGCAAACTGAAATTCAATGCGCTAATGGCCGTCTGAATCTCGCTATGCTCGCCGTGGTTGCGTTGGCGGCGCTGCAACACGCGTTTGGCCGACTGGATTTTGGCGGCAATAATATGGCGCGCAATCGGCACAGGGTTGCTTTCGGATAAGCGATATTGGGCGCGGCGCAGCAACACATTGCCGCTCTGCCGCCCCTGCAAACGCCCGAGAAAGCGGCCATATTCGGTGAAAAAAGCCAGATTAACGTTATTCTCACCACAAAAACCCATTAAAAACGGCGACACCAGCACGTTGCCGAAACAAAAAATATGGCCGATGGCATGCACCGGCAATTGCGCCACTTTTTTGCGCTCCTGCGCTACGGTTTGCTCAATCACCAACGTTTCGCGCTCTTTGTGCAGATAACTGCCTTGGGTGGTGATGTAGAGCGTGTTTTGTAGTTTGCGCATGGTGAATTCCCTTGGTTTTGACCGCTCTTTTATTATGGTTTTTTTCTGATAAATGATGATATGCAAATGTAAAATGAATGCAAGCCCACTGTTTAGGCTACCTGAAACGTTTTCAGGCGGTCTTTTATTTTCTTTGAGATATTTGTTAAGTTATCCCTCTAACCAATTCAATCCACATTCCCTATAAAAATAAAAAAATCATTAATAATCAAAAATATCAATTTCTTTGTTATAAATAATATTATCTAATCTATTAAAGTCATCTTTTAAAAAAATAGCTGTATTTTCCAAAATTCTCTTCATATTTTTTCCTTTTATCCAATCATGATTCCATAAAGAAATTTTTTCCTCATTAGCTAATAAACACAACTTTTCAGAAAAATAAAATGGAGCTAAATCAGATTTCAGCATGCGTTGTAACCAAATTTGAGCAAATCCCGAGTTTGGCATTTTGCTCAATTTATCATGAACCAAAAGCGCAATATCTTCAGATGATTGCTCCATATAAGAAAATAACTTACTAATAATCGAACAACATATTGGAATTGTTTTAGGATTATGATAAGCAATATCTGTAACAATACTAATAAGCTGTTTAATACTATTTGGTGTTCTTTTTACTAACTCTATTTTTTTGTCAAATTGATTTAATGCAACAGTCAAGCTGCCAGAGTTTGGATATTCAATACCATGCTGTCTAATAACCAAAAGTTGTTTTTGTAAATTTCTATGACTCTGCTTAATTTTTAACCATGCCAATTTATCTTTTTTAATTGATTGTGTAATAACATCTTGACTACCTTTCGTTTTACTAGCATTTAACTTCAACCCAAGAGGCATCATAATTTCCGACAATAATTTTAAGATTTTCTCCCCATCATTAGCATTACAAACAAATATCCGATAATCATCTCGATAACGCAAAATTTGATATTTAATTATCTTCTGCTTTTGCAAAACAGCACTCAACATTCGGTCAATATAACCTAATACAATTTCTGCAATAAAATCCATCAGTACCGAACCTTGGGGAATACCATTAGTTTGCTGATACTGTGCATTTTGAATACTTTTATCTATAAAATTACCAAGTCTGTTTCCACTTCTATCTTGCTTAGCAACTTGCTTACTTTCCACTGCCCATGCAATAGAATGTGTATAAATTGAACCATAACAATCCGCTACATCTGTATCAAAAACATAATCGTATTCTAGCGAAAGAAAAATAGATTCCTGCTCAACCAACTCCCACCACTTCAAAATTTGCTGTGCTTTGTCCGACTGTCTACTTTCTGATTGAACAGGAATGCTCAAACATTTTATTTTTTTATTTTTTTGAAATTTTTTAAACCTCGCTTGCAATTTTCCCCAATTATCTTTTTTGGTGATTTCATGCACTAAGTCAACATATACCAACGGATGAATAAGCTGCAAAGGCCTCCACGAAAGCTTGCCATCTTTATTAGCATATATTAGGTGATTTACATCATCTAATTCCCCTATTGCACCTTTTGACATACTAAAATCAGTTAATCGCTTTGGCTCTGTAAATTCATGAGATATTTTATCCAACAACTCTGAAAACGAAAAATACTTTGGCAAATCAATATTGCAATAACTTTCCTGTTTTAAGAAAAACTTTCTTGCCTCGTCATAAGTCAGTTCTAAAACATTTACCCTATTCATTATTTTATCCTTCACTCCCCAAACAACCCCTCAACATACCCCGCCGACCTATCCCTCCCCATCAACTGCGGCTGGCAAATCTCCACCAGCGAGCAAGCTTTGCAATGCTTGCCATACACCGGCGGCGGGGTGCTGCCGCTTTCCAGCAGCAACCGCACTTTTTCAATCACCGCCAGCGTTTCCTGCCTAAGGCTACCTGAAAACACCACCGGCTCGCGATGGCGGGTTTGCTGATACCACAGCGCGCCTTCTTCTACCGTTTTGCCGGTCATTTCTTCCAAACACAAAGCTTGGGCGCAGAGTTGGATTTTGTCCCACAAGCCTACTTTGGGTTTGCCGCGTTTGTATTCCACCGGTTTCAGACGGCCTGTGGCCAATTCGTGCTCAATCATATCGAGCACGCCGCTGATGCCGAGCTTTTCTGCCGATGCGTGCACGCTGCGCTCAAAGCGAACGCCTTTGCGGGTTTCCGGCTCGCCGCCGTCCACCCGCTCGTGCAGCACCCTGCCCTGCGCGGTGAGGAAATTCTCCGCCCACGCCTGCTCATTGTGGATCAACGCGCATTGGCGCGGGCAGAAGGCGTAGTGTTGCAGGGCGGCGAGCGGGATGGTGCGCATGTTTAGAAGCCGTCAATCGCGTCGGGCGTTAAGCCATCCAATTGGCTCAATACATAGCTGCCGTCTGCATTGACTTTTAAACTGCCGTGCACTTTGGCGGATGAATATTGGCCGGATTTGCAGTTATGCTCCCACCAAATCAGCTTTAATACCTGCATGCTGCCTTCGGGGCGGGCGGAAGAGGCATCGCCTTCGAATAATTGGGTTAACACGGTTTTGATTTTTTCGGCATCGGCATCGGAAAAGCCGGTGCGCTCGGCCAATTGCGGCGACATGGCGCCATAGGCCACATACACGCCGCTGTCTACACGGTGTTTCATGCCCATGGTGTCGGAGCTTTTCTTCACGTCACTATCTCCATCACCATTTACGCTTTTGGTAATCTGTGTACTGGTAATATTAATAGGCTCAATGCTGTATGCCGAATGAAGTGTTACAGGCCCCCTTACTGCAATGGAAACACCGTCTTCATCTTTACCGCTAAATGCAAACACCTGCCCGAAACTGCGCACATCAAACCAATTTTCACAGGCACTCTTTGCGATTTCATCTTTTTTCACATCTTTCTTGCTTGTTTTCTTTTTGGATTTTGTCTCTACTTCATCTCCCAATAAATCGGTAGTTTGTGAATTATTCTTTTCTTCCAAATGCTTGATAAATCCGTCATAGCGATTTTTCAAACTCACCATGCCATCATCCTTACGCTCATTGGCTTGAACAAAAATCATCTCACCATTCTCTTGCAGGCGGTCGCGGATTTTGCGTTTCAGGCACACGTCGGTCATCTCGCCGATGCCGGAAAAATCGGCACGCGGGCGGTTGCCGTTTAAGGGATCGCCGTTGGGGTTGGCATTTTTCACGCCGATAATCAGGGCGAAGTCGATTTTTTTAGTTAAGCTCATGGTGTTTTCCTTGTTAAAATTTAAACGGTTTCGTTGTCAACTTGTTCATCTTCATTGGCGTCATTTGCAGCATTCCATTGGTGTCGATAAGCCATTTTTTGGCTGTGATAACCCAATAAAAACTCCCCATTCAATGGATCATCCATGGCTATGCCTGCTTTTCGATATTCGTTCAGTGCCACGCCGATTTCATCCAGCTCTTTTTCACGATTCCGTAAGAAACCCATATAACGGTTATTGCGCAATCTGTCTTTATAAGGTTCCAATCCGTTTGCAATCTGCAACCATGTGGTTAAAGGCCGCATTGCAAAACGCTGCAGATAGCGCTCTGCGTTGGTTGAGCGTGTTTCTCCCGCCACTTGCAGGGCTTTCGATTCAATTCTTTCCAAAACCGCGAATAACCTGCCAAACAAATAGTCACGGGAAGTATTTTCCGTTTCCAAACTCATAGTAAATGTTCTCCGTTGTAATAAATCATGATGACGCGCCCGCCAGCCTTTGTATAGGGCGCAGGCCACGCCCACATTGCGCTCCCATTCCCAGCGCTCATAACCGCTGGGGCTGCAGGCTACCTGAAAGCTTTGCTGCACCCAATCGAAAGGTATCGGCACATTTTGTCCGCCGGCAATCACCGGCAGCAGACGCGCATAGACTTGCTTTTTCAAGGTGTCGCTCAATGAGCGGCCATACACGGTTTGGGCGATGGCCAAAGGCGATGGCGGCATCCACGGCCATACGGTTTGTTTGGCTGTTTTTTTGCCCTCTTGCGTTTCACGCGTGTAGCGCTGATACCAAGCGAAATCGTCGACCCAGACATTTAGATTATCGAAATAATCGGCAGGCAGAAATTCCTGATAATAGGTTAGCGCCATGCGCCCGGGTGTGGCCGAATCCAGCATCAGCAAAGAAATTTGCTCGTGCGCGCTTAATTTTGCTTTAAAGCCGTGCATTTTCTTTTTGATGATTTGGGCGGCTTTGCGGCCGATATTGATGGACCAATCCAGCGTATTTGCTGTTTCAGACGGCCTTTCGTTGGCAAGGGATGGCGCAGCGTTATCCGTATCGTCTTCATCGTCCAGATAATGGTAGCTGTCTTGCAGCGGCGCGGGCACGGTTGCGCCATTGATTGCCCAAGCCACGCTCACCTGATCGCCATTGCGGATGCCTTGGCGCGCAATCAGCCAGCGCAAGGCACTGTGCGCTTTTGCAGACACTTCCGATGAAACGCTGGCGGCTTCTTCGGCGGCTTCAAAACGGCCGCGAAAAGTGTAGCCGCTTTTGTCGTTGGCGGAAATCAGCTTGGCTTTATCGCCGGTGTGGCGCAATTTGGCGGGGTGTAGCGTTGAAACTACCGCTTCTTTACCTTGGACTACGCAAAACCCTTTTTCTGCCGCATCACTGCTCGCCACATAGGCTGTCCAAGCCTCTTGAATGGATTTATCCTCCCATGTTTCGCTTTCGACGTCGCCGGCAATTTCTACTTGCCAGCACACTAAAGCCGCACCCGGCTCTATTTCTCCTTTGGTTTTGGGCAACACCGAAAAAATGGGTGGTGCATCTCCGTCTTCTATCCATTTATTCAAAATATGGCCGTCTGAATCCAACTGAAAAATACCGGCTTGAACCAAATCGGCCATCACCCGCCCTTTGCCCACATAACGTGAAATGGCCAACACTTTAGGATGCATGAAAGATGATTCACACCATTTTTGTAATTGATTGAAATATCCGTCGAAAAATGAGTCTTTACTGCCGCCGTAATTTGCATAATCTTTAGCAACATATTGAATCTTATCGGCCAACGGATGGGGTGGTGGCTTGGTGCCGGATCTACTTTCCGACGATTCAGTCACCGGCAGCATCACCACCGTTTTTGGTGCCATCACCCGTGCCGTCTGAAAATCACCCGCACCATCAATCACCACCACGATATGAGCGGTTTGCAAAGTATGACCCACCGGCGTGAGCGGGGCATCTGTGTTTTTCAGATTGTGTGCCAAGGCGGCGTTATACGTTTGATACAGCTTCTGCATCCAGCTCATAAGCCCAGCTCCTTCGCTTCATCGGCCACTGATTTCATATTGGCGCCGAGCACAAATGCTTTTTCAGGCAGCATTTTGCGGATAACGCGGCTTTTCAGACGGCCTGAGTCATCTTGTGTGCTCGGAAAGGTAATCACGCCGTTTTGCATATTGGCCGGCCAAAAGCGGCTGAGCAATTCGTGTTTGCCGGTTTCTTCGGGATAGGCAAAGCTGTGAAACATCAGGCCGAAATCAAGGTTATGCTCACCCAGTTTTTCCTTATCATAAGCACCCTCGCCGCTGCCGAATTCGCACGGCTCCACATAGCCCTGGCAATCGCGTGTGCCCAGAAAAATATCCTGCCGCCCGCCGCGCGCCAGCATGCGCTCGGCGATGGCCAGATGTTTGCCGGCAATGCGGTCGCCTGCCAAATCGGGGCGGTGTTCGTTCCATTCGAAATGGGCTTCCACCTGATATTCTACATCTTGCAAAAAAGTGTAAATCGCCAAGGTGTTGCCGCCGTCCCAATTGAGCGGTTTGGTGGATTTGCTTTGGGTGCGGATGGGCTTGATAATGCGCACGCGGTCGATGTGCCAAATCAAGGTCGGCTTCCAATAAATGCTGCGGGCAATGCCTTTTAAGGCTTCATAAGTGGGCACTTGATAGCTGAATTTTTCACCGCCGATTTTGGTTACCGGGTCGGTAAATAAAGCCTGCCGCCCCCACACGCGGAAACTGATTGTGTTATTCATTATTTCTCCTTATAAATCATAGAAATCCATTGGCGCGACCTCATCCGCCGCCAAGCCGTATTCTTCGCTGTAATGGCGTTCGTTTAAATAATAAACGCCTGTATCAGCAATTTCATGTATGGCATTTGATTCAATTAATTTTTTCCACACATTGGGGAACACATTCACGCTAAACCGCTGGGCTTGATTCAGGTAGCCATAAAAAGCCTTGGGCTCATATTCGCCGCACAGCTTGGCAATCAGCGCCTTGCCTTCACCATAGGGCACAATCACGGCGCGGGTGGGCGCATTAATCACTTGAAACGCGCGGCCGGCACTTTTAAACGAGTGCATCAGCAAGGGATATTGCTTGGTTTGGCGGCGTTGGTCGTTTTTTGCCGCGTAGTTGTTGGAGCCGTTGTCACTCAGCCAATCCAAAAGGCTGCCTGAAGCGCTGTTTTTAACGGCATAGGCCATTTCATCGCTGCGCTGGTAAAAATAATATTCAAAATATTGCCGCATGGCCTTTGGCTGCAAAATATCCTGCCCGGCAAACTCGCGCAACACGCGCTCCGCCTGTTGTTGGCCTGCATCAATATCGGGCAGCACTTTTGCCAAGCTCGGCTCTTGCAGGTTCAACACCCACACCCGCCCTTTGCCCGCGTTTTCTCCGTGGCGGTTGCAGCGCCCGGCGGCTTGGGCAATGCTGTCGAGCCCGCCCAAAGCGCGAATCACGCAAGCCATGGAAATATCCACGCCCGCTTCGATTAGTTGGGTGCTGATGCACACTACCGGCAATTTTTGCTCCAAGCGCTGCTTCATTCGCGCAAACAAGGCTTTGCGGTGCGCGGCGCATTGATTGGTGCTCAGGTGAAACAAGGCTTCAGACGGCACATTCTGCTGTTGGCAATATTGATAAAGGGCTTTCGCCCACTTTTTGGTGTTGACGATAAACAGGCAGCTCAAGGCCGTCTGAAACTGCGTCAGCAAAAAAGCGCCTGCTTCATCCACCGACCAGCCGCCGGCTTTTTCGTTAAACTTAATTTCCACGCGCGATAAGTCGGCAAAAAGCTTATCCAAAGCCTGATTTTTGCCCATAATCTCGGCATTGGACGCAAGCTGAAGCAAGCCGCGGGCTTTAACGAGCGCTCTTTTGTCTTCAGGGAATTCGTCCACGCCACACGCGCTGAGCAAAGGCTGGGTGGCGGTGCACAACACCGCGCTGCTGCCGCCAAACTGCACCAGCCAATTGAGGGCATTGCAAAACAGGTGCACGCATTTCACCGGCAGCGTTTGGATTTCATCAAAAATCAGCACGCTGTTGGCCATCGGGTGGATATGCCGCGCGCCGCGGGTGCCGCCGCCAAACCAGGCATCGAGAAACTGCACCATGGTGGTGAACACAATCGGTTTGTTCCAGTTTTCCGACAAGAGTTTGTTTTGCCAGGTTTGCTTTTCCGGATCCAGATTGGAATGGTGCTCCAGCACCCACTCGTCGCCCAGAATATCGCGCACGGCTTCGGCGTTTTGGTCGATAATCGAAGTATAGGGAATGATATAGATAATGCGTTCCAGCCCGTGTGTTTGGGCATGGTGCAAAGCATGGCGCAGGCTGGCCAGCGTTTTGCCGCCGCCGGTGGGCACGGTTAAGGTGTAAATGCCTTGCGCATCGGCGGCTCTTTGCAAGCAATCATCGGCGATTTGGCGGCGGATTTCGTCAATCGGATAGCGCCGCTCAAATTGCGCCAACTTCGCTTCCAGCTTGTTGATGGCCGCTTGCCAATCGGGTTTTTCTTGCAAGCGGCGGATTTCTTTTTGATTTTCCCGCTCGAAATCGGCGCTGTTGATGCGGTCGGCATCAATCAGGCAGCTGAAAAGAAAGCGGGTGAAGCAGCCCAGATAAAATTCTTTGATTTGATGGCAGGCCTGCGCTTCAGGCAGCATCAACACCGCTTTAAGCGGCGCGAGCATCTGCACCAGCAAAGCCTTGTCTGCCAAACCTTCGGCCTGCCGCAACACCGATTCATCGGCATTTTGCAGGCATTCGCTCAAATGGGTGAGGCTGTCGTCTTTATTAAAGCGCTTTTGCCACACCACATTGCCTTCGTCATCGAGGCAATCAATCAAGCCTGCGCCGTGGTGCGAGGCAATGCACAAGCCCAGCATCTGCCCGCATAACACACCGCTTTCTTTCTGCCCCATCGCCGCCAAACGGCGGTAAACCCATTGCGCACCGGCAGTAGAATGATCCACCTTACTGCCGCCGGGCGTGCTTTCTTCATCATCCAAATCCGGATTAATCAAGCCCGTGGCATCGTAAATATATTTTTGGAATTTCAAAGAATATTTGCCGAAATCGTGCATCAGGCCGAGCAATTCACCGGCCAAATCCAAGCCCAGCTTAGCGGCCAGCATTTTGGCGATGGCGGCGGTTTCGGTGAGGTGGGTGGCAAGCGATTGTTTCACATCGCTGCCATGGCGGACGTGGGCGATATATTCTGTTTTCAATGTGTTTCCCCTATTTTTAAAAATAATTAAATTATGCAGCTTGGGTTTTATTGATTTTTTTAAAAATATAACATAATTTATTATGTTATATACACTCATCATTCAATCTGCAATAAAGATGCCGCCTGAACATTTCAGACGGCATCTTTATTACATTTTCGGCTTATTTCATGTCGAATTATTGCTTTAAAAAGGCTTTATGAATCAAGCCTGCCGGCCGCCACATTAACGGATGAATGGTAACCAAACCTTAATCCGCAAACGGTTTTTTCTGCCAATAAGGCTGCCATGTTTTCAGACGGCCTGCCGTTACTTCTTCTCCGTCCAGCTCAAAAAGCAATGCCCCCTGCCTGTCGGTGCGCAAGAGCGTGCCGCCGTGGGCGCGCACTCGCGCTTGCACGGCCGGTGCGGGGTGGTTATACGCATTGGCATAGCCGCTCGAAGCCACGGCATAGCGCGGCGAAACTGCATTTAGAAACGTGCCGGCCGATGAAGAATTGCTGCCGTGATGGCCGAGCAGCAGCACCTGGCTATAAAGTTTTTCGCCATAGCGTGCCACCAGCGCCCGCTCGCCCGCCTGCCCCAAATCGCCGGTGAGCAATAAAGCCGAGCTGCCCGCCAACACACGCAACACGCAGCTTTGGTCGTTGTCGCTTTGGCCGGCAAAATCTTCAGACGGCCTCAAAAACTCAAAATGCACGCTGTTCCATTGCCAGCTTTGCTCTGCGCAATGCTGCGCCTGCGGATAAAACTCAGGCTGCCCCGCCCACAACACCGCCGGCTTTTTCGCCTGCGCCACCGCAGCAAAGCCGCCATCGTGGTCGGCATCTTGATGTGAGAGCACCAACGCATCCAGATGCCGCACGCCCACCGCATTCAGGCTCGGCAGCACCGCCATATTGGCCGCACCCTCGGTGCCCGTGTCAAACAACAGCGCATAATCGGCCGTTTGCAGCCACACCGACAAACCCTGCCCCGCATCCCACACCACCGCTTTCAGACGGCCTTCCGCCACCGGCGGCGGGCGGTAACACACAAAGCCTGCCAACACCAGCAGCGCAAACGGCCGCAAACCCAAGCCGCGCGGCAGCAGCAAAAGCCCCACCGCGGCCACCGAGAGCCCCACCAGCGGCCACGGTGCCGCCGCCACCGCATATTCCGGCGCATGCCCCGCCAGCCAAATCAGCGCGCGCAGAGTGTATTCGCCGGCCGCCGCCGCCAGCCATTGCAAAGGCGGCCACGGCAGCAGCGAAGCGATGAGCGCCAAAGGCACCAACACCCACGAAAACCAAGGAATCGCCAGCGCATTCACCAGCGGGCTGATCAGCGGCAGCGAAGCAAACAACACCCCCAGCGCCACCACCGACAGCAACGACACCGCCCATTGCCCTTCCAGCGCCAATCGCCAGCCGCGCCTGCCCTCATCAAGCCGCCCGAACGACACCCACAGCAAAGCCGCCACCAAACCAAACGAGAGCCAAAAACCCACGCTCAGCGCCGCCGCCGGTGCCATCAGCAGCACCAGCGCCAAAGCCTGCCACCAACCGCGCCACACCGAAGCGCCGCTGCCGCGCCACCATGCCCAAGCCAAGGCCAGCAGCATCAACACGCTGCGTTGTGTCGGCACCGAAAAGCCCGCCAAGCCCGCATAAAGCAAGCCCGCCGCCACAGCAGCCGCCAGCACCCACACGCGCGGCCGGCCGGGCAGATAAGGCGAAAAACGCAGCAGCTTTTTCATCAGCCAGCCCGCCATCAGTGCCACCATGCCCACATGCAGCCCCGAAATGCTCACCAAATGGTTCACCCCCAAAGGCCGAAACGCCTGCCAAGCCTGCGGCGGCAACGCGCCCTGCTCGCCTATGCTCAGCGCCCGCATCAAGCCGAGGCCGTCTGAAAGCGCATGGCCGCGCGTGTCCACCGCCTGCCAGCGGCGGCTGATGTGTTCGCGCCAGCCCAAAAGCGGCGAAACAAGCCCCGCGCTTTCAGACGGCATTTCCAGCCGCTCCTTGCCCAGCGTGCCCATGCCGCCGATGCCACCGGCCAGCGCCCACGCTTCGCGATTGAAACCGGCCGGATTCACCTCGCCCACCGGCGGCCTGATGCGCGCCGCCACACGCCAGCGGCTGCCCGAGGGCCACTCGCGCAACTGATAATCCGAAAGCTGCAAACGATAGCGCCGCCCAGCCTCATCCACCGCATCCGCCGCAAAGCGCACCCGCCGCTCATCGCGCTGTGGCAAATCCGCCACCGTAATCACCAAAGCCACCCCGCCCGCCGCCTGCAACGGCCATTGCGCCGCCAAATCCCGCTCGGTGCGCCACACGCCGTAAGCCATGCCCGCCAACAAAGCACACAGCAACATAAAAGGCTTGCAGCGCCAAGCCACCGCCAGCAAAAGCAGCCACAGCGCCGCCACCGCCGGCCACGCAGGCACGGCAGGCAGCGCAAACGATAAAATCACGCCCAGCGCCCAAAATGGCAACAGATAAGCCCGCAAACGATAATCTCCGCAGCAATGATAATGACGTAAAAATCATATCACCAAAGTTATCAATATGCCTGCATTCAGGCCGTCTGAAAAGCAAAACGCTTTTTTTAAGCCTTAAATAAACCCTTATTGCATCGTATGCCAAGCAACGTGTAGGTACGATTAGCTTTGTCAAAACAAAGCGTAATCGTACGCATGGCACACAAATGCCGTCTGAAACTTTTTTCAGACGGCATTGCTTTATTTTCCACATTCAAAACCAAACAGCTTATTTTTTAGAACGGGTTTCAGACGGCCTAGGGTCTGTTCACATTTTATCCGTGCGTAAGATTTTGAGCGCAAAAGCGCGCTTGCAAGGCAAAAAGCACAGCAAGGTTGAACACCTTGCGCGCATTTTCAACGCAGCAAGCGCGTTTTTGAGCCACAATATTGCCGCGTGATGAAATGTGAACAGACCCTAAAGCCAAACCCTGTATAATGCCGTCTGAAACCATTTTTAAAGCACACCATGGCCAACCAACGATTGATTTACGGCTTTCACGCCGTTAATGCCCGCCTGTGGCAAAACCCGAAAAGCATCACCGAGCTGTATATCCAAGAAGGCAGAAACGATGCCCGCACCCGCGATGTGCTCGAAAAAGCCGCCGCCGAAAACGTGCGCGTACATTTTGCCGATGCCGCGAGGCTCGATGCCATCAGCAAAGGCGCGCGCCATCAGGGCGTGGCCGGCTTTATCGATGCCTCGAAAAACCATGTGCACCTCGAAGACGTGCTCGAAAACCTGAGCGAGCCACCCTTGCTTTTGGTGCTCGACGGCATCACCGACCCGCACAATCTGGGCGCCTGCCTGCGCACCGCCGACGCCATGGGCGTGCACGCGGTGATTGCGCCGAAAGACAAAAGCGCCGGGCTCAACGCCACCGTGAGCAAAGTGGCCTGCGGCGCCGCCGAAACCGTGCCCTACATCACCGTCACCAACCTCGCCCGCACCTTGCGCGAGCTGAAAGAATACGGCATTTGGATCGTGGGCACCGACATGGGCGGCGAGGCCGACCTGTTTCACTGCGCGCTGCCCGAGAGCGTGGCTTGGGTGATGGGCAACGAGGGCGAAGGCATGCGCCGCCTCACGCGCGAGCATTGCGATTTATTGGTGTCGATACCGATGTTCGGCACGGTAGAGAGCATGAATGTTTCCGTGTCCGCCGGCATGGTGTTGAGCGAAACCCGCCGCCAGCGCACCTTAAAAACCGAGCAAGCATAAAACATCAGGCCGTCTGAAAAAGTTTTAGACGGCCTGAACAACATCTTTCTCAAAAACACAAATATCCCCGCCGTTTGCCGGAAATCGGCTCATATTCTGTTATGATTCTTGCAACATGGGCAAAAGGCCTCATATTCAACACACGCCCGCCATCGCAACCAAGCATTGCCCAGGCCGTCTGAAATCCCATCCCGCCAAAAAGGAGCGCTTCTCATGCTGAGCTGGTTTATCGCCGCCGCCCTGATTCTGATTTTCGAATTATTTGTCGGCACCATTTATCTCTTGGTGGTCAGCGCCGCGCTTTTCGGGGCCGGCTTGGCCGAATTATTGTTCGGGCAAACCACCATCAGCGTGCTCACCGCCGCCGTGCTCGCCGCCGTGGGCATTTGGTGGGCAAAAGGCTGGATACGCCGCCACCGCCGCGCGCCCGAAATCGAAGCCGCCCGCAGCGATTTGGATGTCGGCCAAACCGTGCAAATCGTGCGCCATCTGCACGGCAACCAATATGAAGTGTTTTACCGCGGCGCACAATGGCAGGCCGAAGCCGTCGGCTCAAGCGGCGCCAACGATGCGCAAACCGCCGTCATCACCGGCAAAAACGGCAACATCTTGCTGATTCAAATCAATTAATTCACCCATCACACACAAGGAGAACCCTATGGAGCTGCTGCTGAGCTTTCCCCTCTTAATCTTGCTCGCCGTGATTATTTTCGGTTTCAAATCATTCACCGTGGTGCCGCAGCAAGAAGCCTATGTGGTCGAGCGCCTCGGCCGCTTCCACAAAGTGCTCAACCCCGGCCTGAATATCCTGATTCCGTTTATCGACCGCATCGCCTACAAACACACCTTGAAAGAAATCCCGCTCGATGTGCCCAGCCAAGTGTGTATCACCCGCGACAACACCCAGCTCACCGTCGACGGCATCATTTATTTCCAAGTAACCGACCCCAAGCTCGCTTCATACGGCTCCAGCAACTACATCATGGCCATCACCCAGCTGGCGCAAACCACGCTGCGCTCGGTCATCGGCCGCATGGAATTGGACAAAACCTTTGAAGAGCGCGACGACATCAACGCCACCGTAGTGGCCTCGCTCGACCAAGCCGCCATTTCTTGGGGCGTGAAAGTGTTGCGCTACGAAATCAAAGATTTGGTGCCGCCGCAAGAAATTTTGCGCTCCATGCAGGCACAAATCACCGCCGAGCGTGAAAAACGTGCCCGCATCGCCGAATCCGAAGGCCGCAAAATCGAGCAAATCAACCTCGCCAGCGGCCGCCGCGAAGCCGACATCCAGCAATCCGAAGGCGAAATGCAGGCCGCCATCAACGAATCCAACGGCCAACGCATCGCCCAAGTCAACCGCGCCCAAGGTGAAGCCGAAGCCCTACGCCTGGTGGCTGAAGCCAATGCCGACGCCATCCGCGCCGTGGCCGCTGCCCTGCAAAACCCCGGCGGCAACGAAGCGGTGAACCTGAAAGTGGCCGAGCAATATGTGGAAGCCTTCGGCAAGCTCGCCAAAGAAAACAACACCTTGATTATGCCCGCCAACGTGGCCGACATCGGCGCCTTGGTGTCTGCCGGCCTAAAAATTGTGGAAGGCAACAAAATGCCGGCCAAATAAACAGCCGCAGTATAAAAAGGCCGTCTGAAAACTTTTTCAGACGGCCTTTTATGCGCTTGATTGATTTATTGATTTTAAGTGTTTGGTGTTTTATACCCATTCAAAAAAGTAAGCTAAGAAAGCAGAAGCCTGCGGCAATACAGATATAGTGGAATGCATAAAAAAGTGACACAACGGGTAGGTTGGGTTGAAAACCCAACAAGCCCACAGGCCGTCTGAAACTTTGGGTTTATCAACCCAGCCTGCTTCGTTATAGAGCGTAGTTTTGTATAACTTTTTTTGCATTCCACTATAGCAAGTGAATTGAATCATGGTTGCAACCCGCAGGTCGGATACTTGTATCCGACATTTTCCACAGCCTTGATGCTTGTTCTGCGAACAAGTGTCGGATTCGAGAATCCGGCCTACGCACCGCTGAAAGATTGCAGTGATTCAAAGATTTCCACTCGCTCGAATAATCAAGCGGCAATTGTTCAAGGCCGTCTGAAAAAACCTTTCAGACGGCCTTGAATGCTTACTCGACAAACAAATCAGCGCCGAACTTTTCTGCTACATGCGCGCCAATTCGCGCTGCAAAGCCTGAATATTCTGCTGGCGGTCGAGCACGCTGCCTTGCAGGCGGTGAACCAATTGCTGGTTAACCGAGCCGCCTTGGGCGGTGCGGGCGGACGTGAGTGCTTGTTGGTCGCTGGAAAGCGCTTGGCGCTCGTTGGCCAGCTCTTGCTGCAAAATGGCACGCCGGCCGTTGCTGCCGGCTGCTTTCGGCGCAGCGGGCACCACCGGCGCGGCGGCGGTTTGCACATTGCGCGGCGCGGCGGCTTTGGCGGTACGGCTCTTGGCCGGTGCCGGTGGCTGTGCGGCAGGCTCGCTGCGCGCTTGCGGGGCATCGTAGCGCAGGCTGCTGTAGCGGCCTATCGGCGGCAAATCGGCGCTGTGGCAATTGCCGCTGGGCTTGGTGGTGTAGGTCACACGGCCGTTGGCGGTGCAGGTGTAAATTTTGCCGGCATGGGCAAGCTGCATGGGCAGCAGGCCGATGGCCAATGTGCTCAGGGTAAGTAATGTTTTCATGGTGCAGGTTTTGTGCTGGGTAATGCGGCGGGAAAGCCTTTATGGCCGCGCCCTTTTTCAGAGGTTTTCTTAGGTGTGCTTGCGGCTTTGTGCTTGGCAGCCTGCCGCACCGGCTGGGATTGATTTTTTTTGGCCGGGCTTTTGCGGGTTTGCTTTTTGGAAGCGGCGGCTTTGCGGGGCGCGGCTTTGGTTTGACTGGCGGTGTAGGCGCTGATTTTCGGCAACGCGGCCTGCTCGCGGCAATCGGGCTGCGGCTCTGAGGTGTAAACTCGGCTGCTGCCGCTATCGCAGTGATACACGGGCGCCGCATCGGCTGCGGCAATGCCACCACTCAACACAGCAAATAAAATGGCTGATTTAAGCCACATAACGCCCCCTTATTCTCAAACATCAAACAAAGCTGCCGGCCTCGATTTCGCGATGGATTTGCTCCAATTCTTCTTGCCAAGCCAGCCAATTTTCTTCCAACTGGGATAATTTTACTTTGACTTCGGCCAATTGCGCGAGTGTTTGCTGCAAACGGGCTTTATTTTCATCAAGATACGCATCTTCTTGTGCCAAAAATGCTTCACACTCGGCCTGCTCGCCCCCCAAACGTGCCATCTCTTTTTCGGCTTTGTCGATTTGCTGCTGCACAGGTTTGACGCGGCGGGCTTTTTCCTGGCGGATTTGCGCTTCCTGGCGTTTGGCCTCTTTGCGGCTTTGGCCGGGCGTGGATGCGGCGGGCGCAGCGGCGGCGTTTTCCTGCGCTAGGCGCCAGAGGCGGTAGTCGTTCAAATCGCCGTCGAATTCGTTCAGACGGCCTTGGTGAATCAGCAAAAACTGATCGGTGGTGGCCTCCAGCAGGCTGCGGTCGTGCGACACCACAATCAATGCGCCTTGAAAACTTTGCAGGGCGAGCGTGAGCGCGTGGCGCATGTCTAAATCGAGGTGGTTGGTGGGCTCGTCGAGCAGCAATAAATTGGGCTTTTGCCACACAATCATCGCCAGCGCGAGCCGCGCTTTTTCACCGCCGGAAAAAGGTTCGATGGCCTGCAAAGCCATGTCGCCGACAAAGTGGAAGCCGCCGAGAAAATTGCGGATTTCCTGCTCCCGCACTTCAGGCGACAGCTGTTGGATGTGCCACACGGGGCTTTGGTCTGCACGCAAAGTGTCGAGCTGGTGCTGGGCGAAATAGCCGATATTGAGTTTGTCGGCGCGGATAATCTGCCCGCTCAAGGGCTTGAGGCCGTCTGAAAGCGCTTTAATCAAGGTAGATTTGCCGCTGCCGTTTACGCCGAGCAAGCCGTAGCGCGCGCCGCTTTCGAGCGAAAGATTGATGTCGTGCACCACGGCTTTGCCCTCATAGCCCAAGTTGATTTGGTCGAGCTTGAGCAAGGGGTTGGGCAGATGGGCGGGGGTGTCGAATTCGAATGAAAATTCGCTGTCCAAATGCGCCGGTGCGATGCGCTCCAGCCGCGCCAGCGCTTTCATGCGGCTTTGCGCCTGCACGGCTTTGGTGGCTTTGGCTTTGAAGCGGTCGATAAACGATTGCAGGTGCTTGATTTGGGTTTGCTGCTTTTGGTAAGCCGATTGCTGCTGCGCCAGGCGCTGGGCGCGCTCGGTTTGGTAGAAATCATAATTGCCGCCGTATTGGCTGAGCTTTTGCTGTGCCAATTCCACGGTTTGGGTGGTGGTGGCGTTGAGAAAATCGCGGTCGTGCGAGATGATGATTTGGGTGCACGGCAGATTGGCCAAATGGTTTTCCAGCCACAGCACGGTTTCTAAATCGAGGTGGTTGGTGGGCTCATCAAGCAGCAGCAAATCGGCGCGGCACATCAAGGCCTGCGCCAGATTCAAGCGCATGCGCCAGCCGCCGGAAAAGGCTTTTACCGGCTGCATGTGCTCTTCTTGCGCAAAGCCCAGCCCGTTGAGCAGCTTGGCTGCCCGCGCGGGTGCCGTGTAGGCATCGATTTCTTCCAACCGGGCATGGTACTCGGCGATTTTCATGCCCTCGTTGGCGGCTTCGGCTTCGGCCAAGGCCGTCTGAAAGGTTTGCAATTGCCTATCGCCCTGCAACACATAATCGAGCGCGGAAACATCCAGCGCCGGCGTTTCCTGCGCCACAGAGGCCAGGCGCCAATGTTTGGGCAGTTGCACTTCGCCGCCATCGGCGCTGATTTCGCCTTTTATCAGGGCAAACAGGCTGGATTTGCCGGTGCCGTTTTTGCCGATCAAGCCCACGCGCTGATTGGGGTTGATGGTGAGGTTGGCTTTGTCGAGCAACACTTTCAGGCCGCGTTGCAGGGTGAGGTTTTTGATTTCTATCATGAATGTGGCGGTGTGCAAAAAAGCAGGCAAAGGGGTTATTTTACCTGATTTGCCGATAATGTTTGCCAAACGGCGGCATATATTTTCAGACGGCCTCAGTTTTTTAATTTGCCGTATTTTTTTGTTTGCGCCGCCCAACTCAGATAAAAAACGGCACACCTGAAAAAGGTGCGCCGCTTGTTTAACGCTTGAGAACCGCTATTTTGGCAGTGGTTTGGTTTTAGTCCTCTTGCGCCCCGCTTTGCAGGTAATTGGGCAGGCCGATGCTGCTAATCAATTCCTGCTGGGTTTCCAGCCAGTCGATGTGCTCTTCGTTGGTGTCTTTCTGCTTTTCCAACAAAGCGCGGCTGACATAATCCTGCTTCTCTTCACACAGCGCGATGGCTGCCGTGAGCGCTTCGTGTTTTTCGCGCTCTTTGGTTAAATCACAAGCGATGATTTCGGCAGGCGCTTCGCCAATCAGAAGCTTGCCCAATTCTTGCAGGTTGGGCAGGCCTTCGAGCAGCAGCACGCGCTCGATAATTTCATCGGCCGCTTTCATTTCGGTGATGGATTGTTTGTAAAAATGCTCGCCCAGCTCTTCAAAACCCCAGTTTTTCAGAATGCGTGCGTGCAGGAAATACTGGTTGATGGTTACCAGCAGCAAGCCGAGATTTTTATTCAGCTCGCGAATTACCATACGGTCGCCTTGCATGATTTTTCCTCTCTTATTAATTTAATGTGGTGTGTTTAGGGTGCGTCAAACTTAGAGCTGGCTTTGCAGATAGTTTTGCAGGCCGATCAAATCAATCAGGCGCAGCTGCTGCTCCAGCCAATGGGCGTGGTCTTCTTCGGTGTCTTTCAATTGGCCGACCAACAAATCGCGGGTAACGTAATCTTGCTTTTCCTCGCACAAGGCGATGCCTTTTTTGAGGTGGTCGCGCACTTCATACTCGGTGTTTAAATCGGCTTTGAGCATTTCCACCACGTCTTTGCCCACGGTGATTTTGGCCGGCACCATATTGGGTGTGCCCTCCAGCATCAAAATGCGGCGGATAAAGGCTTCGGCGTGCTGGGTTTCATCTTCCATTTCGTGGCCGATGCGCTCGAAAAGTTTGTTGTAGCCCCATTCGGCATACATGCGCGAGTGAATGAAATATTGGTCGCGCGCGGCCAATTCGCCTGCGAGCAATTCGTTCATATAAGCGATAACTTCTTGATTGCCTTTCATAATCTTTCCTTTCGATGTGGTGGCGCCGCTTGGGCGTTGACAAGGCCGTCTGAAAGCGCCTTTTGGTGATGTGCGTCAATCTTTGTGATGATTTGAATTCTAGCAAACTTTCTACTTTTTTCAAATTTTCTATTTAAAATACAAATAATTATCAAATATAACAACATCAAAAAAAGGCCGTCTGAAAAGCTAGCGGCCTGTTTACGCTGATATTTTGTTGCTTATGATATTGAGAACCTATCACATAAAGTTTATTAATTTACGTTTTTTAACCAACATCGCCCAAAACACGCCCCAAGCCGTGCCACAGAGCTGCCATAAAACCGTGTTATAATCCGCAGTTACTTTTTATTATCACATCAAACAAGGCATATAAACCGCCATGAAACAAATCCGCAACATCGCCATTATCGCCCACGTCGATCACGGCAAAACCACCCTGGTCGACCAATTATTGCGTCAATCAGGCACCTTCCGCAGCAACCAGCACGTTGACGAGCGCGTGATGGACAGCGGCGACATCGAAAAAGAGCGCGGCATCACCATTTTGGCCAAAAACACCGCCATCGAATACGAAGGCTACCACATCAATATCGTCGACACCCCCGGACACGCCGATTTCGGCGGCGAAGTGGAGCGCGTGTTGGGCATGGTCGATTGCGTGGTGCTGCTGGTGGATGCGCAAGAAGGCCCGATGCCGCAAACCCGTTTTGTGACCAAAAAAGCCTTGGCGCTGGGCTTGCGCCCGATTGTGGTGATCAACAAAATCGACAAGCCGAGCGCGCGCCCGAGCTGGGTGGTCGACCAAACATTTGAATTGTTTGACAAATTGGGCGCCAGCGACGAGCAGCTCGATTTTCCCATTGTTTACGCTTCCGGCCTCTCCGGCTTTGCCAAACTGGAAGAAGAAGACGACAGCACCGATATGCGCCCGCTGTTTGAAACCATCCTCAAACACACCCCGCCGCCCTCAGGCAGCGCCGATGCGCCGTTGCAGCTACAAATCTCGCAACTCGATTACGACAGCTACACCGGCCGCCTAGGCATCGGCCGCATCCTCAACGGCCGCATCAAGCCCGGCCAAGTGGTGGCGGTGATGAACCACGAAAAACAAGTGGCACAAGGCCGCATCAACCAACTGCTCGGTTTCAAAGGCCTCGAGCGTGTGGCACAAGATGAAGCCGAAGCCGGCGAAATCGTGATTATTTCCGGCATCGACGACATCGGCATCGGCGTGACCATTTGCGAAAAAGACAACCCCGTGGGCGTGCCCATGCTCAGCGTCGATGAGCCCACCCTCACCATGGACTTTATGGTGAACACCAGCCCCTTGGCCGGCACCGAAGGCAAATTCGTCACCAGCCGCCAAATCCGCGACCGCCTGCAAAAAGAGCTGCTCACCAACGTGGCCTTGCGAGTGGAAGACACCGAAGATGCCGACATCTTCCGCGTGTCCGGCCGCGGCGAATTGCACCTCACCATTTTGCTGGAAAACATGCGCCGCGAAGGCTTTGAATTGGCCGTGGCCAAGCCGCGCGTGGTGTATCGCGACATCAACGGCGAAAAATGCGAGCCTTATGAAAACCTCACCGTCGATGTGCCCGACGACAACCAGGGCGCGGTGATGGAAGAACTGGGCCGCCGCCGCGGCGAGCTCACCAATATGGAAAGCGACGGCCACGGCCGCACCCGCCTCGAATACCACATGCCCGCCCGCGGCCTGATCGGCTTTCAAGGCGAATTCATGACCATGACGCGCGGCACCGGCCTGATGAGCCATGTGTTTGACGACTACGCCCCGGTAAAACCCGATATGCCCGGCCGCCACAACGGCGTGTTGGTATCGCAAGAGCAAGGTGAAGCCGTGGCTTATGCATTGTGGAACTTGGAAGACCGCGGCCGCATGTTTGTATCGCCCGGCGACAAAATCTACGAAGGCATGATTATCGGCATCCACAGCCGCGACAACGACTTGGTGGTGAATCCGCTCAAAGGCAAAAAGCTCACCAACGTGCGCGCCAGCGGCACCGACGAAGCCGTGCGCCTCACCACGCCGGTGAAGCTCACCCTTGAGAGCGCCGTGGAATTTATCGACGATGATGAATTGGTGGAAATCACCCCGCAATCCATCCGCCTGCGCAAACGCTGGCTGCAAGAGCACGAGCGCCGCAAACATTTTAAAAAGCTCGATTGATTAGTCAATTGAAAGCAAGGCCGTCTGAAAAAGTTTCAGACGGCCTTGCTTTTAACAAATCCCTTGATAAGCCCCCAAACCACCCCATATTAACGCCTATTCCTTCAATCGACACGGAAAACACATGAAACGCATAATCGCCCTGGCCGCCCTTTCCGCCTTCGCGCTGGCCGCCTGCAAAGACGACACCCAAGCCCAGCTGCAAGCGCAGCAAAAGCAAATCGAAGCGCTGCAACAACAGCTTACCCAGCAAAACCAAGCCGGCCAGGCCGCGCAAGACGACACCGTGTATCAGCTCAACGCCGATGCCGTGGCTTCCACCATTCCGGCCGAATTCCAAAACGGTAACAACGGCGAGCCGGTAACCGGCACCGACGGCCAGCAATATGTTTACGACCAATCCAGCGGCAGCTGGCTGCTGCAAAGCCTCATTGGCGCGGCCGCCGGCGCCATGCTCGGCAATATGCTGGCCAACAAATTCAGCAAAGCGCCCGCCAATTCGCCGGCCGCCCAGCAAGTGCGCAACAATTACCACCAATCGGCGCAATTCCGCGGCCAGAGCAGCCAGCAGCTCAACACCCGCACCGTGCCCGCGCAAAATGCCAACCGCGCCGCCAACCCCAACTACCGCCAAGCGCAGCAAGCCCAGCCCAACCACCGCAAGCCGCAGCGCCGCAGCTTCGGCCGCCGCCGCTAACCGGCACCATCAAACGGCACTATTGCCCTTTCAGACGGCCTGTTTCATAGTAAAATAGGCCGTCTGAATCTTTTCTGCCCATTCCATTCAAGGAAGCATCATGAGCCAACACCACAAACTGATTATTCTCGGCTCCGGCCCCGCCGGCTACACCGCCGCCGTTTACGCCGCCCGCGCCAACCTGCACCCCGTGATCATCACCGGCATCGCCCAAGGCGGCCAGCTGATGACCACCACCGATGTAGACAACTGGCCCGCCGACCCGCAAGGCGTGCAAGGGCCCGAGCTGATGGCGCGCTTTCAGGCGCACGCCGAGCGCTTCGGCACCGAAATGATTTTCGACCAAATCCACAGCGTGGATTTACAGCACCGCCCTTTCACACTCAAAGGCGATGCGGGCGAATACACCTGCGACGCGCTGATTATCGCCACCGGCGCATCAGCCAAATACCTCGGCCTACCCGGCGAGCAGATTTTCGCCGGCAAAGGCGTGTCGGCCTGCGCCACCTGCGACGGCTTTTTCTATAAAAAACAAGACATCGCCGTGGTCGGCGGCGGCAACACCGCCGTAGAAGAAGCGCTTTATTTAGCCAATATCGCCAACACCGTCACCCTCATCCACCGCCGTGACACCTTCCGTGCCGAAAAAATCATGGTCGACAAACTGATGCAGCGCGTGGCCGAAGGCAAAATCATCCTCAAGCTCAACGCCACCCTGGAAGACATTCTCGGCAACGACATGGGCGTAACCGGCGCGCGCCTGCTCTATAAAGACGGCAGCCGCGAAGATTTGGCCGTGAGCGGCGTGTTTATCGCCATCGGCCACCAGCCCAACACCGAAATCTTCAAAGGCCAGCTCGATATGGATGCCACCGGCTACCTGAAAACCCGCGGCGGCAGCGCCGACAACGTGGGTGCCACCAATATCGAAGGCGTATGGGCCGCCGGCGATGTGAAAGACCACACCTACCGCCAAGCCGTCACCAGCGCCGCCTCCGGCTGCCAAGCTGCGCTTGATGCTGAGCGCTGGCTAGACAGCCAGCATTAAGCGCAATCTTGCGGTAATAAAAAGGCCGTCTGAAAGTTTTTCAGACGGCCTTTTGCATCACATTGATTCCATCACATCAAAACCGCTTTAGTTTTTAAACACCAGCCTGCCGTGATCGGCTTCAACTTTAATGCTGCTGTCGGCCGGATAGCGACCTTCCAAAAGCGCTTTGGCCAGCGGGTTTTCGATTTCCGACTGAATTGCGCGTTTGAGCGGGCGGGCGCCATACACGGGGTCGAAGCCGGCTTCGGCGATGATGTCCAGCGCGGCATCGTCCACATGCAGATGCAGGTTTTGGGCGGCCAGGCGTTTTTCGAGACTGCGCAGCTGGATTTTGGCGATGCTGCGGATATTGGCCTGATCCAAGCCGTGGAACACCACCACTTCGTCGATACGGTTGATCAGCTCGGGGCGGAAATGCGCTTTCACGTCTTCCATCACCACTTCTTTGAGCGCTTCGTAATCGTGGGTGCCCATTTGCTGGATGTGCTGGCTGCCGATATTGGAAGTCATCACAATCACGGTGTTTTTAAAGTCTACCGTGCGCCCTTGGCCGTCGGTGAGGCGGCCGTCGTCGAGCACTTGCAGCAAAATGTTAAACACATCGGGGTGGGCTTTTTCCACTTCGTCGAGCAAAATCACGCTGTAAGGCTTGCGGCGCACCTGCTCGGTGAGGTAGCCGCCCTCTTCATAGCCCACATAGCCCGGCGGCGCGCCGATCAGGCGGGCAACGCTGTGTTTTTCCATGTATTCCGACATATCGATGCGGATTAAATGGTCTTCACTGTCAAACAAAAAGCTCGCCAGCGTTTTGCACAATTCGGTTTTGCCCACGCCGGTGGGGCCTAAAAATAAGAAGCTGCCGTAAGGTTTATTGGGGTCGGCCAGGCCGGAGCGCGAGCGGCGGATGGCGTCGGACACGGCGCGCACGGCTTCATCCTGCCCCACCACGCGCGCATGCAGCACATCTTCCATTTTCAAGAGCTTTTCACGCTCGCCTTCCATCATTTTGGCCACCGGAATGCCGGTGATGCGCGACACGATTTCGGCCACTTCGTCGGCACCCACTTTGGTGCGGAAAAGCTTGTTGGCCTGCTTGGCTTCGGGGTTGCTCTCTGCCGATTGCAGCTGCGCGCCCAGCTTGGGCAGTTCGCCGTATTCCAACTCGGATGCACGGCCGAAATCGCCTTGGCGCTTGGCCTGCTCGATTTTCACTTTAATATCGTCGATTTGTTTTTTGATGTCGGCGGTGCTGGAAGAAGACGCTTTTTCGGCTTTCCAGATTTCATCCAAATCGGCGTATTCTTTTTGCAGGCCGCTGATTTCTTCGTCGATCAGCACCAAGCGTTTTTTGCTCGCCTCGTCGCTTTCTTTTTCAACGTGCATTTTTTCCATGCGCAATTGGATGATGCGCCGGTCGAGCTTATCCATCTGCTCGGGTTTGCTGTCGAGTTCCATTTTGATGCGGCTGGCCGCTTCGTCAATCAAATCAATCGCTTTATCGGGTAAAAAGCGGTCGGTGATGTAGCGGTCGCTCAATTCGGCGGCAGCCACAATCGCCGGGTCGGTGATGTCGATGCCGTGGTGGATTTCATAGCGCTCTTGCAGACCGCGTAAAATGGCAATGGTGTCTTCCACGCTCGGCTCGCTCACCAGCACTTTTTGGAAACGGCGCTCCAGCGCGGCATCTTTTTCAATATATTGGCGGTATTCATCGAGCGTGGTGGCGCCGATGCAGTGCAATTCGCCGCGCGCCAAGGCAGGTTTCAGCATATTGCCGGCATCCATCGCGCCATCGGTTTTGCCCGCACCCACCAAGGTGTGGATTTCATCAATAAAAATCAGGGTTTGGCCGTCGTCTTTGGCCAAATCGTTGAGCACGGCTTTGAGCCGCTCTTCAAATTCGCCGCGATATTTGGCACCGGCAATCAGCGCGGCCAAATCGAGCACCAGCAGGCGCTTGTTGCGCAGGCTGTCGGGCACTTCGCCATCCACGATGCGCTGAGCCAGGCCTTCCACAATCGCGGTTTTGCCCACGCCGGGCTCGCCGATGAGCACGGGATTATTCTTGGTGCGCCGTTGCAGCACCTGAATGGCGCGGCGGATTTCATCGTCGCGGCCGATCACGGGGTCGAGCTTGCCTTCGCGGGCGCGCTCGGTTAAATCAAGCGTGTATTTGCTCAAGGCTTCACGTTGGTCTTCGGCATTGGGGTTGTCCACGGTTTCTCCTCCACGCACTTCATCAATGGCTTCGTTTAATTTGCTCTCGGTAATGCCGGCGTTTTTCAGAATTTTGCCGGTGGTGCCGTTTTCCTGCACCAGCGCCAGCAAAAACAATTCGCTGGCAATATAGGCATCGCCGCGCTTCGCGGCGGCTTTGTCCATCAGGTTTAAGGTGTTTTGCAGCTCGCGGCTGGGCAGAATTTCACCGCCCTGCCCCGACACTTTGGGCAGCGCATCAAGCTGTTGCTGCAAAGCGCGCTTGATTTGCGCCACATTGCCGCCGGCCTTCACCAAGAGGGCAGACATGCCGCTGTCGGCATCATCCAGCAGCGCTTTCAACACAAAACCGGCTTCCAAATAGCCGCAATCCTGCGCCAAAGCCAAACTCTGCCCGGTTTGTAGGGCTTGCTGGAATTTGGCGGTTAATTTATCAAATCTCATCAATACACTCCTTATATCGCTATAGATCAATGGTCGAATAAAAGCCATATGGGTATGGCCGGCGTAAACTCAACAGCTTATGGATATGTATTTCACACATTATTTTAATTTTTATTATAACCATATGAAATATATAAAAATAAAATCTAAATTTTCTATGGATAAGATATTTTCATTTATATTTAAATTAAGTGCAACATAAACGCGTTCTTCGGGCCGCCACAGCTTTATCATACAACAAGCCAACCTCAAGGAAAACAGCAACCGCCATCAGGCCGCAGCATCGGCAGCGCGATAAATTGCGCTATAATCAACCACTCTTTTCAGACGGCCTCTTTCCACGGCACACACCATGAAGCTCAACCCCCAGCAGCAACAAGCCATTCATTATCTCGGCGGCCCCTTATTCGTGCTGGCCGGTGCCGGCAGCGGCAAAACCCGTGTGATCACCGAAAAAATCGCCTATATGATCACCCAAAAAGGCTGGCCGCCGCACAATATCGCCGCCATCACTTTTACCAACAAAGCCGCCAAAGAAATGCAGGAGCGCATCGGCGGCATGTTGAGCAAAAAAGCCATGCGCGGGCTCACCGTGTGCACTTTTCACTCTTTAGGCATGCGCATGCTGCGCGAAGAAGCGCCGCACATCGGCTATAAAAAGAATTTCTCCATTCTCGATGCCACCGACAGCAGCAAAATCATCAACGAATTATTGGGCAGTAGCGGCCGCGAAGCCGTATTTAAAGCGCAGCACCAAATCTCACTGTGGAAAAACGATCTGCAAACGCCCGAGCAGGCGCTGCAAGCGGCGGCCAACGAATGGGAGCGCCAAATCGCCGTGATTTACGCCGGCTACCAAGCCACATTAGAAAGCTATCAAGCCGTTGATTTCGATGACTTAATCCGCCTACCCACCTTATTGTTGCAGCGCAACAGCGAAGTGCGCCACAAATGGCAGCTGCGGCTGCGCTATCTTTTGGTGGACGAATGCCAAGACACCAACACCTGTCAATACGCGCTGATGCGCCTTCTCACCGGCGCTGAGGGCATGTTTACCGCCGTGGGCGACGACGACCAAAGCATCTACGCCTGGCGTGGCGCCAATATGGAAAACCTGCGCCTGCTGCAAACCGACTATCCGCAGCTCAAAATCATCAAGCTCGAGCAAAACTACCGCTCTAGCGCGCGCATTCTCAAAGTGGCCAACCAAGTGATTGCCAATAATCCCAAGCTTTTTCCCAAAACATTATGGTCGCAATACGGCCTGGGCGAGCCTGTGAAAGTGGTGGCCTGCCAGCACGAGCAGCACGAAGCCGAAGTGGTCACCGGCTACATCAGCCGCCAAAAGCTCATCGGCGGCGACAAAGTGAATTATGCCGATTTTGCCATTCTCTATCGCGGCAACCATCAGGCGCGCGTGTTTGAAGAAGCGCTGCGCGCCGCCCGCATTCCCTATCAGCTCTCCGGCGGCCAAAGCTTTTTCGACAAAGCCGAAATCAAAGATGTGCTCGCCTACATCCGCCTATTGGCCAACCCCGACGACGACCCCGCCTTTCTGCGCGCCGCCACCACGCCTAAGCGCGGCATCGGCGACACCACCTTGGGCAAGCTCAACGAATATGCACGCCAACACAGTTGCAGCCTGTTTCAGACGGCCTCGAGCATGGAAGCCTTGGCTGAGCTCAACAGCAAAAGCCGCGAGCATCTGCAACAATTTATGCAGCTGATGCACGATTACCAAAGCCGCGCCGAACAAGAGCCTGCGGGTGCCTTGGTGCAAAGCCTGCTCGCCGACATCGGCTACGAAGCCCATCTGCTGGGCAGCGAAGAAGGCAAAGCCGGCGAAATCAAATGGCGAAACGTGCAGGATTTGGCCGGCTGGCTCACACGCAAAGGTGAAGAAGACGGCAAAAACATCATCGAAATCGCCCAAACCATCGCCCTGATGACCCTACTCGAAGGCCGCGACGATGAAGAAGTGGATGCCGTGAAAATGTCTACCCTGCATGCTTCCAAAGGGCTGGAATATCCGTTTGTGTTTCTGGTCGGCTGCGAAGAAGGCCTGTTTCCCCACGGCGACAGCGTTGAAGAGGGCAACCTCGAAGAAGAGCGCCGGCTGATGTATGTGGGCATCACCCGCGCCAAACGCCAGCTCACGCTCACTTATTGCGTCAAACGCAAAAGGCAGGGGCAATGGCAGTTTCCCGAGCCCAGCCGCTTTATCGACGAAATGCCGCAGGAAGACCTGAAAATATTGGGGCGCAAAGGTGGTGAGCCGATTATAGACAAAGCCGAGGGCAAAAGCCGCCTCGCCGGCCTCACTGCCATGTTGGCGCAAAAAAGCAAAGAATGAAGCGCAGATGCCGTCTGAAAGCTTTCAAACGGCATTTCTGTTTCATTCGCCCAATCACACTTTACTTTGCAAAGCTAATCGTATCTACGTCCGCTTTCGACCGAGGTGCGCACACCGCACTTTTTGCGGCGTAAGCGGGTAGGTTGGGTTGAAAACCCAACAAGCCGACAGGCCGTCTGAAACCTTGGGTTTATCAACCCAATCTACGCTATTGCAGAATACAGTTTAGTGTCACTTTTTCTTGCATGCCACTATATGCATAAAACAAACCCGTATAAAACATAAAGGCCGTCTGAAAACCTTTCAGACGGCCTGTTTGATAAAACCAATCAATTTTTCTTTTTACTCGCCACATTCAAAATGCAGCCCAACACAAAGCCCGCCGCCGCAGGCATCAGCCAGCCCAGGCCGATATCATAGAGCGGCAAAGCATTGTTGATGGCCGCCGCCGCTTCATCACTGAAGCCGAAAGCGGTTTTATAGGCATCGAGCAAGCCCACCACCAAAGTGGCGAAAATGGTGCACACATACACCAAGCGGCTGCCGCCGAACAATTTATCGAGGAAGGCCAGCAGAATAATCACCACCGTAAGCGGATAAAGCAGCATCAGCATCGGAATCGAAAAGCTGATAATCCCGGCCAAACCTTTATTCGCCAGCAGGCAGGAAACCAACGTAAACACAATCGCAAAATGCCGGTAAGACACGCGCGGCCAAATGCGGTTGAAATATTCCGCACACGAGGTAATCAAGCCCACCGATGTGCTCAAACACGCCAAAAACACAATGGCCGCCAGCAAAATATTGCCGCTCATGCCGAAATAATGCTGCGCCACCTGCGAGAGCACCGCCGCGCCATTGCCCAACATGCCAAACAAGCCCACGCTGCTCGCGCCCATATAGGCAATCAGCGCATACACCAGCGCCAAACAGGCCGCCGCCAACACACCGGCGCGGATGGTGAGCGAAGTGAGCGCTTTTTTATCGCTCACACCGCGCGCGCGGATAGAGTCGATCACAATAATGGCAAACACCAGCGAAGCGAGCGCATCCATGGTGTTGTAGCCTTCCAAAAAGCCTTTCACCAGCGGCCGGGTCACAAATTCGCCCTGCGCCGCCTGAAAATCTCCCATCGGCCACAACACCGAAGCGCCCACCAACACCGCAATACACAGCAGCAAAAACGGCGTCAGCACCTTGCCGATGCGGTCGATCAGCTTGCCCGGCGACATCGCCAGCCAATAAGACACCGCAAAAAAAGCAATGCTGAACACAGCCAGCGCCCAAGTGCGCTGCGATTCGGAAGGCTCGCCCAAAAACGGCACCACGCCGATTTCAAACGACACCGTGGCCGTGCGCGGAATGGCAAACAAAGGGCCTATCGACAAATAAAGCAACACCGCAAACAACAGCCCGTAAAGTGGCGTCACACGCGAAGCGAGCTCTTGCACATCGCGCGAGCCCGAATAGCCGATGGCGGCCACGCCCAAAAGCGGCAAACCCGCGCCGGTGAGCATAAAGCCCAACATCGCCGACACAATATGCTCACCTGCCTGCTGCCCCATGGCCGCAGGAAAAATCAAATTGCCCGCACCGAAAAACAGCGCAAACAGCATCAGGCCGGTCGCCCAAAACAAAGATTTATCACCGGCCGCGGGAGTAGAGGTTGCCATACACACACCTTCTTATTTTATCAATCGGTTCAACACGTTGGCGCACCAAACATCCGGCGCCGGCAGGCTTTCAGACGGCCTCGGCATCCGATGGCGCGAGCACGTCAAAAACGCTGCAAAAGGGTGGAATATAACAGATTTTTTACAGAAAATGGCATTTCCTGTGTTGCGCCGTATCCGCTATTTTTACTGCCCCGCCCAATCATTCAAATTTAACACGATGATTTTAAAAATAAATAAAGGCCGTCTGAAACTTTCAGACGGCCTATTCTGCTGATCAACACAACCCGTGCCGCAAACCTCAACCTTCCGGCTTTTCCAGCCAAATCAGGCTCACCATGCGGCCGGTTTGGCCGTCGCGGCGGTAAGAGAAAAACGTGTCGCGCTCGAGCACCGTGCAATGCGTGCCGCCGTAAATCTGCGTCACGCCCTCGCGTTGCAGCCGCAGCCGCGCCAGCGCATAAATATCGGCCAAATACTTGCCGCCGCCAATCGGCTCGAATGCGGCTTCGGCTTGCGGCAGCGGCAGGCAGAATGTGTCGAACACATCCTGCCCCACTTCAAACGCATCCGGGCCGATGGCAGGGCCCAGATAAGCCATGATTTCCGCCGCCGGCACGCCCATAGCGGCCACGGTGTTTTCCAACACACCCGCCGCCAACCCGCGCCAGCCGGCATGCGCCGCGCCCACCACGGTGCCGGCGCGGTCGCAAAAAAGCACCGGCAGGCAATCGGCCGTCATCACCGCGCAGGCGGCCGCACCGCTGCGGTCGACGGCGGCATCGGCATCCGGCGCGGTGTGCACACTTTGCGCGGCTTCCACCACATCGGGGCTGTGAATCTGATTGAGATAAGCCACCGGCCGCCCTGCTTCGGCCGCCACGAGCGCCCGATTATGTGCCACATCGGCAGGCGCATCGCCCACATGCGCGCCCACATTCAAGCCGGCAAAAGGCGCTCTGCTCACACCGCCTTTGCGGGTGGTGAGCAGCGTTTTCACCTGCGCCGGTGCCGGCCAATCGGCGCGCAAAAACGGTGTGTCGTATTGCGGCAGGCCGATGGCGGCGTTTAAATCCAGATTCAGTTTTTGGCTCATGTTGTGCTTTCGCGGTTTCAGACGGCCTTGTATCTATCGGCTTTTTATCAACAAAACGAAAGGCCGTCTTATACCAATTCAAAAAAGTAAGCTAACAAGGCGGAAGCCTGCGACAGTACAGATAGTACGGCAAGGCGAGACAACGAAGTTAGGTTATTTTTTTGGATTGGTATGAAAAGTTAATCTTTCACATACATCACTTCAACATCATAATCGTCGTCGTCCCAATCATCATCGTCATCGTCGATTTTGTTTTGCCATTCTACTTCGTTGCTCAGCGAAGAATCCAACCCGGCTTCGAGGCGCAGCACCGACAATAAATGATACATATCGTCCGGAATCGGCGCTTCAAACTGCACGGTTTCGCCCGTTTGCGGGTGCACAAAGCTCAAGCGGTAAGCGTGCAGCGCCTGGCGCGCCAGCCCTTTCACTGCGTCTTTGGCCACATCGGAGCAGGCATGGCGCGGGTTGCCATACACCGCATCGCCCGCGAGCGGGTGGTTGGCTTCGCGCATGTGCACGCGGATTTGGTGGGTGCGGCCGGTTTCCAGCGCGCATTCGATATAGCTGTGCGCCGGATAGCGCTCCAGCACTTTCACATGCGTAACCGCCTCTTTGCCGCCGAATTTCACCACCGCCATTTTCAGGCGGTTGTGCGGGTCGCGTCCGATTAAGGTGTCGATTTTGCCGTCAAACGGCACCACGCCGTTGGCCACGGCGCGATAAATGCGCTTCACCGTGCGCGCCTGCAATTGCTGCACCAGATGGTTTTGCGCCGGCAGCGTTTTGGCCACCACCATCAGACCGCTGGTGTCTTTATCGAGCCGGTGCACAATGCCGGCGCGCGGAATCTGCGCCAGCGCGGGGTTGTGTGCCAAAAGGCCGTTGAGCAGCGTGCCGCTCCAATTGCCTGCTGCCGGGTGCACCACCATGCCGGCGGGCTTATTGAGCACCATCACGCTGTCGTCTTCGTAGATAATGTCCAAATCCATCGGCTCGGGCGTAAATGCCAGCACTTCTTCGCTCTGCGGCACCGCCACTTCGATGCGCTCCGCGCCCACCAGCTTATCTTTCGGCTGCGCGGCGCGGCCGTTTACCTTAACCGCGCCCTCTTTAATCCAGCCGGTGAGGCGGCTGCGCGAATAATCGGGCAGCATTTTGGCCAAAGCCGCATCCAGCCGCAAACCGGCCAAATCCACCGGCACAGTTAAATTTATGCAACTTTCTGCATCAGGGGCTGCCGAAAAAGCCAAATCATCGTTATAATCGGCTTCATTGTCAAAGGAAGTGTTTTGCATGAAAAAAATTCTTTTAGTAGTTACCCTGGGCTTGGCGCTGGCCGGCTGCGCTAACACCGGCACCATCGATAAAGATGCGCAGATGACCCAGGATTGGACGGTGGATCGTCTCTACACCGAAGCGCAAGACGAATTAAACAGCAACAATTATACGCGAGCTGTCAAGTTATACGAAATTTTGGAATCGCGCTTCCCCAACGGCCGCCACGCCCAGCAAGCACAGCTCGACACCGCCTATGCTTATTATAAAGACGATGAGCCGGCTAAAGCGCTGGCCGCCATCGAGCGTTTCCAGCGCATGTATCCGCAGCATCCGAATATGGATTATGCCCTTTATCTCAAAGGCTTGGTGCTCTTTAACGAAGACCAATCCTTCCTCAACCGCTTGGCTTCGCAAGATTGGTCCGACCGCGACCCCAAAGCCAACCGCGAAGCTTATCAGGCTTTTGCCGAACTGGTGCAACGTTATCCCGACAGCCGCTACGCGCCCGACGCCACCGAGCGCATGGCCAAGCTTGTAGACGCTTTGGGCGGCAACGAAATCGCCGTGGCCCGCTATTATATGCGCCGCGGCGCTTATCTGGCGGCCAACAATCGCGCCCAAAAAGTGGTGCAGCAATATCAAAACACCCGCTTTGTGGAAGAAGCGCTGGCGATTATGGCGCAGTCTTACCAGCACATAAACCAGCCGCAGCTGGCCGAAGACACCCGCCGCATTTTGGCGCAAAACTTCCCCAACAGCCCCTATCTCACCCAAGCTTGGAAAGCCGACACCATGCCTTGGTGGCGCTATTGGAAATAAAACACCGCCGGCAAACAAACAGGCCGTCTGAAAAAAGTTTTCAGACGGCCTGTTGCTCATTCAGCCAAACTTTTATTCATTCACCAACACCACTTTCATCGCGCCGTTTTCAGCCGCGTGTTTGAACACATCATAAGCCTCTTCCAGCTCGCTGAGCTTGAAACGGTGGGTGAGCATGGCAGTGAAATCCACCGGGCTCGTGGAAATGGCTTTGAGCAGCATTTCGGTGGTGTTGGAATTCACCAAGCCGGTGGTGATGGCGAGGTTTTTAATCCACAAACGCTCGAGGTTGAAATCCACCGGCTTGCCGTGCACGCCCACCACGGCGATGTGGCCGCCGGCTTTTACCATATCTTGGCACATCGCCCAAGTGGCGGGCACGCCCACGGCTTCGATGGCGCAATCCACGCCGTCTTCGCCCACAATAGCTTTTACTTTGGCCGCCACATCGCCATCGCTCGGGTTGATGGTGTGGGTGGCGCCGAGCGCTTTGGCCATTTTGAGGCGGTTTTCATCCATATCACACACAATAATCACCGACGGGCTGTAAAACTGCGCCGTCACCAACACGCCCATGCCCACGGGGCCGGCGCCGGCGATAAACACGGTGTCACCCGGCTTCACATCGCCGTATTGCACGCCGATTTCATGGCCGGTGGGCAGCACATCGCTCAAGAGCAAGGCGATTTCATCGTCTACATTTTCCGGCAGCGGAATCAGGCTGTTGTCTGCAAACGGCGTGCGTACATATTCGGCCTGTGTGCCGTCGATCATATAACCCAGAATCCAGCCGCCGTTGCGGCAATGTGAATAAAGCTGCTTTTTGCAGTTGTCGCACGAGCAGCACTTGCTCACGCATGAAATGATAACTTTATCGCCTTTTTTGATGTTTTTCACCGCAGCGCCCACTTCTTCGACGATGCCCACGCCTTCATGGCCGAGAATGCGCCCGTCGGCCACTTCCGGATTTTTGCCTTTCCAAATGCCCAAATCGGTGCCGCAGATGGTGGTTTTCACAATGCGCACCACGGCATCGGTGGGATCGATAATTTGCGGCTTGGGCTTCTCTTCCAAACGAATATCGTTGGCGGCGTGATAGACCATGGCTTTCATATTGCTTTCCTTTCTCCGGGTAGATGCCGGCAGCATAGCTGCTTGCAATAAAATGATAGCTTCAGTGTAGGCCAAAGCTTATTTTAAAGTCAAATTACTTTTATATTTCAAATTGTTATTATATAACACAGGCCGTCTGAAAACGCGTTTTGCTGCGCCGGCACAGGCTTGAGCTTTCGCCATATTGCGAAATCAGGAGAAAAGCGATGCCAACAAAACACGCTTATCCGCCGCCGCACTTTTTTATTCATTTCACGCTACAATACGCGCTTTCTTTCAGACGGCCTGCCCACCGATGATTTCTCCTACCGATTTTTCCCGACGCCTGATTGCCTGGCAGCGCCAGCATGGCCGCCACCATCTGCCTTGGCAGGTGCGCGAGCCTTATCGGGTGTGGCTCTCGGAAATCATGTTGCAGCAAACCCAAGTGGCCACCGTGCTCGATTATTACCCGCGCTTTATCGCCCGCTTTCCCGATGTGGCCGCGCTGGCCGCCGCGCCGCAAGATGATGTGCTCAATTTGTGGGCAGGCCTGGGCTACTACAGCCGCGCCCGCAATCTGCACAAGGCCGCCAAGCAAGTGGTGCATGATTTCGGCGGCGCGTTTCCGCCGCAGCGCCAAGCTTTGGAAACGCTGTGCGGCGTGGGCAGAAGCACGGCCGCCGCGATTGCCGCCTTTGCCTTTCACGGGCGCGAAGCGATTCTGGACGGCAATGTGAAGCGCGTGCTCTGCCGCGTGTTTGCACAAGATGGCAATCCGGCCGATAAAAAATTCGAGCAGGCTTTATGGGCGCTGGCCGAAAGCCTGCTGCCGCCTGAAAATGAAAATATGCCCGCCTACACGCAAGGGCTGATGGATTTGGGCGCCACCGTGTGCAAACGCAGCAAGCCTTTGTGCGCGCAATGCCCGATGGCCGACGGCTGCCTGGCCAAAGCGCAAAACCGCATTGCCGATTTGCCGCGCAAAAAAGAAGCGGCCGAGGTGAAAACCCTGCCGCTTTATTGGCTGCTGCTGCGCAACCGAAAAGGCGCGCTGCTGCTGGAAAAGCGGCCGCAAAAAGGCATTTGGGGCGGCCTTTACTGCGTGCCCTGCTTCGAATCGCTCAGCGATATGCACCGCTTTGCCGCACAACACGGCATCGCTTCAGACGGCCTCGAAGAAGCCCCCGCGCTCACCCACCGCCTCACCCACCGCCTGCTGCTGATTACGCCGTTTGCCGGCCGCACCGACAGGCCGTCTGAAAGCCGGCACGAGGGCAACGGCTTATGGCTGCTTGAATCGGAATGGGCCGATTATGGTTTGCCCAAACCTTTGCAGAATTATCTGCGCCGCGCACAAGGCGATTTGTTTTGAATTTGAAAGGCCGTCTGAAACGTAAGAATGATGAGCTTTGTCAAACCAAAGCGTCATCCTACGCATGGCACACAGATGCCGTCTGAAAGGTTTCAGACGGCATCGTTTATTTTCCGCATTCAAGGCGGACAGCGCAGGCGGGTAGGTTGAGTTGTCAACCCAACCTACGCCGTTGTGGAATGCAGTTTCCTGCCACTTTTTCTTGCACTTCGCTATCAAATCGTACGCATGACGACAGATGCCGTCTGAAAGCTTTCAGACGGCCTTTCAAGCTGCCTTTAAAAAATCACAAAGCCCGATCGAAATAAAGCGGCACCGCGCTTTTTTCGCTCATCGCCAGCGTGTAGGCCAGCACCTTGGGCGGCATTTCCAACCCGCGCACCATGGTGAGGTTGCGCAGCACCGGAAAAATCAAAATATCTTCTATGCCCAATTCGCCGGCGAAAGCCTCGGGCGATTGCACCAGCGCTTCGAGTTCGGCCAAATGCGTGTGCACGCGTGCCAGGTATTTTTTGGTGTTGGCCAGATTGGTGTCGAAATTGCCGATGGTTTTTTCTTTTTTGCGCACAAAATAATCCATTGCCGCCTGCGTGGCAAATTCGGGCAAACCCAGCTTGATGTCGCGCGGCTGCACGAGCTTGTTGTAATACTCATTAACTTCGTCATACCACGTTTGCACTTCGACTCGAACGGCTTCGTTCAAGCGCTCTTTGCCCGCATATTCATCAATAAAGCGCACAATATCCAGGCTCTCGCCCATCGCCGTGCCGTCGGGCTTGATTAAAATCGGCACCTGTTTGGCGCCAATCAAGCCGATGGGCGTATCTTCATCATCGTTGAGCAACACTTCTTCATCCACCGCCACATCGCGCAAGCCGAAAATCATGCGCGCGCGCACGCAAAACGGGCAATGATCGTAAATATAAAGCTTCATCGCAACACCTTTCATTTTATAAACATCTTTATAAACATCGAAACTTGTTTACCTTAGCACTTTAGGCCGTCTGAAACAACGCCCGCCTGCGGCAACGCTCAAAATCACCGCAAAGCATATCGAAGCGCGGCAAAAGTTATAAAATAGCCGGCACAAATTTGCTACAATAGCCTCTCTTCATCAGCCCAATCGAGAATCGCAATGGCCAGCATCCGACAAGCGCCCAGCAGCATCGCCCCCAATCTGGACCACTACCGGCCGTGGTTTGACACCTATCTTGCCAAGCTGCCCGAAGCCGATGCCAAGCTGCTGCAAAACGCACTTTCGCTGGCCGAAGCCCATTACCCTGCCGATGCGCTCACCCCCAACGGCGAGCCCTTACTGAGCAACCTCTTGGGCGCTGCCGAAATGGTGGCCGATATGGATTTGCTGCCCGATGCCGTGGCCGCCACCTTGCTCACCGATATTTCCAGCTATTGCCCGAGCTGGCAGGAAAAAACCACCGAAGCGTGCAATGCCGACATCGCCTCTTTGGTCAAAGGCATCGATGAAGTGCAAAAGCTCACCCATTTTGCCAAAGTCGACAGCCTCGCTACGCCCGAAGAGCGTGCCGAGCAGGCCGAAACCATGCGTAAAATGCTGCTGGCGATGGTGAGCGACATCCGCGTGGTGCTCATCAAGCTGGCGCTGCGCACCCGCACCATGCAATTTATCGGCACCCAGCCCGACAGCCCCGAAAAGCGCGCGCTGGCCAAAGAAACGCTCGATATTTTCGCGCCGCTGGCCAACCGTTTGGGCGTGTGGCAGCTCAAATGGCAGCTCGAAGATTTGGGCTTTCGCCACCAAAACCCCGAAGAGTATAAAAAAATCGCCCGCCTGCTCGATGAAAAACGCACCGAGCGGCTCGAATATATCGAAAATTTCCTCAACGCCCTGCGCACCGAGCTGGATAAATACGGCATCCGCTATGATGTGGCCGGCCGCCCCAAGCATATTTATTCCATTTACAAAAAAATGGTTAAGAAAAAGCTCGATTTCGACGGCCTTTACGACATCCGCGCCGTGCGCATTTTGGTGGACTCCGTGCCCGAGTGCTACACCACATTAGGCCTTGTGCACAGCCTGTGGCAGCCGATACCGGGCGAATTTGACGACTACATCGCCTACCCCAAAGGCAACGGCTACAAAAGCCTGCACACCGTGGTGGTGGGGCCGGAAGACAAAGGCGTGGAAGTGCAGATCCGCACGTTCGACATGCACCAATTCAACGAATTCGGCGTGGCCGCCCACTGGCGCTACAAAGAAGGCGGCAAGGGCGACGGCGCTTACGAGCAGAAAATCGCCTGGCTGCGCCAATTGCTCGACTGGCGCGAAAACATGGCCGACAACGACCGCGAAGATTTGGCCAGCGCCTTTCGCACCGAGCTTTTCAACGACACCATTTACGTGCTCACCCCGCACGGCAAAGTGCTGTCGCTTCCCGTGGGCGCCACCCCCATCGACTTTGCCTACGCCCTGCACAGCAGCGTGGGCGACCGCTGCCGCGGCGCCAAAGTGGAAGGCCAGATTGTGCCGCTTTCCACCCCGCTCGAAAACGGCCAACGGGTGGAAATCATCACCGCCAAAGAAGGCTCGCCCTCGGTAAACTGGCTTTATGAAGGCTGGGTAAAAAGCCCACGCGCCATCAGCAAAATCCGTGCCTTTATCCGCCAGCAAAACGCCGACGCCGTGCGCGAAAACGGCCGCAACCAATTTGAAAAACAAATCGCCAAAATCTCGCCCAAACCCAATCTGCAAGATTTATCGGAAAAGCTCGGTTTCAAAAAAATCGACGAGCTCTACAGCGCCGTGGGCCAGGGCGAAATATCGGCGCGCGCCATTCAAAAAGCCTGCGGCGCGCTTAACGAGCCGCCGCCCGCGCCGGTGAGCGAAACCAGCATCGTCAAGCAATCGAAAATCAAAAAAACCGGCAAAAGCGGCGTGCTCATCGATGGCGAAGACGGCCTGATGACCACCTTGGCCAAATGCTGCAAACCCGCACCGCCCGACCAGATTATCGGCTTTGTCACCCGCGAGCGCGGCATTTCGGTGCACCGTCAAAGCTGCCCCTCTTTCCAATATCTGGCCGAACAATCGCCCGACAAAGTGCTGCCCGCAAGCTGGGCCGGCCTTTCAGACGGCCAAGTGTTTGCCGTGGATTTGGAAATCCGCGCACAAGACCGCGGCGGCTTGTTGCGCGATGTGTCCGACACGCTCGCCCGCCACAAGCTCAACGTCACCGCCGTGCAAACCCAATCACGCGATCTGGAAGCCAGCATGCGCTTCACCGTGGAAGTAAAACAAGTAAACGAATTGCCGCGCGTGCTCGCCAGCCTGGCCGAGGTGAAAGGCGTGTTGAGCGTGACACGACTGTGAAGATGCGGCAAACAAAGGCCGTCTGAAAAGCTTTCAGACGGCCTTTGTCTTGATACCCATCAAACAGTAAAAGGCTTAACCCAATCGTCCGTAAATGGTATCTCTGCGCCCCACGGCAACCACTATGACCACCACCCTGCCATCGTTCACTTCATACAGCAAACGGAATCCGCTCGAGCGCAATTTAATTTTATACAAATCTTTATACTTGGCACCGTGTAGCTTGTTTCCCGGGATGCGGGGGCTTTCCAAAACCTTTTCCAATTTTTTCAAAAATTGTTCCGCAATATCCGGACTGAGCTTATCAAATTCTTTCAGTGCTTTTTTGCTGAATTCTAGTTCGTAATTCATCAATAGAAACTTTCACAACAGGGTCATTTTCCCGCTCTATCGCAAGTTTCACCAAATCCTGATCTTCCAAAATATCAAGCATTTTTTCATACAGGCGGGCAGGAACACAGTAAAATGCAGGCGTATTGCGGTTTAAAATCGCCACTGGCTCGCCATTTGCATTACCAACGGTTTCCATCGGATTTTTTTTCAGATCACTGATACTTGCCACATAACGGCTGAATATTTGTTTAATCATGATAAAGCTCCTGATTATTGTATAAAGGAGTATTGAACCGGGCAGTCAAAAGCATCAATCTGATAATTGGTCGAACGTTAAAAATTTCCTGATTGTTTTGCTTAATGGGTATCAAATTAGCAGGTTGCTTTTGCTCTACCTTTTTTACAAACAACTTTCTCAAAATCATCAAACCGTAATCTTTTATTACTGTTTTCCGTATTGTCTCCAAAGAATCCCAATATTGATAAAAACAGCAAATTCCATACTCAGCATGTAAAAAAGCCGAAAGCTTCTCTCTATTCTCTAGGTTTTCCAGGAATATCTCTTCCAACAAATTATATATTTTACGCGGATACAGCATAAGCGGTTCAAATATAAACCTTCCGAAACCATCATTATATTTATTGAATGATATCAACTCATTAAATTCTACTGATTCCAATCTATGAAACCACATACTACCACCTAAAATTTTTTTAAAAGGTCTTTTAATAATACCTTTGAAAGCTTTATTATGCAAGCCTATGAAACAGCAAACGTAGATACGATTAGCTTTGTCAAAACAAAGCGTAATCGTGCGCATGACACTCAGATGCCGTCTGAAACATTTTTTTCAGACGGCATCGCTTTGTTTGGCGCATTCAAGGCGAGCTAATGCAGTTAGATTATTTTCAGATTTGGCACAAAGGCCGTCTGAAAGCTTTTCAGGCGGCCTTTGTACACCGCTATAAAATCAATACACCCTGCACGAAAAAAGCCGCCGGCGCTTTAGGGTCTGTTCACATTTCATCACGCGGCAATCTTTTGGCTCAAAAACGCGCCTGCTGCGTTGAAAATGCTCGCAAGGTGTTCAACCTTGCTGTGCTTTTCGCCTTGCAGCCACGCTTTTGCGCTCAAAATCTTACTCGCGGATGAATTGTGAACAGACCCTAGGGTATCCTAGCAAACCGACGGCTTTTACCGCTTCAATCAATCCAACAGCCTTTACAGCGGCCAGCGCAAGCCCGGGTAGCTTTCCACCACGGCTTTAAACTGGTTTTGAATACGCGCAATGGCTTCATCGCTGTCGGCTTCAAAGCGCAACACCAGCACCGGCGTGGTGTTGGAAGCGCGCATCAGGCCGAAGCCGTCGGGGTATTCCACGCGCAGGCCGTCGATGGTGATGATTTCGTCGCTGCCGGCAAATTGCGCCGTTTGCGCCAGCTTCGCAATCACTTCGTGGCCGTTGCTGCCCTCGGCCAGATGAATGTTGAGCTCGGGTGTGGAAATGCTGTTGGGCAGCGCATTGAGCACGGCTGTGGGGCTGTCGAAAGCCGACAAGATTTCCAGCATGCGCGCGCCGGCATACATGCCGTCGTCAAAGCCGAACCAGCGCTCTTTGAAAAACACGTGGCCGCTCATTTCACCGGCCATCAGCGCGCCGTTTTTCTTCATCGAAGCTTTGATAAAGCTGTGGCCGGTTTTTTCCATCACCGGCTCGCCGCCGTGCTCACGAATCCACGGTGCCAGCAGGCGGGTGGATTTCACATCGTAAATCACTTTTGCGCCCGGGTTGCGGCTCAACACATCTTGTGCAAACAGCATCAATTGGCGATCGGGATAAATAATCTGCGCATCTTTGGTGACCACGCCCAAGCGGTCGCCGTCGCCGTCAAAGGCAAAGCCGATTTCCGCATCGCTCTCTTGCAGGGCGCGAATCAGATCTTGCAGGTTTTCCGGCTTGGCCGGATCGGGATGGTGGTTGGGGAAATGGCCGTCGACATCGCAAAAGAGCTCGGTCACTTCGCAGCCCAAAGCGCGATACAGATCGCCGGCAAAGGCACCGGCCACGCCGTTGCCCGCATCAATCACGATTTTCATCGGCCGCTTGAGCTTGATGTGGCCGACAATATGCGCCTGATATTCGGCGGCGATGTTTTTCTCGGTCACGCTGCCGGGCTTCGCGGAGGTGTTGAAGGCATCTTTTTCAATAATGGCCAACAAATCCTGAATCAGCTCGCCGGCCAATGTTTCGCCGCCCAACATCATTTTAAAGCCGTTATAATCGGGCGGATTGTGGCTGCCAGTGATCATCACGCCGCTGCCTTCGGAATGCTGCCAGGCTGCAAAATAAAGCATGGGCGTGGCCACCATGCCCACATTGAGCACATCGATGCCGCTCTCGGTGATGCCGCGCGTGAGGTTTTCCATCAATTCGGGGCCGCTGAGGCGGCCATCGCGACCCAGCGCAATTTGGCGGATATTTTTTTCTGCCGCCTGCGTGCCGATGGCGCGGCCAATCAGATAAGCCGCTTCGTTGGTGAGCGTTTTGCCGACGATACCGCGGATATCGTAGGCCTTGAAAATGTCGCGGGCGATGGTAGCCATAAGCAAATCCTTTGTTTTAATTGAGTGGTCAACCGAAAAGCGAATCTCTAAGAGCCTGTTCGCCATCTTGATTTGCAGCCGGTTTCAGCATGCAAACAACACAAGAAAAGATTGTAAACTGACTCTAAAATATTGTAACACAACGCCATAACGAAGCCAGCGTTTGCATGCGCTTCAGACGGCCTTAAGCATCAGATGTTTATACTGCATCAATATTGCTTTTGCTTTCATGCCAACACCCGCCCAAACGGAAACCTTTTATGGATACCAAACGTGAAACCCTGCTGCCGCTGGCCACTTATGCTTCAGTAGCCACCGCCATTTTGCTGGTGGGCTTGAAAACCTGGGCCTGGCTGGCCAGCGGCTCGGTGAGCCTTTTGGCCAGCTTGGTCGATTCGCTCACCGATTCGCTGGCCAGCATCGTGAATTTATTTGCCGTGCGGCTGGCTTTGCGCCCGGCCGATGACAACCACCCTTTCGGCCACGGCAAGGCCGAGAGCCTCTCGGCGCTGGCGCAATCGGCCTTTATCGGCGGCTCGGCGGTGTTTTTGCTGCTCAATGCCGTGGAGCGGCTCTTGCATCCGCAGCCTTTGCAGCAAACCACGCTGGGCATTGCCGTGATGTTGGTGTCGCTACTGCTCACGCTGGCGCTGGTGCTGTTTCAACGCTGGGTGTTGCGCCACGCGCAATCGCAAGCCGTGTCGGCCGATAGCCTGCATTATGTAACCGATTTCGCTTCCAATATCGTGGTGCTGGTGGCGCTGGTGCTGGCGGCTTGGGGCTGGCAGCGTGCCGATGCCGTGCTAGCGCTGCTTTTGGGCGGCTGGATTTTCTGGAGCGCCGCGAAAATTGCGATAGAAGCGGTAAACACCTTGATGGACAAAGCCCTGCCACCGGCCGATGTTGCCCGCATCGAAGCCGCCGCGCTAGCCGTTCCCGGCGTGCTCGGCCTCCACGATTTGCGCACCCGCCTCTCCGGTGCGCGCCATTTTATTCAAATGCATATTGATTTGGATGCGCGGCTGAACATTGTGGAAGCACACGATATCGCCGTGGCCGTGGCCGCACAGGTAAGGGCTTTATTTGAAGATGCGGAAGTGATGGTGCATCAAGATCCGGTTGAAGCAAACGGGCAAAGCGCCGGGCAAGGGGCCGTCTGAACGCATGCTTTCAGACGGCCTGCAAGCTGCCCTTTTGCCGCTAAAACCTATTGAATCAGAACATGATTTTATCATTCAATTGTGCTAAACTCCGGCACATTCATGATAGATACAGTATCACAACAAAAGGGGAAACCATGCTGAATCAATTAAAAGCCCATCTGAGCGCCGAGCAAATCGAGCGCATCGCCGCCAGCGCGCAAAACGTGTTGGCGCTCACCTTATCACCCGCGCCGGACTCATTGCCGCCCACCTCTTCACGCGTGGGCGGCATCGGCTATTGGCCGCAACAGCGCGATTACCCGCGCAATTGCCGCGGCCAGCCGCTGGCTTTGTTGGCGCAATTTAATCTGGCCGAGCTGCCGCCGCACCCGGCCTTGCCCGCCGCCGGCCTGCTGGCCTTTTACATCGACCCGTTTGATGACGGCTTGGGCATGGATTACGACAATCCCGACAACCGCAGCGGCATCGCCACCGTGTATTTTGCCGACACCGCCGCCGCCTCGCTCAGCCGCGCCGAGCAACGCGCCCTCTTTCCCGCCAACGCCTTTTACGAAGATGAAGACGGCGAACCGGAAACCTTGGCCGACCCCGAATTTCAAGCACGCTGGGCGGCAGACCCACAAGCCGAAATCCGCCGCTGGCTGGCGCTCAAAGCAGCCGTGGCGGCCAAAGTGGCCGATGCCGAGTTAAGCCGCTATTGGCAGCAGGAAGAAGCCGCCATGCTGGCCGCGTTGCCTGCATTTGTGGCTGAAATCGAGCAAAAAGAAGTGAACGACATCAGCGCCATCAGTGCGGCGGCATCACCGTGGCTGGCGCAAAGCGAAAAACGGGTGCTGGATTTAATGGCTTCCGGCGAGCACACCATGGCGCTGATGGATTGGTATATGCACGACACCGCGCTTTATGTGAATGGCGAGCCCGTGGCCGTTAATTCGGATTGGCAGCAAACCGATGAAGCTTTCCAGGCCGATTGGCAACACCACCCCGAAGCGCTGATACAAGGCTGGGCGGCGCGCAAAAACCATCTGGTCAAAGCCATCAACCATGCCGGATTAAACGAAGCTTGGCAGGCCGAACACAGCGCCATACTGAGCAACATCAAAGCGCGCATTGCCAGCCTCAACAAGCTTGAGCCCTTGCGCAATCCCGCGCAATTGGGGCAGGCGCTGGCGGCCTTGTGCCCGCGCAGCGAAGCGGCCATTATCGAATTGATGGGGCAGAGCCCTTATGTCGATTTATGGGCGCTGAGCGATGAAATGGACGATGCCGCCCTGCTCGACGCCATTGCCGGTGTGCGCAGCCAATCGCAATGGCAAGCCTATTGGCGCAGCCACCCGCAAGCCGTGCTGGAAGTGGATTGGCAAATGCAGGATGAATTGGTGGCCGCCTTTGGCGATGCCAAACTCAGCCAAACCTGGGCACAGGAGCGGGCAAAAATGCAGGCCGCGGCCGACACCTTGATTGCCCAAGGCGCCCTATTCGAGCAAGCCGAACAATTAGACATGCTGCTGGCCATGGCCATACCCGACACCGCCGCTGCCATGCAGGCGGCCATCAGCGCCGATGCCGACTTGCGGACGCGCATCAGCGGCTTGGAACGCACCATGCTCGGCGGGCGCATGGCGCGGCTGGCGGCGCATTTTCAGGCCGCCGGTTTGACTGTGGACGAAAGCACCGCCATGCCCGCGAATATCGCCCCCAGCCGCGAGCAGCTGCTGCAAGTGCGCGACTTATTCGGCATCTATGCCGACACCGACAGCGCCGACGATGAAAACGAAGCCGAAGCCGCCCAAGCGATTCTGCACACCTTTATCGCCGACAACGACCGCCAAGTCGCCGCGCTGGATGATGCCGAATTGAGCACACTGTGGTCGTCCGAGCGCGCCGTGCTGCTGCCGCAAATCGCCAGCATCCGCAGCCGCACCGACGCATTGATGCTGATTGGCAACCCCGTCGCCAGCGACCAACGCCTGTATGCATTGCAGCAAGAAATGAACCCCGCCAAAACCGCCTGCTGCCGCCAATTAATGCCGGAAATGCACACGCTCGCGGATGATGAATCCGCGCCTTACTGGGGGCATCCGGTGTCCGGCGAATACGCCGTTTCAGGCAGCCTGCAAAGCCAATATCTGCTGCACGACAGCTTTGAATTTGCGCAACACCACGGCGCGCCCTTATATCAATGGGCGCAGCAACAAGGCCTGAGCGACGATGCCATCGAAGCGATCGAAGCCATTATCAACCGCCAGCAAAGCAGCAACCATTTGATGGGCTACCCCTTCTTCACCCAAACCGATCCGCGCTATTACCATGCAGCAAAGCAGGAAGATATATTATTGTTCCAACTCGATTCCGCCGGCCACGGCAACGATGTGGATATTTTGTGGGGCGACAGCGGCGTGGGCGCGTTTTTTATCAACGCCGAAGATTTGGCGGGCGGGCATTTCGAGCGCAGCTGGTTTAATTGGGATTGCTATTAAAACAAAGCCATCCGCATCTTGCGCTTGATTTTCATGCTTGGATTGCGTTGAAATCATGCACGCTTTTTTGGCGCAGATTTCAGGCCGTCTGAAACTTTTTCAGACGGCCTGAAATGTATACAGCCTGAGGCCTTTGCAAAACACCCTTTCCGTCGCTCCTGCGCAGGCAGGAGCCCAGTCTGAAGCGCAGCTTCAGTTGTCGGGCAGGTAGCTACCATGAAAATATGAGAAATCAAATATTTGATTTTATAAAAAATTTATTATTTTCAGAAATATGTGAGATAAGCAAGGCGCTGCTTTGCACTGGACACCCGCCTGCGCAGGAGCGACGGAAAGGGTGTTTTACAAAGGCCTCAGCCTGATCTATAAAACATCGGCTTCCAGTTTATTGATACCCATAAAAAATGCCATCTGAAAGCTTTCAGACGGCATTTTAACAAGCCTGTTTATTTTCAACCCTGAGCCAAGCGCTGCGATGCGGCCACCAATTCTTGCTGTTTGGCGCGCGCCCTGCCCGAATCGATGGCTTCGCGCGCGGCTTCCACGCCCGCTTCCAAAGAATCGGCAACATTCGCCGCATAAATGGTGGCCGCCGCATTGAGCAGCACGATATCGCGCGCAGCACCGGCTTCGCCGGCCAACACGCGGTTCATCATCGCCAGCGATTGGGCGGCATCGGCCACTTTGATGTCGTCGAGGTTTTCGCGCACGGCAATGCCGAATTGCTCGGGGTGGATACTGTATTCGCTGATTTCGCCGTTTTTAAGCTCGGCCACGCGGCTCTGGCCGGTGAGGGTGATTTCATCGAGCCCGTCGCTGCCGTGCACCACCAACACATGCTCGGCGCCCAGCTGCTGCAACACGCGCGAAAGTATGCCCACCAAATCAACGTGAAACACGCCCAACACCTGATTGGGCGCGGCGGCCGGATTGGTGAGCGGCCCCAAAATATTAAACACGGTTTTCACGCCTAAGGCTTTGCGCACGGGCGCTACATGACGCATGCTGCTGTGGTGGTTGGGCGCAAACATAAAGCCCATGCCGGTTTCTTCGATGCATTGCCCCACTTTTTCAGGCGAGAGGCCGAGCGACACGCCCATCTCTTCCATCACATCGGCCGCGCCGCTGGATGACGACACCGAGCGCCCGCCGTGTTTGGCCACTTTGGCGCCGGCCGCCGCGGCCACAAACATGGCGGTGCTGGAAATATTGAACGTGTGCGCGCCATCGCCGCCGGTGCCCACAATGTCCACCAAATGCTGCTTGCCGGCCACGGGCACCGGCGTGGCGAATTCGCGCATCACGCCGGCGGCGGCGGCGATTTCGGCCACGGTTTCCACCTTCATGCGCAAGGCCACCAACAAAGCGGCCACCATTTCCGGCGCCACCTGCGCGCTCATGATTTGGCGCATCAGGCCGCTCATTTCATCGTGAAACAATTCGTTGTTGTCTAAAAGCCGCGCAAGCGCTTGCTGGGGCGTAATCATAAGGTTCTCTTTATGCGGATGATTTAAAAGGCCGTCTGAAAGTTTTTGAATTCAATCAAGAAATTATTCAGCATCTCGTGGCCGTGCTCGGTGAGCAGCGCTTCGGGGTGAAACTGCACGCCTTCGAGCGGCAGGCTTTGATGGCGCACGCCCATGATTTCGCCGTCGTCGGTCCAGGCGCTGATGTTCAGGCATTCGGGCAGGCTTTCGCGCTCGATCACCAAGCTGTGGTAGCGCGTGCACGTTACCGGGTTGGGCAGGCCTTGAAACATGCCTTGAGCATGGTGATGCACCGGCGACACTTTGCCGTGCATCAGCGTTTTGGCGCGCACAATATGGCCGCCAAAGGCTTCGCCGATGGCCTGATGGCCCAAGCAAACGCCCATAATCGGCAGCTTGCCGGCAAAATGCTGAATCGCGGCCACAGAAATGCCGGCCTCGCGCGGCGAACAGGGGCCGGGGCCTATCACCAGATATTGGGGCTTGAGCGCTTCGATTTCGGCCGGCGTGATGTCGTCGTTGCGGCGCACCAGCACTTCTTGGCCGAGCTCGGCGAAATATTGCACGATGTTGTAGGTGAAGCTGTCGTAATTGTCTATCATCAAGAGCATGATGTTCTTTCGCAAAACAGGTGCGCGGCGGCAAGAGGCCGTCTGAAAGCGCGATTATACCGCGTTTTAACACAATATTAACGCACAATATGCAGATTATCGGGGCGCCGGATATGGGCAGCAAATTTTGGCCGAACCGGCATTATCACACCGCAAAGGCCGTCTGAAACCATGAGCAACGGCTTCAGACGGCCTCAAGATAGCCAACATCCACACCGCTCAAGGCAGGCGCGGGCGCACTTTGGCGCTCAAGGGCAGATGGTCGGACAAAAGCTGCCATTGCCGGCTTTTGTGCACTTGCGCATCGAGCACTTCCAAATTGCGCGTGTAGATGCGGTCGAGGCTGAGCAGCGGCATGCGTGCGGGGAACGTTTTCGGGCGCTGCCCCAGCGTGTCGATAAACACTTCCTGTAAATTGAGCGCACTGCCGAGCGAAAGACAGGATTTTTGCCGCCAATCGTTAAAATCGCCGGCGATAATCAGCGGGCTCATCGGGTGCACATGCCGGCTCACATATTCAAAAATGGCCTGATATTGCTTGTTGCGGTCGGGCTCGCGCAAATTCAGATGCGCACACAAACACACCAGCGGAAACGGCCAGCCTTCGGGATGGATTTCGCAATGCAGCACGCCGCGCTGCTCGAGTTTGTTCACACTGATATTGAGGTTGTGGCGCGTTTCAATCGGCAGATGGCTCAAAATGGCATTACCATGATGGCGCTCGGGAAACACTGCGTTTTTGCCGTAGCTGCTGTAAAACGAAAGATGCTCGCTGATGATGTCGTAATGCGGCTGGGCGGGAAACGCGGGCAGCTTGAGCTGGCGGCGCAGGTTTTCACCCTGCACCTCCTGCAAAAAAAGCACGTCGGATTTCAAGCCCTGCAAGGCCTCGGCCATGCTTTCAACCTGCACTTTGCGGTTGAGCGCCGACATGCCTTTGTGCATATTATAAGTGGCAATGATAATCGGAGAATGTTCAGACATGGTGTGTTCTTTATTATCCGGGGTTAACTTGATTATTCTAAGCGGATGCCGTTTAAGTTATGCTAACTATAGTTAAAAATATACTGCCGCTTGCCAAAAAATTCAAATCAATGATGTAAAAGGCCGTCTGAAAACTTTTCAGACGGCCTCTCGCTATTCTTTTTCCTGCTGCAAACCAAAGTGCAGATAGCTGATTTGCGTGGCCATGCGCCCGCGCGGGGTGCGCTGCAAAAAGCCTTGCTGAATCAGATAAGGCTCGATCACGTCTTCAATGGTGTCGGTGGATTCGCCGATGGCGGCGGCCACGTTTTCCAGCCCCACCGGGCCGCCGCTGAATTTGTGCAAAATGGCTTCGAGAAATTTCCGGTCCATCACATCAAGCCCCGCCGCATCCACATCGAGCATGGAAAGCGCCGCATCGGCCACTTCGGCGCTGATGATGCCGTTGTTTTTCACCTCGGCATAATCGCGCACGCGCCGCAGCAGGCGGTTGGCGATGCGCGGTGTGCCGCGGCTGCGGCGGGCGATTTCCCACGCGCCCTCTGCGCCCATGTTCAATTGCAGCAATTGCGCCGAACGCGCCACAATGGTGGCCAAATCGTGGGTTTCGTAAAATTCCAGCCGCGACACAATGCCGAAGCGGTCGCGCAAAGGGTTGGTGAGCATACCGGCGCGGGTGGTGGCGCCCACCAGCGTGAAAGGCGGCAAGTCGATTTTTACCGAACGCGCCGCCGGGCCTTCGCCGATCATGATGTCGAGCTGGTAATCTTCGAGCGCCGGATAAAGAATTTCTTCCACCACCGGGCTTAAGCGGTGGATTTCATCGATAAAGAGCACATCGTGCGGCTCTAAATTGGTGAGCAGCGCCGCCAAATCGCCGGCGCGCTCGAGCACGGGGCCGCTGGTTTGGCGCAGGTTCACGCCCAATTCTTTGGCGATAATGTGCGCCAACGTGGTTTTGCCCAAGCCCGGCGGGCCGAATAATAAAGTGTGGTCGAGCGCTTCGCCGCGCTTTTTGGCCGCCTCGATAAAAATCGCCAATTGCTCTTTGGCTTTGGCCTGGCCGATATAATCGGCCAATGTTTTCGGGCGCAGAGCGCGTTCGAGCAGCTCTTCTTGCGAAGAAATGCTTTGCGCGGTGATGATGCGCTGAGGCGCGGCGGCGGTGAGCTTGTCGGTTTGCAGCATGATGGTGGGCTTTGGTAAAAATCAGTTGGATGATACCTGAAAACAACAGCTTTGGCTTGCAAAGGCCGTCTGAAAAGCCGTCTGGAAATATGTGCCGGCCAAGTTTCAGACGGCCTGCAGCAAAATGAAATGCGGACAAACCCCGAATCCGCATTTCTCAAACTGGGCTTGAAAGATTTTCCACCGTTTTCTTCAGCCGCGCTGCTCGCGCCACATCAGGTAATCGCGCAGCGGCGGCACGGGCGGATTGAGGCAATGCGGGCACACGCCGGTGATGTCTTCATCGTCTTCTTCGATGTGCAGCGCGTTGGGATCGAACCTCGCCTGCTGCATCACAGCCTGCGCCAACGCCTGCGCTTGCACCACGTCGAATTCAAAATTGTCCACAATCTCGGCCAGTAAGCTTTGCTCGGCATCGCTGAAGCCTGCGCTGTGTTCGGCTATCAGGCGGATATAGTCGGGGTTGCGGATTTTGAGGGTGAGTAAATCGGTGTTCATAATCGTCCGTGTGTATGATGTCAAAGGCCGTCTGAAATCTTTTCAGACGGCCTGTTGCGGTAAAACGCTTATACGATTTCGGCTTTGGTGATCACCACCGCATCTTGCGGCACATCATCATGATAGCCGTGGCGTTTGGTTTTCACGCCTTCAATCGCATCCACCACATCTTGGCCTTCCACCACTTTGCCAAACACGGCATAGCCCCAGCCGTGCATGCTCGGATCGGTGTGGTTCAAAAAGTCGTTGTTTTTGGTGTTGATGAAAAACTGCGCCGAAGCCGAATGCGGCGCTTGGGTGCGCGCCATCGCCACGGTGTATTTATCGTTTTTCAGGCCGTTTTGCGCTTCGTTTTGAATCGGCTCGCGGGTGGCTTTTTCGTTCATGTTTTCATCCATGCCGCCGCCCTGAATCATAAAGCCTTTGATGACGCGGTGGAAAATCACGCCGTCGTAAAAGCCGTCTTTCACATATTGCTCGAAGTTGGCCGCGGTAACGGGCGCTTTTTCATGGTCGAGCTCGATGCCGATGGTGCCGAAATTGGTGTGCAGTTTAATCATATTAACAATCCTTGTTGGGCTGGTTTGAATCTTTTAATAGATGGGGAAGCCGCTCAAAATATTCAAGGCCGTCTGAAAAGATTTTTCTGCATGCTTTCAGACGGCCTCTGCCTTTTGCTACAATAAGCGCCTGATTTTGCAAATTGCCGCCTTTATGAACACGCCCGCCCATCCGATTCAAACCGTCACCCTCGCCTTCACCGGCGCTTCCGGCATGCCTTACGGTATGCGCCTGCTCGAATGCCTGCTGAGCGCGGACAAAACCGTGTGGCTGCTTTATTCGCAGGCGGCGCAAGTGGTGGCGCAGCAGGAAATGGGGCTGAGCCTGCCCGCTTCGGCCGCTGCCTGCCAAGCGGCTTTGTGTGCGCAATTTAACGTGTCCGCCGAGAGTTTGCGCGTGTTTGGCAAAGACGAATGGTTTGCGCCACCCGCCTCGGGCACCAATCCTGCCGACGCGATGATTATCTGCCCGGCCAGCATGGGCGTGGTGGCCGCGGTGGCGCACGGCACTTCCGATCACTTAATCGAGCGCGCCGCCGATGTGGCGCTGAAAGAGCGCCGCCCGCTGATTATTGTGCCGCGCGAAACGCCTTTTTCCACCCTGCATCTGGAAAACCTGCTCAAGCTCTCGCAATACGGCGCCGTGATTCTGCCGCCCTCGCCCGGCTTTTACCACCACCCGCAGCAAATCGGTGATTTGGTTGATTTCGTGGTGGCGCGTATTCTCGACCAATTGCGCATTCCGCACACCTTGATGCGCAAATGGGGCGAAAAATAATATGGAAGCTTTACAACAATTTATCGCCATGATTGCAGCTTTCGCCAAATGGATATTGACAATACTCGATGCTTTGTTTTAACCTGCCAGCCATGAACTCACAAGCCATTCGCCCCTTTGCTTATTTTTATTGGTACCCCACAAACGTGCGGTACTTTTTTGCGCTTGTCTGATTCGTTCAGATTCCAAACTTTAAGCAAACGCGAAAACTTCAGCCGCCACAGATAAATCGGGCGGCTTTTTTATTTGCCGCCGCCACCCGCCACACAGGAGCAGATAAAATGAAAACCGCACCCCAAGCCCAACACCCCGCTATCGAAACCGCGCCTTTGCACCGCAGCCATTTAATTGTAGACGGCAACAGCCACCGCACCGATTTGTGCCGCCACCCGCTGCCCGAGGGCAAACAGGCTGCGCTCATCAGCGAAGCGCTGCTGCCGCAAATCCGCACCACCGCCACGCTGATTGCCGCCATGCGCCACGATTTCAGCCAAGCCAGCCCCGATGTGTTCACCGAAGAGGCCGATTGGTTTGCCGCGCGCATTATCGTGCTGGGCGTGCGCCGCTTCCACCTCGACATCACCCTCGCGCCCATGCTGCACACCGCCAACCGCCGCGCCCAAGCCTTTGCCCGCGCCCGCGGCCTGCCTTTTGCCGCCGCCGAAATGCGCATGAGCCTGCACGCCGGCCGCCCCGCCAACCTGCTGATTATCGAAACCGAACACGCCTGCCCCATCAGCGGCAATATCGTGGCCGACAGCCTGGCATTGGCACACACCTTGCCGGCCATTACCCTCTGATTTTTTTTCAGACGGCCTCAACACATAGAAACCCGAAAGGCATCATCATGCACGCATGGCAACAGTTTGATTTGCAAAACACCCGTTACGCCGCCGGTTTTTACCGCTATCGGCGCTATGGTTATTGAACGTGTGTTTTTCAAATCAAGTTGGCTTCAGGCCGTCTGAAAAAGCTTTCAGACGGCCTTTTGCATAATTTGCAAAGATTGCCGGGCGCATATTGTTTTTCCGTTATAATTCTGCCTTGCCAACGCCCTAAGCCGCTTTAGCCAACCGCAATATGCCCCCAATTTACAAACCCGTTTATGCCTACCGCCGCTGGTGGCGCTATCAGCTTTTCCGCCCCGATGCCACTTTGCCCGCGCACACGCTCGACTGCCCCGAATGCGGCCAGCGGGTGCACTTGCCGCGCCTGCGCCAAGGTCAGGAAGCGCATTGCCCCACTTGCGGTTATGAATTGGTGGAGGTTGAAAAAAATCCTTATCTCGCGCCGCTGGCCTATGCTTCCACCGCCTTGATTTTGATGACTTTTGCCTACAGCATGATGTTTATCACCGTGTCGCTACCGGGGGCAACGGCCATCCTCACGCTGCCATCGATGCTCCAATCGCTGATTTTATTCGACTTCGGCTTTTTGGCCGAGGTGATGTTTGTGCTCACTTTCGGCACACCGGCGCTGTTTTTATTTTTATGCCTTTATGTTTACACGGCGCTGGTGCGCAAAAAAAACTATCCCGGCCTGTTTTATGCCACGCGCATACTCTCGCGGCTGCGCCATTGGATTATGGTGGATGTGTTTTTCATCGCCACGCTGGTGGCCTATATCAAGCTTGCCGCCGTGGCGCAGGTGCAGTTTGGTGCGGCTTTTTGGCTGATGTTTGCGCTTTCGGTGATGCTGATCCGCACCGCGGTGTCGATTCCGCAGCATTGGGTGTATTACAAAATCCACGCCATGCAGGGGCGAAATGCGATTCAGACGGCCTCTGCTGATAAAATTTGTTGCAGCAGATGCCTTTATTTCCGCAACCGCACCGAAACCACCTGCGGCGTGTGCGGCTCGGCGCTCTTTCGCCGCCGCCCCAAAAGCCTGAGCATTTCGCTGGCCTTGCTGCTGGCCGCCGCGGTGCTGTATATTCCGGCCAATGTGCTGCCCATCATGATTTCGGCCAACCCGCTCAAAACAGAAGTGAGCACCATCCTCAACGGCATTGCCTATATGTGGCGCGACGGCGATAAATTAATTGCGCTGATTATTTTCAGCGCCAGCATTTTGGTGCCCACGCTGAAAATCGTGTCGATGGGCTTTCTGATTGCCAGCGCCCGTTTCCACCCGCCCTTAAGCGCGCCGAAAATGGCGCTGATCTACCGGCTCACCGATGCGGTGGGGCGCTGGTCGATGATTGATATTTTTGTGATTATTATTTTGATGAGCGCTTTTCACACGCCGCTTGCCCGCGTCACACCCGGCGCCGCCTCGCTCTATTTCTGCCTTGTGGTGATTTTAACCATGCTTTCGGCCTATTTTTTCGACCCCCGCCTGATTTGGGATAAAGCACGCGAGCAGGCAGAAAACAGGCCGTCTGAAAACCTTACCGCCCTTTCCGCCCGATATGACCGATAAAACCCATCCCCCCACCCAACCTGTGCCCGCCCGTGTGCGCAAAACCAATGTGTTCACCTCTGTGGTGTGGCTCATTCCGCTGATCGCCCTTTTCGCCGGCGGCTGGCTTTTGATGCAGAATATCCGCAATACCGGCCCCGAAATCACCTTGCTGATGGACAGCGCCGAGGGCATCGAAGTGAACAACACCGTGATTAAAGTGCTCAGCGTTGAAGTGGGCCGCGTTACCCGCATCAAGTTGCGCGCCGACCAAAAAGGCGTGGCCGTCACCGCCCGCCTCAGCGCCGATGCTAAAGATTTAATGCGCCAAGACACCCAATTTTGGGTGGTGAAACCGCGCATCGACCAAAGCGGCGTTACTGGCCTCAACACCTTGGTGTCAGGCGCCTACATCGCCTTTACGCCCGGCAAAAGCGCTGAAAACCAAGACACTTTCACCGTGCTCGACATGCCGCCTATCGCCGCCATCGGCCAAAGCGGTTTGCGCCTGAAGCTCTCAGGCAAAAACAACAAAATGCTCAGCGTCGGCAGCCCGATATTGTATGAAAACTTCACCGTCGGCCAAATTGAAAGCGCCCGCTTCAACCCGAAAAACGAAACCGTCGACTACACCATTTTCATCCAAAGCCCCAACGACAAATTAGTGGGGAAAAACAGCCAATTCTGGCTCGAAACCGGATTCAGCATCAACACCACCGGCAGCGGCATCCATATTGATTCCGCACCGCTGCCCGCGCTGCTCTCCGGTGCCATTTCTTTCGCCCCGCCCATCGGCGGCGACAAAGGCGCAACGCCGGCCAATGAAGACACTTTCGAGCTTTACAACAACCGCAACGAAATCGACAACCTGCCCGGCCAAAGAGCGCTTTATTATGTGGCCTTTTTCAAAAGCAGCGTGCGCGGCCTCGCTGTGGGCGCACCGGTGGAATACAAAGGCATCAATGTCGGTACCGTGGCCGATGTGCCCTATTTCGCCCACAACGACAGCCTGAAATTGTTCCAAAACGGCTGGGTGCCTGTGCGCATCCGCCTTGAGCCTGCGCGCATGGAAATCAACGCCCAAGCACAAAGCCGCGAGCATTGGCAAAGCCAGCTTCAAACCGCGCTCAACAAAGGCCTCACCGCCACCTTAAGCAGCAACAATCTCGTGCTCGGCAGCAAAATGATTGAGCTCGTGGAAGCGGCCGAGGGCAGCAGCAGGCTCAAGCCTTATGCCGATTATGCCGGCCAAACCGTGATTGCCACCCAAGGCGGCGGCCTCGACGATTTGCAGGCCAAGCTGGCCTCCTTGCTGGATAAATTCAACAAACTGCCGCTCGAGCAAACCGTGGGCGAGCTCAATGCCTCGCTGCGCAATCTGCAAACCACCCTCAAATCAGCCGAGCGCCTCATCAGCCAGCCGCAAACACAAGCCATGCCGCAAGCGCTCAACCAAACCTTGGCCGAATTGCGCCAAACCCTGCAAGGCGTGTCGCCGCAATCGCCGCTTTACGGCGACGTGCAGGCCACCCTGCAAAGCATAGACCAAACCCTGAAAGATGCGCAGCCGCTTATCAATACCTTGAAAGAAAAGCCCAACGCACTGATTTTCAACAGCAACATCAAAGATCCGACACCGAAAGGAAGCCGCTGATGCGCCGATTAATCCTTGCCGGCATCGCCGCAACCGCGCTGGCGGCATGCAGCACACCGCAAGCCACACAATATTTCACCCTGCCCGACAGCCAATACAGCCTGCCGCCGCAACGCGGCAGCGAAATCGCCGTGCGTGTGATTTTGAGCGAGCCTTTAAACAACGGCGGCCTGGTTTATCAAACCGATGCCTACCGCATCAATTTCGCCCGCAACCATTTGTGGGCAAGCGCACTCGATAACGCGCTGGCCGCCAGCTTCAGCAACAAACTCAACCGTCTTAACTCACGCTACCGTTTTACCCCTGCCAACAGAAGCAGCGTAGGCGCGCCCACACTGAAAATCTATATAGAAGCCTTTCAGGGCAGCTATCAGGGGCAAACCCTTGTGCGCGGTTATAGCGTATGGCCTGATGGGCAAAGCCGAAATTTCAACGCCGAAACGCCGCAACAAGGCGACGGCTACACCGCCATGGTGGAATCGCTTAATGAAGGCGTAGCCACCGCTGCCGGCACAATTGTCCGCTAACTTGATACCGTTTTACCTCAAGGCCGTCTGAAACGATGTTCAGACGGCCTGAATCCTGATACTTCCCGCTTTTTACTCCTCTGCTCCCACCCATGAACATCATCAGCCTTGTTTTCCACCAGCACCGCAAACCTTTTCTGGCCATGTTTGCCCTCACGCTGCTTTCCGGCCTGCTCGGCATCGGCGTATTGGTTTTTATCAACAGCTACCTGCTGCAAAGCGGTGAAACCACTGTGCAGGGCGTGATGTGGCAATTTGCCGCCTTGCTGGTGCTTTATCTTGCCGCCGCCACATTTGCGCAAATCCGTTTGTCGAAACTCGGGCATCAGTTTGTGTTCGAACTGCGCACGCAATTGCTCAAACGCATCATGGATTCGCACGATGCGCAAATCCAGCTTACCGGCAAACCCAGGCTTTTGGCCAGCTTGTCCAACGACATCCGCAGCATCAGCATGGCTTTTGCGCGGCTGCCCGAATTGGTGCAGGGTGTTTTGTTTACTTTCGGTTGCAGCGCCTATCTGATTTGGCTGTCGCCGAAGCTGTTTATCGTCACCGCCTTGATTCTTACCGTTATGATTTTGGGCAGCCATTATGTGGTCAAACGCGTCTACACCAGCTTCAAAGCCATGCGCGGCTTTGAAGACAAGCTCTACGCCCACTACGAAACCAGCCTTGACGGCCACAAAGAGCTGAAACTCAACCGCTACCGCGCCGAACGCTTCTACAACGAAGATTTCACCGCCGCAGCCGCACAAAACCGCCATTACGCCATCCGCGCCGACAGCTACCACGCCTTCGCCGTCAACTGGGGCAACACCCTGATGCTAGCCGCCGTCGGCATCATTTTCTACCTCTCGATTTACCACCATTGGGCAAGCCTTGCCGATGCCGCCACCATTACCATGACCGTATTGTTTATGCGTTCGCCGCTCTCGCAGGCCATCGGTGCCTTTCCCATGCTGATGAACAGCCAAGTCGCGCTCAATGCCTTGAATGATTTGGGCTTAACCGATTACCAAAGCAGCTTTCACGGCAACGAAACCCTGCCGCAAAACTGGCAGAGCATCCGCCTTGAAAACATCACCTATGCCCATCCCATGCAAGGCGGCCATCATTTTGCGCTCCAACCCGTCAATCTCACCCTCAAGCGTGGCGAAACCGTGTTTCTGATTGGCGCCAACGGTTCGGGCAAATCCACGTTGTCGATGGTATTGGCGGGCTTATACACACCGCAAAGCGGCAAAATATTTGTCGACAACACCGAAATCACCGAAGCCAACCGCAGCGCCTACCGCCAACTGTTTGCCAGCGTGTTCACCGATTTCCATTTGTTTGAAAAACTGGTCGGCGATAAAGGCGAAGACGTCTCGGCCGAATTGATTGCCGAATGGTTAGGCCGTCTGAAAATGGATGAAAAAGTGAAAATCGAGCAAAGCCGCATTCTCAACAGCAAACTTTCGCAAGGCCAGAAAAAGCGCTTGGGGCTCTTAGCCGCCGCGCTTGAAAACCGCAGCATGCTGATACTCGACGAATGGGCTGCCGACCAAGACCCGCAATTTCGCCGCATGTTTTACGAAACCCTGCTGCCGCTGCTGCAACAGCAAGGCTGCACCGTGTTTGCCATCAGCCACGACGACAAATATTTCCACCATGCCGAACGCATCATCTCAATGAAACACGGCTTATTGAGTGAATACGGCGCGGAAGAAGCGGTTAGAGTGGCAGACGAACACAGCCGTTAAAGCTTCAGACGGCCCATCCAAACACAAACAAAAATTCGTATCATTCACACAATAGTCTTTTTCGCTTCCGGTCGATATTCTCTGTTTAACCGTTTTCCAAACTACAAGCTGCCATAAAATCGTTATAATCCTTACCGAATTAAAAATCATTCACAATCAGGCCGTCTGAAACGCCGAAGCATGATTTCAGACGGCCTGATTTATTCGAAAAAGGATTCTTGATGCAACACACTATTTTCTTTACCCGCAGCCTGCTGGCCGCCGCCATCTTGAGCGCTTATACCCACGGTTTTGCCGCCGATGGCGACACGCAAAGCGCCGAGCTGGAAACGGTTAACGTGGTCGGCTCAATGAACAAACTGCAAACCGTGCCGTTTTTGCAGGCCAAAGATGCAGTCAACATTACCGCCGCAACGCTTTCCGAAGAAGGCGTGGAAAAAGCCGACGAAATCGGCCGCTACTAATCAGGCTTTACCAACCAGCCCTATGGCAGCGACACCAACACCAACTGGTTTCGCATCCGAGGTGCGGAAGCCAGCCAATCTTTTGACGGCGCCCCCGTCAACAATTACGGCTTCTTTACCCCGCACGTCGATACGTTCGGTATCGAAGCCGTTGAAATCACCAAGGGCGCAGATTCACTGACCTACGGCGCAGCCAACCCCGGCGGCCTGATCAACTACATCAGCAAGCGCCCGCACAAAAGCCAAGTCGGTAAAGGCGAAGTTAAAGCCCAAGCCGGCAACAACGGCCAATACGGCATTGCAGCCGATTACACCGGCAGCCTGAATGCCGATCAAAGCCTGCGCTACCGCCTGGTCGGCTCGTTTCGTGCTGCCGATGGCGATTGGAACGGCACCGACAATAAAACCTTTTATCTTGCGCCCTCTTTGGCTTGGGACATCACCGACCGCACCCGCCTGAGCCTGCTTGCCAGCTATCAGCGCGACAAAGGCACACCGAGCAGCAATTTTGTGCCGATGGCAGGTTCTTTGGTTGCCATCGACGGGCAAAAAGTCAACCCGACCACCAACCTTGGCGATCCTTCGGTTGACCATGAAACCAACAAACAATATTCATTGGGCTACGAATTCAGCCACGATTTCAACGACAGCCTGAGCTTCAGCTCCAACTACCGCTACACCCATATCGACAACCATCATTTAGGCACTTACGTATGGTCAAGCGTTGACCCCACAAACTACACCGCCACCCGCGATGCCGTGTTCAACGACGGCACCGCCAAAAATCACAGCATCGACAACCGCATCACTTGGCGTTGGCACAACGAAAACATTCGCAACACACTGGTTGCCGGTGTGGATTACCGCCAACAAAAAGTCAACGGCGTGTACCAATCGTTTGCCATCCCCACCATCGTTTCCCCCGGCACGGTTAATATCTTCTCGCCCACTTACGGCATCAGCGTGGACACGTCCAACATCCCGCGCAACGATTTGAAAGCCAGCCAGCTCGGCTTCTACCTGCAAGACAGCGTGCGCCTGTTTGACAAAGTAGGCATTAGCGCGGGCGTTCGCCATGATCGCGCCAAAAGTGAGGAATACACCAACAACCAATCGGTTAAAGCCAACCACACTTCATATGCCGGTTCGATTATGTATTTCGCACCGTTCGGCCTAAACCCCTATTTCGCCTACACCGAATCATTCCGCCTGCCCACCGGCTTGAGCGGCAACCAAACCCTGTACGACCCGCAAACCACCGAGCAATATGAAATCGGTTTGAAATACCTGCCCGCCTGGTTAGACGGCACCCTTTCCATTGCAGCCTTTAAAGCCAACGACAAAGGCGCGCTGATTTCCAATGCCGGCGGCACAGGCAATACCGTCAGCGGCGATGTTTCCAAACGCAAAGGCGTTGAGCTGCAAGCACAAGCACAAATCACCGACAACTTGAGCGGCCAGCTTGCCTACACCTATCAAACCCGCACCGATCGCGGCTCAGACGGCATCGACTACCACAACACCTTATTTGCCAAACACTCCGCCAGCTTGCGCGGCGTGTACGCCTTCGACCAAGGCACCTTGAACGGCTTATCGCTGGGCGCGGGCGTGCGCTATGTCGGCAGCAGCAAAGTAGACGGACAATGGGCAGTGGCCGCCTACAAAGGTTTGAAAGTGCCCTCATCCACCGTGTTCGACCTGTTTGCCCGCTACGATTTCGCCCGCAATTGGACCGCGCAAGTGAATGTGGACAATATCGGCAACCGCAAATACATCGCCGCCTGCGATGCGAGCTACTGCTATTACGGCCAAGGCCGCAGCATATTGGGCTCTGTCAGCTATAAATTCTGATAACCATTTGAAAAATCATTTTTTTAAGGAAGCTCCGAATAGCGCTGGCGAGTGGGTTTCGCCGGAAATTTTATACACGGCAAAAAACGCCGCCATGCATTATTCAGAGTCTTCTTTCAATAAATACCGTGAAATGCAAGAAAAAGTGATACAACACTACGCACTATAACAGGTAGGTTGGGTTGATAAACCCAACGTTTCAGACGGCCTTATCAGTGTCTGCGCACAATCAGAATTGTAATAATAATAACTATCATTTAAACTATACCATCTTATTTTTCATGCGGCCTCCTGTGTTCCAGCTTCAAAACCTCACCTTCAGCGTGCCCGGCCGCGTGTTGCTGCACGATATTTCCCTTGAATTCAAGCCGGATAAAGTTTATGGATTAATCGGCCACAACGGCTCGGGCAAATCCACTTTATTGAAACTGCTTACCCGCCAAAACCAGCCCACATCCGGCAATCTTTTGCTGGATAATCAGAATATTGCCGCCTATTCCGCCCACAATTACGCCAAACACGTGGCTTATCTGCCACAACACCTGCCCCGCTGCCACCGCACTGACCGCCGCCGAACTCATCAATATGGGGCGCTATGCCTGGAGCGGCCTGCTCGGGCGCAGCAGCAAGGCGGACAAACAAGCGGTTGCCGAAGCTTTCGCACTCACGCACACGGAAAAATTCGCCGACCAGATTGTCGACACCTTGTCCGGCGGCGAACGCTCGCGCATCTGGCTTGCAATGTGCTTGGCGCAGCAAAGCCGCTTTCTACTGCTTGACGAACCATTGGCCGCTCTCGACATCGCCCACCAACTCGAAGTGATGGCCTTAATCCGCGATTTGTCGCACCGCCTGCATTTGGGCGTGATTATCGTGATTCACGACATCAATCTGGCCGCACAATATTGCGACGAGTTGGTGGCATTGAAGCAAGGCCGCTTGCTCAAACAGGGCAAACCTACCGAAATTATGACCGCCGAAGTGTTGAACGATATTTACAGTGTGCAGATGAACATTATCCGCCATCCGCAAACCGGCGTGCCGGTGGCGTTACCTTGAAAAACCGCTTTTATTGTGCGGAAGGTTGGCAGGCCGTCTGAAAGTTTGCAGCACAATAAACCGTTTCCTGCAAACTTTCAGACGGCCTGTCATCTATTCCTTTTATATTCCTTTTGCGTAAAAAACCGAGAATGTAAAAACCACAAAACCCGGCCAATCAACCACACGCATTCAGACGGCTGAACAACGCAAAAGGCCGTCTGAAACCCATACAAACACTTATGCAAAAACACTTTTCAGACGGCCTCAAAACCGCCCTGCTCGTTTTATTCCTGCTCCCTGCGCCCATACAAGCGGCGCCACGTGTGGCCACTTCCGATTGGAGCACCGCCGAAACGCTGACCGCGATGGGACATCCGCCCGTGAGCGTGGGCGACAAACGCGCTTACGGCAACTGGGTCAATTATCCGCCGCTGCCAAACACCACGCTGGATGCGGGTTTGCGTTTCCAGCCGAATTTGGAGCGGCTGTATCAGATTAAGCCCGATATGTTTATCCAATCGCCGTGGTTTGCACATTTGAAACCGCAGTTTGAAAAAGTAGCGCCCGTGCGCGAAATCAGCTTTGCCGGCGACAAGGGCATCGCTTATCCGCAAACGCTGGCGGCCACGCGCGAACTCGGCAGCATCATCGGCGACAAAGCTGCTGCCGAACGTTTGATTCAGCAAACAGAAAAGCAATTCCAACAGCAAAAAAACACGCTTTTTCCATACCGCAAGCGGCCGTTGGCGGTGGTGCAGTTTGTCGATGCGCGCCATTTACGCATCTACGGCAACACCAGCCTGTTTAACGTGGTGATGCAAAAACTCGGCCTGAAAAATGCTTGGCAGGGCGAATCAAACGCGTGGGGCTTTGCCAATATCGCGCTTACCGATTTGGCCAAGCTGCCCCCCGATACGCTCTTAATTATCATACAGCCGCACCCGCGCAACACCCGCGCCGCGCTGGATAAAAGCGCATTGTGGCAGCGGCTGCCGTTTAGCAAGCCGCAAAACCGCCGCGTGTTGCCGCAGGCATGGAGCTACGGCGCATTGCCTTCTATGCAGCGTTTTGCCGATGAATTAGCAGCAAAACTGCCGTCTGAAAAGGAAATCGCATGGTAAATGTTTTCAGACGGCCTATTACCTGCTGGACTTGGGTTTTGTTGTTGACTGCGATCATGAGCAGCGGCTGGATTTTAAAACTGCAATGGCATTGGCCGCCGGCCGATTGGTTTGCCGCGCCCGATGCGCTGCCCATTGATGCGCTGATAGTGCAGAACAATACCTTGCCGCGCATGGCCATGGCTTTGCTTGCGGGCGGCGCACTGGCTTTGGCCACCATGTTGCTGCAACAAATCATGCGCAATCCACTCGCTTCCGACAGCACTTTGGCCGTGAGCAGCGGCGCGCAAACGGCTTTGGTGGCCGCTACGGTATTCGCGCCTGCCTTGCTGGCTTGGGGCAATGCGCCGGTAGCATTCGGCGGTGCGGCGTTGGCATTGGCGCTGGTGTTGTGGCTGTCGGCCCGGCGGGATTTGGTGCCGCTCTTGGTGGTGTTGGCCGGTTTGGTGACGGCGCTTTATTTGGGCGCATTTGCGGGCATCATCACGCTGTTTTATTCGGAAGAAACGCGCGGCATCATGCTTTGGGGGGCCGGCTCGCTGCTGCAAGACAGTTGGCACGATAGTTTGCAACTCTTGTGGCGCATTGCTGCGGCTGCCGCGCTGATTGCCATATTGGCAAAACCACTGGCGATGATGAGCCTGAGCGACACCCAGGCCGCCGCGCTCGGCATGCCGGTGAAAACCATCCGTTTGGCGGCATTGGCAGCGGCGGCTTTTCTCAGCGCCAACGTGGTCGGGATGGTGGGCATGATGGGTTTTGTCGGCCTGGCGGCGGCCACGGCGGTGCGGCAACTGGGCGTGCGCACTTTGTGGGCGCGTTTGCCGATGGCGTTTGTGTTCGGCGCGCTGATGCTGCTGCTCACGGATAACTTATTGGTATTGCTCAACCATTACCATCAAGTCGATTTACCTGCCGGCGCAGTAACAGGGCTGATTGGTGCGCCTTTATTATTGTGGCTGATGATGCGTCTGCCTGCCCGAGCACCCTTTCAGACGGCCTCGGCGCAAACCGTGGCGCGCACCCAAGCTTCGCCCTGGTTGCTCAGATTGCCTTTATTGCTGCTGTTTGCGGCAACTTTGGCTTTGCTGGCAGGACAAAGTGCCAACGGCTGGCAGCTTACCTTTCACCCCGATTTTCTCAATCTGCGTTACCTGCGCCTCTTCACCGCTGCCGCTTGCGGCATCATGCTCGCCACCGCCGGCGTATTTCTGCAACGGCTCACACAAAATCCGATGGCCAGCCCCGAATTGCTCGGCATCAGCTCCGGCACGGCTCTGGGCGTGTTGGCTGCGGTGTTGCTGTTTGATGTGCAGGTGCTCAGCAGCGTGTTTTGGTTCATCGGCATCAGCTCGGCCTTGTTTACTTTGTGGCTGATTATGCTGTTTAACCGTAAAAACGGCTTGCTGCCCGAAAAAGTATTGCTCACCGGCATTGCCGTGGCCGCACTGTCTGATGCCTTTATCCGCGTGTGGACGGCAGGCGGCGATTTGCGTGTTCAACAGCTTTTGATATGGCTTTCCGGTTCTACCTATCAAGCCACACCACTGCTTTCGGGTACGGTATTCGCAGCATCCATACTGCTCTTAGCCGCCGCCCTACCCCTGAGCCGCTGGCTGGGCTTGCTGGGTTTTAACGCAGTTGTGGCGCAATCGGCGGGCGTGAACGTGGCCGCCGCACGCACAGTTTTGATTGTTTTCAGCGCATTGCTCACCGCGCTGGCGACCCTGCTTATCGGCCCCTTGAGCTTCGTCGGCCTGCTCGCGCCCCATCTGGCCAATATGCTCGGCGCACGCCTGCCGCACCAACAGCTAACCGCCGCGGCCCTGATTGGCGCAACGGTGATGCTCTTGGCCGACTGGCTGGGCAGGCAAATCGGCTTTCCCTATGAAATCCCGGCCGGTTTGATGGCAACGCTGCTCGGCGGCGGTTATTTTCTGTTGATAATGCGGCGGATGTAAAAGCTCATACCTTATCCCGACACAACACTTTATACCGATTCAAAAAAGTGAGCTTACAAGACGGAAGCCTGCGACAGTACAGAGCGTACGGCAAGGCGAGACAACGAAGTTAGGTTATTTTTTTGGATTGGTATTACTGCACCTGCTATTTCATTTATATCATCATCAATATAAAAGGCCGTCTGAACACCTGTTAATGTTCAGACGGCCTTTTACTGTATCAACCGCTTCGTTTTATTGTTATCTCATTATCTGCTTTCCATAAAAACTTTGCCGCTCAAACTATTTACAGCCTATCCAAGCCGTTTTACAGTATCCGTAATCACTACAAAAATAAACAAGGAAATAGAGCATGGAACGGTTCGACTTCAACCACCCGCCTTTCGACCATCTCAACAACACCGAGCGGCTCATGCTGGAAAAAGCCGTGGACATTGCTTTTTTCAACGATGAAGAAATCATTATCCGGCCGCAGCAGCCCATTGAGCATTTATATGTGGTGATTAAAGGGCTGGTGAAAGAAATCGGCAGCGATGGCGAGGTGATCGCCCTTTATCGGGCGCGCGACACTTTTGAAGCACGCGCCTTGATGGAAGGCCACAGCCAGCATCAATTTGTGGTGCAGGAGCAGGCGCTGGTTTACACCATACCCAAAGCCACCGTGCTCGACATCATGCATTCCAGCCCCCGTTTCAGCGCTTATTTCTACACCAGCGTGGCCGAAAAAATGGCCAGCCTCTCGGGCGATCGCAACAACAGCGAGTTTGAAAGCCTCTTCACCGCCAAAGTGAGCGATGCCTACCGGCAAAACACCGTTTGGCTCGATGGCAGCGCCAGCATACTCGATGCCGCGCAAACCATGAAAACACACAAAACCAAATCGGTGCTGGTGCGCCACCATGAGCAAATCGGTCTGTTCACCGAATCGGCCTTCCGCGACATCGCCATTGCCGGCGCACCAAGCGATGCACCGATTTCGGAATGGTCCACTTTCGATCTGATCGGCATCGATATCGACGATTATGTGTTCAACGCCTTGCTGCGCATGACCCAATTCAACATCCAGCGCGTGATTGTGAACCAAGCAGGCAAGCCGGTGGGTGCGCTCGAGCAAATCGACGTGCTGGCTTATTTTTCCAACCACACCCACTTGGTGGCGCAAAGGCTGGAGCGCGCCCAAACCATAGATGAGCTGGTGGGCATTGCCGCCCAAATGACGCATTCCATTCAGATTTTGCGCAAAAACGGCGTGCGCGCACCGCAGCTGGCGCAATTGATGCAGGTGCTCAACACGAGCCTGTTTGAAAAAGCCTGGCGCCTTTTGGCCACGCCCGAATTATACGAACAAAGCTGCCTGATTGTGATGGGCTCGGAAGGGCGCGGCGAGCAAATCCTCAAAACCGACCAAGACAACGCCCTGATTCTGCGCGAACATGCCGATTTGGCTTTGGCAGAGCAAACCGCCGAGCAATTTTCCGCCACCCTCGAGCGCCTGGGCTATCCGCCCTGCCCCGGCCACATCATGGTCAACAACCCGGCTTGGCGCAAAACCCTGCCCGAATTCAAAAAAATGGTCAGCAGCTGGTGCTATTCTCCCAGCCCCGAATCCATGATGAACCTGGCCATCTTTATCGATGCCAAGCCCGTGGCCGGCGATGCGGCGCTGCTCGATGAAGTGAAAGCGCATCTGCAAAAAACCATGATCAACGATGCCGGCATGCTGATGGCGTTTGCCCGCTCGGTGGAATTGTTTGACGGCCACAGCCGCGGCTTTTTCTCGCAGCTGCTCAGCCGCGGCCAAAACGAAAAGATGGACATCAAAAAAATGGGCGTGTTCCCGGTGGTGCACGGTGTGCGCGCCTTGGGGCTGGAAGCGCGCATCGAAGAAACCAACACCTTCGAGCGCATTCAAAAGCTGATGCAGGCTCGCGTGCTGGATGAGCAGCTGGGCAAAGACACCGCCGAAGCGCTCAGCTATCTGATGGATTTGCGCCTGAAAGCAGGCTTTGCCGCCCTGAGCAACGAAATACCCGAAGAAGCCAACCAAATCGACTTACAAAGCCTCTCCACGCTCGAGCGCGATTTACTCAAAGATGCGCTGCAAGTGGTGAAACGCTTCAAGCAGATGATACACAACCACTTTCATCTGGGGGTGCGCTGATGCAGATAATCGAACGCTTTTTGCGCGCGCGCGAGCGCAAAAAGCTCGCCAACCCGCAATACGATTTCCTCTACGAGCCGCACCCGGATGAAATGGTCAGCTTCGATTGCGAAACCACCAGCCTGGATGTAAAAGAAGCCGAAATCATCTCCATCGGCGCTGTGAAAATCCGCGGCAGAGAAATTCTCACCAGCGAATCGTTTTATGTATTGGTCAAGCCCGAAGGCCTGATGCAGGCGGCCAATGTGAAAGTGCACGGCCTGCGCCCGAAAGACCTTTCAGACGGCATTCCGGTAGAAGAAGCGGTCTATCAGCTGCTTGATTTTATCGGCGGGCGCCCTTTGGTGGGCTATTATCTGGAATACGATGTTGCCATGATCAATAAATTTCTCAAGCCCATGCTCGGCATCCGCCTGCCCAACAAACAAATCGAAGTGTCGAGCATTTATTACCAGCAACAGGCCGAAAGCAATATCCACAACGCCTATATCGATCTGCGCATGGCCACCATGGTGAAAAAGCTCGGCATACCCGACCTGCCCCGCCACGATGCGCTCAACGATGCCATCAACGTGGCCATGATGCTGCTGGCGCTGGAAGCGCGCAAACGCCGCCGATAGCGCACACACCCAGCTTTTGCACACAAGTGTTGCCCACCTTGGTTTTCGTCATTTGAAACATTTAGGCCGTCTGAAAACTTTCAGACGGCCTTTTCACTTTTTCCAACGCCCTAAATACTGTTTTCCCCTGCATGTTTCACCTCAATCCAAACAATTTAGAGCAAATTATCCACGCAGAAACGCTTTATGCACCCTTTTTTCATTTCCATATTTATAAGTTAAATTGCGTTAACAAAGCCTTTATTTACCCTAATTTATGTATTTTTATTTATATATTGCATTAAGCGATATCTTGCATTTTTATGGAAACCATCAGGATAAGTTAGTATCAAATATTTTCAACTATGCTATTCTCCCCACACGTGATTGGTTTGAATCACTGAAAATTGTGTCGGTTCGCTGAAATTGAAGGCTTTTTGCCCCTGATTTCAAACAAGGAAAACGGCATTTCTAATTATAAAATTGTCATCGACAAAGGAGGAAGTCATGTCTGTCAACAAACATGATTCAACCAGCTACTGGAAGGCAAACGTGCGCATTATCACCATTTGTTTGGTGGTGTGGGCATTATGCTCTTACGGTTTCGGCATCGTCTTACGGCCGCTCTTGGCCGGCATCCATATCGGGGGCACCGATTTGGGCTTCTGGTTTGCTCAACAAGGCTCGATTCTCACCTTCATCGCGATTATTTTCTTCTACTCTTGGAGAATGAATAAGCTCGACGAAGAATTCGGCGTACACGAGGAGTAATACCATGAGTCAATTTGTGATTAACTTGATATTCGTGGGCGCTTCTTTTGCGCTCTATTTCGGCATCGCCATTTGGGCGCGCGCCGGTTCAACCAAAGAATTTTATGTGGCCGGCGGCGGGGTGCACCCGGTGCTCAACGGCATGGCCACCGCAGCCGACTGGATGAGCGCAGCATCTTTCATCTCAATGGCCGGCCTGCTCGCCATGGGCGGCTACGGTGCCTCGGCCTATCTGATGGGCTGGACCGGCGGCTATGTATTGCTGGCGCTGCTTTTAGCACCTTATTTGCGCAAATTCGGCAAATTCACCGTGCCCGACTTTATCGGCGACCGCTTCTACAGCCGCACCGCCCGCTTGGTGGCTGTGGCCTGTTTGATTATCGCTTCCACCACTTACGTGATCGGCCAAATGACCGGTGCCGGCGTGGCTTTCTCGCGTTTCCTTGAAGTAAGCAGCACCACCGGCCTGATTATTGCATCGATTGTGGTGCTTTTTTACGCGGTGTTGGGCGGCATGAAAGGCATCACCTACACCCAAGTGGCTCAATATGTGGTGTTGATTATTGCCTACACCATTCCGGCCGTGTTTATTTCGCTCAACCTCACCGGCAACCCGATTCCGCCTTTGGGTCTTTTCAGCAACGAAACCGCCTCAGGCATGCCGCTGCTGCAAAAGCTTGATTTATTGGTAACCGATCTGGGCTTCACTGCCTACACGGCCGATATTCCCAACAAGCTCAATATGTTCTTGTTTACCCTCTCGCTGATGATCGGCACCGCCGGCCTGCCGCACGTGATTATCCGCTTTTTCACCGTGCCTAAAGTATCCGATGCCCGCTCGTCTGCCGGCTGGGCACTGGTGTTTATCGCGCTGCTTTACACCACCGCACCGGCTGTCGGCTCAATGGCCCGCATCAATCTTATCGACACCATCTATCCGCAAGGCGCCGCTGCTGCACCGATTGAATTCGAAGCGCGCCCCGAGTGGATGAAATCATGGGAAACCACCGGCCTTTTGAAGTTTGACGACAAAAACAGCGACGGCAGAATCCAGTATTACAACGACAAATCCGCAGGCTTTGAAGCCACCGCTGCCGAACGCGGCTGGAAAGGCAACGAGCTGACTGTAAACAACGATATCTTGGTATTGGCCAACCCTGAAATCGCCAACCTGCCCTCTTGGGTGATCGGCCTGATTGCCGCCGGCGGCTTGGCTGCTGCGCTCTCTACCGCCGCAGGCTTGCTGCTCGCCATTTCATCCGCCATTTCGCACGATTTGATTAAGAAAACACTCAAACCCGATATCAGCGAAAAAGGCGAATTGATGGCTGCGCGCATCTCGATGACCGTTGCCATTGTGATCGCCACTTGGTTGGGCATCAACCCGCCGGGCTTTGCCGCACAAGTGGTGGCGCTGGCCTTCGGTATTGCCGCTGCCTCAATTTTCCCGGCTTTGATGATGGGTATTTTCTCTAAACGCATCAACAGCGCAGGCGCCACCGCAGGCATGTTGGCAGGTTTGATTTCCACTTGCGTGTATATCTTCCTGTATTTGGGCTGGTTCTTCATCCCGGGCACCAACACTTTTGAAAACGTAGAAGCCAACTGGCTGTTCGGCATCTCTCCGTTGTCGTTCGGTGCAGTGGGTGCTATCATCAACTTCGTTGTCGCGTTCGTGGTGTCCAGCTTGGGCAAAGCGCCGCCGCAAGAAGTGCAAGATCTGGTGGAAAGTGTGCGTTATCCGCGCGGTGCCGGCGGAGCAGTCGACCACTAAGCATTAACTTAACCAATCGGTTTGGGCTTCCGCATCAGGAAGCCCAAATCATTTAACACAAAGGAGCGCCCATGATTTGGGAATTCGTTGCCACCCTATCCGCCGGCATCGGTGCCGCCGGCATCATGATGATGATCCGCCTGTTTATTAAAAAGCTGCCCAAATGGCTGGTGCCGGCAGCGGCCGGCCTAGGCATGATAGGCTTTCAGGTTTATAGCGAATACACTTGGTTTAGCCACACCCGCTCATTGCTGCCCGAGAGCGCCGTGGTGGTGGCCGAAGTGCCGGAAAACGCGTTTTACAAGCCTTGGTCGTATATTAAACCGCAAGTATTGAAATTCGTGGCCATCGACACCGCCAAAACCGCCCCCGTCGGCGAAAGCGGCCAAGTATTGCAAACCAATCTTTATTTTTTCGAGCGCCGCATGAGCGCACAAACCTGGCCGATATTGATTAACTGCCAAACCCGTTTACAAGCCAATGCCCCCCAACAAAATACTGGCGAACCCCTATCCGTTGATGCCGATGCTTGGAGCAAAACCGACTACAGCGAAAAAATCGCTTTAGCCATTTGTCCGAAGCCCTAACGCACATGCGGCAGCATTGCCGGCAAACACAAACAAAGTTTTATCACTTTAAGCCAAGTCTGCTATATTAGGTCGTCTGAAACCTTTCAGACGGCCTAATACCAATCCAAAAAAATAATCTAACTTCGTTGTCTCGCCTTGCCGTACTATCTGTACTGTCTGCGGCTCGCCGCCTTGTTAGCTTACTTTTTTGAATTGGTATAATCATTGATATTTAAAATTCATCTATAGTTGAATGCAAGAAAAAGTGATACAAAACTACGCACCACAACGAGGTAGGTTGGGTTGTCAAACCCAACGTTTCAGACGGCCTGTGGACTTGTTGGGTTTTCAACCCAACCTACCCGTTGCGCCACTTTTTTCTTACATTTCACTATATATTTCAACAATATAATCTTATGACCACTAAAAAACACATTCTGCTCGGCATCAGCGGCGGCATTGCCGCCTATAAATCCTGCGAACTCGTGCGCTTATTGAAAAAACAAGGCCATGAAGTGAGCGTGGCCATGAGCCGCGCCGCCACCGAATTCGTGTCGCCGCTCACCTTTCAGGCTTTAAGCGGCCACCCCGTGTTGGCCGACACCCATAGCGGCGAATCCGGCGGCAACGGCATGGCACACATCAACCTCACCCGCACCGCCGACGTGTTTGTGATCGCCCCCGCCAGCGCCAACACCTTGGCCAAAATCGCCGGCGGCATCGCCGACAACTTGCTCACCAATTTGGCTGCCGCACGCAAATGCCCGTTGGCCGCAGCACCGGCAATGAATGTAGAAATGTGGTTCAACCCCGCCAACCAACGTAACATCGCCCGATTGCAGGCCGACGGCATCAGCATATTCCCGCCCGCCAGCGGTGAGCAAGCCTGCGGCGAAACAGGTGTAGGGCGCATGCCCGAAGCCGCCGAGCTGGCCGATCTCATTCCCGATTTATGGACACCCAAAATCCTAGCCGGAAAAAAAGTGCTCATCACCACCGGCGCCACCTTTGAAGCCATCGATCCCGTGCGCGGCATCACCAATATTTCCAGCGGCCAAATGGGCACCGCCCTCGCCCGCGCCTGCCGCGCCGCCGGTGCCGAAGTCACATTGATTTACGGCCAAATCCAAACCGCTCTGCCGCCGGGCATGGCCGAAAACGTGCATGCCCTGAGCGCACAAGCCATGCACGAAGCCGTGCACCACCGCATTCATACGCAAGACATCTTCATCAGCGTAGCCGCCATCGCCGACTACAAAGTGCGCAACAGCAGCACACAAAAGCTCAAAAAAAGCGCTGACAGCACCCCACCCGTGATTGAGTTGGCCGAAAACCCCGACATTCTCGCCTCAGTCGCCGCCCTGCCCGATGCCCCTTTTTGCATCGGCTTTGCCGCCGAGAGCCACAACGTGCTCGAACACGCCCGCGCCAAACGCCTGAAAAAAAGCATCCCCATGCTGGTGGCCAACGAAGTCTCAATCGCCATGGGCAGCAGCCGTAATCAAGTGACCATTATCGATGCATACGGCGACACCCCCCTACCCGAAATGAGCAAACACGACACCGCCGCCGCCATCGTGCAGCACTTGAGCACACTACTGCATCAAGCATAACAATCAACCCAAGCGGCCAACCAAAGCAAACATCGTCAAATACATCAGACCATTTCCCAGCCACTTGCAGGCGGCTGTGGCTATGAAGATGTATAAGGTGTAACTCACAGCCATGCGAAGGCGGCTAGTTGTACAGCCATTGCTTCGCGCATTCATCAGACGGTTTCAACTCACAGCCGCCCGAAGGCGGCTGGAAATGCCAATGTCGTTTTTAAGAATTCATCAGCTGTTTCAACTCACAGCCGCCCGAAGGCGGCTGGCAGCCTTGTCTGTTGCACGCGCTGATTGTTCTGACGTTTCAACTCACAGCCGCCCGAAGGCGGCTGGCCACGCTCGAACAGGAGTCTGTTCGCACAACTCTAGTTTCAACTCACAGCCGCCCGAAGGCGGCTGGCAATGTGGTCTATTTTTCGGGTGAGATGTCTGAAGTTTCAACTCACAGCCGCCCGAAGGCGGCTGGCACCATCATACAGACAAACAACTACAATATTAAAGTTTCAACTCACAGCCGCCCGAAGGCGGCTGGGAATGAGTCATAATACAATGGAAACATCTTAAACGTTTCAACTCACAGCCGCCCGAAGGCGGCTGGCCAACTGAAAACCGAAGCAATTGCTCAATCAACAGTTTCAACTCACAGCCGCCCGAAGGCGGCTGGGTTGATCTGTATCAAATTGAACCAGTCTATAAAGTTTCAACTCACAGCCGCCCGAAGGCGGCTGGTTGATGGTCGCAGCAGCAGAATCACCTTCCGCTAAGTTTCAACTCACAGCCGCCCGAAGGCGGCTGGACCTCGTATGAGAACTATGATGTGCACTACAGTCTGTTTCAACTCACAGCCGCCCGAAGGCGGCTGGTGTTTAGTACAGGAGGGTTCAAAGGCGGTATGACAGTTTCAACTCACAGCCGCCCGAAGGCGGCTGGAAGAACTGACACGAGAAGTACAGGTAGGGTTTGAGTTTCAACTCACAGCCGCCCGAAGGCGGCTGGCTGGGGATTGAGGGCAAGCTAGGTACGTTTTCAGTTTCAACTCACAGCCGCCCGAAGGCGGCTGGATGGGGGTATTGAAAGGGTTAAGAAAGTTGTTGTTTCAACTCACAGCCGCCCGAAGGCGGCTGGGCAATACTTCGACACCCTCTTTGTCTTGGAAAATGTTTCAACTCACAGCCGCCCGAAGGCGGCTGGTTGCAGCAGCAGGCGGAAGAAATGACGCTAGACCCGTTTCAACTCACAGCCGCCCGAAGGCGGCTGGTGCCGCCGCTGAAACCCTTGGCCCGCAAGGCTTGCATCGCCCTGTTTCGCTAAGGTTTCACCGAAGACACATGGCCTTACTATATCACAGCCAAGTAAGGCCGGTTTTTTCCAAATTGTTAAAGAAATCAAGCCGCGCTGATCTGCGGGCTTTTTGATGAGCACTACAGGTTAGCGCTCGTGCAATCCGTTCAGATAATTCGCCACAAGTTCAGATAATCAGGGTGTCTTTAAAAATATCCACTGCGGCTTTGGCGCCGTGGTGTTCTACTTTGCGCCGCCATTTGCTGCCGAGGTGGTAAAAGCGCAGGCTGTCGGTTTCGGGTTGATAGGTGGCCAGCAGTTTGGCTTTCAGCTGCACCCATTGGTCGGGCGCGAGGTCGCATTCGAATACGGAATATTGCACCCGCACGCCGTAGTCGAGGCAGTGTTTGGCGATGCGGCGCAGGCGGGTTTGGCCTTCGGGGTCGGCTAGGGAGATGTCGTAGGTAATCAGCATCAGCATTTCAGGTAGCCTTTAGCGCATCAGAAACGGTGGGTATTCGGCCAGATCGCCGCGCAGGTGCCGCGCAGGTGCCGCGCCAGCAGCATGGCTTGGATATGGGGCAGCAGGCCGATTTCCACTTCTTCCTGCAAATAGGGGTGGACGATTTTTTCCTGTTTCTTGGCTTGCAGGGTTTGAAACAGCAGCTTATGCATTTTATTTTCTTTGTTGTTTCATTTTAGCAAGTCATGCTGGCATCCAAATCCTATTTAATTACATTTGATTTAAATCGAACATCTCCCACTTCCAATGGCAATGCTTTCAATATTTCATTCAATGCAATCAAATCATTAGCAGGCTTTTTCCAGACATAAGGCTTCAGCATAGCCGGTACAATTCCCTTTTCTCCATTTTCATTAGCGAACACCAAAGTAATAATTGAAAAATTTTCTTCTTGGCGTTTTTTTGCAATTGCATAATCAATCTCACTGGCCAAATATTTTTCATCAGTATAATCAGGAGTAATGAAAAATATTGCTGCGCAAGAATCTGACATTCCTTGCTGTAAAGCTCTTTCTAAATTCACGCCCGCAGACATATCTTCCTCATCTAACCAAGGCGAAAAACCTAATAATTCCAAAGTGCTTTTAAAATGCCGAACTCTATTTTTATTAATACTTTTATGGCTAAGAAAAATTTTCATCGGCTGCATACTCATTTCTACCTTATGTTGTAAAAAATTTAATTTCAAATCACGCTCTAAATCAATAACCCAGTTTTCAAAACCATTACTGCTGTCAAACAAGAAAACTGCATCCCGCCTTTTAAGATTCATCAGCTTAAATACTTCCTTTCTGATTAATTCAGGATTATTTTTATCCTTTCCCGTTAAAGGTAAATTGAGTTCATCAATACCCATAGTTTGCACAAAAACTGTTGGCCCTTGATCAATCAATATCACCACATAAAAATCACCAAAACGGCCAATTTTATAATGTGTTCCTGAAACCACAGGCCAATAATTCAGCATATTTGGAAATTGGAATTTGATGTAAATTTTATATGCTTCAAAAGCGATATCCTTTACGTTTTTATTACCCGTTTCTTGCTCTACCGGAGCATTTTCATAAGCTTGATTTGCGATATCTTGGAAATTCATATTCCATTAACCCTTATTAAAATTTTCAACATGTCATCATAAAGCGACAGATGGCACCTGCCATCCATTTATTTCCCCAAACACCCCCATATACCCCATTCCTTCCAAAAAACTAAGGGCGGCGAAGCAAATCAGCACCAATTTGAGAGATAAGTCTTAATTCACTCTCAATAAATAGTTCCATAAATCTATATTATAATTTAAATTAATTAATTCGCAAAATAAATAAACCACGCGTAAAATAATCACCTCGTTCTGCTATCTAGCTGGAACGTGAGTTGAAACCATGATTCTATTTTATATGACAACAACAAACGCCCCTTACCAGGGGCGTTTTTAATTAACATGAGTTCAGGATAAGCACTGATGTTGTATCAATTCAAAAAAGTAAGCTAACAAGACGGCGAGCCGCAGACAGTACAGATAGTACGGCAAGACGAGATAACGAAGTTAGGTTATTTTTTTGGATTGGTATTAGAAATCGCCGCATTGATTCCACTTCAATGTTGAAAGGTTATTTTTTAAATGAGTATCACATAACAAAGGCCGTCTGAATCTTTCAGACGGCCTCTTCCATTAAAACATCATCATTAAAAGCGTTAGTTATCAAAAGCGCTCGTTTGCGCCCAAATAGCGCCATTGCCCGGGCGGCAGGCGGCCGAGTTTGACTTTGCCCATGCGGATGCGTTTGAGGCCGGTTACGCGCAAGCCCACCAGCTCACACATGCGGCGGATTTGGCGCTTTTTGCCTTGTTGCAACACAAAGCGCAATTGGTCTTCGTTTTGCCATTCCACTTTGGCCGGGCGCAGCGCTTCGCCATCGAGGCTGAGGCCATGGTTGAGCAGACGCAGGCCTGCTTCGGAAAGCGTGCCTTTTACGCGCACGAGGTATTCTTTTTCGATGCCGCTGCCCTCGCCGATCAGCTGCTTGGCAATGCGGCCGTCTTGCGTGAGCACCAATAAGCCGACAGAATCGATATCGAGCCGGCCGGCGGGCGCGAGGCCGAATTTGTGTTGCTCGGTAAAGGTGATGCGGCTCTCGTCGCCCGGCCAATGGTTTTGCGGTGTGATTAATTCGGCGGCGGATTGATAGCCTTTTTCGGCTTGTGCGCTCACATAGCCCACGGGCTTGTTGAGCAAAATCGTTACCCGCTGCGCTTGGCGCTCGTGCGCCTGTTTGTTTAGATCGATGCGGTCTGCCGTGCTTACTTTTTGGCCGAGCACGGCCACTTCGCCGTTGACCTTTACCCAGCCCTGCTCGATATAGCTGTCGGCCTCGCGGCGGGAGCACAAGCCCAGCTCGGCCATGCGCTTGGAGAGGCGCACTGTGTCTTGAGGATTATTTTGCATGGCTGCCTTTCAACGATGCCGCGGTCTGTTTGAGTGGCTGCGGCCTGAATCATAAAGCGTGATTATAACAGAGCAAATCTGCGGGGTATGTTTTCCGGCGTGCAGGGTAACGCAAAAACCGCAGGCCGTCTGAAAGGTTTCAGACGGCCTATTTGTTCACAAAACCATATTATCCGCGGTTGGAACCTTTAACCATATCGATCAGAAACAGGCGGCAATCGAGGTTGCCGTTGTAAAGCGGGATTTTGCGCTTGGGTTGCAGGCGCATGAGCTTGGGCATGTCGCGGTCGGCGGTGAGCATGCCGGCCAGCCAGCCGGCGTAATGCTGCTTGAGCCAGCTGCCCAATTGCGGATAAAGCGCCTGCAAAGCCTGCACTTCGGCCAGGCGCACGCCGTAGGGCGGGTTGGAAATCATGATGCCGCCCTCGCCGTTGGGGCGCGTGGCTTGTACATCTTGCACCTGCCAGCGGATTAAATCGTTCACCTCGGCCGCTTCGGCATTGGCCATGGCGGCGCGTATGATGTGGCGGTCGTTATCGCTGCCGGCTATCGGCGCGGCGGTTTGAAACACGATTTTGGTTTCGGCTTCGCGGCGGATTTTATCCCACAGCGCTTTATCGAAACCTTTGAGCTTTTCAAAGCCGAAGCGGCGCATCAGGCCGGGCGCGCGCTGTGTGGCAATCCAAGCCGCTTCGATGGCGATGGTGCCGCTGCCGCAGAATGGGTCTTGAAACGGCTGGCTGCCGTCGTAGCCGGCCAAAAGCAGCAGGCCGGCGGCGAGGTTTTCGCGCAGCGGCGCTTCGCCCGTGTCTTGACGGTAGCCGCGTTTGAATAAGGCTTCGCCGCTGGTGTCGATAAAAATCTGCACGGTTTTGTCGTTTAAAAACGCGTGCACGCGCACATCGGGCTGGAATTTGCCCACGCTCGGGCGCGCGTTGCAGACTTCGCGAAAAGCATCGCACAAGGCATCTTTGATTTTCAGCCCCACAAAATCGAGGCTTTTCACCTGCGCCCGCTTGCCTTCCACTTTCACCTTAAAGGTTTGCTCGAGCGCAAACCAGTTGCCCCATTTGATGTTGCGGGCGAGCTTATAGATGTCGTCTTCATCGCGGTAGCTGCCTTTGGTGAGCTGAAGCAACACGCGGCTGGCGGTGCGCGCATGCAAATTGGCGCGATACACTTGCTCCAAGCCGCCTTTGCAGGCCACACCGCCGTCGGTCGGCTCGATCTGAGCGCAGCCTTGCGCCTGCAATTCCGCCGCCAACACGTTTTCCAAGCCGCGCGGGCAGGTGATAAAAAGAGAGTAAACAGTCATGGCTTGCCTTTCGGGGTCGTGCCCAATCTAAAAAATAAAATAACAAGCCGGTGCATCAGGTTATTTTTATAGATTGGACATAAGCCACGTTCAGGCCGTCTGAACGCGGTTCAATGCAAAGAGGCGGATTATAACGGATAAACCGATTAAACAATTGAAGAAGCTGAAAATATATTCCGCCCACTGTTTCCATGCCCAGCCGCTTTGCCGTTTGGTTTGCGACACCCAGTTTGTCTTATTGCACTCATTTGTTTTGCAAACAACAAACAGGCCGTCTGAAACCTTTCAGACGGCCTGTGGCCGGCCATGCTGCTTGCCGCTCGTCAACCGACCTGTTGCGCGTCCTCCGCCGGTGCATCAAAGCCCGGCTGCTTCACTTTCAAAAGATAAGTGAGCACAAAAGCAAACAGGTAAAGCGCGGCATAAGCATACACCACACCGATAAAGCTATAGTAAGGCAGCAAAATGGTGGCAATGGTGGGCGCGAGGAAATTAGACATGCCGGCAGACAAATTATAAATCGAAATCGCCGCGCCTTTATGGTTTGGTTCCAGCGTGGTAAACACCGCCGTCATCGGCACAAAGGCCGCCACAAATATGCCCAGCAAAATCGCCGGAATCCAAGCCATGTAGAAATTGTGGCCGAAATGCTGCGGCAGATAATAAAAGCACAGCGTCGACACCGCCATACCGATGCAGCCAAACCAGCGCACCACTTTCATCCAGCCCAGCTTCTCGCCGACTATGCCCCACAACACATTGGAAAACAGCGTGGTGGCGAAAAACACACCCCAGATTTGCAGCCATTCGGGCGTGGAAAAGCCCAGCTCATCCACAAACATCATCGGCATAATCACCGCAAAGCCAAACAGCGACAAGGTATTGATAATGCGGATCATGCTGGCATAAAGCACATTGCGGTTGCTCACCAAAAGCGTCACCGCTCGGCTCAACTCGGTGAATTTTTCCCTCGTGGAAAGATTGTGCATATGTGAAGAAGCATTCACCTTGCGCAACATGGTCACCGCCACCATGCCGCCGGCAAAGCAAAACACCAGCGCCAGCCACAGCGTGCCGCGCTCGCCGATCACTGGAATGGTGAAGCTCGGAATATAGCTGCCGGCCACACCGATGCCGATTGAATAAGTGGTCCAAAACCAGCCCATTGCCGGGCTGATTTGCGAGCTGTGCACATTTTGCACAATCATCACGATAAATGAATAGAGAAACAGCGGATAAGCGAAGCCGCGTATGCCGTAAAACAATAAAATCAGCGGATAATTGGCATCACCCAAGCCAAACACCAAAAAGAGTATGTGAAACACACACCACAGCACAAAGCCGATAATCATCGCCTTGCGCGGCGTGATGATTTCGGCAAACACGCCCGACACCCAAGCCGATAGCGCCGCGGCCAAACCGTAAACGGAAAAAGCCAGCGAAGATTGCGATTGCGTGAAGCCCAAGCTGGTAATGTGATGGGAAAGAAACGCCAGCTCAAAGCCGTCGCCGGTCATAAACAGCGCAATGGCGATATAGCCCCATACCAGATTCAGGGGCAGACCCAGCCATTGCTTGGTCACTGCGGAAGTGTTCATAAAATACCTCTCTCGCTTGAAACAGAAGCGGGGCCGTCTGAAAAAAGACTGCACCCGTGCCGGCAAGCCGCTACGGCAGCCTGCCGCAGCTGATTAAAAAGATGATTTTTCCCTGGATGCCGAATCGTTTTGATACAACGAACGAAATATTTGATAGCGCCTTTGCAAATCTGCCAATCGCTGCGGCTGCGGCCGGTAAACCTTGTCGACCTCAGGCTTGGTGCACACTTCGGCTTCGGTTTTGCCATCGGCCAAAGCCGCCAGCCGTGCCGCGCCGAGCGCGCCGCCGGTGGCGCCGCCTTGATGGGTGAAAATGTGCAGCTGCAAAATATCGGCCAGCAATTGCGCCCAAAAAGGGCTGCGGGCGCCGCCACCGAGCAAAGAGCATTGGCTGATGCCCGTGCCGCTCTCTTTCAACACCCGCACACCGTCGGCTAAGCCGAAGCCCACGCCTTCGAGCACCGCATAGCCCATTACCGCGCGGTCGGCATTGTGGCGGATGCCGTAAAACATACCGACGGCAGCCGGATCATTGTGCGGCGTGCGCTCGCCCGAAAGATAAGGCAGAAAAACAGGCGCTTGCGCTTTGGCTTCATCGCTCAACGCTTCGATTTCTTGCAGCAATTCGGCCTCTTTCACCCCCACCAGCCTGCAATACCAGCTCAAGCAAGCCGCGGCGGAAAGCATCACGCTCATTTGATGCCAGCGCTCGGGCAAAGCATGGCAAAAGCAATGCACGGCCGATTCGGGTGCCGGGCGGTAAGCTTCGTTTACCACAAACACCACGCCCGATGTGCCCAATGAAATAAACGCATCGCCCGGCTGCACCGCACCCACGCCCACGGCGCTGGCGGCATTGTCGCCCCCGCCGCCGGCCACAATCACGCTTGCACTCAAGCCCCATTGCCGTGCAATTTCGGGCAGCAGCGTGCCGCTGTTGGCGCTGCCTTCCACCAAAGCAGGCATATGGCTTCGGCTTAAGCCGCATTTTGCAAGGATTTCATCCGACCAGTTGCGCTTGGCCACATCCAGCCATAAAGTGCCGGCGGCATCCGACACATCGGATATTTTTTTGCCGGTCATCAGCAGGCGGATATAGTCTTTTGGCAGCAACACCGTGGCGGTTTGGGCAAATATTTCCGGCTCGTGCTTTTTCACCCACAAAAGTTTGGGCGCGGTAAAGCCGGGCATGGCCAGATTGCCGGTAATGGCATGCAGATTAGGCGCGGCCGCTTCCAACTCGGCGCATTCTTGAGCGCTGCGGGTGTCGTTCCACAAAATCACCGGCCGCAGAAGTTTGTCGGCAGCATCCAACAGCACCGCACCGTGCATCTGGCCGGATAAACCGATGGCACTCACCGCTTGCCAACGCGCGCCGGCTTGCGCACGCAGATGGGCGATTAAATCATTGGTTACTTGCCACCATTCGGCGGCCGATTGCTCCGACCATTGGGGATAAGGGCGCTGAATCGTCAAGGGCATGCCGTGGCTGAGCACGATTCGGCCGTGCTCATCCATCAGCAGCGCCTTGATTTCAGAAGTGCCGAAATCAAGACCTAAATACATGGCCTGCTCCTTAAGCGATAAAAGTGCGGGCTTGGGCTACTTTTTCACGCAGCAGCGCTTCAAAGTCGGCATTGCCGGCCAATTCGCCAAACAAGGCTTTATCTTGGGCAAACACCTGCACCGGATCGGCAGATTGATACATGGCATGCACCGCCGCTTCATCAATAATGCCGTCTTGATAGGCAAAGGGCAGCTTGCCCTGATGCCATTGCTCCATAAACACGAAAAACAGCGCCGGCAGCAAAGCCGTGGCCTCGGGGCGTACGCCGCTGCGGTAGCGCTCAATCAGCGTCGGCTGGATTTGGGCGGGAATTTTCGAGAAACCGTCCGCCGCCACGCGTTGATTGGTGTCTTTGATATGCGGGTTGGTAAAGCGCTCCAACACCACATCACGATAGGCCGGCAAATCGATGCCGTTGTCGCCCAGGCTCGGAATCACATCTTGGGTAACATAATCATAAGCCACTTGGCGCACGCGCTCGTTCAGCGTGCTGTTGTGGATAAACGATTCGCCCTGCAACGTGCCCGCCCACGCAATCACGGCATGCGGCACATTGAGCACGCGGATTTTCGCCTCTTCATACGGAATCACCGAATCCACCAGTTCCACGCCCACTTCTTCCAGCGCCGGGCGCACATTGTCTTTGAAATTATCTTCAACCACCCATTGGATAAAGGTTTCGCCCATCACCGGCGCTTTATCCGCGATGCCGGTTTTTTCCTGAATGCGCGCGGGCAAATCCTCGGCCGGGCGCGGCACAATGCGGTCGACCATGGTGTTGGGCGTGGTGGCGTTGTCTTTCAGCCAAGCAATCACATCTTGCTGGCCGGTGAGCGTGAGAAATTCCACCAAACCATCGTGGAAACGCTCGCCATTGTGGCGCACATTGTCGCAGCAAAGCAAAGTCACTTTGCCATCGGCCAGCTGCATACGCTTTTTCAGAATTTTGGCAATAATGCCGTAGATGGTTTCATGGCCGCCCTGCAAATCGGCTTGCAGGCTGGGGTTGCTTTGGTCCAAGCGGTATGCACTGTCGAGATAATAGCCTGCTTCGGTCACGGTAAAGGCAATCACTTTAGTGGCTTCAGCCGCGCCCTCTTCAATCAGCGGTGCCAAATCGGCCTGCCACGGCAGCAATTTTTTAATCGACTTAATCACCTCATAAGCGCGCTCATCATGCGGGCTGATGGTTTCCAGCACATATTCGCCGTTTTGCGCCTGCAGCGCCTGCACCGTGTGTTCGCTGTCGTTGCGGATATTGCCTGCCGCAATCGCCCAGCTGTCGTTGCCGGCTTTAATCAATTCGTTGAGATACCACGCTTGATGCGCGCGATGGAAAGAACCCAGGCCGATATGCAACCATGTGTATTGTTGGCTCATAGAAAAACCCTCCTAAACATTTATTGTTTGTAAAAAGCGGATGAAATTTGATCTATTTCTTGTAGTTATATGAAATTAATTTGTGTATTTTACATAAATGCACCAGCAAAATCACAAGTAATTAAACTAGATTTAATTTATTGATAAAAGTAATATTGCTACAATTATTTTAAATAAAAATCAATGCTTTAAATGAAACAACTCGATTTTCATCAACATCTTATCTAGTCACCCTCATCTATTCCAACGCTTTCGATCATTTTTACTCTCTAGTATTCAACCCGTTTTAATTACATACAGTTACAAATAAATAGATTTACAGAAATATTTATTTTAAAACTGTATGATTATTTTAAAATCAGACATAAATCCGACCATTTCGCACGCCTTCCTCATTAATGAAACACCATCGAATATTAATAAAATTAATAACAAAAGGCCGTCTGAACGGTTCAGACGGCCTTTTCACAATCATCCGTTTTTCATTTATTTCACGCAACAACAGGCAAAGCGCTTGTTGCTGCCGGCGTAATCCCGCAGCATTTTTTGATGGATTTCATGATAAAAAAGGCCGTCTGAAACACTATTGTGTTTCAGACGGCCTTTGTCTTTATGGCAGCTCAAGGCATCAAACTTCTTTGCTCTCTGCCGCTTTTTGGCGCAAACGCAAACCCAATTCGCGCAATTGTTTATCGTCCACATGATTGGGCGCATCCACCAGCAAGTCTTGCGCGCGCTGGGTTTTCGGGAAGGCAATCACATCGCGGATGGATTCGGCACCGGCCATCAATGTTACCAAGCGATCAAGGCCGAAGGCCAAGCCGCCGTGCGGAGGCGCGCCGAATTTGAGGTTGTCGAGCAAGAAGCCGAATTTGTTTTGCTGTTCTTCCGGGCTGATTTTCAGCGCCGCAAACACTTTTTCCTGAATGTCGGCGCGGTGGATACGGATGGAGCCGCCGCCGATTTCCCAGCCGTTGAGCACCATATCGTAGGCGCGGGCGAGGCAGTTTTCGGGGTCGCTGTCCATCAAGTCTTCATGGCCGGGTTTGGGCGAGGTAAACGGATGGTGCATGGCAGCATAGCGGTCGTTTTCTTCGTCGTATTCAAACATCGGGAAATCGACTACCCACAGCGGCCGCCATTCGTTGGTGAAGTAGCCGCCTTCTGCACCGTGCTCATGGCCGATTTTGATGCGCAAGGCACCAATGGCTTCGTTCACCACTTTGGCTTTATCCGCGCCAAAAAAGATGATGTCGCCGTTTTGGGCGCCGGTTTGCTCGATAATGGCTTTCAGGGCGTTTTCCGACAAGAATTTCACAATCGGGCTTTGCAGGCCGCTGTCTTCGCCGTTGGAAAGGTTGGTCACATCGTTCACTTTAATGTAGGCCAAGCCTTTGGCGCCGTAAATGCCGACAAATTTGGTGTATTCGTCGATGTCTTTGCGACTCAATTTCGCACCGCCGGGCACGCGCAAGGCCACCACACGGCCGCCTTTCATGTCGGCTGCGCCGCGGAACACTTTGAATTCTTCCGTTTTCATCAATTCGGTAAGCTCGGTGAATTTCAAGTCGACGCGCAAATCGGGTTTGTCGGAGCCGTAGTAAAACATGGCTTCGCTAAAGGGCATGCGCGGGAAGTCGCCCAACTCTACATTCAGCGCGTCTTTAAATACTTGCTTGGCCATGCCCTCGGTGATGTTCATGATTTCGTCTTCGCCGAGGAATGAGGTTTCCAAGTCGATTTGGGTGAATTCGGGTTGGCGGTCGGCACGCAAATCTTCATCGCGGAAGCATTTGGTGATTTGGTAGTAGCGGTCGAAACCGGCCACCATCAGCAATTGTTTGAACAATTGCGGCGATTGCGGCAGCGCAAAAAATTCGCCCGGGTGCACGCGGCTGGGCACGAGGTAATCGCGTGCGCCTTCAGGGGTGGAGCGGGTGAGCATGGGGGTTTCGATGTCGATAAAGCCTTGCGCATCCAAGTAGCGGCGCACGCCCATGGCCACTTTATAGCGCAATTTCAGATTATTCTGCATCACCGGGCGGCGCAGGTCGATTACGCGGTTTTGCAGGCGCACGTTTTCGCTCAGGTTTTCATCGTCGATTTGGAAAGGCGGCGTGGCCGCAGCATTTAAAATGTCGATTTCTTTGGCCAAAATCTCGATTTTGCCGGACACCATTTTATCGTTGGTGGTGCCTTCGGGGCGGTTGCGCACGCGGCCGGTGATGCTGAGCACGAATTCATTGCGTGATGAATCGGCGGTGGCAAAAGCTTCGGGGGTGTCGGGGTCGATCACCACCTGCACAATGCCTTCGCGGTCGCGCAAGTCGATAAAAATCACACCGCCGTGGTCGCGCCGGCGGTGCACCCAGCCTTTAACGGTAACGGTTTGGTCGAGGTATTGCTCGTTAATCAAGCCACAATAGTTGGTACGCATAATCATCCCTTTGGGTGTTTTCATTATTTAAATCATTTTTTAAATCATTTAAGGCCGTCTGAAGGTTTTTCATCAGCATTGCCCGAGCTTTCAGACGGCATCGATTCAAACAGGCTGTGTTGCAAATGTTTGGGCACTTCGGGCAGCACCATGCCCAGCGAAATCACATATTTGAGCGCATCGTCCACGCTCATGTCGAGTGTGCGCACATCGCTTTTCCTCACCATAATGTAATAGCCGCCGGTGGGATTGGGCGTGGTGGGCACATACACGCTGAGGTATTCGCCGCCTTCGGGCAGGCTTTGGCGGATGTTGTCGGGGATATTGCCCGACACAAAGGCCAGCGTCCAGATATCGGGCTGCGGAAACGGCACCAGCACCGGCGTTTTAAACGATTGGCGCGAATCGGAAAGCAGTGATTCCGACACTTTTTTCACGCTGGAATAAATCGATTTCACCACCGGAATGCGCCCGAGCAGCGCATCCCAGGCGGCGATGATGCGCCGGCCGAGCACATTGGCGCCAAACAAGCCGGTTACAAACAGCACCAACACGGCCACAATCACACCCAAGCCGGGAATATTGAAACCAATCAAATGCATAGGCTGCCAATGCTCGGGCAGCAGGTTAATCAGCTGGTCGGAGGCGGAAACGATATAGGTGATCACCCACAAGGTTACCGCTATCGGCAGCCACACCAAAATGCCGGTGATAAGGTATTTTTTCAGCGCCTTGCCTATGCCGCCGCTGTCGGCCGTGTTTTTTGCCATGAGTTGCTTAATCTTTTGTATTGCTGCCCAAACGGCGCATTATACGCGCTCGGGCGGCAAGAAACGAGTGTTTTCCAACGGTGTGGCGCCCATCTCAAAAAGCAGAGCCGCGAGCTGGGCGGCTTGATGCCGTCTGAATGTTTTTTTTTGCACAAACGGGCACGGGTGTTCTGACATTTCGTTTATGAGCGGGATTTTGTTTCTGGGCATGCAGATGCAAAGCAAAAACGCAGCGAGATTGGGCACCTTGCGAGGCTTTTCGCCTTGCAAGCACGCTTGTGCCCTCAAATCTTACGTGCGGATGAAATGTGAACAGCCCCTAAAACCCATCCCAATCATTAAACATCAAACCGAAGCCGATGCTGTTGTGCTTGTGGTTGTAATCAAGCAGGCTCTCGCCATAGCCGTGAAAGCCCTGCACATAAGCTTTCAGACGGCCTTTGAGCGGAAAGGTGTAATCGGCCTGCACGCCGCCCTTGCCGGTTTTCGGGTTGTAGCGCATGGTGGCGGCCATGGTGCGCTGGTCGTTAAAGCGGTATTGCAGGCGCAAATTGCCATAGCCCATATAATCGGCAATATCGGGGTTGTCGTTATCGTCGCCGTTGCCGTTAAACACCGGCGCCCACACTTTGGGAATCACCGTAAACTTGCCCCATTCCATACCCGCCATGGCGTAAACCCGGTTCCACGAGCGCGACAGCGGCCGCCCCTGCCCGTTGGATTGATGCACAATGCCCGCGCCCAACATACGCAGCTTGCCGCCGCCGGGCAGATCGGCTTTCACCGGCTGGGTGATAAACATTTCGGGCATATAATCGTTATTGCGAAACGGTGCCGATTTCTCACCCTGGCTCCACAGCTGCCAATGCGAGGTTTGCGTGTAGCCAAACCACATATCGGCGCGGGTTTTAAACAAATCTTCCATCAATTTGGTTTTAAACGACACCTGCATTTTGGCTTCGAGCCGCTTTTGCTCGGTCGACACCGCATCGTCTGCCACACCGCGCGAGGGCGATTCGGGATAGCGGTTGGGGCTGCTGTTGTACCAGGCCGGCAGCAAATACATGGGATTGTGCTCGCGCACCGTCAAAATGCCGCGCGGATCGTTTTGGTCGAGGTCATACATCTGGCTCAAAGGCGTGTAGGCCTCGGCCGCTTCCACCAGCGTTTGCGTCGGCTCGGTGTTTGCCACCGTGGGGCGCTCGTCAAACACAATCTTGGTTTCGCCTTTATCCAAGCTCTCGTTAACGGTGCGCACCAAATCCACCGATTTTGCTCCGGCCATAGCCGCTGCGGGCGGCGTAGCGGGCGGGAATTGCGCGGCATACACTTTATCGAAACACGCCAAGCGCATGGCATTATCCTGCACCAGCGTGCATTGCAGCGCCGCATCGTTGGCGGCGGCACTTGCAACCGGCGGCCAAGCCGCAGCCAAGCTGGCAGCGGCCAATATCCAAGCGGGTTTCACCATCATGTATCGCCTCTTATAAACAAACAGGCCGTCTGAAAACGGCCGGCCTGCGCGGCTCATTCTGAGCATTCGTTCAGACGGCCTCTCGAAAAAACAATGCCCCCGAAGAACAATGGTTTGTCCGTCGCGGGGCATGTGCGCCGTAGCGTCTGCTGCGATTTAAGCCAAGGCTTTGATTTTGGCAGACAGGCGGCTCTTGTGACGGGCAGCTTTGTTTTTGTGATACACGCCTTTGTCGGCAATGCGGTCCATCACTTTAACAGAATCGCGGTAAACGGTTTGCGCAGCAGCTTTATCGCCGGCTTCAACAGCTTTCAGTACTTTCTTAACCGCGGTGCGGAAAGCGGTACGCAGGCTTGCGTTGTGGGCGCGGTTTTTCACAGCTTGGCGGGCACGTTTGCGGGCTTGTGCGCTATTGGCCATATTGGTTATCTCCTGATAAGAATCAAATTTCGTAAACGCGCAATTTTAATGGCTTCACCAACTCAATGCAAGCGTTTTAGCGATAAATCCTTATCTGCGCTTGTAAAACACGCCGGAAAACAACACGCCGGGGCGCACCGCCCCTTCAGACGGCCTGCATTTCCAAACCCACATCCCCCGCCGCCGGGCGCCGCAGCCATATCATTTTGATTTTTATCAGGCATTCCATTACAATAGCGCCGGCCTGCCGCCGGGAACGGCAAAGGGGCGGCAGGCCGATTTTCACCAACCTTTCATCAGGAAAACGACCCGTATGAAAAAAACCGCATTAAGCGTATTCACCGTGCTGGCGCTGGCAGCCTGCGGCGGCCAAAGCGAACAAAAACCCGCCCAATCCCCGGCATCCGATGCAACGGCGAGCGCCGTATCCGCCACCGACGGCCTGCCCGTAACCGACACCCTTAATATCTACAACTGGTCCAACTATGTGGACGAGAGCACCGTAGAAGCTTTCAAAAAAGCCAACGACCTGAAGCTCACCTACGATTTGTATGAAAACAACGAAACGCTCGAAGCCAAAGTGCTCACCGGTAAATCAGGCTACGACTTGGTGGTGCCCGGCATTGCCTTTTTGCCGCGCCAAATCGGTGCCAGCGCTTATCAAAAAGTGCATAAAGACCTGATTCCGAATTATCAAAACATCGACCCCGAGCTTTTAAAAATGCTCGAGAGCGCCGACCCGGGCAATGAATACGCCGTACCCTATTTCTCCGGCGTCAACACTTTGGCGATCACCGCCAAAGGCAAAGAAGCGCTCGGCGGCGCCCTGCCCGAAAACGGTTGGGATTTGCTCTTCAAGCCGGAATACACCAATAAGCTCAAAGCTTGCGGCATCGCCCTATGGGACACACCCAGCGAGATGTTCCCCATTGCGCTCAACTATTTGGGCAAAGACCCGAAAGGCACCAATCCCGACGACATCAAAGCGGCGGCCGATATGCTGCAAGCCATCCGCCCCGACATCAAGCGCTTCAGCCCCTCGGTGATTGACGAATTGGCACGCGGCGATGTGTGCTTGGCAGCGGGCAACGGCGGCGACCTCAATATGGCCAAAGCGCGTGCGGAAGAAGTGAAAAGCAATGTCGGCATCGAGGTGCTCACCCCCAAAGGCATGGGCTTTTGGATTGAATCTTGGCTGATTCCGGCCGATGCCAAAAACGTGCTCAATGCGCATAAATACATCAACTACACACTCGAGCCCGAAGTGGCCGCGAAAAACGGCGATTTCGTCACCTTCGCGCCCGCCAGCCTGCCCGCGCGCAAGCTGATGAACCCCGAGCTCGTGGCCACACGCTCGATTTTCCCCAATGCGCAAGACATGAAAGACGGCTTTGTGATGCCGCAAATGAGCGACGATGCGAAAAAGCTCACCGTCAGCCTGTGGCAGAAAATCAAAGTCGGCACGCATTAAGCAGGCCGTCTGAACGCTTGAAAACGACTGCACAGCAGCCGTTTTATCTGACAAACAACAAGGCCGTCTGAAACCTTTCAGACGGCCTTGTTGTTGCTATGCACGCCAATCTTCACAACCATCCGGCAGCACGTTTATGCTGCGCAGCCGGCCCGGGCAATATACATGCTTTTATCATGAAACTCAGCCAGTGTGCCGCGATGGCCGATGCTCACAATAATGCTGTGCGGCAATTGCCGGCGCAGCAGGCGGTAAAGCGCGGCTTCAGTCGGTTCATCCAAAGCGGAAGTGGCCTCATCGAGCAATATCAATTTCGGCTTTCCCAGCAAAATGCGGGCAAAAGCCACGCGCTGCAATTCACCCGGAGACAAGGTTTGCTGCCAATTGCCCACTTCATCGAGCTTATCGATCAGCTTCTCCAGCCGGCAAAGGGTAAGCGCTTGCGCCAATTCGGGATGATGGGGATCGATATTGGGATAACACACGGCTTCGCGCAGGCTGCCTTGCGGCACATAAGCGCGTTGCGGCACAAACATGGTGTCTTCGTGACGCGGGCTGCGGATGCTGCCGCTGCTGCCAAACGGCCACAGGCCCGCCATCATGCGCAGCAACGAAGTTTTGCCGCAGCCCGACGGCCCCTGTATCAACAGGCTTTGCCCCGAACTCACAACCAAGCTGATGTTTTCTATTAGCTTTTCACCATCTGCACGATAAAGGGTTGCATTTTGCAACCGGAGGCCGTCTGAAACGGTTTCCTGCTGCGGCAACTGCGTGCAGGAATCATCGTCCATGCTTTGCATAAAGCCGTAAAGCCGCTCCAGCCGGGCGCGGTAAACGGTGAATTGCTTATAAAAATTGCGGAAAAACGACAGCGCGTTTTGCAAACGCACAAACACCAGTACGGTTTGTTGGATATCGCCGATTTTGATTTGCCCGGCAAACAAGCGCGGCGCTTGCAGCAAGATAGGCAACAGCTTAATGCTTTGGGTGACGATATCATTAAAGCCGGTGAGCATCAGGCTTTGGCGCACAATCAGCCAACGGTTGCGGATAATGGCGCCAAAGCGCATCGACAGGCTTTTCTGTTCGCGCCATTCGCCGTGATAAAAAGCGATGCTTTCCGAATTATCACGGATGCGGATCAGCGAATAGCGGTAATCGCCGTTGAGTTGTTCGTTTTGATAATTGTATTTAATCAGCGGGTTACCTATCCACATGGCAATGGCGGTGGCGACAATCACAAAGATGAAAATAAAATACACCAAGCCTTTGGGAATGGTGAAGCCAAATAGGTGTAAGGCCCCGGCCAGCCCCCACAACACCAGCGTAAATTCAACGGTAGACAACACCGAATTGAGCATGCCGCGGATAAATTCAAAAGTAGAGGCGATAAAATCCTGCGCATCTTGCTGGATACGCTGCTCGATATTGTCCGGTGCGATGCGCAACATTTGCAGGCGGTGGTAGTTTTTGTCGGCCAGCCAGCGCGAAACCAATAGCGCATTGAGCCGTTCCGACCATTTGATGGCCAGCGATTGGTCGAAAAAATCGTTCAACACCACATTCACCGTGCGCAGCAGCAAAATGCCGGCATTAATAAACGCCACCGTCCAAAATGCCGCCACATCCAAATCCTGCATGGCGGTGTAGATGCCGTTTGACGTGAAGGTGTTCAACACAAACAGGCGGATTTCGGTGATCAGCAGCACCAACATCACCGCCAGCACCAACAGCACTTTAAAATTGCTTTTCTTGTCGAGGCAGGGGCGCAGCACATGCCAAAATTCGGTGCCGAAGCGGGTTTTCTTCAAAAGCCAGGCGCTCAGCACCACCACGACCAGCACACCGATAAACGTTTGCAGCAGCCACGCCGGCGTGCCGGCAAGCTCGGCCTGCCATTTGGGAAGCGTCGATTCCATCATCAAAACACAGACCTTTCGCCCGTCACATCAAGGTTTGTTCACATTGCAGCCAAGCACAGCCATCGGCAGCACCAATAAAACAGCAAGCTGAAAATCTCGGCAGCCATCCATAAAGGCCGTCTGAAATCCATATATAGTGGAATGCATAAAAAAGTGACACAACGAGTAGGTTGGGTTGAAAACCCAACAAGCCCACAGGTCGTCTGAAACGTTGGGTTTATCAACCCAACCTACTCCGTGATAGTGCGTGGTTTTGTATCACTTTTTCTTGCATTTCACTATAGGGTTTCAGACGGCCTCCCCGCCCTTATACCAATCCAAAAAAATAACCTAACTTCGTTGCCTCGCCTTGCCGTACTATCTGTACTGTCGTAGGTTTCCGTCTTGTTAGTTTACTTTCTTGAATGGGCATTACACCCTGCTGCGGGACAAAACAGCGAGCGTGCGCAAAGCGGCTTCATTCTCTAAAAAGCGTAATTCAGTTTCAGCCAATAGGTGCGCGGCAGCCCCACCACGGCAAAGCTGCGGTCGTACAAGCCGCGCTGCACCTGCCAATACTTTTTGTTAAGCAGGTTTTCAATGCCACCGTTGAGGGTGAGCGATTGCTTGTTGCGCATTTTTACCGTGTATTTCGCACCGGCATCCACAAGCGTGTACGACGGAAATGCATAGGTTTTGGCATAATCTTGATACGATTTGCCGTAATATTGCACGGCAGAATTCAGCGTTAAGCCTTGCACAAACGGCGTATCCCATTCCACGCCGGCTTTGGCGATAATGCGCGGGCTGGATACCTGCGTGCCGCTGATAATCACATCGTTATAGCTCGGCACATCAAGCAAATCGGCTTTGATATATGACAAACCGATGCTGGGGCGCAGGGTTTTGTTGAGCAGATTGGCATAGGCATTCAGCTCGATGCCGCGATTACGCTCTTTGCCCTGTGTGGCACCCGCAACGTGGCTCAAGCCGTCGAAAGTGCTGGCCGTGCGCCAATAGCCGGGCTTGCTGATTTGGTACACGCTGGCGCTGGTCACGACATCACCCCAGTTTTTGCGCACGCCCAATTCTATTTGGCGGCTGATGCGCGGGCGCGACATATTACCGTCCTCATCTACCGCACCGGGCTCCAAGTCTTCCAGATAATTGCCATACACCACAAAATCGCTGCTCGGCACCCAGGCGGCGGCCAGCAGCGGGCTGAAGCGGTGCGTGCGCTGCGCCCCACCGACGGTGTGGTCTTCCTGCTTCATCCATTGCAGACGGCCGCCCAAGGTAAGGCGGAATTGATCGTCTTTAAAACCCAAAGTGTCGGAAAACGCCCAGCTCGGTGAAGTGTTGGTGGTGTCTGCACCCTGAATATCGGCGGTGGCAAACTCCGGCGCGGCGGGAAATTCGGGGTGATAGATATTCAAATCCGTCATCAGCGTGCTGCTCGCCCGCCGGCCGGTGTCGTGATCGCGCGAACGCTGCACATAGTCAAACGCCGTGTTCCAATTGTGGCTCACCGGCCCGGTTTGGAAATAACCGCGGGCTTTCAGGTTGGCGCTGGTGGTGCGGGCAATAAAACTCACCGGCTGCGCACCTTGGGCAACAAAGCGCTTGCTGGTGTTGTTCCATGCGCCGTTTTGGTAATTGCCCTGTTCGTCCAGCATCTGAAGCTGGGCGACATTGCCGTAAAATTTGGATTCCATATGGCCGATGCCGCCGGAAATCGCCACCCAATCGTTGGGCATATAGTCAAACGTAAACAGCAGCGAACGATCGTCAGTGGTTTGGCGCTGCCATGCGGGTGCCAGATTGGTTTTACCGTCCGGCGCGGCCGGCAGTTTGAAACCGAACAATTGGATATCCTGAAAGCGCGCCCGCCCGCCTTGAGTGGCGCGTTTGGCATACATGGCATCAAACGCCGCCTGAAATTTCTCGCCGCGATAGTCCACATTCAAGGCTGCCTCTTTGGCATTTTCTGAAAAATGATCGCGCGCCGTGTCGCCTTCGCGGAATTTGCCGTTGAAGCGCACGCCCCATTGTTTGTTTTCGCCGAAACGCTGCCCCACATCGATAGATGGCTGGATGCGGCTGTCGCTAAACCAAGCCAGACCCAAATTGCGGTTGCCTTCATCACTGGCTTTTTTGGTTTCAATATTCACCGCTGAGCCGACTGCACCCTCGGGATCCATACCCACCGTGGCGCTCGATGCGCCTTTAATCAATTGCGCCGCGCCCACCGCAGCAGTGGGCGAATTGTAAGTAGAATACAAACCTGCCAAGCCGTTAACGCTGAACTGACGTGCATCCAACTGCAAACCGCGCACATACAGGCCTTGCAAGGTATTGCTCTCGCCGCCAAACGCCATCACCGAAGCATCGGTTTTGGCAATCACATCCACAATCGTGCGCGGCTCTTTATCCTCAAAGGCTTTTTCATCGTAATTCACAGCGGTAATCGGTGCGGTAAATGCATTTTGGCGGCCGAGCAAGCCTAAATTCACCCGATCACGCTGATAGCTGTTGGTGGCTTCAGAAATCGCTTTCGCCGCCTTGCCTTTCACGGTAACGGTTTGCAGCTCGGCTTGAGTGGATGCCTCAGGTTCATTATCGGCCGGCTCAGCGATGGCCACTTGCGAAAAACCCAGACTGATTATTGCGAAAGTTATGGTATTTAATTTCATAATATCGGTAACAAGTTGTAAATTAGAGTCAATTATAGCTAAAATTAAAGCTAATGGTAATTATTTTTAATCATATATAAAAATTAAGAATGCTTGTGTGTAAGCAAGCAACATGATTATTTTTTTGAATCGGCATAAACCAAAATCGGAATAAAGATAAAAGGCCGTCTGAAAAGCTTTCAGACGGCCTCGCGTTTGTGTGGCACCACAATCAAACCCTATTGATGATGCAAATGCTTACTCTTCCGAGCCCGAGCCCAAAAGCCAGGCTTGCGCTTCGGCGGCATCGTCGAAATATTTGGGATGTTGCTGCGTGATCAAATCCGACAGGCGCGATGCGAGCTTGATCCACACATCATCCACCACAATGGCGATGCGGCCGAAATCATCTTCGTGCTTGCTCATAAATTTAAGCTGCTCCACCGCCATATCGATGGTGAAATCTTTCAGCATCGACAAATCCAGCAGCATATCGGGGCGATGCACTTTTTCAACACATTTAAGCGCGGCCGCTTCGAATTCCTGAAAATCTTCCAGGGTGAATTCGTTATACAAGGCCACATTCAAGCCGTAAGATTGTTCTCTGATGGAAATCATGGTGCGCTCCTGAAGATTAATGTTTGGTTTTGAAATAATGCAGCCATTGCTGCGGATGCACGCCGCTGAGCATGCCGCTGGCAATTATCATACCCATACCGAGCATTTCTTGCCAGCCTATGCTGTCGCCCCAAAGCCACATACCGGCAAAAGTGGAAAACACCACGGTGAGGTAAGAGAGCGCCGCCACGGTGAGCTTGTCGCCCACTTTATAGGCGCGCGTGAGGCAAAGCTGCGCCACCAGCGCCGATGCGCCGATGCCAAACAAATAAGGCGCCGCCTGCCAGCTCAAGCTGTGCCAACCCGTGGCCGTTGCCCACAGCGCACTCATTGCCATGCCCACCAGCGATAAATAAAACACCACCCGCCAGCCCGGCTCGCCCATAAGCGACAATTCGCGCACCTGCATATAGGCCCAGCCGGCAAAAAAGCCGCCCAGCAAGCCCACCAGCGCCGGCCACTCTTGGCCGCCGCCCACCGAAGGGCGCAGCAGCACTACCACGCCGGCAAAGCCCAGCACCAGCATGATTTGCTTATAGCCGGAAAGCTTTTCGCGCAACACGATAATCGAGAGCAGCGCCAGAAAAATCGACGAAGTGTAGCTGAGCGTCACCCCCGTGGCCAGAGGCAGGTGCACCACCGCATAAAATATGCAAAACATGCCCAGCGTGCCCGACACGCTGCGGCTCAAGTGCGCGCGCCAATGCGGCGTGAAAAAGGTTTTGCCCTGCGCTTTGGCCAGCATGCCCAGCACCAGCGCGGCAAAGCTCATGCGCCAAAACACCAATTCGCCCGAGCCCAATTCAAAGCGGTTGCCGGCTTCTTTCACCCAGATATTCATCAGGGTGAAGGCCAGCGCCGCGATGATCATCCAGCCGGAGCCGAGCGGGTCTTTTTTGGAAAGATGGTTTTGCATAAGTATTCAGGCCGTCTGAAAGCTGATGGTTTCATACCAATCCAAAAAAATAACCTAACTTCGTTGTCTCGCCTTGCCGTACTATCTGTACTGTCTGCAGCTCGCCGCCTTGTTAGCTTACTTTTTTGAATTGGTATCAGACGGCCTGCCTTGGTTATTTGCTGTGCAACGCGCGCATCGCTTCTTCAAATTCGCCGGCCATGATTATCGGCATGCTTTGCAGCGATTTGCTGATGGCCTCGTCGATTTGCTGGCGCTCTTGTGCGCTGGGTTTGTTGAGCACATAGCCCACCACCAGATTTTTATCGCCCGGGTGATCAATGCCTAGGCGCAGGCGGTAGAAATTTGGGGTGCCCAGCCGCGCTTGCATGTCTTTTAAGCCGTTGTGGCCGCCGTTGCCACCGCCGAGCTTGAATTTGATGCGCCCGCAGGCGATATCGAGCTCATCGTGCGCCACCATAATTTCTTCGGGCTTGATTTTGTAAAACTGCGCCAACGCCACCACCGCCTGGCCGGAGCGATTCATAAACGTGTTGGGCTTCAAAAGCCACACATCGCCCTCAGGCCGCGCCACGCGTGCCACTTCGCCGAAAAATTTCTTTTCTTCTTTAAAGGCGGCCTTCCATTGCCAGGCCAATTCGTCTGCGAACCAAAAGCCCGCATTGTGGCGGGTGTGTTCATATTCACGGCCCGGATTGCCTAGGCCGACGATTAATTTGATTGCTGCCATGATGTGCTCAAATGAGGTTTTATCTTGAGGCCGTCTGAAAGCTTTCAGACGGCCTCGTCTTCCGTTTTCGATTGCACGCGCAAGCGGCGCGCTTCTTTCGGGTCGATCAGCAAAGGGCGGTAGATTTCCACGCGGTCGCGCGCGCGCAGCACGGTATCGTCTTTCACCGCCTTGCCGAAAATGCCCAAAGGTGCCGCTTCGATATCGGCTTCGGGAAATTCACGCACCACATCGCTCAGCCGCACCGCTTCGCGCGCGGTTGTGCCCGCAGCCACTTCGAGCCGCTGCAAAAACTGCTTTTGCGCCGTGCCATACACAATTTCAATTTTGACCATAGCGCCTGTCGGCCTCTTTGATAAACGCATCCACCAGCGCGCCCGATAAATGGCTGAACACCGGCGAAATCAGCGCCGACAAAATGCTGCCGGCAAAATCATATTGCAGCCGGAATTCGATTTTGCAGGCATCATCGCCCAGCGGGATAAATTTCCAAGTGCCGTTGAGCGTTTTAAACGGCCCCTCGAGCAAATCCATGCGGATTTCGCGCCCGGGAATATTGTGGTTGTGCGTGGCAAACGATTGCTGCACGCGCATATAATCCATAAACAAACGCGCCTTAAGCTCATTGCCCTTGCGCTCGATGATTTCGGTTTTGCTGTACCACGGCAGAAATTGCGGATAATCCTCGGCGCGGTCGACCAGCTCAAACATCTGCTCGGCGCTGTGCAGCACCAATACATTTTTCTCTACGGTTTTCATGAAATTCGCTGCAAACGCAAAAGCCGCCATTATAAACCAAAACACCGGCCGCTTCGAGGCGGCCGGCGTGGCTTATTCATCAAGGCTCATCAAGGCTGTCTGAAAATTCAGACGGCCTGCTCAAACTAACCCGCCCGGCTGCGGTTGATCAACCACACCAGCGAGAGCATCACCGGCACTTCCACCAACACGCCCACCACCGTGGCCAGCGCCGCGCCCGAATTCAGACCAAACAGCGAAATCGCCACCGCCACCGCCAGCTCGAAAAAGTTCGATGTGCCGATCAGGCAGGCCGGTGCGGCGATTTCATGCGGCAGCCCCAGCCGGCGCGCGCCGAAGCGGGCGATAAAATAAATGCCGTAAGTCTGCACCAGCAAAGGAATGGCAATCAACACAATCACCGCAGGCTGCGCCAAAATGGTTTGCGCCTGAAAGCCAAACAGCAACACCACGGTTAAAATCAGCCCGCCAATCGAAAAAGGTTTCAGACGACCTGCAAACTGTGCCACCGATTTGCCCGCGGCCAACAAATAGCGGCGCGTCAACATACCCGCCAAAAGCGGCAACACCACATAAAGCACGGTGGAGAGCAGCAGCGTGCCCCACGGAATATCGATATTGCTCACCCCCAGCAGCAGCCCGGCAATCGGCGCATAAGCCACAATCATAATCAAATCGTTCACCGACACCTGCACCAGCGTGTAATTCGGGTCGCCCTTCACCAGCTGGCTCCACACAAACACCATCGCCGTGCACGGCGCCACGCCGAGCAAAATCATGCCGGCGATATATTGCTGCGCATCATCGGGCGACACCCAATCTGCAAAAAACACCCTGAAAAACAACCAGCCCACCGCCGCCATGGTAAAAGGCTTGATCAGCCAATTCACCACCAGCGTGAGCCACAAACCTTTCGGGCGCTTGCCCACATCTTTCACCGCCGACCAATCAATCTGTATCATCATCGGATAAATCATCAACCAAATCAGCAGCGCCACCGGCAGATTCACATGCGCGATTTCCATCGCCGCCACCGCCTCGAAAACGGAAGGCAGCCACACACCCAGCGCCACACCCGCCGCAATCGCCAGCGCCACCCACAGGCTCAAAAAGCGCTCGAACACACCCATTGCATTACCTTCATTTGATATTTAAACAAATATTGAAATCATGGCCGTCTGAAAACCACCGTCCGTCAAACCGGCTGCCCGTTTTCATCCACCACTTGCCCGCCGTCTTCTTTGAAAAACGCACCTTGCTGCGGCGCCGGCAGCAAAGCGAGCACTTTTTCAGACGGCCTGCACAAAGCCGTGCCGATTTCCGTGACCACAAACGGGCGGTTGATTAAAATCGGCGCTTGCAGCATGGCCGCGATTATCTGCGCTTCAGACAAACCCTCATCCGCCAAACCATATTGCGCAAATTCGGGCACATTCACCCGCAATGCCGCGCGCGCACTCAAGCCGCTGTCGGCCAGCAGGCGGCGCAGCGCGGCTTCATCGGGCGGCGCGTGCAGATATTCGATGATTTCCGGCTCGATGCCCGCATTGCGGATGAAAGCCAGCACATTGCGCGATGTGCCGCAGGCCGGATTGTGATATATGATTACAGATTGCATGATGAGCCTCCTGCGCGAATGCGCGGTTTGGTTTGGGCAATGCCGAATTGATTGAGCACGACAAGCCAACGAAGTGAAATTATTTTCAAACCTGCTTTAACCAACACATTCAGTCAGTTTTCAGACGGCCTTATCCTTCAGGTCGTCTGATACCAATTCAAAAAAGTAAGCTAACAAGGCGGCGAGCCGCAGACAGTACAACCAGTACGGCAAGGCGAGACAACGAAGTTAGGTTATTTTTTTGGATTGGTATGAAAACTAATCAGCATCGTGCAACGGCACTTGCCCGCAAACCGGCAGATTGTGAAGCGTGCAGCCGCTGTTTTGCGCATCGAGCGCACAGCATTCTTCCGTGAGAAAAGCCACCAAATCAAGCATCAGCGCCAAATCGGCACGATAGCGCTGAAAACGCCCTTCCTGCTGCACATCAACCAAACCGGCATGGCTCAACTCTTTCAAATGAAAAGAAAGATTGGCCGGCGACACATCCAGCGCTTTGGCAATATCACCCGCCACCATGCCTTGCCCGCCCTGCTTTACCAAAAGCCGAAAAATATCTAGGCGCGTGCTTGCGCCCAGCGTGCTGAATAATCTGCTTGCTTGTGTTGTGTTCATGGCGCTTATTTTATGCCCAATATTTCGATATTTCAATAATTATTTAAATAATGCCGTCTGAAATCCAAGCCGCTGCCACAGTTTATTATACCCATTCAAAAAAATAAGCTAACAAGGCGGCGAGCCGCAGACAGTACAGATAGTACGGCAAGGCGAGACAACGAAGTTAGGTTATTTTTTTGGATTGGTATTGCACCCCATGCCGCCGGCCGCCGCACATGCAGCAAAGAGCCGGCCTCGCTCAGCGCATCAGTGCTTTTCTGCCTGCTGCCGGTTTGAAATTTTCCCGCCTGCCCCCATGTGCGTTAACATTGCTTTACCTATTCCTTGAAATGCTTATGCGAAAAACCCTGCCCGAAACCTTGCACGCCGCCCTCTCCCAAACGCTCGAAAGCGAAATTTTCGTGCTCACGCTGGAAAAAGTTGTGGCTTTTTTGCGCCAAGGCGGTGCGCGCCACGGCACCGAGCGCTTCGATATGCTGCTGGATATGCTGGCAAACGATGCCGCGCTGCGCCAGGCGTTCGGCAACCGTTTTCACCATTGGCTCGCCAATGTGCATGTGTATCCCGCGCTGGTCACCTTGGGCATTTTTTCGCGCAGCGGCTTCAGCCGCGAGATGGGCATCCGCTTATACGAGCGCTTTTATCCTTCGTTTAAAGATTTCAAAAACCTGCGCGATATTTTTCTGCACCTGTTTCATTCACGCGATGAAAAATGGCTGCAAACCATCAAGCTGCGCCAATGGCTCGCGCTGCACCAATTGCTGCTGCAAGATGCCGAGCCGGCGGTGGTGCAGTCGGCTGCGCGCCAGCTCACCCAAGCGCGTCTGCATGCGCTGGAAATGCTTTCCATCTGGATTGCCGCCGAAGAGTTGGAGCCCAATTTCGTGCGCCTCGAGCCCAAGTTGCTCGATGTGAACTCGGCCTTTATCGCGCTGCAACACGAAACCGCCGCCTTGGTGCAGCATTACCGCAGCGGCAGCGAAGAAGCTTACGACACGGCGCATATCGAAGTGATGTTGCAACAAAGCCGCGACACCGTAATCCGCCTGCGCCGGCGCGGCGCCGGTGCGGGCGCGGGCTCTTCGGTGAAAGTGGCGCATCTGCTCGAGCGGCTGGCGCAAAGCCTCGACAGGCTCGAGCTTTTGCTGGGCATCCAAACCGCCGCCGATACCTCGCAATCGCTGCGCCTCACCATCCGCCTGCTCAATGAAATGACCATGGCCGCGGTGGAGCAGCACAGCACCGGCCTGCTGCGCCGGCGCAGCATTCAGATGCTGGCCAAAAGCATCACCGAAAACACGAGCGACCACGGCGAACACTACATCACCCGCAGCCGCAGCGAATATTGGGGCATGCTGCGCTCGGCCGCGGGCGGCGGCGTGTTGATTGCGCTGATGGCACTCAATAAAATCCACATCGGCGAAATGGGCTTTGGCGCCTTTACCACCGCCGTGTTGTCCAGCCTCAATTACGGCCTGGGCTTTGTGCTGATTCAAATGCTGCATTTCACCGTGGCCACCAAGCAGCCGGCCATGACGGCCACGAGCTTTGCCGAGCAGGTGGAGCGCAGCGAAAAAGGGCGCTCGATGGAAATGAAGCTCTCTTCGCTGCTGATTGATGTGGGGCGCTCGCAAAGCGTGGCGGTGTTTGGCAATGTGAGCGTGGCCATTGCGCTGGCGGCGCTGATTGCGTTTGGCTTTGCCCACTATATGCACACGCCGCTGCTCGATGCCGATGCGGTGGCTTATCAAGTGAAATCGGTGCAGCCTTTCACCCAGCCCTCGCTTTGGTATGCCGCCATTGCCGGCGTGTGGCTTTTTTGCTCGGGCATCATCGCCGGCTTTTTCGACAACCGCGCCGATTATCTCGACCTGCGCCGCCGCCTCACCGTGCAGCCGCTGCTGCGCAAAATCCTGCCCTCAAAAACGCGCGCACGCTTTGCCGATTATGTGCACAACAACTACGGCTCGCTGGCCGGCAACTTTATTTTCGGCATTTTGCTCGGCATGACCGGCTATTTCGGCCACCTTTTCGGCCTGCCGCTCGATATCCGCCATGTGGCGTTTTCCTCCGCCAATATCGGCTATGCCGCCGTGAGCGGCCATTTGGGCCCGCTCGCCTTTACCTGGAACCTCTTCGGCGTGCTGCTCATCGGCTTGGTTAATCTGTGGGTGAGCTTTTCGCTCGCGCTCACCGTGGCGCTGCGCGCGCGCGGCACCCGCATCGACAGCCTGCCGCGCCTGCTCAAAGCGGTGTGGGCACAAATCAAGGCCAACCCGCTGAATCTGATTTTTCCGGTACCGGCTGCCGCGCAGGTGATTAAAAGCATGAAAAACGGCGACGGCAAATCTTAGGGTCTGTTCACAATTCATCACGCGGTAAGATTTTGAGCGCAAAAGCGTGACTGCAAGGCGAAAAGCACAGCAAGGTTGAACACCTTGCGAGCATTTTCAACGCAGCCGGCGCGTTTTTGAGCCAAAATATTGCCGCGTGATGAAATGTGAACAGACCCTAGGTTCTATTCACAATTCACCTTGCATGATAAAGGCCGTCTGAAAGCGTTCAGACGGCCTTTATCATGCAAAAATGTTATAATTCAAAAGTTATCCACTCCTTTATATTTTATATGAATATTTTTGAAGCCGTTCTGATTTTGCTGCTGCTGGTTGCCGTGAGCGCGTTTGTGTCGTGCTCCGAGCTGGCGCTGGCCTCGTCGCGTAAAATCAAATTGCAGGTTTTAGGCAAAGAGGGCGACACGCGCGCGCTGGATGTGTTGAACATGCAGGAGCAGCCGGGCAGCTTTATCACAGTGGTGCAAATCGGCCTCAATGCCGTGGCGATTCTGGCCGGTATTGTGGGCGAAGCGGCGGTGCGGCCTTATTTGGGCGCGCTGTTGCAGCATTTGGGCGATGCGGCCTGGGCGGGCACGCTCGCTTCTTTATTGTCGTTTTTTCTGGTCACCGGCCTCTTTATTCTGTTTGCCGACCTGATGCCCAAGCGCTTCGCTATGACCCACCCCGAGCGCGTGGCCGTGCGCGTGGTGCGGCCGATGATGCTGATGATTTTCCTGCTCAAGCCCTTGGTGTGGTTTTTCGACGGCATCGCCAACCTGATTTTCAAAACCCTGCGCATTTCCACTGTGCGCCAAGACCAGCTCACCTCGGAAGACATTTATGCCGTGGTGGACGCCGGTGCCGAAGCCGGCGTCCTCAAGCAGCAAGAGCATTATTTGATTGAAAATATTTTCGACATGCAATCGCGCACCGTTACCTCCACCATGACCACGCGCGAAAACATCGCCTATTTCGACAAAAGCGACAGCGCCGACACCGTGCTCGCGCTGATGGCCGAAAAGCCGCACGCCAAATTTTTAGTGTGCAACGGCGAATTGGAAAAAGTAATCGGCTATATCGAATCGCACACCTTGCTCACGCTTTACCTGAAAGAGCAAAACCTCAAGCTCACCGACAAGCGCGTGCTGCACAAAGCGCTGTTTATTCCCGACACGCTCTCGCTTTATGAAGTGCTCGAAGCCTTTAAAAACGCCGGCGAAGATTTTGCCGTGATTGTGAACGAATATGCGCTGGTGGTGGGCGTGGTCACACTCAAAGACGTGATGAGCATCGTGATGGGCGAATTGGTGGCCACCGAAGAAGAGCCGCAAATCATCCAGCGCGATGACGTTTCCTGGCTGATCGAAGGCGCCGCGCCGCTCGAAGACGTAATGCGCGCGCTGGATATTGTGGATTTCCCCAATTCGGAAAACTACGAAACCATTGGCGGCTTTATGATGTATTCGCTGCGTAAAATCCCCAAGAAAACCGATTTTGTGCTGTTTGACCGCTACAAATTTGAAATCATCGACACCGACAATCTCAAAATCGACCAGCTTTTGGTGTCGCTCAACCCCGAAGCGGTGAAAGCCGAATAAAGCCCTAAGGCCGTCTGAAAGCCTTTCAGACGGCCTTAGGGTCTGTTCACAATTACTTGTCATAAAGGTAGCCACATCACAATGCATCCCAATAAAACCGTGCTGTGGAAGTTGCGCTTTAGCTTATCGTAGCGGCTGGCAATCGCTCGGAAATGTTTCAGACGACAAAAAGTATTCTCCACCAAGTGCCTGATTTTATAAAGATACCAGTCCATGTCTTTATTTTTCTCTTCCCTGTCTTTTCTATAGGGAATATTGGCTTTCGCGCCACTTTCCTCTATCTGTTCCCTGAGTCGGTCTGAATCATAGCCCTTATCCGCATTCACAAGCTCAGTTCCGGCAAGATCGATGTTATCAAGCAATTCCGGCGCAACGCTGATATCGTTGATATTGCCCGCAGTAATGATAATCTCAACCGGATTGCCTGAGACGTCTACCGCCAGATGAATCTTGCTGGTCATCCCGCCCCGGCTCATACCGATTGCGTGTTCCTCTTCTTCGCTGAGCCATGAGGCGCCGGCTGAATGTTGATGCGCCCGAACATAGCTGCCATCTATGGCTACCCATTCCAAATCACAGTCTTGGCTGAGCTTTTTTAAGGCTTCGGCAAAAATACCTTTTGCCGACCAACGGTTATAAGCCGTGTAAACGGTATGGTGTTTGCCGAAATACTCGGGCAGATCGCGCCAAGGGATGCCGGTTCTGACTCTGTATAGGATGCCTTCGAAAATCAGGCGTAGATTGGGTTTGCAATAAACACCCAAATCACGCAGAATGGGCAACAGCTTCGTCCAGTATTCATCTTTGAGTAGTGTGCGGGGCATGGCAGGTGTATTAGGGTTGTGTGAGAGCTCCCTTTTTACACCTGCTTTCCTTTTTATTCAATGTTATGACAAGTAATTGTGAACAGACCCTAGGGTCTGTTCACATTTCATCACCAATAGAAAGACACCCTCATGCAAACCCTGCCCTTCCAGCCCGAAATCGCCGAACGCATGCTCGCCGGCACCACCGATGAACACATCCACCCCGAAGCCGTGTTTGTGCACACCGCCAACGGCTATTGGGTGGCCTGGCACCAAGGCCTGGCCGCTGTGCTCGCCGACACCACCCCGCCCGACATCCCCTGCGATTGGGTGGAAGGCGCCGAATCACTGGCAGAATTGGTGGCCATGCTCGAGAGCGGCGAATACGCCGAAATAGCCGAATTCGACGGCGACGACGAAGCCTGGGCGCAGATGCTGGCCGGCTGCGACGAAGATCACGAGCACAACAAACATTGCGGGCACAGCCACAAATGACACCCAGCCTGAAACACAACCGACAAAGCCGCAAGCCGCAAACAACACAACAAAACCACACCGCCCGCTTATTTTTCAAAACCGGCATAAAAAGCCTGCGCCGCACCGCCCTGCCCTTGGCTACCGGTCTGCTGCTCGGCGGCTGCGTGGTGGCCTCTGCCGTCGACCTCGCCGCCACCACCGTGTTTACCGTCGGCAAAATCGCCGTGAAAACCACCGGTGCCGTAGTGGATGCGGTGATTCCCGATGGCAACGACGATAAAGATAAAAAAGAAAGCAAGAGCAAAGCGCGCAAGGCCGAAAGCCTGCCGCCACAGCCCTCGGCAGCAGACTACCACCCCACAACACCGGTTTACCAACCGGCTCCGGCTAACACCGATGCCGTCGACATAGCGCAATAACAACAGGCCGTCTGAAACCTTTCAGACGGCCTGTTTATTATTACAACACATTGTTTATTTTAAAATTTTAAAAACCCATCATGCTGATGCCGGCCCGAATCTATCCATCGGCATTTCTGCGCCTTTTTAGTGGAATGCAAAAAAAGTGACACAACGGATAAGTTGGGTTGAAAACCCAACAAGCCCCTAGGCCGTCTGAAACCTTGGGTTTATCAACCCAACCTACGCCGTTATAGAGCATAGTTTTGTATCACTTTTTCTTGCATTCCATTTCACCTTTAAGCAGTTTCCGAATTTTCCGCCAAAAAAGCCCGCAGCAAGGCTTCATCTAAAAACCAATGGCAGATTTCCCTATCACCCCAAAGCAGCACCGGCACCAATTCGTTGTATTTTTCTTCCAGCGCCGCATCGGCATCCACATCCACCACCTCCAGCGCAAAACCGTATTGCTGCTGATAAGGCTGCAAAGCATCGCGCATTTTATGGCAGAGGCTGCAATAATCGCGAAACATCAAGGTTAAAACCAAATCTTTTTCCATTTCATCACACCTTATAAAGCACCTGTTCAGGCCGTCTGAACGCTTTCAGATGGCCAAAATTTGTCGGTCGGATACGGGTATCCGACATTTGCCACAAGCTCAAAATTTTATTCTGCAAACAAGCATCGGATTAGCGAATCCGGCTTACGCACACACAAGGCAGCCAGTACAAAAGAAAGCAAACAAACCTCACCTAAATAGCAGTACAATAATACGTTATACGTCTTATCTTTTAAAGAAATCACCATGAAAATCAGCACCCGTTTCGATGCCGGCGCCCTCACCGTAACCGACTTGAGCAACCCCGCCGATATCCGCTTGGCCTTGCGCCCCGACAACGCCTCCGATTTTGCACAATGGTTTTACTTCCGATTGCAAGGCGCGGCCTATCAAAATTGCGTGATGCATTTTGAAAATGCCGCCCAAGCCGCCTACCCCGATGGCTGGGAAGATTATCAGGCCTGCGCCTCTTACGACAGGCAAAACTGGTTTCGCGTACCCACCCGCTATGAAAACGGCGTGCTCACCATCGAACACACCCCGCTGGCCAACAGCATTTATTATGCCTATTTCGAGCCTTATTCCAGCGAGCAGCACTTAAATTTATTGGGCGATGCGCAAGGCAGCGGCTTGTGCCAGATTGACGATTTGGGCAGCACAGTAGAAGGGCGCGACATGAATCTGCTCACCATCGGCAACCAAGTGCAAAGCGATTTGAAAGTGTGGGTGATTGCCCGCCAGCACCCGGGCGAAACCATGGCCGAATGGTTTGTCGAAGGCCTGCTCGCGCGCCTGCTCGACCCGCAAGACGCCACCGCGCGCGCGCTGCTCGACCAAGCCACGTTTTACATCGTGCCCAATATGAATCCCGACGGCTCGGCGCTGGGCAATCTGCGCACCAATGCCGCCGGCGCCAACCTCAACCGCGAATGGCTCGCGCCCACCTTGGAAAAAAGCCCCGAAGTGTATTATGTGCGCGAAAAAATGCGCGCCACCGGCGTGGACTTATTCCTCGACATCCACGGCGACGAAGCCATTCCTTATGTGTTTGTGGCGGGCACCGAAGGCGTGCCGGCCTATAATGAACGCATCGCCGCGCTGGAAGCGCAATTCAAAGCCGCGTTTGCCGCCGCCAGCCCCGATTTCCAAGATGAGCACGGCTACGAAAAAGATTCGCCCGGCCAAGCCAATCTGAGCATGGCCACGGCTTGGGTAGGCGAAAATTTCGGCTGCTTGGCCTACACATTGGAAATGCCGTTTAAAGACAACCACAACCTGCCCGATGACGATTTCGGCTGGAACGGCCAGCGCTCATTGCGCTTGGGCGAAGCGGTGTTGTCGGCGGTGTTGAACGTGTTGCCCGATTTGCGTTAAATCTTATTTGCCGCAGCCCAAGAAGAGAGGCCGTCTGAAAACTTTTTTCAGACGGCCTTTGGATTGATGCAGCGCTCAACGGCGCATACGCGGCTGGCGCATGCCTTTTTGCATTTCGCGCGCCTGCGCCATCTGCTCTTGGCGGGTGGGGCGTTTTTTAAACAAAGCGTGCGCTTCTTCCACCGAACATTCCTGCGACATGCAGATAATGGTGATGGCATCTTTTTGCGCCTGGCCGCCGCTGTGATACATGCGGCGCAGGTTGGCTTCGTTAACGCGGCCTTTTTCCGGATCGATATCGAATTTTTTCAAACGCTCGATAAACTGGCGCTGCTGGCGGCGCGAATACCAATAAAAGCCGGCAGAAGCCGAAGCCATCACCACCACGGCAATGGCAATGGCCAGTGGCCAAGAATCGGTAAACAGCACAAGAATCAGGCTGAGCACAGCCGTGGCCAGAATAATCAGGCCGGCCAGGCGGATTTTGGTTTTCTTTTCCATATTATTTGTTTTCCTTCGGTTTTGCGATAAATGCCGTCTGAAACAACCGTATTTCAGACGGCCTGTAAAATAATTTTAGGCCGCCAGCTCAAGGGTGAGGTGCTTGAATTCGGCCCACGCATTGCCCGCTTCTGCGCCCTTAATCATGCAGTCGATTTTGGCACAGTCCTGCAACGCGGCCAGCAAACGGGCGATGCTGATGCGCCGCACTGCCATCGGTGCCAGCGTTTGCTTGTCGCCCCACAGGCGCAGGCTGTTGCGCACGCTCTGCACGCTTTGCCCCTGCTTGAGCGCGGCGGTGAGGCGGATTAAAGTGCGGATGTCTTCGGCCAGCGCCCACAACAACATCACCGGCTCTTCGCCATCGGCCTCCAACCCTTCGAGCAGGCGGGCGGTGCGCGCCGCATCGCCGCTCATCCATGCGCCGGCAAGCTGAAACACATCAAAACGCGCCACATTGGCCACCGCCGCTTCGGCATCGGCCATATTCAGCAAATGGCCGCGCGGGTGCAGCAAGGCGAGTTTGTCGATTTCTTGTTTGGCCGCCAAAAGATTGCCTTCCACCCGCTCGGCAAACAAAGAAAGCGCATCGGCTTCAATTTCAAGCCCGGCCTGTTTCAGACGGCCTTGAATCCATTGCGGCAAGGCTGCGCCGCTCACGGCTTTGGCTTCCAGCACCACACCGTGTTTGGCCAGCACGGCAAACCATTTGGCCTGCATTTGCGCGCGCTCGAGCTTGGGCAGCATCAGCACCACGGCGGTGTCTTCCGGCAAACGCCCGGCCAGCTCTTGCAGCGCATCGCCGCCGGCTTTGCCGGGCTTACCGCCCGGAATGTGGATTTCCAATAATTTCAAATCGGCAAACAAGCCCATGCTGCCGGCTGCGTGCAGCAATTCCTGCCAATCAAAGCTTGCCGAATCGGCGCTGTAAACTTCGCGGTTGAGATAGCCTTGCTGCCGCGCCGCCTGCCGCAACACATCCAACGCTTCCACACGCAGCAAATCCTCTTCGCCGTGTATCACATACAAAGGCTTCAGCGGCAAATCGGGCGAGAGCTGCTCGATGTCCATTTGCGCCATTTAGCGCGCTTTCAAAAAGGCCAACCGGCGCACAATCTGCTCGGCGGCATCGGCGCGCATTTCCGCCCAAATGGTGGCTTCTTCTTCCTGCTTGCCGAGCACTTCGCTGTCGGCATATTCCATGGTGCGCTGCACCACCACCGTCATGGGTTCGCCCAAAGGCTCGCCGTTGCGGCTGGCTTGCGCATCGACACGCAGATTAAGCAGGTATTCATTGATTTCGGCGGCGCGGGTGATGGTGAACACATCTTTTTTGGTGTCCACCCGCAGCACACTGATGGTGGCCTGCGCCTGCGGCGCGCTCACCGGCTTGCCGTCGGCGCGGCGCAAAGCCGCTTCCAGCGCCTGTTGCAGGCTTTCGCCGTCAACATGCCATGCCTGATAAGGCAGTGCATCGGGAATGCCGCTGTGCCCTTTCAAATGAAAGCCGCAAGCAGAAAGCGCCAACGCGGCGGCGAGCAAAAAGATTTTTTTCATGGTGTGCTTCCGTGTCCGGCATTGCAGTTAGAGAATGGCGGATTATAGCCCGCCGGCCATTATTTTGTCAGGCCGTCTGAAACGGCAGCCGCCCGAATCTTTCAGACGGCCTCTTGGGGTTTGTTCACATTTCATCCGCAAGAGTAAGATTTTGAGCGCAAAAGCTTGCCTGCAAAACAAAAACACAGCCAAATTAGCGGCCTTGTGTGCATTTTCAACACAGCAGGCAGGCTCGTTTGCCTACATTCCGCACGATGCCATGCGAACAGGCTCAGGCATCAGCCCAGCTTCGCTTTCATCAATTCCTGCACCTGCGCGGGATTGGCTTTACCTTTGCTGGCTTTCATCACCTGCCCCACCAAGGCATTGAGCGCTTTTTCGTTGCCGCTCTTGAATTGCTCGACCGCTTTGGCATTATTGGCCAATACTTCGTCTATCATGGCCTCAATCGCGCCGGTGTCGACGATTTGTTGCAAGCCTTTTTCTTCGATAATCTGCTCAATCGTGGCCTCAGGGCTGGCCCACATTGCTTCAAACGCCTGCTTGGCCAGTTTGCTGTTCAAGGTGCCGTCGGCAATTTTGCCGACCAAAGCCGCCAAGCGCGCTGCGGTGATCGGGCTTTGCGCCAAATCCAGCCCTTCTTTATTCAGCGTGGCCGCCAATTCGCCGTTCATCCAGTTGGCCACAAGCTTGCCCTGTTTGCTTGCTAAGGCCGCCTCTTCAAAGAAGGCTGCTTGGGCACGGCCGGCGGTGAGCAGGCGCGCATCGTAATCGCTCACGCCGAAATCGGCCACAAAGCGCTGCGCCATCTCGCCCGGCAGCTCCGGCATTTCATCACGCGCTTTTTGCATTTGGCCGTCTGAAATCATCACCGGCAGCAAATCGGGGTCGGGAAAATAGCGATAATCGTGCGCATCTTCTTTTAAGCGCATCACGCGGGTTTCGCCCTTATCGGGGTCAAACAGCATGGTGGCTTGCTGCACTTTGCCGCCCTCTTCGATGATATCGATTTGCGCTTCCACCTCATAATTAATCGCCTGCTCCAAAAAGCGGAACGAATTGAGGTTTTTAATCTCGCGGCGGGTGCCGAATTCGGCCTGCCCTTTGGGGCGCACCGACACATTGGCATCCATGCGGAACGAGCCCTCGGCCATATTGCCGTCGCAAATATCCAGCCACGTGACCAAGCCGTGCAGCGCTTTGGCATAAGCCACCGCCTCGGCCGCCGAGCGCATTTCCGGCTCGGAAACCACTTCCAGCAAAGGCGTGCCGGCGCGGTTCAAATCAATGCCGGTGGCGCCGTTTAAGCCTTCGTGCACCGATTTTCCTGCATCTTCTTCCATGTGCGCGCGGGTAACATTGATGGTTTTCACCTCATCACCCACCACAATTTCCAGCCTGCCCTCGGCTACAATCGGCAAATCGAGCTGGCTGATCTGATAGCCTTTGGGCAAATCGGGATAGAAATAGTTTTTGCGGTCAAACACGTTTTTCTGATTGATTTTCGCACCCAGCGCCAAACCGAGCTTGATGGCCTTGGCCACCACTTCACGGTTCATCACCGGCAACACGCCCGGCAGCGCACACTCCACCACGCTCGCATGCGCATTCGGCTCCGCGCCAAACGCCGTTGACGCGCCGCTGAAAATTTTGGATTGGGTGTTGAGCTGGACATGAATTTCCAGCCCGATTACGGTTTCCCAGGTCATTATCAAGTTCTTTCAAATAGAAAATATTTTAAACTATTGGCGTAAAACCCATTGCCAATAATTCATATTGTAAGGTTTTACACCACAACGGCAATTCCGTTTCCAGTGACATAATCTTTTGCTGGTGCAGCCAAAAAATAATTTTGGGCTGCTCCGATGAATTGTCGTAAATAAAAGCTTCATCACAGCATGCCAATGCCAATAATAGATGCTTTTGACTACTTTTATAGCGCTGGCGAATGGTTTGTTCATCAATAGAATGGTCGCCAGCCCGAACACGAGCAGCAACCCGCGCTAAATTGATTGCCACATCATCAACCGCCACATAATTTAGCCGAACATAACCCTTTTGCTCGCGCCGATTTCATCCGATTTAAAATAGAATAACCGGACAAAGTAGATTCCATTGAAAATGAAATATGATGCTTAATGGCAAACTGAAATAGCTCAATCGCTTTTCTGCCTGCCTCAAAATCTACCAAACGCGGTGATTTGGGGTTTAATTGCATGGCGATATGATCAGAGTCAATCACAATTTGCACGGTATCTTGATTAAAAGCCCTTAACGTTGATTTACCCGCGCCATTGGTACCACAATAAAAAATAGCCACATTATTCGGCATGACTACTCACTCTCTCCGTGCCGTTTGGATAATGCTCAACCAAATCACCGTTTTCACGCCGAAACGTCACGATTTCATGTTGCTTTTTCTCTGCCATCCATGCGCTAAACAACACTTTCAGCTGTCGCTGTTTTGCCAGAATTTCTTCACGCTTAGTCATCATTATATTCTCCCGCAAGCATGCCCTATTATAGATAGGCCGTCTGAAACTATCGCGGCAACAGCTTCATCAATTTGCCGTTGCTGCTGTCGCTCACAATATAAATAAAACCGTCGGGCGCTTGGCGCACGTCGCGCACGCGCTCACCGACATTGATTTTCTCTTCGCGCACCACCCGTTCGCCATCCAGCGTGAGGCGGGCAACGTAACCGAATTTGAGCGAGCCTGCCAGCAGATTACCGCGCCAGTCGCTGCCGTAAGGATTGCTGCCGACAAATGCCATGCCTGAAGGGGCCATCGATGGATCCCAGTAATACAAAGGCTGCTCCATGCCGGCTTGGGCGGTGATGCCCGCGCCGATTTGGCCGCCGCCGTAATCTTTGCCATAGGCGATCACCGGCCAGCCGTAGTTTTTGCCGGCGGCAATCAGGTTGATTTCATCGCCGCCTTGTGCGCCGTGCTCGCTCGCCCACAAGCGGCCTTGCGCATCCAGCGCCATGCCTTGGATATTGCGGTGGCCGTAGCTCCAGATTTCGCCGCGTGCGCTGCTTTGTTGCACAAACGGATTATCGGCGGGCACGCTGCCGTTACGGCTCAGGCGCACGATTTTGCCGATGTGGCTGCCCAAATTTTGCGCCTCTTCGCTGCGGCTGCCTCTGTCGCCCATGCCCAGATAAATATATCCGGGCGCCAGCGCAATGCGGCAACCGAAATGGCGGTTGCTGCGCACTTTCGGCGCTTGGCTGAACAAGGTTTTCACTTGCGAAAGGCGGCCGCCCTCGGGCGACAATATGCCCTCGGCCAAGGCGGTGCTGTTGCCGCCGCTACCCGGCTCGCTGAAGCAGAAATACACGCGGCCGTTATCGGCAAAGTTTTCATCCAATGCGACATCAAGCAAACCGCCCTGCCCGCCGACATCGATTTTCGGCAAGCCTGTCACCGGTGCGGAAATCCGACCTTGCGCATCCACCACGCGCAAATCGCCGCTGCGCTCGCTGATTAAAAAGCGGCCGTCGGGCAGAAAAGCCAAGCCCCAAGGGTGGTTTAGGCCGGTGGCCACGGTTTGCCAGCGCCATTGCTGCGCCGCTTCTTGCGGCTGGGCGCGGGTTGCGGTAGTCAAAACCGTTTGCACTACACCGGCAGATGCGGTTTGCGGGGCTGCCTCAGCGAGGCCGTCTGAAACATTTTCAGCACAGGCCGCCGCGCTTAAGGCCAGCAGCACGGGCAATGCCAAACGGGCGGGGGCAAACGGTTGCTTCAGTATACTCATGGCAGCGCTCCTTTTTGTTTGGTCAAACCGGTCACTCTTGTCTTGGCCGAGTTTGATACAAGCCTTGCGGCTTAGCTCTTCCCTAGGGCGTCCTGACAATTACTTGTCATAAAGGCAGCCATAGCATAATACAAGCTAAAGCAACTACGCTTTCATAATGCCTTTTCAAACGATCGTAACGGGTGGCAACCGCACGAAAATGTTTCAATTTTTCAAAGGCATTCTCTACCAAATGCCTCGCTTTATACAAATACCAATCCATACACACATTCAGACGCTCCCTGTCTTTTTTATAAGGAATATTCGGCCTGATGCCCATATCGGCAAGCAACTGCCTGAAAGCGTCAGAGTCATAACCTTTGTCGGCAGTCAGCACTTCGGTTGAGGATAAATCTACGCTATCCAGCAATTCCGGTGCCGCAGTAATGTCATTAACCGTTCCCGATGTGACCTTGAAACCTACAGGGTTTCCACAGGCATCGACAGCCAAATGAATTTTAGTGCTATTGCCACCACGGCTGTGGCCGATAGCGGCTGCCTCTCCAACAGTTGCCGCTGCATGTTGGTGGACTTTGACATAGCTGCCGTCAATAAATACCCATTCCATATCGGGGAATTCGGTCAAGGCATTGAGTATGCTTTGAAAAATCCCTTTCTCCGACCATCTATGGAAGAGGCGCAACAGGGAATTGCCTTTACCGAAAAACGGCGGGATGTCTTCCCACGGTATGCCGGTTCTGATGCGGTAAAGTATGCCTTCTATTTTGAGGCGCAGATTTTTCTTGTGGTAAACGCCTAAATCGAGCAGAATGTTTAACAGCTTTGACCAGTATTCATCTTTGAGTAGTGTTCGAGGCATGGCAGATAAGTATGTTTTGTTTGGCGACAAAAATTTTAACTTATCTGCCTTTCTTTTATCTGATTATTTTTATGACAAGTAATTGTCAGGACGCCCTAGGGTCTGTTCACATTTCATCCGTGCGTAAGATCATCCGTGCGTAAGATTTTGAGCGCAAAAGCACGCTTGCAAGGCGAAAAGCGCAGCAAGGTTGGGCACCTTGCGAGCATTTTCAACGCGGCAGGCGCGTTTTTGAGCCAAAAGATTGCCACGAGATGAATGGTGAACAGACCCTAGCTCACTTCCTTCGAAAGATTAAGATTGCTGTTGCGATAAAAATTCTAGGCCGTCTGAACATTTTCCAATGGTTTTGTATAAGCCTTCAGACGGCCTTTTATATCTTATATATATGAGCAGGCCGTCTGCAAAGGCACTTTATACCAATTCTAAAAAATAACCTTACAAAATAAAAGCAGTTCGGCAGCATCATCCGCGTAGGTCGGATTCTTGAATCCAACGTTTGGCCAACGGCCAAAGCGATGTGCGTGCCTTGTTCTGCGAACAAGTGTCGGATTCGAGAATCCGACCTACAGGCTGCCTGTTTGTATATTATTTTTTCGAATGGGTATTAAACACACCAAGCCGCCAATGCTTTATGCCGGCGCTTTGCTGTGCCAATCGCTGTGTTGCTGAATCTGGTGCGCCACGCCCAACAACTTGGCTTCGGTAAAGTAATTGCCAATCAGCTGCACGCCGATGGGCAGGCCGTCTGAAGAAAATCCGGCGGGCAGACTCATGCCGGGCAGGCCGGCGAGGTTGAGCGCGATGGTGTAGATGTCGCTCAAATACATTTGCACCGGGTCGTGAATGTCGCTGCCGAGCTTGGGCGCGGCGGTGGGGGCAACGGGGCCTAAAATCAAATCGCAATCTTGCAAGGCCGTCTGAAAATCGTTGGCCACCAAGCGGCGCAGTTTTTGCGCTTTTAAATAATAAGCATCGTAATAGCCGTGGCTCAGTACATAAGTGCCCATCATAATGCGGCGTTTCACTTCGCTGCCGAAGCCTTCGGCGCGGGTGTTGCTGTACATTTCATCCAAATCGCCAAACTGGGCGGCACGGTGGCCGTAGCGTACGCCGTCGTAGCGCGACAGGTTGGTGCTGGCTTCGGCCGATGCGAGCACATAATAGGCGGGAATGGATAATTCGGTTTGCGGTAGGCTCACGTCCACCATTTCTGCGCCTTGTGCTTTGAGCAAATCCATCACGTTTTGCAAGGCCGTCTGAACATCGGCGCTGTTGCTGGCGGCAAAATATTCTTTCGGCAGGCCGATTTTCAAGCCTTTTAAGGGCTGGTTTAAGGCGCGGGTGTAGTCTTCTTTTTCGCGCTCGAGGCTGGTGGAATCACGTTCATCGAAGCTTGCCATGGCATTGAGCAGCAAGGCACAATCTTCGGCGGTTTGCGCCATCGGCCCGGCTTGGTCGAAGCTGGAGGCATAGGCCACCATGCCGAAGCGGGAAACCACGCCATATGTGGGTTTCAAGCCGGTGATGCCGCAGTGTGATGCTGGCTGGCGGATGGAGCCGCCGGTGTCACTGCCCAAAGCCGCCGGTGCCAAACGCGCTGCCACAGCTGCGGCCGAGCCGCCGGAAGAGCCGCCGGGCACGTTTTCGATGTTCCACGGGTTTTTGGTAGCACCGTAAAACGAGCTTTCGGTGGTCGAGCCCATGGCGAATTCGTCCATATTGGTGCGCCCGAGCGTAACCATGCCCTCGTTTAACAGATTTTGCACCACGGTGGCGGTGTAGGGCGACACAAAGTTATCCAGCATTTTGCTGGCGCAAGCGCTTTTCCAGCCTTGCTGGCAGAAAATATCTTTATAGGCAATCGGCACGCCCGTGAGCGCCGTGGCATGGCCGGCGGCAATGCGCGCATCGGCCGCAGCCGCTTCGGCCAGCGTGGCGGCTTTATCCAGCGTGATATAGGCATTGATGGCGGGATTGCCCGCTTCAATCGCGGCCAAATATTCCTGCGCCAATTCGGTGGCGGAAATTTGCTTGCTTTGCAGCATGTCGCCGGTTTGTTTTAAAGTGTATGCAGTCATTTCATTATTTCCAAACCTTTCAGACGGCCTCTTGATGAAGGTTCATTCCACATGCCGTCTGAAAGGGGTTTATATTTTCAAATTGCTTAGTATTTTCTTTATTCTTCAATTACTTGAGGAACAATATAAAGACGGTTGCGCACTTCGGGCGCCACAGCCTGATATTCGGCAGCATGATCGTGCTCGGTTACCGCATCGGCGCGCAGGCGCAAGGCCACTTCGTGCGGATGCGCCATCGGCTCCACGCCCTCGGTGTCAACGCTCTGCATTTTCTCCACCAGCGCAAACACATCGTTGAGCTGCTGCAGATTTTGCGCCTTCTCCGCCTCGGTCAGGCTCAGGCGGGAAAGCTTGGCAATTTTTTCGACATCGTGCAGGGTTAGGGCCATAAAAAATCCTTAAATTTAATTAGCAAATTCCCTAATCTAGGGTATCATTGCGCGTTACATCTGTTTAATCGCAAGATTATAACCGAAAACCAATGCTGCGGCATGGCGATTTTCAGCGCTTTTGTGCCACAAAAGCCGCTAAAAAAGCCGTGCCTACACTCTTTTCTATTTTCAAAATCTGTAGGAAATGTTCATGTTTCGCTTTTTGACCCGCTATTTTTCCAACGACCTTGCCATCGATTTGGGCACCGCCAACACCTTGATTTACATTAAAGGCAAAGGCATTGTTTTGGACGAACCCTCGGTGGTGGCCATGCAAACCGATGCCTCACACGGCAAAAGCGTGATTCTGGCCGTGGGCACCGAAGCTAAAAAAATGCTCGGTCGCACGCCGGGCAGCATTCAGGCCATCCGCCCGATGAAAGACGGCGTGATTGCCGACTTTAACGTCACCGAAAAAATGCTCAAGCAGTTTATCAAAAAAGTGAACAACAGCCGCTTTGCCGCCGCGCCGCGCATCGTGATCTGCGTGCCTTGCGGCTCCACCCAGGTTGAGCGCAAAGCCATTCGCGATTCTGCCTTGGCCGCAGGTGCTTCCACCGTTAATCTGATTGAAGAGCCGATGGCCGCCGCCATTGGCGCAGGCTTGCCGATTGAAGAAGCCACCGGCTCGATGGTGGTGGATATCGGCGGCGGCACCACTGAAGTGGGCGTGATTTCCTTGAGCGGCGTGGTGTATTCGCACTCTATCCGCGTGGGCGGCGATGCGTTTGACGACAGCATCATCAATTATGTGCGCCGCAACTACGGCATGTTAATCGGCGAAGCCACCGCCGAAGAAATCAAAAAATCCATCGGCTCGGCTTTCCCCGGCATGGAAGTGCGCGAGCTCGAAGTGAAAGGCCGCAATCTGGCCGAGGGCATTCCGCGCGCATTCACCATTAGCTCCAATGAAGTGCTCGAAGCGCTCACCGAGCCCTTAAACCAAATCGTGCAATCGGTGAAAAACGCGCTGGAACAAACCCCGCCCGAATTGGGTGCCGACATTGCCGACCGCGGCCTGGTGCTCACCGGCGGCGGCGCGCTGCTCAAAGGCCTCGACCGCCTTTTGGCCGAAGAAACCGGCCTGCCGGTGATGATTGCAGAAGATCCGCTCACCTGCGTGGCGCGCGGCTCGGGCAAAGCGCTTGAAATGATTGGTAAGCTCAATTCTGTTTTCGTAACCAACCCCTAATCCGCAGCGGCAGCCGCACCGATGGCCGAACAGTCTTTAAATTTCGCCCGCAAAGGCATCAAGCCGGTAAGCAAGCTGATTATCCTCTCGATAATCAGCATTGTTCTGATGATGCTCGACAACCGCTATGCTGCCGTGCAGGCGGCAAAAGGCTATGCGGCCACGGCGCTCTACCCTTTGCAATGGCTGGCCAATCAGCCGGTGCGGCTGTATGAATACATGAGCGGCTTTATGCAATCGCAAACGGCCCTGTTGGCAAGCAACCGTCAGCTTTTGGAAGAAAACGGCCGTCTGAAAATGCTGGCGCAGCAAACGCAGCAGCAAAAGCGCGAGCTGCAAGAATTGCAAGCACTGGGCGGCCTGCAACAGCACGGCGTTCAGGCCGTGGCCACCGCCGAAGTGATTTCCAACGGCAAAGATCCGCTCTCCGATAAGCTGATTATCAATAAAGGCAGCCGCAGCGGCCTGCAAAACGGCGATGCGGTAATCGACCAATACGGGCTGATCGGCCAAATCACCCAAGTACAGCCTTTAAGCGCCGAGCTCACCCTGATCACCAACAGCCAAACGGTTATTCCGGTGGTGGTGGCGCGCACCGGCGTGCGCAGCCTGCTTTATGGCAGCGGCGGCGCGGTGAATCTGCGTTATTTTCCTACTGATGCCGATTTGCAGCCCGGCGATATTCTGCAAACTTCGGGCTTAGATTCCGTTTATCCGCAAGGCATTCCGGTGGCCAGAGTCGATCAGGCCGCGCGTGCTGCCGGCACACCTTACTACCGCGTAACGCTCTCGCCGCTGGCTGCCTTTCGCAGCAGCAAATATGTGCTGACCCTGCCCCAAACCGCTGCCCAACCGGCAACACCGCCCGCACCTGCCGCGCCATGACTGATTTTGAAGATTTCCACAACCGCATTTCCAAACGCCTGATTGCTGCCACGTTTGCAGTGGCCATGCTGCTGGATTTCATGCCCTTTTCATCGGATGGCTTTTTCTGGCTGCCTGAATTCACCGCACTCATGCTGCTTTATTGGGCAATCAACCGGCCGCAATCGGTGGGCGTGGGCACGGCTTTTGTGGTGGGCATGCTCACCGACATCGGCACCGCAGCGCCGCTGGGCCAGCATGCGCTCTCTTATATGCTGATCACTTTTCTGGTGCAGCAGCGGCAGCGGCAGATTATTCTCTACAATTACGGCTTTCAGGCCGTGGCCGTGCTGGGCGCTTTATTGTGCAACCAGCTGATTTTGATGCTGATCCGCTTAATGTATGACCACCGCTTTTCCGGCTGGGCAGGTTTTATCGCCCCCTTCGTCGGCGCACTCTTGTGGCCGCTTTTGAGCAAAATGATGCTCGGCATGCTTAATTCCCGCCGTTTACGCTGATGAAAACGCCACGCCAATATCATCAAGCCACCACCGACCAAGCCGTTCAGCAGCGCGATTATCTGCTGCGCTTGGTGGTGGCGTTTGTGCTGATTGTGGTGTTTTTCGCCATTTTGATTGGCCGCTTTGTGTTTCTGCAAGTCATCAAGCATGAAGAATTCACCGCCAAAGCCACCACCAACCGCATTTCGCTAATTCCCACGCCGGCCATACGCGGCGAAGTGATTGATGCCAACGGCGTGGTGCTGGCACATAATTATCCGGCTTATTCGCTGGAAATCGTGCCCAGCCAGCTGGAAGTCAAAACAGACGACATGATTGAAGCACTGCGTGCTTATGTAGACATCACCGATGGCGATTTGCGCCGTTTCCGCAAATTTCGCGCCGAATTTCGCTCTTATGAAAAAATACCGCTCAAATTAAAGTTGCTGCCCGATGAGGCGGCCAAATTGGCGGCGCAGCTTTACCGCTTCAAAGGCGTGGAAATCAATGCCCGCACCTTTCGCGAATACCCATACGGCCAGCTGACGGCACACTTTTTGGGCTATATCGGCCGCATCAGCGAGCGCGACCAGAAAAAGCTGGATGAAGAAGAACTCACCGCGCTTTATCGCGGCAGCACCCATATCGGCAAATCGGGGCTGGAAAGCTTTTATGAGCGCCAGCTTCACGGCGCACCCGGCTATCAGGAAGTGGAAAAAGATGCTTACGGCAATGTGGTGCGCGTGCTCAAAACCGTGCCTGCCCACACCGGCCAAACGCTGCGCCTGGCCATGGATATCCGCCTGCAACAAGAAGCCGACCGGCTGATGAACGGCCGCCGCGGCGCCATTATTGCGATTGACCCGCAAACCGGCGGCGTGTTGGCTTTTGTGTCCAAGCCCTCGTTCGACCCCAATCTTTTTATCGACGGCATCGACACCGAAACCTGGAAAAGCCTGAATGAAAACTGGCAGCGCCCGCTGATCAACCGCGTTACCCAAGGCCTGTATCCGCCCGGCTCCACTTTCAAGCCGTTCATGGGCATGGCGCTGCTCGAAAGCGGCAAAATCAATCAGAGCACAATAGTGCCCGCGCCCGGCGCTTGGAGCATACCCGGCTCGCGCCACCAATTCCGCGATTCGGTGCGCAGCGGCCACGGCTCGGCCAATCTGAGCAAAGCGATTCAAGTGTCGTCCGACACCTTTTTCTACCGCTTGGGTTATGAATTGGGCATAGATAAAACCGCACCCTATCTGGCCGAATTTGATTTGGGCCGGCAAACCGGTATCGATCTGCCCAACGAATACCGCGGCGTGCTGCCCAGCCGCGAATGGAAAGCCCAGCGCTTTGCCAAATCGAAAAACCCCGCCGCGCGCACTTGGAATGCTTCCGAAATGGTGTCGGTGAGTATCGGCCAGGGCTACAACGCCTACACGCCGCTGCAAATGGCGCACGCCACCGCTTCGCTGGCCAACGACGGCGTGGTTTACCGCCCGCACATGGTTAAAGAGCTGCTCGACCATGAGCGCCGCCAAATCACCTTGATCGAGCCCAAGCCCGAGCGCACCATTCCATTCAGCCGCAGCAACTTCGAATATGTCAAACAAGCGATGGTGAGAGTGTTGCAGCCGGGCGGCACGGCTTGGCGTGTCGGTGCCGGCCTGCAATACAGCATGGGCGGCAAAACCGGCACCGCGCAAGTGGTGCAGATCCAGCAAGGTAAAAGCTATAATGCCGCCGCGCTGGCCGAGCAACACCGCGACCATGCCTGGTTTATTTCGTTTGCGCCGGTGCAACCCCCACAAATCGCCATTGCCGTGTTGCTGGAAAACGGCGGCTGGGGCGCCACAGCCGCTCCCTTGGCGCGCCAACTCTCCGATTATTACCTGCTCAAGCTCAAAGGCGGCCAAAACACCACCGTTAACAAAGCCACGCTCAGCGGCGCACAAACCATAGACAACCCGCTCCTAGCCGCCAGCGAGCCGGCCGCCGCGCCTGCCCGCCGCAGCATTCCGCCTTTTCAGACGGCCTATGATGCCGTGCACCGGCCGGCCTCGGATATTCTGCCCGCATCGGGAGCCACACCGTGAACACCGAAACCTTGTTTCAAAAAATCAAGCGCATCGTTTGGAGCCCGATGGATCCCTGGCTGTTTTACGCCATGCTGGCCATCTATATCATGAGCCTGTTTTTACTCTATTCGGCCGACGGCCAGCAAATCGGCCAGCTTGAAAACAAAACCCTGCACACCGTGCTGGGCTTCATGCTCTTATGGCTGATTGCACGCACGCGGCCGCAGATTTTGTCGAATTTTGCCTTACCCATGTATGCCATCGGCGTGGTGCTGCTGCTGGGCGTGCACTTTTTCGGCATCACCGTCAACGGCTCCACCCGCTGGCTCAATATCGGCATTGGCCGCATCCAGCCCTCTGAAATCATGAAAATCGCCCTGCCCATGATGGTGGCTTGGTATTTCCAGAAATATGAAATGTCGCTGCGCTGGTATCACTATTTGGCAGCCATTGTGATTGTGTTGGTGCCCGTTGCCCTGATTTTGAAGCAGCCCGATTTGGGCACCGCCACGCTGATTATGGCATCAGGACTATTTGTGATCTTTTTTGCCGGGCTGCCGTGGAAAGCCATTTTCGCCGCCCTTATCGGCTTTGCCGCTGCTTTGCCGCTGCTTTGGCGCTACGGCATGCACGATTATCAGAAAACCCGCGTGCTCACCCTGCTCGACCCCACGCAAGACCCGCTCGGGGCGGGCTACCACATTATCCAATCGATGATTGCCATCGGCTCGGGCGGCATATGGGGCAAGGGCTGGCTCAATGGCACACAAACCCATTTGGATTACATTCCCGAATCCACCACCGATTTTATTTTTGCCGTGTATGGTGAAGAATTCGGCTTAATCGGCAATGTGCTGCTGCTGGCGATTTACCTGCTGATTCTGGCGCGCGGCCTCTATATCGCCGCCAAAGCGCCCACGCTCTACAGCCGCACGCTCGCCGGCGCGCTCACGATGACTTTTTTCTGCTATGCCTTTGTCAACATGGGCATGGTGAGCGGCATTCTGCCCGTGGTGGGCGTGCCGCTGCCCTTGGTGAGCTACGGCGGCACGGCCACTTTATCGATTATGGTTGTGTTGGCGCTCTTGATGGGCATTGCCAACCAGCGCCGCTGAAAAAGGATAAGTTTTATGGATTTGGGCATGCAGATCAGCAAGCTGATTTTGGCTTTTATGGTGCTGATCAACCCTTTTGGCGCTTTGTCGATCTTTCTCGACCTTACCCGCAACAACAGCACCAAAGAGCGGCGCAAAGTGGCGCAAATCGCCTCGTTTACCGTGTTGGTCACCATCTGCATCTTCACCCTTTCCGGCGGCGCATTGCTCAAACTTTTGGGCATCAGTGTGGGTTCGTTTCAGGTGGGCGGCGGCATTTTGGTGCTGCTGATTGCCATTTCGATGATGAACGGCAACAACAATCCGGCCAAACCCGATGTGGGCATTAAAGAGAGCAACGAAATCACCATCCAGCCGGGCAAATCCAGCCAAATCGGCGCCATTGCCGTGGTGCCGCTGGCCATTCCGATGATGATAGGCCCCGGCGGCATTTCTACCGTGGTGATTTATGCTTCGGCCGCCAAAGATTATCAAGACACCCTCTCCATTCTCGCCGCCGGCTTTTTAATCAGCCTGATTTGCTACCTTATCCTGATGGCAGCGGCCAGAGTGAGCAAATGGCTGGGGGAAACCGGCCTCACCATCCTCAACCGCATCATGGGCATGCTGCTGGCGGCGGTGTCGATAGAAATTATCGTGGCCGGCCTGAAAAATCTGTTTCCGCAACTAATCGGCTGATGCGTGCGCTGAAAAACATGAGGCCGTCTGAAAGCTTTCAGACGGCCTCATGTTTTTTTGTGGCACAGAGGACATGATATTTCGTTATCATTCATTGAAATTGCGTTCAGACGGCCTGCACGAAAACCCGCCACATCAGCTATAATCAAGCTTTATCCGCCCACCGCTTTCGGAGCCGCCATGTTTGACCAAGCCGCCCAAGAATTCACCACCCTGCGCGACCTTTTGCGCTTTGCCGTGAGCCGTTTCAACGAAGCCGGGCTGTTTTTCGGCCACGGCAGCGACAACGCCCATGATGAAGCCGCCTATCTGATTTTGCACACCCTCAACCTGCCGCTCGACACGCTCGAACCTTATCTCGATGCCAAACTTTTAGCCGAAGAAAAGCAAGATCTTCTCGATTTGATTGCCCGCCGCGTCAACGAGCGCATACCGGTAGCCTATCTCACCAACCAAGCCTGGCAGGGCGATTTTGATTTTTATGTGGATGAGCGCGTGATTGTGCCGCGCTCATTTGTGCACGAGCTTTTGGGCGAGCCCTTGGCACCGTGGATCGAACACCCCGAGCTGGTACACCGCGCGCTGGATTTATGCACCGGCAGCGGCTGCTTGGCCATTCAAATGGCGCACCATTATCCCGATGCCCAAATCGATGCCGTCGATTTAAGCCTAGATGCGCTGGAAGTGGCGGCCATCAATGTGGAAGACTACGGCCTCGAAAACCGCATCAACCTGATTCACACCGATTTGTTTGAAGGGCTGGAAGAGACTTACGATTTAATCGTGTCCAACCCGCCTTATGTCGATGCCGAATCGGTCGATACCTTGCCCGAAGAATACCTGCACGAGCCTGAGCTTGCGCTGGGCAGCGGCGACGACGGCCTCGATGCCACCCGCGAAATCCTCTTGCAGGCGGCCAAACACCTCAATCCCAAAGGCGTGTTGCTGGTGGAAATCGGCCACAACCGCGATGTGCTCGAGGCCGCTTATCCCGAGCTGCCGTTTACCTGGCTGGAAACCAGCGGCGGCGATGGTTTTGTGTTTCTGCTTACCCGCGAGCAGCTGCTGGGCGAAGAAAGCTGATAGATTAAATTAATCAAATCAAAGGCCGTCTGAAAACTTTTTCAGACGGCCTTTGATACCAATTCAAAAAAATAACCTTACAAAATAAAAGCAGTTCGGCAACATCATCCGTGTAGGTCGGATTCTTGAATCCGACGTTTGGCCAACGGCCAAAACGATGTTCGTGCCTTGTTCTGCGAACAAGTGTCGGATTCGAGAATCCGACCTACAGGCTGCTTTTTCAGGCGGCCTTTTTATCATGGCACGATTTAAATCAGATAAGCGTTTTTTTGGAGTAATCCACGCTTGTTCAACAGATTGATTTCATAGTAAAATGCAAGAAAAAGTGACACGGAACACCATTTTACAGCGGCGTAGGTCGGGTTGATAAACCCAACGTTTCAGACGGCTTGTAGATTGGTTGGGTTTGCAACCCAACCTACCCGCTGTATCAGTTTTTTATACATTTCACTATATAAAATCATTGGGGTTTTACTGGGTTGCGCCTAAGTGAAACAAACAAGGCCGTCTGAAAACTTTTTCAGACGGCCTTGCTGGTTTTACACAACCGCATCAGTCATTTAAATTCACTGCATGCTCGCGCGTTTCGTGGAACACAATATCCGGCCAACGCTCTTGCGTTAAACCCAAATTCACACGATTGGGCGCCAGATAAGCCAGGTTGCCACCGGCATCAATCGACAAATTGCCGGCGTTGGCTTTTTCAAATTCGGCCAGTTTTTTCTTATCGTCGCACGACACCCAGCGTGCCGACCAAATGCTGGCGGAATCAAACACCGCTTCCACGCCGTATTCCGCTGCCAGCCGCGCGGTCACCACCTCAAACTGCAACACGCCCACCGCGCCCAAAATCAAATCGGCGCCCGAATGCGGTTTAAACACCTGCACCGCGCCCTCTTCGCCCAGCTGCTGCAAGCCTTTTTGCAATTGCTTCATTTTCAGCGGATTTTTAATGCGCACGCTGCGGAACAATTCCGGCGCGAAAAACGGAATGCCGGTAAACGCCAGCTGCTCGCCCTCGGAAAAACTGTCGCCAATCTGAATATTGCCGTGGTTGGGAATGCCGATAATGTCGCCGGCATAAGCCTCTTCCACCAGCTCGCGGTCGTGCGACATAAACGTCACCACGCTGGAAGCGGCAATATCGCGGTTGATGCGCAAATGCTTCATCTTCATGCCGCGCTCGAAGCGCCCCGAGCACACACGCAAAAAAGCAATACGGTCGCGGTGCTTCGGATCCATATTGGCCTGGATTTTAAACACAAAACCGGAAAATTTCTCTTCATCGGGCATCACTTCGCGCACGGTGGCATCGCGCCCTTTCGGCGCCGGTGCCCAATCAATCAGCGAATTTAAAATTTCCTGAATGCCGAAATTATTGATGGCCGAGCCGAAAAACACCGGCGTGAGCTCGCCCGCCAAAAAAGCTTCTAAATCGAATTCGTTGGAAGCCGCCTGCACCAGCTCGATTTCAGCGCGCAAGTTATCCATATCGAGCGGAAACAATTCATCCAGGCGCGGATTATCAATGCCAGAAATCACTTCAAATTCGTGCGGCAGCTTTTCGCCGCCCGCTTCAAACAAATACACCTCATCGTTCAAAATCGAATACACGCCTTTGAAATTTTTGCCCATGCCGATCGGCCAAGTTACCGGTGCGCAGCGGATTTGCAGCACGCTTTCCACCTCATCGAGCAATTCGAGCGAATCACGCACCTCGCGGTCGTATTTGTTCATAAAAGTAACAATCGGCGTGTTGCGCAAACGGCACACGTTCAAAAGCTTGATGGTTTGCGCTTCTACACCTTTTGCCGCATCAATCACCATCAAAGCGCTGTCTACCGCAGTGAGCACACGATAAGTGTCTTCCGAAAAATCTTGGTGGCCGGGTGTGTCGAGCAGATTCACCGTGTGGTCGTGATACTCAAACTGCATCACCGATGAAGCCACCGAAATGCCGCGCTGCTTCTCGATTTCCATCCAGTCGGAAGTGGCGAATTTGCCGCTTTTTTTGCCTTTCACCGTGCCCGCGCTCTGAATCGCGCCCGAAAAAAGCAACAGCTTTTCCGTGAGCGTGGTTTTGCCCGCATCGGGGTGGGAAATAATGGCAAAAGTGCGGCGGTGGCGCACCTGTTCGGGGATATTGGACATAATCGCTCGTTTATTCTGATGGATTTCAGACGGCCTATAGGCACCGCCTAATCATTAAGAGGCGTGATTATACAGAAAAACACTTTGTTTTTCCATGAACTTAAAGCGGCAGGCCGTCTGAAAACATTCAGACGGCCTGCCGCATCAAAATCATCAAACCACTCACTTCGACCACGCCTTCCACTCAAACATCATGTGTAAAAACCATTCGCCCAAAACGCATGCTCCTGATGCGTCTGCAAACGCGCCTTTTCACTTACCCAACTTGAATAATACCCACTTTGGGAAATAAAAACTTATTTAAAATAACAAAGTATAAAATAACTATTGTCATAATTATATTTATTATGATACTTTGCAATTCATAACAATATGGAAAGGGCATATGCATTCAGATTATCGATATGCATATTAATGAGATTAACACGGCGTTTCTGACTTTGCTCACCATGGCAACCGCCAAGTTACCAAAATGCATTAAAGAAGCCAATTAAAGTAGATACTTTGTTTTTCTTTTTTTGCATCAAAAATCATCATGGCCTTATTTCACTATAAATAAAAAATCATTCAATTTGTATTAGTTTATTTTTATCAAACACAATTATTTTACGGAATTTAACAAAATGGCAAAACAATTCACAATCTCACTTAACAAAGTAATGGCAAACCACGCGGCCACAGTTGAAAATCTGGGCCGCTATCATTTGTCTACCGGGCAAAACCAACCCTTGAAAATACAGGTAAGCAATCTCGATAACGCTTACTACCAATTGGCCGACGCCGAAACTGGGCTCGCGCCCGAACAGGCTGCTTTTACGCGGGTAAACGATGATTTGCACATCAGCTTTGAGGAAGCCGGCACCGGCCAAACCGATTTAATCATCGAAAATTATTACGCCCCCCTCTCCGCCAACAACAAACCGCCTGTGGTCGGCATGCAGCAAAACGGCGCACTGGCCGCTTATCCTGAAGCACCTGCCACAGATCCTTTGCTGGCCGAGCAAGTGATGGCCGCCACCCAACCCGCATCAGGTTCCAGCAAAATTCTTGCCGTGCTTGGCGGCATCGCAGGCGCAGGCCTGCTCGGCGCGGCTGCGGGCGGTGGTGGTGGCGGTGGTGGCAGCGACAATTCTGCTCCGGTGCCCGGCAAACCTGCGGTTGAAGAAAAACCTGTGGTTGAAGAGAAACCTGTGGTTGAAGAAAAACCCGTGGTTGAAGAAAAACCCGTGGTTGAAGAGAAACCCGTGGTTGAAGAGAAACCCGTGGTTGAAGAGAAACCTGTGGTTGAAGAGAAACCTGTGGTTGAAGAGAAACCTGTGGTTGAAGAGAAACCTGTGGTTGAAGAGAAACCTGTGGTTGAAGAGAAACCTGTGGTTGAAGAGAAACCTGTGGTTGAAGAGAAACCTGTGGTTGAAGAGAAACCCGTGGTTGAAGAGAAACCTGTGGTTGAAGAAAAACCTGTGGTTGAAGAAAAACCCGTGGTTGAAGAAAAACCCGTGGTTGAAGAAAAACCCGTGGCTGAAGAAAAACCCGTGGTTGAAGAAAAACCTGTGGTTGAAGAAAAACCCGTGGTTGAAGAAAAACCCGTGGTTGAAGAGAAACCCGTGGTTGAAGAAAAACCCGTGGTTGAAGAGAAACCTGTGGTTGAAGAGAAACCTGTGGTTGAAGAGAAACCTGTGGTTGAAGAGAAACCTGTGGTTGAAGAGAAGCCCGTGGTTGAAGAGAAACCTGTGGTTGAAGAAAAACCCGTGGTTGAAGAAAAGCCCGTGGTTGAAGAAAAGCCTGTGGTTGAAGAAAAGCCTGTGGTTGAAGAAAAGCCTGTGGTTGAAGAAAAGCCTGTGGTTGAAGAAAAACCTGTGGTTGAAGAAAAGCCTGTGGTTGAAGAAAAACCTTCAGATCCCATACCCAACGGGCAAGACGAAGGCCGTCCGGGCGCATTCGGCGACTACATGGTTTATCAGCACGCCACCTATGGCACTTATATTGATGCGCGCGAATTCGGCACCGACACCAGCGGCGAAACCGACAGCCTCGCTGCCATCAATGCAGCGCTGGCCGCAGCGCACCAAGAAGGTGCGGCGGTGTATCTGCACGGCTCGTTGAAAATTTCCGATCAAATCGTGCTCAACAGCAATAATCAAGGCGTTACCGGCCTGTTTGGCGATGGCATGGGCAACACCACTATTTCGTTTGATAAAGCACAAACCGGCTTGTTCAACCCCAACACCAATGAAGACGACATCCGAGCTTTCGCCGGTATTTTGATTGACGGCCAAAGCAATAAAACCATTGCCGATTTATCGGTGGAATACACCAATAAAGATGACTTTTACCGCCCGGGTGACAGCTATTTCGGCAAAGTGAGCGGCATTTTGGTCAACGATTCAGACAACACTTTAATCAGTAAAGTAGAGGTTTCCGGTGCCAACCGCGCCGGCGTAAATTTCACCTCTACCCAGGCGCTGCAAAAAGATCCCGAAGGCAAAGGCCTTTCCTATAAAGGGCGCTTATATAGAAACGAAGTGGATGAAACCTACGAAAATCTGCCGCTGGGTGAAAACAACCGCCTGATCGACAGCCATCTGCACCACAACCGCGTGGCCGGTGCATTGGTTTCCTATCAAAAAGATTTTGTTGCAGACAACAACTATCTGGCCTGGAACGGCCATGAGGCAGACGGTGGCACAGGCTACGGCATCACCGCCATGGCAGGCAGCTATAACTTTGGCGTAACCTTCACAAACAACACCACCGATCACAACTACCGCAAAGGTCTGGATGTGCACGATGGCAACGATATTTTGATTGAAAACAACACTGCCATTGGCGACCGCCTCTACGGCATTGCTGTGTATAACCGCCAATTCACGATGGATAATGTCAAAATCATCAACAACACCATTAAACAAGATCCGGATTTCCGCTTGGAAACCGATGACAACCCGCGCCTCACTTATCACGGCTATTCCGGCATCCAAGTGCAAACCAACGCCCAGTTTAAAGAGCTGAAAAGTGCCGACGCCGGTCATTTTGAAATTCGCGGCAACACCATCGAAAATCTGACTCTGTATAAAAATTCCGTGCAAACTTATGGCATCGAATTTCGCAACCATGAGCAGAAAATGCATTACACGTTGGATATTGCTGAAAATAAAATCATCGGCGAATCCAGCAAATACATGATTGCCATCATCAACAACACCAAAAATCTGGTTAGTGGCGAAAATGGCTTGGGCTCAGGCACCATCAATATCATCGATAACTATGGCGATATCGGCACCATCGCCGCCGGCACCATGCCGATTTTTATCAACGAACACAACAACAACGGCCAGTTGCGCGGCGTAGTAACCGTAGATGGCAATTACATTAAAGTGCGGGAAAATTCCGATGGCAGCATCGAAGCCATCCAAATGATAGGCAACGCCGAGAGCTACAACATCACCAACAACACGTTTGAGTTGCACGGCAATATGAACAACGCCATTGTCAGCCTTCACGGCCGTGCCGGCGATGAGAAGCCCTTGCTATATGTGGTTGACAATGAAATCTTGACCGATCGCAACGCGTTTTACCGCGGCTGGATAGAACATGTCAAAGCCGATGTTTATGCCGATGACAACACTCATAATAGCGACGCGATTATTGCAGTCAAGTCCGTTCAAAATCCTGTTGTCGAGCCCCTGCTGTCCGCCACCAGCCTGAGCCTCGATATCGGCACCGACACCTTGGTGAGCAGCAAAACCGCTGCAGTCAAATTGCTGGCCGCTTCATCAGACGATGCCGACGCCGCTGGCAAAACCGTGTTGGATTCCGCAAGCGACGAGCATGCAGACAAGCTGGTGCTGGGCGACACTTTGGTGCTGTCTGATCTGCTCTCCACCACCACGCTTGATTTATCCGGCGCGTTGGGCGAGCACAGCAGCAGCGGCTTGGGCACGGTGGCGTTTACCGCACCGGCGGAATACGGCGCTTCGCTGATTACGGTAGATGACACTATCCAGCACGATGCGAACACCGCCGCCATCTTATAAGCCAAACCTTTTCTTTTAACTTTTTCAAATCAAACAAAGGCCGTCTGAAACTCTTTCAGACGGCCTTTGTTGTTCATTTTCTATTTAAGCAGTCACTTCTTTTTGCGCTTTCAAATAACGATCATATTTCACCGCACATTCGGGCTTGCCCATGCCGCAAAGCACATATAAATGTGCCGCCGCGCTTTTCGACAAACTTTCCAAATGATAGCCGCCCTCCAACACCGACACAATGCGCCCGGCGCAGGCCGGCGCAGCCTGCATGATTTGATGGGTGAGCCAGGCATAATCGGCCTCGTGCCAATTCAGACGGCCTATTTCATCATCACGATGCGCATCGAAGCCGGCCGAGAGCAGAATCAATTCCGGCTTAAACTGAGCCAGCCTGGGCAGCCATTGCTCGCGCACCGCGCGGCGCATTTCCAGGCTGCCGCTACCCGATTCCAGCAAGGTATTCACAATATTGTCGTGCTCAGCGGCAATTTCAGGTTTGGGAAAAGGATAAAGATCCGGCTCGCAGCTGTTGAGCAGCAACACACGCGGGTCGCCTTTGAAAATTTCTTCCGTGCCGTTGGCGTGGTGCACATCAAAATCAATCACCGCCACCCGCTGCACACGATATTGCGCAATCGCATGCATCGCGCCCACCGCCACATTGTTAATCAGGCAAAAGCCGCCTGCCCTGTCGCTTTCCGCATGGTGCCCGGGCGGGCGCACGGCACAAAAAGCATTGTCGGCCTTGCCTTGCATCACCCTGTCCACCGCCTTAATCACCGCGCCGGCACCGCATCGCGCCGCCGATAAAGAATGGCTGCTCATCACCGTATCATCATCAATGCGGGCGATTTTGCCGTTTTGCGGCTGGCGCGCTTCCAGATAATTGAGGTATTTGCTCGGATGCACCAGCGCCAATTGCCGCTCGTCTGCCTCTTCCGCTTCCAGCCGCCACAGCTTGCGCCAAATGCCTTGCTGTTGCAATTCAGCGCTGATGGCACTGATGCGCGCCGGTGCTTCTGGATGGTTGCGCCCCGGCTCGTGTTGCAGAAATATCGGATGGCTCACCCATATTGTGCTCGGCTTTTTGCCCAGCAGCCGCTGTAACCATGCACGCACCTTGTTTGCTCCTGTTTTCAACCCATTTGCGCATCACAACGCGCTGCGGCAAGCGAACCGCCCCGCTTTCAGACGGCCTCACTGATAAATAAAGTTAATAATACGGAAATTTCTTGGAAAAATCCGCCCAGCCCTTTAGAATAGCTTACTTTGGGCAGGAAATCCAAATCTGCCCGCCATTTTTCCTGATTTTTTAGATTGGACAACACATGATTGACTTCGCCTACGCCGCCGACGCAGCCCAGCCCAACATGCTGATGCAATTTGCACCGCTGGTGCTGATTTTAGTGGTTTTCTATCTGCTGATTATGCGCCCGCAGCAAAAGAAATTCAAAACCCACCAAGCCATGCTCAAAGAGCTCAAACGCGGCGACCGCGTGATTTTGGCTTCCGGCTTTGCCGGCACCATCACCGCCGTAAACGAGCAGTTTTTTTCTGTGGAAATCGCCAAAGGCGTGGTGGTTGAAGTAGAACGCAACGCCATTGCCAGCAAACAAGCCGCCTGATTTGAGCGCCCGCACCTAGCCGCCGCATTTTTTGCTGCGGCTGTTTGTCTTTATATAACGAAGGTTTAACATGAACCGCTATCCGCTCTGGAAATACCTGCTGATTGCCGCCACGCTGATTTTGGCCGCCATTTATGCGCTGCCCAATCTGTTTGGCGAAACCCCTGCTGTGCAAGTTTCCACCAACCGCCAGGCCATCGTCATCAACGAGCAAACCGAAAACCGCGTTTCCGCCGCCTTGCAGGCCGCCAACATCGCCACCGACGGCATGTTTATCGCTGACAATTCGCTCAAAGTGCGCTTTAAAGATGCCGAAACTCAGCTCAAAGCACGCGATGTGATTGAAAACACGCTGGGCGAAGGCTACATCACCGCGCTCAATCTTTTGGCCGACAGCCCCGAATGGATGGCTAAAATCAAGGCCAACCCGATGTTTCTCGGCCTCGACTTGCGCGGCGGCGTGCATTTCACCATGCAGGTGGACATGAAAGCGGCCATGCAGACAACCTTCGAGCGCTATTCAGGCGACATCCGCCGCGAATTGCGCCGCCAGCAAATCCGTACCGGCACGCCGCGCCAAACCGACAACAGCCTCACCGTGCCGTTTCAAGATGCGGCCGATCTGCAAAAAGCCCTGCCCGAATTCCGCAAGCTTTTCCCCGAAGCCACACTCACACCCAACGGCAACGACTTAACCCTCACGCTCTCGCAAGAAGTGCTCGATAAAGTGCGCGCCGATGCCGTGAAGCAAAACATCAACACCTTGCACAACCGTGTTAACGAATTGGGTGTGGCCGAGCCTGTGATTCAACAAGCCGGTGCCGACCGCATTGTGGTGCAGCTGCCGGGCGTGCAAGACACCGCCAAAGCCAAAGACATCATCGGCCGCACCGCCACGCTGGAAGTGCGCATGGTGTCGGATGATCCGGCACAGATGCAGGCCGCACTGGCCGGCAACGTGCCCAGCGGCTATGAGCTGCTCTACACCGCCGGCGAGCGCCCGCAGCCCACTTTGGTGAGCCGCCAGGTGGAACTCACCGGCGACAACATCAACGATGCCCAGCCCAGCTTTGATGAAATGGGCGCGCCTGCCGTGAGCATCAACCTCGATAATGCCGGCGGCTCGATTTTTGGCGAACTCACTTCGCAAAACGTCGGCAAGCGCATGGCTATGGTGCTGATCGATCAGGGTAAATCCGAAGTGGTGACCGCGCCGGTTATCCGCTCGGCCATCACCGGCGGGCGGGTGCAGATTTCCGGCAGCATGAGCTCGGCCGAAGCCAACGACACCTCGCTGCTGTTGCGCGCAGGCTCACTGGCCGCGCCGATGGAAATCATCGAAGAGCGCACCATCGGCCCCTCTTTGGGCAAAGAAAACATTGAAAAAGGTTTTAACTCCACCCTGTGGGGCTTTGCCGTGGTGGCCGTGTTTATGGTGGTGTATTACCGCGTGTTCGGCGTGGTTTCCGTGATTGCACTCTCGTGCAACCTACTGTTTTTGATTGCCATTTTGTCGGCATTGCAAGCCACGCTCACCCTGCCCGGCATCGCTGCGCTGGCGCTCACGCTGGGCATGGCCATCGATTCCAACGTGTTGATTAACGAGCGCATCCGCGAAGAATTGCGCGGCGGTGCCGCTCCGCAGGCAGCCATCAACCTCGGCTATCAGCACGCTTGGGCAACCATTGTCGATTCCAACATCACCTCGCTGATTGCCGGCATTGCGCTGTTGATTTTCGGCTCCGGCCCGGTGCGCGGCTTTGCCGTGGTGCATTGCTTGGGCATCCTCACCTCGATGTATTCATCGGTGGTGGTTTCCCGCGCATTGGTCAATCTGTGGTACGGCAGCCGCCGCAACCTCAAACGCATCTCTATCGGCTCGGTGTGGAAACCCGCCGCCGAAACCGCCGGTAAGGAGTAAGGCAAGATGGAATTATTCAAAATCAAACGCGACATCCCGTTTATGAGCTACGGCAAGTTAACCACGTTTATCTCGTTGGTTACCTTTGTGTTAGCCGTGTTCTTTTTGCTCACACGCGGGCTGAATCTCTCGGTGGAATTCACCGGCGGCACCGTGATGGAAGTGCAATACACACAAGGCGCGGAAGTGAACCAAGTGCGCAACCGCCTCAACAGCATCAGCGATGGCGAAGTGCAGGTGCAGGCATTGGGCACCAACCGCCACATCATGATCCGCCTGCCCAATAAAGAAGGCGTGCCCTCGGCGCAGCTCTCCAACCAAGTGATGGATTTGCTCAAAGCCGACAACCCCGACGTTACCCTGCGCCAAGTCGAATTTATCGGCCCGCAAGTGGGCGACGAGCTGGTCACCAACGGCCTGCTGGCCTTGGCCATGGTGATTGTGGGTATCATCATTTATTTGTCGGTGCGCTTCGAATGGCGTTTTGCCGTGGCGGCGATTATTGCCAATATGCACGACGTTATCATTATTCTGGGCTTTTTCGCCTTTTTCCAATGGGAATTCTCGCTCACCGTGCTGGCCGGTATCCTTGCCGTGCTGGGTTATTCGGTCAACGAATCGGTGGTGGTGTTTGACCGTATCCGCGAAAACTTCCGCAAACCGGCCATGCGCAATAAATCCGTTCCCGAGATTATCGACAATGCCATCACCGCCACCATGAGCCGCACCATCATCACCCACGGCTCCACCGAAGCCATGGTGCTCTCCATGCTGATTTTCGGCGGCGCAGCCTTGCACGGCTTTGCCCTGGCGCTCACCATCGGCATCGTGTTCGGCATTTATTCATCGGTGCTGGTGGCCAGCCCCCTGCTGATTATGTTTGGCCTTGATCGCGACAACTTGGCCAAACCGCAGAAGAAAAAAGAAGAAGCCGTGGTGTAGGGCTTATTCACCGAGAAACGGATGCCGTGCGGCATCCGTTTTTTTATGCACCAACCAACCCGACACAAACTTTCCAACACACTTCCCGCCCTTTTCCAAGCGCAACAAGGCCGTCTGAACATATGTTTCAGACGGCCTTTAAAACACAACAGCAGTATTTATACCAATCCAAAAATAACCTAACCGCGTTGACTCGCCCAGCCGTACTAGGTGTACTGTCTTCGGCTCGCCGCCTTGTTATCTTATTTTTTCGAATGGGTATAAATCCGTCCCACCGCTATCAAACCAAAGGCCGTCTGAAAGCTTTCAGACGGCCATTCTCAATATCGTTGCTATGGTGGCAATTATTCCTGCACCGGATCTTCAACCACCGTTTCTTGCACGCTGCCAAATCCGCCAAACGACACCGGCGGCGGCAACAGCGTGCTGAGCGACAGGCTGCCGGCATCCAAGGTCGGATAACCGCTAAAGGTTACGCTGTAGCCGCCGTTGCCGCTGCTGCGGATTTTGGCATGCGCGCCCAAGGGGAAAGTGGCTTTATTAGCGATATGCCCGAAAGGAAAACCGGTGAGCACCGGCACTTTGGCCACCCGCTGTATGGTATTGAGCACGCCGCTGAAATCATAGCTGCTGTCGTAGGCATCGCGTATGGTGCCCATGCGGAAATTGCCGAACACAATGGCGCGCTGCTTCGAAAGAATGCCGGCCAGATAAAGGGTTTGCAGCATGCGCTCGATGCGGTAAGGCTGCTCGCCCACATCTTCGAGAAACAAAATGCCGCCGGGCACATCGGGCATATAGGGGCTGCCGGCCAGCGAAGCGAGCACGCTCAGATTGCCGCCCCACAGTGTGCCCTCCACATTCACATCGCGGCGCTGGATTTCCGCCACCGCCAAAGTGTTTTGCGCCTGCGTGCTGCCGCTGATAAAGGCATCCATGGTATAGGTGCTGGGCGCGGGTTTGCCGAATTCGCTATATACCATGGGGCCGGCGAAACTGGCCATATTGCCTTTGGCCAGCAGCGCCAATTGAATGGCACACACATCGCTGAAGCCGAAAAACAAGGTGCCGCGCTCGCGCATACGGCCGCCCAAGCGGTCGAAATCAATATGCGGCAGCAAGCGCGCCGCACCATAACCGCCGCGCAAGCCCATCAACACTTTGGGCGTGGCCACGCGGCCGCTGGCCACATCTTGGAAATCGGCAATGCGCTCGGCATCGGTGCCGGCAAAGCGCTGATAGCGGCGGTAGCCCGCTTGTTGGTTGGTCACGGTGAAGCCGGCGTTGTAGAGTCGGGTGAGCCCCATTTCAACGCGGGCAGCGCTCTCGGCAAAGCCGGAAGGCGCCACAACACGCAAGATATTATCGCCTTGACGGGCAGGCTGGGTTTTTCTCGGCGGCACGGGTTGGACTTTTTGTGAGGTTGAAGGTTGGGAAGTGCTGCCGCAGGCTTGCAGCAGGCCGGCACCGGCAAAAGCGGCACCTGTGCGCAAAAAATGGCGGCGGGAAGTTTGCCAAGTCATGATTTATCCTTATGGTTTTATTCAGGCAATGATTTTATCCAAGCAGAACACCCGAGCATATGCGCCATCAGCTTGTTTCATCTTCATGCTATTCGGGTGGTCTGCCAACTTCAAACAGCCTTTCAGACGGCCTCAAGCAGTTTTTTAACCTGCTGCGGCCAATCGTCCGCCACCGTCATCGTGGCCTTGCGCTGCGCCGGCGCCCAAATAGGCGCGGGAAAATTGGCATCATTATCAAAGCGGGCAATCACATGCCAATGCAGGTGCGGCACTACATTGCCCAAGCTCGCCAAATTGATTTTGGCCGGCTGAAACACTTGGCGCATGGCCGCCTCAACGCGATACACCGCATTCATAATTTCGGCGCGCTCATCGGCCGCCAAATCGGTCATCTCCCCCACATGCGCCTGCCAGATCACGCGGCAAAAAGCCGGCGCATTGGATTCGTTATGCACGGCAATCACGCGCAATTGAGGGTTTTGCCACAAAATTTCTTCGTTTTGCGCGCTGCAAATCGGGCATTCGGCCATAATACGCTCCGCTTGGATAAAAGGATTATACCCATTCAAAAAAGTAAGCTTGCAAGGCAGTGAGGCGCAGACAGTACAGCCAGCCCGGCAAGGCGAAGCAACTTTTTTGGCTTGGTCTAAAAGGGATTATTTTAATGTATCAGGCCGTCTGAACCGCTTTCAGACGGCCTGATTTAAGGATATTTATGCAATTTAACCGAATATTAACCGAAAGCCGCCGCGCCGCGATTGGCCAGCGCATCGGCGCGCTCGTTTTCGGCATGGCCGGCATGGCCTTTCACCCAAGTCCACACCACATCGTGCGCCGCCACTTGCTCATCCAACTCGCGCCATAAATCGGCATTTTTCACCGGCTGCTTGGCTGCGGTTTTCCAACCGTTGCGCTTCCAGCCGTGTATCCAGCTTTCCATGCCGTTTTTCACATATTGCGAATCGGTGCAGATTTGCACGCGGCTGCGGCGCTTGAGCGCTTTGAGGCCTTCAATCACGGCTTTGAGCTCCATACGGTTATTCGTGGTGTCGGGCTCGCCGCCAAACAGCTCTTTTTCATGCGTCCCGTAGCGCATCAACACGCCCCAGCCGCCCGCGCCGGGGTTGCCTTTGCACGCGCCGTCGGTGTAAAGATAAACGGTTTTATCCATGTTTTTGCTCTGCTGAAAACAAGGCGGCATCATAACATAATACCCATTCAAAAAAGTAAGCCGACAAGGCGGCAATTTGTGTTGTTTTGATTTTAGGTATCGCAATATAAAAAGGCCGTCTGAATGTTCAGACGGCCTCTGGATGCTATACAGCGTTAAGCTTATGCCATGCCTTTGCTTTTCAGCACTTCCAGCATGGTGCTGCCCAATTCGGCCGGGCTGCGGGTGTAAGCCATGCCGGCTTTTTCAAAGGCGGCGAATTTCTCTTCGGCCGTGCCTTTGCCGCCGGAAATAATCGCACCGGCGTGGCCCATGCGTTTGCCTTTCGGCGCGGTAACACCGGCAATATAGCCCACCACCGGCTTGCTCACGTTAGATTGGATGTATTCTGCGGCTTCTTCTTCTGCGGTGCCGCCGATTTCACCAATCATAATAATGGCTTCGGTTTGCGGATCGTTTTGGAACAATTCCAGCGCATCGATTTGGTTCATACCCGGAATCGGGTCGCCGCCGATGCCGATACAGGTCGATTGACCCAAGCCCAGCTTGGTGGTTTGCGCCACGGCTTCATAAGTGAGCGTGCCTGAGCGGGAAATAATGCCGATTTTGCCCGGCTGGTGGATATGGCCCGGCATAATGCCGATTTTGCATTCGCCCGGGGTAATCACACCTGGGCAGTTGGGGCCGACCAAGCGAGTGCCGTTGCCGTTGGTTTCCAAGTAGCGCTTGGCTTTGAGCATATCCAAAGTGGGCACACCCTCGGTGATTACCACCACCAAGCCCACGCCCGAATCCACGGCTTCCACGATTGAATCGAGCACAAACGGTGCCGGCACGTAAATCACCGAAGCATCGGCGCCGGTTTCTTTAACCGCTTCTTTCATGGTGTTGAACACGGGCAGATTCAGGTGGGTTTGACCGCCTTTGCCGGGGGTAACGCCGCCCACCACTTTGGTGCCGTAGGCCAGCGCCTGCTCTGAGTGAAACGTACCGTTTTTACCGGTGAAACCTTGTACCAATACTTTGGTGTCTTTATTAATCAAAACGCTCATTCATTCTCTCCTTAGGCTTTAACGGCGGCAACGATTTTTTGGGCTGCGTCGGCCAGGCCGTCGGCAGAGGTCAGTTTCAGGCCGGATTCTTCCAAGAGCTTCGCGCCCAATTCGGCGTTATTGCCTTCCAAACGCACCACCACGGGCACGGTTACGTTCACTTCTTTCACAGCGGCGATAATGGCCTCGGCAATCATGTCGCAGCGCACGATGCCGCCGAAAATATTAATCAGCACGCCTTGCACCGATTGGTCTTCCAAAATCAGTTTGAAAGCTTCAACCACGCGCTCTTTGGTGGCACCGCCGCCCACGTCGAGGAAGTTGGCCGGTTGGCCGCCGTAAAGTTTGATGATGTCCATGGTGGCCATGGCCAGGCCCGCGCCGTTTACCATGCAGCCGATGTTGCCTTCGAGGGCAACATAGTTGAGGTCGAATTCGGATGCTTTCAGCTCGCGCTCGTTTTCTTGCGATTTATCGCGCAATTCGGCGATTTTCGGCAGGCGGTAGAGGGCGTTGCTGTCGATGCCGATTTTGCCGTCCACGCAGGCGAGCTCGCCGTTTTCGCGCACGGCCAAGGGGTTGATTTCAAACAGGGCGAAATCGTTTTCCACAAAAGCGCGGTAGGCGCCGCTCATTAGCTTCACGAATTCATTGATTTGTTTGCCTTCCAAACCCAATGCAAACGCCACTTCGCGCGCTTGGCAAGGTTGCAGGCCCACCAGCGGATCTACCGTGGTTTTGATAATTTTTTCGGGGGTTTCTTCGGCTACTTTTTCGATTTCCACACCGCCCTCGGTAGAGGCCATAAAGGTCACGCGGCGGGTGGAGCGGTCAACCACCGCACCCAGATAAAGCTCGGTTTGCACCGGATACATGTCTTCACATACCAACACGCTGTTGACCGGCTGGCCGTTGGCATCGGTTTGGTAAGTAATCAGGTTTTTGCCAATCAGGCTGTCGGCCACTTCTTTGGCCTCTTCGCGGCTTTTCACCACTTTCACGCCGCCCGCTTTACCGCGTCCGCCGGCATGAACCTGGGCTTTGATCACGGCAAATTTGCCGCCCAATTGATCATAGGCCGCTGCCGCTTCATCGCCGCTGGCTGCCAAAATGCCGCCTTGCACGGGCAGGCCGTAGCTTGCCAACAGTTCTTTTGCCTGATACTCATGTAAGTTCATGAAATCGTCCTCTATAGTTGTTGATAATCGGCGCTGCGATGCGCAAAACGCCAGAATCCGACTGCTTGGAATAACAGAAAGATTATAGTCGAAATTTAGTCGGAATACACTATTTTGTGCTTCCGAAAGCCGATTTTTATTACTTTCATCAAGCCCAGGCAGCAGCGCGCCTGCGCTCGGCGGGCAAATGCGCACCTTAAAATATCAGGCCGTCTGAAAGCAATAATCATGCTCGAATCGTTTTATTCAAACCCTGATTTGGCACTAAATGCGTTCAGACGGCCTCAGCCAATTACATCGCACAACACCACTAGGGTCTGTTCACAATTCATCTCGTGACAATCTTTTGGCTCAAAAACGCGCCTGCCGCGTTGAAAATGCTCGCAAGGTGTCCAACCTTGCTGCGCTTTTCGCCTTGCAAGCGCGCTTTTGCGCTCAAAATCTTACGCACGGATGAAATGTGAACAGACCCTAGCGGTTAAACGGCAACCACATCCGCGCCAGCACATACATCACCACGCCCGCCACGCCAAGCAGCGCAAACAGCAACCCTTTTTTGCGCGCATTGGGGCAAAACCAATACACCGCCAGGCTGAAGCTGAAAAACAAGGCCGCCACCACCCACACCAATTGCCGGTCTTTAAAGCGGTTGAGCGTGTAGCTTTCGGTCATCATCACATACATCTGCCATAAAGCGGCCAAACACATAGAGATCACGCCGGCGGGCAAAAAGATAATGCCCAATAATTCTTTATTCATGGTGTGCTTTTATTACGAAGGTTGCGCATTATAACGCTGTTGCAAAAGGCCGTCTGAAAGAAAATATTCAGACGGCCTTTTGCAGCACAAACCCAATCAATCAACGGCCGACGATATTTTTACCGCCCGGGTAATGAATGGACCAAACGGCAACAGCGGCAGCATCAACGCTTGAAAAGCATGATAAATATCCGGCTTGCCCGCCCAAATGCCTTCTGCCGGCAAGTTTTCTGTGTCTAGCTGGTGGTGCCAGCGCCCGGGCGCTTCAATCAAATACCGGTCGGCATAAGCGATAAACTGTTCATACCAATAAGAAAATTCACCACCCAAGCCGGTTGCCACATAAGCTTCGGCCAAACCCAAATCCCCCACCGGCGCATCAGCCGCATTCACACCGTCTAAAGCCACCGCCGCACCAATGGACTCGCACAACACCCAATGCATACGCTCGCGCACAATCGGCACGCCTTGAAAATCGGTGGTATACACAAAACCGGCCGCGCCGTCGCCATGCCAGTTGCCGAGCGATTGCCGGAACAAGCCGTAAGCATCGCGCGCATAGTGCTCACCCGCATCAACACCATATTTTTGATTCATTGCCAGCGCATGGCAAGCTAGGCGTGCCCATTCCAGCGCATGGCCGACCGTGGCACCATAGGGGCGGAACTGGTGGGTTTTGTCGTTTTCGTTGTAATCCCACAGCACCTGCCAATGCGCATCAAAATGCTCGGGAATGCGGTAATCGTGCCGGCCGGCCAAATCCAGCACAAAGCCCAATATCGAATTGGCACGCGCCAGCCAACGCGCCGCACGCTCATCGTTTGCAGCCACGCCCAACGATAATTGCGCATCAAAAGCGGCCAAACAGGCTTCCACGCTGTGCATATTGGCATTCACGCCGCGATAGGCTTCGCATTCGCCAAAATCGCGTGAGAAAGATTCGCGCATTTTGCCCGCCCCCACCTCCCAAAAATGACGGTCGATTACGCCGCTGATGGCATTGAATAATTCACCGGCACGCTCAATGCCGGCAATCAGGCCGCTGGATGCCGCCAGCAACACAAAAGCATGTGCATAAGCCGTTTTGCGTTCGCCATCCGGTGTGGGCACAGCATGGCCGGCTGCATCGGGCTGATGATTGATGGCCTCGAAAAAGCCGCCGTGTTGCGGATCTTGAAAGCTGTCCAGCAGGCTGCGGATGCCGTGCTCAGCCATTTCACGGCAACCTTCCATGCCCATCAGCGCACCGATGCTGTAGATATGGGTCATGCGGCAGCTGATCCAGGCTTGAATCGGCTGGCCGAAATCGGGCTCACCGTTTTTATCGAGATAGGCAAAGCCCAACGGTTGCCGGGCTTTGCGTGCAAATTCTAGCAAGGCTTCGGCCTGCTCAAGCAGCCATTCACGGTGCTGCGGGCGTTGTAAAGCGTTCAGCATATAAAACTCCTTTAAAAATAAAACAAGGCTACCCGAATCTTGCCCCGGATAGCCTTGTTTTCTGTCAAACCAAGCGGATTTAGCCGTGCAAGGCGCGCTTGTCCACCGCCAAAGCGGCTTCGTGCATTACTTCCGACAAGGTCGGGTGTGCGTGCACAATGCGGGCAATGTCTTCGCTGCTGGCTTTAAATTCCATGCCCATCACGCCTTCGGCCACCAGTTCAGACACAATCGGGCCTATCATGTGCACACCCAAAATACGGTCGGTTTGGGCATCGGCCAACACTTTAACGATGCCTTTTGCCTTGCCCAGCGCCAGCGCACGACCGTTGGGCGCAAAGCCCGACTGGCCTTTTTTATAGGCCACGCCCTCGGCTTTGAGCTGCTCTTCGGTTTTGCCCACCCAGGCAATTTCAGGGTCGGTGTAGATCACAAACGGAATGGTGTTGAAATCGATATGCGGTTTTTGGCCGGCAATGCGCTCGGCCACGGCCACGCCTTCATCGCTGGCTTTGTGCGCCAGCATCGGGCCGCGCACCACATCACCGATTGCCCACACGCCCGGCAGGTTGGTGCGGCAATCACCATCCACTTTGATAAAGCCGCGTTCGTCTTTTTCCAGGCCGACGGCTTCGGTATTCAAACCGGCGGTGTTCGGGATGCGGCCGATAGAGATAATGAGCTTGTCGAAGGTTTCGGCTTTCTTTTCGCCGCCCACTTCATAAGCCACGGTAACGCCTTTTTTATCGTTTTTGATTTCATTGAGCTGCACGCCCAATTCAATCGCCAAGCCTTGCTCTTTGGTAAAGATTTTCAGGGCTTCTTTGGCAATTTGCTGGTCGGCGGCGGCCAGGAAAGTGGGCATGGCTTCGAGTATGGTCACATCCGAGCCCACGCGCTTCCACACCGAGCCCATTTCCAAACCAATCACACCCGAGCCGATCACGCCGAGCTTTTTCGGCACTTCGGTCAGATTGAGCGCGCCTTCGTTATCCAGCACGTTTACATTATCGATTTCCACCAAGGGCAGCGGGCGCGGCACGGAGCCGGTGGCCACAATCACGTTTTTGGCTTCGATAACGGTTTTTTCGCCGTTGTTGTCCACTTCGATTTGATAGAGATCGCCGTTTTTGCCTTTAAAGCTGCCCTTGCCGAAAAAGCTGGCCACTTTGTTTTTCTGAAACAGAAATTTCACGCCGCCGGTGAGCTTGGTCACAATGGCATCTTTGCGCTCAACCATTTTGGCCGCATCAAAGGCCAAGCCCTCCACGCTGATGCCGTGTTCGGCAAAATCGTGTTGCGCGGTGTGGAAATGCTCGGAAGACTGCAACAGCGCTTTGGAAGGAATGCAGCCCACATTCAGGCAGGTGCCGCCGAGCGCGGGTGCATCGCCGGCCTTGTTGACGCCCGCATCGATGCAGGCGGTGTTGAAGCCGAGTTGGGCGGCGCGAATGGCGGCGATATAGCCGCCGGGGCCCGCACCGATAACCACTACGTCAAATTGAGACATAATCATCCTTTAACTTTAATATTTGTTTGATGCAATAAATACAGGCCGTCTGAAACAAGCCTTGCAGGTTTTCAGACGGCCTGTGGGCTCAGCGTTTGCATGAATACGGGCTCATGTCGCCAAGCTCTTGTTTGGTAATGTTGTTATACACACGAATGGTGGCATTGGGATAGGTTTTGCACAATGAATCGCGCGCAATCGGAATGCCGGATCTGCTGCTGTCGAGTGCCATCTGCTTGTTCAGCAGCTGGCCGCGGCTATTGTAGGCTTGCACGGAATACTCTTTGCCTGCCATGCCTGCGCAAGCGCTCAACATCAAGACGGACAACACAATGGCGTATTTCATGTTCATTCCTTTTTAAATGTTTCAGACGGCCACACATTTTTGAGGCCGTCTGAAAAACCGCTTACAAATCCAAAAGCAAGCGAGCCGGGTCTTCCAGCGCATCTTTGATGGCCACCAGCGTCAACACGGCTTCGCGCCCGTCGATAATGCGGTGGTCGTAAGAGAGCGCCAGATACATCATCGGCAACACCACCACTTGGCCGTTTTCAACCATGGCACGCTCTTTGGTGGCGTGCATGCCCAAAATGGCCGATTGCGGCGGATTAATGATGGGGGTGGACATCATCGAGCCGAAAGTGCCGCCGTTGGTGATGCTGAAAGTGCCGCCGGTGAGCTCTTCCAACGCGATTTTGCCGTCTTTGGCTTTCACCGCGTAATCCACAATCGCTTTTTCGATATCGGCAATGCTCATTTGATCGGCATCGCGCAGAATCGGCACCACCAAACCGCGCGGGCTGCCGATGGCGATACCAATATCGAAGTAACCGTGATACACGATATCGTTGCCGTCGATTGAAGCATTCACCACCGGATATTTTTTCAGCGCAGCCACAGCGGCTTTTACAAAGAACGACATAAAGCCCAGCTTCACGCCGTGCTCTTTTTCAAATTTTTCTTTGTATTTGTTGCGCAACTCCATCACCGGCTTCATGTTGACTTCATTAAACGTGGTGAGAATAGCATTTTCATGCTGAGAAGCCAGCAAGCGTTCGGCCACGCGGGTGCGCAGGCGGCTCATCGGCACACGCTGCTCGGGGCGCTCGCCGGCAGGCACGGGCGCAGCAGGCGCAGCGGCTTTAGGTGCAGCAGCGGCAGCTTGCACATCTTCTTTCAACACACGGCCATCACGACCCGAGCCTTGCACGCTGCCCACATCCACGCCTTTTTCGGCGGCTAGCTTGGCAGCGGCGGGCATCGCCACACCGGCTTGGGCATTGGAAGCCGGCGCTGCGGCTGCAGCCGGTGCGGCTTCGGCAGCAGGCGCGGCCGCTTGGGCTTGGGCTGCGGTGTCAATTTTGGCCAGCAGCTGCTCGGCCACCACGGTTTCACCGTCTTGGGCAATGATTTCCACCAACACGCCGGCTTGCGGCGAGGGCACTTCCAACACCACTTTGTCGGTTTCCACATCAATCAGGATTTCATCGCGCGCAACGGCATCGCCGACTTTTTTGTGCCAGCTCATCAAAGTGCCTTCCGACACGCTCTCTGACAATAAAGGGACTTTAACTTCTACAATCATGTTGTTCTCCAATGGGATGTGTGGCCGTCTGAAAAAGCTTTCAGACGGCATTTGGCGTTTAGTTTAAGGTCAGGGCATCGTCGATCAGCTGCTTGAGCTGGGCAACGTGTTTGCTCATATAGCCTACAGCAGGCGAAGCGCTGGTCGGGCGGCCGGCAAACGAGAGGGTTTGCGAAGCATCCAACACGCGCTCGATGCGGTGGCGGATTTGGTAAAACGCACCCTGATTGCGCGGCTCTTCCTGCGCCCACGTTACTTCTTTGGCATTCGGGTATTTCGCCAGCTCAGCCTTGATTTCATCATACGGGAACGGATAAAGCTGCTCCACACGCACGATGGCCACATCATCGGCCAAGTTGCGCTCATCGCGCGCTTTGGCCAAATCGTAATACACCTGCCCTGCACACAGCACCACACGCTTCACGCTGCCGTTATCGGCGCGCTCGGCCACATCACCGATCACCGGACGGAAAGTCGAACCTTCAGTGAAATTGCTCAGCGGGCTCATAGAATCTTTAAAGCGCAGCAAGCGTTTCGACATGAAAATCACCAAGGGCTTGCGATAGGAGCGCAAAGCCTGACGGCGCAGAATGTGGAACATTTGCGAAGCTTCAGACGGCATCACAATCTGCATATTGTCTTCAGAGCACAATTGCAGCCAGCGCTCCAAACGGGCAGACGAGTGCTCGGGGCCCTGGCCGTCGTAGCCGTGCGGCAGAATCACGGTCAGGCCGCACAAGCGCCCCCATTTGGTTTCGCCGGACGACAAGAATTGGTCGATCACCACTTGCGCGCCGTTGGCAAAATCGCCGAATTGCGCTTCCCAAATGGTTAAGCGGTCGGGCGCCGAGCAGGCAAAACCATACTCGTAAGCCATCACGGCTTCTTCATTGAGAATAGAATCGATCACAATAAAGCTGGCTTGCTGCTCGCTCATATGGCTCAGCGGCACATAAGCGCCATCATCGCGTTTTTCGCGGTTTTGATCGTGCAGCACGGCATGGCGGTGCGAGAACGTGCCGCGGCCGGAATCTTCACCGGAAATGCGCACCGGCGTGCCTTTGGTCACCAAGCTTGCATAAGCGATGGTTTCGGCCATGCCCCAATCAATCGGCTGCTCGCCGGCGGCCATGGCCTTGCGGCTTTCCAACAGCTTTTTCACCGTATTGTGCAGCGCAAAGCCTTGCGGCACTTCGGTGAATTTGTCGGCCAAACGCTGGATATCGGCAGCCGGCAAACCGCTGCTCACGGCTTCGCGCCAATCTTGGCCGCTGTATTTCGACCAATCCACGCGGTGTTTGCTCTCGTAATCGGTCAGGCGGGTTTGCTCAACCTGCTCGCCTTTATCCAACGCTTCGCGGTATTCCTGAATGTAGGCTTCGGCCTCATCGGCCTTGATCACGCCTTCTTTCAACAATTTGTCGGCATAAAGCGCGCGTGTGCCCGGATGTTGCGACACTTTGCGATACATCATCGGCTGGGTTAAGAAAGGATCATCGCCCTCGTTATGGCCGAGCTTGCGGAAGCAAACCAAGTCGATCACCACATCTTTATGGAACGCTTTGCGGTAATCCAAAGCTGCCTGAATCACATAACATACGGCTTCCGGATCATCACCGTTTACATGGAAAATCGGCGCTTCCACCATTTTGGCCAAATCGGTGCAATGGGCGGATGAGCGCATATCGCGCAAATCAGAAGTGGTGAAACCGATTTGGTTGTTGATGACCAAATGCACGGTGCCGCCGGTGGTGTAGCCGCGCGTTTGCGACAAGTTGAATGTTGCCTGATTCACGCCCAAGCCGATAAAGGCCGAGTCGCCGTGAATCAACACCGGCAGCACTTGATTGGGGCCGTCATCACCGCGGCGGCGCTGCTTGGCACGCACCGAGCCTTCCACCACCGGGTTCACAATTTCCAAATGCGAAGGGTTAAACGCCAAGGTAACATGCATGGGGCCGTTGGGCGTGGCCAAATCGGAGCTGAAACCCATATGATATTTCACGTCGCCGCTGGGCAGCGTGGCTGCGGCCTTGCCTTCGAATTCGGCAAACAAATCACGCGGCAACTTGCCCAAAGTGTTGACCAACACGTTCAGACGGCCTCGATGCGCCATGCCGATTACCACTTCTTCCACGCCGTCTTTGCCGGCATTTTGAATCAGGTAATTCAAACCGGCAATGGCGCTCTCGCCGCCTTCTACCGAAAAGCGTTTTTGGCCGACATATTTGGTGTGCAGATAGCGCTCTAACGTTTCGGCAGCAGTGAGCTGTTTGAGAATACGGCGCTTTTCATCGGCATTGTATTTCGGCGTGGAGAGCTCGGTTTCAAAGCGGCTGCGAATCCAGCGGCGCTCATCGGTATTGGAAATATACATATATTCAATACCGATATGGCCGCAATAAGTTTGCTTGAGTTTGCTGATGATTTCGGCCAGCGGCAGGCTGGTATTGCCTGAAAAATCGCCGTCGCCCATGCTGAATTTCACCGCCATATCGGCATCGGTCAGGCCGTGGTAAGCCGGATCAAGCGCTTCGACATTGCTGGGTGGCACACGGTTGAGCGGGTCGAGCTTGGCTGCCCCCACACCCTGAATGCGATAGGCAGACATCAGGCGCAATACCGACACCTGTTTTTTCATCAAATTAAAATCAATGCTGCCCGACACGGCAGCAGTAGCTTTGCGTTTGGCCAGATTAGCGAAAGATTCCTGAATCGGGCGGTGCGCAATATCACGCTCCACCGCGCCGGGCTGTGCCGCTAACTGGGTAAAATATTGTTTCCAGTGTTCATCCACCGAATTGGGATCGTTGAGGTAGTTTTCGTATAATTCTTCGATATAAGGTGCGTTGGAGCCGAATAAATAAGAAAAGCTCTGTTTGTCGTCCATCATGGCTTAAGCCCTTTTTATGTTAAAAATAAAGAGTAGAATCCGCCCTATTTCCAAAACAAACTACTGTTTCTGAAATGTGCTTATTCTACTCTCCGACTGCCGGGTATCGTTGATGCTTAAAGTTGTTTTACACAACTTCATTAACATATAACATTAAGCCGTCCAAACTGACTACATTTTGTTACAAACGGCCGTCTGAAACCTCGGCTGATACTTTTCAGCGCTGGTTTACCGGCACATAATCGCGGCGCGGCGAACCGGTGTAAAGCTGGCGCGGACGGCCGATTTTTTGGCCGGGCTCGGCAATCATTTCATGCCAATGCGAAATCCAGCCCACGGTACGTGCCAGTGCGAAAATCACGGTAAACATCGACACAGGAATGCCCAGCGCCGACAATACGATGCCTGAGTAGAAATCAACATTCGGATACAGCTTGCGCTCGATAAAGAACGGATCGCTCAAGGCGATTTTTTCCAATTCCATCGCCAGCTTGAATTTCGGATCGTTTTCCAAGCCCAGCTCTTTGAGCACTTCATAGCAGGTTTCACGCATAATGCTGGCGCGCGGATCCATATTGCGGTAAACGCGGTGGCCGAAGCCCATCAGGCGGTATTTACGCTCTTTCACGCCTTCCATAAATTCAGGCACGCGCGATACATCGCCGATTTCGTCCAACATTTTCAACACAGCCTCATTGGCGCCGCCGTGTGCCGGCCCCCACAAGCTGGCAATGCCGGCTGCGATACAGGCAAACGGGTTTGCACCCGAAGAGCCGGCCAAACGCACGGTAGAAGTGGAAGCATTTTGCTCGTGATCGGCATGCAGAATAAAGATGCGGTCCAGCGCGCGCACCAACACCGGGTTGGGTTCGTATTTTTCGCACGGCGTGGCAAACATCATGTGCATGAAGTTGGCGGTGTAAGACAAATCATTTTTCGGATAATTGAACGGCAAACCGTTGGAATAACGGTAGCACATGGCCGCAATCGTCGGAATTTTGGAAATCAGGCGGAATTCGGCAATGCGGCGGTGATCGGCATTATTAATATCCAAGCTGTCTTGATAAAACGCAGCCAGTGCGCCAACCACGCCAACCATCATGGCCATCGGGTGGGCATCGCGACGGAAACCGCGGAAGAACCAAGTGAGCTGCTCATGCACCATGGTGTGGCGCAGCACGGTTTCTTCAAATTTGGCCTTTTGCTCGGCAGTCGGCAATTCGCCGTTAATCAGCAGATAGCAGGTTTCCAGATAGTCGCTGTTTTCAGCCAGCTGCTCAATCGGATAGCCGCGATAGTAAAGCTGGCCTTTGTCGCCATCGATAAAGGTGATTTTCGATTCACAGCTTGCCGTAGACACAAAGCCGGGGTCGAAAGTAAACATGCCCGTGCCTTTGGTGAAGGTGCGGATATCGACAACATCGTTACCCAAGGTGCCTTCCAATACCGGCAGCTCCAAGGCCTCTTTACCTTCTACTTGCAATTTAACGGTTTTAGACATCTCTTCAACTCCTTTTTTCTTATGTAAAAGCGACGCAGTTAAAACTGCTGGTTTTTGTTTCAGACGGCCTCAAAACATCTGGCTTGTGAAGCTTAGGGTGCATCAGGCCTTTCTGATTTTCTCCAACAGAGGAACGAAATAAGGCTTGCCGGCTTCTTCTTTTTCATTGACCAAAGCCAGAAACTCCTGGTCGGGCAAATCCAAAATTTCCACAAACACAGCCAATTCATCATCACTCAGATGCTGGAATTCTTTATCCATAAACCGCCCGAGCAAAATATCCAGCTCGAGCAGCCCACGGCGGGTTTGAAAGCGGATACGCCGCTTTGCGGTTTCGTCAAAAGCCGGCATAGCTTACACAGCCCGTTTCAACATGATTTCTTTAATCTTACCGATGGCTCCGGTCGGGTTCAAGTGCTTCGGACACACATCCACACAGTTCATAATGGTGTGGCAGCGAAACAGCCGGTAAGGGTCGTTCAGGTTATCCAAACGCTCGTTGGTGATGGTGTCGCGACTATCGGCAATAAAGCGGTAGGCATTGAGTAAGCCGGAGGGGCCGACGAATTTATCGGGGTTCCACCAAAACGACGGGCAGGCAGTCGAGCAACAGGCGCACAAAATGCATTCATACAAACCATCAAGCTCTTTGCGCTCATCCTGCGTTTGCAGGCGTTCGCGCTCAGGCGCGGGCGTGTCGTTGACCACATAAGGCTTAATCGAATGGTATTGATTGAAGAATTGGGTCATGTCCACAATCAGGTCACGAATCACCGGCAAGCCCGGCAGCGGGCGCAGCTTAATGGGCTGTTTGAGGCTGCGGATATCGGTGAGGCAGGCCAAGCCGTTTTTGCCGTTGATGTTCATGCCGTCTGAACCGCAAATGCCTTCGCGGCAGGAGCGGCGGAACGACAGGCTGTCGTCTTGGGCTTTAAGCTTCACCAAGGCATCCAAAAGCTTAACGTCGGTGGGCTCCACTTCCAATTCATAATCTTGCATGTACGGCTTCGCATCCACATCAGGATTGTAGCGGTACACTTGAAAACGTATTTTTTCCATGTGTTGTATTCCTTAGTAAACGCGTTTGGCCGGCTCGATATAGTCTACGCTCAGCGGTTTGGTGTTAACCGGTTTGTAAGTCAGGGTGTTGGTGAGCGGATGATACAGGGTATGTTTCATCCAATTTTCATCATCACGCTCGGGGTGATCATCTGAAGCGTGGGCACCGCGCGACTCTTTGCGCGCCTCGGCAGAAACCAACGTGGCTTTAGCCACTTCAATCAAATTGTCCAGCTCCAGCGCTTCGATACGCGCTGTGTTCCATACCTTGCTTTTATCCTTGATTTCGGTTTTCTTCACGCGCTCGGCAATTTCCAGCACCTTATCTACGCCCTCTTTCAAAATCGCATCGGTGCGGAACACACCGGCGTGGCCTTGCACCATGCGCTGCAAATCACGCCGCACTTCATCCACGTTTTCACCGCCGGTTTGATTTTCCAAACGCGCCAGGCGTTGCGCCGTGAATGCACCTGCATCGGCGGGCAGATCTTTCCAGCCATCTTGCGCGCGCACATAATCCACCATGCTGTCGCCGGCTGATTTACCGAACACCACTAAATCCAGCAGCGAATTGGTTCCCAAACGGTTGGCGCCGTGCACAGAAGCGCAAGCACATTCGCCGGCTGCATAGAGGCCTTTTACCGGCACTTCATATTCACCGTCTTTAGGTACAATCACTTCGCCCAAATAATTGGTGGGAATACCACCCATCATATAATGGTTGGTCGGCACCACCGGAATCGGGTCTTTAATCGGATCGATGCCGGCAAATTGAATCGCAATCTCACGGATGCCCGGCAGCTTTTCCATAATTTTTTCAGCGCCGATATGGTCGATTTTCAACAACACATGGTCTTTATTCTTACCGCAACCACGGCCTTCGTGAATTTCCATTGCCATTGCACGCGAAACCACGTCGCGCGATGCCAAATCTTTCACGGTAGGCGCGTAGCGCTCCATAAAGCGCTCGCCGTCGCAGTTGAGCAAAATGCCGCCCTCACCGCGCACGCCTTCGGTAATCAACACACCGGCGCCGGCCACACCGGTGGGGTGGAATTGCCAAAATTCCATGTCTTCCAGCGGAATGCCAGCACGGGCGCAAATGCCCAAGCCATCACCGGTATTCATAAAGGCATTGGTGGAAGAAGCATAAATGCGGCCGGCACCGCCGGTGGCAAACAACACGGCTTTGGCATGGAAAATATAAACCTCGCCGGTTTCCATCTCCATGGCCGTTACGCCAAGCACATCACCTTCTTCATTGCGAATCAGATCAAGCGCCGTCCACTCCACAAAAAATTGCGTGTTGGCGCGCACATTTTGCTGATAAAGCGTGTGCAACATGGCATGGCCGGTACGGTCGGCCACGGCGCAGGCGCGCTCTACCGCACGTTTGCCGTGCTCAGCCGTATGGCCGCCAAACGGACGTTGATAGATTTTGCCGCTTTCCACGCGGTCAAACGGCATGCCCATGTGCTCCAGCTCAATCACCGCTTCGGGTGCGCGGCGACACATAAATTCAATGGCATCCTGATCGCCCAGCCAGTCAGACCCTTTTACGGTGTCATACATATGCCAATCCCAGCGGTCTTCCTGCACATTGCCCAACGAGGCGGAAATGCCGCCTTGCGCAGCTACGGTGTGCGAACGGGTGGGAAACACTTTAGACAAAACAGCGGTATTCAAACCGGATTTGGACAATTGCAATGCGGCGCGCAAACCGGCACCGCCGCCGCCGACAATCACGGCATCAAACTTGCGAACGGGAAAACTCATACCAACCCCCAAATTACTTTAACCGAATAAACCAAGCAGCCGAGCAACCAAATAATGGTCGCCACATGCAGAAACAGGCGCAAGCCAAATGATTTCACATAGTCCATCCACAAATCGCGGATGCCGACCCATGCATGCAAAAACAGCGCCACAAAAGTAACTTGGGTAAACAGCTTCACCCAGGTTTGCGCAAAAAATGCCTGCCAAGCATCATAACCGCTGGGCAACATCAGCAAGAAAAGCACAAATAAAACAGTATAAATCAGCATGATCACCGCAGTAACACGCTGCATCGCCCAATCGCGCAAGCCATAATGCGCACCGGCCAGTTTACGTTCTACCATAACCACGCTCCCAAGATAACGGTCAACACCAAACCGGCCACCAATGTGAATTTAGCCGTGGCGCGGGCGGTTTGCAGCTCCAAGCCTTTGTGGGCATCAAGCAGCAAAAAGCGGATACCGGCGATAGAGTGGTGCAGATACGCCCACAGCAAGCCAATCAGAATCAGTTTGACCAAGGGGTTGGATACGACCGACTGATACGTGGCAAAAGCAGCTTCACTGCTCAACGTACCGGCCAGCAAGCACAGCAACAGCGGCAGGCTCACAAACAGAATGACCCCGCTGATGCGGTGCAGGATAGAAACAATCCCCGGGATCGGCAACCTGATGTTGGGGATCTCCAGGAATACAGGGCGATGTTTCGTCTGCATTTCAATTCCTCTTTATTTTTCTCAAAAAACTCAAAAACCAAGCAGCCGGCAATACTACACCTAACTACGGTGATGCGTAATTTACATTGTTTATCAGTTATTGAACAGCCCTTTGAGGCAGATTTTTTAATGAAATTTAACAACAATCTTACAAAGCCCATTGCCTAATCCTGCTACAAAACAGCAGAACCCAATAACAACAAGCGCTTAGCCTGAGCATCTACTCGAAAGGCCGTCTGAAAATCCTATCTGCCCGATAGTGTAAATCTTGCAGCCGCGCCGCCGCGCTAAAAGCAGCTCTTCAAACATCTTTGCCCGCGCCCGCCTGCTTATGCTATTTTGTCGTAAATATGGAAACAAAACACCGACCAGCTCCAGCACGTTGTCGCAAAGGCGCACACCTTATTATTCATCCGGCAATTTTATTGGCATTTTATTTTCAGACGGCCACAAAGTTTCAGCCGGCTACAAAATAATATTGCTACAAGAGATAAATTTGGTATGATACAGGCTGTCACGGCACGGTTTACAAAACACATCAAAAAGCCAATTATAGTGAAACAAATTCAATATAATGCCGTACAGCCCGAAAGGCGCGGAAATATCCAACATCGCACCTCAAAATCCAGGTGAATCAGTAATATATTTTCGCCCTCAGCGGCCTCACCACCTTAACAAAATTACCAGGAGAGTTTTGGATATGAAATCACCCGTACGCGTAGCCGTTACCGGCGCAGCAGGCCAAATTGGTTATGCCTTATTGTTCCGTATTGCCAGCGGTGAAATGCTGGGCAAAGACCAGCCCGTTATTCTGCAATTGCTCGATTTGCCGCACGCACAAACTGCGGTAAAAGGCGTGATGATGGAGCTGCAAGATTGCGCGTTCCCGCTCCTGGCCGGCATGTTTACCACCGATAACCCCGAAGAAGCCTTTAAAGATGCCCAAGTGGCCATTTTGGTGGGCTCGCGCCCGCGCAGCAAAGGCATGGAACGCGCTGATTTGTTGCAGGCCAACGCTGAAATCTTCACCGTGCAAGGTGCCGCACTGAACAAAGTGGCCGACCGCAATGTCAAAGTGCTGGTGGTGGGCAATCCGGCCAACACCAATGCCTATATCGCCATGAAATCCGCCCCCGACCTGCCTGCCAAAAACTTCACCGCCATGCTGCGCCTGGATCACAACCGCGCCTTGAGCCAAGTGGCCGAGAAAACCGGCACAGCCGTCAGCGACATTGAAAAACTGTGCGTATGGGGCAACCACTCGCCCACCATGTATGCCGACTACCGCTTTGCTACTGTGAACGGCCAAAAAGTAAAAGATTTGATTAATGATCAAGATTGGAACGCCAACGTGTTTCTGCCCACCGTGGGCAAGCGCGGCGCCGCCATTATCGAGGCACGCGGCCTCTCTTCAGCCGCTTCGGCTGCCAATGCCGCCATCGATCATATTCACGACTGGTGGCTGGGCACCGATGGCAAATGGGTGACCATGGGCATTCCTTCCGACGGCGCTTACGGCATTCCGGAAGAAACCATGTTCGGCTTTCCGGTAACTTGCGAAAACGGCGAATACAAATTGGTTGAAGGTTTGGAAATCGACGACTTCAGCCGCGAACGCATCAACATCACCTTGCAAGAGTTAGAAGAAGAAAAAGCCGGTGTCGCCCACCTGCTGTAAGCTGCCACCCACACAAACGCCCGCTTGATGCGGGCGTTTTGTTACGTCAAAAATAGCAATCAGCCTTGAACCAAACCTAAAAAAATAATACCAATTCAAAAAAGTAAGCTAACAAGGCGGAAGCCTACGACAGTACAGATAGCACGGCAAGGCGAACCAACGAAGTTAGGTTATCTTTTTGGATTGGTATAAGACAGCAAAGCGGCGAGCCACGGACAGTACACACATACAGCAAAGCGAAACAACGCAGTTGGGTTATTTTTTAGATTTAGTATTATACCGATATAAATATGTCAAACAGAGGCCGTCTGAAACGTTTCAGACGGCCTCTGTTTGACATTAGCAGCGCAAATAAATTCGGGCAGGCCGACCCCTTACGCTTCTTTGCACAACAAACCCGCGGCCATGCCCTTGAAATCAGCCCGCCGCCCCTTCATTTTATAATCGTTTGAACATGCTTTCATCCATTTAAAAGGACAGCACCATGAGCAAGCCCGCTCCTGAAGATTTTATACCCGAGTTTCGCCGCAAAAAGCTGGATGAAGACGGCTTTTTAAAAAAACTCGTCCGCTTTGCCGGCCGCTTGGGCGCACCGGCCGTGCGCCAGCTGTATGCCCTTTATTTTCTGTTTAAAGAACCTGCCACACCCAAACGCGCAAAAATGATTATTTTGGGCGCGTTGGTTTATTTTTTCAGCCCCATCGACAGCATTCCTGATTTACTCGGGCCACTTGGTTTCACCGATGATATCGCGGTGATTGCGCTGGTTTATTCGCAAATGAAAAGTTATATGACAGAAGAAATCAAAATGCGCGCCCGCGCAGCCACCGAAAAATTGTTGCGTAAATAAACGCAACCGCCCCACAGCGCTTGCTGATACGCAGGCAACCAGCCAAAGCACTTTGTTTCAAACAAACATCAAACATCAGGCCGTCTGAAAGCTTTCAGACGGCCTGATGTTTGATAAGCGCATTGCATTATTGCAACGGCTTCATGTCCATCACTTCCATCAGGAAGTTGGTAAACGCCGGATTAGCCGGCTTGCTGCGCATATTCGGCCAGCGTTGCTGCCAGCCCTTGAGCGCATTTTGGATGTAAAGCTTCGATTGCTCGGTGGTGATTTCACCGCGTTGGCTGTCGACCGCGGAGCGCAGATACACTTCATACATGCTGTCGTCCACCGTATTGCGGCCCACCAATTGGATGCGGTAGCGGTTTAAATATTGCGCCGCCTGCACTTTGGTGATTTTGCCTTGGCTCACCTGATAGCTCAGCCGAGTGGCTTCATCACGGATTTTCGACACATCTGTCCAGTGATTGGCGGCCAGGCGATATTGGGCGCTGCCGGTTTCCACGTTGGTCGGGCGTACGGGCACTTCTTTCAGTGTCGGCAGGTAAACCGAGCTGCAACCGCTCAGTGCCGCCATTACAAATAAAAGGGGAATATGCTTTTTCATGGCGCTTTATCATCAGATTTATCGAAGCCCCAATACTACCAAACAAGCGTGGCGATTTCCAGCACGATCGGGTACTTTGCCGTCAAATCCTACCAACGGTATGCCGCCAGAGCGTCCTGACATTTCGTTTATGAGGGCAAAAGCGTACTTGCAAGGTAAAAAGCGCAGCAAGGTTGAATATCTGGCGAGCATTTTCAACACAGCAGGCGCATTTTTGAGCCAGCATTGCCGCGTAATGAAATGTAAACAAACCCTAAAACCACAAGCCAAACAAAAGGCCGTCTGATACCAATTCAAAAAAGTAAGCTAACAAGGCGGCGAGCCGCAGACAGTACAACTAGTACGGCAAGGCGAGACAACGAAGTTAGGTTATTTTTTTGGATTGGTATGAAACGGCCTTTTACGGGTAAATCGGATAAATAAGGTTTACACCAAATCGGCAAACAGCGGCGTAGAAAGATAGCGCTCGCCGTAAGAAGGAATCAGCACCACAATCAATTTGCCTTTGTTTTCCGGCTTTTTAGCCAACTCTAGCGCGCTCCACACGGCAGCGCCCGAAGAAATGCCCACCAGCACACCTTCTTTTTCAGCCATGGCACGGGCGGTGGCAAAAGCCGCTTCATTGGGCACTTTGATGATGCTGTCGTAGATTTTCGTGTTCAGCACCGTGGGCACAAAGCCCGCGCCTATGCCCTGAATCGGGTGCGGCCCTTTTTCGCCGCCGCTCAACACCGGCGAAGCTTCCGGCTCCACCGCCACAATTTCCACGCCCGGTTTTCTTGATTTCAACACTTCGCCCACGCCGGTCACGGTGCCGCCGGTGCCCACGCCGGAAACGAAAATATCCACTTGACCATCGGTGTCGCGCCAAATTTCTTCGGCGGTGGTTTCACGGTGCACTTGCGGGTTGGCCTCGTTGTCAAACTGGCGCGGCATAAAATAAATATCGGGATGCTCATCCACCAGCGCCTGCGCTTTGGCAATCGCACCGCCCATACCCTCGGCTGCGGGGGTGAGAATCAGCTCGGCACCGAAAGCGCGCAGCAGCATACGGCGCTCTTTGCTCATGCTCTCAGGCATGGTGATGGCCAATTTGTAGCCGCGCGCGGCACACACCATCGCCAAACCGATGCCGGTATTGCCGCTGGTGGCTTCCACAATAACGGTATCTTTATGGATTTTGCCGGCCTTTTCCGCCGCTTCAACCATAGACACGGCAATGCGGTCTTTCACGCTGCTACCCGGGTTGAAAAATTCCAGCTTGGCCACCACGCGAGCTTCCAGGCCTTCGGTGAGGCGGTTTAGCTCAACCAGCGGCGTGTTGCCGATTAAATCGGTGATGCTGTGTGCAATATTCATAATAAGCTGCTCCTTTTAATGTCGAATTGATTCCATTGCATCTTAGCGTGCGCGCCAAAGAAAGCCAAATACCCAATCTTTACATGCTTAAAACCAATGGTTATATGCCGCTGCTTTCAGACGGCCTTGCTGATTAATAGCGTATCCGCAGCAACGACCCCACCACGAAAGCCATCTGGAAAAACAGCGCCAGCAAAAAACCGAGCTGCAATTGGCGGCGGCTGAAGCAATTGGCCGGCTGCTTTTCAATCACCACGCGGTGCAGATAAAAAAGCAGCATCAACACCGATTGCATACACACCCAATACACCGGCTCAAACAAATACATCTGCAACAGCGCCGGCAATACATAAGGTGTGATGCCGGTGGGAAAACGATACCACACCATCGCCAGCAACAGCGCAAACACCACGCTCATCAACATGCCGCTGAGCGCAAACAGGCTTAAAAAAGCCTGCCCGCCGCTGAGCTGCCACCGATGTTTTTCAGGCATTTTCTGCCAGCGCGGCACCAAGAAAAACAGGCTCGCCAAGGCAATGTAAAAATGCGGCATATAAAGCGCACTCAAATGCGTGATGCCCCACAGCCCCGGCAGCAGGCGCGCGCCGATGGCACCAAAACCCAGCCACAAAAGCACGCTGCCCCACAGCCATTGAAATTCGCCCGCCCGATAGGCAAACACCACAAACACGGCAATATAAGCGGCTAAAAACCACAAACTGATGTTGGCGACCATCAACGATAACCCATCACACGCGACAACACCGCGCCCACGGCTTCGGCCATGCGCACAATCCATTCGGTGGGCAAATCTTCACCAAACCGCGCCACATCTTCATCAGCCGCCAGCAACAGCGCCCCGGTTCGGCCGCCGATGGGCACCGGCAGCTGCAAAAAGCTCTCCGCCACTTTGCCATCTGCCGGCAGCAAAGTGCGCAAGGCCGGGCTGATTTTGCTGCCCAACATCGGTGCCTCCATGGCTGCGATTTCGGCTTTTGTCCGTTCATCGGCCACACACAGCGCCGGCGGGATTTTAGCCTTATTCTGAGCCTCTGCCGCCAACACCAGCCGGTATTGCTGCAAACCGAAATCCTGCTCCAGGCTGCGGTAGAGCGCCTGCACGGCCTGCGCCACCGTGTTGGCACGCAGCAAAGCGATATCCAACGCCAGCAAGCGCTGCATAGTGGCATGGTTGGCTTCGGCAGCTGCCATCATTTGCGCCATTTGCGCTGCCATTTTATCGGCTTTGATTTGCGCCGCCGCCAGCTGAGCCTGCGCAAACGAGCGCACTTTGTCGTCACGCAGGCGCACGCCCAAGGTTTCGGCATGTTCGGCCAAAAAATCCGGATTTTCCGCTAAAAAATTCAATACATTTTGTTTGTTCATCAGTATTGCAACTCACCTTCAAACACCGTTTGCACGGGGCCTGTCATCATCACATCATCGCCCGGCTGCCACTCGATATGCAAATCGCCGCCGGGCAGGCTCACGCGTATTTGCGATGCCGCCTGCAGCAAACCCAAGCGCACGCCCGCCACCACGGCGGCGCAAGCGCCGGTGCCGCAAGCCTGCGTTTCGCCCGCGCCGCGCTCATACACGCGCAAACGGATATGCCCCTCATCCAGCACCTGCATAAAGCCCACGTTTACACGCTCGGGAAATTGCTCGTTCGATTCAATCGCTTCGCCCCAGCGCGCCACCGGTGCCGTGTCCACATCATCCACCAGCAACACCGCATGCGGATTGCCCATGTTCACACAGCTCAGCGGCACCGATTCGAGCCCCACCAACACAATATGCGTGAGCGCATCGTCGGCCTCGCCGGCAGCCGGCACAAACGGAATTTCAGACGGCATCAAACGCGGCTTGCCCATATTCACCACAACCAAGCCGCTATCCAGCAGCCGCGGCACAATCACGCCGCGCGCCGTTTCCACCCTGATTTCCTGCTTGCTGCTGAGCCCTTTATCGGCCACAAAGCGTGCAAAGCAGCGCGCACCATTGCCACACTGCTCCACTTCGCTGCCATCAGCATTGAAAATGCGGTAGCGGAAATCCACATCGGCCGCGCCGGCTTTTTCCACCAGCAAAAGCTGATCGAAGCCCACGCCGGTATGGCGGTTTGCCCATTGGGTTAACGGCGCTTCTTGCGGTTCAAACGCCTGATTCACGCCGTCAACCACCATAAAATCATTGCCCAAGCCGTGCATCTTGGTAAATTTCAGTTTTTTCATGCTTTTTCTCTATAACAGCACGCGCTTTTAAATCGATGCGCCTGCCGTTTGGGTGGGTGCCTTACTTTTTTTGCGGCCTTTTATTTCATCCGGCAGCGCAAAATATGTAGGCAATCAGGCTGAATTCTACACCATATCGGCAGATAAGTTTGAGGCCGTCTGAAACATTTCCCGACCGTTTTTCCCTGCCATCGCGCCCATCGTTGCCAAAACACAACAATCAAATAGTCGGCTCATTTTCCAGATAAACGGTATATTTTAATTGAAAAAGACTTCCAATTCATCAAACATGCAACAAGGGTAATTATATAAATAATTATTTTAAAATGGATTTTTATCGCAACCTTGATTTATTTGTCATTATTACTTACCCATCATCTTGCTTTACATCCATTTTCCCATTAAAAAAATACCGTTTATCTAAAGAATAAACCGATTATCTTCAAAATTTAAGGCGCTTTTTGCTTGCGCATTCAAAGCCCCTCATGCAAAATAAACAAACATAAAAACATGATAATTCAACCAAATATATATTCAAGCAATTTAATTGCCGGATTGAATTACAAATAATTATTTAAACACTTACGTAAGGATTTCCCATGAACTTCCCCCGCACCCTTGCGCTGGCTGCCGCCGCGCTGCTCACCCTTCCCGCCATCTCTGCCGCACAAGATGTGCAATTTTACCAAAAAGCCTCCGAAGCTCACGCACCGATCACCGGCAATGTGGCCATGCGCCTCACCCTCAGCCCCAAAGGCGAAACCAGCAATGTGCGCGTGATTCGCAGCAGCGGCTCGGCAGCTATCGATAAAGCCGCCGTGGCTTGGATGAACGGTCAAATTATGCGCCCCGTATTCATCAATGGCGAAGCGAGCGAATTCAGCTTTGTGAAAGAAATTAAATTTTCCGAAGCCGGCGCACAGCTGAGCATGAAATAAGTTTCCATTCAAACCGAAATCAAGCAGACTTGATTCGGCTCTATATATCAAAAGCACGCTCAGGCCGTCTGAACGTGCTTTTTCACATGTGCAGCACCAAAGCAAATGCCGCCCACATGCCGCAGCCTTTACCAACGCTAACGCCGAAAAAGTGCAAATCCCGATATACTTAAAACATTTGCTTGCCCACCCTCTTATTTTGAATCACGAAGGAGCCTTCATGAAACCTTTCCTCCCCTCTTGCGCCTTGGTTTTGCTGTTGAGCGCCTGCACGGTCGGCACGCCCGGCATGTCGGTGGGGCTGGGTGTGGGCACCAGCATCGGCAACCATGTCGGCTTGGGCACTTCCATCAATATTCCGGTCGGCCTCGACAAAACCCGCAGCGGCAATCAAAACGACAACAGCGGCCTTAATGTCATCGAAGAGCAAATCGTGACTTATTTCGATGCGCAAGGCAAACCGCGCAATGCTTCCGCTGCCGGCGGCTTTTACCGCCAGCTCATCGGCAAGCGCGGCAACGAATACACCGTGCAGGATTTCTACAGCGACAACAGCCGCAAGCGCACCGATCCTTATGTGCTGCCGCGCAATGAGCTGATGAATTTCCGCGCCCACCCTGCCGATGGCACGCTGAACATTTATGCCTACAACGGCAACCTGATGCAGCAGCAAACTTACCGCAACAACCGCTTGGTTGATGCCAAATATTAATCAGAGCAAAACCAATGCCGTCTGAACGCTTTCAGACGGCATTGGTTTTATGCCCATCCTAAAAAATAAGCTTACAAAATAAAAACAGTTTGGCAGCATCCGCGTAGCTCGGATTATTGAATTCGACGTTTGGCCATTGGCCAAGGCAATGTGCGTGCTTTACTCTACAAACAAGTGCCGGATTCAAGAATCCGACCCACGGCCTGCTTACCGCAACAACCGTCTGGTTGAGGCCAAATATTAATCAACACCAACACAGGCCGTCTGAACGCTTTCAGACGGCCTGTGTTTACTTGATACCTAACTTCAACATCCGCATCAAATCACAAAATCGAGCAGATAAAAATCATCTTTGCCCACGCCGCATTCCGGGCAGCGCCAATCATCGGGAATATCGGCAAACAGCGTGCCCGGCGCTAAGCCGTGCTCGGGGTCACCCAGCTCTTCATCATAAATCCAGCCGCAAGGGCCGCACATATATTGTGCCATGCTTATCCTTTCATGGTGTTCAGACGGCCTTTTCTTTTAAACAACTTCAACAGGCCGTCTGAAAGCGCTATCAAGCCGCTTCCAGCGCGGCGATTTCTTTGCGCAAATGTTTGACGGCGGGGGTGACGATGGCCACAAACATCGCCTCGCGGTTGCGCCGCTGCGCCGGACTGCGCATCAAATAGCCTTTAGCACCCGCATGCAGTGAAGCCGATTGCGCCGCCGCCAAACACAATTCAGAAGCGGCCAGGCGCAGTTTCAGTGTGGGCAGCAATTCGGGGCGGTTGTGCCAAGCGGCATCGGCTAAGGGGCCGGTTTCTTCCCAAGCCTGATTCAAGGCCGTCTGAAGCGCATCAAAGCCATTATCGAGATAGCGGTTGATTTCGCGGCCGCTCACATCGGCCAAACGAATCACGCCGAGGCAGCCATCGATAATGCCGCCGCCTATGCCCATTTGCAGCAAAATAAAGCCCGCCTTGATGCGGCCGATATAGCCGGCAAATGCTTCAGGTGCCGCCAGCACATCTTCATCCGCCACAAACACCTTATCAAAGCGAACGCCGAAAGTGCGCGTGCCTTCCAGCGCACAAAATTCGGGGCAAGCCTGCAAACTCACACCTTCAGCGCGCCCGCCGGTGATAAACATCACATAGCCATCGCCGATTTGCGCAGTGGCCGCCCACACATGATCTTCGCCGATATTCGACACCCACGGCAGCGAGCCGCTCACCACATAGCCGCCCGCCACTTTTTCAGCCTGCAGCAAATGCTTCTCAATATCGGCCAAATGCTTCACCGTGTTTGACATCGCCGTGCCGGCCAACACTTTGCCTTGCAGCACATCGGCCAAATAGCGGGTGCGCACCGCCTCGTTTTCGCTTTGGTGCAAATACCAGGCACAAGCACTTTGGCACCACACCGAAAACGCCGTGGCGCCGCATTCGCCGCCTACCGCGCGAATCACATCGATTTGCGCCGAAAGCCCCAGGCCGTTGCCGCCCTCGGCTTCAGTGCCCACGCAGGCAAAGCCGCCGATTCCGCCCAGCTCGCGCATAAAGGCTTCGGGATACAGCCCTTTGCGGTCGATTTCATCCACCAGCGGGCGCAGCGCGGTTTTGGTCAGCGCGCGTACGGCATCTATCCATTCGGCTTGTTTGCTCATAAAGTGTTCCTTTTATCGGTCAAACTGTTTCAGACGGCCTGTTTGCTGTGATGCCCATTCAAATTGGAATGGGCATGCAAGGCCGTCTGAAACATCAGGCATAAGCTTGCAGCTGCGGGTTGATTTCATTGTGTGCCAGATTATTGGCAAAATTGCACAAAGTGGCCAAAGCCACACCCAGCACCACTTCCAGCGCCTGCTGCTCATTGTAGCCCGCCGCAAAAAAGGCTTGCAGCTCGTCGTCGGCCACATTGCCTTTGTTGGCAATCACCGATTGGGTAAACAGCGCCAATTGGTTTAACTTGGCATCGTCCAGCGCCGTGGTATTGCGCAAGGCCTCCATCGCTTGCGGCTCCAAGAGCTTTTTCTTGGTAGAAAGCGCAGTGTGGCCGGCTTTGCAAAAACCGCACTGGTTTAACACGGCGGCAGTAATCTGCACCACCTCGCGCTCGCCGGCGCTCAAGCTGGTGGTGGCATTGAGCGCACCCACATCTTGATACATCGCCAATGCCGCCGGCGAATTGGCCAACACGCCAATCAGATTGGGCAAAAAGCCATTGTTTTTCTCGGCAGCTTCCACGCGCGCTTTGGCGGCTTCGGGAGCGGTGGCAACAGAATGTACGGTCAAACGGGCCATGATGATTCCTTATTTTTCGAATATTATTAATGATATGGTTGTGCACTACGGCATGAGGGAACATGCATTCTACAAAGCCGGCACAAAAAAAGGAAAGAATAAGATTTGCTGAAGATAGAACCAAAAGTTATATATCGCATCCGGCGGCATGCAGCGATTGATTTGTGCTACACTCAAGCTCCTTTTTTCCCTATTTTGCACATCATGGCTGGCAACACATTCGGACAACTCTTTACCGTCACCACTTTCGGCGAAAGCCACGGCCCCGCACTCGGCTGCATCATCGACGGCTGCCCGCCCGGGCTCTCCATCAGCGAAGCCGACATCCAAACCGATCTCGACCGCCGCCGCCCGGGCACCAGCCGCCACGTCACCCAACGGCGCGAAGCCGACGAAGTGGAAATTTTATCCGGCGTGTTTGAAGGCCGCACTACCGGCACACCGATCGCCCTCTTAATCCGCAACACCGACCAGCGCAGCAAAGACTACGGCAACATCGCGCAGCAATTCCGCCCCGGCCACGCCGACTACACCTATTGGCACAAATACGGCACCCGTGATTATCGCGGCGGCGGCCGCTCTTCCGCCCGCGAAACCGCCGCACGCGTGGCCGCCGGTGCCATTGCCAAAAAATGGCTGAGCGAACAATTCGACACCGAAATCATCGCCTACGTCACCCAAATCGGCGAAAAAGCCATTGCATTTGAAGGCTTGGAACACATTGGCCGCAATCCGTTTTTCGCCGCCAACGCCAGCCAGATCGACGAGCTGGAAAACTACATGGACAGCATCCGCAAATCGCTCGATTCTGTGGGCGCCAAGCTCACCGTCGAAGCCCGCAACGTGCCCGTGGGCTTGGGCGAGCCCGTATTCGACCGCCTCGATGCCGACATCGCTCACGCCCTGATGAGCATCAACGCCGTCAAAGGCGTAGAAATCGGCGCGGGCTTCGCCAGCGTAGCCCAGCGCGGCAGTGAACACGGCGACGAGCTCACGCCCGAAGGCTTTTTGAGCAACCACGCCGGCGGCATCTTGGGCGGCATCTCCACCGGCCAAACCATCAGCGCCAACTTCGCCATCAAGCCCACCAGCAGCATCGCCACACCGCGCCGCTCTATCGACATCAACGGCCAAGCCGTGGAAATCGCCACCCACGGCCGCCACGACCCCTGCGTCGGCCTGCGCGCCGCGCCGATAGCCGAGGCCATGCTCGCGCTGGTGCTGATGGATCACGCCTTGCGCCACCGCGCCCAAAACGCCGACGTAAAAGTGGCCACGCCCGATATCGCACGCCACCCCTCTAAAGCCCGCTAAACGCCTTTTCAAACCGCAGGCCGTCTGAAACCTTTTCAGACGGCCTGCAAAGCCAAAAACGCCACAGGGTAAAAACCTTAGCCAAAACACCGTGTTTTGTACTACAATGCCGCCTTAAAGTTGGCCATGCCCTGCCGCAGCGGCCGGTTATCAACAGGATACACAAAATGACACAAGAAACCGCCCTGGGCGCCGCGCTGAAATCCGCCGTGCAAACCATGAGCAAGAAAAAGCAAACCGATATGATTGCAGACCACATCTACAATAAATACGATGTGTTCAAGCGCTTCAAGCCTTTGGCCGTGGGCATAGACCAAGATTTAATCACCGCCCTGCCCCAATTCGACCCCACCCTGATCGCCCGCGTGCTCGCCAACCATTGCCGCCGCCCCCGCTATCTGAAAGCACTTGCCCGCGGCGGCAAACGCTTTGATTTAAACAACCGCTTCAAAGGCGAAGTCACCCCCGAAGAGCAGGCCATCGCCCAACAACACCCCTCGATGCAGCAAGCCCAGGCAGCACAAGCCGAGCGCCAAGCCGCTGCCAAAGCCGCACCGGCCGCCGATGCAACCGAGGCCGCCGATGCGCCCGCGCAGCAACCTGCTTCCACTCAAGAAGAAAACAAACCCGCAGAATAAGATAAACAGCGCACACATCAGCAAAGAGGCCGTCTGAAAGCTTTCAGACGGCCTCTTTGCATCTTAAAATCATGATGGTTTATTCATTTTAATCAACACCATCATCCATTATATTTCCGAGGGCATCGTGCCATCGTTTTGAAACAAGGTAAACAAAGGCACGCCTTTGCCGCGCAAATTACGCCCGCCCGGCAAATCGGTGAATTCCAAAATCGCCGCCGCTTCCACCACATCACCGCCGAGCTTTCGGATCAGCTCCACGCCCGCCAGCATGGTGCCGCCGGTGGCCACCAAATCATCCACCAACAACACGCGCGCGCCTTTTTGAATCGCATCGGTATGGATTTCCACCGTGGCCTCGCCATATTCGAGCGCATAATTTTGCGACACCGTATCAAACGGCAGCTTGCCTTTTTTGCGGATGGGCACAAAGCCCACATTCAGCTGGTAAGCCAGCGCCGCGCCGATAATAAAACCGCGCGCATCCAGCCCCGCCACCACATCGATTTCCTGCCCCATATAGCGGTATACCAGCAAATCCACCAGCAGCCGGAAATATTCCGGGCTTTGCAAAACCGGCGTAATATCATGAAACAAAATGCCCTCTTTCGGCCAATCCGGCACTTTGCGTATTTTATCGGCCATCGCCGCCAAATCCATCACTTCGGGGTGAAACAACATCGCGCTTTCCTTACACAATCTATCCATGAGTGCCGGCAGCATAAAGCGCCGGATGCCAGCTTATAATTGTAGCAAACTTTCCCGCCGCGCCAAACCGCCCGTTGTCGCCACGCAAGCGGCTGTGGCATAATTGGGCAACAATAAATCCGACCACCGAGCGCCCAGCCATGCACACGCCCAGAAAAGGCAATGTTTTTATCGTTTCCGCCGCCTCCGGCACCGGCAAAACCACCTTGGTTTCCCGCCTGCTCAACAACCATCCCGATATCCGCGTGTCGGTGTCGCACACCACCCGCGCCCCGCGTCCGGGCGAAACACACGGCCAACATTATTACTTTGTCGACCCCGCCCGCTTCCAAACCCTGGTAGGCGAGAGCGCTTTTCTCGAGCACGCCCGCGTGTTTGACAATTATTACGGCACCAGCATCGAGGGCGTGAATATCCTGCGCGAGCAAGGTTTTGACGTGATTCTCGAAATCGACATCCAAGGCGCAGAGCAAGTGCGCCGCAGCCTCCCCGAAGCCTGCAGCATTTTCATCCTGCCGCCCTCATTTGAAATATTGGCCGAGCGCCTGCGCGGGCGCGCCACCGACAGCGACGAAGTCATTGCCAAGCGCCTGAGCAAAGCGCGCCACGAAATCGAGCAAGCCTTTTTATTCGATTATGTCGTGGTCAACGAAGACCTCGTTGCCGCCGAAATCGACCTGCTGCACATCATCAAATCTTATAGATTAAAGCAATCGTCGCAGCAATTATTTATCGAGCAGCTATTGGAAAATTCCTGAAAATTAGCGACAATACATCCATTCCCTTTATTTTTAAGAAAGAAAATCACATGGCACGCATCACCGTAGAAGACTGCATCGGCAGAATCCCCAACCATTTCGACCTCACCCTCACCGCTGCACGCCGCGCGCGCCAGCTCGAAAACGGCACCACGCCGCTGGTTGACGACATCCGCCACAACAAACCCACCGTTACCGCCCTGCGCGAAATTGCCGCCGGCCAAGTCGGTGTTGAAATTCTCACCCGCAGCAAGTAACGCAGCCCAAGGCCGTCTGAATGCCCGCACCCGCACCCGCGCCCACCGCACCCTACGATCCGCTCACCGCTGAAGCGCGCGAGCTGCTTTTTCGCGCCGCCGCCTATCTGAATGCCGATGAGCAGGCCGAGCTTGAAAAAGCCTGCGCCTACGCTTTTCACGCCCACAACGGCCAAACCCGCAAAAGCGGCGAACCCTACATCACCCATCCCATGGCCGTAGCCACCCAATTGGCGGCCTGGCACATGGATGTGCAAGGCTTGTGCGCGGGCGTGATGCATGATGTGCTGGAAGACACAGGCATCACCAAAATCGAAATGGCCGCCGAATTCGGCGAAACCATCGCCGAAATGGTCGACGGCCTCTCCAAGCTGGAAAAACTCGAATACAACGATCAGGCCGAGCATCAGGCCGAGAGCTTCCGCAAGCTGATTTTGGCCATGACCAAAGACATCCGCGTGATTGTGATCAAGCTCTCCGACCGCCTGCACAATATGCGCACCTTAGGCTCGATGCGTCCGGAAAAACGCCGCCGCATCGCCCAAGAAACATTGGAAATCTACGCCCAAATCGCCAACCGCATTGGTCTGAACAACGCTTATCAAGAATTGCAGGATTTGTCTTTCCAAAACCTGCACCCGCGCCGCTACGAAACCCTGCAAAAAGCCATGAAAGCCAGCCGCCGCAACCGCCGCGACGTGGTCGGCAAAGTGCTGCGCGCCTTCAGCCAGCGGCTTGTGAGCGCCAATATCGAAGCCAAAATCAAAGGGCGCGAAAAAAACCTCTACAGCATCCACCAAAAAATGCAGGCCAAAAACCTGCGCTTTGCCGAAGTGATGGACATCTACGGCTTTCGCGTGATTGTCAACAACGTGCCCGCCTGCTACGCCGCATTGGGTGCGCTGCACAACCTCTACCAGCCCAAGCCCGGCCGCATCAAAGACTATATCGCCATCCCCAAAAGCAACGGCTACCAAAGCCTGCACACCACTTTGGTCGGCCCCTACGGCCTGCCGATCGAGGTGCAGATACGCACCCGCGAAATGGATGCCGTGGCCGAAGGCGGCGTGGCCGGCCACTGGATTTACAAATCCGGCGAAAACACCGTCGACCAAGCCACATTGCGCACCAACCAATGGCTGCAAAATATTCTTGATTTGCAGGCCCGCAGCGCCAACGCCATGGAATTTCTCGAGCATGTCAAAGTCGATTTATTCCCCGACGAAGTGTATATCCTCACCCCCAAAGGCAAAATTCTGGTGCTGCCCGATGGTGCCACCCCCATCGATTTTGCCTACGCCGTGCACACCGATATCGGCAACCGCACCGTGGCCGCGCGCATCAACAACACCATGATGCCCCTGCGCACCAAGCTCAAAACCGGCGACTCGGTGGAAATCATCACCTCCGAGCATGCCAAGCCCAACGTTACCTGGCTTAATTTCGCCGTATCCAGCCGCGCCCGCAGCGCCATTCGCAACTATATCAAAAACATGAACCGCGAAGACGCGATTGTGTTGGGCGAAAACCTGCTGCAAAAAGCGCTGGCCAGCCTGCTGCCGCAAAACGTATTGCTTTCAGACGGCCTCAAAGAAAAATACCTCGCCGATCTCAACAACAAGCAAACCACATTCGAAGATGTGCTCTACAACGTCGGCATGGGCCACACCCTGCCCGTGTCTGTTGCCATGCACATTGCCAACTTGGCCGGCGAGCATTTCGGCGATGCAGTGAAACTGAGCCCGATCAAAATCAACGGCAACGAAACCGGCCGTGTGCACCTGGCGCAATGCTGCAACCCCATTCCCGGCGACAGCATCCGCGCTGTGCTCATCAAAGATCAGGGCATGATTATCCACCGCGACACCTGCCCCAACGTGCTCAAAGCCGACCCCGAGCAGCAGCTCGATGCCAGCTGGGACGATATCCAAGACCGCAGCTACCGCACCCAAATCACCGTGGGCGCGCGTGATGCCCACGGCCTTTTGGCCGCCATGGCCGGCGCCATTTCCGAAGCCAATGCCGACATCGAATCAGTGGAAACCCCTTCGCAAAAACAGGCCGGCACCGAGGGCTTTATCGAATTCAAGTTTTTCATCAAAACCAAAAATCTCGACCAACTCAACGAAATCGTGCGCGCCCTGCATGCTATTCCGCAAGTGCGCCGCGTTACCCGCAATTGATATTTTATCGTGGCACGATTTAAACCGGCGCAGCATTGTTTCGCTTTGCCCTACTTTAAAGCAAAGCGTGCCACTATCTTTATTGGCTTTGATATAAAAGGCCGTCTGAAACACACCACATCCAAGCAGCCTCTTTTGCAGCCTTTCTTGACAAACAAAACAGCAAGCCGCATAATTCTAAAATTACCCGTCAGCCGGCTACCGGCTGATTTGTGTTTCGGCTCCGCTCATATGCGCAGCCATTGTTAGGAGGTGATGTTTATCATCACGGCGCGTATCCCGCCAGGCTCTTGCAGCAACCAGCGATACACACTAAACTATTTACAGGCCGTCTGAAACAGACAGCCCCACCCCGATAATTGTAAGGAAACAACATGCCTGCTGTACGCGTAAAAGAAAACGAACCCTTTGAAGTTGCCATGCGCCGTTTCAAGCGCGCCGTAGAAAAAACCGGCCTGCTCACCGAATTGCGCGCCCGTGAAGCTTACGAAAAGCCGACCACCGAGCGCAAACGCAAAAAAGCCGCTGCCTCCAAACGCCTGCAAAAACGTCTGCGCAGCCAACAGCTGCCGCCGAAAATGTATTAATCACGGCTTGCCATGATTGAAGCACGCACCGCAAGGCTCTGCCCTGCGGTGTTTTGCCATTTCCAACAGAGTAAACCCGTTCCGAAATCCAAACTGGCGGCGGTTGCTGAAAAGCTGAATCCGCCTTTGCGCCGGCACTCGAATTTTAAATTTAAATGCTTTTGCATGAACATAAATAAGCTTGAAGGCCGTCTGAAACCCTTTATTGCCCCGTCTGAAACAAACACGCTGCGGACGGATGATTTGAAAAGCAATCAGGCCGGCTTAGGGGCTGTTCACATTTCATCCGTGCGTAAGATTTTGAGCGCAAAAGCGCGTTTGCAAGGCGAAAAGCACAGCAAGGTTGAATACCTTGCGAGCATTTTCAACGCAGCAGGCGCGTTTTTGAGCCAAAAGATTGCCGCGTGATGAAATGTGAACAGACCCTAGGGCGTCCTGACAATTACTTGTCATAAAAATAATCAGATAAAAGAAAGGCAGATAAGTTAAAATTTTTGTCGCCAAACAAAACATACTTATCTGCCATGCCTCGAACACTACTCAAAGATGAATACTGGTCAAAGCTGTTAAACATTCTGCTCGATTTAGGCGTTTACCACAAGAAAAATCTGCGCCTCAAAATAGAAGGCATACTTTACCGCATCAGAACCGGCATACCGTGGGAAGACATCCCGCCGTTTTTCGGTAAAGGCAATTCCCTGTTGCGCCTCTTCCATAGATGGTCGGAGAAAGGGATTTTTCAAAGCATACTCAATGCCTTGACCGAATTCCCCGATATGGAATGGGTATTTATTGACGGCAGCTATGTCAAAGTCCACCAACATGCAGCGGCAACTGTTGGAGAGGCAGCCGCTGTCGGCCACAGCCGTGGTGGCAATAGCACTAAAATTCATTTGGCTGTCGATGCCTGTGGAAACCCTGTAGGTTTCAAGGTCACATCGGGAACGGTTAATGACATTACTGCGGCACCGGAATTGCTGGATAGCGTAGATTTATCCTCAACCGAAGTGCTGACTGCCGACAAAGGTTATGACTCTGACGCTTTCAGGCAGTTGCTTGCCGATATGGGCATCAGGCCGAATATTCCTTATAAAAAAGACAGGGAGCGTCTGAATGTGTGTATGGATTGGTATTTGTATAAAGCGAGGCATTTGGTAGAGAATGCCTTTGAAAAATTGAAACATTTTCGTGCGGTTGCCACCCGTTACGATCGTTTGAAAAGGCATTATGAAAGCGTAGTTGCTTTAGCTTGTATTATGCTATGGCTGCCTTTATGACAAGTAATTGTCAGGACGCCCTAGTAGATTAAAGCTGTTTTACCCGGTTTTCAAAACAAGATAATCAGCAAGCGCAACGCACGAGTTTTTTCAAAGTGGTTTGTCACACGAAATATCGGTTATTTTTCAATCCCACACAAAAGCGGCTTTATATTCCGCCAAACACCACCATCTGTTTGCCGGCATACCTTCCAACCCTTCCAAAGAGCACACCATGACCCTCAAAGCCCGACTCACCGAAGACATGAAAACCGCCATGCGCGCCAAAGACAGCGCCACTTTATCCACCATCCGCCTGGTAAACGCCGCCATCAAACAATTTGAAGTGGACGAGCGCACCGAAGCCGATGATGCCAAAGTGGTGTCTATTCTCACCAAAATGGTGAAGCAACGCAAAGATTCCGCCCAAATTTATGCCGACGCCGGCCGCCAAGACTTGGCCGATAAAGAGCATGCCGAAATCGAAGTGTTAAACCGTTATATGCCGCAAATGCTCTCCGCCGCCGAAATCGAAGCCGAAGTGGCCGCCGCCGTGGCCGCCACCGGCGCCGCCGGCATGGCCGACATGGGCAAAGTGATGGGTGTGTTGAAAACCCGACTGGCAGGAAAAGCCGATATGGGCGAAGTGAATAAACATTTGAAAGCCGCATTGAGCGCATAAGCCACAGGCCGTCTGAAAGCGCTCGAGCAAAGCAGCGGACATTTTACCGTGTGTTGAGATGCATTCAAAATACGCCCGTTTTGTTTTCAGACGGCCTGCACACATCACTCTCTACCGCCTTCAAAATCCTGCCCACACAGCTGCGCAAACGCAAGAAGCACCAATTTTGCCAACCCTTCAGGCCGTCTGAAACCCAAACACCACCATGATTCCATCCGAATTTATAGACGAGCTGCTCGCCAAAGTCGATATCGTCGACATCATCGACGAGCATGTGCCGCTGAAAAAAGGCGGCGCCAACTATATGGCTTGCTGCCCGTTTCACAAAGAAAAAAGCGCCTCGTTTTCCGTGAGCCCGCACAAGCAGTTTTACCACTGCTTCGGCTGCGGCGCACACGGCAGCGCCATCGGTTTTATCATGGAATACCAAGGCTTAAGCTTTACCGAAGCGGTGCAATATCTGGCCGACCGCATCGGCATGGCCGTGCCGAAAACACGCGGGCGCGAAGAAGCACCCGAAGTGCGCCAAGCGCGCAAGAAAAAGCAGCAAACGCTGGAAGAAACCACCGAAGCGGCCGCCGTATTTTATGCAGGCCGTCTGAAACAGGATGCGCGGGCGCAGGCTTATTTGAGCCAGCGCGGGTTATCGCCCGAAATCATCGAGCATTACGGCTTGGGCTATTCGCCCGACGGCTGGCAGCCATTGGCGCAAATATTCCAGCCCTATCCCAACACCGCATTGGTAGAAAGCGGCATGGTGATTGAAAAAGACGGCAAACATTACGACCGCTTCCGCGACCGCATCATGTTTCCCATCCGCAACCCGCGCGGCCAGGTAATCGGCTTCGGCGGGCGTGTGCTCGACAAAGGCGAGCCCAAGTATCTCAATTCACCCGAAACGCCGCTGTTCGACAAAGGCCGCAACCTCTACGGCCTGCACGAAGGCCGCGCCGCCATCAAAGAAGCCGGCCGCATTTTGGTGGTGGAAGGCTATATGGACGTGGTGGCCTTGGCGCAATTCGGCCTCGGCTACGGCGTGGCCGCCTTAGGCACCGCCACCACCGCCGACCACATCAAGCTCTTGATGCGCCAAACCGACAGCATTTATTTCTGTTTCGACGGCGACCGGGCCGGCCGCAAAGCCGCCTGGCGCGCCCTCGAAAACGCACTGCCGCAGCTGAAAGACGACAAATCGCTGCATTTTCTGTTTCTGCCCGAAGCGCACGACCCCGACAGCTACATCCGCGCCCACGGCAAAGCCCAATTCGAAGATGCGCTGCTCAACCAAAGCAAGCCTTTGTCGGCCTATTTTTGGGACGGCCTTTCAGACGGCCTCGATTTAAACACCCACGAGGGCAAAGCCGAATTGGTCAAAACCAGCGCCCCGCTGCTGGCGCAAATCAGCGCCCCCGCATTGGGCTTTTTGCTGAAACAGCAACTGAGTGAATTGGTGGGCATCGACCCGGCCAACCTCGCCCAGCTGCTCGGCCAAGAAGCACCCAAACGCCACATCAAGCAAAAAAGCTACCAGCTGCCGCAGGGCACGGCCAGGCAGCCGCAAATGCCCACGCTGGTGCAAAAACAAATCCGCAGCCTCTTGATAAATCCCGCTTGGGCAGCATATATAGCGCTACCGGAATATCTGCCTTTATCGGGCGACATGGCCTGCCTGGCCAACGTGGCCGAGCTGATACACAGCCGCCCTGCACCGCTCAGCAGCGCACAGATTTTAGAGCACATGCGCGGCAGCGAGCACGAAGCCACGCTCAACCACATTTTCCGGCAGGCGCTCGCCTCGTCCGACGAGCTGGAAAGCAGCAGCGAAGAAGATTGCGAGAGCTTCAAAATGGGCATGCAAAAGCTGTTGAATGAGTTAAAATACGCCCAAATCGAAACACTGAAACAAAAAAGCCGTCAAAACGGCTTGAATGAAAACGAAAAAAAACTGCTGCTGGCCTTATTAATGCCGGCTGCCAAGCTTTAAAACAGGCCGTCTGAACAGAAACCCATACCAATTGCTGCACCGCGCGTCGTCTTGCACCCACCGCAGAACAACCCCAATATGTTTCGTTCAGACGGCATCGACTAAAGATGCCCGAGCGCATTACCCTGCAACCGTTTGACTATTCGAGACATTTATGAGCCAACTTCCCAACCAAAACGACAACGAAGAACAAGACGACAACCGCCCGCTCACCCTCGAAGAGCAGCGCGCCCGTTTGCGCCAGCTCATCATCATGGGCAAAGAGCGCGGCTACATCACCTACGCCGAAATCAACGATGCCCTGCCCGACGACATGTCGGACGCCGATCAAATCGACAACATCGTCACCATGATTTCCGGCCTCGGCATCCAAGTCACCGAGCACACCCCCGATGCAGAAGACATCCTCATGGGCGACAACACCGCCAACATGACCGATGACGATGCCGTGGCCGAAGCCGAAGCCGCACTCTCCAGCGCCGACAGCGAATTCGGCCGCACCACCGACCCCGTGCGCATGTATATGCGCGAAATGGGGCAGGTTGATCTGCTCACCCGCGAAGACGAAATCATCATCGCCAAAAAAATCGAAAACGCGCTGAAAAACATGGTGCAGGCCATTTCCGCCTGCCCCGGCTCCGTGGCCGAAATTTTGGCGCTGATCGAGCGCATCCGCGCTGATGAAATCAAAGTCGACGAAGTGGTGGAAGCCATTATCGACCCCAACGAAGTGCTGCTCAATGAATTGGGCTTAGGGCATCTCGAAAGCAGCGCACCGGCCGAGAGCGCCGAAGTTGCCGAGAACGATGAAGATGCCGACAGTGATGAAGAAACCGACGAAGAAGCCGATGCAGAGGCCATTTCCTCAGCCAATTTGGAAGAGCTGAAGCAAAAAACCCTCGAGCATTTCCGCACCATCGAGCAAGATTACAACAAAATGGTGGCCGCGCTCACCAAGCACGACAGCAAACACGCATCTTATCTCGAATACCGCGACGCTATCGCCGCCAAGCTGCTCGAAGTGCGCTTTGCCACCCGCCAGATTGAAAGCCTCAGCAGCAGCCTGCGCGCACGCGTTGACAACATCCGCAAGCTGGAGCGCGAAATCCGCGACATCTGCCTCAACCATGTGCACATGGATCGCGACTACTTCATCAACAGCTTCTTAAGCCAAGCCACCAACCTGCAATGGGTGGAAGAAGAAGTGGCCAAAGGCCGCGTGTGGAGCAATGCGCTGAGCCGCTTCCGCCACGCCATTATCGAGAAACAAACCGAATTGGCCGAAATGGAAAAAGAAGCGAAAATTTCCATCGAAGAGCTCAAAGACATCAATAAAAACATGGTCATCAGCGAAAAAGAAACCGCTGCGGCCAAGCAGGAAATGATTCAGGCCAACTTGCGCTTGGTGATTTCAATCGCCAAAAAATACACCAACCGCGGCCTGCAATTTCTTGATTTGATTCAAGAGGGCAACATCGGCCTGATGAAAGCGGTGGATAAATTCGAATACCGCCGCGGCTATAAATTTTCCACCTACGCCACCTGGTGGATACGCCAAGCCATCACCCGCTCGATTGCCGACCAGGCGCGCACCATCCGCATTCCGGTGCACATGATTGAAACCATCAACAAAATGAACCGTATCTCGCGCCAATACCTGCAAGAAACCGGCGAAGAGCCTGATTCTGCCAAGCTGGCCGAGCTGATGGAAATGCCGGAAGACAAAATCCGCAAAATCATGAAAATCGCCAAAGAGCCGATTTCGATGGAAACCCCCATCGGCGACGACGACGATTCGCACTTGGGCGACTTTATCGAAGACATCAACAACGTTGCCCCCGCCGAAGCGGCCATGTATTCCAGCCTGCGCGAAGTCACCAAAGACGTGCTCGAAAGCCTCACCCCGCGCGAAGCCAAAGTGTTGCGCATGCGTTTCGGCATCGACATGAACACCGACCACACGCTGGAAGAAGTGGGCAAACAATTCGACGTTACCCGCGAGCGCATCCGCCAAATCGAAGCCAAAGCCCTGCGTAAGCTGCGTCACCCCACCCGCAGCGACCGCCTGAAAAGCTTCCTTGACAGCGAAGAAAACAAGCAGTAAGTTCTTTTTGAAAAACGTGTAAGCATCAAGGCCGTCTGAAAATTTCTTTCAGACGGCCTTTTCTTATTTTGCGCAGTTCATACCCATTCGAAAGAACAACCTAACTGCGTTGGCTCGCCTAGCCGTACTAAGTGCACTGTCTTCGGCTCGCCGCCTTGTTATAGTGGAATGCATAAAAAAGTGATACGGCGGGTAGGTTGGATTGAAAACCCAACAAATCCACAAGCCGTCTGAAACGTTGGGTTTGGCAACCCAATCTACGCCGTTGCAAAATGCAGTTTTGTGTCACTTTTTCTTGCATTTCACTATATCTTATTTTTTCGAATGGATAGCATAGAAAAGCGGCGACAAAAATAAAAAATCCGCGTGAACGCCAATCGTTACGCGGTTTGATGGTGGGCCCGGTCGGTTTCGAACCGACGACCAAGGGATTATGAGTCCCCTGCTCTAACCCCTGAGCTACAGGCCCTTGCTTGCTGCAAAGGCGCTTATTGTATCACAAATAAAGAGAGAGACAAGGCCGTCTGAAAAGCGGATGCGAGCAAACACCTTTCAAGCAGGCTGCCACGCTCACAACGCGATTTCATTTCAATAAATTGAATATAAAAAGCGCACAATATCATTTACAAATCCAACTCTATAATTTTATCTGCTTAAATAAATTTAAATTAGTATTAAATTTTTCATAAATCGCGGATTTTCTTTTTCTTTTGCGCAAACCGGCTCAAATAATCCCACCCTTCAGCCGGCCGGTTTGTTACAATCCGCTTCTTGCTTTGCAAGCACTCAAATCTTGTATTATCCGGCCGCCTGCAGCGGCCTTTTATTTTTGGCTTTTCTTGTTAAACATCATCTTATGAAAAAATCCGCATCGTGGTCTTCTAAAATCGGCTTCATCCTCTCTGCCGCAGGCTCCGCCATCGGCTTGGGCGCTATTTGGAAATTTCCCTACACGGCCGGCACCAACGGCGGGGCGGTGTTTTTCCTGCTGTTTTTGCTGTTTACCGTGTTAATCGGCCTGCCGGTGCTGCTGGCAGAATTCTATATCGGCCGCAAAAGCGGCAAAAATGCGGTGGATGCGTTTAAAACGCTGGCCCCCGACAGCTTGTGGCCGTGGGTGGGGCGCATGGGCGTGGCCGCCTGCTTTATCTTATTGTCGTTCTACAGCGTGGTCGGCGGCTGGGTGTTGGCTTATGTGGTGCATGCGTTTGGCGGCACGGTGCGCCCGGATACCGATTTTTCTGCACTGTTTGCCCAAACCATTGCCAACCCGCTGCATGCGCTCGCTTATCAGGCGTTGTTTATGCTGATCACGGTGGCCGTGGTGCGCAACGGCATTTCAGAGGGTATTGAAAAAGCCAGCAAATATCTGATGCCGGCTTTGTTTGTGATTTTTCTGCTGCTGGCCGCCCGTTCGCTCACGCTGCCTGGTGCCGATGCCGGCTTGGCATTTTTGTTGCAGCCGGATTGGCGCTATCTGAATGCCCACACCATGCTGATTGCGCTGGGGCAATCTTTTTTCGCGTTGAGCATCGGCGTGTCGGCCATGATTACTTATGCCGCTTATTTGGGGCGGGAACAAGATGTGTTCCGCTCGGCCAACAGCGTGATGTGGCTCAATCTGCTGGTTTCCCTGCTGGCCGGTTTGGTGATTTTTCCGGCGGTGTTTGCCTTCGGCTATCAGCCCGATCAGGGGCCGGGCTTGATTTTTGTGGTGTTGCCGGCGGTGTTTCAGCATATTGCGTTCGGCAATTTTCTGTTTGCCGTGTTTATGCTGCTGGTGCTGTTTGCCACGCTCACCTCGGCCTTTGCCATGCTGGAAACCGTGATTGCGGCGGCGATTCACAATAAAGAAGAAAAACGTGCCCGCATCACTTGGCAGGTGGGGCTGGCGATTTTTATTGTCGGCATTCCTTCGGCATTGTCGTTTGGTGTGTGGCAAGAGGTAACCGTGTTCGGCAAAACGCTGTTCGACTTATGGGATTATTTAATTACGGCTTGGATTATGCCGATAGGCGCGCTATGCATCGCGCTGTTTGTCGGCTGGGTGCAGCCGCGCCCGACGGTGCTCGAGCATATGCACAGCGGCAGCAACACGCCCGCATGGCTTGCCCGCATGTGGCACACGGCGCTGCGCTATTTGGCGCCGGTGGCCATTTTGATTGTGTTTGCCAACACTTTGGGTTGGATTTGAGCTTGTTGTCGGCCAAGCAAACCAGCAATAAGAAATATTCACTATAATTATAGTTATAATTAAGCAATATTTACATTGAGATTTAAATTACTCATTAGTAAAAAACCATTTGTCTTGATAGCATACCGCTCATCAGAAATATAAACCGATTATCGAGCTTCATTGTGTTGGTTCGTGCAGTGCACCCATCAGGCCGCTACGGTTAGGAGAATTTTATGAGTATTATTGCCCTGGACATCCATCCCCAATGTAAATTCAGCTGCTTTGCCGCCAACGACAAGCAATGCGTGCACCATCCGCATGAAATTGTGCCCGAGCTCAACTACCAAAGCACTTTTGCCGACAAGCGCGTGCTGGTGGAAAGCCAGCCCGATAATCATCTGCACGATTTTTGCAGCAGCTTTTTCCAGCGCCACGACACCCCACGCTTTTTGCAGGAAAGCGACAGCCATTTCGGCCAATATGTGCAGCATTGCCAAAGCAACGGCCTGCTCAGCGGCCTGCCCAACCCCGCCGATTACGACTACAGCATCGAAACCGACAGCATTTTGCACGGCGCCTGCTTTCACGATACTTGCGAGCATGTGAGCAACGGTTTGGTGCAATGGTTGCACAGCCACCACACCCACACAATCATTGTCGGCGGCCTCACCACCGAGCATGCCGTGCGCAAAACCGTAGAACAATTGTGCCGCATCAAAACTTGGCAGGTGATTGTGAATTTGGGCGCTTGCCGCGGCTACACACCCAAAAGCACGCTCAATGCCATCTACAGCATGCGCGCTGCCGGTGCGCATGTGGTTGCCGATGCTTCGGCGCTGCCGCAAATTTTGGCCGGCAGCCCTTTTGCCGCACGCCGCACCGCTTGAATCCCGCTCATATCTTTGAAACAGGCCGTCTGAAAGCTTTCAGACGGCCTGTTGTTTATATTGGAATGAATGAAAATTTGATACAGATTGCGGAGACAGTAGAATGCATAAAAAAGTGATACGGCGGGTAGGTTGGGTTATAAACCCAACAAATCCACAAGCCGTCTGAAACGTTAGGTTTGACAACTCAAACCACTCCGTTATAGTGCGTGGTTTTGTATCACTTTTCTTGCATTTCACTATAGACATGATTTTAGATGTCTTATTTTTTTATCGGTTTTTCATTGATTTCACTATCGTTTTTCTTTAATTCCACTATAACATCAAGCAGTGGAATACAGGCTTTGAATGACCATCTTGGCGGCCTCACCCAACCTGCACATCAAAAAGGCCGTCTGAAACCTTTGTTTCAGACGGCCTTTGATAGAGCCTGCCGCTTACTCGGCCATTTGCACAGCCTGAATGGCGGTAAGCGCGATGGTGTACACAATATCATCCACCAGTGCGCCGCGCGACAAATCGTTCACCGGCTTGCGCAAGCCTTGCAGCATCGGACCCACGCTCAACACGTTGGCATTGCGCTGCACGGCTTTATAGGTGCAGTTGCCGGTGTTCAAATCGGGGAACACCAACACGGTGGCCTGGCCGGCCACTTTGCTGTCGGGCGCTTTGGATTTGCCCACGCTGGGCACGGTGGCCGCATCGTATTGCAAGGGGCCGTCCACAGCCAGATCCGGGCGTTTTTGCTGCACCAGCGCGGTGGCTTCGGCCACTTTTTCCACCGCCGGGCCGCTGCCCGAAGTGCCGGTGGAATAAGAAATCATCGCCACTTTCGGCTCGATGCCGAAGGCTTTGGCCGAATCGGCCGATTGAATGGCGATATCGGCCAGCTGCTCGGCGGTGGGCTCGGGGTTAACAGCGCAATCACCATACACCAGCACTTGGTTGGGCAGCAACATGAAAAACACGCTCGACACCAAGCTCGCGCCCGGTGCGGTTTTGATTAATTGCAAAGCCGGGCGGATGGTGTTGGCGGTGGTGTGCACCGCGCCGGACACCAAGCCGTCGACATCGTTTTGCGCCATCATCATGGTGCCCAGCACCACGGTGTCTTGCAGCTGCTCGCGCGCCTGATCGGGCGTGAGGCCTTTGCTCTTGCGCAATTCGCACATCGGGCCGACGTATTTTTCGATCAAATCGGCCGGATCGATGATTTCCAGCGAATCGGGCAAGGTAATGTGACGTTCTTTAGCCACGGCTTCCACTTCGGCGCGCGGTGCCAGCAACACGCAGCGGGCAATGCCTTTTTCGTGGCAGATTGCGGCGGCCTGCACGGTGCGCGGCTCGGCGCCCTCTGGCAGCACGATGCGTTTGTTGCCTTTGCGTGCGGCATCCATCATATTCACACGGAATTGCGCCGGCGACATGCGGCCGCCGGGTTTTTTCAGCAGCAAATCGGTGTTGATGATTTTTTGGCTGGAGCCGAAATACACGAGGCCGGTTTTCTCGGCAATGGCGGCACCCGCGCCGGCATCGCCGCCGTCGAGCACAAAGCCCACGGCGGTGCCCGGTGAATGGATATAGGCTTGCTTGGCCAGGTTCAGGCGGTTGGTGACGTGCTCCACATCGTCGGTGTCGGTTTGCATGGCAAACACCACGCTGGCATCAAACGATAAGGCCACATCCAGATTTTTGGTGGAAAGCAGCACGCGCTCGGGGTCGGGCTTGGCGCCTTTAATCACCACATTGGCGGCTTTCAAGGCGGCCACGCAGGTTACCAGCGAATCGAGCCAATCATCGCTTTTGCCGGCGCACACCAGCTTTTCAGCCTCGCCCGCTTCATCGAATGCGCGAAACACCGCAGAATCGGGCAACGCGGCGGCCACAGCTTGGGTAACGGCCCAACCGTCGGCTTTGGTGGAAACGGGTACAACCAATACATTAGCCATAATTTATCCTTTATTTTCCGAGAGAGAAACGATTTTCTTATTATATCATTCTGTTGCGCCACTTTATATCAATCTGCCGGCAGCAACTTCGATTACAACACGCTACATTTGCGGCTTCACCCCGAAATATACAATAGAATAAATACTTTGTAGCGCATTTCTGTAAAATTTATTTATTTCTATTTTAATGATTTAAGTCAAAATCAAGGCCGTCTGAACACTTACCTTATGTTTTCAGACGGCCTTTGGTTTATTGCCAATCAGCTTCTGCAAACCGCAAAAATATCCAAATCGCGTTGATAGGCTTGGGTGTGCACATCGTTGATGCCGAGCACAGAATGAAACCAATTATCGTGCGAATAAGCTTTGTCGGCAGACTGCTTCATGCAGGCGGCGGATACGCCTGTGTGGCGGTACCAATTTTCACTTGCCCAAAAAATCATCGGCACATGGGTTTGCTCTTTCGGTGCCACCGCATAGGGCGCGGCGTGCAGATACATGCCGTTTTCGCCCAGCGATTCACCGTGGTCGGACACATACCACAAGGCGGTGTCGGTATTTTCCTGTTGGCGCAAAAGGTTGATGGTGGCCGCCAGCATGTGGTCGATGTAGAGAACGGTGTTGTTATAAGTGTTGCGCAAGGCTTCTTGGTTGCAATCTTGAATTTGATTGGTGTCGCATGTGGACGTGAATTTGCGCAAATCATCGGTGTAGCGCTGATAATAAGCGGGGCCGTGGCTGCCCATGGTGTGCAGCACAATCACGCCGTCGTTCGGCATTGCCTGAATTTCCTGCGCCAACCCGTTGAGCAACACCATATCCAAGCAGCCCTCACTGCCGCATTGGCTTTTTTCAGCCAATTCGCGCACATCAATATGCTTGATGCGGTCGCACACGCCTTTGCAGCCGCCGTCGTTTTCACGCCAGCTGGTGTAAAGCCCCACGCGCTGCAACACATCCAGCAAGCCTTCTTGATGACTGGCGCGGTTGCCGTTGTAATCGCTGCGGCTCATTTGGGAAAACATGCACGGCACGGAAATGGCGGTGGCGGTGCCGCATGAGGATACGTTGGGATAATTAATCACGTCGTCCATTTTTTTAAGCTCGGGCGTGGTATCCGGCGCACCGGGATTGAGCCCCCAGTTTTGTGCGCGTGTGGTTTCCCCCACCACCAGCACCAACAGGCGTTTGCGCTCATGCACCGGTGCATCGCGCTTGGCATCGGTGGCGATGTGCTCAAACGGGCGGCTGGCGTCATAAATGTTGTATACCGTTTTCGCGCTGGCACCGATAAAGTTGGTTGGCACGATTTGGTGGTTGATGCCTTTATTGTTGCGGAAAAACGAAGCATAGTTTTGATAGCCCACCACCGCCACCGCTGCCACCACCAACACAGAAGCCAGCATGCTCAGCCCGCGCCAGCCCAAGCCTTTATACCAAGTTGAGGCGCGGCTGATGGTAACGCAGCGCGCATACCACACTGCCGGCAGCACACCGGTGAGCAGCACCCAACCGATAAATTTCACCTGCAACCAAGCCGTGGCTTCCGCTTTATTGGTTTGCAGCAGGTTTTGAATCATATCGGAATTGAAATAGATGTTTTGCGTCATCACCGCATAAGATGCGCCCGCGCTGAGCACCAAGAGCAACGGTATCAACACCCGGTGCACTTTGGGCCAAAACAAAAGCTGCATCACAAAATTCATCGCGGCCAGCACAAACAGCGGCATGGTGGCCAAGAGCAGCCAATCATGCCCTGCCGCCGACAGGCTTTTTTGCCAAACCGCCTGCCAAAAGCCGATGTTGAACACCAGCACCGCATAAATACAAAACAGCAACACCGCCCTGTTGCCGGTTAAACGGATACGCATAAACCCTGCCCGTAATAATTCAGTTAATCAGGCGCGGATTATGTGCCGCCAAGATTAAGCCGAGCTTAAAGCGGAGCAATGATTTTCAGATAATTTGAATTTTTATAATATATACACATTTTCAATAAGTTAGAAAGCAGGCCGTCTGAAAGATTTTTATTTGTTTCAATATCCGTTTAAACGACCTGCCCGATATCGGTTAAGATTCGCTTAAGCGGCATATGGTGTAATCGTTTCACAGCACACAGGCTGTATTCCTTCCCAAAATAAATTCTTCTGCCTGCCCGTCTTTGTGATACGCAGGCAGTTTTTTGAATGCTATAGTGTGGCCATCATGCGCATTTTACTGATTGAAGACGACCCCCATATCGGCGACGGCCTCTACCACGGCCTCATCAAACACGGTTTTGCCGTGGATTGGTTTAAAAACGGCCAACGCGGCCGCGATGCCCTCAGCGCCGCACCATATGATGCGGTGGTGCTCGATTTGGGTTTGCCGCAAATCGACGGCATGGACATTCTGGCTTATTGGCGCCAACAGCGGCAGAGCACACCAGTGTTGATACTCACCGCCCGAGACGCCCTGCCCGACCGGCTCGCCGGGCTCAACGGCGGTGCCGACGATTATTTGTGCAAGCCCTTTGCGCTCGATGAAGTGGCCGCACGCCTGCTCGCCCTCATCCGCCGCAGCCAAGGGCGCGCCGATGCCGCCATCCGCTACGGCACGCTCACGCTCGACACCGCTGCCAAAACCGCCACGCTGCAAGGCGAGCCGCTTATCCTCACGCAGCGCGAATACATGCTGTTGGAATTATTGCTCGGCCAGCCCAAACACATCCACAGCCGCGCCCAAATCGAAGACAAACTCTACGGTTGGGATCAGGAAGTGGAAAGCAATGCCGTAGAAGTGCACATCCACCATTTGCGCAAAAAAATCGGCAGCAGCTTTATCCAAACCCGCCGCGGCCTGGGCTATCAAATCGGAGAAGCGCCCTGAAGCCCAATCTAATACCAATTTACCAATTCAAAAAAGCAATCTATAGATGCGGCAATTAATTATTAAATATTCACATCCTCTTACCCGCAGCAGAAACCTGTTCCCTCTCCCGTGGGAGAGGGCAACAAGCCAATGGCTTGTTTGCCGGCATCTGAAAATGTTCAATATTTAATTGCCGAATCAATAATTTAAATCTAATCCATTGTATTTTTCAGGCTTGGTATGAAAAACGCTCTACACGCCACCACCAGCATCCGTCGCCGCCTGCTCGCCTATCTGAGCGGCGGCTTATTGGCTTTGTGGCTGGCCACTGCTTTGGCCAGCGCCGCGGTGGCGCTGCACGAAATCAACGAAATCGCCGACAGCCAAATGAACCAGCTTGCCCGCTCGCTGATGCAAGTGCCACAGGCTGCCGCCGGCAGCACGGCCGATTTGCCGCCGGTCGGTGGAGCCGAGAGCAGCAACAACGGCTTTGCCATTTGGGATAAACACGGCACACTGCTCTTGGCCGATCGCTATGGCCGGGAAATTCCCTTTCAGACGGCCTCAGGCTTTCACAACAACCGAGCCGCATGGCAGGGCAGCGCCTGGCGCTACCTTTATCTGCACGATGAACACAGCGGCCGCACCGTGGCCGTGTCGCAGCGCTTGAAAGAGCGGCTCTCCACCCTCACCAATGCTTTGTGGGTGCAGTTTGCATTCACCTTTTTATCGCTGCCCTTATTGTTGTGGCTGATTGCCCGCGGCATCCGTCGCGGCCTGATGCCACTCGATCTTTTGGCCGGCGAACTTGCCGCGCGCAACGCCCAAAGCCTGCAACCCGTGTCGGAGCAAGTGCCGGCTGAAACCTTGCCGCTGGTGCAATCGCTCAACGCGCTGCTCGCACGCGTGGCCGAAAGCCTTGCGCGCGAGCAGCGCTTCACCGCCGATGCCGCCCACGAATTGCGCAGCCCGCTCGCAGCGCTGAAAGTACAGGCCGAAGTGCTGGCCATGAGCAGCGATGAAGCCGAGCAGCAACACCATCTGGGCAACATCCATGAAAGCATAGACCGCGCCAACCGTCTCACCGAGCAGCTGCTCACACTCGCCCGCCTCGATCCCATGCAGGCGCTGCCCGATGCGCAGCCGATAGATTGGCAGCGCATCGGGCATCAGGCGCTGCAAAGCGTCAACCTGCAAGCGCGTGAAAAACGGGTGCAGCTCAAGCTCGAATGCGCATGCGGTTTCGGGCAGGTTTTTCCGCCGCTGGGCAATGAGGTGCTGCTGCAATTGATGCTGCGCAATTTGCTCGACAACGCCATCCGCTACAGCCCGCCCAACAGCCATGTTACCCTTACACTTGATGCCAACGGCCTTAGCGTGTGCGATGAAGGCCCCGGCATTGCCGCCGAACATCTGCCGCGCATCCGCGAGCGCTTCTACCGCCCGCCCGGTCAAAGCCAACAAGGCAGCGGCTTGGGGCTCTCAATTGTCGAACGCATCGCCGATTTGCACGGCTTGCGGCTGGATTTGGCCAATGCCGATGAGCGCGGATTGTGTGTACACATGATTAAGGCCGTCTGAAAAAAGGCCGTCTGAAAACTTTTCAGACGGCCTTTTAAACAGCTTTATTGCTTGCGATTGTTTAAGCGCTCAATCAATCACACCCAAGGCTTTGAGGCCGTTGAACACGCCGTCTTCTTCCACCGTGGGGCAGATATAATCCACCACGGCTTTCAATTCGGGGCGGCCGTTGCCCATGCCCACGCCGAAGCCCACTGTTTGCATCATTTCGATGTCGTTCAGGCCGTCGCCAAAAGCCATCACGTCTTTCATATCGATGCCGAGCCGGGCAATGGCGGTGGCAATGCCGCGCGCTTTCGAGCCTTGCTCATCCAGCATATCCACCGACTGCTCATGCCAGCGTATGGTTTTCAAGCCCGATTGCTGCGCTCTTGCCGCCACCAAATCATCTTGCTGCTGCGGGTAAAAGCCCAGCATTTGATACACTTCGTGCTTTTTAAAATAATCTTTATCAATCGGATGCTCGGGCAGAATTTCAGCCAATACCACTTCCACCCACGGCAACCGCTCCGACACGGCGATAGTCTGCTCCGATACAAACGCATAAGGAATATTGTGCTCTTCGAAAAAAACCTGCATATCGGCGATTTGCGTCTGCTTGAGCGGGTGCTTTTGCAACACTTCGCCCTGATAGCGGATATATTGGCCGTTGATCATCACCAGCAAATCCATTTCGGCTTCTGCAATCAATTGCTGCACCTTGGCAGGCAGGGCGGCCGGGGTGCGGCCGGTGGCGATGGCGGTGAGGATGCCTTTGGCCTTGAGCGCGCGCATCGCCTGCAAAACCGAGGGGCGCAGCGTGTCGGTGCTTTTGCGGTAAAGCGTGTCGTCTATATCAAAAAAGATGATTTTCGGTTGGTTCATTTTTGCTCTTTTCCGGATGGTTGAAATCAAGTTCACATGCCGATACCGGCCGGTTGAGACGGCCGCAGGGCGTAAAAATTCAGGCAGCCCGAAAGGCTGCCTGAAAATGCAACTGCTTATTTATTGGCCGTTTTGGCCAGCGCAGCACCTTTGCTTTTCAGTGCGGCGGCTGCGGGTTTGGCAGCCGGCGCTTTCATGCCGCGCTCGCTGCGCACTTTGGCAGCCAATTCATCGATGGTTTTCATGCCGGCATTCCAATCGCCGGTGAATTTCACCTGATATTTGCCGCCCACAATCACCGTGGGCGTGCCGCTGATTTGATAGGTGTTGGTCAGCTCTTCCATTTTCTTGGCTTGCGCCTGGTTGCTGAACGAATCATAAGCGGCAATCAGTTTTTGGCCGTCAAAGCTTTTTTGCTGCGCCGCCCATTGCTTGAAAGTGGCTGTATCGGCCAAATTGATTTTCTGCTCATACACGGCTTGGAACACCGCCGAATTAGCCTGATATTTCAAGCCCGATTGATTCACGGCTGCGGCCACGCGCGCCAAGCCCAGCATTTCCGGCTGCCACACCACATGCTCGGTGCGCAGATAAGTGTCGGCGGGGAAAGATTGGGCGTGCTTGAGCAAAATCGGATCAAGATGGTAGCAATGCACGCAGAAATAGCCGAAAAACTCCAGCACTTCGATTTTATCGGCCTGAGCTTGAGGAATCGGCTTGGGCAGCACAGTGTAATCCTGCCCTTCCACCAAAGCGGCGTGGGCATTGGCAGCCAACGCGAGAGCGGCGGCTAAAAATACGGTTTTCAGTTTCATCGGTTTTCCTTTGGTATGCATCAGCCGGCCGCTTTTCATGGCCGGCGAACGGGTTTAGATTAAGTTTCAAGCGGCCTTTTGCGGCGGCCCTTTTAATTCAACAATATTGCCTTCCGGATCGGTGAGATACACCGACAAGCCGAAACCATCGGCACCGTAACGCACCTCGGCAGGCTCAAATGCCATGCCGTGCGCCTGAAAATGGCGGCGCAAAGCCGCTTCGTCAAACGGCTCGATGCGCAGGCAAAAATGCTCCAGATTAGCATGTTGCGGCAAAGGCTCACCCTGCCGCGCCTGCCCCAAGGGCTTATCAATGGGCAGTAAATCGATAATCGACGCACCGGCGCGCAATTGAATCAGCCCCAAATCTTCCAGCTCGCGCTCCAGCGTGCAGCCGAGCAGATCACAATAAAAGTGCAGCATACGGCCTCGGTCGCGGATGCGCAGCACCACATGATCCAGGCCGAGAATGGCAAATGTCATCACACGCTCCTTTACCGCACCGCAAGGCCGTAGCAGCGCTTAGTTGGCGTTGCGGGTGAGGCTGTCCACGCCGTTTTGCTTCAGGGTTTGGCGGGTGCGCTCGGCTTCTGCACGGCTCAGGCGCCCGCTTTGCACGCGATACACCGTTTTGCCGTTTACCGTGGCCTGCACCACACTTGAGGACACGCCCATCATCGCCAATTTAGCACGTTGCGCATCGGCGCTTTGCTGATCGCCAAACGAGCCCATCTGCAAAATCAGGTTGCCGCCGGCAGCCGGTGCCGGTTTGCGCTCGGCTTTTTGAGCAGCTTCTTTTTGTGCCTCTTTGTGGGCTTTTTCAATGCTGCCGCTGTCGAGAATCTGTTCAGGTGAGGGCTTGGCCGCAGGCGCAGGCTTGGTTTTAGGCTTGGGCTTGGCTTCCGCTTTGGGTTGCTGCGTGGGCTTGGCGGCCGGCTTTTCCGCTTTCGGCGCAACCGGCACAGCAGGTGTCACGGGCGCGGTTTGCGGCTCGGACGCGGTTTGTTCCAAAATAAAGCCTTCCAGTACATCCACGCCCGAAGCCGCGAGATCAGAAGCGCTGCTGGCGCTCAGATCGGGCATAGAAGCGCTCTCTTTCGGTGTCAATATTTCCGGCACGGGCGGAGTGATTACCACCGGCTCTTGCTGCTTGAAGCTGTCTTTGCTGCTTCTGTTGAGGAAAAACAAAATGGCGGCAATCACCAGCGTGGCCAAGAGCAAACCCAACATAAAGCCCGATAAGCCTTTGCCGTGTTGTTTATTTATGTTCATTGAAACACCTTAATAGTCATATTGAATACAGGCCGTCTGAAAAAAAGCGGCGGCCTGAAAATATCCGGCCGTGTATTTTAGCAAATTATGCCATGCTCTGCGCACTCTGCCGGCAAACTTACAAAGCTCTACGAAAACTTACTGCGCGCAACACATGGCTGCGCCCCACCACCTCATCGCCGGCCAAATCGGCCAGCGTGCGCGCCACCCGCATAATTCGGTGGAAGCTGCGCGCCGAAAGCGAGAGCTTTTCTAACAATTCGCCCAAGGCCTGGCCGGCCTCTTTACTGACCGCGGCCACGCCGTCCAGTTCCGTTACGCTCAAAGCAGCATTCACTTTGCCTTGGCGCGCATATTGGCGCGCACGCGCCGCTTCTACCCGCGCCAGCACATCGGCGCTGGATTCGCCCGCTTCTTGCTGCATCAATTCGGCGGCGGAGAGGCTGGGCACTTCGATGGTTAAATCGATGCGGTCAAGCAGAGGGCCAGAAATTTTGCTGCGGTAGCGGGCCACGGCATCGGGTGTGCAGCGACACGGCTTCACCGGATGGCCCAGATAGCCGCACGGGCAGGGGTTCATCGCGGCCACCAGCTGGAATTTGGCCGGATACACAGCTTGGCGGGCGGCGCGGGAGATATGGATTTCGCCGTTTTCCAGCGGCTCGCGCAACACTTCCAACACTTTGCGGTCGAACTCGGGCAATTCATCGAGAAACAGTACGCCATGATGCGCCAATGAAATTTCGCCCGGGCGCGGGTCGGAGCCCCCGCCCACCATAGCTGCGGCGCTGGCGCTGTGGTGCGGCGAGCGAAACGGGCGGCTGCGCTGCAATTCTTGCCGGTGCTGCGGCAGCAACGAGCGCAATGCCCACACAGAAATCAATTCTTCTTCATCCAGAGGCGGCAAAATGCCGGCCAGGCGCTGCGCCAGCATCGATTTGCCCGTGCCCGGCGGCCCCATCATCAGCAGACTGTGGCCGCCGGCAGCGGCAATTTCCAGCGCCAGCCGCGCGGTGTGCTGGCCTTTCACATCTTGCAAATCGGGCAGTTTGTGTTCAGACGGCCGCTCTTGAATATCGGGCAAGGCTTGTGCCAAAGGCTCGATGCCGTTGAGATGTGCCGCCACCTGCCCCAGGCTTTCCGCGCCAAACACGGCAATGCCCTGCATCAGCGCGGCCTGTTTGGCATTATCGGCGGGCAGCACAAATGCCCTGCCCGCCTGCATGCCCTGCCAGGCCATAGCCAAGGCGCCGCGCACCGGGCGCAATGCACCGGATAGCGCCAGCTCGCCGGCAAATTCGTAGGCCGCCAATTTATCGGGCGCAATCTGGCCGGAAGCGGCCAACACGCCCAAGGCAATCGGCAAATCGAAGCGCCCCGATTCTTTCGGCAAATCGGCGGGGGCAAGATTAACGGTGATTTTTTTGGCGGGAAAATCGAAGCCGCTCTGCAAAATCGCCGCGCGCACGCGGTCGCGGCTTTCTTTCACTTCGGTGTCGGGCAGGCCGACGATGTTGAACGCAGGCAAGCCGTTGGCCAAGTGGGCTTCCACTTCAACCAACGGCGCTTGCATGCCGCTTAAAGCGCGGCTGTAGATCACGGCTAAAGACATGCGCGCTCAGCAGGCTCAGTCTTTTTGCTCGGGCACGGTTTCTACTTCATCCGCATCCGGCGCAACGGTTTCCACCTGCTCGAGCGGGCTGCCGCCTTCGAGTTTGGCCAGGCGCGCTTCAAGCTCGGCGAGCTTGGTGCGGGTTTTGATCAGCACTTGCTGCTGGATGTCGAATTCTTCTCGGGTAATCAGATCCATGCGGTTAAACGCGCTGCCGAGCATGGATTTCACATTTTTTTCCACATCTTTGGCCGGGCTGTTGGCGATGGTTTCGCTCAATTTGGCCGACACTTCTTCAAAGATTTTTTTGCCGATCATGATGGTATTCCTTGTTGATAAATCGTTGCACCGGCTTATTGTATAGCCATTCAGGCCGTCTGAAAACCGATGCTTGTTATTGCGCGGTAAAGGCCGCTTGAAACACTTTGCCGCCGATGTGGATATCGGCCAGATAATCATGCCGGTTTTGCACGCATATGGGCAGGCGGATTTGCGCCGCCCGCCAAGTGCCGTCGCCCTGGCGCAAGAGCTTGTAGCGGTTAAAACCCATATCCATATCCTGCATGGTGAAGCTCACATACACTTCGGCCACATCGGCCGCCACGCCGCGCACTTCGATATCAAACGGCGCTTTGGCCTGCACCGTGTCGCTGAATTTCACCACCGCACCATTAGGCAACGCGCAGCCCGCATGCACATTGCATTCGGCCGCACTCAGCACCGTGAGCGCCGGCTGCTGCTTCTGCCACCACAAAAGCGCCGCAATTTTCACACCGGCAAACACCAGCAGCAGCACGGCAATCAAGATTTTTTGCTTAGGGCTAAGCTTGGACATGTTCAGACGGCCTCACACTTGCGCAATTTCTTCGGCGGCCACCAATGCGTGTGCGCCCGCTGCGCGCCAAGCGGCGCCGTATTGCGTTAACAAATCAGGCGCAGCATACACCACCAGCGGCATAGATACGCCTTGCGCCAACACAGCCGCCAGCGCTTGGGCGGCGGCCAAATTTTCCACCCGCCACACCACCGCATCGGCATCTTGCACGCGCGGCCATTGCGCTGCCTCATCCATCACCACCCACACGCTCTTGGCGGCCGGCAGCTTGCCGATGCGGCGCAATTCACGCTCTTCGATCAGCACATGCGCATGCCGCGGCTCTGCCATGTCAAACGGCACCACGCGATATTCACCCATGCTGTTTTCGCCGCGCAAGCCTGTGTTCAGACGGCCTGCCAATTCGGTGGGCACCGCCAGCGCTTTCAGCAAAGCGCCATTGGCGGGCAACATCGGCGACACGGTGAAATCGCCGGCCTTCTGCCACGACCATTGCTGCCCTTCTTTGGCCTGCAATTCACCCGACCAATCTTCGGCGGCCACACGAAAAAAGCGCAGATGCACATGCGCATGCTCGTAAGCATGGATTTTGGTGAGCCACGGTATGGCACGGTGGATGGCGATACCCAGCTCTTCGGCAAATTCGCGCTTGAGTGCATCGGTTTCGCTTTCAGACGGCTCGACCTTGCCGCCGGCAAATTCCCAATAGCCGGCATAAGGCTTGCCCTCGGGGCGCGAGCTGAGCAGGTATTCGCCTTGATGATTGAGCAGCACACCGGCCACCACGCGCAGCAAAGGACGTTTATCTGGATTCATGTTTATTTACCGCCAATATTTTCAGACGGCCTCAGCCACCACAAAAGCCACCACCGTATCTTCTTCATCACTCATGCTCAAATGCACATGCTTGATGTCTTTTTTATCGAGCCATTTTTGCAACTCGGGGGCGCAGATAAATTCAGGCTTGCCCCATTCGTCGTGGCCGACGCTGATGGCGTGAAAAGTGACCGGTGCGCGTATGCCGGTGCCCACGGCTTTGGCGAAGGCTTCTTTGGCGGCAAAACGCTTGGCCAGCACTTTCACCGGCCGGCCGATGCCCGGCCAATCGTGCATTTCCAACGGGCTTAAAATGCGCTCGGCAAAGGTTTGGCCGTATTTTTTATACAGCTTTTCAATCCGCTTCACATCAACGATATCGGTGCCGATTCCGTAAATCATGCTCTCTCCTTTGCGATTATTTTGTTTGTTTTCAGACGGCCTTCACGCTCTACTCAATAAGGCAGCGCGCGCGCTTTAAACATCACGTCTTTCATCTGACGGATGGCTTCGGGCAGGCCGAGGAAAAGCGCTTGCGCCATCAGCGAGTGGCCAATGTTCAATTCGTGTATGGCCAAAATTTTCGCCACCGGGCTCACGTTGTGTATGGTAAGGCCATGGCCGGCGTTCACCACCAGCCCCGATTCGCTGCCGAAATGGGCGCCGTTTTCAATGCGCGCCAATTGCTGCGCCCGCTCAGAGGGCGTGGCGGCATCGGCATAAGCGCCTGTGTGCAATTCAATCACCGGCGCGCCAACCTCTTTGGCGGCTTGGATTTGCGCTTCGTCGGCATCGATAAAGAGCGACACACGTATGCCGGCTTGGCTGAGCGTGTGGGTGAAAGCGGCGATTTTTTCTTGCTGCGCCAGCACGTCCAAGCCGCCTTCGGTGGTGATTTCTTCGCGCTTTTCGGGCACGATGCACACATCGGCGGGCATCACTTTGAGCGCGTTTTCAAGCATTTCTTCGGTGAGCGCCATTTCCAGATTCATGCGCGTGCGGATGGCCTGCTTGATGGCAAACACATCGGCATCTTTGATGTGGCGGCGGTCTTCGCGCAAGTGCAGGGTAATCAAATCGGCGCCGTGGGTTTCGGCAATCAGCGCCGCTTCGAGCGGGCTGGGATAAGGCGTGCCGCGTGCATTGCGCAAGGTGGCCACATGATCGATATTAACACCTAAAAGCATGATATTCCTTTCGATATTTTTTCAGACGGCCTGCTTCAGGCCGTCTGAAAGCTTTGCATTTGCTGCAATATCTGCCGCGATTTAATGCCCTCGGGCAAGCGGAAATCGAGCAGCAGGCGGGTGATTTTCAGCGCTTCCTGCAAAGCATCGCCGCCGCTTAAAGCGCCTGCGGCCAGTTGCAGCACGGTGCTGCCCTGCACCGCCACGCCGGCGGCTTCTGCCGCAGCCAGCCCCGCGGCTTCAGCCAGCGGCAGCAGCGGATGCTCGGGGCGCAGCCAATAAGTTTGCGCGGCTTCAACCGGCAGCCCGCGCTCATCATGCTGCAAATCAGGGGCAAAGCCAAGCGCGGTGAGCAGCGCCCATTCGAAGCGGCGCAACGCTGCCACATGGTTGGGCTCGGTGGCGATGGCCGCCATCACGTTGTGCAGCGCATCGTAAAGCGCGGGGTGCGGGTCTTCGCGGGCGGTGAGCTTGAGCACCAATTCGTTGGCATAAAGGCCGCTGAACAAAGCGCGCCCCTGCGGCTGCGGCCAGCCGCCCAGCCATTCGGCTCGGTGCAGCGTTTTCAATTCTTGCGCGCCATACCACGAAGCGCTCACCGGCACAAAGGGCACCAACACGCCGCGCAACTCACTCTGGCGCTTGCGCGCGCTGCGGGCGAGCATGGCCACGCGGCCATAACGGCGGCTGAACATTTCCAGCCACAAGCTGCTCTCGCGCCAAGGCGTGGCGGCAAGCAGAAAAGCGGGCTCGTGGTTGATGCGTTGGGAAGGTGCGGCCATATTGTGCGGGGCGTGTGAACAAGCGTTGATTATACTGCAAGGCTGTTGGCCGCGGCGGGGTTTATCGCCATTCGCCAAAATAATCCGGCGGCGCGGATTGGGTATGCACTTGATGGATTTTTTTTAATCACTCATCGAAATAAAGACGGGCTCGCGGCATGTTTTGTTTATAGTGGTCGCGATGAAATCATTCGCATGAATCACGCTCTTGAAACATTCAGACGGCCTTATCCATGCGTACGATTACGCTGCGCTAATCGTACCTACGCACTTTTGTAGCGCGGGCAGAGCCCACGCTACACGGCTGAAAATCTTGTTCTACGAACAAGTGTCGGATTCGAAAATCCGATGATCTACACACTTGGTGCGGTGATGAAGCTGGCACACCAAAGATTTACCCCAAAAGCCCGCCTCAATCGGCTTTGGGCGTGTAGCGCCCGGCCATGGCTTTATACACCATGTTTTCATATTTCAACACTTCATAGCGCTGGTTGAGCAGGCTTTGTGCCGAGCTGTATTCGCTGTTGAGCGCGGTGAGCCAGTCTTTCAATTCGTTTTTGCCGTATTGGTAGCGCACTTGGTAATAACGGCTGTTTTTCTGGTCGAGCGCATAGCGTTTTTGCAGATTTTCCAATGTGTTTTCAGCATTTTGATAGTGAAGATAGTTGGTATTCACTTCGTTGAGCGCGGTGGTGAGCGCTTGCTCGAAGCTCAGCTTGGCGCTGTCGAAGTTGGCTTCGGCGGTTTTGTCTTCCCATTTGAGGGTTTGCCAATTGAGAAACGGCAGGTTGATTTGCGCCGTGCCGCCGAGAAAGGGAATGTCAAACAGGGTGCGCGCCTTGCTCGATGAAGTGCTCAGGCTCGCGCCTAATGTGATGCTGGGATACCAGCTTCGTTGCTGCACTTCCACGCTGCGCATGGCCGATTGTAAGCGGTATTCGGCGGCGCGCAAGTCGGGGCGATTGGCGAGCACGGAAATGGGCACTTCCAGATTCACGCCTTTGGCCGGCAATAAGGTGTATTGCGCAGGCTCGGCGGCGATGGCTTCGCCGGGCTTGAGATTGAGCAGATTGCGCAGGGTTTCTTCAAGCGTGTTGCGGCTGTTTTGCAGGGAAATCAGGTTGTTGCGGGCGGAAAGCAGCGATTGGTTGGATTGGGTGGGCTCGCTGGCGTCCACTTTGCCGTAGCGGTATTTGGCTTCGGAAATGCGGGCGATTTCCTGATATTGCCGCACCGATTTTTCGCTAAGCGCCATTGCTTCGTTGAGATAGGCGATATTGAAATAAGCATCGGCCACGTTATTAATCAGCGTGAGGCGCGTGCCGGCCAAATCTTGCTGGGTGGCTTGATAAGTCCACACTTGCGCATCGGCTTGCGCACCGAGCTTTTGCCATAAATCCAATTCGTAGCTCAGGCCGAGTTGGCTGCTGAAGCTATTGGTGCTGCTGCCGCTTTTGAGGTTTTGCGAAGTGGAAGCACCCAGCGAGCCGTTAAACGCGGGCACCAGGTTGGCGCCGAGAATATTGGCCTGATAAAGCGCTTTGTTCACATTGATGGCGGCCTGGCGCAAATCGGTATTATTGGCCAGCGCTTGATTAACCAGCGCATTCAATTGCGGGCTTTGATACACCTGCCACCAATCGCCGTTGATATCGTAGCGCTCGGCGGTTTCGGCGGCGCTCATCACTTGGCCGCCGGCGGCCAGCGTGAGGCTCGGGTCGGCTTTATGGGGAATGGCGCAGCCGCTCAAAATCATGGCAAGGCTGATGCCTGAGGCCGTCTGAAAGAATAATTTGCGGTTCATGGGGTTTCCTGAATCTTTCAGACGGCCTTTTCTTGTGCTGGATAAATAAAGGCCGTCTGAAAGATTTTTAATCATGCGCAAGCGCATCAATCGGGTTGAGCTGTGAGGCGCGTTTGGCCGGCATAAAACCAAAAACCACGCCGATAATGGTGGAGCAGGCCACGGCGGCGATAATCGATGCCACGGAAAACGACATGGCAAAGCTTGTGACCAACATATTAAACACCACGCTGATCAAATAAGAGAGCAACACACCCACCAAGCCGCCAATCAGGCAGATCAGCACGGCTTCTATCAGAAATTGCTGCAAAATATTCGATTGGCGCGCGCCGATGGCCATGCGCACGCCGATTTCTTTGGTGCGCTCGGTTACCGACACGAGCATGATGTTCATCACGCCGATGCCGCCCACCACCAGCGAAATCAGGGCAATGCACGAAATCAAAAGCGTCATGGTGCTGGTGGTGCTCTCGATGGTTTGCTTGATGCTGTCGGTGTTGCGCATGAAGAAGTCTTCCGTGCCGTGGCGCGAAATCAGCAAATCTTTCAGGCTTTTTTCGGCCACTTGCGAGCTGACATTGTCTTTCACTTTCACGGTAATCGAGCTGATGTAGCGCTCGCCGGTGATTTGCTGCATCACCGTGGTGTAAGGCGCCCACATTTGCAGCTGGTCGCTGCTGCCAAAGCCGCTGGTGTCGGTTTCGGTGATGCCGATCACATTGAGCGGGCGCTTGTTGAACAAAATGGTTTTGCCCAACGGGTCGGTGCCGGCGGGGAAAAGCTGCTTTTGCGTGTTGTCGTCAATCACCACCACTTGGGCGCTCTCGGCCACGTCGGCGCGGTCATAAAAGCGCCCGGCTTTGAGCTTGATGCCGCGCACATCGAAATATTGCGCACCGGCGCCGTAGAGCTGGGCAGAAAGGTCGGTGTTGCGGTAGGTGAGCGTGCCGTTGCTCGAGGTGAGCGGCGTGGCGCTTTCCACATAGCTTTGCCGCCCGATTACATTGGCATCATCCACCGTGAGCGTTTTGATGCGGCCGGAGCGCCTGTCGCCAAAACCTTTGCCCGGATAAATGCTGATGGTGTTGGTGCCCATCGAATTGATATCGGCCAAGATTTTTTCCTGCGAGCCGCGCCCCAGCGCCACCACCGACACCACTGAAGCGATGCCGATAATGATGCCGAGCATGGTGAGCAGTGAGCGCATTTTGTGCGCCAAAATCGCCTGCACCGACATGCGGAACGATTCCATAAATTGGTCTTTGTAAAACGACCACGAAACCTGCTCTTGAATGCTTTTTACTTTGCTCGGGCCGATTTCGGTGCTTTTGCTGCTGTCGGCAATGATTTCGCCATCGCGGATTTCAATCACGCGGTTGGCGTTGGCGGCAATGCCCGGATCGTGCGTCACCAAAATCACGGTGTGCCCCTGCGCGTGCAAATCGTGAATAATCTGCATCACATTGGCGCCGCTTTCGGTGTCGAGCGCGCCGGTGGGCTCGTCGGCCAGAATGATTTCACCGCCGTTCATCAACGCGCGGGCGATGCTCACGCGCTGCTGCTGGCCGCCTGAAAGCTCGTTGGGTTTGTTGTCTTCTTTGCCTGCCAGCCCGAAATCGTCCAGCAATTGATTGGCGCGCGCCACCCGCTCGTCGTGCTCGATGCCGGCATACACCGCCGGCAACGCCACATTGTCGCGCGCATTGATGGCGCTGAGCAGATTGTAGCGCTGGAAAATAAAACCGAAACGCTTGCGCCGAAGCCCGGCCAGCTCATCGGCGCTCATGGCCGAGGTTTCCGTGCCCTCCACCCGGTAAGAGCCGGAAGAGGCGGTGTCGAGGCAGCCGAGAATATTCATCAGCGTGGATTTGCCCGAGCCGGATTGGCCGATAATGGCCACAAAATCGCCTTTTTCTATGTTCAGGCTGATGTTTTTGAGCACATGCACGCGGTTTTCGCCGCTGCCGAAATAGCGGTTGATGTTGTTACATTCAATTAAGCTCATTATGCCCTCCGGCTCACATCGGCGGGCGGCCCATGCCGCGGCCTACCGAATCGCTGGTTTCGCCGGCAGCGGCTTCGGAAATAATCACGCTTTCACCTTCGCCGAGGCCGGATTTCACTTCGGTGTTCATATTGTCGCTCAGGCCGGTGGTGATTTCTTTTTCTTGCGGCTGGTTATTTTCACCGAGCACGCGCACATATTGCTTGCCGCCGCGCTGCTTAACGGCCAGTTTGGGCACCGCCAGCACTTTTTCGGCCTGATTGATGATGATGGTGTTTTCCGTGGTCATGCCGATATGCAGCACATTATCTTTATTGGGCACGAGCGAGCGGGCATAGTAATAAATCGCCGAATCGGTGGTGTCGGTGCTGGTGGTGTAGCTGCCTTGCGACATAGTGGTTAAGCCTGGGTCGATGCTCTCAAGCGTGGCTTCGCGCACATTATCCGGCTGCGAGAGCGTGGTAAAGGTGAGCTTCATGCCTGCCTTCACTTTGTTTACATCACCCTCGGCAATCTGCATTTTATTGAGCATGGTGCTCAAATCGGCCACTTGCACGATGGTGGGCGTAGTTTGATTGGCGTTTACCGTTTGCCCCTCTTCCACCGGAATCGCCACCACCGTGCCATCCATCGGCGCAGTGATGCGGGTGTAGCCCAAATCGGCTTCGGCGGTGTTGATGGCAATCTGGGTTTGGCGGATAGACGATTTCAGCTCGGCCACCGAAGCTTTGGCCGCGGCAAACGCATCTTGCGCATCTTCCAGCGCTTCACGCGAGGTGGCGTCTTCTTTCCACAAAGCCTGCTCGCGCTGATATTTTTTATCAGCGCTGCGCAAAGCAATCTCGGCGGAAACCAATTGCGCCTGATAAGTGTCAAGCTTGGCTTTATTGGTGTTTAAATTATTGAGCTGGCTCGTGGAATCGATTTCTGCAATCAAATCGCCTTTTTTCACCTGCTGCCCCAGGGTGACGTGCAGCTTTTTAATCTGCCCCGAAGCCTGCGCGCCCACATCCACCAATTGCGCCGCCGATATTTCGCCCGTAGCGCTCACTGTTTGTGCGATGTTGGTGCGCACCACCGGCTCGGTTAAGTAGTTGATTTCGTTTTTCGGCTTGAGCCACCACCACGCGCCGGCCGCCAGCGCCGCAACCGCCAAAAGCGCGATGCCCCACTTTGTTACTTTTTTCATCATTTACATGCCTTTATCTTGCTGCACTCCGCGCCACGACCGGCAGCACTATCAAATAATATTGATTTGCGTCTAAAGCAAATCGGGCAAAGTGTACTGGAATTACCTGTCAGCGCCAAGCCGATAAATGGCATATAAAACCAGTGCATTTTTGCTATTTCAAAAAACAGCCCATTTGTTTTTACACCGCCCAACACGCAGCTAACAAAAAACACCATCTGTTCACATTATAACGTTTTTCAGACGGCCATTTTGCACCCGCTTTGTAGCAAAACGCGCAGATAAATATACAAAGCCTATGAAATTACGCTACAATTTGAAATAATCACTTTTAATCACAAAACGCCCTGTATTCAAAGCGCGTTTTTAAACACATTTACCCAGCGCTTATTCAATATGAAACATTTGCAACACGGCTTCACCTTGGCCGAGCTTATGATTGTGGTGCTTTTGCTGGCCATTTTGGCCACCATTGCCTACCCTTCCTACGACACTTTCGTGTGCAACAGCCGCCTCGAAAACGCGCGCGCCGATTTGCTCGCCAACGCCCAGCTGATGGAGCGCTATTATGCGCAAAATCATCGGTTTCCAGAGAAAAAGGCCAGCATACCCGGCCTGAAAGAAAACGATTATTTCGACATTTCCTTTATTGACCAAACCGCCAGCGCCGCCGATATCGGCTACCAATTGCAGGCCACGCCCAATGAAAAAAACGTGAATGAAAACCGAATGATGCGCCTGAGCCACAACGGCGTGGTGGTGGTGGTGTGTCCCAATTCCGACAGCAAAAGCACCTGCAGCTGCACAGCCCGATAATGCCCTTTAAACAAGAAAATCCACAATAAAAGGCCGTCTGAAACCTTTCAGACGGCCTTTTATTGTGGATTAAATTTGAATCAAGACAAGGCGGCGAGCCAACGCAGTATTGATTCAAATTTAATCCACTATATTATTCATGCCATCGCACTGCACCACACATCACAGCGACAACTTTTCAGCATAAACACACCTTCTTTACACATTCATTTTTCACCCGCATAATACCCAAAGTTATATTCACAATAAAATCAAAGGGGAATATGATGTTTACCGCGCCTTCATCCGGCGGCTTCACGCTGCCGCAACTCTTGCTCACCCTGATCGTGATGGCCATTCTGCTTGCCATCAGCCTGCCCGCCTATCAAAACCATGTGCGCAAAAGCAAGCTTCAGCAAGCCAGAAGCGCTCTGATGGAAAACGCCCAATTTATGGAGCGCTTTTACCAGCAACACAAAACCTTCAAACAAACCTCCACCACCTGGCCGGCTCTGCCGCTCACCGCCACCGCCGATTTCTGCATCCGCCCGCAAGGCCTGGCCCGCGGCGCGCTTGATGGCAAATTCACACTCAAGGCCGTAGCCTTCGACAAAAACCGCGAGCCGCGCACGCTGAAAATCAACGAATCGCTCAACACCTTTATCTGTGAAACCACCACCAGCACTTGCGAAGACGAACACACTTACTTTCGCGGCGACAACCGGGTAGACAAAACCTGCACGGTGTTCCGCTAAGCAACAGCCGATTATATAAAGTTATCAAGAAGCCCGAGATTCACATTCCGCCAGCCTGCTCAAGTCGCAGCAAGTGTATAGACGCACACGGCAGGCACGAGCATGCCAGATACAGCTTGGCAGATTCGGGCTCAAGCATTTTCAGACGGCCTTTCATATGCCTGCGGTTAAACCTGCTACTGTGTAAACCTGAGTTATACCCATTCAAAAAAAATAATATACAAACAGGCAGCCTGTAGGTCGGATTCTCGAATCCGACACTTGTTCGCAGAACAAGGCACGCACATCGCTTTGGCCGTTGGCCAAACGTCGGATTCAAGAATCCGACCTACGCGGATGATGCTGCCGAACTGCTTTTATTTTGTAAGGTTATTTTTTCGAATGGGCATTAACAAAGAAAGGCCGTCTGAAAGTCTACACTTTCAGACGGCCTTTTTAATGGCAAAGCCTATTCAAACCATCAAGCCGCCGGCCTTTTGGCCGCTTTTTTAACCGCCTTGGTTTCAGTTTCACCGGCCTGATAAAGGCTACCATCGGCTTTGAGCAGCTTGGGCGCCACGCCGCGCTCAATCACCTGCTCGTTAATCACCACTTTTTTCACGTCTTTCAAATCCGGCAATTGATACATAGTATCGAGCAGGCTGCGTTCCACAATCGAGCGCAGGCCGCGTGCGCCGGTTTTGCGCTCCATCGCCAGCTTGGCAATACTGTGCAACGCCGAAGGCAGAATTTCCAGCTCCACGCCTTCCATCGCAAACAAAGCCTGATATTGTTTCACCAAGGCATTTTTCGGCTCGGTGAGGATATTGATCAGCGCTTCTTCGTCCAATTCAGCCAAAGTGGCAATCACCGGCAGGCGGCCGATCAGCTCGGGAATCAGGCCGAATTTAATCAAGTCTTCCGGCTCCACCGTTTCAAACAGCTCGGAAATATTGATGTTTTCATCTTTGCTGCTCACCACCGCACCAAAGCCGATGCCGCCTTTTTCCGTGCGCTGGCGGATCACTTTTTCCAGCCCGGCAAACGCGCCGCCGCAGATAAACAGGATATTGGTGGTGTCGACATTGATAAATTCCTGGTTCGGGTGCTTGCGCCCGCCTTGCGGCGGCACCGAAGCCACCGTGCCTTCAACCAGCTTCAGCAAAGCCTGTTGCACACCCTCGCCCGACACATCGCGGGTGATCGAAGGATTGTCGCTTTTACGTGAAATTTTGTCGATTTCATCGATATACACAATGCCGCGTTGGGCTTTTTCCACATCGAAATCGCACTTGCTCAAAAGCTTGGTGATGATTTGCTCCACATCTTCACCCACATAGCCTGCCTCGGTGAGCGTGGTGGCATCGGCCATCACAAAAGGCACATCCAGCTTGCGCGCCAGCGATTGCGCCAACAGCGTTTTGCCCGAGCCGGTGGGGCCTATCAGCAGAATATTGCTTTTTGAAAGCTCCACTCTGTCGCCGCTTTTCGGGTGACGCAGGCGCTTGTAGTGGTTATACACCGCCACCGCTAAGGCTTTTTTCGCCTGCTCTTGGCCGATAACGTGCTCGTTGAGGTTGGACACGATTTCGGCAGGCGTGGGCAGCTTGCCGGCGTCGGCCGCATCTTGCGCTTCATCGGCATCATCAAATTGGCCTTGCAGCATCACGCCGCAGGTTTCCACACATTCGTTGCAAATGAAAGCATGCTCGCCTTCAATCAAATTTTTCACTTCATGCTCTTGCTTGCCACAAAAAGAGCAACTGCGTTTTTCGTCAGACATATTTCCGATTCGCCATTCAATGCAGGCTCGCGCCCGCCAAAACGCCTAGTATAATAAGTATCCGCCCGATTATCAAACCGGCGGCTGTTGTTTGGCGCTTTATTCTTAACTTTTCAGACGGCCTTATGCCCTTATCCGCAACAAACTACCAAACTATATGCAAACAAACGAAAAAAATTTTCCACAATGCTTTACAAGCAAGTTAAATTTCACCACAATGAATTACATACTTATTTTTATGCGACCGATAAGCCTTTCAGCGTACGCATTTTTCCGCACCGTCTTTTTCAAAACCCTCTCTGCCGGAAACCGACATCATGACCATTACCCGTATCAGCAAAAAAATCATGGCCGCCTGCCTCGGCTTGGGGCTGCTTGCCAGCCTGCCCGCCGCCGCCGACGATTTGGATGTATTGGGTCAATTCTTGGAGCAAAATTTTCCCACCCAGGATGATCCTTTAGGCGCATTCGCCCTGCAAAACCCCGCCGGCCAAATTGAAGCGCAAGCCGCCATGGCAGGCCCCCTGCTCACTTCGCAATCGGCGCTTATCGTCAACAACCGCACCGGCGAAGTGCTTTTCCAGAAAAACCCCAACCGCGTGATGCCGATTGCCTCGATTTCCAAGCTGATGTCGGCCATTGTGGTGCTGGATGCCGGCCAAAACATGAATGAGCGCATCACCATCACCGATGCGGAAATCGACCGCCTCAAAGGCACCGGCAGCCGCCTTTCCATCGGCACCACACTCACGCGCAGCGAATTGCTGCACTTGAGCCTGATGAGCAGCGAAAACCGCGCCACCCATGCGCTCGGCCGCAATTATCCGGGTGGCATGAGTGCTTTTGTTGAGGCGATGAACCGCAAAGCGCAGAGCCTGGGCATGAGCAATTCACGCTTTTACGAGCCCACCGGCTTGGATTTCCGCAATGTGTCCACCGCCAGCGATTTGAACAAGCTCGTGCAGGCCGCCAGCCGCTACCCGCTGATCAGCCGCAACAGCACCTCGAATTACGGCTCGGTTTACACCAGCAACGGCCGCCAGCAAAGCTATAAAAATTCCAATGCCTTGGTGCGCGAAGGCGGCTGGAATATCGAGCTGCAAAAAACGGGCTACATCCGCGAAGCCGGCCGCTCGATGGTGGTGAAAGCCAGCGTGCAAAATCAGCCGGTCACCATTGTGTTGCTCAACTCGCCCTCTTCGCTCAGCCGCGTAAACGATGCGCGCAAAATCGAATCGTGGATGTTGCAACGCCCCTCTTGATATTGCTTTGCCATCATCAAACAGGCCGTCTGAAAGCTTTCAGACGGCCTGTTTTGTTTTATACCAATTCTAAAAAAATAACCTTACAAAATAAAAGCAGTTCGGCAGCATCATCCGCGTAGTTTGGCCAACGGCCAAAGCGATGTGCGTGCCTTGTTCTGCGAACAAGTGTCGGATTCGAGAATCCGACCTACAGGCTGCCTGTTTGTATATTATTTTTTTGAATGGGTATTAGATGAATATCGGTGTTTAACGGTGATAAGGGCGCGACAATTCATGCACCGCATCCACCAAAATTTTGGCATGCTCGGGATCGGCATGCTGGTTGATGCCGTGGCCGAGGTTGAACACATGGCCGCTGCCCTCGCCATAAGCCGCCAGAATGCGCGCGGTTTCGGCGCGTATGCTATCAGGTGTGCCAAACAGCGCAAACGGGTCGAAATTGCCTTGCAGCGCCACTTGGCTGCCCACGCGGCTGCGCGCCTGGCCGATGTTGCACGTCCAATCGAGGCCGAGCGCATCGGCGCCGATGGCGGCCATTTGCTCCAGCCACAAGCCGCCGCCTTTGGTGAACACAATCACCGGCACGCGGCGGCCTTCGTTTTCGCGCTTCAAGCCGCTGATAATCTGCTGCATATAGTGCAGGCTGAATTCGGCAAACGCCGCATCGCTGAGCACGCCGCCCCAAGTGTCGAAAATCTGCACCGCTTGTGCACCGGCATCGATTTGCGCATTCAGATAAGCCGTAACGGCCTGCGCATTCACGTCCAAAATTTTGTGCAGCAAATCGGGGCGCGCATACATCATACTTTTAATGGTGCGAAATTCCTTGCTGCTGCCGCCTTCCACCATATAGCAGGCCAGCGTAAACGGGCTGCCGGAAAAACCGATCAGCGGCACGCGGCCATCAAGCGCGCTGCGGATAGAAGCCACCGCATCAAACACATAGCGCAGCTTCACCATATCGGGCACTTCCAGTTTGGCGATATCGGCCTCGTGCTGCAACACCCGTTCAAATTTAGGCCCCTCACCCTCGGCGAAATAGAGGCCCAGCCCCATGGCATCGGGCACGGTGAGGATGTCGGAAAACAAAATCGCCGCGTCCAAATCGAAGCGCTCCAGCGGCTGGATGGTTACTTCCGTGGCCAATTCGGTGTTTTTGCACAAATCGAGAAAGCTGCCCGCTTGCGCGCGGGTGGCTTTGTATTCAGGCAGATAGCGGCCGGCCTGGCGCATCATCCACACCGGCGTGTATTCCACCGGCTCTTTTAACAATGCGCGCAAAAAAGTGTCGTTTTTCAAGGCAGTCATATTCGGTTTTCCGTCTGTTTGGTTCAGCGCGCATCATAGCATAATCGCCGGCAGGGCGATGGCGCTATATGGGTTTAAATCGTGTTGCGATAGCTAACAAGAGGCCGTCTGAAAATATGAACTGCCCCGCAATCTTGGGCATTTTTAAGCCACTGAATCCATCATTTTTCAAGCAGCGGTTGCAAACTGGGTGCTGTATGCCACAGGATTCAGTTTTTCAATTTCAAACTCAATCTTTCATGGTTGTAGTAGCGGATATACTCGTGTATTTCCGCTTCCAATGCTTCTATCGAAGCAAATGTCCGGTTATGGATTGGATGGGGGGAAGGGGCCAACTTTTGAGGTGCAGTTCAAGTTTCAGACGGCCTCAAATGTTTGTGCACACGCTTATTACTCAGGCTCGGTTTCTTTCTCTTTGGCCTCGGCATTTTTCGCCTCTTTCGCTTCCAAGCCTTTGAGCGGCTTGGTTTTGGGCAGGCTGATGCGCATTCTCAAACCGTTGGGCTGTAGGTTTTCGGCGATGATTTTGCCGCCGTGCTGGCCGACAATGTGCTTGGTCAAGGCCAACCCCAAGCCGGTGCCGGGCTTGTGGGCGCTGCTGTCGGCGCGGTAAAACGCGGTGAAAATATGCGGTAGCTGCGATTCGTCCACGCCCGGGCCGTTGTCGGCAATATCAATCAGCCAATGGCGCGCATCCTGCCCCAGGCTCACTTGAATGGTGCTGCCCTCGGGGCTGTAGGCCATGGCATTGCGAATCACATTATCAAAAGCGCGGTAGAGATAACTTTCGTTGGCCATCAGGCAGGCATCTTCCTGCATTTTCGGGGCAATCACCAGGCTCACCCGCTGGTGGTTTTGCTCGGCGATGCTTTGGCAGTCTTCCACCAATTGGCGCAGCAGCGGCAGCAGCTTGAGGCGGTCTTTTTCCATCTGCACATGAGCGGTTTCCAGCCTCGACAAGGTGAGTAATTCGCCCACCAGCGCATCCATGCGCGTGAGCTCGCTTTCGAGCCGCTGCAAATATTGCTCCTGCTTTTGCGGCTGCGCCTGAATCAGCCCCACAATCGCCTGCATGCGCGCCAAGGGCGAGCGCATTTCGTGCGACACATGGTGCAGCAGGTGGCGCTCTTTTTCCACCAGTTTTTGCAGCTGCTGCGCCATTTTGTCAAACTGCAAAGCCAGATTGGAAAGCTCGTCGTCGCGGTCGTCCACTTGCTGGGAAATGCGCGTTTCCAAATCGCCCGAAGCCAAGCGGCTCATGCCGCGATCGAGAATGCGAATGGGCTTGGTGATGTTGTTGGCCAAAATATAGGCCAACAAAAGCCCCACCAAAATGATAAAGGTCAGAATAATGAATTCATGCCAAATCGGCGCCAATTGCAGGCCGGGAATAAACAGCGGGCTGGGCGGACGCTGAATTTGCGGGTTGTTCCAGCCGCGGATGAAAAACAGATATTCTTCGCCCCAGCGGTCGAATTCGATATGCGCCAGCTGGGAATGGGGATTATCGAGTGCAAAAAAGCGGGCGGCTTCAATCAGGCGCGGGTCGATCGGGCGGTTGAGAATATCTTTTTTATTGTCGCCGGTAATCACATACACGTTTTGGGCAACCGGATTGTCTTTCCATTCCACCAAAATTTCGCGCGCACCCTGCTCGCCGCGTACGTTAAAGGCCGACACAATGCTGCCCAGCAGCGTGGTTTCGATGGTGCGCTGCTGCTGGAAATGGTTTTCGGCTATGGTGTTTTGCACCAGCCAGAAAGAAAAACTCGCCACGAATATGGCGCAGATAATCACGGCGCAAAACGTGGCGAAGATGCGTTGAAACAGTTTCATTTTTTAGCAGGCTGTTTTCAAAATCAGTTTTTCACAAACAAATAGCCCAAACCGCGCACGGTTTGAATCAGCGAGGCATCGCCCAGCTTGTGGCGAATGCTGGAAATATGCACATCAATGCTGCGGTCGAATTTGGCCAGCTTGCGGTCGAGCGCTTCAATCGAGAGCGTTTCCTTGCTCACCACTTGGCCGGCATGGCGCATCAACACTTCAAGCAAGTTGAATTCGGTGCTGGTCAATTCCAGCGGCGCTTCGCCGATGGTGGCCTGGCGCTTGGCCGGATAAAGGGTGACATTGCTCACGGCAATGCTGTTGGGACTGTTGTTTTGCTCGCCCGATTGTTGGGCGCGGCGCAAAATGGCGTTGATGCGCGCCAGCAATTCGCGCGGGGTGCAGGGCTTGGGCACATAATCGTCGGCACCCATTTCCAGGCCGATAATGCGGTCGATATCATCGCCTTTGGCGGTAAGCATAATCACCGGCACGGTGCTTTGGCTGCGCACGTTTTTCAGCACGTCCAAACCGTTCATTTTCGGCATCATCGAATCCAGCACCACCACATCATACTGGCCCGACAGGATTTCCTGCACACCGGCCTCGCCATCAGGCACGCTGTGTACATCAAGGCCTTCGGCAGAGAGGTATTCGGTCAGCAGTTCGGTTAACAGGGCGTCATCATCAACCAGCAATACGCGACTCATGGTTTATCCTTTAGATTTATCTTGTTTTGGTGCGCCCGCACAAATGCTCAGGTATGCGGAACGCGTCAATCTTAACATGCAATCTGTGCTTGTATATAGCGTGTTTTTGCTTTTGCGCGTTTTTGCAATGAATGTAAAGGCATTTACATTCCGATTAAACGCTCAGGGCTTCACCGCCGTGCATGGTTTGGTTTCGGCACGGCTTTGGGCAAAAGCGCGGCAATTTTCAGCCACTTGGGCGCGCAAGCTGTGGAAATACGGCGAAGCATAAATGCGCTCGCTGTAGAGCGGCAGCATATAGGGGTAGTATTCATAAGTTTTTTGCAGCCACTCGGCCGCTTCTTTCGCTTGCCCGCTGCGCTGCTGATACAAGCCCACTTGGTAAGTGTTGGCATAAGGGCGGAAATACAAGGCTTGAAGAGCCGCTTCTTCTGCCCACGGCTGCACCATCGGGTCGGCAGGATTGGCACGGCGGGTGAGCGATAGTTGCGCATAATAGCGCAGCAGAGGCTCGGTTTCGGCGATTTTCAGCAAGCCTTCGGTTTTCTGCACGATGGTGGCGGCGCTGTCGTTTTTGCCCTGTACGCTAAATGCGGTCAAATCGTGATACACCCAAGCCAAGCGCAGCAAACCCGTAATCAGCAGCAGCGCCAGCACACCGCCGCCCAAGCGCTGCCAGCGGCTATCGACGGCGGCGGCTTCATCACGCACATCGGCAGGCGACAGGCTCATCATCAGCGCGAAAGGCACCAAAAAGTAAACATACCACAAGGGATATTCCAACAGGCTGTGGCACAACGACACCGTCATCATCGCCAGCAGCACCAGCGATGCATCACCGGCAGGCCGTCTGAACAGGCGGCCGATGGCGGCCAGATAGCCCAACCCCGCCAGCGCTGTGCCGGCAATGCCGGTTTCGGCCAGCAATTGCAACACGATATTGTGCGAATGGGTAAACAGCACATTCAGTTGATTATTACTATAAACCTGCTGCGGAAACGGATGGGTTAAAAAGCCCTGCAAAGCATAGCTGCCCCAACCGTGCCCCCACAACGGTGCGGCCAAAAAGATTTGCCAGGCCTTGCGCCATTCGATATCGCGCGCCGACATGGCAAAGCCGCTGGCTTCCACGCGATCTAAAGCCGTATCGTATTGCACATCCGTAAACCAGCCCAAAGCGGCATTGAGCGCAAACTGCATCAGCACCGTCATCAACAGCGCAAACGCCGTAATCCACACCATGCGCCGCGCCGATGCACCTGCACGCCAACGCCACAGCGGCAGCAGCAGCGCAACGGCCAGCACATAAGTAAAGATAGTGCGCGAATTCACGAGCGCCAGCACCGCTGTGAGCGCCAACACCGCCAAGCAGCCCAGCCAGCCTTGCAGCCGCCGCTGCGACCACAAATAAGCCGCAGCGAGCACGCCCCACATCAAATAATGCCCCAAATGGTTGCGCTGGCCGAGCTGGCCGCTCACCTCGCGCAAACCGCGATAAGCCACCACGCCGCGCAAAGGTTCCCACGATGCCAGCCCGGTAAACTGCATCAGCGCCACCACAGCCTGCAAGAGCGCGCCGAGCAGCAAAACCCACGCCAACACCGCCACCACCCGCTCCTGCCCCAAGGCCGCCACCCAGCCGCGGCACGCCCAAACGGTGAGCGCCAATATCACAAAAGTCCACACCGCCAAATCGCTGAAACCCGGGTAGACAAGCTCCATCAGCCGGGCTTGCAGCCACAATCCGGCCGCCAGCAGCAGAAAATACAGGCCGGCGGCAGGCAAACGCACGTTCAAACGGCCATAAAAAGCGCTGAGCAACACCAACACCAAGGCCGCGAGCAAAGCGCCGGCCTCCAGAAAAAAGCTCGATAAAGGCCCCACCCGGTAGAGCGATAAAAACGGCGCCACCGCCATCAGCCAAAAGCAAAACCACAGCGGCCAATCTGTCGCACTGCTGCTTGAATGTTGTTTAAACATGCGCCGCCGCCTTTCTGCTTTGTTTCACAAAAACCAAACAGGCCACAAACAGCACCGTGCTGCACAGCAAGGCTGCCGCCGCGCACCAGCGGCTGGCCGCACCAGCGTCAAACAAGCGCATCACCGCTTCGGCAAAATAGGCCAGCACCAAAAGGCAGGTCCATTGATAAGTATAGACCTTGCCCTTGAGTATGCCCGCCAGCGGCAGGCATAAAGGCAAGGCTTTGAGCGCCAGCCATGAGCCGCCCGGGCGCAACGGCGCGAGCCATAATTCCCATGCCAGGCTCACCGCAATCAGGCCGGCCAGGCTGGCAACGGCCGCGGTGTACGACCAATGTTGTTTGGAAGAAGTCGGATTTGTCATTTGATAAATACAGGCCGTCTGAACGATTTCATTCAGACGGCCTGAAAGAAAATAAGTTTAAAATCACCACATCAGGCCGTCTGAAAGCCTTATTGATTTTCAGACGGCCTGCACATTTCATTCATCCCGCACACGCGGGCGGATAAAGCGGCAAAACCACAGCCCCGCTTCATAAAGCACAATCAGCGGCACCGCCAGCAACACTTGCGAAATCACATCGGGCGGCGTAATCACGGCGGCCAGCACAAAAGCGCCCACAATCACATAAGGCCGCGCCAGGCGCAATTGCGCCAGCGACACCACGCCCATGCGGTTGAGCAGCACCACCACCACCGGCACCTCGAAAGTAGCGCCGAAAGCCACAAACATGCCGAGAATAAACGACAGGTATTTGTCGATATCGGTGGCCATGTTCACACCCACCGGCGTCACACCGGCGAGAAATTTAAACACCAGCGGAAACACCAGAAAATAAGCAAACGCCATGCCGGCAAAAAACAGCAACACGCTCGAGAGCACCAGCGGCATCACCAAGCGCTTTTCATTTTGATAAAGCGCCGGCGCGATAAACGCCCATACCTGATAAAGTGTGTGCGGCAGCGACAGCAAAAAAGCCGCCATCAGCGTTACCTTCACCGGCACGAAAAAAGGCGCGATCACATCGGTGGCAATCATGCTGGTGCCCGCCGGCAGCGTGGCCATCAGAGGCTGCGCCACAAAAGTGTAGAGCTGCTGCGCAAACGGCATCAAGGCCAGAAAACACAGCAACAAGCCGCCTATCGTCCACATCAGGCGGCGGCGCAGCTCCAGCAAATGCTCGATCAGCGGCTGGGCGGTTTGTTGGGTTTCTTCAGACACGTTGACTCACTTCTTGCGCGCGCGCAGCTGAGGTTGGGGTCGGAAACGCGGGCGCATGTCGCGCTTGCGCCGCATGGCCTGCTGGCGCAACGAGGCCGTCTGAAAACCGTGCGCGGCGGCAGTCGGCTTTTCAGACGGCATCAAATATTGCTGCCAAGCGGCGTCTTGCGCACTTTGTGTGTTTTGCGCCAGCGGCTTTCCCTGCTCATCCACACCGAAATCGGCCGGCGTGCGCTGCTCGGGCAAGCGCTCCCATGCGGGGCGTTTATCGGGCGAGAGGCCGTCTGAAATATCGTGCAAATCGCTTTGTGCCTGTGCGCCTATACCGGCAATTTCATCGCGCACCGAATGCGCCGTGGCCTCGAATTCATCTTTGGCACGGCGCAATTCATCCATTTCGAGCTGGCTGCTTAATTCCTGCTTGACGCTGCCCACCATGCGCTGCACGCGCCCGACCAATTGGCCGGCCATGCGCGCCGCTTTGGGCAGCCGCTCGGGGCCGAGCACCACCAGCGCAATCACGCCGATCAGCAAAAGCTCGCTGAAACCGAAATCAAACATATTCAGGCCGGTTTGTTGTCGTCTTTGTCTTTTTCGTGCTCAATCACGTCTTTTTTGGCTTTTTCGTCGCTCTCATTGAGGCCTTGCTTGAAATCGTGCACCGCGCCGCCGAGATCTTTGCCGACATTGCGCAGTTTTTTCGTGCCGAACACCAGCACCACAATCACCAACACAATCACCCAATGCCAAATGGAAAAGCTGCCCATGATGTTATCCTTTTATCGAAAATGGTTTCAGACGGCCTGATTCAGGCAGGCCGGCCGAGAATATGAATATGCAGGTGAAACACTTCCTGCCCGCCGCCTTTGCCGGTGTTGATCTGCGTTTTGAAGCCGTGCGTCAAGCCGTTTGCCGCGGCGATTTGCGGCACTTTCAGCATCATTTCCGCCACCAAAGCCGCATCGCCGCCCTCAAGGTGCGCCAGCGAATCGATGTGTTTTTTCGGAATCAGCAGCAAATGCACGGGTGCAGAAGGATTGATGTCTTTGAAACACAACATATTTTCATCTTCATACACCACGCCGGCGGGAATCTGCTTAGCGGCAATTTTGCAGAAAATACAATCGCTCATTTTATTCTCCAAAGGGCGGCCATCTGAAAAGCACAAACCGCGTTCAGACGGCCTCAATAGTTTGCGAGGCAGATTCTAATACACTTCAGCCCTCTTGTCGCGCCGCCTTTTCGGCCAGCCCCGACAAACCCTGGCGGCGCGCCAGCTCGGCCACCACCGCTTCCACGCGCAAGCCGTGATGCGCGAGCAGCACCATGGTGTGAAACCACAAATCGGCCGCTTCGTAAATCAAATGTTCGCCGCCGCCGTCTTTCGAGGCCATCAGCACTTCGCCGGCTTCTTCAATCACTTTTTTCAGAATTTTGTCTTCACCTTTGTGCAAAAGCTGCGCCACATAAGAGCTTTCGGGCTCGGTGCCTTTGCGGCTGTCGATCACATTCTGAATTTGGCTCAATACTTCGTTCATGTTTCCCACCTGTTTTCAGACGGCCTGTTGCACCGCCCCGTTAAATCCTGCCGCCCAACAGCCTTTATTGCGGCAACCACCGCTGCTGCACCAGCCCGCGCGCTTCATGATAAGGTAAGAGCAAATCCACCTGTCCGAAGGCATAAGGGCCGATGGCATAAGGCGGAAAGCTGAACACAATGCCGTTGGCAGCGAAGGTAAAATTATCGGGCGCGGCAAACGATTGCTGGATTTCGCTTGCCCAATCGCGCATAAATTCACGCCGTTGCGCTTCATCCAAATCGCGCATCGCATCGTGTTGGCGGTAGATTTCGGTCAGCTTGGCGGCCAAGGCTGCCTGAGCGCCCGGCTGCACCACATCTTGCACGCTGATTTTTTTACCGGCGGCCAAATCGAAATTGCTGTAGGTAGTGCTGCCATAGCCGTGTGCACCGCCGGTGTAGCTATAGCCTTCTTCTTGAAACATTGCCACCGCGCCGCGCTGGCCGATATAGTTTTGGCGGTACATCAGCTCGATTTGCGAGCTGGCCGCATCGGCCGGGTAATCCTGTAACTCGGCGCGCGTGTTGCGCACCGCTTCGGCGGCGTTGAGCGGAATGTCTTTTTCAACCATCAGCTGCTGCAATTGCTGGTTGAGCCAAGGCAGATTGGTTTCCAGGCGGGCAACATTCAAATCGTAGCAACGGCTGTCGCCTTTGGCGAGGCAGCCTTTCTCTTTAATCAGGGAAACGGCTTTGGCCGACACCACATCAGGATCTGTGCCTTGCAACGAAACGGTTTGGCAGCCGCCCAACACCAGCGCGCATGCCGCAATCATCAAAGCTTTCATTTTATTTCTCCGATTGGATTACTGTTTTTCAGACGGCCTGTTCAACCATGCGTGTGGCCGTAAATCTCTTGCTCGTTTTTCAACACCGCATCCACGATATGCCATGCGCCATCGCGCCACACGCGGTAAAAACAGCTTTCGCGGCCGGTGTGGCAGGCAATGCCGCCGGCTTGCTCAATCAGCATAATCACCGCATCGCCGTCGCAATCAAGGCGCAATTCGTGCACTTTTTGGGTGTGGCCCGATTCTTCGCCCTTCATCCACTGCTTTTGGCGCGAGCGGCTGTAGTAGTGGGCAAAGCCGGTGGCAGCGGTTTGCTGCAAAGCTTCGGCATTCATCCACGCCACCATCAGCACGCGCAAGGTTTGCGCATCTTGGGCAATGGCGCACACCAGCCCTTTTTCATCAAATTTCACATCTGCCAATAAAGCGTTTTCATTCATTTTCTTGTTCCTTTGCCCGCCTTTTAAAGCGGCGGCTGCCTGAGCGCCCACGGCTGGATTTGCTCCAGCTCGGCCGCCAATTGTAGCAGCAATTGCTCGTTGCCGTGCGCGGCGGCAAATTGCGTGCCCACCGGCAGGCGGTTTTCATGCCAATAAAGCGGCACGCTCATGGCCGGCTGGCCGCTCATATTAAACGGCGCGGTGAAGCCCACATATTGCAAGGCTTTGAGGCTTTGCTGCTCCACCAGCGGATTGTGTGCCATCAGCCAGCCCAAATCCATCTTGCCCAACAGCAGGTTGCTCATGCGCAGCTGCTCTTGCGGCGGCGCCAGCTCACCCGTTTTGGGTGTGATGCGCGGACACACGGGCGTGACCAGCACATCATAGCGGCGGTGGAATTCGGCAGCCGCCCGCCGCTGCGCCAGCACCACTTCACGCGCCCACAAGGCTTCCACCGCGCGCAGGCGGCTGCCGTAAACCATCAGCGACCAAGTGGCCGGCTCCACTTCCTGATAGCCCGGCTTTCGGCCGGAAAGTTGCTCGAAACGCAGGCGGGTTTTGGCCGCTTCGGTGGCCACCAGCACCAGCATCGCACGCGCTAAAGTGTCGGCATCGGCAAAAGCCGGCGCGGCTTCTTCCAGCTCGTGGCCGGCATCGGCCAGCAATTTCAGGCTGTGGGCAAACGCGTTTTTGGTGGCGTCATCAATCTTGCCGCCCAGCCAAGGCTGCACGCAATAGGCGATTTTCAAGCGGCGCAAAGGCTGCTTGAGGCCGTCTGAAAACGAAACTGCCGGCGTGTTGCAGGCATAAAGCGCATAAGGCTGTGTTTGCGCGGCGATGTCGAGCAGCAAAGCGCTGTCGCGCACGCTGCGGGTGAGCGCGTGTTCGCACACCATGCCCTGCCAACCTTCGTCCAACAAAGGGCCGCTGTCCACGCGGCCGCGGCTCGGCTTTAAGCCGAACAAGCCGCAATTGTGCGCGGGAATGCGTATCGAGCCGCCGCCGTCGCTGCCGTGCGCCGCCGGTATCACGCCGGCGGCCACCGCCGCGGCCGCGCCGCCGCTGCTGCCGCCGGGGGTGTGCGCAGCATCCCACGGATTGCGGGTGATGCCGTGTTGCTCGCTTTCCGTGTAGGGCATCAGCCCCCATTCGGGCACGGTGGTTTTGGCAAACACACGCAAGCCGGCGCGCTCATAAGCATCCACCAAATGGCTGTTGCGCGCGGCAATGTGCGTACGCATCATGCGCGAGCCCGATAAAGTGGGCACGCCGCGCCAATCGGCCAGCAAATCTTTCAGGGCAAACGGCACACCGGCCAGCGGCGCTGCTTCAGACGGCATCTGCCAAGCCAAAGCACGCTTGCGGCAATCTTGCGCAGCCAATTGCAGCAAAGGGTTTACCTCATCCAGCCGCGCAAGCGCCGCCTGCAACACTTCATCCGCGCTCACTGCGCCAGTGCGGATCAGTTCGGCAAGCCCAATGGCGTCATATTGGCAGTATTCTTGAAACTGCATGGCTGCTCCCCCTTTATCAACAAAGCTTGTCAACAGCGTTCAGATGGCCTGAATATTTTTGAAATCAATTGATTAAGGCCATCACCACCGCCACCAAAGTCATCACAAACAAAATCCAGCGCAGCGTGTTTGGCTTGAGCTTCACCGTGGTTTTCACGCCGATTTTGGCACCGATAATGCTACCGGCGGCCAGCACCAGGCCGATATCCCACCACACTTGCCCGCGCCATATAAACACCGCCAGCGACACCAGCGTGAAGCCGAGGGTGCAGCACACTTTGAGCGCATTGGCGCGCACCAGATCATAGCGCAGCATGCCGGCGAGCACCGGCAGCATCACAAAGCCCGCGCCGGCTTGCACAAAGCCGCCATACACGCCCACCAGCCACAAGCCGATACGCGATTTCGGGTTTTCTGCCACCGTAATCGGCAAAGTGCCGCTCGGATGCACCAGCGCCGAGCGTTTGAAAAAAGCAAATGCCGCCACCGACAACATGGTAATCAGCAGCATGGGCTTTAACACCGCCACCGGCGCAAACGAAGCCACTAGCGCACCAAACAGCCCGCCGATTAAGGTCGGCCACAAAATCGCCGGCAAATCCTGCGTCGGCAATTTACCCGCATGGCGGAAACCCTGCAAGCCCGACACCGATTGCAGCAACACGCCCACGCGGTTGCTGCCGTTGGCGATATCGGCCGGCACGCCGAACATCATCAACACCGGCAAAATCAGGTTGGAGCCGCCGCCGGCCATCATATTGATCACCCCCGCTGCCACACCGAGCGCGGCCAGCAAGAGATATTGGTAAACATTTAAATCCATGCGTTTTCTGCTTTCACACCTTCAAAACAGCCCTGCCAAAACAGCCCTGCCGCCGGATAGGCTTGCTGCATTTTGGCATTATACCTATTCGAATCAAAGGCCGTCTGAAAGCTATCCAGTTTCCAATCAGCACCCTTATTTTTTAAATGCTGGTGCGCGGTTTTCGACATTGTTCCGGCATTTGCGCAACCGTTGGATACACATTTTTATCGTCAACTTTGGCGCCAATCTCAAACACATCTACCACACATCCCTTTTCCAACCAGCGAAAAGCCGCTTCATAATCTTTACCGGCTCGGGGCACAAAGCTCACGCCGGTGCGGCAACTTTGATGGCGGCTGTCGGTGGTGGCAGATTTCGAGCCATCCAACACCAACGGTTTGCCGGCCGAAATCACAAATTCCTGATAAGAATCACGAAACACCACGCCCTTATCCTGATTGGCGGCCACGCTGCGCACGGTATCGGGCATACCGACCGTATAATTGCGAATGCGCTTGGGCAAGCCGTTGACCATACGGGTGTGCACGCGTTGAGCTGCCTGCGGTTGCCAATCGGCGCAGCTGCTGTTGCGGTATAGGCGGATTTCCTGATTGCCGTATGCACCATAAAGGCGGATTCGGGCATCGCTTGATGGCTGATACGCTTCCTGCTTGTGCACCAAAGTTGATTTTTGCGCCATAAAGCAACCGGATAAGGCCACAGAAGCAGCGCCGATGATGGCTATCCACCCTATTTTCATAATACCCCCTCTTGCACCAACCCAATAAAGCATTGAAAATAAAAATTAAAATAATAATTCGAATCAAAGGCCGTCTGAAAACCGCGCAGCTTCAACCGGCACGGCTATTTTAAATACCGGTTCGCGGCTTTCAGACGGCCTTTTTTATACACACGCTTATGCTGCCTTGTGTGTGTCTGCGCATTTTATAGCGGCACGTTCCAAACCGGCGCTGCGTTGCCCCACCTTTTTCTGATTCAACGCACCCGCCCGTTTTACCGGCGGCTGCCCGTCCGGCAAAAAACAAGGCAGGTTTGCACCCGCCTTGTTGTTGTGTTCACAGCCGCACTTCAATCCCGGCAGCGCGCATGGCTGCTTTGGCTTCGCTGATGCGCACTTCGCCGAAGTGGAAAATGCTCGCCGCCAACACGGCATCGGCTTTACCCTCTTTCACGCCTTCAACCAAATGCTGCACATTGCCCACGCCGCCCGATGCAATCACCGGAATATCCAGCGCTTCGCTCACGGCGCGAGTGAGCGCCAGATTGAAGCCGATTTTGGTGCCGTCTCTATCCATGCTGGTGAGCAGAATCTCGCCGGCGCCGCGCGCCTGCATATTGAGCGCCCATTCCACCGCATCAATGCCGGTGGCCTTGCGCCCGCCGTGGGTAAACACTTCCCAGCGCGTGTTTTCGGGGTTGACTGCTTTGGCGTCGATCGCCACCACAATCGCCTGCGAGCCGAAAAAGCCGCTGGCTTCGTTGATTAAATCGGGGTTGGTCACGGCGGCGGTGTTGATGCCGGCCTTATCGGCACCGGCATTGAGCAGGCGGCGCACATCGGCCACGCTGCGCACGCCGCCGCCGACGGTGAGCGGAATAAACACTTGCGAAGCCACTTCTTCAATCACATGCAAAATGGTGTCGCGGTTGTCGCTGCTGGCGGTAATGTCGAGAAAAGTCAATTCGTCGGCACCCTCGTCGTTGTAGCGTTTGGCCACGTCCACGGGGTTGCCCGCATCGCGCAGGCCGACAAAATTCACGCCTTTCACCACGCGGCCGTTGTCCACATCGAGGCAGGGGATAATGCGTTTTGCTAATGCCATAATTGTTTACTCTGAAAATGCGGCCTTGCCTAATTCACGCCAGCCAGCCGGCCACCCAGGTTTCCACATGGGCGGAGAGCTGGAAATAGCCGATGGCCGACACCATGGCAAAGCCCAATGTGGTCATAAAGCTGGTGGCAAAGCGGTTGACCACCCAAAAAGACAGCCCCACATAAGCCCACAACAAACCCATGCTGATGCCCCAACCCAAATCGATGTGCGGCAACTGGAAAGCGATGGCCGTGCGCAGCAACACCACCAATATCATAAAGCCCAGGCTTTCGGTGAGCGCGTAGATGTCGCGATTGGACGACCATATCGTCCAAAAGCCCAAAATAAATGCTTCAAGCATGAGATTCCCTTAAATCTGAATGCTGTGGTATGGCGGGCAGCCGCTCCCAAACGGCTGCCTGATATTGCGGCAAACTGCCGCATCGCGCTTTCAGACGGCCAGCTCGTCGGCCAGCTTTTGCGCTTGGGCAAAATCAATGCTGCCCTCGTAAATCGCGCGGCCGGTAATCGCACCGGCAACACCTTGTGGCTCGACGGCACACAAGGCGCGGATGTCGTCGAGATTAGTGAGGCCGCCCGAAGCAATCACCGGTATGCCCACGGCTTCGGCCAGCTTGACGGTGGCTTCGATGTTCACGCCGCTCATCATGCCGTCGCGGCCGATGTCGGTGTAGATAATGCTGTTGACGCCGTCGTCGGCAAATTGCCACCCCAAATCGGCCACATGGTGCTCGGTTACTGTGGCCCAGCCGTCAATCGCCACCATGCCCTCTTTGGCATCCAGCCCCACAATAATATGGCCGGCAAAGGCTTTACAGGCTTCGCGCACAAACTGCGGGTTTTTCACCGCAGCGGTGCCGATAATCACATCGGTGAGCCCCAAATCGAGGTATTTTTCGATGGTGGCCAAATCACGGATGCCGCCGCCCAGCTGCACGGGCAGGGTTTTGCCCACTTCCTGCAAAATGGCGCTGATGGCTTCGAGGTTTTTCGGTTTGCCGGCGAAGGCGCCGTCCAAGTCCACCAAATGAAGGCGGCGCGCGCCTTGTTTCACCCAATGCAACGCCATTTCGGCAGGCTCGTCGGAAAACACAGTGGCCTGATCCATCAGGCCTTGCTTCAGGCGCACGCAGCTGCCTTCTTTTAAATCGATTGCAGGAATCAGTAACATTTTATTTCCATAGGGTTTAAGCGGCCTGAATATTTTCAGACGGCCTTTTATGCAGACACAGTTTCAGACGGCCGCGCAATCGCACAGGCCGTCTGAAAACATACATAAATGTATTTTACACAATTTAGCCGTTCCAGCGCAAAAAATTACGCAAAAGCAGCAAGCCGCCATCGTGGCTTTTTTCGGTGTGAAATTGCGTGGCAAACACATTATCCTTGCCCACCACGCAGGCGAATTCATGCGGATATTCGCTGCTGCCCAGCACAATATCGGGCGCGGCCGGGGCGAAATAATAGCTGTGCACAAAGTAAAAACGCGTGTCTTGCGCAATGCCTTCAAACAAAGGATGCGCCTGCGTTTGGTGCACCGTGTTCCAGCCCATATGCGGTACTTTGAGCTTGTCGCCGTGCGCATCGTGCTGATTGGCGGCAAAGCGTTTCACCTCGCCGGCAAACCAGCCCAAGCCCGGTGTGTTGCCCTCTTCGCTGTGGTCGAACAACAATTGCGCGCCCACGCAAATGCCGAAAAAAGGTTTGTTTTTCAGGCCGTCTGAAACCGCTTCGCCCAAGCCGCTTTGTTGCAGCGCGGCCATGCAGTCGGGCATCGCGCCTTGGCCGGGAAAAATGATTTTATCTGCGGCAAACACTTTTTCGGGCGCATCGGTGAGCTCGATTTCTGCGCGCACACCGGCGAGCTTCTGCGCCGCCTGTACCGATTTGAGCACCGAATGCAGATTGCCCATGCCGTAATCCACCACCACCACTTTCATGCGATTTTCCTTTTTTCTGCGTTAGGGGCTGTTCACATTTCACCCGTGCGTAAGATTTTGAGCGCAAAAGCGTGGCTGCAAGGCGAAAAGCACAGCAAGGTTGAACACCTTGCGAGCATTTTCAACGCAGCAGGCGCGTTTTTGAGCCAAAAGATTGCCACGAGATGAATTGTGAACAGACCCTGGGGTATCCTGACATTTCGTTTATGAGGAGGATTTTGTTCCTGCAAATGCAGATGCAAGGCAAAAAACGCAGCAAGGTTGGACACCTTGCGAGGCTTTTTAACGCAGCAGATGCGTTTTCAGGGACGAAATACACCCATAAATCGAAATGTCAGGATACCCTACAGGCTGCGCTGCATCACCGAAAACGACACCAACACAATCACCAGCGGCAACAAAGCGCCAAACCAATAAAGCGAGAGCCAGCGGACCCGCTCGCTGCGCCATTGGCGCAGCAGCACCAGATAAGCCCAACAATAAAAGCCGAAAGCGGCTGCGGCAATCGGCGACATCTCGCCGCCCACCACCACAAAGCCCGCCACGCCCAAACACAAGCCGTAGGATAGCGCCCACGGCCAAACCGGGCCGTTGCGGCCCACATAATCCTGCAATTTTCCAAAAATCAACAACAACACACTAGGCAACATAATCGGTTCAGTTAAGGGTTTGATTTTGCGTATCCGCACGGCGGCGTTTGAGCTCGCCCAAGCGCACCACCACATAAGCCATCAGCGCCACCACGAAAAACACCAGCAGCATCCAAGCGATGCCTTGCAGCGATTCGATAATGGTGCGATACACTTCGAGCACCCAGCGCTCGCCGGTAAGCGGCACGATTTGGGCTTTTTCATCCCAGCGCCACGGCGTGATGTATTTTTCCAGCTCGCCGATACGCACGCCGGCCGACACGCCCACCACCAAAATGGCAAACTTCATATAGCGCACCCAGGCTTCGCTGATGGGGTCGTCGATAATGCGGGTGAGGATATTGTGCAGCGGCTGCGCAAACAAACGCGCCACTAAGGCCGACACCGCCAGCGCCAGCACAAATGTAACCAACAGCAAGGTGATAAACATCGTGGCCTTTCATAGTGTTATACCAATCCCAAAAAATAACCTAACTTCGTTGTCTCGCCTTGCCATACTATCTGTACTGTCTTCGGCTCGCCGCCTTGTTAGCTTACTTTTTTGAATGGGTATTAGATGCAGCCTGCGAAAACCGGCAGGCCGTCTGAAAAGCGATTGTATGTTTCAGACGGCCTGATTGCCAAGTGTTTCCTGAAGAAAGCGCCGATTCTTCGGCCGCCTCCTTTTCGATTTAATGGTTCAAAATTTTCGACAAAAATTGCTGCGCCCGCTCGCTGCGCGGGCTGCCGAAGAATTCTTCAGTGCTGCAATCTTCCACAATCTGGCCGGCATCCATAAACACCACTTTATTGGCCACTTGCTTGGCAAAGCCCATTTCGTGGGTAACACACATCATGGTCATGCCCTCTTTAGCCAAGCCCACCATCACATCGAGCACTTCCTGAATCATTTCCGGATCAAGCGCGGAAGTGGGCTCGTCAAACAGCATAGCCACCGGATCCATGGCCAGCGCACGCGCAATCGCCACCCGCTGCTGCTGGCCGCCTGACAATTCGGCCGGATATTTGTGCGCCTGCGCGCTCAAGCCCACGCGGTCGAGATAGGCCAGCCCTTTTTTAAGCGCTTCTTGCTTGCTGCGGCCAAGCACCTTAATTTGCGCCACGGTGAGGTTGTCGGTGATGCTCAGATGCGGAAACAGCTCGAAATGCTGAAACACCATGCCCACGCGGCTGCGCAGCTTGGGTAAATCGGTTTGCGGATGCCCCACCGACGTGCCGTCGATCACGATTTCGCCTTTTTGGAAAGGCTCCAACCCGTTTACACATTTAATCAGCGTGGATTTGCCGCTGCCCGAAGGGCCGCACACCACCACCACATCGCCTTTGGCAATGCGGGTGCTGCAATCGGTGAGCACCTGAAAATCGCCATACCATTTATTCACATTGTTGATTTCAATCATTTTTACACCCGCAATCTTTTTTGCAAACGTTTCACACCAAAAGTGGCAATCGCGCTCACCGCAAAATACACCGCACCGGCAAACAGAATATACGGCGTGAGCATGCCCATCAAATCGCCGCGCACATAAGAGGCGCGGAAGAAATCCACCAAGCCGATAGCAAACACTAGCGTGGTATCTTGAAACAGAATAATGCTCTGCTGCAAAATCAGCGGCAGCATTTTGCGGAAAGCCTGCGGCAGAATCACGAGCCGCATGGTTTGGCTGTAAGTCATGCCCAGTGCTTTGGCCGCATTCACCTGCCCTTTGGAAATCGACTGTATGCCCGCGCGCACCACTTCGGCAAAATAAGCCGCCTCAAACACCATAAACGCCACCGCGCACGAAGCAAAAGCCACGTTGATGGTGAGATAGCGCCCGGTGGCCCAGTTGTACATCATCGGCACGGCGAAGTAAAACCAGATCAGCACCAAAAGCAAAGGCACCGAGCGGAAAAAATTCACATAAAGCTTGGCCGGCAGCGACAAGATTTTAAAAGGCGATAAACGCGCCAGCGCCAGCAGCGTGCCGATGACCATGCCGCCGGCCACAGCAATCGCCACGATTTCCAGCGTGGTGGTGATGCCGGCCAAAAGGCCGGGCGATGCCGCCTGCAATTCTGCAATTCCGAAAGCCATCTTATTTGCCCTCCGCCATCAAGCCCGGCACTCTGTATTTGCGCTCGAGAAAATTCATTAACATAATCAAAACCAAATTAATCACCAAATAAATCAGCGTGGCATAGGTGTAGATTTCAAAATTGTTTTGCGTGTATTCGGCAATGGTTTTGGTTTGGCTGATTAATTCGGCAACGCCCACCAGCGATGCCACCGAGGCGTTTTTAAAGCAGTTGGTCAATTCCGAGCTCATGGGCGGCAAAATCACCCGGAAAGCCTGCGGCAGCAGCACTTGCCGGTAAACTTGAGCAGTGCTGAATCCCAGCGCATAAGCGGCGTGGCTCTGCCCCTGCGGCAGCGACTGAATGCCGGTGCGCACCTGCTCGGCAATGCGCGCGGCGGTGAAAAGCCCCAAGCCCACGCTGGCCGAGAGCATGGCCGAGGTGTTGGGCGCAAGGCCGAAATACCACCATTGGCGCAAGCCTTCGGGAAAAAAGCCCGGCACCACGTAATACCAGATAAAAAGCTGCACCAGCAAAGGCACGTTGCGAAACAGGCTCACATAGGCCGAAGCGATGGTTTGCAGCGGCTTATTGGGCAGCGTACGCATAATGCCCAACACCGTGCCCAGCGTGAGCGCGATAAGCCAAGCGATGCCGCCGATTAAAAACAGCCAGCCGAGGCCCGAGAGCATCCAGCTCAAATAGGTTTCGTTGCCGATGCCGGTGCTGTCAAACAGCACGCCCCAGTTCCAGGAATAGCCCATATTCCGTTCCTTCTGTTGTTTGGATTCTGCCCTGATACGGCAGAATATTGGCTTTTATATACACCAAACGCCCTTTCCGTCGCTCCTGCGTAGGCAGGAGCACAGCCTGAAGCGCAGCTTCAGTTGTCGGGCAGCTAGCTACCATCAACACATAAAATCAAATATTTGATTTTATAGAGAATCTTTTATTTTCAGAAATGTGTGAGGCAAGCAAAGCGCTGCTTTGCACCGGGCACCTGCCTGCGCGGATGCGACAGATATCCGGTTTTGCAAAAGTCTCAGGCCGTCTGAAAACCATCCGGCTCGCACCGGCCATCTAAAGAAGGCGGCGGGCTTTTCAAACCCGCCGCCTTTTGCCACATGATGTGCCGGCTGTTTGAAATGTTTACTCTGCGGCTCTATCGGTGGGGTTGGCGATAATTTCTTTTACCTGCGCCGACATCGGAAATGCCAAATTCACGCCTTTGGGCGGAATCGGGCTTTCAAACCATTTTTTATACAGCGCATCGATTTCGGCGGTGTTTTTAAACGTGGCATCCAGCGCACCATCCACCACCGCTTTAAACGGCGCATCGCCTTTGCGCACCATGCAGCCGTAGCGCTCAAACGACATCGGCTCGCCCACAATCACCCAATTATCGGGGTTGGGCGTTTTGGCACGCTCGCCCGCCAGTAAAATATCATCCATCATAAAGGCTTGCGCGCGGCCGTTAAACAGCATCAGCGCGGCTTCGCCGTGGTCTTTGGCGGAAATAATGTTCATGCCGAGCTTTTCTTTGTCGTTATATTCTTTCAACAAACGCTCGGAAGTGGTGCCGGCCGTGGTGACCACGGTTTTGCCTTTCAAATCGCCAAAGCCGTTGATGCCGGCATCTTTGGCGGCCATCAGGCGGGTGCCGATTTCAAAGAAAGCATTGGAAAAATCCACCTGCTTTTGACGCTCGAGATTGTTGGTGGTGGAGCCGCATTCCAAATCTACCGTGCCGTTGCTCACCAGCGGGATGCGGTTTTGCGAGGTAACCAAGTTGTAGCGCACTTTCAAATCGGGCATGTTGAGCTCTTTTTTCACCGCTTCCACCACTTTGAGCTGCAAATCATGGGCATAGCCTACCGGTTGATTGGGCTGATCGGCAATGTAGGAAAACGGAATGGAAGAATCACGGTGCCCCAACACAATGGTGCCCGACGATTTGATTTTCTCCAAAGTGCCCTGCCCTGCTGCGGCCGGCGCGGCGCCTGATGCGCTGCTTTCGGCCGGTTTCGATGCTTCGCCGCCGCAAGCCGCCAAGCTCAATGCCGCCAAGCAGGCGAGGCTGAAAGGTTTGAGTGCTGTCAATTTCATTTCTTGCTCCTATGTTGTTGTCGTTATTCTGCACAAGCCCGCAGCCGCCGCAAAAAAGCCGCCCCGCCTTGATGGAATTTATCCTAGCTTAACCTATTTTATTTGACAACCCGATTAACACACTCAAATCATAAGTGGCTGATATTATTCAATCAATAAAATCAGAATATTTTACCGCTATCGATTTGATTGTTAACAATAAAAAGCTACTTTTCACTACATTGCAAACAATATTCATCTTAATCCCCATCACCAAAAAGGCCGTCTGAATGTTTCAGACGGCCTTTTTATGAACATATAATCATTTATCCGGCGCGCTTCAGCAATGATTGCCGTCTTTCGGATTGGGGTCGATTTGGTCGAGACGGGTGAGCGCTTTGCGGCGGATTTCCTCATCGCTCAGGGGCTTTTGCGCATAGGTAATGGCATCGTCCACCGAATCTTCAATCACCAATTCGCGCTCTTCCGCTTCCATTTCATCAGCGGTGGTGGGCTCGTGGCATTCGGAAATCTGGTCGGTGTTGAGCTCTACTTGCGGCTTGATGGCATCGAAATCCTGCTCGCCCGCTGCCACGCTGCCGGCCTGCGCCTGCTCGGCTTGGGCGGCTTCGCGGTGCAGGTAATCATCGCAGCGCTCTTGTATTACCGCATCGCACTCTTGCGATTCCATTACTTGGGCGTGCGTGGGGTTGGGCTTATTCATGATTTTCTCCTTGTGGCAGTTATTGTGTGAATGAGCGGCAAGGCTCAAGTGTTTTTATCATAACAAGAAAAAGGCCGTCTGAAAGCTTTCAGACGGCCTTTAGCAAGATTTAACCGATGCCTGAATGCCGACATCATTCGAGCATAAAGCCAATCAGGCCGTCTGAAACCCTGCACTTTCAGACGGCCTGATATAAACAGCAAGCTGCATCAGGCGGTGAGCGTGCCTTTGGTGGAGGGCATTTGACCGGCCATGCGCTCATCGTGCGCCACGGCCATGCGCAGCGCGCGGCCAAACGCTTTAAACACGGTTTCGGCTTGATGGTGTGCATTGATGCCGCGCAGGTTGTCGATATGCAGCGTCATCATGCTGTGGTTGACCAAGCCGTGGAAAAATTCGCTGAATAAATCCACATCGAATTTGCCGATCATGGCGCGGGTGAATTCGAGGTTGTACACCAAGCCCGGGCGGCCGGACAAATCGAGCACCACGCGGCTCAAGGCTTCATCGAGCGGCACATAGCTCATGCCGTAGCGGCAGATGCCGGCTTTGTCGCCCAGAGCTTGCTTGAGCGCCTGCCCCAGCGTGATGCCGATGTCTTCCACGGTGTGGTGGTCGTCGATGTGCAAATCGCCCCGGCAGGTGATGTCGAGATCAATCAGGCTGTGGCGGCTGATTTGGTCGAGCATGTGCTCGAGAAAAGGCACGCCGGTGTCGAATCGGCTTTGGCCGGTGCCATCCAGATTGATGGACACGGTGATTTGGGTTTCGCTGGTGTGGCGGCTCACGGTGGCGCTGCGCGTTTGCGCTGCTTCCGCAGCCATGGCCAGCGCGGCCTCGGCAGCGGCTTTTTCCGCTTTTTCGGCCTTTTCTTCTTTAGACAGATGCTTTCTGCCCATCCAGCCGGCGGGCTTGCCCATGCCGTTTTCTAGCTTGGCCTGCAAGGCCGATTGGATGCCGCGCCCTTTGGCGGTTTCATCCTGCGCCTGTTTTTCCAGGCGGTGTTTCAGCTGATACAGCGCGGAAGGGTTGTCGTAGCCGCTGCGGCGGGCCAGCTCGCCAAGCGAGCCGGCTTCTTCGATCAGCAGATAAAGGTTTTGCAGATGGGTTTGTATTTTTTTCATAATCCGGTCTTTTTTATCAATAAAAGCAATCACTTAAATGCAAAACGCAAATACGCTCAGGTTTGTTTGCATTTTATCTTTATTTTTCATACAGCGCGCGCATCAGCGCCAACACGGCATCGTTTTGCCCGGGCGCACCCATGGTGATGCGCACACATTGCGCCAGCAGCGGGTGCGCGCCGTGCAATTTTTTAATTAAAATCTTATTTTGCTTGAGCGTGTCAAACAATTGATCTGCATCGGGCACGCGCACGGTGATGAAATTGGCTTCGCTCTCAAAAGCTTGAATAGCGGCGATTTGCTGCAATTGCGCCAGCATGCGCTCGCGCTCGGCTTTGAGCTTGGCGGTGGTGGCAGCAATGGCATCGGCATGCTCGAGCGCAAATTTGGCGGTGGCCAGGCTCAGCTGGTTCATATTATAAGGCGGCACGATCTTGGCCAGCTCGTTGATGATTTCGGCGCAGCCGGCGGCATAGCCCACGCGTATGCCGGCAAAGCCGATTTTGCTCACGGTGCGCATCAGCACCAAATTTTCAATCTGCCCCGCTTGCGGCAAAAAGCTGTCGCCGCTGAATGCGCCATAGGCTTCGTCCACCACCACAACGCCGGGCGCGGCATTGATAATGGCCTGCACTTGGGCGCGCGAAAAGCCCACGCCGGTGGGGTTGTTGGGATACGACACAAACACCAGCGCCGGCCGATGCGCGGCAATGGCCTCAAGCACGGCCGGCAGATTCATGCTGAAATCGTCGTTCAGCGGCACACCGATATAATCGAGCCCGTAAACCTGCGCATTGTGCCGATACATCACAAAGCTCGGCTCCAGCGCCAGCACCGCAGCACCGGGCTTGGCCACCAGCATGGTGATGAGTTGGATTAATTCATCCGAGCCGTTGCCCAGCGCGATTTCGGCAGCGGCCGGAATATCAAAAGCCTGGCGCAGCGCGGCTTGCAGGCCGCTGGTGGCAGGATTGGGATAAAGATGAATCGGCGCTTCAGCCAAGCGGGCAGCCCATTCGGCCTGCAATTGGGGCGAGTGGGCAAACGGGTGATACGGGCTTTCCATGGCATCGAGCTTAGTGAAGCCTTCGGGCAGCGCGGCCACTTGATAAGCGCTCATGGCGCGGATGTCGGCGCGGATAATATCGGATAAATGGCTCATTAACGGCTTTGGTGTAAACAGGCCGTCTGAAACACGACGCGCCTTTTTTGTCGACAAAATGCTCGGGGCTGTTTACATTTATTCGCGGGTAAGATTTTGAGCGAAAAAGCGTATATGCAAGGCAAAAAGCGCAACCGGCACGTTTGATCGCCAAAAGATTGCCGCGAAATGAAATATAAACAGCGCCTAATGTATCATAAAAAAGCGTGTGTTGCAGGCAAAGAACGTGTATTGCAGGCCGTCTGAAAAATGCGGTTTCAGACGGCCTGCAACACCAGGGTCTGTTCACATTTCATCCGTGCGTAAGATTTTGAGTGCAAAAGCGCGTTTGCAAGGCGAAAAGCGCAGCAAGGTTGGACACCTTGCGAGCATTTTCAACGTGGCAGGCGCGTTTTTGAGCCAAAAGATTGCCACGAGATGAATTGTGAACAGACTCTAGGGCGTCCTAGCACCTGATTATTCAATGCCCGCCCATTTATGCGTTTGCACGCTGAGCTGCCAATGCACTTGGGCATCGGCGCGCGCGTTGAGCAGGCCGATTTGGCGGATGGTGTCGTAAATATTCATTTGGCCGTCGATTTCGCAGGGCGAAAGATAATAATGAGCGGCGCGGATTTTCTGCTCCATTTCGGCGCAAAAAGCCAACACATCGCCATCGGCCACAATGCGCACTTCATCGGCCGCTTCAATGCATTGCTGCCGGTATTTTTCCGCATAGCAGGCTTTGGGGCTGGCGGCCACATAATCGATTTGCACGGGCGCAGGCTTGAGGCCGTTGGTTTCGATGCACAAACGATAACCTTGCGCTTTGAGCGCATCGAGCAAAACACTCAAATGCGGCTGTATGGTGGGCTCGCCGCCGGTGATGATGATGTTGCGCGCGGCATAGGTTTGCAGGCGGCTTAAAATGTCGCTCAGGCGCATCATGCCGAATTTCAGGTAATCGGTGTCGCACCAGGCGCAGGCCAGATTGCATTTGCCCAAGCGGATAAACACGGCGCTCATGCCGGTGTTGTAGCCCTCGCCTTGCAGGCTTTCGAAAATTTCCACAATGCGGAATTCGGGGTTTTCGGGGTGGATGGTTTGCATTTCAGACGGCCTCACGCGCTGCACTCGCAATAAGAAGTGGGCGTTTCCCACAAACGCAGCGCGGATACGTTCAAGCGGCCTTCGTTGCGCAGCAGGTCAAACATATATTGCGCCATATTCTCCGCCGTGGTGCGTTTGGCCATCGGCAGGGTTTTAAGCTGCCAGCCTTCGAGCATGGCGGCGATTTCGCACTCGCGCGCGCTTTCGGTGTGGTAGATAAAGGCGTGGTCAAACGGCTCTACCACCAGCTTTTTCACGATGGTTTTCAAATCGGCAAAGTCGATCACCATGCCGTCTTTAGCGCCGCCGAGTATCAAATCGCCGCTGATTTCCACTTCGAGTTTATACGTGTGGCCGTGCAGATTTTTGCACTTGCCGTCGTGATGGTCGAGCATGTGCGCCATGTCGAATGAGAAGGTTTTGGTGATTTTCATCATTTATGTTCCGAGGCCGTCTGAAGGTTTCAGACGGCCTATTGTTAAGTAGATTGTCACATTAGCCGATAATATCCGGCCACAAATCGCGCCAAGCTGAATTATGTTGTTCAATCAAATCAAGCTTCCATTTACGCTGCCATTTTTTCAATTGCTTTTCGCGGCCAATCGCACTTTCCATATTCTCGTGCAATTCATACCAAACCAGCAGGGATATTTGATAACGGTCGGTAAATCCTGCCACTTGATGATTTCGATGTTGGTAAACGCGCTGAATCAGATTGGAGGTTACGCCGATATACAGCGTGCCATTGCGCTGACTGGCCATGATATACACGGCAGGCTGCATGACTTTATTCATTGATATACACTTTGATATACACTTTCCATTCCGTCATTGTCGGGCTTTGACCCGACAATCCAGTCTGTTGGGATACTGAGCAAAGAGAATCGTTTTTGGAATCGGCGTTCTGGATTGTCGGGTCAAAGCCCGACAATGACGAATGACGGTTACTGAAAATTCAAGCGCCTTTTTGCGCCAGATATTCCGCCAGCCCGCGCTCGCGCAGCACGCAGCTGGGGCATTGACCGCAGCCGCCGGCCACGCCCATATAGCAGGTGTGGGTGTGGGTGCGCACATAATCGAGCGCGCCCAGATTATCGGCCAGCGCCCAAGTTTGCGCTTTGGTGAGATACATCAGCGGCGTGTGGATTTGAAAAGCATAATCCATCGCCAGATTGAGGGTGACATTCATCGATTTCACAAACACATCGCGGCAGTCGGGGTAGCCTGAAAAATCGGTTTCGCACACGCCGGTGATGATGTGCACAATATCCCGGCTTTTGGCGTAAATCGCGGCATAAAGCAGAAACAAGGCATTGCGCCCGTCTACAAACGTGTTGGGCGGGCCGCTATCGGCGGTGCGGATTTCGGCTTTATCGTCCATCAGCGCATTGTGGGTGATTTGCTGCATCAGGCTCAAATCGAGCACGGTTTGCGGCACGCCCAAATCGGCGGCAATCCAGCGCGCTTTTTCCAGCTCGACGGCGTGGCGCTGGCCGTATTGAAAAGTGACGGCCTCGACATTTTCGCGGCCGTAAGTTTGAATCGCCTGAATCAGGCAGGTGGTAGAATCTTGGCCGCCTGAAAAGATAACCAAGGCTTTTTGCTGTGGCATTTCGGTTTCCTAGTTTTGATTGGGAACGCAGGTTCCGGGCGGGATGGTTGCGAACCGCCGCTAAAAAAGAATCGGCATTATAAGCCAAATCAATCGGGAAATCCGTTAAAATATCATGCTTTACTTTTCAGACGGCCTCTGTGTTGATTCACAAAAAAAGGCCGTCTGAAACCGATCGCTATTTTAGGCAGGAGCTGGCAGCAAATGTTGGTATTGGGAATCGAATCTTCATGCGATGAAACCGGCGTGGCGCTTTACGAGCACACGCACGGCTTGTTGGCGCACCAATTGCACACGCAAATGGCGATGCACGCGGAATACGGCGGCGTGGTGCCCGAATTGGCCAGCCGCGACCACATCCGCCGGCTGGTGCCGCTCACCGAAGCAGCCTTGCAAGAAGCCGGCAAAAGCTATGCCGATATCGATGCCGTGGCCTTTACACAGGGCCCGGGCTTGGGCGGCGCGCTTTTGGCCGGTGCAAGCTTTGCCAACGCGCTGGCTTTTTCGCTGGGCAAGCCCGCCATTGCGGTGCACCATCTCGAAGGCCACCTGCTCTCGCCCTTATTGGCCGCTGAAAAGCCCGAATTTCCTTTTGTGGCCTTGCTGGTTTCCGGCGGCCACACGCAATTGATGGCCGTGCGCGGCATAGGCGACTACACCTTGCTCGGCGAAAGTGTCGACGACGCGGCCGGCGAAGCCTTCGACAAAACCGCCAAGCTGCTCGGCCTGCCTTATCCGGGCGGCGCGAAATTATCCGAGCTGGCCAGGCTCGGCTCGCCCGATGCCTTTCAATTGCCGCGCCCGATGCTGCATTCGCCCGATTTGCAGATGAGCTTTTCCGGCCTCAAAACCGCCGTGCTCACCGCCGTGCAAAAAGTGCGCGCGCAAAGCGGCAGCGATGAAATACCCGCGCAAACCCGCAACGACATCTGCCGCGCTTTTCAAGATGCGGTGGTGGACGTGCTCGCCGCCAAAGCGCAAAAAGCCCTGCTCGACACGGGTTTTCGCACGCTGGTGGTGGCCGGCGGCGTGGGTGCCAACTGGAAGCTGCGCGAAGTGTTCGCCCGCTTGAGCGTGCGCAGGCCGTCTGAAAAAGGCCGCCCGAAACCGGCGGCCGAAAAAATAAACGTGTTTTTCCCGCCGCTCGAATACTGCACCGACAACGGCGCGATGATTGCCTTTGCCGGCGCCATGCGTTTGCAAAGCGGCCACAGCGCCGGCGCGTTTAATGTGAAGCCGCGCTGGCCGCTCACCGAGATTGTGAAAAGCGCTTGAGAAAAACAACAAACAGGCCGTCTGAACGCCGCATTCAGACGGCCTGTTTGTGTAAAAAAACCACAAAACATGCCATATCGCGCCATCAAACCGTAAAATCCGGCAGAAAATGCCCACATTGCCGAACCCTCTGCCCCAAGCGCACTCCAAACAGCCGATTCTGCACAACCCGAAAGGACAAGCATGAAAAAGCCGACAACTGCACTCGCGCTCTCCGGCATTATGGCGCTCTTTTCCGCCAGCGCCTTTTCCGCCGCGCTGCCCAACGAGATTTTCCAGCCGCGCGGCGCGCAAACGGTTTTGGCCGACCAAAAAAGCAGCGGCGGATTTGCCGCCGAATTCAGCCTGCAAGCGGGGCAAAACAGCGTGCAGGCGCTGGCGCGGCAAGTACGCAACCACGCCCAACGGCACGGCTTCAAAGTGGTGGCCTCGGCCATCGAGCCGGATGACGCCGATTTGAAATTCACCCGCCGCGGCCAGGCGCTGGATGTGTCTATCGGTCGCAACCGGCACGGCACGATTGCCTATAAAGCCGATTTGGATACGAATCCGCGCCAAAGCGGATAACGCAATCCCTCAGGTAAAACAATGTTTCAGGCCGTCTGAAAAAACTTTCAGACGGCCTTTGCGTTTTATGCAGCCATGCATATTCATGCGCATGATGACGCCGCCAAAGCGCGGCGTGCGTAGCTGCACATAATGAAATTTAATGCCAATCCAAAAAATAATCATACGGCCTTGTCTCACCTTGCTGCGCCATAGTGAAATGCAAGAACAAGTGATACAAAACAATGCTCTATAACGGAACAGCTTATGTTGATAAGCCAACGTTTCAGACGGCCTATGGGCTTGTTGTGTCACTTTTTCGTGCATTCCACTACAGGCTCCTGCCTACGCAGGAGCGACAGACTGTATGTGTACGATTGCACCGCAAAAGCTGCGGCTTACGCTGCTGATAAAGTCAAGGCCGTCTGAAAAACTTTCAGACGGCCTTGGTTTTGATGTTTGCCGCTAAACGCTTAACGCCCCGGCACCGTGCCCATGCGCTGTTTCAGCGAGGTTTGCGGCTCGTTGAAGAGGCTGGCGTAATAAGTGGCGTTGGTCATCACTTTTTTCACGTAATCGCGGGTTTCGTTAAACGGAATGGTTTCGGCATAAATCGCGCCCTCGAGCGGGGTGGCGGCCTGCCAGCGGCGCGCGCGGCTGGGGCCTGCGTTGTAGCCGGCGGTGGCCATCACTTCATCGTTGCTCAGGCGGCGTTTGGCGTCGCCCAAATACCAAGTGCCCATGCGGATGTTGCCGTCCATGGTGTGCAATTGGTCGGGGCTCATGCCGATTTTGCCGGCGATTTCGCGCGCGGTGGCGGGCATCACCTGCATCAGGCCGTGCGCGCCCACATTGGAGCGTGCGCCTATCATAAAGCGGCTTTCCTGGCGGATCAGGCCGTATACCCAGGCCGGATCTACGCCGGCCTGCGCTGCGTAGCGTTCGGTGAGGTCGCGGAAGGGCGAGATATAGCGCAGGTTGTAGTTGAGCTTTTTGTCGGTGCGCTCGGCGCTGTTGATGGCCATTTCGTAAAATTGGTTGTCAAATGCCAATTGGGCGGCGGCGAGCAAAGTGTTTTCATCGGCACCACGGGTGGCATAGCGCCATTCGGCTTGCGCTTGGCGGCGCATGTTCCAATCATCGCCATTTTGGGCGGCGCGAAACAGGGTGAGCGAGCGGTCGACGGCGCCGTCGCGTGCAAGTTTGTTAACATCGCTTTTGGGCGCTGTGCCCACATTATTGCGGGTGTTGATGCGCCCGCCCAGCTCTTCGGTGGCCAGCACGGCATAGAAATTGCGCCCGCTCTCGGCCACTTTTTCATAAAGGGCTTTGGCACGCGCCTGCTGCCCTTGTGCAGCATAGCTGCGGGCGAGCCAATAGCGCCAGTCGGGGGTGTTTTTCAATTTATCGGGCATGCTGTTGATGATGCCGGCCAAATCGCTCCATCGTTGCAGGCGCAAGGCGGCGCGGGCATACCATTCGAATTGGTCGTTGGAAAGCTGGCTGCGATCGGCGCGGTTGTAATAGCTCAGCGCGGCGGGCATGTTTTGGTTGAGCGCTTGCGCGTGGCCGAGCACGCCCCAAGCAAAGCCGCTTTGCGCGCGGCTAAGGCTGCCGGACATGGCTTCTAAGCGGGCGGCGGCTTCGGGCGTGGATTTGGCATTGCGGCCGATGATGTTGACCATGCTGTATTCCTGCGCGCCCTGCCCTGTGCCCTCAAACGGGCTGCCCAAAGCGGCGGCCAAGTTGCGGGCATCGGTGATTTGGTTGTTGCTGATTAAGCCGCGCACGCGCCGCCAGGCATCGGCCTGGTTCAGGCGGCCGCCGGCAGCGGCGGATTCGAGCAAGGTGTTGCAGCCTTGCGGCAGGCGGCCGATTTCGCGCACCAATTCATCGGCCAGCGCGCTCTTGCCGCCGCCGATATAGTCGGCATAGCATTGCACTTCTTGCGCGCGCCCTTCTTTATCGAGCAAGGCATATTGCTGCTGAAATTGCGGCCATTGGCCGCGCCGGCCGAGGCTTTTGAGCCATTCGTTGCGCACGGTTTCGGCCATGGCGCTGCTGCCGGCTTGGCTTAAAAATTGGGCGGGCAATACATCATCGTTGCGCTTGACGGCTTCCAGCGCACTGCGGTAAAGGCTGTAATCCGACATGATTTTGGCGGGCGTTTCCACACTGCGGCTGCCGGGCAGGCTTACGCCGGAGGTGTCGCGGGTGTTGATCGGCTCCAGCGGCTGCTCGGGCGAGGAGCAGGCGGCCAGCGCCAAGGCGGCGGCGGCCAATGCGGTGAATTTGAAGGTGCGGTATGCAGACATGTGTGGCCTCTTGATAAATGCGGGCTGACGGGGTCAGCACATGGTGTGGCGGGAAAGGGGTTTGGCCTATGCGGCTTTGACGGCCATTATAGTGAATGACAAGCATTTTGGGCGCGGCGCGGGCGTGTGCGGTAGAAGATTTACATTATCCGGCATTCAGACGGCCTAAAAACCAAGCAACACGGCGGGGGCATGCGTACGATTACGCTGCGCTAATCGTACCTACGCATGTCGTACCTGTGCATGCAGGCCGTCTGAAATTATTTTTTCCAATAAGCGGGGGTGAGCAACACCAGCACGGTGAAAATTTCCAGCCGCCCCAGCAGCATCACCATGGTGCAAAACCATTTTTGGCTGTCGGTGAGCAAGGCATAGTTGCTGGCGGGGCCTACTTCGCCCAAGCCGGGGCCGGCATTGGTGATGCAGGCGATCACGGCGGTGAAGGCCGACATAAAATCGAGCCCGGTGGCCATCATCAAAAAGGTAAACAGCACCACGGTGATGAAATACACCGAAATAAAGGCCAAAATCGTCAGCGCCGTGCGGTCGGGTATGCTGCGCTTGTTGATTTTCACTGTGCGCACGGCATGCGGGTGCAAAAGCAGCACCACTTCGCGCAGGCTGAATTTAAACAGCACCAGCGCGCGCACGTTTTTAATGCCGCCGCCCATCGAGCCTGAGCTGGCTAAAAGGTTGGAGAGGAAAAACATCCACAGCGAGGCCAAGAGCGGCCAGGTGGCAAAATCGGTGTTGGCAAAGCCGCTGGCCAAGCCGATAGACACAAAATTGAAGCCCACAAAGCGAAACGCATCCGAGAGGCTCGTGTAATACTGCTGCTGCCACAGATAAAGGCTGGCGGCGACAATGCTGCCGCCCAGCACCACCAGCATCACCCGGCATTCTTCATCGCGCCAATAGCTTTTGAGCGAGCGGTTGCGCACGGCGGCGAAATGGCTGGCATAGTTGATGGCGCCGGTAACTGTGGCCACGATAATCACCATTTCAATGGCCACGGAATTGAAATAGGCAATGCTGTTGTCGTGGGTGGAAAAGCCGCCCAGCGACACCGCCGACATGGCGTGGCAGATGGCGTCAAACCAGCTCATGCCCGCCCAATGCAGCGCCAAAAAACACGCCACGGTGATGGAAAGATAGGCCATCCACAGTTTTTTGGCCACTTGCGAAATGCGCGGTGCCAATTTGCTGTCTTTATCCACGCCCGGGATTTCGGCTTTGAAAAGCTGCCTGCCGCCCACGCCGAGCATGGGCAGAATCGCCACCGCCAGCACGATAATCCCCATGCCGCCGAGCCAATTGAGCATATGGCGCCAAAAATTGAGCGAAGGCGCGAGCGTGTCGAGGCTGTTGATCACGCTGGCGCCGGTGGTGGTGAGCCCCGACATCGCCTCGAAAAACGCATCGGTGTAGCTCATATTGGGAAAATAAAGATAAAACGGCATCGCGGCGATGGCGGCAAAGCCCACCCACAGCATAAACACCAGCGTGAAGCCGTCGCGCTGGCGCAGCTCGCGGTTGTAGTGCCAGGTGAGCAGCCACACCGATACCGAGCCGATAATGGTCACCAGCGCGGTGCGGCCGAATGCGGGCAGCGCATCGTCGAGAAACAGATACGACACAAACGTCGGCACCAACAGCAGCACGGAAAACAACACGCCGAGCTTGGAGAGCACGTGGATAATCGGAATAATTTTATGCATGGCGCAACAGCGTTCAGACGGCCTTTGATTAAAAGAAAACAAATGCATTCAGACGGCCTAGTTTGCCCGAGGCCGTCTGAAACCTTATTTTATAGCGGATACAGGGAATAAGCTATCTATCATTGCTATCGGGCAGCGGGCAGCGCAAGAGGTGTTGCGCGGCTTATGGCTGATGATGCCACAAGGCCGTCTGAAAAGTTTTCAGACGGCCTCTTGGCAAGATTCATCATCCCACCGCTTCAAAACCCATCAGCCGAATTTGCCGGTGATGTAATCTTCGGTTTCTTTGCGCGAGGGGTTTTTAAACACTTTTTCGGTGCGGTCCACTTCGATTAATTCGCCCAAATACATATAGGCGGTGAAATCGGACACGCGCGCGGCTTGCTGCATGTTGTGGGTGACCATGGCGATGGTGTAGTCTTTTTTCAGCTCGGTTACCAATTCTTCGATGTGGGCGGTGGAAATCGGGTCGAGTGCGGAAGTGGGCTCGTCGAGCAGCACCACTTCGGGCTTGTTGGCCACGGCGCGCGCGATGCACAGGCGCTGCTGCTGGCCGCCGGAGAGCGAGTTGCCGCTTTGCTTGAGCTTGTCTTTCACTTCGCCCCACAGCGCGGCTTTGCGCAAAGCCCATTCCACGCGGTCGTCCAATTCGCTTTTGCTCAGCTTTTCGTAAAGCTTCACGCCGAAGGTGACGTTGTCGTAAATCGACATGGGAAAGGGCGTGGGCTTTTGAAACACCATGCCCACTTTGGCGCGCAAGAGGTTCAGGTCGATATCTTTGCCGAGAATGTTTTTATCGTCCAGCAGCAAATCGCCCTCGGCTTTCATGCCCGGATAAAGGTCGTACATGCGGTTGAAGGTGCGCAGCAAGGTGGATTTTCCGCAGCCGGAGGGGCCGATAAAGGCGGTGACTTTGTTGGCGGGAATATCCAGATTGATGTTTTTCAGCGCGTGGAAAGAGCCGTAGTAAAAGTTGAAATTGCGCACGGCGATTTTGGTTTCCATTGTGATTCCTTGGTGTAATCAAATAAGTGTAAGCAAGTGTTCGGTGTTTCAGGCGGCCTCGGTCAGCTGTTTCTGCTGCTGATGTAGCGCGCCAGAATATTGGCAATCAGCACGGTGAGCGTAATCAGCAGCGCGGCAGCCCAGGCCAAGTCGTGCCAATCGCTGTAAGGGCTCATGGCGAATTGGTAAATCACGTTGGGCAGGTTGGCAATCGGCTGATTCATGTTGGTGCTGAAAAATTGGTTGTTGAGCGCGGTGAAGAGCAAGGGCGCGGTTTCGCCGGAAATGCGGGCAAATGCCAGCAACACGCCGGTGAGCACACCGGCCTGCGCCGCCCGCAGCGTGACCATCATCACGAGCTTCCATTTGGGCGTGCCCAGCGCATAAGCGGCTTCGCGCAGGCTGTTGGGCACGAGCTTGAGCATGTTTTCCGTGGTGCGCACCACCACCGGAATCACCAACAGCGATAAGGCCAGCGAGCCTGCCCAGCCGGAAAAATGGCCTTGCTGCACCACCACCAATTCGTAAATAAACAGGCCGATTACGATAGAGGGCGCGGAGAGCAAAATGTCGTTCATAAAGCGGGTGGCGGCGGCCAATTTGCTGCGCTGGCCGAATTCGGCCAGAAAAATGCCGCACAAAATGCCGATGGGTGTGCCGATCAAAAGGCCGAAGAGCGTAATCATCAGGCTGCCCAAAATGGCATTGCGCAAGCCGCCTTCCATGCCCGGCGGCGGTGTGTCGAGCGTGAAAATATGCGTGCCCAGGCCGCTGAAGCCTTCATAAAACAAGGTGTAGAAAATCCAACCCAGCCAGAAAAGGCCGAAGGCCATTGTGAGCCATGCCATGGTGAGATTGAAGCGGCTCACCAAGCGGCGGCGGCGGTAAACCGCGTTATTCATATTGCTTTGCATCAGGTTTTCCTCGAGCTTTAGTGTGAGCGGCCTTCATTGCGCTGCATGCGCAACAACATCACTTTGGAAATGCACAACACCACAAAGGTAATCAGGAAGAGAATCAGGCCCAGATATAAGAGCGATGATAAATGCAACGGGTCCACCGCTTCGGCAAATTCGTTGGCCAGCGCCGAGGTGATCGACACGCCCGAGTTATACAGGCTGGCGCTGATGTTGAAGGTGTTGCCGATAATAAAGGTAACCGCCATGGTTTCGCCCAACGCGCGACCGAGGCCGAGAATGATGCCGCCCACCACACCGGCTTTGGTGTAAGGCAGCACCACATGGCGCACCACTTCCCAAGTGGTGCTGCCCAAGCCGTAGGCCGATTCTTTCAGCATCGGCGGCGTTACCTCAAACACATCGCGCATCACCGAGGCGATAAACGGAATAATCATAATCGCCAGAATCAGGCCGGCGGCAAACATGCCGATGCCCATGGGCGCGCCTTGAAACAGCATGCCGATCAGCGGCAGATCGCCGAAATATTTAATGAAAAACGGCTGGATATAATCGGCAAACACGGGTGCAAACACAAACAAGCCCCACATGCCGTAGATAATCGAGGGAATGCCCGCTAAAAGTTCCACCGCAATGCCCAGCGGCCGGCGCAAAAATGCCGGGCACAATTCGGTGAGAAACACGGCAATGCCGAAGCTCACCGGCACGGCAATCAGCAAGGCGATGGCCGAGGTAACCAAAGTGCCGTAGATGGGCGCGAGTGCGCCATATTGGCCTTGCACCGTGTCCCAATTGGAAGATGTAAAAAAGCCGAAGCCGAATTCGCGCATGCTGGGCAAAGCGCCGATCACCAGCGAAATCAGAATGCCGCCCAAGCTGGCCAGCACCAAAAAGGCAAACAAACGGGTGGTGCCGACAAATAAGGTGTCAAGCAGGCGCTGCTGCTTGAGCTTTTGTTGGAGTGAGCTCATAAGATGTGTTCTTTTGCATAAGTGTTTGCTGCACAAGCACCATCGTTTGCACAACTTTAAAAAGGCCGTCTGAAACAATCCGCAACCGCCGGATTGCCGTTCAGACGGCCTTTTGCTTCATCAGTAGATCGCCGCACCGTTGGCATCGGTGATCTGCTTCCACTCGGCGCGCACCAAATCTTTCACCGATGCGGGCAGCGGCACATAATCAAGCTTGGCAGCCGCATCGTCGCCGTTTTGATAAGCCCAGTCGAAGAAGCTCAGCGCCGCTTTGGCTTTGGCCGCATCATCGGCTTTTTTGTGCACCAAAATAAAGGTGGCGGCAGCCAAGGGCCACGCTTTTTCAGCCGGCTGATTGGTCAGCACCAAGCTGAAGCCCGGCACGCTTTTCCAATCCACATCGGCCGCAGCGGCAAAGCTCTCTTGCGAAGGCTGCACAAAATGGCCGGCTTTGTTTTGCAGCTGCACGTGCGACATATTGTTTTGCTTGGCATAAGCATATTCCACATAGCCGATGGAATTTTTCACGCGGTTTACATAAGTCGACACGCCTTCATTGCCCTTGCCGGCCGCGCCCGAGCTGGAAGTGGGCCATTTCACCGTGTTGGCCGCGCCCACCGATTCCTGCCACTTGGGCGAAACCTGGCTCAGATAAGTGGTGAAAATAAAGCTGGTGCCCGAGCCGTCGGAGCGGAACACGGTGGTAATCGGCGCATCAGGCAGCTTCAGGCCTTCGTTTAAAGCGGCGATTTTCGGGTCGTTCCATTTGCTGATGGTGCCCAGATAAATATCGGCCAACACCTCGCCGGTGAGCTTCAATTCACCCGGCTTGATGCCTTCCACATTTACCACCGGCACCACGCCGCCGATCACAGTCGGAAACTGCACCAAGCCTTCTTTTTCCAAATCTTCCGCTTTCAGGGGCGAATCAGACGCGCCGAAATCCACGGTTTTGGCGGCAATCTGTTTCACGCCGCCCGAAGAGCCGATAGATTGATAATTAATGCGGCCGCCGCTTGCCGCCTGATAGGCTTGCGCCCATTGCACATAAATCGGCTGCGGAAACGAAGCACCGGCGCCGGTGATGTCCAGCACCACTTTATCGGAAGCGGCAGCAGGCGAAGCGGCAGAAGCGCCCTCTTGTGCGGCCGGAGCAGTGTTGTTGGAGCCGCCGCAGGCGGCCAGGGCGAAAGCGGCGATCAGCGCAGCGCTCAAAATACGGATTTGCATAATGTTTCTCTCTATCGTAAAGAAGGGGCGGTTTCAAACGTTGCCAGTTTAAGCAAGCTTTGTTTCAACTGTGTGACAAAACTTACAAAGCCTTACATATTCGCTGAAACATTTAATAAGCAATTGATTTTAATTAAATTTCAAATGAAACAACCTTCATCCGGCAAAGCGTTTCAGGGCAGCGTGTCGGTTTTGGCAAAGGCCGTCTGATACCCATTCCAAAAATAACCTTACAAAATAAAAGCAGTTCGGCAGCATCATACGCGTAGGTCGGATTCTTGAATCCGACGTTTGGCCATCGGCCAAAGCAATGTGCGTGCCTTGTTCTGCGAACAAGTGTCGGATTCGAGAATCCGACCTACAGGCTGCCTGTTTGTTTATTATTTTTTGAATGGGTATGAAACATTTGCGCCCACAAAAAAGCAGCCCGAAGGCTGCTAAAGAAAGCGCTGAAACTATTCTGACAAATCGGCCTTAATCTGCTCCAGCGGTCGGTGGCGCACATCAATGCCGCGGGTGAGATACACCACATGCTCGGCAATGTTTTCGGCATGATCGCCGATGCGCTCGATGGATTTGTTCATAAACATAATGTCGATGGTGGCGCTGATGCTGCGCGGGTCTTCCATCATAAAGGTAATCAGGCTGCGCAATTGGGCGCGGTAATCGGCATCGAGGTGTTTGTCGGTTTCGGAAAGCTCGATCACGGCGCCGGTGTCGAGCCGGGCAAACGCATCCAGCGCGCGGTGTATCATGCCCAGCGTGACCGTGCCCATGCGGTGGGTGTTGTAAAGCTCGGGCGCGGCCACGCGGTTGTTGCCCAAAAGCTCGTGTGCTTTGAGGGCTATTTTTTTCACCTCATCGCCGATGCGCTCCAAATCCACAATCACCCGGCTCACCGCCAGCACAAAACGCAAATCACCGGCAGCCGGCTGGCGGCGCGCGATAATGGTTTGGCAGGCATCGTCGATTTCCACTTCGAGCTTGTTGATGTCGGCATCGCCATCAATTACTTCGGTGAGCCCGCTGCTGCTGCCTTCGTCTAAAGCGGCCAGCACTTGCTGCAAACGCGCTTCCACCAGCCCGCCCATGCGCATCACTTCGCTGCGCACGTTTTCCAGCTCTTGATTGAAATGGGATGAAATATGTTCGGCCATAGCCTCTCTCCTGTTGTGTGTAAACGCCGAAGCCGGCCGCGCGGGCGCTGCTGCAAAGCTTTCGGCTGCATCGGAGCATGATAAAACAGTTTGATGACAGAATCTTTACTGCGCTGAAAATGATGCATAAGGCCGTCTGAAACTTTTCTTTCAGACGGCCTTTCATATTCAGCCGAAAAAGCCCATCTTCACCTGAATCAACTTTTCCAGCTCGCGCAGCACGCGCCGGCGCGACACGAAGAAAATGAGGTGATCGCCATCGGCCATCACCGCATCTTCTTTGTGGCCCATAATCACTTCGTCATCGCGCACCAGCGCGGCGAAATGGCAGCCTTGCGGCCACTTCACTTCCGACACGCGCCGCCCCACCAGCGCGGAAGTTTGCGGGTCGCCGTGCGCCACCACTTCAATCGCTTCGGCGGTGCCGCGGCGCAAGGGGTGCACCGCCACCACGTCGCCGCGGCGGATGTGCGCCAAAATCGAGCCGATGGTGACCAAATGCGGCGACACCACAATGTCGATTTTGTTGCCTTCGAGCAAATCCACATAGCTCGAGCGGTTCACAATCGCAATCACGCGCTTGGCACCGAGGTTTTTCGCCAGCAGGCTGGCCATGATGTTGTTTTCATCATCATTGGTGAGCGCGCAAAACACGTCGATTTCATCAATGTATTCTTCATCGAGCAGCGATTCGTCGGTGGCCGTGCCCTGCAACACCAGTGCATTATCCAAATGCTCGGCCAGCCATTCGGCGCGGCCGGGGTTGAATTCGATGATTTTAATGTCGTATTGCGCTTCTAGCTGTTTGGCCAGCCGGTAGCCGATGTTGCCGCCGCCGGCAATCATCACGCGGCGGGTGCGCTGCTCCAGCGGGCGCAATTCGCGCATAATGGTTTTCACATTGGCCGCAGCTGCCACAAAACACACTTCGTCGCCCTCGATAATCACGGTTTGCGCCGAGGGCACGATAAAGCGGTTGTTGCGGTAGATGGCGCAAATCTGGCAATCCACATTATCGGGCAGGTGGCGGTTGATTTCGGCGATTTCCTTATTCACCAGCAAGCCGCCTTTGTGCGCCTGCACAATCACCATTTTGGCTTTATCGTCGGCAAAACGCAGCACCTGCAAAGTGCTGGTATAGTTGATCAGCCCTGCCAGCCGCTCGGTAACGAGCTGCTCGGGGCTGATGGATTCGGTAACGTCAAACACCTTCAGGCTGCTGCCGCATTCTTCTTCATCGGGCTGGTATTCCAGATAATCCACCGAGCGCACGCGCGCGATGCGGCTGGGAATGTTAAACATATCCGCGCCCAGCTTGCAGGCCACCAGATTGGTTTCATCGCTGCGGGTGAGCGCCAGCATCAAATCGGCATCGGCCGCACCGGCGCGCTCCAGCACCATGGGCGACGCGGCATTGCCGTGCAGCGTTTGCACATCGAGCTTGCTGCCCAAATTGTGCAGCGCCGTTTCGTCGATATCGATAATGGTCACATCGTTATTGGGCATGCTGGCCAGATTTTGCGCCACGGTCGAGCCGACCTGGCCGCTGCCGAGAATGAGGATTTTCACGTTTGAATGCCGTTATTCAAAGAAACAGCAGCTATTGTAAACCACTTGTTTCAGACGGCCTAGGGGCTGTTCACAATTACTTGTCATAAAGGTAGCCACATCACAATGCATCCCAATAAAACCGTGCTGTGGAAGTTGCGCTTTAGCTTATCGTAGCGGCTGGCAATCGCTCGGAAATGTTTCAGACGACAAAAAGTATTCTCCACCAAGTGCCTGATTTTATAAAGATACCAGTCCATGTCTTTATTTTTCTCTTCCCTGTCTTTTCTATAGGGAATATTGGCTTTCGCGCCACTTTCCTCTATCTGTTCCCTGAGTCGGTCTGAATCATAGCCCTTATCCGCATTCACAAGCTCAGTTCCGGCAAGATCGATGTTATCAAGCAATTCCGGCGCAACGCTGATATCGTTGATATTGCCCGCAGTAATGATAATCTCAACCGGATTGCCTGAGACGTCTACCGCCAGATGAATCTTGCTGGTCATCCCGCCCCGGCTCATACCGATTGCGTGTTCCTCTTCTTCGCTGAGCCATGAGGCGCCGGCTGAATGTTGATGCGCCCGAACATAGCTGCCATCTATGGCTACCCATTCCAAATCACAGTCTTGGCTGAGCTTTTTTAAGGCTTCGGCAAAAATACCTTTTGCCGACCAACGGTTATAAGCCGTGTAAACGGTATGGTGTTTGCCGAAATACTCGGGCAGATCGCGCCAAGGGATGCCGGTTCTGACTCTGTATAGGATGCCTTCGAAAATCAGGCGTAGATTGGGTTTGCAATAAACACCCAAATCACGCAGAATGGGCAACAGCTTCGTCCAGTATTCATCTTTGAGTAGTGTGCGGGGCATGGCAGGTGTATTAGGGTTGTGTGAGAGCTCCCTTTTTACACCTGCTTTCCTTTTTATTCAATGTTATGACAAGTAATTGTGAACAGACCCTAATACCAAACCGAAAAAGCAAGACAACAAAGCGGCTGCCAATAATCTTCCCTTTTCCAAGTGTTGCACTTGGAATCCGAAGCAAAGGCCGTCTGAAAGGTTTTCATACCAATTCAAAAAAGTAAGCTAACAAGGCGGCGAGCCGCAGACAGTACAACTAGTACGGCAAGGCGAGACAACGAAGTTAGGTTATTTTTTTGGATTGGTATCAGACGGCCTTTGCTTGCAATATTTATAAAGGTTTATTTTTTTGATTTGATATCACGCTTTCAGACGGCCTCTCATCACCATTGCGCAAAAAGCCGCTGCCGCACCCACGGGATGCGGCAGCGGCTTTTTGCGCCGTGCAAACCATCAGCGCTGCGCTTGGCGCCACACTTCTTCCAGATAAGCCAGCGTGAGCTCGGCGGTGCCGGCCACAATGGCGATATCATCACCCAAATCCTGTGCGCGCCCTACACCCACCGGCAGCGCGCCGGCGGCTTTAATCGCCTGCACGCCGGCCAGCGCGTCTTCAATGCCCAGGCAGGCGCGGATATTGGTGCCTACGCCCTTGGCGGCGGCCAGGAAAATATCGGGTGCCGGCTTGGAATGCGCCACGGCGCCGGGGTCGGCAATGGCGCCGAAAAAACGTGTCAGCCCCATTTTTTCAAGCAGAAACGGCCCGTTTTTGCTGGCCGAAGCCAAGGCGATTTTCTTGCCTGCCGCCTGCAAGGCTTCCAAAAGCGGCAAAATGCCGGGAAACACATCATCGGGTGTGATGGCGGCGATCATTTCAATATAGCTGTCGTTTTTGCGCTCGGCCAAGCGGGCAAATTCTTCTGCGCCGATTTCGCCCTCTTTGCCGCCGAAAGCCAGTATGCGCTTGAGCGAATCTTCGCGCGACACGCCTTTGAGCTGCTCGTTGAAGCTGCGGTCGATCTCGATGCCCAGCTCGCCGGCCAGCTTTTTCCAGGCGCGGTAATGGTATTCCGCCGTGTCGGTAATCACGCCGTCTAAATCGAATAACACTGCTTGAAAAGTCATGGTTCAGGCTCCTTGCTTTTTCAGGGCGGTGGTGTAAACGCTTTCGAGCTGCACCGGCTCGCCATACACTTCCAGCGCAATCGGGCTGCCTTTGAGCAAGGCGATTTCCACTTGTTTATTCACGCTCACTTTCAGCAGGCGGCCGCGATAGTTAATGTGAAACGCATAAGCCGTCCATGCCTGCGGCAGGAAAGGCGCAAAGCTCAAGGTGCCGCCCCAGGTTTTCATTTGGGCAAAGCCCTGCACAATCGCCAGCCAAGAGCCGGTCATCGAGGTGATGTGCAGGCCGTCTTCGGTGTCGTTGTTGTAGTTGTCCAAATCAAGCCGCGCGGTGCGCTCATACATTTCCACGGCTTTTTCTTCTTTACCCAATTCTGCCGCCAAAATGGCGTGCACCGAGGCCGAAAGCGAGCTTTCGTGCACAGTCATCGGCTCGTAAAAATCGAAATTGCGCCGCTTGGTGTCGATATCGAAACGGTCGCCGAAGAAGTAAACCCCTTGCAGCACATCGGCCTGCTTGATAAAGGGCGAGCGCAGAATTTTATCCCACGACCATTTTTGGTTGAGCGGCAAATCGTCGGGCGAGAGCGCGGAAACCGGGCGGATGTCTTTATCGAGAAAGCCGTCGTGCTGCACGAAAACATCCAGCACTTCATCATAGGGATAATACATATTGGCCACGATATCCGCCCATTTATCCAGCTCAGCTTCCGAGATGCCCAAATCGGGGCGCGGGTATTTATCGAGTGCGGCTTTGGTGTAGCCGAGCACCCAGGCGGCCAAGGTGTTGGTATACCAGTTGTTGTTGATGTTGTTTTCGTATTCGTTGGGGCCGGTCACGCCGTGAATCATGTATTTGCCGTGGCGTTGGGAATAATGCACGCGGTCGGCCCAGAAACGGGCGATTTCCACCAACACTTCCAAGCCTTCGCCGGCCAGATAGCCTTCATCGCCGGTGTAGTTGGTGTAGTTGTAAATCGCATAGGCTATCGCGCCGTTGCGGTGGATTTCTTCAAACGTGATTTCCCATTCGTTGTGGCATTCGATGCCGGTAAAAGTCACCATCGGGTAAAGTGCGCCGGCCAGCCCTTGCTCGCGCGCGTTGTGTTGCGCCTGCGGCAATTGGTTGTGCCGGTATTTGAGCAGGTTTTCGGTAACTTGCGGCTCGGCCAGCGAAAGATAAAGCGGCACGGCATAGGCTTCGGTGTCCCAATAAGTGGCACCGCCGTATTTTTCGCCGGTAAAGCCTTTGGGGCCGATATTGAGGCGGGCATCTTCGCCGTAATAAGTTGAGAAAAGTTGGAAAAGGTTGAAGCGTATGCCTTGTTGGGCGGCATCGTTGCCTTCGATCACCACATCGGCAATCGCCCAACGTTGGCGCCAGCCGTTTTCGTGCGCGGCCAGCAAATCGGCAAAGCCCGTCTGCTCCATATCGGCAATCAGCGCACGGCCGGCCGCTTCCACCGCATCCAGATTCTCGTAATCGCGGCTGGTGGTAACGACCACCCGCTTTTCAAACGATTTCACCGCTTCGCCCACTTCGGCTTCAAATGTGTTGCTCACTTGCCAATCGCTTTGCCGGTGTGCGGTTTCGGTGAAATCGCCGGCAAAGCTTTGCTGCGCATTCACGATAAACTGCGGCACGCCAAAGGGATTGGCCACGGTTTGCGCGGCAATGTGTGCGCCGCCGGTAAAGGCTTTTTTGTTTAACACCTGCCAAAATGTTTCTTCATAATTGGCATCTTCGTTTTTCACATCGGCATCGATAAACGATTCGATTTTCACATGATGGCTTTTGCCATCGGCCGACACCACATCCCAGCGCATCAGCGCCAGCTCTTTTTGCGCCACCGAAAAGAATTTGGTGAGGCAAAACTGCACGCCGAACACGGTGAATGTGCGCCGCAGCACGCCGGTTTGCATATCTAAGGCCACCGAAAAACCGCTCACTTCGTTTTCGGCCAAATCCACTTCCTGATTGTCGACAAAAATCGCCACTTTGCCGAAATTCACGGCATTGATGGCTTTGCCGAAATATTTCGGATAGCCGTTTTTCCACCAACCCACGCGGGTTTTATCGGGAAACCACACGCCGGCGATATAAGTGCCCAAGTGGCTGTCGGCCGAATAGCGCTCTTCAAAGCTGCCGCGCGCGCCCATATAGCCGTTGCCCAGGCTGGTGAGGCTCTCTTGCAGGCGCTTGTGGGTTTTATCCAGCGTGGTTGATTTAATCACCCACGGGTCTACTTCCATAATTCGCGTATACATAATTTGTCTCCGTTAATTCATTTCAATTTGGTAAATAATCACGGCTTCTTTGCACTCGCCTTTGTTGAGGCGGATGTTGCCGAATTCGGGGTGGTGCAGGCTGTCGGGCAAGGTTTGGGCTTCGGTGGCCAGCGCATCATAATCACCGGCATCGTGCTGTGCGGGCTCTTTGGGCGCGGCGGTAAACACCACCAAGCCGTTGCGGTTGCTGAAAATATTCACCCGAAAACCCTCACCCGTATCCAGCACGGCCACGGGCGCTGCCAAATCCGGCCGCACCCGATAAGCTTCGTCAAACCCGCTTTGCGTGGTGCTGCGGCGCAAGGCCGACACGGCTTGGGCAAGATCTTGGCCGTCTGAAAAATCAAACAGCGCATTGCCGCCATCGCTCAAGCCCGTGGGCAGGCGCTCGGCATCAAGCTGCATGTGCTGCCCGTCGGGTATTGCCAGCCGCGCGCCGGCCAAGCCTTGCGGCAGCCGCCAATAAATATGCATGGTCGGGTCAAACACGGTGTCGCCCAGCGCGGTGGCGCGGTAGGTGATTTTCAGGCTGTCGTCGTCGGTCAAATGATAGTGGATGCTTACATCCAAATCATTCGGATAACCGTCTGAAACCTGCTGCAGGCGGGTGGAGAGCACCAATTCACTGCGGCTCACCCAAGCGGCGTCGAAAAGCTGCATGCTCAGCCCGTTGCTGCCGCCATGCAGGGCGTTTTTGCCCTCATTGGCTTCCACCTGATAAGCTTGGCCGTTGATTTCAAACGCCGCGCCTTTAATGCGCCCGGCCACGCGCCCGATTTGTTTGTTGATTTGAAAAGGGTTTTCAATATAGCCTTGCGCATCATCAAAATGCACCACCAAATTGTGCGGCCCGCCGTTTTGCAACACGGAAAATTCCTGAATAATGCCGCCCAAATTCAAAATGCCCGCCCTGCTGCCTTTTGAATTGGTTAAGATGTATTTGCAGACGGCTTGGTCTTGGAAAAAACCGAAAGCCTGCTCACATGCGCTCATGCCGACTCCCTTTATGCGCTTGGCGTTTCACGGTGTGTTTCTTTGATGAAAAACACCGAGCAGGCGCCCAGCAGCAGCGCGATGCCGCCGGCTAAAAACATATTGGCCTGCTGGCCGCCCAAAAGCGGGTAAAGGCCGAAGCTCAAGAGCGAGGCGATAATCTGCGGAATGCAGATAGAGCCGTTAAACAAGCCCAAATAAGTGCCCATATGTTTGCCTGAAAGCGCGTTGGTTACAATGGTGAGCGGATAAGTGAGAATGCCGGCCCAGGCGATGCCGATTAAAATGTAAGAGCCCACCAACACATATTGGTCGGTAACGAAGAAAATCGAGAAAAAGCCCAATGCGCCCAAGGCCAGGCTCGTGAAATAGCCCGCTTTGTGGTATTGGTTCGGCACTTTGGCCAGCACATAAGAGCACACCACCGCCGCAATCGACTGCACCGCCGCGAGCACGCCATACCAGTTGCCCGCTGCCTGATAGCCCGAAGAAGAGGCATCGGTGGTTTGCCACACGTTTTCCGCAATCGCGCCGGCCGAGTAAGTCCACATATATTGAAAGGCAAACCAGCAGAAAAACTGCACCAAAGCCACCGTCCAAAACGCTTTGGGCGCTTGTTTCAAAAGATCGATCCAACTGACCTTTTCATGATTGGCGCGCGCATCAATACCGTGATAGCGGGCATAGGTTTCCGGGTCGTATTCTTTCACCTTGAAGATGGTCAGCGCGCTGGTAATCACCAAAATCGCCGCGCCCACATAAAACGACACAATCACCGTTTGCGGCACCACGCCTTTGGGCGCCGTGTTGGCCAGGCCGATATAGGCAAACACAAAAGGCAGTATCGCCGCAATCACCCCGCCAGTGTTCGACAAAAAGCTCTGAATGCCATAAGCATAGCTTTTTTGCTTGTCGTTCACCATATCGCCCACCATCATCTTAAAGGGCTGCATCGCCATATTCGATGACACATCAAGTAAGGCAATCATCAGCGCGCCAAACAACAAAGCATTGAGCGAGGCATAACCGAAGCCGAAGCTGCCCGCATTGGGCATCAGAATCATCACAATCACCGCCACCAACGAGCCGTATAAAAGATAAGGCAGCCGGCGGCCGCCCAAGCGCGGTGCCCAGGTGCGGTCGGAGTAATAGCCCACAATCGGCTGCACCAAAAGCCCGGCCAACGGCGGCAGAATAAAAAACCAGCCCAAGCTGTGCGGGTCGGCACCCAGCGTTTGGAAAATGCGGCTCATTTGCGAGCTTTGCAGCGTAAAGGCCGTCTGAACGCCGAGAAAGCCGAAGCTGATCATCCAGATCATATTTTTGGAAAGTGTCGGCAAGCCTTGTTGCGTTGCCGCTTGGGATTCTTCTTTCATAGCAAACTCCTTATTGGGATGCAGCGAATTGCAAGTGAAGCCTTGGCGGCCTCCAAGATGCATTCCTACTTTTGCTTGCGCTAAATCAATATGAATGAAGTTTTATTTCATTTTCAACCAAACAAACCCGTTTTCCGATATGCATATTCTGCATTTAGTTGTTTTCACCGCCAAACCGGCAGCCATTTTTTCCATTTATTTTTGCGCCATCAACAATAAATTTTTAGATGATTATTTTATAGATTTACTATTTATCTGCATTATCAAACCAAAAATCAATGCTGAAGCGCCATCATCACTTGCACCTAAATCACCCCGAAATCTTTGTTTCAAAGCGCCTTCCACATGCACTCAAGCGCTTTTCTCATGCCGAAACCCACCCAAACAGCAGCGCCCACGCAAGTTTATTTAAATTAAAACAAACGTTTTAAAGCTTTGCCCGCCTTTTCAGACGGCCTGTTTATTTGCTTATCATCAAACACCCGGCAAACACGCTGCCAAATCATATACAAACCCTGCAAAATCATGCTTAAATAAGCGCCACAAATTTTGATAACAGGCCGCCCAAGCAGCGGCCGCCACCTAAGGAACCCACCATGACTGTGATCAAGCAAGAAGATTTCATTCAAAGCATTGCCGATGCTTTCCAATTTATCAGCTATTACCATCCGGTAGACTACATCCAAGCGCTCACCCAAGCCTGGGAAAAAGAAGAAAATCCCGCCGCTAAAGACGCCATGGCGCAGATTTTGGTCAACAGCCGCATGTGTGCCGAAGGCCACCGCCCCATCTGCCAAGACACCGGCATTGCCACCGTGTTTCTCAAAGTGGGCATGAATGTGCAGTGGGACAGCACCATGAGCGTGCAGGAAATGGTGAACGAAGGCGTGCGCCGCGCCTACACCGACCCCGACAACACCTTGCGCGCATCCGTGCTGGCCGATCCGGCCGGCAAACGCACCAACACCAAAGACAACACCCCCGCCGTCATCCACATGGAAATCGTGGCCGGCGACAAAGTGGAAGTCACCTGTGCAGCCAAAGGCGGCGGCTCGGAAAACAAATCCAAGCTCGCCATGCTCAACCCTTCAGATTCCATCGTTGATTGGGTGCTGAAAACCATCCCCACCATGGGCGCGGGCTGGTGTCCGCCGGGCATTTTGGGCATCGGCATCGGCGGCACACCCGAAAAAGCCATGCTCTTGGCCAAAGAATCGCTGATGAGCCATGTAGATATTCAAGAATTGCAGCAAAAAGCCGCATCCGGCGCCGAATTAAACACCGTTGAAGCGCTGCGCTTGGAGCTTTACGAAAAAGTAAACGCGCTGGGCATCGGCGCGCAAGGCTTGGGCGGCCTCACCACCGTGCTCGATGTGAAAATTCTCGACTACCCCACCCACGCTGCCGGCAAGCCCGTGGCCATGATTCCCAACTGCGCCGCCACCCGCCACGTTGAATTCGAGCTCGACGGCTCAGGCCCCGTGAAACTCACCCCGCCCTCGCTCGACGACTGGCCCGACATCACCTATAGCCCCGACAACGGCATCCGCGTGAATGTAGACGAAATCAGCAAAGCCGATGTGGCGCAATGGAAAACCGGCGATGTGCTGCTGTTAAACGGCAAAATCTACACCGGCCGCGATGCCGCCCATAAACGCATGGTGGATATGCTCAACAAAGGCGAAAAACTGCCGGTGGATTTCACCGACAAAATCATCTACTACGTAGGCCCCGTCGACCCGGTGCGCGATGAAGTGGTCGGCCCCGCCGGCCCCACCACCGCCACCCGCATGGACAAATTCACCCGCCAGATGCTGGAGCAAACCGGCCTTTTGGGCATGATCGGCAAATCCGAGCGCGGCGAAGCCGCCTGCCAGGCCATTGCCGACAACAAAGCCGTGTATCTGATGGCCGTGGGCGGCTCCGCCTATCTCGTGGCTAAAGCGATTAAAGAAGCCAAAGTGGTGGCCTTCCCCGAGTTGGGCATGGAAGCGATTTACGAATTCGAAGTGAAAGACATGCCCGTCACCGTGGCCGTCGACAGCAGCGGCTTATCGGTGCACGCCGTAGCACCCAAACAATGGCAGGCCAAAATCGGCATTATTCCTGTGGAAAGCTAACTCTTTTCCCCCGCCAAAGCAAAGGCCGTCTGAAAGCATTCAGACGGCCTTTTTGCCGGCACAAAATCCATCAAAATTGTCTTCCGTTACAGCTTGGCAGCCACACCTTTTCGCCGCCCAAGCACGCTGCTAATCCCTTAACCCTTCTTTTCAGACGGCCTGAATGAATTATGCTAAATTAAGCGCCGTTACCACCCACTTGAAAGCCCCACCATGTCGAAAAAAGCCCTGTTGCTGGCCGCCTTGGCCGCTGCTACCGCCGCCGCGCCCGCCGTGGCCGAGCCGCTCAACTACAACGTCATCGAATTTGCCGAGAGCGCCAGCGCCGAAGTGCAGCAAGACACCATGATCATCGGCCTCGAAGTCAACCAAGAAGGCCGCGACCGCGCCGAAGTCAACCGCGCCTTTATGCAGAAATACAACAAGCTCACCCGCCACATCAGCGCCAACAAAGCGCTCAAGAGCGAGCTGCAAGGCCGCCGCGCCAACCCGCTTTACCAATATAAAAACGGCAAACAAACCCAAATCGGCTGGCAGGAAAGTGCCCAAATCCGCGTGGAAAGCACCGATTTCACCGCCATCAACCAGCTGATTGCCCAAGCGCAAAATGATGCCGCCCTGCAATACACCCAATTTAGCGTATCCAAGAAAAAGCGCGAAGCGGTCATCGACGAAGTGAGCAAAGCCGCGCTCAAACGCTTCCAGGCGCGCGCCGACACTTTGGTGCAAACTTTGGGTTTCCGCGGTTATAAAATCGTGCATCTCAACCTCGGCCAAATCGGCAACCAAAGCGCAGAATACGCTGCCCCGGCTCCGATGATGATGCGCGCCGCCAAAGCCGACAGCATGGGCGGCATGCCCGAAACCACCAACCCGGGCACCGAAGAAATCCGCATCACCGTAAACGGCACCATTCAAATGTAATGCAACAGGCCGTCTGAAACTTTTTTGTTTCAGACGGCCTGTTGAACCAAATTGAAAACATCATGTAAATTCCATTCATTGAATACTTTAAGGGAAGCCAACCACCATGAAAACCCGCACCTTACGCCTGAGCGCCCTCTTCACCGCCGCCGCCTTGACCGCCACCGGCTGCACCTCTGTGGCCGATATGATGGGCTACGACACCGCCACCCTCAACGCCAGCGCCGCCAAAAGCTACACCCAAGTGGTGCAGCAAGCGCAAGACAAGCGCGTGCTCGACACCACCTCGCAAACCTCGCGCCGCATTCAAACCGTGTTCAACCGCCTCAAGCCTTATGCCAACCAAGCCAACCAAACCGGCGTGCCCTTCCAATGGCAGATGAGCGTAATCAAATCCAACGAGCTCAACGCCTGGGCCATGCCCGGCGGCAAAATGGCGATGTACACCGGCATGGTCGACCGCCTCAAGCTGAGCGATGATGAAATCGCCGCCGTAATCGGCCACGAAATGGCGCATGCCCTGCGCGAACACAGCAAAAAAGCCGTCGGCCAGCAAGCGCTCACCGGCTTGGCCGCCAGCATCGGCGGCGCCGTGTTGCAATCCACCACCGGCGCGAGCAGCGACACCGTCAACCTGGGCGCCAACATTCTGAGCGAATACGGCGTAAACATGCCTTTCTCGCGCAGCCAAGAATCCGAAGCCGACCTTTTGGGCGTGCGCCTGATGGCCCAAGCCGGCTACAACCCGCAAGCGGCCATCAGCGTATGGGAAAAAATGAACAGCGTGAGCGACAACAATAACGCGCTCAACGCCATCACCTCATCACACCCCACCAACAACGCCCGCATCAGCGCCATCCGCCGCATGCTGCCCGAAGTGATGCCCATCTACGAGCAAAGCCGCCGCTAAACCGCCGGATAGGGCTTGAGCACAACAGGCCGTCTGAAAGATGGGACACTTTTCCAAGCTTTCAGACGGCCTTTTTCCGTTTACCGTTCTCTACTCTACCAAGTGCAATCTGCATACAAAAGGCACGCGCGCGTTTTCTCATACCAATTCAAAAAAGTAAGCTAACAAGGCGGCGAGCCGCAGACAGTACAAATAGTACGGCAAGGCGAGCCAACGAAGTTAGGTTATTTTTTTGGATTGGTATCATTCAACAACAAGGCCGTCTAAACGGTTAATGTTTCAGACGGCCTTGCTTTTATACCCATTCAAAAAAGTAAGCTTACCAAGCGGCGAGCCTGCGCCAGCACAGATAACACGGCAAAGTGAGACAAGACAGTAAGGTTATTTTTGAATGGATATTGCGCATCAAAAAATCAACGCAAGTCGGTTAATACCAATTCAAAAAAATAACCTTACAAAATAAAAAGCAGTTCGGCAGCATCATCTGCGTAGGTCGGATTCTTGAATCCGACGTTTGGCCAACGGCCAAAGCGATGTGCGTGCCTTGTTCTGCGAACAAGTGTCGGATTCGAGAATCCGACCTACAGGCTGCCTGTTTGTATATTATTTTTTTGAATGGGTATAAGAAATCGACATCACCCAATCAAACAGGCCGTCTGAAAAATGTTTCAGACGGCCTGTTTGATTATTGCCGCTTCAGGCTCAGCCTTCAAACTTCTTAAACACCAGTGTGCCGTTGGTGCCGCCAAAGCCGAACGAATTGGAAATCGCCACATCAATGGCCACATCTCGCGCTTCGTTGGCGCAATAATCCAAATCGCAGCCGCCCTCGATATCTTGCTCGAAAATATTGATGGTGGGCGGTGATTTTTGATGGTGTACGGCCAAAATGCTGTATACCGCTTCCACGCCGCCGGCGGCGCCGAGCAGATGGCCGGTCATCGATTTGGTGGAATTCACCACCACTTTGCGGGCATGCTCTTCGCCCAGCGCCAGCTTCAGCGCATTGGTTTCGTTGGCATCGCCCAGCGGGGTGGAAGTGCCGTGCGCGTTGACATAATCCACATCGGCAGCGTTCAGGCCGGCATCTTTCAGCGCACGGGTAACGGCCAAGGCGGGGCCGTCCACATTGGGGGCGGTGATGTGGTAGGCATCGGAGCTCATGCCGAAACCCACCAGCTCGGCGTAGATTTTCGCACCGCGTTTTTTGGCGTGTTCCAATTCTTCCAGCACCACCACGCCGGCACCCTCGCCCATCACAAAACCGTCGCGGCCCTTGTCCCACGGGCGTGAGGCGGTAGCGGGGTCGTCGTTGCGGGTGGAAAGTGCTTTCATGGCGGCAAAACCGCCCATGCCCAAGGTGCACACCGCGCCTTCGGCACCGCCGGCCACCATCACATCGGCATCGCCGTATTTAATCAGGCGGGCAGAATCGCCGATGGCGTGCGCGCCGGTGGTGCAGGCGGAAACCATGCCGTAGCTGGGGCCGCGATAACCTTTGAGAATGGTTACATGGCCGGAAATCAGATTAATCAGCGAGCCGGGAATGAAAAACGGGTTGATTTTGCGCGGGCCGCCTTCTTGCACGGTCACGCCGGTGGCTTCGATGCTGGGCAGGCCGCCGATGCCGGAGCCGATGTTCACACCCACGCGGTCTTTATCGAGGCCTTCCACATCATCCAGCCCGGCATCGGCCACGGCTTGCAGCGCGGCGGCGATACCGTAGTGGATGAACACATCCATGCGGCGGGCTTCTTTGGGGCTGATGTAGGTGCCGATGTCGAAATCTTTTACTTCGCCTGCGATTTGGCAGGCCAGATCAGAGGCGTCGAAACGGGTGATGGTGCCGATGCCGCCTTGGCCGGCCAGCAGGTTGCGCCATGCGCTGTCGATATCGTTACCGACGGGCGACACTTGGCCCAAGCCGGTGATAACCACTCTTCTCTGACTCATAACTGTCTCGCTTTACGGGCGCAAACGGCTTTGCTTTACAGGCCGTCTGAACGCCCTCATGTGTATTCAGACGGCGAAAAATGTCGCCGCTGATGGGAAAAAGCCTCTGTCGGCAGGCAAACCCGCAGCAGAGGCCGGAATCGGTGCGCGTGGGCGCGGTTTAACCGTTGTGGGCTGTGATGTAATCGATAGCCAGCTGAACGGTGGTGATTTTTTCAGCTTCTTCATCGGGAATTTCGCAACCGAACGCTTCTTCCAGAGCCATTACCAGCTCAACGGTATCCAGAGAGTCGGCGCCCAAATCGTCTTGGAATGAAGATTCGTTTTTCACTTCGGCTTCATTTACGCCCAGTTGTTCGGCAACAATTTTTTTAACTTGTTGTTCAATGTTTGACATGTCGGTCAGTCCTTATATGCCTTGTTTAAAAATCACACAGGCGGGTTACAAAAGTTTGCTTCGGCGCATTGTACCGAATTAGTTTAGAGTTTTCCATCTAAAAAAGCAAGCTGCTCGGTGTGCAGGCAGGCTTAGTTTCAGCGCATATTATCATAGGCTTATTTTGTATCACAAGCGGCTTTTCGTTTTCTTAAACATATCAATTCTTTAAATCAGCCAAGCTGCTTGCGGCGCTTCAGACGGCCGTTTGAAGCGCTTCAGCGCAAAAATCCGTTTAAAAACTGCAACACGCAGGCCAATTCGGCGGCGGTTTGCGCTTGCGTGCCGTTGCCGCTGTGGCCGCCTTCTGCGGGCGCATAAAGCCAGCTTTGCGGGCTGATTCGGCGCAATTTGGCGTAAAACTTGAGCGCGTGCGCCGGGTGCACGCGGTCGTCGGAGAAGCTGGTGGTGATGAGCGCGGGCGGGTATTTTTGGCCGTCTGAAAGCCGGTGATAAGGCGACAAAGCAGCCAGGCTTTCGCGCTCGGCGGGGTTTTCAGGGTCGCCGTATTCTTCTATCCAGCTCGCACCGGCCGAGAGCTGTGCATAATTAAGCATATCGGTGAGCGGTACTTCACACACCAGCGCGCCCATGCTTTGCGGCGCGCGCACAAAAGCCGATGCCGCCACCAAGCCGCCGTTGCTGCCGCCTTGCAGGCCGATATGCGCCGGTGCGCTCAGGCCGCGCGCGGCCAAATCGTGCACCACCGCCAGCAAATCATCCACACTTTTGTGTTTGTTTACGCCTTGTGCCGCCTGATGCCAGGCGGGACCGAATTCGCCGCCGCCGCGCACGTTGGCGAGCACGAAAGCATGGCCTTGCGCCAGCCAATGGCGCCCGATAGTGCCCAGATAATGCGGCAATTCGGGCATGCCGAAGCCGCCATACACATACACCAGCGTGGGCGTGTCGGGCGCGGTTTGCTTGCCGACATGGTAATAAGGAATCGACACGCCGTCTGAAGATTGCGCGTGAAGCTGCTGCACCTTGATGCCGCCTGCATCAAACTGCTTGGGCTGGCGGCGCAACACGGTGAGCTCCATCACATTCAAATCGAGCGCAAACAGGGTGAGCGGCGTGGTGAAATCGCTGGCGCCCACATAAACCACATCGCCGCCCCAGGGCTGATCGGTTAGCTCGAGTGCGCCTTGCGGCAGCGCGGGCAGGCTTTGCTGCTGCCACAGGCCGTCTGAAAAACGCCAAGCGAGCAGGCGGCCGGAAACGTTATCCAAAATATTCGCCACCACAAAGCGCTTGGTGGTTTCCACGCTTTCGAGCGCCTGCGTGTCGTTGGGTGCAAACAATAAATGCGCCGCGCCAAGCTCGCCCTTGTTGAGCTTCACCGCCACCAGCGAACCTGCCGGATAGCTTTGATTGGCGCGCACCCAATCGCTGCGCAGTTGCAGCATCAATTGCCCGGCCAGATAGCCCGCCACTTCGCAATCGCGCGGCAGCTTCAGACGGCCTGTTTCCCCTTCGGGCGACACATATAAATAATCTTTGCTGAAAAAGCCGTCGGCCGCTTCAATCAAATCAATCGGCGCGCCTTGGGCATCGAGATAGCGCCATGCGTTCACCATCACGCCCCCGGCATCCATTTGATGCACCGGCAACGCTTCTTCAAAACTTTGGCCGCGCTGCATCAGCCACACTTGGCGCGGATAGCCCGAGCGCGTGAGCTGGCGCTCGTCCCACGCGGGGCACACCCACACGCTGTTTTCATCGCGCCAGGCGATGTGGTTTTTGCCGGCGGGAAAATGAAAGCCGCCCGCCACAATCGCGCCGGCGTTTAAATCGAATTCCACCGTGTAAGCCGCATCGGCACCGGCGCTGCTGAGCGTGAGCAACGCCTGATGCGGGGCTTCCACATAATGCGACACGCCGTCGAGATACACATCGTCGCCCAACACTTCATCAAAATCGGCCACCGCAAACAACACCTGCCAATCGGGCATGCCGGCGCGGTAAGACGCCGCCGAACACACGCGGTAAACGCCTTTCGGATATTGTGCGTTTTGATAAAAATGATACATGCGCCCGCGGTGCTCCTGGCAAAACGGAATCTGGCGCTCGTCTTGCAGCTGGGCGGTGATGTCGGCCGCCAGCGCGGCAAACGCCTCATCGGCGCAAAACCGCGCCAGCGTTTCGGCGTGCGCCCCGGCAGCAAAATGCGCAGTGGCGGGGGAAGACAAATCTTCCAGATAAGCGTAAGGATCTTGCATGGCAATCAGGCCGTCTGAAAAGCAAAAAAGCGATTATACCAACCCGAGCTGTAATATAATGCGCTTTTATTTTCTGCACCGAATCAAAATGGATATCGACACCAAACGCCACCACACCCAAGCCATGCTCGATCAGGCCGAATTATTGTTCAGCGAAACCGAATGCCGCGCCGCGCTCGAGCGCCTGGCCGGCGAAATCTGCGCCGATTTGGGCGGCAAATATCCGCTTTTGCTGCCGGTGATGGGTGGCGCGGTGGTGTTTACCGGCCAGCTGCTGCCGCTCTTGCGCTTTCCGCTTGATTTTGATTATGTGCACGTGTCGCGCTACGGCGACAAGCTCGAAGGCGGCAATTTCAACTGGCTGCGCATGCCCGAGCCGCAAAACATCGCCGGCCGCCATGTGGTGGTGCTCGACGATATTCTCGACGAAGGCCACACCATGTCTGCCATCAAAGAAAAGCTGCTCGAGATGGGCGCGGCCTCCTGCGCCACAGCTGTGTTTGCCAACAAGCTCACCGGCAAGCCCAAGCCGATTCAGGCCGATTATGTGGGCATTGATGTGCCCAACCGCTATGTGTTCGGCTACGGCATGGATGCGGCCGGCGCCTGGCGCAACCTCGGCGCCGTGTATGCACTAGGCCCTACCTGAGCCTGTTTACAGCAAGGCCGTCTGAACCCTCTTTTCAGACGGCCTCATTGCCCCTATATTATTCTCAATTGTTCTTTGCACCTACTCTGCACCCGGCCACCCTATCGCTTTTCAAGCCGCCGGCCTGATATAATCCTTTTTAATCTTTAATACATCGCAACAGGCCGTCTGAAACGGCCGCAACACACCAACCCCCGCCCGCGCGGGCCATCAGGACACCCACTTATGATCGGCATACTCATCATCACCCACGAAGCCCTCGGCGATGCCTACCGCAGCCTGGCGCAGCATTTTTTCCCGGGCGAGCCGCCGGCCAATATTAAAATCCTCGGCGTTACCCAAGAGCAGCAACACGAAGAAATCATCGCCCACACCCAAACACTGATCAGCAGCTTAGACAAACTCGAGCATTGCAACGGCGTGTTGGTGATTACCGACATTTTCGGCGCCACTCCGTGCAATGCCGCGCGCAAGCTCGTGCTCGAAGGCAAAGTGGCCATGCTCACCGGCCTGAATGCGCCGATGATGGTAAAAGCCCTGCAATCTTCGCCGCATGCCGATGATTTGGTGAAATTCACCCAAAGCGTGAAAACCGCCGCCATCAACGGCATTCTCGACATCACCTCACCGCCCGACGAAAGCTGCTGAACCATGCTCAAACAAGAAATCAAAATCATCAACAAGCTCGGCCTGCATGCGCGCGCCTCCAGCAAATTCACCCAAACCGCCGCGCAATTTTCAAGCGAAGTGTGGGTTACGCGCAAAGAGCGGCGCGTCAACGGCAAAAGCATCATGGGGTTGATGATGCTGGCCGCAGCACAAGGTGCTACCATCGAGCTTGAAACCGAGGGTGCCGACGAAGCCGCCGCCATGCAGGCGCTCGCAGACCTTATCAACGACTATTTCGGCGAAGGCGAATAATCATGAGCATCGTGTTACACGGCTTCACCGCCGGCAAGGGCATTGCCATCGGCCGCGCCCACCTGATTTTGCGCGGCATGACCGAAGTGCCGCAATACAACATCATCGCCGACGAATTGGCCGCCGAAACAACACGGTTTGACAACGCCATCAAGGCCAGCCGCCGCCAGCTCGAGCAGCTCAGAAGCGCCATTCCCGAAAACGCCCCCACCGAATTGGGCGCGTTTATCTCGCTGCACCTGATGCTGCTCACCGATGCCACCCTTTCGCGCGAGCCGGCCGACATCATCCAAGAGCAGAAAATCAACGCCGAATGGGCGCTCAAGCTGCAAACCGACAAGCTCTCACAACAATTCGACGAAATCGACGACGCCTATTTGCGCGAACGCAAGCAAGACATGCTGCAAGTGGTTGAGCGCATCCACAATAATTTGGTCGGCCAAAGCAACGAATTAAACCTCGAAACCAATCTGCTCGAAGACACCGTTTTGATCGCGCACGATTTATCGCCCGCCGACACCGTGCATTTCAAAGAGCAGCGCATTGCCGGCTTCGTTACCGATGCCGGCGGCCCCACCAGCCACACCGCCATTCTCGGCCGCAGCCTTGATATTCCCTCCGTTATCGGCTTGCGCAACGCACGCGATTTAATCAGCGAAAACGAATGGGTGATTGTAGACGGCATCAACGGCGTGCTGATTATCAACCCCGACGACACCGTGTTGGCCGAATACCGAGGCCACATGCGCGAATACAAAAACCGCAAACGCGCACTCAACAAGCTCAAAAAAACCGCCGCCACCACCGAAGACGGTCTCAACATCGAATTGCTGGCCAACATCGAATCAACCGAAGACATCAAACAACTGCACAGCGCCGGCGCCGACGGCGTGGGCTTGTTCCGCAGCGAATACCTTTATCTCAACCGCGACACCCTGCCCACCGAAGACGAGCAATACGAAGTTTACAGCACGCTGATTAAAAAGCTCAAAGGCAAGCAGCTCACCATCCGCACCGTCGATTTGGGCGTAGACAAAAACCCGCGCTGGTTCGGCCAAAACGCCACCCCCAACGGCAGCCTCAACCCCGCCCTCGGCCTCACCGGCATCCGCCTGTGCCTGGCAGAGCCCGTGATGTTCCGCACCCAGATGCGCGCCATTTTGCGCGCCGCCGCTCACGGCAAAGTCAACATGATGTGGCCGATGGTGGCCTCGCTCACCGAATTGCGCCAATGCATCGTGCATTTCGAAACCGCCAAGCGCCAGCTGGCCGAGCGCGGCGAAGAATATGGCGAAGTGTCGCTCGGCTGCATGATTGAAATCCCCTCCGCCGCGCTCACCGTCGGCAGCCTGCTCAAATTGGTGGATTTTATTTCCATCGGCACCAACGATTTGATTCAATACACCTTATCGGTCGACCGCGGCGACGACAGCGTGAGTCACCTCTACCAGCCCGGCCACCCCGCCGTGCTCAAGCTCTTGCAGCACATCATCCGCACCGCCAACCGCATGGGCAAATCAGTATCGGTGTGCGGCGAAATGGCCGGCGATTCCACCTACACCCGCCTTTTGCTCGGCATGGGTCTGCGCCGCTTCTCGATGAACCCAAGCAACCTGCTCACCATCAAAGACATCGTTTTGCGCAGCCACACCGGCCGGCTCGAAGAAGAAAGCGCCAAACTCATGCGCAACGAAGACCCGGAAAAAACCGATAAATTAATCAAAGAATTAAACAAAATGGATGAGGCCGTCTGAAACATTATGTCTGTCAACGCTTTCAGATGGCCTTGAATTAGAAATGGTAATTTATAGATTAACACCACAACTTTGCTTACAATAATTTTCCTACCATCACTTACCGCCAAAAAATTAATTATGAAAAGTAAGTTAAAAATATCTTTCTTGAAATGCCACTCTAATATCTTATTCAATAAAAAATTACTTCTATTTATAATCTGCCTATTTGCATGCATGATTTCTTTCTATACATTTTTTAGAGTATTTCAGCTAGAGATTGGAAGAAATGACTTTACTAATTGGATGATAATGTGCGGAACGATTGCCTCTGCCATTGGGTTGGTTTGGTTTAGTTCCCTAACATACAAAAATCAAAAGAATAACGAATTCTATGCATTGTTCAATGTATTACTTAATGAACATAACCAACTTTTAGATAAAATAAAAGAGAAGCCCTATTCTCTGCATACTTTAAATAAAGCTATTATCGGTCAATTTTCTAATTTTACACATAAACTAACAGAACTAGACCAAAGAAAATTAGGTGAAAAATATACTGATGACAAAGAAAAATTTCATCAGTCAATAGCTGAGTTGATCGATACTCATTTTGAATTCAAGCCTTATTTAATTACTTTGTATCATCTACTCGACTATATTTATAAAAACACCAAAATTGATGATACAGATAAAAAAGAATGCTATGGATTAGTTCGCGGTTTATTGCCATCTGAAATCCAGTTTCTCGTATTATTTAATGCTATTCATTTTGATCATTATCAATTTTTAATTGTAGAATCGAAACTATTGGAACATTTGCCCATAACAGAGAATTGGCTTCGCCAACAAGCAATGATTAATTCTGGTGCCCTTGATAAGCCAAGGTTTTGGGAATTAGATAAAAATGCCAAACAAATAGCTCCAAAGTTAAAAAATTATATTCTTTCAACTGAATTAATACCTTTAGAAGCCTTTGGATCTAGCATATATTTAAAGCAATCAACATAGTCTAGTTACAAACCTAGGCTGGCACCGCCTGAAGTCAAAAGCTTTCAGACGGCCTGAGCCATTATTTCCAAAACCCTTGCGCGAAGCTGCTATAATTCCGCTTTATTTTTATTCTGTTTGCGCCTGCCGCAATTTCACATCAAAGCCAAACCATGCAAGAACACTACCAACCCTCGGCCATCGAGCCTGCCGCCCAAGAAAAATGGCAACACGCCCGCTTGTTCAACGTATCTGAAGACACAAGCAAGCCCAAATATTATTGCTTGTCTATGTTTCCCTATCCCAGCGGCAAGCTGCATATGGGGCATGTGCGCAACTACACCATCGGCGATGTGCTTTCCCGCTTTAAGCTGCTCAACGGCTTTAATGTGATGCAGCCCATGGGTTGGGATGCGTTCGGTATGCCGGCCGAAAATGCGGCGATGAAAAACCATGTCGCCCCGGCCAAATGGACGTATGAAAACATCGATTATATGCGCAGCCAGCTTAAAAGCCTGGGCTTTGCCATCGATTGGGAGCGCGAAGTCACCACCTGCACGCCGGAGTATTACCGCTGGGAGCAGTGGCTGTTTACCCGCCTGTTTGAAAAAGGCATCGTTTACCGCAAAAACGGCACCGTAAACTGGGATCCGGTGGATCAAACCGTGCTGGCCAACGAGCAGGTGATTGACGGGCGCGGCTGGCGTTCGGGCGCGCTGATTGAAAAGCGCGAAATCCCGATGTATTACTTCAAAATCACCGATTATGCCGAAGAGCTGCTGGCCGACCTCGACAAACTCGAGCATTGGCCCGAGCAGGTCAAAACCATGCAGCGCAATTGGATTGGCAAATCGCGCGGCATGCAGGTGCGTTTTCAGGTAGCCCCTGAAAGCAAACAAGGCTTGGCGGGCGACTATGCCGATTATCTGCAAGTCTACACCACCCGCCCCGACACCTTGATGGGCGCCACCTATATGGCCGTGGCCGCCGAGCATCCGCTGGCCGCCGCTGCCGCGCAAGACAACCCCGAGCTGCAAGCCTTTATCGCCGAATGCAAGGCGGGCAGCGTGGCCGAAGCCGATATGGCCACGATGGAGAAAAAAGGCGTGCCCACCGGCCGCTTTGTGGTGAATCCGCTCAATGGCGACAAGCTGGAAGTGTGGATTGCCAACTATGTATTGTGGGGCTATGGCGATGGCGCGGTGATGGCCGTGCCCGCGCACGACGAGCGCGATTTCGAGTTTGCCCACAAATACCGCCTGCCGATTAAACAAGTGATTGCCGTGGGCGACAACGCTTTTGATGCCGAGCAATGGCAGGAATGGTATGGCGACAAAGAAAGCGGCACGTTGGTGAACAGCGGCAAATACAACGGCTTAAGCTTTCAGACGGCCTACGACACCATGGCCGCCGATTTGCAGGCAGCCAATCAAGGCGCACCGAAAACCCAATACCGCCTGCGCGATTGGGGCATTTCGCGCCAACGCTATTGGGGCTGCCCGATTCCGATTGTGCATTGCAGCACTTGCGGCGATGTGCCCGTGCCTGCCGAGCAATTGCCGGTGGTGTTGCCCGAAGATGTGGTGCCCGACGGCAGCGGCTCGCCCTTGGCCAAAATGCCCGAATTCTACGAAACCACCTGCCCCAAATGCGGCGGCGCGGCCAAGCGCGAAACCGATACCATGGATACCTTTATGGAATCGAGCTGGTATCCGTTCCGCTATATGTCGCCCCAATTCGAACAAGGCATGGTTGACCCGCAAGCCGCGCAATATTGGGGCGCGGTGGATCAATACATCGGCGGCATCGAACACGCCATTTTGCACCTTTTATACGCCCGCTTTTTCACCAAGCTGATGCGCGATGAAGGCTTGGTGAATGTAGACGAGCCGTTTGAGCGCCTGCTCACCCAAGGCATGGTGGTGTGCGACACCTATTACCGCGAAGCGGCCAACGGCAGCAAAGATTGGATTAACCCCGCCGATGTGGATTTGACGTTTGACGACAAAGGCCGCCCTGTTTCCGCCGTGCTCAAAGCCGACGGCCTGCCGGTGGTGATTGGCGGCACCGAAAAAATGTCGAAATCGAAAAACAACGGTGTCGACCCGCAAGCGCTGATTGAAGCCTACGGCGCCGACACCGCGCGCCTGTTTATGATGTTTGCCTCGCCGCCCGAGCAATCGCTGGAATGGAGCGACAGCGGCGTGGAAGGCGCGTTCCGCTTCTTGCGCCGCCTGTGGCGCACCGTCTACGACTACCGCAGCAGCGGTGATGCCGCAGCCGCATTTTCAGGTAGCCAAGAAGGCTTGAGCAAAGCGCTGAAAGAATTGCGCTTCAAGCTGCACAGCACCATCGCCAAAGTGGGCGACGATTACGGCCGCCGCCTGCAATTCAACACCGCCATCGCCGCCGTGATGGAGCTGCTCAACCAATACGACGCCTGTGTGCGCAACGGCGATTGCAGCAGCGCCGAAGGCCGCGCCGTGGCGCAAGAAGTGCTCGAAGCCGCCGTGCGCCTGTTGTGGCCGATTGTGCCGCACATCAGCGAAGCCTTGTGGCAAGAGCTGCGCCCCGGCACCGCGCTGTGGGATGCCGCCTGGCCGCAAGTAGACGAAGCCGCGCTGGTGAAATCGGAAATCGAGATCATGGTGCAGGTAAACGGCAAACTGCGCGGCAAAATCACCGTGGCCGCCGATGCGCCCAAAGATGCACTTGAAGCCGCCGCGCTGGCCACCGAAGGCGCGGTGAAATTTATGGAAGGCAAACCGGCCAAGAAAGTGATTGTGGTGCCGGGGCGTTTGGTGAATATTGTGGTGTAAGCCGTTGTGCCGACATCAAGGCCGTCTGAAACATTATTTCAGACGGCCTTTTTCAATTGCGGCAATCCGCTATTCAATTAACCCGCATTTCCTTTCTTGCTTGCAGCCGGCAGGCTCAGCTGCCGAATTCCTGCCACAAATCGTTTTGCAGATTCACCGGCACATCACCCTCGGCGAAGGGTGCGCGGATGTAGCTGCCGTCGGGCTGCATCAGCCAGGCTTGCTGATTGTCTTCCAGCGCCAGCGTGAGGCCTTCGCGGATTACGCGCGCTTTGAGCTCGCCCTGCTCCACCGGCGTGCAGGTTTCGATGCGGCGGAAGAAATTGCGCCCCATCCAGTCGGCGCTGGCAATATAGGTGTTTTCTTCGCCGCCGTTGTAGAAATAGAAAATGCGCGAATGTTCGAGCTGGCGGCCGATAATCGAGCGCACGCGAATATTGTCCGACAAACCGGGCACTTGCGGCCGCAGCGCGCACATGCCGCGCACAATCAGATCAATTTCCACGCCGGCATCGCTGGCGGCATAAAGCGCTTCAATCACGCTGGGCTCGATCAGCGAATTCATTTTGGCGATAATGCGCGCGCTTTTGCCGGCCTTGGCGTGCGCTGCTTCGCGTGCGATGCTGTCAATAATCATTTTGTGCAGCGTAAACGGGCTTTGATACACTTTTTTCAGATGAATGGGCTGGCCTAAGCCTGTGATTTCCAAAAATAAAGTGTTCACATCCATCGTGATTTGCTTGTCGGCGGTAATCAGGCCGAAATCGGTGTAGATGCGCGACGTGCCTTGGTGGTAGTTGCCGGTGCCCAAGTGGGCATAGCGCTTGAGCCTGCCCTCTTCGCGGCGCAACACCAGCGCCATTTTGGCGTGCACTTTATAGCCGAACACGCCATACACCACATGCGCACCGGCGTTTTCCAGCTGCTGTGCCCAATTCACATTGGCCGCTTCGTCAAAGCGCGCCATCAATTCCACCACCACAGTTACCTGCTTGCCGGCCAGCGCGGCAGTCATCAGCGCGCGCACCAAATCGGAATGGCTGCCGGTGCGATAGATGGTCATTTTGATGGCCACCACATCCGGGTCGACCGAAGCTTCGCGGATAAACTGCACCACCGGCTCAAACGATTGGTAAGGATGGTGCAGCAAAATATCTTTATCGCGCGCCGCATCAAGTATCGAATTGCCTTTGCGCAAGCGCTTGGGCACGCCGGCGGTGTAGGGCTTGAATTTCAAATCGGGGCGCGCCACCATATCGGGCACGGCCATCAGGCGCACCAGGTTTACCGGGCCTTGCACCTGATAAAGCTCGCTTTGCCCCAGCTTGAAGTGGCTGAGCAGAAAGTTGCGGATATGCTCGGGGCAGGTGTCGGCCACTTCCAGGCGCACGCCGTCGCCGTATTCGCGGTCGTGCAATTCGCTTTGAATGGCGGTGCGCAGGTTTTTCAAGTCTTCCTCATCCACAATCAGGTCGCTGTCGCGGGTGAGGCGGAATTGGTGGCAGCCTTTCACTTCCATACCGGTGAAAAGGCGGTAAACGTATTCGTGCAAAATCGATGATAAAAACACAAAGCCGTTGTCGCCGTCGCAGATTTCCGGCGGCAGTTGCAACACGCGCGGCAAAATGCGCGGCGCCTGCACAATCGCCATGCCCGAAGCGCGGCCGAATGCATCTTTGCCCTCCAATTCCACCGCGAAATTGAGCGATTTATTCAAAGGACGCGGAAACGGGTGGGAAGGGTCAAGCCCGATGGGCGTGAGTATGGGCAAAAGCTCGCAATCGAAATAGCGCTCGATCCAGGCGCGCTGCGCCGGCGTCCAGTTGCGGCGGCGGTAAAAATGAATGCCTTCGCGGCTGAGCGCAGGTTGCAGCTCATCGTTGAAAAGCGCGTATTGCTCTTGAATAATGGCATGCGCCTCGGCCGACACGGCGGCGATGGTTTCGGCGGGAGTTTTGCCGTTGTCGAGGCGGCTGTTGGGGCGCAGCTTCTGCTCGCGCTTGAGCCAGGCCATGCGCACTTCGAAAAATTCATCCAGATTCGATGACACAATGCACAAAAAACGCAGCCGCTCCAAAAGCGGCACACGCGCATCTTGCGCTTGCGCAAGCACGCGGCGGTTGAAAGCGAGCAGGCTCAGCTCGCGGCAAAGCAGGCGGTTTTGATCCGACATAACAATCCCTGAATATGGCTTTTTCAAACACTTTAGTATAACGTGTTTTGATGACGCATTGATGAAAAATCAGGCCGTCTGAAAGCTTTCAGACGGCCTTCCCTGCACGGCAGAGCGCTTAATGTTTGCCCGAGCGCCAAATCGACCAAATAATCCACAAGCTGTTGGTAAAGGCCAATAAATAGCCGAGAAAGCCGATAAACTTGGGGCCGGTTTCGATGCTCATCACAATCGACGAGCCGATAATCAGCGCGGCGGTAACAATGCCCATGGTGAGGCGGTTGGTGGCTTTGTCGATTTGGTGGATAAATTGCTCGGTGCGCTTGAAATCGAGGTTGACCACAAACTGGCCTTTTTGAATGCGCCGGCTCAAGCGGAAGAGATTTTGCGGCAACTCATCAAGCGATTGCAGCAGCGTTTGCGCGTGCATCTTGCTTTTGCGCAGAATATGCTCGGGTGAGGCGCGCGCTTTAAACACTTCGGCCACAATCGGCTTGGCCTGCTCCAGCATCTCGGCGCTGCCGTCGAGCTTTTTCACCACGCCCTCGAGCGTGATCAGGGTTTTAAACAGCATCACCAAATCGCCCGGCAGCGTGAGGCCGTGTTGGCGCATGATTTGGGTGATGTCGTTAATCACTTGGCTGATGCGCAGATCGCGCATGGGTGTGTGCTCATAATTGAGCAGCATTTCGAGCACATCGGCGCCGAGCAGGTTTTCATCGGGCAATTCGCCCTGCGCCCAATTGCTCAGCACATATTGCATGGTGAATTGGTCGCGGTGGGTGAGCGCGTTGATCAAATCAATGATTTCGCGGCGGCGGGTGCTGCTCAAATGGCCGACCAAGCCGAAATCGATCAGCGTGATGCCGCCCTCTTCGTTGATAAAGATATTGCCCGGATGCGGGTCGGCATGAAAAAAGCCCTGCTGCAAAATCATGGTAAACAAGGTGTCGGTGATGCGGTTGGCCAACATGCGGCGGGTGTCGGCAGCCAGGCTTTCAGACGGCACGTTTTTCAACAATTTGTCGCCGATGTATTCCTGCACCAAAAGATAGCGGTTGGAATATTCGGCATAAATCTTGGGAATGTGCACAAAAGGATGGCCGGCAAATGTGGCCTCAAAGCGCTGCATATAGCGCAATTCCACCGATAAATCGGTTTCTTTGGCGAGGCTGCGGGCGAAATACTGCACCATCTGCACCGGCTGGTAGCGGCGGCTTTCGGGAATTTCCGATTCGATAAGATGCGCCAGATGATTTAAAATACGCAAATCGGCCTGTATGGTCGGCTCGATGTCGGGACGCTTGATTTTCACCGCCACAATATCGCCGTCCACCAATTGGGCGCGGTGCACTTGCGCAATCGATGCGCTGCCGATGGGATGCGGGTCGATGTGTTTGAACACCTCGTGATAAGGCCGCCCCAGATGCGTTTCGATCAACACGCGGATATCGGCGGTGGCAATGGGCGCCACATCGCTTTGCAGCTGCTCGAATTCTTCAATCCACTCGGCATCAAAAATATCCACGCGCGTGGAGAGCACTTGCCCCAGCTTCACAAAAGTAGGCCCCAGCTCTTCAAACGCCAGCCGAAAGCGCCTGGGCGTGCTCATATAGCGCTGATTCGATGCCGCTTCATCATCGGCACCGCGCACGCCTTTGTGCGAAAGCTTGATGCGCTGGACAAATTCGCCCAGCCCGTGCTTCGACAAAATCGTCATGATTTCGCGCATACGCGAGAAATCGCGCATGGCAAGTAAAGTTGGAATCATCATGGCTTTTGCTGTATTGTGTGCGCCTATACAAGAATGATTAACAGCATAGCACACAAACCCTCGGCAGCGAATGCGGCCGAGTTGCGGAAAACAAAGATTGGCAAAGGCCGTCTGAATGCATTCAGACGGCCGTGAAACACACGGAATGCATGTGCATGAACTCATGGAAGCAATTTTTTATCACCACGCTGGCCGCCATCTGCCTGTTGATGCCGGCCGCCGCCCATGCCGACGAGCTGGAAACCCTGATTAATCTGCAAGCCGCCGGGCGCACCGACAGCCGCGACATCAGCCGCAACGAGGCCGACAACCTAATCGGCAGCGCCATGGGTCTGCTCGGCGTGGCCTACCGCTACGGCGGCACTTCGGCCAACACCGGCTTCGATTGCAGCGGCTTTATGCAGCATATTTTCCGCCGCAGCATGCAAATCAACCTGCCGCGCACCTCGGCCGAGCAGGCGCGCATGGGCGAGCCGGTGAGCCGCAGCGATCTTCAGCCGGGCGACATGGTGTTTTTCAACACGGCGGGGCGGCGCATTTCGCATGTGGGGCTCTATATCGGCAACAACCGCTTTATTCACGCCCCGCGCACAGGCAAAAACATCGAAATCACGAGCCTTGACAACAAATATTGGGGCAGCAGATATGTGACCGCGCGGCGCGTGAAAAAAAACGACCCCGCGCGCTTTCTTCAGTAGGAAACCATCATGAGCATGCCTGAAATGCCGAAATGGTATGGCGACGATGGCGACATCGTTTCCTGTACCGAAAAAATCAAAGTCATGAGCGAAAACATGCAGGAGCTTTACCAAACCGCCCAAGATGCGTTTGAAGATGCGCTCTTGATGGGCTGCGGCGAAGCACAGCTGCGCGATTATCTGCAAGCGCTGGTGGCCGGACTGGAAAACCCTTACAAACGCGGCTGAACAAGATATGGTTCGGATCACACCGCATCCGAAAATTTGTTATGCGGCAAAAAGTTTCAGACGGCCTCTTTTACCGACAGGCCGTCTGAAAGCCGTTTCTTCATCCGAAAAGCGTTGAAAAGAGAGAAAAATGATACGTGCAGTGGGCATTTTGCTGGGCTTTTTGGCCGCGGGCGAATGCATTGTGTTTTTTACCGGCTTGAAGCTGCCGGGCAGCATTATCGGCATGGGCTTATTGTTTGCCGCCTTGCAGGCGGGCTGGGTGAAAAAAGCCTGGCTCGAGCAATTGGTTAACGTGCTGATGACCAACTTATCATTATTTTTAGTGCCCGCCTGCGTGGCGGTGATCAGCTATTTAGACCTTATCCGCAAAGACTGGCTCTCGATTACCGTGGCAACATTGGCCAGCACTTTTCTGGTGTTGTTTGTCACCGGCAAAGCGCATGAGTTGATGCGGAGGTATTGGTGATGGAAATGCTCGCGCATCCGGTGACGCTGCTGTTTCTCACCGTAACGGTTTACGGGCTGGCCAACCTCGTGCGCGCCCGCACCGGCAGCATTTTGTGCAATCCCGTGATGATCAGCACCTGCCTGATTATTCTTTACCTGAAGCTTTTCGATATCGACTACCCCACTTATTACGAAGCCGGCCGCATCATTGATTTTTGGCTGCAACCGGCCGTGGTGGGGCTGGCGGTGCCGCTTTACGTCAACTGGCCGAAAATCCGCAGCCAATGGCTGCCGATTATCACCTCGCAATTGGCCGGCAGCATCACCGGCATCATTACCGGCATGTATTTCGCCAAATGGCTGGGCGCCGAGCGCGAAGTGGTGCTCTCGCTGGCGGCCAAATCGGTCACCAACCCGATTGCGCTGGAAATCACCCGCAGCATCGGCGGCATACCCGCCATCACCGCCGCCACCGTGATTCTCGCCGGTATGATGGGGCAGATGATAGGTTTCAAGCTGCTCAGCAGCAGCACCGTGGGCCCACCCACCTCGCAAAGCATCGCCCTGGGCACAGCCTCACACGCCATGGGCATCGCCTCGGCCATGGAGCGCAGCCGCAAATTCGCCGCCTATGCCAGCCTGGGGCTGATTTTCAACGGCGTGCTCACCGCCATTCTCGCACCGCTGCTGATTCCTCTTTTGGGCATTTGATGTTTGGTTGTTTGCCCGCAAGCATTTGATTTGATACCCATTCAAGAAAGTAAGCTAACAAGGCGGTGAGCCGCAGACAGTACAAATATAGTGGAATGCATAAAAAAGTGACACAACGGGTAGGTTGGGTTGAAAACCCAACAAGCCCACAGGCCGTCTGAAACGTTGGGTTTATCAACCCAACCTACGCCGTTGTAGCATGCAGTTTCATATAACTTTTCCTTGCATTTCACTATAGTACGGCAAGGCGAGACAACAAAGTTAGGTTATTTTTTTGGATTGGTATGAGTCGGCTCATAAGCACGATTGCGTTTCGTTGCTCGCACCCTCGCTGAAGGCCGTCTGAACGCAGCGGAAAACCTTGTTCTGCGAACAAGCGTCGGATTCGAGAATCCGACCTACACACTAAAAAGGCCGTCTGAAAAGTTTTCAGACGGCCTTTTGCAACTTAATGGGTTTATCCGATGCTTAAAACAGATTATCCATCACATCTTTAGGTTTGGCGGGCTTGGCTGCGGGGTTGGCCGGTGCGGGCGCAGGTTTTTCCGGCGCAACAGCCGGTGCGGCAGGTGCAGCGCTTGCAGCAGGTGCTGCGGCAACCGTTGCGGGTTTGGCCGCCGTTGCCGGCGTTTCGGCATTGGCCGGCGCGGCCGGTTGTGTGCGGCCGCCTGTTGCTGCGGCTTCGGCCGGCGGTGCGGCTACCTGCCCCGGCAACAACACTTGCCCGGCCGGCACGGCCACATTCGATGCGCCGCGCGGCGATAAGATTTCAACGGTGTTGCCGCTGCTGTTCGCAGGTGGGGCAGCGGCGATTTCACCCGGTGCGCTCATGGTGCGGAACACGCCCACCACCAGCGCGGCCACGGCCAGCGCCACCACCACAAAAGCGGCGAGCAATAGATGTTTGGGGGTGAGGTTGAAACCTTTTTTGGCGGCATTCTGTCGCGCTGGCATATGAATATTCCCGATGGCGGCAGGCCGTCTGAATGCTTGCGGCATTTCAGACGGCCTGTTCCGGATTATGGTTGTTGGATATAGGTTTGATAAAGGGTAACCACTTTTTGCACGCCGGCGGTGGTGCTTACTTTTTCGGTGACTGCGGCCTGCTCTTCGGGCGTGAGGATGCCCATCACATAAGTGGTGCCTTCATAGGTGACGATTTTCACGCGGCTGGGAATCACGCCCTGAATGCCGAGCAAGGTGGTGCGCACTTTGGTGGTGCTCCAGGTGTCGGCGCTCACATTGCCGAAGGTGCGCGCTTGCGGTGCCACTTCGATGTAGTTATACACCGCTTGGGCCGATTGCTCGGCGCGCGCCACTTGTTCGACAAAGTTTTTCTCGCCCTCAGTGGCCACTTGGCCCAAAAGCAGGATGTGGCGGTTGTAGCTCACCACGGCAAGCTTGGGCTCGAAGCCTTCGGCGGCATTGTTTTGGCGCAGGTAAGTGTTGGCGGTGTTGCGGATACGCAATTCCATCACTTCGTCATCGGCTTGCGCGCCGGTACTGCGCCGGTCGATGGCCGATGCGCCGCCCACCGCCGCGCCGCCCACAATCGCGCCCACGCAGCCGCTAAGGCCGGCAGCCAACAAGGTGGCGGCGGCTAAGGTGAGGGCATGCTTTTTGATGCTCATACAAACGTCCTTTCGTGATGCGTTCGGGCAGCCTTTACGGCTGCCGGAGAAAATCGGAAACAATCAGGGCGTGATTCTAGCGTGTTCTGCGCACTTTTGCATACACCGCCGCCCGGCGGCGCTTATACGCCCTCGAGCAGCATGGTGTCGATGCAGTCGCACAGCGCATGAATCAAGAGAATATGCACTTCTTGAATGCGGGCGGTGCGCGGGTGCGGCACGTTGAGCAGAATATCGTTGTCGTTGAGCATGGCCGCGATTTTGCCGCCGTCGCGGCCGGTGAAAGCAATCACCTGCATGTCGCGCTCGTGCGCCGCTTCGATGGCGGTGATGATGTTGGCTGAATTGCCGGAAGTGGAAATGCCGATCAACACATCGCCCGGGCGACCTAGCGCGCGCACTTGCTTGCTGAACACATGGTCGAAGCCGTAATCGTTGCCGATGGCGGTGAGCGCGGAAGTGTCGGTGGTGAGCGCCACGGCGGCCAATTCCATGCGCTCTTTTTCAAAGCGGCCGGTCATTTCGGCGGCGAAATGCTGCGCATCGGCAGCCGAGCCGCCATTGCCGCAGGCGAGGATTTTGCCGTCGTTCATCAGGCATTGCAGCATGATTTCGGCGGCTTGCGCGGTGGGCGCGCTCAACACTTCGGCGGCTTGCTGCTTGGCTTGGATGCTTTGGGCGAAATGTTCGGCCACGCGGTTTTGTAATGTTGTCATGTGATGGATTAACCTGTGATATTTTGCACCCATTCGGGCTTGTGGCCGCCCTCGATCAATACGGCATCAAGGCGGCAGGGTGCGTGGTTGAGACGGTGTTGCTGCAGATAATGTTCCGCGCTGCGCTGCAATTTAGCCAGCTTGGCCGGGGTGATGCTGCCGGCCGCGCCGCCGAAACGGCTGCTTTTGCGGTATTTTACTTCAACGAATAAAATCGTGTTGCCATTTTTGACAATCAGGTCGATTTCGCCAAACGGGCAATGCCAGTTGCGCGCCACCAGCTTGCAGCCTTGCGCCTGCAAAAACACCAGCGCCGCATCTTCGGCGGCCGCTCCTTCTTTATGGTTTAAGCGCATTGTGTTTATCCCCGTTATAATGAAGCCTTTCAGACGGCCTCTTCCATTATTCATATGCAGAAACATTATCAAAAAGCCTGCGACAGCCTGGCTGCGCAAACATTATATGTGGTGGCCACGCCCATCGGCAACCTGGCCGACATCACGCTGCGGGCGCTGGCGGTGCTCGCGCATGTGGATATCGTTTGCGCGGAAGACACGCGCGTGACCGGCCAGCTTTTGAGCGCTTACGGCATCCAGGCCAAGCTTTTGAGCGTGCGCGAGCACAATGAGCAGCACATGGCCGATAAAATCATCGCCGCGCTGGCCGAGGGCAAAAGCGTGGCGCAAGTGAGCGATGCGGGCACACCGGCGGTGTGCGACCCGGGCGCGAAGCTGGCCGCGCGTGTGCGTGAAGCGGGCTTTAAAGTGGTGCCGGTGGCAGGCCCGAGCGCCGTGATGGCCGCCTTGAGCGTGGCCGGCGTGGCCGAGCCGAATTTCTATTTCAACGGCTTTTTGCCGCCCAAAGTGGGTGAGCGCCAAAGGCTTTTGGCCAAATGGCTTGAAGCCGATTATTCGGTGGTGATGTTTGAAACGCCGCACCGCATCGAAGCGGCGCTGGCCGATATGGCCGCGCTTTTTCCCGAGCGAAAAATCGTGCTGGCGCGCGAAATCTCCAAAACGTTTGAAACCTTTTTAAGCGGCAGCGTGGCCGACATTCAGACGGCCTTGAAAGAAGACAGCAACCAGAGCCGCGGCGAAATGGTGCTGATTCTGCATCCGGCGCAGGTGGAAAAACACAGCGACATGCCCGAAGCGGCGCAGCAAGTAATGAAAATATTGGCCGCCGACCTGCCCACCAAGCAGGCTGCCGATTTGGCGGCGAAAATTACCGGCGAGAGCAAAAAAGCGCTCTACGATTTGGCGCTGACCTGGAAAGCCTAGGGTCTGTTCACAATTCATCCGCGAGTAAGATTTTGAGCGCAAAAGCGTGGCTGCAAGGCGAAAAGCACAGCAAGGTTGAACACCTTGCGAGCATTTTCAACGCAGCAGGCGCGTTTTTGAGCCAAAATATTGCCGCGTGATGAAATGTGAACAGACCCTAAACCGCCTGTTTTTTTCAGACGGCCTGCATCGATTTATTCGGAAAGGCAGCCATTGTGTATGATACCCATTCAAAAAAGTAAGCTATTGATTCGGCAATTAAATATTGAACATTTTCAGATGCCGGCAAACAAGCCTTTGGCTTGTTGCCCTCTCCCTAGCCCTCTCCCACGGGAGAGGGAACAGGTTTCTGCTGCGGGCAAGAGGATGTGAATATTCAATAATTAGTTGCCGCATCTATAACAAGGCGGCGAGCTGCAGACAGTACAGATAGTACGGCAAGGCGAGGCAACGAAGTTAGGTTATTTTTTTGGATTGGTATCACGTGCAAAGAATCTACGATTACGAGCCCGGCAGCGAGCGCGGCGGTGTTTGTCGACCGCCTTTATCCGCGCGGCATACCGAAAGCGCGCATGGCGGGCGTGTTGTGGTTGAAAGACATCACCCCGAGCGCGGCTTTGCGCGAATGGTATCACGCCGATGTGCAAGCGCATTTCGATGAATTCACGCAGCGTTCTTGGGAAGAATTGCACGGCCAAACCGAGCAGGCGGCCATAGGCCGTCTGAAAACGCTGGCGCAGCAGCACGATGTGCTGCTGCTCACAGCGGTGAAAAATCCGGCGCAATCGCATGTGTCGATACTGCTGGATTATTTGGGCGAACCTTTTACCGCAGCCTGATGCCGTGCACTTTGATGTGCTTGTTTCAAACAGGCCGTCTGAAAGCTTTCAGACGGCCTGTTTGTGTAAAGCCTTTTTAAGCTGGGTTTATACGGTTGTTGATGGCAGCTTGTTTATGTTTTAATCAATTGCAACATGCAGCACCCGACTGATTCAACCTCAAAAGGAGCGATGCAATGAGCAGCAAAAAAGTAGCAGTGATTACCGGCTCGGGCGACGGCCTGGGCAAAGGCATTGCCGAGCGTTTGGCGCAAGACGGCTTTGCCATTGTGTTGTCGGACATCAATCCCGACACCTTGGCCAAAACCGAAGCCGAATTCAAAGCACGCGGCGCGGCGGTAAGCGCATTTTTGGGCGATGTGGGCAAGCGCGAAGATCAGTTTGCGCTGGTCAAACACGCGGCAGACACCTTCGGCCGTGTGGATGTGTTTATCAACAATGCCGGCATTGAAGACGTGATGGCGCTGGAAGATGTGCGCGAGGCCGATATCGACCGCGTGTTCAACATCAACGTTAAAGGCGTGATTTTCGGCACACAAGCAGCGGCCGAGCAAATGAAAAAGCAAGGCGGCGGGCGCGTGTGCAAAATCATCAATGCCTGCTCGATTGCGGGGCATGAATCTTATGATTTGCTCGGCGTGTATTGCGCCAGCAAACATGCCGTGCGCGCGCTCACGGTGGCGGCGGCCAAAGAGCTGGCCAAGCACAAAATCACCGTTAATGCTTATTGCCCGGGCGTGGCCGCCACCAAGATGTGGGACCGCATTGATGCGGAAATGGCCAAATATATCGACACCAAACCGGGCGAAGCATTTGAAAAATTCTCGGCCGGCATTTTGATGGGGCGCCCGCAAGTGCCGCAAGATGTGGCTGCGCTCGTGCATTATCTGGCTTCGGAAGATTCCGACTACATGACCGGCCAATCGCTTTTGATCGACGGCGGCATGGTGTTTCGCTGATTGCTCTATATGAAATAAAAGGCCGTCTGAAAGTTCAGACGGCCTTTTTGATGAGTTTTTATGATGTTTTCTACTGCATTTTTTCCACCAGAAAATCAATAAAGCTGCGCACTTTGGCGCTCAAAAATGCGCGGTCGACATAAGCCGCATAGAGCTTGATCGGCGGCATTTCATATTCGGGCAAAAGCTGCACCAGCGAGCCTTGTTTCAAATCATTGGCCACCAGCCATTCGGGCATATAGCCGATGCCGCTGCCGGCCTGAATCAATTTGCGCAGCATCAAGGTGCTGCTGCTGCGCATTTGCGATGTAAGCTGCAAAGTTTCCGTTTCGCCGTTGCGGGTGAACGTTACCGTGCTCATGTCCACATAAGAAGGCAGCACGGCTTGGTGCTGTGCGGCTTCGGCCAGCGTTACCGGCACGCCGTGGCGGCGCAGATAATCGGGCGAGGCCACAGGGAAAAAGCGGATTTCAGTAATGGGCTTCACAATCAGCGAAGGATTTGGGTCTCTCGACACGCGCAAAGCCATGTCGAAGCCATCGGCAATCAGGTCGATTTTGCGGTTGTCGAGCGACAATTCCAGCGTCACTTCCGGGTAGCGGCGGCGGTATTCGGCAAAGCAATCGGCCATACGGCTATTGGCAAACCATTGCGGCATGGTGATGCGCAAAAGCCCTTGCGGGGTGTCGGTGCCGCTGGCGGCGCGCTCGGCGGCGGTGTCAAGCGTTTCGAGCGCATAGCTGCATTGGCGGTAATATTCTTCGCCCGCTTCGGTGAGGTGCAGGTTGCGGCTGTTGCGGTGCAAAAGCTTGGCGTGGATGCTGTTTTCCAAATGGCTCACATGCTTGCTGGCCATCGCTATCGAAATATCAAGCTTGTCGGCCGCGCGGGTGAAGCTGCCCTGCTGCACCACTTCGCGAAACACTTTCAGGCTGAGCAAAGTATCCATATTTTCCTGCTAAGAAATAGTTATTCAATAAAACGAGTATATATCAACCAATCAGGCAAGGCTATACTGCGCTCTATTCATCACACACCAACGAAAGAAGAATCACCATGAATGCTTTAGCCCGTTATCAACCGGTTTTGTTGTCGGTATTGCGCATTGTTGCGGCTTATCTGTTTTTGCTGCACGGCACCGCCAAGCTTTTCGGCGTGCCGCATGTGGAAATGTTTGACGGCTTGCAACTGTTTTCGCTCTACGGCTTGGCCGGCGTGCTCGAGCTGGTGGGCGGCCTGCTGCTTTTGCTCGGCTTGTTTACCCGCCCGGTGGCTTTTGTGCTTTCAGGCCAAATGGCGGCAGCCTATTTTATCGGCCATGCAGCCAGCGCCCCGCTTTTCCCGATACTCAACGGTGGTGAAGCAGCTGTGTTGTTCTGCTTTGTGTTCCTCTATCTGGCCGCAGCCGGCGGCGGTGCCTGGGCCTTGGACAACAAGCGCCATAGCGATGCATAATCTCTCTTGCAGTTAAAACCCAATCTTGATTTTAAAGCCGGCATTTTGCCGGCTTCACCAAAGGAAACCGAAATGGCTTACCAAGATGTTCAAAAAGGGGCTGAAAAGCGCCGCACCATTTATGCTTTAAATAAAAACCTGCCGCTGCCCGCTGCCGAAGTGGCCAAAATCATCGAGCATGCCGTGTTGCACACACCCTCTTCTTTCAACTCGCAATCCACCCGCGTGGTGGCGCTGTTTGGCGCGGAGCATGAAAAGCTGTGGCAAATCACGGAAGATGCGCTGCGCGCCATTGTGCCGGCAGATAAATTCGAGCCCACCGCGCAAAAATTGGCCATGTTTAAAGCCGCTGCCGGCTCGGTGCTGTTTTTTGAAGACCAAGAAGTGGTGCAAAACCTGCAAGCAAATTTCCCGGCTTATGCCGACAATTTCCCGGTGTGGGCGGAGCATACCGATGCCATGCACCAATATGCGGTGTGGACCACGCTGGCCGAAGCCGGCATCGGTGCCAATTTGCAACACTACAACCCCTTAATCGACCACGCTGTGGCCGAAGCTTGGGATATTCCGGCTTCTTGGAAGCTGCGTGCCGAAATGGTGTTTGGCGGCATCGCCACACCGGCAGGCGAGAAAGCTTTTGCGCCGTTGGAAGGCCGTTTTAAAGTGCACGGCGCCTGATTTACCTGAATCAACACACAGGCCGTCTGAAAGCGGATAGTGTCTTCAGACGGCCTTTATTTGTTTCATTCAATTTGTTATAATGTTAACCACTCAACACAACGGCTGCCGCTGCGCAGCCGTTTTCCTGTTTATACCGCACACGAAACGATAAAAAATGTCACACACCATCCCCCACCCGCGCTTGCTGCTGCTCGCGCTCGCGCTCGGCGGCTTTGCCATCGGCATCACCGAATTCGCCACCATGGGCTTGATTCCCTATATTGCCGCCGGGCTGGGCATCAGCGAGCCCACCGCCGGCCACTTGATCAGCGCTTATGCGCTCGGCGTGGTGGTGGGTGCGCCCTCGATTGCCGTGCTGGCCGCACGCATGTCGCGGCGCACGCTGCTTTTGTGCCTGATGGGCGCATTTGCCCTCGGCCACATCGCCACCGCGCTGGCCGACAATTATTCATCGCTCTTGGTGTGGCGCTTTTTAAGCGGCCTGCCCCACGGCGCTTATTTCGGAGTGGGCGCGCTGGTGGCCGCATCATTAGTGCCGCCGGCCAAACGCGCGCAAGCGGTGGGCATGATGATGTTGGGCCTCACCGTGGCCTGCACCATAGGCGTGCCGCTGATCAGCTGGACAGGCCAAGCCATCGGCTGGCGGGCGTGTTTTGTGATTGTGGCGGTGTTGGCGGTGGCCACCACCGTGTCGCTGGCGCTTTTTCTGCCCAAACAAGCCATGCGAAGTGGCGGCTCCAGCGCCATCCGCGAGCTCAAAGCGCTCACCAATAAGCAGGTGTGGCTCACCTTACTCACCGGTGCCATCGGCTTTGGCGGCATGTTTGCCATTTATACTTATATGGCTTCCACGCTGATGGAAGTCACCAAAGTATCCGCCGCGGTGGTGCCGCTGGTGCTGGCGCTCTTCGGCGTGGGCATGACGCTGGGCAACCTGATTATCCCGCGCTTTGCCGTGGGCAAAAAGCTGATGCCCTGCATTGCCGGCCTGCTGCTTTGGAGCATGGTGATGCTCGCGCTGTTTCCGCTGGCCGCGCACGATATCCGCACCATATCGCTGCTGGTGGTGCTTATCGGCATGGGCGGCGCCATCGGCACTTTGCTGCAAGTGCGGCTGATGGATGTGGCCCCCGATGCGCAAACCATGGCCGGCGCGCTCAACAACAGCGCTTTCAACGCCGCCAACGCGCTGGGGCCGTTTCTCGGCGGCTTAGCGATTAACGCGGGCTTCGGCTGGACGTCCACCGGCATTGTCGGCAGCCTTCTGGCCTTGGGCGGCTTAATCATCTGGTTTGCTTCTTACCGTTTGGAAAAGCGCACCGCAAGTGTTTGAAACCATTCAAGCTGCTTCGGCGGCATCAGCATCTATAGCCAAATGCAAGAAAAAGAAAAAGTGATACAAAACTACGCGCTATAACGGAGTAGCTTGGTTGTCAAACCCAATGTTTCAGACGGCCTGTGGGCTTGTTGGGTTTTCAACCCAACCTACCCGTTGTGTCACTTTTTTATGCATTTCATACCAATCCAAAAAAATAACCTAACTTCGTTGTCTCGCCTTGCCGTACTATCTGTACTGTCTGCGGCTCGCCGCCTTGTTAGCTTACTTTTTTGAATGGGTATCACTATATGCTGAATAATGCTGCACAATAAAACAGGCCGTCTGAAAGCCCACGCTTCAGACGGCCTGTTTACACAGCCGGCATAGCAAGCTTAATTGCCCGGCGTTTCTTCCGTTACAAAGCCCACTTTGCTCACACCGGCTTCGCGCGCGGCAATCAGGGCTTTGGCTACAAAATCGTAAGACACTTCTTTATCGGCGGCGATGGCCAAAATGGTGTCCGAGTTTTGCGCCTGCGCCGCTTGCAGCTGCGCGCCCAATTCATCCAAACGCAGCCCTTGCGTATCGGTGCCCAAATAATAGGCGCCGTTGGCATCGATGCTGAGCCGCAGCGGATCTTTGGGCTGCTCTTGCTGCTTGGCATGCTCGGAAGCCGTGGGCAGTTGCAGCGGAATCGAATGCGTGAGCACCGGCATGGTGATCATAAACACAATCAGCAATACCAGCATCACATCCACCAGCGGGGTGACGTTAATGTCGGACATCGGCGCATCTTCGCCGGAATTCATCGAGCCGAAAGCCATGGTTTAATCCTTTTGATTCAAAAGCTGCACATGCAGATCATGGGCAAACGCATCCATATTCTGCGCCAGGGTTTTGTTGCCGCGCACCAAAAAGTTATACGCCAACACCGCCGGAATCGCCACAAACAGGCCCGCGGCCGTGGCCACCAGCGCCTCGCCGATGGGGCCGGCCACAGCCGCAATGCTCATCTGGCCGCTGGTGCTGATGTTGATCAGCGCATGGTAAATGCCCCACACAGTGCCGAAAAGGCCGATAAAAGGCGCGGTGGCGCCGATAGAGGCCAGCGCGGTGAGGCCGCTGTCAAACGGGCGCAGAATCTGGCTCATGCTGTTGCGTATCTGGCGCACCAAATATTCATTCAGCGGCACGGCCGCGGCCATTTGCGTGTCTTTATGTTGGCAGTAATTGCCATGCGCGCGCACGGATGCCAGCGTTAGCTCGCTGATGGGCGACTCGATGCTTTCGGCCTGCACCACCGCTTCGGGCAGCGTTTGTGCATTCCAAATCAAGGGCTGCACTGCAGCATTGCCTTTTTTCGCCCGCCGCAGCTTGAGCGCGCGCACGATAATCACGCTCCATGTGATGATGCTCATCAACACCAGCACCAAAAACACACCCATCAACACATAATCGCCTGATTCAAATACCTGTCCTAAATCCATTGTTTTCTTCCCAACTTAAATTAATCAAATCCGTCTGTTTTGCCTTGGTGGCAGGCTGCAGCCTTATTGCAGCTTGAAGCTCACCGGCACCGTGTATTCCGTCCAGCCGTTGGGCTGGAAGCGGCCGTTTTTTCCCGCATTGCGGGCGGCACGGTCGAGCCGCGCAAAGCCGCTGCTCTTGGCCACGCCGACATTGGTAACCTTGCCATCGGGCGACACCATAATTTTCAACACCACCGTGCCCTCTTCGCCGTTTTCTTGAGAAATCGTCGGATAAGGCGGCCGTGCAATCGAGCCGGTGGCGCGGATGGCGTTGGCCGCGCTGCTGCCGGCACCAGAGCCGCCGCTGCCGCCTGCTTGGCTGCCGCCGGCACCGCCTTCGCCACGTGCACTCGAATGATTGCCGCCGCTGCGCTCGCCGCTGCCGCGGCCTTCTGCGGCGGTGATTTTGGCTGCGGGCCGCTCGGCAGGCCGTTCAGCAACCTGCTCGGCAGGCTTGGGCTCGGGCGTTTCCTGCTTCGGCTTCGGTTTAGGCTGTTCAACCGGCTTCGGCTTTTCCGGCACTTGGCGGATATCGGCTTTGTCGTTTTTCGTCACCACCGGTTTGAGAACCGGCTTGGCCGGCTCCAGCGGGCGCGGCTTGGGCGGCTCCACTTTGGGCGGGGGCGGCGGCGGCGCAGGCGCGCTTTCCGGCTGCCCGCCGCCGCTGCCCAAATCGCTCAAATCCACAAATTCGATATGCTGCACCGTCACCTGCGCGGGCTTGGCCGATTGCCACAGCAAGCTCATCAAGCCGATGTGCAGCAAAGCCACCAAGGCAAACACCGACGGCGTTAAGATATGTTCGTTTTTCATAGCCGCACAATATTAATGGAAATAATTCCCGTTTACAACCTAAATATTGATTTTATTTACATCTTGCACAATCATTCAGCATACGAAGCAAGCCCAACAGCATACATCCCATACACAACACACAAAACATCAAGGCCGTCTGAAACCTTTTCAGACGGCCTTGATGCCTTACTGCTTTGTGTTGTCGCCATTATCCATCCGCAGACCATTCAGCCGCAGCTTGCGCCCTGCCCGGTTCCGCGACCGGCCGCACCGGCACCGATTCGGCCAGCTTAGCCGCCAATTGCGCACGCACTTCGGCCGCCAGCTCGCGCCGGCTGCCCTCCGCGGCCAGCGGCGGCAGAAAATCGAGCACCACCACGCTTTGCGGCTGCGCCACAATCGCGCGCAACGACTGCACAAAGCTGGTGTCGCCGCAATAAGCCATCTGCTCGTTCAGGCCGCCATCAGCCAGCGGATAGCAGCACAACACCGGCATCACCTTGGCCTGATGATCCAGCGCGATTTGAAAAAAGCTGCTTTTAAACGGCAACACCACATCGCCCACGGTGGTGGTGCCCTCAGGGAAAATCGCCACCACTTCGCCATCACACAGCGCCTGCGCGGTTTGCGCCACTTTTGCCCGTGTGCCGCCGCTGCGCTCGCGCGACACAAACACCGTACCCGCCTTACGCGCCAGATAGCCCGCCACCGGCCAATGCGCCACCTCGGCCTTAGCCACAAAGCGCGCCGGCACCACCGCATTGACGGCAAACACATCCAGCCACGAAATATGGTTGGCCGCCAGCATCAGCGGGCCTGCTTCAGGCGCGGGCGGCACGCCGTTTACCTGCAGGCGCACGCCGCAAATATTCAGCAGCTGTGCCGACCAAGCGCCGATGCGCGCCAACTGCCGCTGCCGGCTCAGCCAGGGAAACCACAAAGCCATTTGCAACACGCCGCCAAGCATATGCAAACCGACCAAACACAAACGAAAAACAGTACGCATAAAAAAGGCCGTCTGAAACCTTAAACCACCAAACCATTAAGGGCTGTTCACCAAGCGCCTTTCAAGCAGAATGCTTTGGCAAACTATTTGGAAAAATGCTTGAGATAGCGCGGGCTCACCCGCGACATCGGCATCATAATCAACACATCGGCGCAGTTAAAATCCGCATCCCAAGCCGGCTCGCCGCAAATATACGCGCCCGCGCGCAAATAGCCTTTAATCAGCGCCGGGCATTCGGCCGCCACATCATCGCGCAAGGCCGGCAAGGGCAGCGGCAAATGAGGAAACACGCGATATTCGGGCGGGCACAAATAAGTTTGCGCCAACTTTTTATACAGGCTGGCCGCAAAATGGCCGCCATCGGCCATGCTCATGCTGCCGCAACCTATCATATATTCCAGCCGCTCGGCCTGCATAAATTTCACCAACCCCGACCACAACAACATCACCGTGCCGCCGTGTCGGTAATCGCGGTGCACGCAGGCGCGCCCCAATTCCACCGTGTGCGGCAGCAAATGGCGGATGCGCGCCAAATCGAATTCGCTCTCGCTATACCAACCGCCCAGCGCACGTGCGCCTTCTTCGGTGAGCAAACGATAGCAGCCCACCGCGCGGCCGCTGTCTTCATCGCGCACAATCAAATGGCGGCAATATTCATCGTATTTATCCACATCCAAACCGTTATCGCTCTTGATATCGGCGCCCATTTCTTCGGCAAACACCTTATAGCGCAGCCGCTGTGCTTCTTCTATATCGGCATCGCAGCGCGCCAGCGCCACCGTTAGGCGGCCTTGCCCGGCCGTCGCTTGATTTCGAGCATCACGTTGCAGCATCGCATCTCTCCGTTTCTGAATCTGCTGATTTATTTTTCAACAAGAATGAACCAAATCTAAAAAACAAGATAACAAGGCAGCGAGCCGCAAACATTACCGTTCGGTTTTTTAGGTTTGACATTGCCCATCACCAACGCACCCTATCACCATGGCTTGAATTTAACACTTTACAAATCTTTGATGACAGCTACATGAATGTTTGATGTCTTTATGCTAAAAATATGAACAAAGGCCGTCTGAAAAGTTTCAGACGGCCTCACCTTCATGCCCTGCAGGCCAACCACGATGATTTCCCGCACAGCATCGAAAGCTCACTCGAACTGAAAGAAAATGAGCGTCGCATTTCACTATAGTAGAATGCAAGAAAAAGTGATACAAAGCCACGTACTATCACGGAGTAGGTTGGGTTGATAAACCCAACGTTTCAGACGGCCTGTGGGCTTGTTGGGTTTTCAACCCAACCTACCCGTTGTATCACTTTTTTATGTATTTCACGATATTAAACGGCATCGCCAAACGGCTTACTTATATAAAAAAACCGGCTCTTTCGAGCCGGTTTGCGCTTTCAGACGGCCTGTTTACATGGCCTGCTCTTCTTTATTCAGGTTTTTTTCATCGTTGGCCGCCGGTGCCGCCGGGATAACGGGCGGCATGGCTTGGGCGGGATTGGGGTGGTTTAAATCGGCCGGCACTTCGATATACGGCAGCTGCAAGGTTTCGCTGGTGGCGCGGCGGATTTCATTGGTGAGCGCCGGGCTGCTGTTGATTTGCCGGCCGTAGGAGGGCACGATTTCTTTAATGCGCGCTTCCCAGCCTTGTGCCATCTGCTCGGGAAAAGCTTTGGGCAGCAAGCCCAGCATAATGGAAGGCGAAGTGGATGCGCCGGGCGAAGCACCTAAAAGCGCGGCAATGGTGTGGTCTTTATCGGCCACGATTTCGGTGCCGAATTGCAGTACGCTGCCTTTTTCCAGGTCTTTTTTGATGATTTGCACGCGCTGGCCGGCGGTGATCAGCTTCCATGAATCGGGCTTGGCGCTGGGGTAATATTTCAGCAATTCGGCCTGGCGGTCGCTGTCGGTAAGCATGGCCTGCTGCACCAGATATTGCACCAAATCAAGATTTTCCACGCCCACAGCCATCATACCGGCAACGTTGTGTATGTTCACCGAGCTGAGCAAGTCAAACCAGCTGCCGTTTTTCAAAAACTTGGTGCTGTAAAGCGCAAACGGGCCAAACAGCATGGTTTGTTTGCCGTCGAGGAAGCGGGTGTCCAGATGCGGCACCGACATCGGCGGCGCGCCGGTTTCGGCTTGGCCGTATACTTTGGCGCGGTGTTGGGTGGTGAGGCTCGGATTGTCAAACGACAAGAACTGGCCGCCCACGGGGAAACCGGCATAGTTTTGCGCTTCGGGAATGCCCGACATTTGCAATAGCTTCAACGAGGCACCGCCTGCGCCGATAAACACAAATTTGGCTTTCACGGTTTTCTCTGTTTGCGTGGCCAAATCGTATACGGTCACGTTCCAGGTTTTATCACTGTTTTGGCGCAAGGCGCGCACTTCGTGTTGCAAGTTGAGCTTGAAATTGGGCTGTTTTTGCAAAGCGGCGGTGAGCTGGTTGGTAATCACGCCAAAGTTGACATCGGTGCCCAAAGGCATATAGGTGGCGGCCACTTTTTGCTGCGGGTCGCGCCCTTCAATCAGCAAAGGCGCCCATTGGCGGATTTGCTCTTGATCGGTGGAAAACTGCATGCCGTAAAACATCGGCTGCTGCACCAGCGCGGCATGGCGCTTGCGCAAAAATTCGATATTGGCATCGCCCCATACAAAGCTCATGTGCGGCGTGGCATTGATAAAGTCTTGCGGATGGCTGCTCAGGCGGCCTGCACGCACTTGATGCGCCCAGAATTGGCGCGATACTTCAAATTGCTCGGTAATGCGCACGGCGCGGTCGGTTTTCACCACGCCGTTTTTCTCGGGGGTATAGTTTAATTCGGCAAAAGCAGCATGGCCGGTGCCGGCATTGTTCCAGCCATTGGAGCTTTCCAAGCCCACCGCATCCAGCCGCTCAAAGGCTTCGATGTTCCAGTCGGGCTGTAATTCTTGCAGGAAAGTGGACAGCGTCATGCTCATAATGCCGCCGCCGATTACCACCACGTCTATCGGCTTTTCGTTTTCGGCTGCGGGCACGCTGCGTTGGTAGAGCGGCCAGTTTAAAAAAATCAAGGCGGCTGCCAGCACCGCCACGATGAGGTATGCGAAAATTTTGATGATTTTTTTCATAATGCTTTTCATCTGGGAAAAAAGAAGCACTATTTTAACATGACCAATTTGATTTAAATCAAATTTTTATGATTTCTATCTTGACAACAACAGCATTGACTTTCACAAACCACTTTATTTATTAACAACCTTTGCAAAACCTCAGTGTTCACATTGACAAACCCAGCGTTCAACCTTAGGTAAAATCTGATAAAAATCAATAAAATCCGCCATTAAGATTTAATGAAGCAGAATCCTCATTTCGTTGCGCTTGCATGGCCGCACCACTATACTCTGTCTTTCAACAGCAACCGAAAGACAAAGCCTTATGAATATCCGTAAAGCGCAGCCCGAAGATCATCACGCGCTTCTGGCTATTTGGGAGCAATCCGTGCGCGCTTCGCATGATTTTTTATCAGAACAAGATATCAGCCGGCTGCTGATTGTGGTGCGCGACCAAGCCCTGCCCTGCCTTGAAGTGTGGGTATTGTGCGATGAAACAGAAACACCCATCGGCTTTATGGGGCTGAGCGGCAACAAGCTCGGGGCTTTGTTTATTGCGCCCGCCCGCTTTCGGCAAGGTGCCGGCAAGCTGATGCTTCATTATGCACGCAAATTGAAAGGCCGGCTGCTGGTGGATGTGAACGAGCAAAATCCTCAGGCTGTGGCCTTTTATTTGGCCAATGGATTCGCCGTTTCCCACCGTTCGCCCACAGATGCCCAAGGGCGCCCATTTGCGCTGCTGCATTTGAGCGAACCCGATTAGGCCGCCCACCATTCGATTTGAGCGCACGCATATACATCACAGGCCGTCTGAACTTTTTGTTTTCAGACGGCCTCTTTCTCAAATCACATTGCTGCTGCATTTATTGCCTGCACCGTTTAAGCAGATGCACTTTATTTATTTTTTAGACGGAGCGCATGCTGTTTACCCCGCAGCCTTGGCCTTCATCGCTGCCAGCGCGGTGGGATTGGGCGTGGCTTCGCCGATTTTGTGCAAGGTGTTTTGATCGGTGTGGGCAAAAGGTGCGGCATAGCCCGGCACAATCAGCGTGGTGGTTTGCTGATACGACCAAGTGCCGTCATCGTGCAGGGTGATGGTGATGCGGTAGTGATCGGTTTTGAAGGCATGTTCGAGAAAGGGATTAGAGCAGATGCCGTTTTCGGTGCTGCCGCGCACGGCTTCCACGCTGAAGGTTTTGTCATCTGCCTTGGCGCGGCCGGTAGCCATAGCGGTTTGGCCGCGCGGAATGGTGAGGGTTTGTATCAAATTACCGGTGGCCGGCTCCCACAGCCAATAGCCCACTTGGTCGTGAAACGTTTCCACTTCGCCCGGCTGCACGATATGGAGATGGTAGCGCAGGCCGTAAAAAAGCTGCGGGCCGTTGGTTTGGCCGTCGATGGGCTGCATTTCAGCGTGTTCGATATAGGCATCGTGTTCGGGGCCGTCGGCCTTGGGGTTCACATCATGGCCGGCCGCGCCGCGCCAAATGCCGGCCAGACCGGCAAGCGGGCCGAGGTTGGCGAGGGTGTCGGGGTCGACTTCGGGCTCGGTGTAGATGTCTTTGGGAAAATCAGTCATGTTGTTTAGCCTGTCGGATAAGGGTAAAAATCACGGTAATGGCAATATATTAATACAATCACCCGCAGGCGCAACCATTTGCCGCCGGCGCCCGAACATTATTTTGAGCATGCTCAAGATAATGCCAAGCCTAAAAATAAGATCAGCAAGCGGCGCCGGTAGGTTATTTTTCAGGTTCGGTATAAAACACCGCCAGCCAAACAGTGGGCATATTCGGGTCTGTTTGCACCACCCTGTGGCGGCAATGCGCAGGAATGTGCACATAATCGCCGGCTTCAAGAGCCGTTTCGCGGCCATCGGCAAAAGCGAGCCGCGCGTTGCCCTGCACCAGCAACACCCATTCGGCTTCTTCTTGGTCATACCAAAAATCGGCAGGCGAAGCGTGGCCGTGGGACACAATGCGCTCGATGCGCACGGTCGGGCTTTGTAAAAGCGTTTCAAAGGCTTCTTGCGCCTGCCGATCGGGCAGCGGCCGGCAGAGATTACGGCTGTGCATCAATATTTTCCTTCTATAGTTAAACATTGCCGGGCAACCATGATGTGATTCTATAATATTTCCATACTAGGCCGTCTGAAACATGGGTTTCAGACGGCCTGATATTTTTAGGCTGCCCACTTGTTGCGTCAAGCGCTTCGTTGGTAAGATAGCTTTGAAAGCCTGATGGCGGCTTGAAACACCATATCCGGATAACCTATAGAGGAGAACACCATGAATGCAGATTTGCCTTGGGGCTTGCAATTGGCGCTGGCAGCGCTGGCCGGTTTGGCGCTGGGCTTGCTGGCGATGTGGCTGATATTGCGGCAAAACAGCGCCAAACAAAAAGCACACGAAGCGCTGGCACAGCAATTTAGCGATTACCGCCATAAAGTGGACCAACATTTTGTAGACACCGCCGCCGCCGTAGACGAGCTCAACCGCAGCTATCAAAAAGTGGTGCAGCATCTGAGCGCCGGCGCGCAAACCCTGATGGGCAAAGAAGCCTTGCAAGAACAATTGGCGCAGCGCAGCAATAAAGCGGTAACGGTGTCTTATCTGGCCGCAGCAGCGGTGGAGCCGCTGGCGCAAGAGAGCGATGCCGGCGCGGCCGTGCAGGCCGCAGCAGCGGCCAGCGAGCCTGTGTTGCCGGCCGACAAAGAAATTATTCCACCGCCGATCGATCCGGAAGAGCAAGAGCCGGTGAGCGATGTGCCGGTGATCGATGCGCCGCCCACTTTGGCGATTGAAGAAGAGGATGAACACGAGCCCAAAGTGCCGAGAATTTAAAAAGCACCGAGAATCTAAATAATATGATGTAAAAGCCAAAGGCCGTCTGAAACGTTTCAGACGGCCTTTGGCTTTTGATTCATCCGTAGGTCGGATGCTTGAATTCGACACTTACCCGAAGCGCAAGACATTCCTGTTTTCCGCCTTAATGTTTAGCCTTAACGACCCTATGTCGGATTCGAGCATCCGACCAACGCATGGCTTCTCCACAATGTGTGCCAAACATTAAGATTGCATGCAGAGGCCGTCTGAAAGATTAGTTTCAGACGGCCTTAACAGCATCAATCATCAAACCATTTCCAGCAGCTCATCCGTGCTTTGCACTTGCGCATAACCGAATTGCAGCGCCGCCATAAAAGCCGCATGCACTTGCGCGGCCGGCACTTTGATACCGCCCCATTCCATCGCCAGCGTGGCGCAGGCATCGTGGGCGAGGTGGCATTCGTAGCCCAAATCGGCTGCAGCGCGGGTGGCTGCATCGATGCACATATGGCTCATCGCGCCCACGATAAACAGGCGTTTGATGCCCCGCTTTTGCAATTGCGCCTGCAAATCGGTGCCGAGAAAGCTGTTGACATGGTGTTTCAAAATCACCGGCTCGCCCTCTAGCGGCGCCATGCTTGCGTGGATTTGCGCGCCTTCGGAGCCGGGCTGGAAAAACGGCGCATCCGCGCTTGAAAACTCATGGCGGATATGGAAAACCGGCAAGCCTTGCGCGCGAAATGCCGCCAAAAGCTTGGCGCCGTTTGCCGCGGCGGCTTCGGTGTTGTCCAGCGGCCATTTTGCGCTGGGAAAAGTGGGAAAATAATCGTTTTGGAAATCCACAATCAATAAAGCGGTGTCGGACATTTTGCTTTTCCTTATCTTTTGATTTAAGCGCTGAAACATGGTTTGCAGGTTTGCTGGTTCAATTAATAAACCTGCGGCAACTGCCAACGAATCAGGCCGTCTGAAACCTTTCAGACGGCCTTGCCCATTCCTTACAGCGCCACCATCACATGCTTGGTAATCAGATAATCGCCCACGGCTTCGGCCGACAAATCTTTGCCGAAGCCCGATTGCTTGAAGCCGCCGTGCGGCGTTTCCGAGGTGAGCGGCAAGTGGTCGTTTACCCACACGGTGCCGAAGCGTAAATCGGCGGCAAAGCGCATGGCGCGGGCCACATCGGTGGTGAACACGGATGAAGCCAGGCCGAAGCGCACATCGTTGGCCATGGCCAGCGCTTCTTCGTCGGTTTTAAAGGTTTGGATGGTCATCACCGGGCCGAACACTTCGTTTTGCACGATTTCGGCTTTTTGATCCACGCCGGTGAGCAAGGTGGGGCTGTAGAAATGACCGCCGCCGAAATCGAGCGTGTGTCCGCCAAACAAGGCTTTGGCGCCTGCCGCTTGGGCGCGCTCGACAAAGCCCGCCACGCGCTCGAGCTGTTTGGCGGAAATCAGCGGTCCCATCATCACGCCTTCGTCAAACGGCTGCCCCACTTTAAACGCCTGTGCTTGTGCCAGCAGCGCTTCGGTGAATTTTTCTTTTACCGATTCGTGCACCAAAATGCGGGTGGCGGCGGTGCAGTCGTGGCCGGAATTGATAAAGCCGCCGAAGGCCGCTTTTTCGGCGGCGCGCTCGATATCGGCATCTTCAAACACAATTAGCGGCGCTTTGCCGCCCAATTCGAGGTGCACGCGCTTGAGCGAATCGGCGGCGCTACGCATAATGAATTTGCCGGTGTCGCTCGAGCCGGTGAGGCTCACCATTTGAATATCGGGGTGCGCTACCAACGCTTTGCCGGTGTCGGCCGCGCCGGTGATGATGTTCAACACGCCGTCGGGCAGGCCTGCTTCTTGGGCGATTTCGCCCAGCAGCAAAGTGGTGCGCGGCGTCATTTCAGAGGGTTTGATGATGGAAGTGCAGCCTGCGGCCAGGGCGGGGCCGATTTTCCAGGCCGCCATCAGCAAGGGGTAATTCCACGGCGCAATGCCGGCGCTCACGCCGCACGGCTCGCGGCGCAGCATAGATGTGTAGGCGCTGTTGTATTCGCCGGCGCTGCTGCCGCCGGTGTCACGCGCGGCGGTGGCGAAAAAGCGCAGGTTGTCTACCACAAAAGGCAGGTCGCCGCCTTTGCTGATGAATTCATAAGGCTTACCGGAGTCTTCCGTTTCGATTTTTGCCAACTCATCGGCGCGCGCTTCGATGATATCGGCCATTTTCCACAACACGCCCGAGCGCTCGCCCGGTGTGGCTTTCGACCAGCGCCCGTCGTCAAACGCGGCTTTGGCCGCCGCCACGGCGGCATTCACTTCCTGTTCGCCGGCGGTGGCCACTTGCGCCACGGTTTTGCCCGTGGCCGGGTTTTCCACATCTACCGTGCCGCTGCCGGCCTGCCATCGGCCGTTAATCCATAATCCGTATTCCATTGCTTTCTCCTCGAGATTCAGTGAACATCAATTGACTGGGCATTGCTGAAAATAGGTTTTCTGTTTTCTTTAATAAGAATAAGGCCGTCTGAAATCTCAGCGCTTCAAGCCGATTCGCTCACGCTTTTTAATGTATCTTCCAGCCGCACCAACACTTCATCCAGCAATTCATAAGGAATATTCAAGGCCGGCTCCAGCCGCACCACCGATGAATTGTTGAGTGTGCCCGAAGTGAGCACATGGCGCTTGAACAAGCCCGACACCACTTTATAGCCGATTTCGTCGTTTTCAAACACCATCGCCAAAAGCAGGCCTTTGCCGCGGATGTCTTTCAGGATATGCGGATATTTGTTGCGCAGCATGCCGATTTTTTGCAGCAGATAATCGCCTTTTTCGGCAGCCTGCTGCGGCAGGTTTTCTTCCAGCATTACCCGAATGCCGGCCAATGCGGCGGCACAAGCCAGCGGGTTGCCGCCGGTGGTGGTGGTGTGCATAAAGGGGTTGGGCTCGAGGCAAGACCAAATCTCGGCGCTCGAGAAAAAACCCGACATCGGTACCACGCCGCCGCCCAGCGCTTTGCCGAAGCAGATGATATCGGGCGCCACGCCCCAATGATCCACACCGAAAATTTTGCCGGTGCGGCCAAAGCCGGTTTGCACTTCGTCGGCAATCAAAAGCACGCCGTAGCGGCTGCAGATTTCGCGCAGGCGCGGCCAATAATTATCGGGCGGCACAATGGCACCGGCCTCGCCCTGTATCGGCTCCACCACCACTGCTGCCACATCCATGCTGCCCACCGAGTCGGCAATGCGCAAAAGCTGCTCCACCGCGTCGGCATCGCCATAAGGCACGTGGCGCACGCCGCCGAGCAGCGGCAAAAGCGGCTCGCGGTAAACAAATTTGCCCAAAAGCGAGAGCGCGCCCAGCGATTTGCCGTGAAAGCCGCCGGTGGTGGAAATAAAGCCGCGCCGACCGGTGTAGAGCTTGGCGAGCTTCATCGCGCCGTCTACCGCTTCGGTGCCGCTGTTGGCAAAAAAGCCGTATTGCAATTCACCCGGAGTGAGCTTGGCAATCACTTTGGCCAGCTGGCCGCGCAGGGGGTCGAGCATTTCCTGGCTGTATTGCGGGCTGCGGTCGAGCTGTGCTTTCACCGCTTCAACGATTTTCGGGTGGCGGATGCCGGGGCTGTAGAGGCCGAAGCCGCCGAGCATGTCGATGTATTCGCGCCCCATAATGTCGCGCAGAATCGAGCCTTGGCCATACCAATCGGTGAGGGCGAAATCGGCGGTTTCAGTAACGGATTTGCGATAATTGAGAAAGCCGCGGTTAACGTGGTGGGCAAAATTATCCGCCACGTTGGACGACACCCAGCGGCGCTGTGTGTCGCTCAATTCGTTTTCCGGCGTGTTGATGATGTCGAGCATTTGCGCAGCTTCATTCAAAGCGGCGTTGATATCTCTATCAGCGGGATGTGTGTGAGAAGGGGCGGTAGACATAAATTCTCCTGGCATGCGGTTGGGTTTGGCAGCCGGAAAATTTTTTATCAATCAAAATGGGTAAAACAAGGCCTGAGCGGCTGTTAACACCAATAAAATTTACCGGCTGGAAAAAAACGGTTCATGGTTGCTGTGTTTGAGAAATCAATAGAAAAAAGAGTAGTGCAGACAATCTACCCTTTTTGATGAAGGGCAGTCAAGAGGGGCTGCACGCCGAATCTGCAAGCGTGATGGCGCTGCCCTGCCGACCACAGGCCGTCTGAACCAAAAGCGTTCAGACGGCCTGTGTAATAAAGGCAGCACCAGCGGCAAGCCATGGTATATTTTCAAAGTTTCCATTTTAAAGAAAGCTGCCGCATGAATAACCGTGCCGACTATTACACCCTCGCCCCCGCTGCCGCCAACGCCATGCTGGCGCTGGAAGAAGCCGTGGCCAACGCCTCTATCGAACCGAGCTTGTGCGAGCTCGTGAAAATCCGCGCCTCGCAGATAAACGGCTGCCTGTTTTGCCTCGATATGCACAGCAAAAGTGCCAAAAAAGCGGGCGAGCGCGAATTGCGTTTGTGCCACCTGCCGCTGTGGCGCGAATCGCCGCTCTTCAGCGCGCGTGAACAAGCCGCGCTGGAATGGACCGAAACCCTCACCCGCCCCGGCAAACACGGCGCCACTGATGAAGATTACCAAAAGCTGGCCGCCCATTTCTCGGAAAAAGAAATCGTCGACCTCACTTTTGTCATCAGCACCATCAACGCCTGGAACCGCTTGGGCGTGGCCTTTCGCAACCGCCCCGGCGCGATGGACAAAATGCTCGGGCTGGAAAATGTGATGCCCGAATAGCCATATTCCCCAATGGCCGTCTGAAACTTTTCAGACGGCCATTTTTGCAAACCAGCCAAACAAAGCCCTTTAAACTACATCACATTACAGCTACAATGCCGATAAGTTTATTGCTATCATAACAACATCATAACAACAGATTCTCGCAAAGGAAAACCCATGAGCACCCCCTTCCCCCCCCAAATCAAAATCCCCGCCACCTATATGCGCGGCGGCACTTCCAAAGGCATTTTCTTCAAGCTCGATGATTTGCCCGCCGCCGCGCAAACACCCGGTGCTGCGCGCGACCGCATCTTGCTGCGCGTGCTCGGCAGCCCCGACCCCTACGGCAAGCAAATCGACGGCTTGGGCAACGCCAGTTCCTCCACCAGCAAAGCGGTGATTTTAAGCAAATCGGCCGAGCCCGATCACGATGTGGATTACCTTTTCGGCCAAGTATCCATCGACAAACCTTTTGTCGATTGGAGCGGCAACTGCGGCAACCTCACCGCCGCCGTAGGCGCGTTTGCCATCAGCAACGGCTTGGTCGATGCCGCGCGCATTCCTTCAGACGGCCTGTGCACGGTGCGCATCTGGCAGGCCAATATCCGCAAAACCATCATCGCCCATGTGCAAATCACCGGCGGCCAAGTGCAGGAAACCGGCGATTTCGAGCTCGACGGCGTGACCTTTCCCGCTGCCGAAGTGCAAATCGAATTTCTCGACCCCGCCGATGACGGCGAAGAAGGCGGCGCCATGTTTCCCACCGGCAATTTGGTTGACGAGCTCGAAGTGCCCGGCATCGGCACCTTCCCCGTCACGCTGATTAATGCCGGCATTCCCACCATTTTCCTCAACGCCGCCGACATCGGCTACCAAGGCACCGAGCTGCAAGAGCACATCAACAGCGATGAGCAGGCATTGGCCAAATTTGAAACCATCCGCGCTTACGGCGCGCTGAAAATGGGCCTGATTGCCGACATCAGCGAAGCCGCTGCACGCCAGCACACGCCCAAAGTGGCCTTTGTGGCCGCGCCGCAAGATTATGTTTCCTCAAGCGGCAAACCTGTGGCCGCCGCCGATGTGGATTTGCTGGTGCGTGCGCTGAGCATGGGCAAGCTGCACCACGCCATGATGGGCACCGCCGCCGTGGCCATCGGCACCGCCGCCGCCATTCCCGGCACGCTGGTCAACCTGGCGGCCGGCGGCGGCGGGCGTGAAGCCGTGCGCTTCGGCCACCCTTCCGGCACCTTGCGCGTGGGCGCACAGGCCAAGCTGGAAAACGGTGAATGGAAAGTGACCAAAGCCATCATGAGCCGCAGCGCGCGCGTGATTATGGAAGGCTTTGTGCGCGTGCCGGGCGATTGCTTTTAAACCCTTTCATACGGCCTCAGCCTATATTGAGACCATCTGAACCATCACATTTTCTGATGGCGTTAATCGGCAGAAACGATTTCACAAAAGCACCCGCTTTGCATTACATTGCGCAGAGCAAAAATACAACAACACAAGAAAAAACAAAGGAGAAACCCCCGTCATGGTTCAAGAAAACCACAAACTGATTCTGGTATTAAACTGCGGCAGCTCATCGCTCAAAGGCGCGCTGCTTGACAGCATCAACGGCGAGCTGATTTTGAGCTGCCTGGCCGAAAAGCTCACCACGCCCGAAGCCTATATCACCTTCAACTATTTCGAAAACCCCAAAGTGCAGCCCATCGGCCGGCGCTCATGGTTTGTCAACAAAGCCGGCGGCGACAAACACCGCGTCGAGCTTAGCGGCAAAACCGACCACACCGGCGCCGTAGAAGCGCTGTTGGAAGAATTGAAAGCCCACGACCTGCAAGGCCTCGTGGCTGCCATCGGCCACCGCGTGGTGCACGGCGGCGAAAAATATTCAGGCTCGGTGATGATCACCGACGATGTGATTGCCACGCTCGAAGAATGCATTCCGCTCGCCCCTCTACACAACCCGGCCAACCTCACCGGCATTCACGCCGCGCAAGCCATTTTCCCCGGTCTGCCCAACGTGGGCGTGTTTGACACCGCTTTCCACCAAACCATGCCCGAGCATGCCTACACCTATGCCGTGCCGCGCGAGCTCTACCGCCAATACGGCCTGCGCCGCTACGGCTTTCACGGCACAAGCTACCGCTATGTGGCGCAAGCGGCCGCCGATTTACTCGGCAAGCCGCTGAAAGACACCGCCTTGGTGATTGCCCACTTGGGCAACGGCGCTTCCGTAGCCGCCGTGCTCGGCGGCGAATCGAAAGACACCAGCATGGGTCTCACCCCGCTTGAAGGCTTAGTGATGGGCACCCGCAGCGGCGACCTCGACCCCGGTGCCTACGGCTTTATCGAAGAAGCCACCGGCATGAGCGCCAAAGAAGTCACCGACATGCTGAACAAAAAATCCGGCCTCTTGGGCATTTCCGAATTATCCAACGATATGCGCACCATTCAGGAAGCCGCCGCCGACGGCCACGAAGGTGCCAAACTCGCGCTGGAAATCACCGCCTACCGCCTGGCCAAATACATCGCCTCCATGAGCGTGGCCACCGGCCGCCTGGATGCAGTGGTGTTCACCGGCGGCATCGGCGAAAACTCCAGCCTGATTCGCGCCAAAACCATCGGCTATCTGGCCATACTCGGCTTAGAGCTTGATGAAGAAGCCAACGAAGCCACCCGCTTCGGCAAAGCCGGCATCATCACCCGCGCCGACCGCACGCCCTGCGCCTTGGTAGTGCCCACCAACGAAGAGCGCATGATTGCCTTCGACACCCGCAGCCTCTCGGGCTTGGAAAGCCCCGCCGCTTAAGCCACCTGCCCGACACAGGCCGTCTGAAACCTGTTTTCAGACGGCCTTAATATTTTAGGTTTGGCACAACTCATGCCAATCCAAAAAAATAACCTACCTTCGTTGTCTTGCCTTGCCATACTCTTGCCGTACTATGGTGGAATGCATAAAAAAGTGACACAACGGGTAAGTTGGGTTGAAAACCCAACAAGCTCACAGGCCGTCTGAAACGTTGGGTTTGGCAACCTAACCTACCCGTTATAGTGCGTAGTTTTGTATCACTTTTTCTTGCATTCCACTATATCTGTACTGTCGCAGGCTCACCGCCTTGTTAGCTTACTTTTTTGGATTGGTATCACTTTTGCCAAGCTGCTTTTTAAAACGGGTATCGTTATTGCCAAACCGCCGCCCCGGCCTTGGGAGATTTTTTCCATGGAAGACCTGATTCTGGTTGTGAATTGCAGCAGCAGCCTGTTTAAAGCCACCATTCTCAACAGCCGCAGCGGCGACATTGTGCTTAGCTGCCTGGCTGCCAAGCTCGGGCAGGCCGATGCCTACATCACCTTCAACCGCCGCGGCAACCGCAGCACCATCTCGCTGGCCGAGCAGCCCGATCATCACGGTGCCGCAGCAGAATTGCTGGAAGAAACCCGCATTCTCGGCATCGAGCGCCGCATCCGCGCCATCGGCCACCGCGTGGTGCACGGCGGCGAGCATTATTCCGACTCGGTGCGCATTGATGATAAGGTTATCGCCGCGCTCGAAGCCTGCATTGCGCTGGCGCCGCTGCACAATCCGGCCAACCTCACCGGCATCCGCGCCGCGCAAGCCGCCTTTCCCGGGCTGCCCAATGTGGCCGTGTTCGACACCGCCTTCCACCACACCCTGCCCGAACATGCCTACACCTACGCCGTGCCGCGCGCGCTCTATCGCGAGCACGGCCTGCGCCGCTACGGCTTTCACGGCACCGCCTACCGCTACGTTACCCGCGAAACCGCCGCCATACTGGGCAAAAACATCGCCGACACCGCGCTGGTGATTGCCTACTTGGGTGCTGGCTCCTCCGTGGCCGCCGTGCTCGGCGGCGCATCGCAAGACACCAGCATGGGCCTCACCCCGCTGGAAGGCTTGGTGATGGATACCCGCAGCGGCGACATCGACCCCGGCGCGTTTGAATTTATCGAAAACGCCACCGGCCTGAATTCCGCACAAGTCACCGCCCTGCTCAACCAAAAAAGCGGCCTGCTCGGCCTCTCGGAGCTCAGCGCCGACATGCGCATCATTGAAAAATCAGCCATCCAGCAAGGCCACGCTGGCGCTTTATTGGCGCTGGACGTGAGCGCCTATCGGCTGGCCAAATACATCGCCGCCATGTGCGTGCCGCTGGGCCGGCTCGATGCCTTGGTGTTCACCGGCGACATCGGCGAAAACGCCGCCTTTTTGCGCGCCAAAACCATCGCCCACCTCGGCATTTTGGGGCTGCGGCTCGATGATGAAGCCAACGAAGCCACCCGCTACGGCAGAGGCGGCGCCATCAACCGCCCGGGCAGCCCCTGCATTTTGGTGGTGCCCTCGCACGAAGAATACATGATTGCACAAGACACCTGCCGGCTGGCGGGCCTAGATCAAGCCGACCAGCGGGAAGCAACCTGAAAACGCCATTTATTTCATGCCCATTAAAATATAATGCATTGAAATACAATATTTATTGCCAAAACCTGATGCCGTCTGAAAGCTTTCAGACGGCATCTGTGCGTAAGTCGGATTCTCGAATCCGACACGTGTTCGCAAAACAAGGTTTTCAGGGTGGCGGCAAATGTCGGATACCAGCATCCAGCCCTCCACTCACTTAACAACCAAGGCCGTCTGAACGCTTTCAGACGGCATCTGTGCGTAAGTCGGATTCTCGAATCCGACACGTGTTCGCAAAACAAGTATCAGGGCTACGGCAAATGTCGGATACAAGTATCCGACCTACCACTCATTCAACAACAAGGCCGTCTGAACGTTTAATGTTTCAGACGGCCTGTGGTTTGACACCCTCAATATGCGGATATTTTACGGCACCCACACCAATGCGTAGGTCGGATTCCCGAATCCGACGCTTGTTCGCAGAACAAGGTTTTCAGGGCTACGGCAAATGTCGGATACCGGCATCCAGCCCCCACTCACTTAACAACCGCAGGCCGTCTGAACGCTTTCAGACGGCCTGCGGTTTGATACCCTCAATAAATATGCGGATACTTACTGCGCCCACACCAGCAAAGCATGATTGCGTTTGCCGCGGCGCACAATGGTGTATTTGCCGAAACGTTTGTCGGCATCGGCGAGCACATAAGCATCGCTGCCCACTTTGGCGCCGTTCACCACCGCCGCACCTTGCGACACAAAGCCGCGCGCCTCATTATTCGATTTGGCCAACCCGCTCTGCACCAAGGCCTGCACGATGTTTAATTCGCCCGACACTTCAAATGCCGGCAAACCGTCGAGCGCGAGCTGCTCGAAATCGGTTTCAGTCAGATTGCTTTGGTCTTCGGCAAACAGGCTGGCGGAAATGCGTTGCGCCGCTTCCAGCGCCGCTTCGCCGTGAATCAGGCGGGTCATTTCTTCGGCCAAAATGCGTTGCGCTTCGGGCTTGGTGCCGCTGGCCTGGTCGGCCGCCTCAATCGCATCAATCTCTTCCACGCCCAAAAAGGTGAAATATTTCAAAAATTTATACACATCGGCATCGGCCACTTTGAGCCAGAATTGGTAAAACTGATAAGGCGAGGTTTTCTTGGCATTCAGCCACACCGCGCCGCCTTCGGTTTTGCCGAATTTGGTGCCGTCTGATTTGGTCACGAGCGGCAGCGTGAGGCCGAACACGCTTTGCTGATTGAGCCGGCGTGTGGCATCGATGCCCCAAGTGATGTTGCCCCATTGGTCGGAGCCGCCGATTTGCAGCATCACGCCGTGGCGCTTGTTCAATTCGGCAAAATCGTAGCCTTGCAGCAAGGCATAGGCAAATTCGGTAAACGAAATGCCCACATCATCGCGCTCGATGCGCTGCTTCACCGATTCTTTCGCCAGCATTGCATTCACGGAAAAATGCTTGCCGATGTCGCGCAGAAAATCCAAGCAGCCCATGCCGCCGAACCAATCGTAATTATTGGCCATAATCGCGGCATTATCGCCCTCGAAGCTCAAAAAAGGCTCAAGTTGGCCGCGGATGCTTTGCACCCATTGCTGCACGGTTTCCAAAGTATTCAGGCTGCGCTCGGCCGCCTTGAAGCTCGGGTCGCCGATCATGCCGGTGGCTCCGCCCACCAGCGCCACCGGCGTGTGGCCGGCCAGCTGGAAGCGGCGCAAGGCCAGCACCGGCAGCAAATGGCCGATGTGCAGGCTGTCAGCCGTGGGATCGAAGCCGCAATAAAGCGCGATTTTCTGCTCGTTGAGCAAGGCATCGAGCGCTTCGGCATCGGTGGTTTGCGCGATCAGGCCGCGCGATTGGAGGTCTTGGATAATGGATTTCATAACATCTTCATCAATTGGGATAGGTTATTTTGAATTTTTGTATTTGTGTTTGATGCGGCGCCAAATAATGCTGCCGGCGGATTTGTTTTCCCGAACCGAGCCCGCTTTATCAACCGATTGGAAATCGGCGCCGTGCTCGCGAATATAGGCCAAACGCGTCTGATGCATGCGGTCTGCCGGATCCAGCGCATAAAACACCGTGGCAGCGCCCGTTTCGCCAAACGGAGTAGGTTTGAGCTGCTCGAAAATCAACCGATCTTCCGCATCGCCCTGCTCATTGGGCGAATCTGCCCACAAATATAAAATATGCGCCACTTTGGTTTTATCGAGCAACAAGCCCGAAGGCCGCACGAATCCGCCGAAATTTTCTGCATACACCCCTTTATCGGGGCCCACGCTTTCCAACAAATCCACGCACAAGCCCTGGCTTTTATTGCCGTCTGAATAAATACAGTGGGAAAAAGCCCAAGTTCGCCCTTGCAGCGCCTGCACAGTCAAGCGGCAATGCTCGGGCGCAAGCCAGTCGTCATCGTCCAAATACATCACCAAAGGCGAATCAGCCAAAAAAGACAACACCGTGCGCAATGAGCCGCCATAAAAACACCGATGAATACCGCCATGCCTTCTAGAAGTGGAATATCCCGGATCAAACCAGAGCAGTGAGCAATTGGGTGGACATGCTTTTTGCAGCTGCTTCTGCCATTGGCCGCTTTTCCCGCTTAAATCTTTATCCACCCCGATTAAAACTTGGATGCGCCCGGAAAAATCTTGTTGAAACACGGAATTCACTGCACGCAATAATGACTTTCTGCACACCGTTACAACCACCACGGCAAGATCATGCATATCAACCCTTATAACGAATGGCGGTTCTCTTCACCGCCATTTATTTTATCCGTCTGTCCGAAGCCGGTTTGGCATCATCATTATTTCCCCAGCCTTAGCCGCAACCGCATTCAACCGCCGGGAAAGCTTGATATTCTAACATATTTTCAGACGGCCGCCGTTATTGAGCCGCCTGCGTTTCATTTTCAGACGGCATTATCGGGCAGCCTGTGTCTGTTTGGTTTGCAGCCCCGATGGCAGCAAGCTAAACCGTGCACCATAACGCTTTGCCAATTCAGCACCGGCAAACGGATTTATATGATCCAAATCCGCATAAACCGGCTTGCCGTTGAATAAAAAATTGTCCGGCAAAAAAGCTTGGGCATCAACGATATGCACATTGCCGTGCTTTGCTGCTACCGCCCGCATAGCCGCATTGCCCGCATCCACATTGTCATCTTGTTTGTGTAATGTGCGCACAGGCGCCCACATCGGCAGGTTGTGCTGCAATTTATACGCACGCAAGGCCGAATATTGGATAGCCGGATTATCGGTAAACAGATACACCGTTTTATTTTCTGCCGCAAAATGTGTCAATGTGGCATCCAATTTATCGAAAAATTGCTCATCATAGCCCACCGACAGCTTATCGGCTTTGATTTGATTCCCCCAGCGCATGGCCAGCATCACGATAGGATATTCAGCCAAATGCTCATCCGCATATTGATGCACATTCCGGCAAGATGCATTGTTATGTAAAACACGCGCATCATATTTTCGCACAAAGGCGCAAGTATCCGCAGAAACCAATTTGGCCGACCAGCCTTCTTTTTTGCCCATTGCATCAATAAAGGTTTTGTATTGGTCGGCATGGGAATCGCCCAGCATCAACACCCAGGGCGGCTCGCCCTCAGCGCCCCACACACATTTTTTATGCAGCGTGTTGTGGCAGGAAGTGTCGGCGCGCGCCAAACCTTGTTGCCGGTATTCCTGAATCCATGCCGATTGCTGAAAGCCGGCCACCGCCACCGCCACCATTATTGCCGGCAAGGCATAAAAGCCGGCAAAGCTTCTGGCAAAGCCCGGCTTCCATGATTTTATCGGCTGCTCCACACCATAATAAGTAATCAGTGTGCAAATCAGCATCAAAATCGCCAAAGGCAGCAGCCAAGCATCAGGCAGATGCTCAGTGCCGCTGAGATAGCGTGCAAAAGCCAGCACCAAAAAATGCCACAAATAAAGGGAATAAGAAATCAAGCCCACCCACACGAGCGGACGCCATTGAAACAGCTTTTTAAAGCGGTGGTCAAACCCATTGTAATAAATCAATGCCGCCGTGGCCGCACACGGCACCAAACCGGCCCAGCCCGGAAAATACGGCATGCCCGGGTGATAAAACCACAAACAAGCCAGCAATGTCAGGCCGGCCAGCAGGCTGCCGCAAGCAGCTGTTTTTTCGCCCGGCTTTTTACCCGCCAGCGTTTGCTGCTGCACAAAAACCGCCAGCATCGAGCCGGTGAGCATTTCAAAAGCCCGCAAATGCGGCAGATAATATTTATCCAAACCGGTCGGAATATAGGCTGCCAGCAAGCTCATCAACATCAATAGCGCCATAAACAGCATCTGCTCACGGTAGCTGCGGCGGACCACCAACAACAGCAATATCGGAAACACAAAATAATATTGCTCTTCTACCGAAAGCGACCAGATATGCAAAAGCGGTTTTTCTTCCTGCGCCGGGTCGAAATAGCCCTGCCCTCGGGCAAAATAGAAGTTGGCGGCAAAAAGCACAGATGCCAAGGCCGAGCGGCTCAACATCGCAAAATCGTCCGGCGTAAACAGCATCGCGCCCAACACCAGCGCGGTGAGCACCACCACAAAAAACACCGGCAAAATCCGCTTCATCCGCCGCACATAGAAATTTTTAAATGAAAAAACACCGGCATTCATTTCCCGATGCAATATCAGCGTAATCAGAAAGCCGGAAATCACAAAAAAAACATCCACACCCAAAAAACCACCCGGCAACCATGTTTTGCTGAAATGGAAGCACACCACCGACAAAACGGCAACCGCGCGCAATGTATCGATATCTGCACGATAAGTTAAAGCTTTGCTCATTTTATTTATCTTCACCAATAGCCTGACGCAATGATTGATTTTAAAATGAGGCTGCCCGCCCGATGGTTTTATTCTCGCAAACGGTTTTATTTATGTGTTATCTGGTATAGATTAAATGGCTGAACAAAAATACTTTATTCCTTTGCCGGCACCGGCCCAGGCGGTCTGAAGTTTTCAGACGGCCTTTTGCGTGTTTCCTTTTGCGTGTTTATTGATAATGGCTGTTCAAAATATCGCCATACAAAATAAATAATAAGCACCTACCCGGCATTGCACCCAAGGGCGTCCTGACCATTCATCCGTACGTAAGATTTTGAGCGCAAAATCGTGCTTGCAAAGCGAAAAACGCGGCAGGCGCGTTTTGAGCCAAAAATTTGCTGTGTGCTGAAATGTGAACAGACCCTAGGGTCTGCTCACATTTCATCCGCGAGTAAGATTTTGAGCGCAAAAGCGTGGCTGCAAGGCGAAAAGCACAGCAAGGTTGAACACCTTGCGCGCATTTTCAACGCAGCAGGTGCGTTTTTGAGCCAAAATATTGCCGCGTGATGAAATGTGAACAGACCCTAAAGTGATGTCCACAAAAAAGAGCACATTTGCGTGCTCTTTTTTGTGGATACAAACCATTGACCCACTTAACGATGCCCGTGCCCGCGCGCCATGCCGGAGCGGCCGTGGCCGCGTCCGTTTTGCCATTGCTGGTGGCCGTAGCGGCTGTTGCCGCGTGCGTTTACATGTTGGTGGCGGTAGCTGTTGTAGGCTTGATAGCGGCGCGCTTCTTTATCGCGCAGCATATCGCGGCGCACGGCTTCGCGATATGCGTTGTAATCGCGGCGGCTTCTGAATTCGCGCCCGCCGTAGTAATAGCGGTTGTTGTAATAGCCTTCGCGGGTGTAGTTGCTGTTGTTTTTGCTGATTAAGTTGCCCAAAAGGCCGCCGGCAGCGGCGCCGAGCAAGGTGGATTGCATGTCGCCGCCGATCAGGCTGCCGGCCACGCCGCCCACAGCAGCGCCGACAATGGTGCTTTCGGTGCGACCCATTTCGGCCATGGCCAAAGGCGCGGCCGCCATGCTGGTGGCGGCGAATAATGAGATAAACAGTTTGCGCGCGTTCATAATGATTCCTGCGTTGTGTTGAAATGGTTTGCCGCATGCCGCTCTTTCAGACGGCCTTTGGGCATGTGCTCATTATGAACAGAAACCGCCCGGAAAGTGCCGCGCTTTAGCAAATTTTTAATCTCACTTTACCGAAAGCGGCCGCTGCGCCGTTGCGCTTTACCTGCATTAATGCATGTATTTATGCCATTGGTTTTCAGACGGCCTGATCCATAACTCATGCATCAAACAGGCGCAAGCCAATCTGCTCTTTTGCGATTCAATCCGGTTGGCTTCCAACCCAGCGCTTGTGTGCAAGAAAGCATCGAAGCGGGTTTTGCAAAAAGGCCGTCTGAACGATTTTTCAGACGGCCTTTTTGGCTTATTCAATAATGGTTTGTTTATTTAAATCGGTATTACACATTAAATAAGAAGTGCACCACATCGCCATCCTGCACCACATATTCTTTGCCCTCGGCGCGCATTTTGCCGGCTTCTTTGGCTTTGGCTTCGCCGCCCAAGGCCACGAAATCATCATAGGCAATCACTTGCGCGCGGATAAAGCCGCGCTCGAAATCGGTGTGGATTACGCCGGCGGCCTGCGGGGCGGTGTCGCCTTTGTGTATGGTCCAGGCACGCACTTCTTTCACGCCGGCGGTGAAATAGGTTTGCAGGCCGAGCAAATCGTAGCCGGCGCGGATCAGGCGGTTTAAGCCCGGCTCTTCCAAGCCCATTTCTTGCAGAAATTCGGTTTTTTCTTCGTCTTCCAGCTCGGCGATTTCGCTTTCCATCGCAGCGCACACAGCCACCACGGGCGCGTTTTCTTTGGCGGCCAATGCTTGCAGGCGCGCCAGATGCGGGTTGTTTTCAAAGCCGTCTTCGGCCACATTGCCCACATACATCGCGGGCTTGGCGGTGAGCAAAAACAGCGGCTTGAGCAGCGCCAGCTCGTCGGCATCGAGGCCGGCCGAGCGCGCGGGCAGGCCTTCGTTTAAATGCGGCAGCAGTTTTTCACACAGCGCCACCAGCTTTTGCGCTTCTTTGTCGCCCGATTTGGCGCGCTTGCCTTCGCGGACAATGGCTTTTTCCACGCTGGCCAAATCGGCCAGCGCCAACTCGGTGCCGATGGTTTCGATGTCGGCAATCGGGTCGACTTTGCCGGCCACATGCACGATGTTGTCGTCGTCAAAGCAGCGCACCACGTTTACAATCGCATCGGTTTCGCGGATGTTGGCGAGAAACTGGTTGCCCAAGCCCTCGCCCTTGCTCGCGCCTGCCACCAGGCCGGCAATGTCGACAAATTCCACAATCGCCGGCTGCATTTTTTGCGGGTTTACAATTTTCGCCAGCGCCGCCATGCGCGGGTCGGGCACTTCCACAATGCCCACATTGGGCTCGATGGTGCAGAAAGGATAATTGGCCGCTTCGATGCCCGATTGGGTCAAGGCGTTGAAAAGGGTGGATTTTCCGACGTTGGGCAAGCCGACGATGCCGCATTTTAAGCTCATGATGTTTCCTGAAATCTAAGGATAATTTTTAACGCGCGATTATAGCACAATTCGCCTCTTTGCCCGTGCCGCGCCTGCCCGCAGAGGCCATCTGAAAGCCTGCTTTGCGCTTTCAGACGGCCTTTATTTATTTATCTTTGATTTTTAAACAAATTTAAACCATTAGAGCGCTTTACCTAATCGCCTTTTTTGATTATGCTTTTCCAACCGCACAACACTCAAACAGCGGATAACACAGGAGAAATCATGAATAAATTAATTTTATCAGCCGCACTGCTGCTGGCTGCCCCGCTGGCTTTGGCGCAAGGCATTGAAGGCAAGTGGCGCACCATTGATGATGAAAGCGGCAAGCCCAAGGCTGTGGTGCAAATCAGCCAATCGGGCAACACGTTTAACGGCCGCATCGTGTCGTTGGCCGAAGGGGTGAAAAACGAATGCCCGGCCTGCCAGCCCGCCAAGCCCTTAATCGGCTTAAACGTGCTCACCGGCCTGCAGGAAAAAGACGGCAAATATGAGGGCGGCAAGATTTACGACCCGAAAAGCGGCAAAACCTACAGCGCCAAAGCCGAGCTGGCTAATGGCGGCAAATCATTGAAAGTGCGCGGCTTTATGGGCGTTTCGGTGCTGGGCCGCACGCAAACCTGGCAGCGGGTGGATTGATTTTTCCAAGTTGTATCATCTAAAAAAGGCCGTCTGAAACATTTTTTCAGACGGCCTTTTTGCTGCACACTTTATTTAAACAGTTTCAGCTTCAGACGGCTTGTGCATTTATTGGATTTACAACCCAACCCGCCGTATCACTTTTTTTATGCATTCCATTATTAAAGAAAAGGCCGTCTGAAAAATATTTTCAGACGGCCTTTTCACCACGCACTTTATTTAAACAGCAAAATCAGCACCAATGCCGCCGCAATCACCGCCAGCCACACATTTTGGCGCTGCTGCGTTTTCACCAGATGAATATAGGCATCGCGCATTTCCTGCTGGCGGGTTTCGTCCACCAGCATATTGAGCTTGCGCGGCAGGCTCGGCAAAATTGTTGCCCAATCGGGGGCTTCGTTTTTCACATTGTGCCACAGGGCTTTCACGCCCACTTGATCGTTCATCCAATTCACCAAAAAAGGCTTGGCCGTGGCCCACAAATCCAAATCAGGGTCGAGCTGGCGGCCCAAACCCTCGATATTCAGCAGCGTTTTTTGCAGCAACACGAGCTGCGGCTGGATTTCCACATTAAAGCGCCGGCTGGTTTCAAACAGGCGCATCAGCACCAAGCCAAACGAAATCTGCGACAAAGGCTTGTTGAAAATCGGCTCACACACGGCGCGCACCGCCGCTTCGAGCTCTTCGGCGCGGGTGTCGGGCGGCACCCAGCCCGACTCGATGTGCGCCGTGGCCACGCGGTGGTAATCGCGGTTGAAAAAGGCCAGAAAGTTAATCGCCAGATAGCGCTTGTCGTAATCGGTGAGGCTGCCGACGATGCCGAAATCGAGCGCAATATAGCGGTTGTCGTCGGCCACCAAAATATTACCCGGGTGCATATCGGCGTGGAAAAAACCGTTTTTAAACACTTGGGTGAAGAAAATTTCCACGCCATAGCGGGCCAGTTTCTTCAAATCGATGCCCTGCGCTTGCAGCGTGGCGATATCGGCAATCGGCGTGCCGTCCATCCATTCGATGGTGAGCACATCGCGGCTGCAATAATCGAAATACACTTTGGGCACAATCAGCATATCGCTGCCGGCAAACTGGCGGCCGAGCTGGCTGGCATTGGCCGCTTCTTTCATCAAATCGAGCTCGTCGTGCAGATATTTGTCGAATTCGGCCACCACTTCGCGCGGCTTCAGGCGCTTGCCGTCGGCAAACAAGCGCTCGATCCAGCCCGCGCCAAAGCGCATCAACGCCAAATCTTGCTCGATAACCGGCAAAATATTGGGGCGCAACACCTTCACCGCCACCGCTTCGCCGCTGTGCAATCGGGCGCGGTGCACTTGTGCCACCGAAGCGCTGGCCACCGGCTCGATATCGAATTCGGCATACAAATCGGCAATCGGCCGCCCTAATGATGCCTCGATTTGTGCGCGCGCCAAAGCCCCGTCAAACGGCGGCACTTTATCTTGCAGACGCGCTAATTCCTGCGCATAAGCCGGCGGCAGAATATCGGGGCGCGTGGAGAGCACTTGGCCGAGCTTCACGAAAATCGGCCCCAGCCCCTCGAGCGCCAAGCGCACCCGCACCGGCAGCGGTTCCTTATCGGCCAGCGGGCTGCGCGGCAGCTTGCGCAACAGCCGGCGAAGCCAGGCGGCGCGCGCATGGCCGGCGAAAATATCGCCCAAGCCGTAGCGGTAAACAGTTTGCATAATTGCGGTGGAGCGTTTGAGCCATTTCATTTGCAGGTCTTTTTTTAAGTAGAGGCCGTCTGAAAGCCGGCGGCGGAATTATGGATGCGGGGATTATAAAGCATGCAGCCGCTGCCGGTTTAAAAACCGGCTATTTGATGTGGAAATGTAAAACAATCGCCCGCTTGGCAAACGCGCAAATATTTCATGGCCGAATCAGAATGATATTCGGCACATCATGGCAAAGCCGCCCAGCGCATGAATCACACTAATGATTCAAAGAATTTTTTTCAGCCAAATCCCCTACAATTCGCTTGATTCGATGGCGGGAAAGCCCTAACCTAATTAAAGAAGAATCAGTTAATCATTAAAGAAACCGTTAAACACAGGCAATCATCATGACCGGCAGTCAAAAAAAGCTCAGCTTCGAATTTTTCCCCACCCGCACGCCCGAGGGGCGCGCCAAGCAAGTGATTACGCGCAAGCAGCTGAGCCAATACAACCCTGAATTTTTCTCCTGCACCTCAGGCGCCGGCGGCTCCACCAAAGAGGGCACGCTGCAAGCCATCACCGACATTCTGAGCGAGGGCGTGGCCGCTGCGCCGCATCTGCCCTGCGTGGGCATGCAGCCGGCTGAAATCATTGAATTATTGCAACAATATAAAGAAATGGGCGTGCGCCACATTGTGGCGCTGCGCGGCGATATTCCTTCCGGCATGGGCTCGGGCATGAGCGGCCTGCGCTATGCCAACGAGCTGGTGGAATTAATCAAAACCGAATTCGGCAGCGATTTTCATGTGGAAGTGGCCGCCTATCCCGAATACCACCCGCAAGCGCGCAGCGCCGAAGACGATTTGAATAATTTCGTGCGCAAAGCCCGCGCCGGCGCCGATTCGGCAATTACGCAATATTTTTACAACGCCGACGCCTATTTCCGTTTTGTGGACGATGCGCGCGGGCGCGGGGTGGAGATTCCGATTGTGCCGGGCATTATGCCGATTGCCAGCTTCAGCAAGCTGGCGCGCTTTTCCGACACTTGCGGCGCCGAAATTCCGCGCTGGCTGCGTCTGAAGCTGCAATCTTACGCCGACGACACCGCCGCCATCAAAGCGCTGGCGCTGGATGTGGTCACCGAAATGTGCGAGCGCCTGCTGCGCGAAGGCGCGCCCAGCCTGCATTTCTACACATTAAACCAGGCCGGCTTGGTCTCCACCATTTGTCAGCGTTTGGGCTATTGATTTTAATGAGCAGTTGCATACATGCCATTTAAATTATGCTAAAATATGTCCATATCATTGCTGCTGCCGATTGGCAGTTTCTGATTTCCTTCTTTTCTTGTTGCTAAACAGAAAAGCTTCGCGGGCGAAAGCCCGCTTTTTTATGCCCTTCATCTTAAAAAATCAAGGCCGTCTGAAACCTTTCAGACGGCCTTGATTTTTTAAGCGCTCACAACCATATATAAAGCATTCAACCCGGAAAATACCATGAGCCACACCACCCATCTGCAATTTGAAGACATCGACAACGCCGTGCTGCAACGCCTGTGCGGTGCGCTCGACAGCAACCTGGCCACGCTGGGCAAAGCGCTCGATATCCAAATCAGCCGCCGCTTCGGCAACTTTACCTTTATGGGCAGCCTCGCACATGCCGGGCGCAACGCCTTACTCTCCTTGGCCGCCGTGGCCGAAAAAGGCGATGTATCCGACAACGATATCCGCCTCGCCGCCGTGGAAGCCAAAACCGCCGATGAGGCCTTTGAAGCGCAAACGCGCGACCAGCAATATTATTTCCGCACCAAGCGCGGCAGCATAGGCGGGCGCACGCCGCGCCAAAACGGCTATATCCGCGCCCTGCTCAACCACGATGTGGTGTTCGGCTTGGGGCCTGCTGGCACCGGCAAAACCTATTTGGCCGTGGCCGCAGCGGTGGATGCGATGGAAAAACACCAAGTCGAACGCATCGTGTTGGTGCGCCCGGCGGTGGAAGCCGGCGAAAAGCTCGGCTTTCTGCCCGGCGACTTGGCGCAAAAAGTCGACCCCTATCTGCGCCCGCTCTATGATGCGCTTTACGATTTGATGGGCTTCGACCGCGTGACCAAACTGCTCGAAAAAGGCCTGATTGAAATCGCGCCCTTGGCCTATATGCGCGGGCGCACGCTCAACGGCGCTTATGTGATTCTCGATGAAGCGCAAAACACCACGCCCGAGCAGATGAAGATGTTTCTCACCCGCATCGGCTTCGGCGCCAAAGCCGTGATCACCGGCGACATCAGCCAAATCGATTTGCCGCGCCACATCAAATCCGGCCTGAAAGATGCCAAAGAAAAGCTCGCCGGCATCGAAGGCCTTTATTTCCACACTTTCACCAGCGAAGACGTGGTGCGCCATCCGCTGGTGCAGAAAATCGTGGAAGCCTATGACGCCGCCGACGAGCAGGCGCAACACACGAAAGAATCATCATGAGCCTTTTGCTTTCCATTTTGGTGCTGATTGTGGCGCTCGAGCACTTATTCATCATGTGGTTGGAAATCACCGTGCCCTCACCCAGAGCCGCGCGCGCGTTCAACATCAGCTTAGAAAAATTGCAGCAGCCCGAAATCCGCACCCTATTTGCCAACCAAGGCCTCTACAACGGCTTTCTCGCCGCCGGCCTGATTTGGAGCCTGATTTGGAGCCTGTTTGCCGCGCCCGATTTGGCGCGCCCTTTGCAAGCCTTTTTCCTTGGCTGCGTAATCAGCGCCGCGCTGTTTGGCGCCTACACATCGAGCAAAAAAATCCTGTGGGTGCAGGGCGCGCCCGCTTTGCTGGCCTTTTTAGTGTGGCTGGTTGTTTGAATAAATATAATGCAGGCCGTCGGAAAACTTTCAGACGGCCTGCAATGATGACGCTTAACGGAAACCATTGATTATGAACACCATTTTGCATATCGCCCCCGAGCACACCACTCTCACCCTGCCCGACGGCAGCCGCCACACACTTGCCATCGGCAGCGCCACCTTGCTGCGCCACAATCCGCCGAGCGAATACGAATGGGAGCGCGCCATCATGATGGTGGAAGACGCCATCTCACCGCTGCAAACGCTTATCAACCCCCAAAGCACGCTTTATCTCGCCCAGCCCGATCTGGCTGTGCTGGCCGATGCGCAAGGATTGCTCAGCCGCGAAACCGTGGAGCAAACGTTTCAACACATCAGCCGCTATCCCACGCCCGACACCCTGCCCGACACCGCACAATTCAAAGCCCTGCTGCTGATTGTGCGCGAATGGCAGCACCATATGGGCTTTACCCAAGCCTTATTGCTTACCGAGTAATGTCCATCCAAAAAATAACCTGACTGCGTTGTCTCGCCTTGCCGTACTATAGTGAAATGCATAATAAAGTGACACAAAAGGTAGGTTGGGCTGAAAACCCAACAAGCTCACAAGCCGTCTGAAACGTTGGGTTTGACAACCCAACCTACCCCTTATAATGCGCAGTTTTGTATCACTTTTTCTTGCATGCCACTATATCTGCACTGTCGCAGGCTTCTGCCTGGTTCGCTTACTTTTTTGAATGGGTATAACAGGCCGTCTGAAAACATCCGCCCCGCCGGCTGCCGCACCAAAACACCACACTTGCCCGAGGCCGTCTGAAAACATCCGCCCCGCCGGCTGCCGCACCAAAACACCACACTTGCCCGAGGCCGTCTGAAAAAACAGGCAAACGCCTTGTTCAGACGGCCTGCGATTCAGTATGATTCAAGCTTCTGCCGACATATTTTCCACACCCATGACATTCACCACCCTTCTGAGCATTGCGCTGGGCATCGGCCTAGCTGCCAGCGCGGGCTTTCGCGTGTTTCTGCCCTTATTTGCCCTGAGCCTTTCGGCCTATTTCGGCTTGTGGCCGGTCAATGAAAACTGGCAATGGCTCGCCTCCACCCCCGCGCTGATTATTCTCGGCGTGGCCACCTTGGCCGAAATCGGCGCTTATCTCGTGCCTTTTATCGACAACCTGCTCGACACCTTGGCCGTGCCTTTGGCCGGCATTGCCGGCACCGCCATCATGGCCTCGACCACCGCCGATTTAAGCCCCGCCATCACCTGGACGCTGGCCATTATCGCCGGCGGCGGCGCCGCAGCCGCGATTAAAGGCGCCACCGCCACCGGCCGCGCCGCCAGCACCGTGACCACCGGCGGGCTGGCCAACCCTGTGGTTTCCGTGGCCGAAACCGGCGCGGCTGTGTTCATGACGCTGCTGAGCCTGTTTATCCCCTTTGCCGCCGTGCTGCTTGCGCTGCTGCTGGCTTTTTGGGCCTGGCGCAAATACCGCGCCTATCAGCGCAACAAACACCCTGTTACCACCGTTTAAGGCCGTCTGAAAGCCATGAAATCCGCCAAACGCTACCCTTTTTTAGCCCTACAGCAACAGCGCTTCACCCTGCATTTCAGCAACCAAAGCAGCGCAGCAAACACACCGGCCGAGCGCGACTTTTACCGCTGGGCCTGGCAAGCCCTGAAAAACGAATACCGCCGCGCCCAAATCAGCATTATTCTGCTTGATGAAACTGAAGCCCGCGCCTACAACCGCGACTATCGCGGCAAAGATTACGCCACCAATGTGCTGAGCTTCGCGCTGAACGAAGGCGAAGATTTGCCCGCACCCCACCTTTCAGACGGCCTTTTCGGCGACCTGATTATCTGCCCGCAAGTGGTGCTGAAAGAAGCCGCCGAGCAAGGCAAAACACCCGCACAGCACTTTGCCCACCTCACCCTTCACGGCGTGTTGCACCTGATGGGCTACGACCACATCGAAGACGATGAAGCCGAAGCCATGGAAACGCTTGAAATCCGCCTGCTGAATCAGTTAGCATACCCCAACCCCTACGCACAGGACGAAATCTGACATGGACGATGCCCCGTCGAAACCGAATTTTTTTGAACGCCTCATCAACCGCCTCACCGGCGACGCCCCCGAAACCGCCGACGAGGTGGTGAATATCTTGCGCCAGGCGCACGAGCAGGAAGTGTTTGATGCCGACACGCTGGTGCGGCTGGAAAAAGTGCTCGATTTTGCCGAATTAGAGGTGCGCGACGCCATGATCACACGCAGCCAGATGGATGTGATCAAAGCCGGCGACAGCATCGAGCGCATCATCGCCTATGTGGTGGAAACCGCCCATTCGCGCTTCCCCGTGATCGGCGAAGACAAAGACGAAGTGTTGGGCATTCTGCACGCCAAAGACCTGCTCAAATACACGCTCAACCCCGAGCAATTCAACCTCAGCGCCGTATTGCGCAGCGCCGTGTTTGTGCCCGAGAGCAAGCCGCTCAACCTTTTGTTGAAAGAATTCCGCGAGCAGCGCAACCACATGGCCATCGTGGTCGACGAATACGGCGGCACCTCCGGCCTCGTAACCTTTGAAGACATCATCGAGCAAATCATCGGCGACATCGAAGACGAATTCGATGAAGACGAAAGCGCCGACAATATCTTTCCCGTATCCGCCGAGCGCTACCGCATCAACGCCACCACCGAAATCGAAGACATCAACCAATATTTCGGCACCGATTACAGCGACGAAGAAGCCGACACCATCGGCGGCTTGGTGATTCAGGAAATCGGCCACCTGCCCGTGCGCGGCGAAAAAGTGATCATCGGCCCCCTGCAATTCACCATCGCCCGCGCCGACAACCGCCGCCTGCACACCTTAATGGCCATGCGCGTGAAAGAAGACGAATAAAGCTTAAACAAAAGCGCAAATAAAACGAGGCCGTCTGAAAACCTTTCAGACGGCCTCAAACCTTTGCAAACTCCCTTTTGTCGCGCCTGCGCAAGCGGTAGATAGGCACGGCAAGAGCCCGTAGGTCGAATTCTCGAATCCGACACTTGTTCGCAGAACAAGGCACGCACATCACTTTGGCCGCCGGCCAAACGTCGGATTCAAGAATCCGACCTACGCAGATGATGCTGCCGAACTGCCTTTATAGTGGAATGCAAGAAAAAGTGACACAACCGGTAGGTTGGGTTGAAAACCCAACAAGCCCACAGGCCGTCTGAAACGTTTTCAGACGGCCTCGTTTTATTTGCTCAACCCAAGGTTTCCACCTGCCCGTCGGGCAGCACCAGCCAGGCTTTCAAGCCGGCCACTTGTGCGGCGGCGCGGTGGATAGCGGCGGGGCTGCTCACAGAAAAAGCGGTGGAGAGCGCATCAGCGGTGGCGGCGGCGGGCGCCATCACGCTCACGCTGCGGTAGCGCGGGCTGCTGCTGCCGTTTTTCGGGTTAAACAAATGGGTGAAGCGCCCCGCTTCGTCCATCACGGTGCCGTAGCCGCCGGAAGTGGCCAGCGCCCGGTTGTGCAGCGGCACCTTGAGCAACACGGTTTCTTCGTTATCCGGATTGCGTATGCCGGCCTGCCACACCGCATCATCTTGTGTGTTGAGGGCGCGGATTTCGCCCATGTCCACCAGCGCGCGCGTTAAGCCGGCTTCTCGCAGCATCTCGGTGATGCGGTCGGTGATGTAGCCTTGGGCGATGCCGTTAAACGATAAGGCCATGCCCGGGCGCGCAAAAGCCACGGCGGCTTGGTCGAAATGCACTTGATTGAAATCCACCAGCCCCAAGGCGCGTTGCAACACAGCATCCGGCGGTGCGCTTTCGCTGTGCGGCTGCTGCGTGAAATGGTTGGCATAAGCCTGCCACAAAGGTTGGATGCTGGGGTCGAACGCGCCTTGCGTGAGCGCGTGGATTTCGCGGCTTTGGCTCAGCAGCGCCAGCAAATCGGCGCTCGGGCGGCTCAAGCGGCCGCTGCGGTTGAGCCGCACAAGCTGGCTGTCGTCGCGATAAAGGCTGAATATTTTTTCCAACCGCGCCACTTCGGCCACGGCGCTTTCAATCAGGCGCAAGGCAAAGCGGCGATCGGGGTGGTAAAGGCGCATTTGGGCATCGGCACCCAGCGCAATGCCGCGCCACGTCACCGGCGCGATGCCCTCGGCGGCGGCATTCAGACGGCCTATGCTGCGTGCCGCCCAAGGCACGGCGGCCACGGCAGCCACGGCGGCGGTGATGCCGATAAAGCGGCGGCGGGTAAAGGGGTTGGCAGCATTCATGATGTGCTCCGTGTTGATGCGGTTATCGTTCAGACGGCCATTGATAAGGTCTGTTCACATTTCATCATATGGCAATCTTTTGGCTCAAAATCTTACGCACGGATGAATTGTGAGCAGACCCTAGAATCAACGGAAAATATATTCTTCCGGCATTTCATTAAAAGCCACCACTTTGCCGCCGTTTTTCGCGGCAAAAGCTTCGGCCTGCGCTTTATCGGCAAAGGGCAGCGCATCTTCCGCGCCCATGCCGCCGATAAAGCGGCTCTCGATCACATAATAAGCCTGATAGGCATCCACCCAGGCCTGATCGGCGTTGGGCGTGTTCCAGTCGGTCACTTTGCCCATATCGGTTACATAAATCGCGGCGATGCCTTTGGGCTCTTCGGGCAATTTGGTGTAGCCGAACATTTGGTTGATGGTGGAAAACCACACCGGTTTATCGGGCTTTCCGTTGATGAAAAGCTGCGCTTTGGGGCCGGTGTGCTCGGAAAGGTTCATGGTGCAATAATGGCCCACGGCCGCATCGGTGATCGGTTGCGGCGCGGGCGGCGGCGCGGTTTCGCTGTTGCCGCCGCAAGCGGCCAGCCACAGGGCGGCGGCCAGCGTGATGCAGATATTTTTCATATTTGTCGCTTTCGGAAAATCCAGGCGGCCAGCGCAAAAGGCAGGGCAATCCACAATAATTGCGCCGCCACCAACACGGGCATGCCGAGGGTGAGCTGCCCGCTCAGCCCGGCCATGCCGGCATACATGGCGGTATTTTCATAGCCGGTGAGGTTGAGCAGGCGGTAAACATCGGCGGGGTTAAACAATAAAATGGTTTCCAGCATCGGCGCGGTGATGGCCTGCTTGCTGTCGGCCACCAAAATGCCCAACAGCGCCATATCGAAAATCACCACGAAAAACAACCACACGCCGATGGCGATGCCCGCTGCCGTGCCGCGCTCTTTCACTTTGGCGCTGATTAAATAGCCCATCGCCAAAAAAGCCGCGCCCAGCAGCACGCTGGCCACGATCAGCAGCGCAAACGGCTTCCAGGCGGCAAAATCCAGCCCGCCGTGCGCCAGCTGCAAAGCAATACCTGCCAAGCCGTAGCCCGCTGTGGTGGCCAGCGTGAGAATAATCAGATGGCCGATAAATTTGCCCACCAGCACCTGCCAGCGCGACACCGGATAACTCAAAAGCAGCGCCATGGTGCCGCGCTCGATTTCACCGATCACGGCATCGTAAGCGAGCAGCATGGCAATCAGCGGAATCAGAAAAATCGACAGGCTCGATAGGCTCACCACGGTGATGGTGAGCGGGTCTGCTTTCACCGATCCTGTGGGCGAGCTGCCCAAAAAGCCCAGCGACAAAGCCAGCGCGGCCAGCAGCAAAGTGGCCGCCAGCACCCAGCGGTTGCGCAGGCTGTCGCGCACTTCTTTGCCGGTGATAATCCAAATGGGGCTCATACATCCTCCCGCTTTAAAAATTGTGCATACATTTCATCCAGCGTGGGCGTGTGGATATCGAGCTGGGCGATATTGTCCATGCCGCCCAATTCGCGCAACCGCGCCATTTTGTCTTCGGCGCTGCATTGCGTGGCAAACATGAGGCCGTCTGAAAGCTGCCAATGGGCGGGCAAATCGGCGGCCTGCTTCAATTGCGCGCGGATATGCACCGGCAAGCCGCTTTGCGCCTGCAATTGGCCAAGGCTGCCATCGGCCACTTTGCTGCCGTTTTTCATCACCACAATGCGGTCGGCGTGGCCGTCGAGCTCGGCCAGCGCGTGTGTGCTCAGCAACACGGTGGCGCCTTCGCGGCTCAATTCTTTCACAATGCCGTAAAACATCTGCCGCGAAGCCGGATCCAGCCCGGTGGTGGGCTCGTCAAACAGCAACACTTTGGGCGTGCCCAAGAGCGCCTGCGCCAAGGCCAGCCGCTGGCGCATGCCTTTTGAATAAGTAGCCACGCGCTGGCCGGCCGCCTGCGCAATGCCCACGCGGGCGAGCAAATCGGCATTTTTAGCGGTGGGCTGCTTTTTCAGCTTGGCATAAAAATCAAGCGTTTCTTTGCCGGTGAGCGAGGGGTGCAGCGCGGCGGTTTCGGGCAGATAGCCGATTTGGCTGCGCAATTCGGCGCCTGAGCCTGCGGCAATATTTTTGCCCAACAAATCCACTTCGCCCTCGCTGGGCGTAATCAGGCCGAGCATCAGCTTGATGATGGTGGATTTGCCCGCGCCGTTGTGGCCGGCCAAGCCCACGCATTCACCGGCGCTCAGGCTCAAATCAATGTTTTTCACGGCATAGCGGCTGCCGTAGCGCTTGCTCACGCCGCGCAAAACAACATGGGGTGTGGGCGCGTTCATGGGTGTTCCTTATGTTGATTTTGGTAGTAGCGGTTGAGGGTGGGGTTGGCCGGCGGCTTCATCAGCGGCTTGCTGTCGGCCACGCCGCCGGGCAAAATGGCGGGAAATTGCGATTGCGCCCATTTCACAATGCTCACAGCCGGGCTGTTGAGCAGCAGCCGCGCCACCGGCGCGCGCCACACGATTTGGTCGATGATGCCGTTGGGGCGGTAGGCGGTGTCGGCGATGCCGTCGCCATTGAGGTCGAAAGCGCTGTTGTCGCTCCAATAATTGCCGCGCTGCCCGTCGCTCCATTCAATATAGCGCGTGCCCACATATTTCACTTGGCTTTGGTTATTGATAAAAGCATTGTTGAAAATGCGGTTGCCCTCGGCCGCGGCGGTGAAATGAATGCCCATTTCGCAGTTTTCAAAATGGTTGCCGCTGATGGTGTTGTGGTTGGCATTATAGATAAACACGCATTTTTCGGCTTTGTCGATCACATTGCCGGTGATGCTCGAATGGTTGGCATAATTGAGCATCAGGCCTTGATCGCGGCTATTGAGGGCGATATTGTCGGCCACTTTCAAGCGCTCGGAAAACATAATCGCATAGCCGATGTTGTTGCCGTCTGAAACATTGCCGCTCACTTCGCTGTCGTTGGTATACATATAGTGCACGGCATAGCGCAGGCGGGTGAAGCGGTTGTTTCGATAAAGATTGCGGGTGCTGGTGTTGGAAAAAATGCCGTCGCGGCCTTCGGAAATGTCGTTATCCGTCACTTGCGCACCGGGCGCGTTCCACACGGTTACGCCGTTGCCGCGCTCATTCACGCGCAGCTTGGCATCGCCCACGATGCGGTTGCCGCTCACGCGCGAGTCGGCCGCGCCGTGGATATACACGCCCACGGAATTTTCCAGAATCTGATTGTTTGCCACTTGCGCGCGCAGGGCGGTTTGGGCGAGAAACACGCCCGCATCCATGGCCGGCAGGCTCAAGCCCGAGCGGGTGATGGTGAGGCGGCGCAAAACCACATCGGGCGCGCTCACTTCAATGGTGCGCCCCGTGCGCGTGCCCTCGATTTTGGCAACACCGCCTTCGGGGCCTTCGATGGTGAGCGGCTTATCGACGATGATTTGCCCCCGATACTGCCCCGCCGCCAAGCGCAAAGTGTCGCCCGCGTTTGCGCGTGCAATTGCTTGCTGCAAATCGCTGCCTGCGGCCACATCAATCGCGGCGGCATAAGCGCTTTGCATGCCGGCAAAGCAGCCGGCCAAACACAAGGCTTTTTTCAGGTGCGTAAACATATTTAAGTGTGGTGTTTCTGTGTGGATCATCCCGATTCAAAAAAATAGGCTTACTGCATTTTTCTGCCCGTCAAACTTACTTTTTTGAATGGGGATAAATCATTAATCAATTTTTATTATTTATTGGATATAAAGGCCGTCTGAAAGCTTTGCAGCGCTTTCAGACGGCCTATTCACTACTTTAGGCCTTCACAATCATTTGGCCGCCCATTTCCATGTGCAGCGCGTGGCAGAACCATTGGCAATAAAACCAATGCACACCCGGGCGGCTGGCGGTGAACGTTACCGAAGCCGTGGCCTGCGGGCCCACTTCCAGCGCGATGCCGTAGTTGTCGAGCGTGAAGCCGTGGGTGAGGTCTTCGATGGTTTCCATATTGGTCACATACACGGTTACCTCGTCGCCCTGATTCACTTCAAACTGCGGCACGCTGAACACGGGCGCCACGGCCGTCATGTAAACGCGCACTTTTTTGCCGTCGCGAATCACATTGGCGGCACGCTCGAGAATCACGCCGTCTTTTTTGGCCTGATCTACCGCAGCTTGCCACATCCACGGGTCGTTGCGATCCCACGTTTGCTTCGGATGCACTTTCGATGCAGCCACCAGCAGCATATCGTGCGGCTCGGCAAAGCTCGGGCCGTCGTGCACCAAGCGCATTTCATCGCCCGAAATATCGATGAGCTGATCGTTTTCCGGCTTCAAAGGGCCCACGTTCAAGAAGCGGTCTTTCGAGAATTTATTCAGCGACACCAGCCATTTGCCGTCGGCTTCTTTGGTTTCGCCCATGGTGGTGTGGTTGTGGCCGGGCTGGTAATGCACATCGAGCTTCTGAATAATCGGGTCGACTTTCTCGCCTTTGTAGGCTTGAATCGCTTTGTCGATATTCCATTTCACCATTTGGCTGTCGATAAACAGCGTGGTGTAGGCATTGCCGCGGCCGTCGAATGCGGTGTGCAAAGGCCCCAAGCCCAATTGCGGCTCGGCCACCACCACATCGCGCGGTTGGATTTTGCCGGCAAACAAATCATCCAGCTTGTGCACATCGAGCACGGTAACGGTGGGCGACAATTTGCCGTTGAGCATGATGTAGTTGCCGTCGGGCGAGGCGTTGCAGCCGTGCGGTGAGTTGGGCACGGGAATATAGCGGGTGTAGTTCGATTGTGCAGCGGCGCGGCCGTCTACCACTTTCACGCCGTTGATTTCTTTGAAATCGCCTTTTTTGATGCCCTCTTCAATCGCGGCGATGTTAAACACCACCACCCAGTCTTGCTCGTTGCCGGAAGCGCCCTGCACATCGAGCGCGCGCTCTGAGTTGTAGCAGGTAGAGAAAGAATATTTGCCCTGATAATCGGCGTCGCCGTTATCGAGGTTGCCGTCCACCTGCACCTGCCAGGCGATTTCCATGGTTTCGCCGTCAACAGCGGTGTAGATCGCCCACCAGTCTTTCGGGTCGGTTTGGCTGTCGGTTTTGGTGATGGGGATAATGTGCTCGCCATTGGCAAACACATAGCCGGTTTTCGGATAGCGCTGCGGGCGCAGGCCGTGCACGCCCGACACATTGGGAATTTCCACCACTTTGTCGGTTTTCATCACATCGCAGCGGATGCGCGCCACGCGGTTATTCGCTTTATCCTGCACATACACATAGCGGCCGTCGTAAGTTTGGTCGGTAAACGACATATGCGGGTGGTGCAAATCGCCGTTGGGCATGCAGCGCATATGGTTATCCTGCAAAAATTTGCGCGTTTCGGGGGTGATGTTGCCGTTGAGGATATTCAGGCTCTCGTTGCTGCGGCCCCAGCCGGTGGCGCTGTCCATATTAAACACGGGAATGCGCATCAGCTCGCGCATCGAGGGCACGCCCAACACGCGCACTTCGCCCGATTGGCCGCCCGAGTTAAACGCATAATATTGGTCTAATTCGCCCGGGCCCACATAATCGCTGTGATCGGCAGCAGCGCTTGAGCCGGCTGTGCCGCTGGCGGCGCCACCTTCACTTTTGTTTGAACAACCGGCCAAGCCCAAAAGGCCGGCACCGGCAATGCCCGCGCCCGAAACGGCAGCCGTGCCCAAAAACGAGCGGCGGCTCAAACCGGTTTGGTTTAATTTATCGTCTGACATACAACTCTCCTTGATTAAAGCGGTGTCACGTCTGCCTTTCAGACGGCCTTCCGTAACGGGTTAAACAATATCGGTTTCATTTCAATCTGCGTTATTTCATTTAACAGCATCGCGCCGGCTTTCATACCAATTCAAAAAAGTAAGCTAACAAGGCGGCGAGCCGCAGACAGTACAACTAGTACGGCAAGGCGAGACAACGAAGTTAGGTTATTTTTTTGGATTGGTATCAGACGGCCTTTCCACAAAATGCACCACCTGCCCCTGCGCGGCGCGCTGCGCATCCAGCTCGGCTTTGGCCGCAGCCTGCTTTTGCTTTTTGCGGTTGACCTGCACCACATGCGGGCAGTCGGTTTGGTGGTGGTAGAGCATTTGGCAGTTGAGGCACTGAATGCATTCGTTCGGGTCGATATCGCCCTCGGGGTGAATCGCCTGCACCGGGCAATCGTGGGCGCAACGCTGGCAGGGGTTGCCGCACATCGGATAGCGGCGCAGCCAGTCAAACACCCGCAAGCGCGCCGGAATGGCCAAGGCCGCGCCCAGCGGGCACAAATAGCGGCAATAAAAGCGCTCGACAAACAAACCGGCCAAAAGCAGCACCAGCGCAAACGCCACAAACCACCATTCACGCATAAATTTCAAAATCATCGCGGTTTTAAACGGCTCCACTTCCGCCAATTTTTCCGCCAAGCCCAATTCATAAAGCGACACACCGAAAAGCAGCATAAAAATCACATATTTCAACGCTGCCAACCGCGTGTGCATGCCGTGCGGCACATTAATCTGGCGCACACCCAGCTTTTTGGCGATGCGGTTGAGCAATTCCTGCAAAGCGCCAAACGGGCACAGCCAGCCGCAAAATGCGCCGCGGTTCCAAAACAAAATCGAAATCGCCGTGGCGCACCACAAAATAAACACCAAAGGATCCATCAGGAAATATTCCCATGAAAATCCGGTGCGCAAAGCCGTGGTGAAGGTGAGCACATTCACCACCGACAATTGCGCCTGTGCATACCAGCCGATGTAAAACAGGCTGAAGGTAAGGAAAACCAAGCGGAAGCGGTCGTAAAATTTCGGGTGTTTTGTGAGCGTGTCTTGAAAGAAAAACACCGCCACCAAAATCAGCAAAGAGAGCGACACCACGCCGATTTGCCAGCGTTTGCCCTGCCAAATCTGCTTCCACAGCGCCGAATCGGCTTCTTCAACAACACCCGCAGCCGCATCAATCGCCGCCGGCGCGGCGGCTTCCAGTGGCACCGGTGTGCCTTCGGGGTCGTCCACCGTGTAGGCTTGCGGCAATTGGTAATTCAAATCAGCTGTGGCAAAGGCTTTATCGTTCACGCTCAACACACGCTGAATCATCAATTGCAGCCGCCACGGCTCGGCGGCATCAAAATGCGCATCTTCCGGCACGGTAAACAGCGCGATTTCTTTGAAATGCGGCGCGCCCTCGGCAGCAAAAGCAGGCAGGCGCTGATGGTTGAGGTCGGTAAAGCGGAAGCTCTCATCGCCCTGAATCACCTCGATGCGGTCGAAAATGCCGCCGCGCACATAGCCCGAGCCTTTAAACGAATAACGCCCTTCGCCCGCCACCACGATTGCCTGCTGCCCGCTTTTCAGACGGCCTTGCAAATCATTCCAGTCCGCTTCACCGAGCAGGCTTTTGCCGATGGCAGGCTGGCTTACCAAAGCGGTGTAAAGGTTCACAAAAGTATCGTCGCCCGGGCCTTTTTCAGGGTGCTCGGCCGCGGCGGCTTTGTCACCGGTTTCAAACGCTTTGTTCACCTCATCCACCGTCATGTGCAGGCGCGCAATCGCGCCTTGATCGAGCAGCGCCTGCCACGATTGCACATCGGCTTTTTGCATATTCACCAAGCGGTGCGGGCGGGTTTGCACCGGTGCAGCCACAGGCGCCGTGCCGCCGGCCGGTGCGGTAGGCGCGGCCGCAGCCGCTGTGCCGATGCCGTATTGGTGCGCCAGCGCGCGCACCGAGCGCTGGATGCTGTCGTTAATCACCATCAGCGTCACCGTGGCGCCGCTGATGATGTCGGAAGGCGCTTTATTGCCGGGGGTGGGCGATTTAATCAGATTGAGGCCGATATAATCGTTGATGAATTTATCGACCTTGGATTGCGGAATGCCGATCAACACAATCGGCTCGTGGTGCTCCACCAGCTTGGCGCCCACAATGGTGCCGTCGTTGGCGATGCCCACCAAAATATCAATCGGCTTGCTCGAATAGCCGCGCGTGTTCACCACATCGGTGGTGAGATACACATAGCCCAGCGGCTCGCCGCCTTTGAGCGCACGCGCCACCACAGGCTTACCCTCGGGCGCACCATAAGCATCAGCGCCCGGAAAAATTTCCGCCACCGGCGTTTTGGCCAAAAATTCAGGCAAACGCTCGGCCCACGCCTGCGGCACCACCGCCACCAGCACGGCCAACCACACCAGCATGGCCGCCAGCCAAGGCCGGCCGCACAGCGCGAGAAACTTTTGGGCGCGCAACATCGCCATTCCCTTACACAAGCATTTTAATATTCCTATTATATGAACTTAAAATTCACTCACCTTGACTTAAATCAAATTCACATCCACTAACACTACAAAACACTACACGGCATCACCATAAAAATCCTATTTTATTTTAAACAAATAAGTCAGCCCTAAAATCAAGAGTGTTTCCGCCTTTTCGATATCGGGCAAAAATTCCACTCATATAATAAATAATTTAAATGAATCTTTTATAAACGCTAGCCACCCATCGGCGCATACAAAAAGGCCGCCTGAAACGTTTCAGACGGCCTTTGCCAAGCTTGCCCGGCTTTTATTCAAGCCCGATTTTCTCCAACACATAATCGATGTCTTTATCGCCCCTGCCCGACAAATTCACCAGCAGGCGTTTGTCGGCCGGCAAGCGCTCGGCGCGGCGCAGCGCATAGGCGAGCGCGTGGGCGGATTCGAGCGCAGGAATAATGCCTTCTTCGCGCGACAAAGCCAGAAAAGCGGCCAGGCATTCTTCATCGGTGGCGCTTTCATAGCGGGCGCGGCCGATGTCTTTCAAATGGCAGTGCTGCGGCCCCACACCGGGATAATCCAAGCCCGAAGCAATCGAATGCACGGCGGCGGGATTGCCCGCTTCGTCTTGCAGAAAATAGCAGTGAAAGCCCTGAATCACGCCGGGTTTGCCCAAGGTCATGGTGGCGGCATGGCGGCCGGGCTTGTCGAGCCCTTCGCCGGCCGGCTCCACGCCCACCAAGGCCACGGCTTCATCATCGAGAAACGCGTTAAACAAGCCTAAGGCATTAGAGCCGCCGCCGATACAGGCCACCACTTCATCGGGCAGGCCGCCATAAGCCGCTTGAAACTGCGCCCGTGCTTCGTGGCCGACGATGCTTTGAAAATAAGCCACCATTTCGGGATAAGGCGCGGGCCCCACCACCGAGCCGATGGCAAACATGGTGTTTTTAAAATCGGCCATATAGGCGCGAAAAGCGCTGTCTACCGCCTCTTTGAGCGTGCCCGCCCCTTCCGACACCGGCACGAGCTTGGCACCGAGAATTTTCATGCGCGACACATTCGGATGCTCTTTGGCCATGTCCACCACGCCCATGTGGATTTCGCATTCCAACCCCAACAGCGCAGCCGCCGTGGCCAACGCCACGCCATGCTGGCCGGCGCCGGTTTCAGCCACCACTTTTTTCTTGCCGAGTTTTTTCGCCAGCAGCACTTCGCCGATGCAGTGGTTGATTTTGTGCGCACCGGTGTGGTTGAGGTCTTCGCGCTTGAGGTAAATCTGCGCGCCGCGCTGCGACAGCGTGCGGGCATGGTAAATCGGGCTGGGGCGGCCGACATAAGTGGCCTGAAGCCGCTTCATTTCAGCGATAAATGCCGCATCGCCGATAATGCTGCGAAAGCCTGCTTCGATTTCGGCCAGCGCCACCGCCAAATCGGGATGGCCGATTTTGCCGCCGTGCATGCCGAAAAAGCCTTGTGCATCGGGCAGCACCAAAGCGTTTAATTGCTCTTGAGCCATGGAGTTTTCCTTGTATTATCTGTTCTTTTATTTATCCGCCGAGGCCGTCTGAAACGTTTCAGACGGCCTCGTATCATTATATCGCAATATGATGTTTTACGGCTTGCGCCCGAGCAAATGCAACACCGAGCTTTCACCCTGATGGCGGCTGCCCTCGCCCAAGGTGATCACTTCGTGTTCCGCAATCAGCCATTCCAGCCCCGCCAAAGCCTGCTGCATTTCATTTAAAGTGCCGAGCATGGCCGCATCTTTGGGGCCGCCCGTGCCCAACGCGATTTGGTCGGGGTGGTAAAACACGCCGGCAAACATACCGCCCGGCTGCAAAGCATCTATCATGCGCTGCAACACCTGTGTGCGCACCGGCTCGGCAAAATGGCAAAACACGCTGGCAATCAGCGCATAATGTTCGGGCGGCAACACCATTTCGGCGATGTTTTCCTGCCGTGTGGCAAAGCGCACACCTTTTTCAGCCGCCAGTTTTTGCGCTTTCTCCAGCCCCACCGCCGACATATCCACCCCTTCGGCCTCGAAACCGTGTTCGGCCAAAAAAATGCCGTTGCGCCCCTCGCCCGTGGCCAAATCCAGCGCCCGCCCGCCTTTGGGCAGCAAGGGCAGAATACGGGCGATAAATTGATTCGGCTCGGTGCCGAACACATAATCATCGGTGAGGTAGCGCTCATCCCATTTGCTCATGGTTTTCCTTTGCGGTAAATGTTTTCAGACGGCCTTTAATATAGCATTGAAAAAAGAAAAAAGGCCGTCTGAATGCTCGGTTTGCTTTCAGACGGCCTTTTATCACAGCTCAAATATGGTGCACAAAATGTTGCCTATATTGCCAACCAAGCACCCTGATAACCCGTGTTTGAGCGGCGGCATAAATTATTGGGCACGCAAACATGGCGCAACCGCAAGCCGGCTTTGCGGCTCTCAACACTCACACCGCCAGCCCCAATTCCGTGCCGGCTTTGATGGCGCGTTTGGCATCCAATTCCGCCGCCACATCGGCGCCGCCGATAATGTGCACCGGTTTGCCCAGCGCTTCGCATTCGGCCTGTAAGGCGCGGTTGGGCTCTTGCCCCGCGCAAATCACCACATTGTCCACAGGCAGGATTTCTTCTGCGCCGTTGCGGCGGATGTGCAGGCCGTCTGAATCGATTTTGAGGTATTCCACGCCGCCGAGCATGTTCACGCCTTTGTATTTCAACACGGTGCGGTGTATCCAGCCGGTGGTTTTGCCCAAATTGCGCCCCACCATGCCTTCTTTGCGCTGCAACAGCCAAATTTCGCGCTCAGAGGGCGGCAGCTGCGGCTCGTTCGACAACAAAGCGCCACGCCGTGCCATGCTCGCATCGATTTGCCATTCTTCGCGAAACAAATCGGGCGACAAGGCGCTGTCTTCGCCGTGTTGGCTGAGGTATTCGGCGGTGTCGAAGCCGATGCCGCCCGCGCCGATAATCGCCACGCGCCTGCCCACGGGCTTTTTGTCGCGCAACACATCCAAATAGCTCAGCACTTCGGCCCGCTCGCTGCCGGGCAGGCCGATTTGGCGCGGCACAATGCCGCTGGCGAGCACGATTTCATCAAAGCCCTGCAAATCAGCCGCGGCCGCTTTTTTGCCCAAAACTCGCACCACGCCCACATCTTCCAACACTTGGTCGAAATAGCGCAGCGTTTCCGCAAATTCGGGCTTGCCGGGGATTTGTTTGGCGATATTAAGCTGGCCGCCGATTTGGTTTTGCGCGTCAAACAGCGTCACCTTGTGGCCGCGCGATGCGGCGGTGTGGGCAAACGCCATGCCCGCAGGGCCCGCGCCCACCACGGCAATGTTTTTGGCTTTTTCAGCCGCGTGCACCGGCATTTGCAATTCGTGGCAGGCAAACGGGTTCACCAGGCAAGAGGTGAGCCTGCCGGCGAAAATATGGTCGAGGCAGGCTTGGTTGCAGGCGATGCAGGTGTTGATGCGCGCATCGTCGCCTTTTTCCGCTTTAATCACCCATGCGGCATCGGCCAAAAAGGGGCGCGCCATGCAAACAGCATCAGCCAAGCCTTGCTGCAAAATATTTTCGGCGGTTTGCGGCATATTGATGCGGTTGGTGGCCACCACGGGAATGCGGCTGATTTGCTTGAGCTTACCGGTGAATTCGGCAAAAGCCGCGCGCGGCACGGAAGTGGCGATGGTGGGAATGCGCGCTTCGTGCCAGCCGATGCCGGTGTTGAACATATCTGCGCCTGCCGCTTCGATTTCGGCGGCCAAGGCCACGTTTTCATCCCAAGTGGAGCCGTTTTCCACCAAGTCGAGCAAAGAGATGCGGTAAATCATCAGAAAATCATCACCGCAGGCGGCGCGGATGCCGGCCACGATTTCGCGGGCGAAGCGGCGGCGGTTTTCGGCGCTGCCGCCGTATTCGTCGTCGCGCGTGTTGGTGCAGGGCGCGAGAAACTGGTTAATCAGATAGCCTTCGCTGCCCATCACTTCCACGCCGTCGTAGCCCGCTTCTTTGGCCAGGCGGGCGCAGGCGATATAGTCGGCCACGGTTTGGCGCACTTCTTCGGTGGAAAGCGCGCGCGGCTTGGCCGGATTGATCGGCGCTTGAATGGCGCTGGGTGCCACCGGCTCGCGGCTCATGGCATAGCGGCCGGTGTGCAGAATCTGCATGCAGATTTTCGCGCCGTGTGTGTGCACGGCTTCGGTAACAATGCGGTGCCACGCCACTTCTTCAGCATTGGTGAGCTTGGCGCCGCCATCGGTCACCGCGCCCGCCTCATTGGGGCCGATGCCGCCGGTGATAATCAGCGCCACGCCGTTTTTGGCACGCTCGGCGTAAAAAGCCGCCAAATGTTCCGCACCCTCGGGGTGCTCTTCAAAGCCGGTGTGCATCGAGCCCATAATCACGCGGTTGCGCAAAGTGTGGTGCGGCAGCACCAGCTCGCTGGCAAGTGTTCTCATTTATTGCTCCTGATTTATTATTTTGTGCGGGCTAAATGTAGCATGCCGTCTTAAAAAAAACACCTGTTTGAATGATTTTAAATAAAGCAAATGCTCGAAAGGCCGTCTGAAAACATTGGGTTTTCAGACGGCCTTTCTTTATGCTAACGTGGCCGCACACAATCCCCATCAGGAGCCGGCACATGAATAAACGCACCCCCGGGCATTATCCCGTGCTCACCACCGACACCATCCGCTATGGCGACACCGATTGCCAAGGCCATGTCAACAATGCCGTGTTTTCCACTTTTATCGAAACAGGCCGCTCGGAAATACTCTACCGCCAACAGCCGCCCGTTTATCCCGAGGGCACGCAATTTGTGATTGCGCGGCTGGAAATCGATTATCTGCGCGAAATTTTGTGGCCGGGCGAAGTGGTGTGCGGCACGGCGGTGGCCAAAGTGGGCAACAGCAGCGTGCGGCTGGTGCAAAGCCTGTTTTGCCAAAATATCGAAGTGGCCTATGCCCAAAGCGTGATTGTGCTCACCGATAAAACCAGCCGCCAATCCTGCCCGATTGATGCGCCATCGCGGGCTAGGCTTTTAGCATTCGGTTTGCGCGAAGCATGATCAACAAAGGCCGTCTGAAAACATTTTCAGACGGCCTTTAATAACATCACCGCGCTTTATTCGATATTCTGCACTTGCTCGCGCATCTGCTCGATCAGCACTTTCAATTCCACCGAAGCCTGCGTGCATTCTGCGGCAATGGCTTTGCTGCCCAGCGTGTTGGCTTCGCGGTTGAGCTCCTGCATCAAAAAGTCGAGTCGCTTGCCCACGCTGCCTTTGCTCTCGGTTACGATGCGGCGCACTTCGGCAATATGCGTGCGCAGGCGGCTGAATTCTTCATCCACATCGGCTTTTTGCATAAAGAGCGCAAATTCCTGCTGCAAACGGCCATCGTCAATATTGCCCACCGCCTCTTGCAGGCGCGTGCGCACTTTTTCCAGATGCGCGCTGAGCAAATGCGGGAAAAGTTGGCTGAGCGAATCCACAATTTCTTCCATCGCCGCCAAGCGCTCGAGCAGGTGTTGCTGCAATTTTTCACCTTCGCGCGCGCGCGCGGCGGCAAAGTCTTTCAGCGCTTTATCGAGCAGCTTTTGCACCGCTTTGGCAAACGCTTCTTCATCTTCGCTCTGGCTCGTGAGCACGCCGGGAAATTTCAAAATATCGGCCACGCCGAGCTTGGCCAAATCTTCATGCTGCTTGCGCCATTTGCGGTTGAACCAAGCCAATTGGTGCACCAATTCCTGATTCACCGCCAGCTTGCCGCCCGCGCCCGCTTCCAGCGACTGCACTTGGATGCGGCATTCGATTTTGCCGCGCGCGGCCTTGCCGGCCACAGCTTCGCGCAAAGCGCTTTCCAAATGGCGCAAATCATCGGGCATTTTGAATTGCACGTCCAAATAGCGGTGGTTGACCGCGCGGATATCCAGATTGATGCGGCGGCCGCCGCTCTCGCCTGCCGCATTGGCAAAGCCGGTCATGCTGTGGATGCTCATGGTGTTTGACTCCGTTTGTAGAATAATGAGTGAAAGCCCGCTCAATATACCATAAGGCCGCATGTTATAATCCGCGTCATCAATATTTAAAGGAAGCCACATGAGCCACTATACCCGCAGTGGTCGCGCCGCCGATGCGCTGCGCGAAATCCGCATCACGCCTGATTTTCTGCCCCACACCGACGGCTCCTGCCTGATTGAAGCGGGCAACACCAAGGTGATTTGCACCGCCAGCATTGATGAAAACGTGCCGCCGTTTCTGCGCGGCAAAGGGCAAGGCTGGGTAACGGCGGAATACGGCATGCTGCCCGCTTCCACCGCCTCGCGCATGCGCCGCGAAGCCGCCGCCGGCAAACAAAGCGGCCGCACGCAGGAAATCCAGCGCCTGATCGGCCGCTCGCTGCGCGCAGTGGTGGATTTGGCGCAATTGGGCGAGCGCCAGATTTTAATCGATTGCGATGTAATCCAAGCCGACGGCGGCACGCGCACCGCGGCCATCACCGGCGCTTTTGTGGCGCTGCAAATGGCGGTAAACAAGCTCGTGGCCGCCGGCATGCTGCTACACAACCCCATCCGCGAAGCCGTGGCCGCCGTGTCTGCCGGCGTGGTGGGTGGCGTGCCGCTGTTGGATTTGGATTATCCCGAAGATTCGGGCTGCGACAGCGATGTGAATATGGTGCTCACGGCTTCGGGCAACATCATCGAAATTCAGGGCACCGCCGAGGGCGCGCCCTTCAGCCCGCAAGAATTGAATGCCTTGATGCTGCTGGGCCAAAAAGGCGTGGCTGAATTGGTGCAACACCAGCAGCAGGCTTTGCAGCAAGTGCAGCCACAAAACCGCTGATTGCGCGGGAAATTGGCGTGAATCGGCATGCCAATGCGAGGCCGTCTGAAACCTTTCAGACGGCCTCAGGTTTGAATATCACCCAGCTACGCATTTTCGCCACAAGCTGTAGGTCGGATACTTGTATCCGACATTTGGCCGTTCAGAGCAAAGTACACACCTTATTTATTCTTCAAAAATCCGGCCTACACATCCACTCAAACCGAATATTTGCAGCAGCCCGTAGGTCGGATTCTTGAATCCGACACTTGTTCGTAGAACAAGGTGTTCACATCGCTTTGGCCGCCGGCCAAACGCCGGATTCAAGAATCCGACCTGCGCAGATGGTGCAGTCGAACGGCTTTTATTTTGTTAGGTTATCTTTTTGGAGTGGTATGAAACATTCAGGCGGCCTCAGTTTATCCACCACGCATTTGCGCCACAGTTTCAGACGGCCTGCCGCCATCCTGCCATCTTCTACTTCAATTGCGGCGGTTTGTCTTATTTGTTGACAATCCATCTGCACACCAAAGCAGAAAATGGCAAATCATTTTAAGCATTGGCACAGCATTGCGCCGCACCCGCCGCCAAATTCAATTTAAAACCAAACGAGCCTTGTCATCACCATCAAAAATAGTAATAATGTTTCAAATTTTCGCAGATAACAGCGATTTGGTTTAACTTTCCCATTTTTCAGTTCAGCAAGAAAGCATAAGCAACATGGCGTTAATCGTACAAAAATACGGCGGCACCTCAGTGGGCTCGGCCGAGCGCATCAAAAACGTCGCCAAACGCATTGCCCAAGCCCGCGAAGCCGGCCACGATGTGGTGGTGGTGGTGTCGGCCATGAGCGGCGAAACCAACCGCTTGGTGGCATTGGCGCACGAAATGCAGGATTTTCCCGACCCGCGCGAAATGGATGTGGTGCTCTCCACCGGCGAGCAAGTCACCATCGGCTTGCTGGCCATGGCGCTCAAAAGCATAGGCGTGCCGGCCAAGAGCTACACCGGCTGGCAAGTGGCGGTGAAAACCGACACCGCCCACACCAAAGCACGCATCGAAGAAATCGACGACGCCAATATGCGCGCCGATTTGCAGGCCGGCACCGTGGTGATTGTGGCAGGCTTCCAGGGCGTATCGCCCAACGGCGACATCGCCACCCTCGGCCGCGGCGGCTCCGACACCTCAGCCGTGGCGCTGGCCGCCGCGCTCAAAGCGGATGAATGCCAGATCTACACCGACGTCGACGGCGTGTACACCACCGACCCGCGCGTAGTGCCCGAAGCGCGCCGCCTCGACACCATCACGTTTGAAGAAATGCTCGAGCTCGCCAGCTTGGGCTCGAAAGTTTTGCAAATCCGCTCGGTGGAATTCGCCGGCAAATACAAAGTGCGCCTGCGCGTGTTGAGCAGCCTGCAAGATGGCGGCGAAGGCACTTTAATCACCTTTGAAGAGGACAACAACATGGAACGAGCTGCCGTATCCGGTATCGCATTCGACAAAAACCAGGCGCGCGTGAATGTGCGCGGCGTGCCCGACAAACCGGGTGTGGCCTATCAGATTCTCGGCACCGTGGCCGATGCCAATATCGAAGTGGACATGATTATCCAAAATGTGGGCGAAAACGGCACCACCGATTTTTCATTCACCGTGCCGCGCGCCGATTACAAGCCCACGCTCGAATTGATGGAAAAGCTCAAAGACAGCCTGGATGCCGCCGATATCGACGGCGACGATGCCGTGTGCAAAGTGTCTATCGTCGGCCTGGGCATGCGCTCGCATGTGGGCGTGGCCTCGAAAATGTTCCGCACGCTGGCCGAAGAAGGCATCAACATCGAAATGATTTCCACCTCTGAAATCAAAGTGTCGGTGCTGATTGACGAAAAATACATGGAATTGGCCACCCGCGTGCTGCATAAGGCATTCGAGCTGGCTTAACCCTGCGCTTGATAGAAAGGCCGTCTGAACGCTTTCAGACGGCCTGTTTCTTTTTCCTGTTTCTTTTTATAGTGCAGCTGCACAGGCCATTACCACAAGCATACGGAAAGGTCGTCTGAAAACTTCATGCCCGGATTTGCTGCCACTTGGCCGAAGGCGGCTGATTATGGACCATCTTGATGTGTTTATGCTTGATGTATTTATGTGTGCCGCCAAGGTTCTTCATACCTATGGCATTTCCTACGCTGTGTATTTATTAAATCATCACCGCCTACTGTCTCTATTTTTTATTATCTTACTATTGAATTTTATAACGCCTTTTTGAAAAACTTATTAAAATTAATATATTATTCAGACATTTAAAATTATTAACAATACAATATTTTGATTGTTTGACACAGCTCAAGCACCCAGCCTGCTCATCTCCATCATAAAGGCGTAATATCCGCGTCACACAATATTCCGTATTGCAGGAGACGATTATGATGTCCAACTTTCTCGCCATCAAAAAAATTCCCAATAAAGGCATTCCCATTGCCGAGCAACGGCGCATGTGGCTGCGCCAGTTTTTAAAAGCCTTTATGGTGGTATTTCTCACCTATATGTGCATGTATTTGATTCGCAACAACTTCAAAGCCGCCCAGCCGATGATGAAAGAGCAGCTCGGCCTCAGCACACTGGAATTGGGCTATATCGGATTGGCTTTCAGCGTAACCTACGGGCTCGGAAAAACGGCTGTCGGCTATTACATCAGCGACAAAAACACCAAGAAATCTATTTCAGTGATGCTGATCGGTTCCGCGCTTACTGTGCTGGCAATGGGCTTGCTCTTGAGCGCTTATGGTTCGGTTATCGGTATTTTCGTGGTGTTGTGGGGCTTAAACGGCGTATTTCAGGCCGCAGGCGGCCCGGCATCTTATTCCACCATTTCCCGTTGGGCACCGCGCACCGAGCGCGGCCGCTATTTGGGCTTTTGGAATATGTCGCACAATATTGGCGGTGCGCTCGCGGGCATGCTGGCTTTATGGGGTGCAAACACGTTTTTCGGCGGCAATGTGCTGGGCATGTTTATTTTCCCTGCGTTGATTGCGCTGGTTATCGGGGTGGCCGGCCTTTTTATCGGCAAAGATGACCCGGAAGAGCTCGGCTGGAACCGCTGCGAAGAAATTTTCGGCGAACCGGTGGAAGCAGAAAATGCCGAAGCCGATGAAATGCCGATGTGGCAGGCATTCAAGCAGTTTGTGCTGCGCAATCCGTGGATTTGGATTTTGTGTATTGCCAACGTGTTTGTGTATATCGTGCGCATCGGCATCGACAACTGGGCACCGCTTTATGTTACCGAAGCGCTCGGTTTCGACAAGCTTGATGCGGTGAATACCATTTTTTATTTTGAAGTGGGCGCCATTCTCGCCAGCATGAGCTGGGGCTATATTTCCGACAAGCTCAACGGCCGCCGCGCGGCTGTGGCCGTGGCCTGTATGGTGGCGATTATTTTCGTGGTGATGCTTTACCGCAATGCCACCAGCGTGATGATGGTGAACATATCCTTATTTTTGCTCGGCGCACTGATTTTCGGCCCGCAATTGCTGATCGGCATTTCTTTGGTGGGCTTTGTGCCTAAAAAAGGCATCAGCGTGGCCAACGGCATGACCGGCACATTCGGTTATCTTTTCGGCGACTCCGTTGCCAAAGTGGGGCTCGCCGCCATTGCCGACCCCGAACGCAACGGCCTTACCGTGTTCGGCCACACGCTGCACGGCTGGTCGGATGTGTTTATCGTGTTTTACGTTGCGCTGTTTATCGGCATCGCACTGCTCACGCTGGTGGCTTTCGGCGAAGAGCGGCGCATCCGCCAAGTGAGCAAACAGCTTAGCCAATCTTAAAACAATCGAGCAAATAATCCAGGCCGTCTGAAAACCTGCATGCAGCAGCGTTTCAGACGGCCTGCTGCCGAATCATCAGCAAAAAAATGCTACAATCGGGCATTGCCAACCTTTTATGCCCACTCATCATGACTGCTCCCGCTATCGAACATGTACAAGCCGTTGCCTTTGATCTGGACGGCACGCTCTGCGATTCTGTGCCCGACCTGGCCGCCGCCGCCAACGCCACCCGTGCCCATATGGGCTTGCCGCCCCTGCCGGCGCACATTGTGGAAAGCTATGTGGGCGACGGGCTGGCCAATCTCGTGCACCGAGTGCTCACCGACAAGCGCGATGAAGCAGCCCCGCAAAACGAATGGGAGCAAGGCTTCAGCTTTTTTATCCGCTATTACCGCGACCACCTGAGCGACTTCACTCGCCCCTACCCCGAAACCGAAGCCGGCCTGATTCTGCTCAAAACCTTGGGCATTCCACTGGTGGTCATCACCAATAAAAACGAAATGCTGGCCGTCGAATTATTAAAGCAATTGGGCTTGGCCGATTATTTCAGCCTGATTCTCGGCGGCGACAGCCTGGCTGAGAAAAAGCCCAGCCCGCTGCCGCTCTTGCACGCGGCCGAAGTGCTCAATATCAACCCGGCCGACATGCTGATGGTGGGCGATTCGGCCAACGATATTCTCGCCGCCAAAGCCGCCGGCTGCCTTTCCGTGGGCGTAACCTTCGGCTACGGCGATATGCAGGAACTGGTGCACAACCCCGCCACCAAGCCCGACTGGCTGATCGGCAGCCTGCCGGAAATCTACGAAAACCTGCGCCCGCAAAAAACGCCGGACAACGAATAAACCCAAGGCCGTCTGAAACCTATCGTGAAATCAAAGAAAAACGGATACAAAAATAAGAAATCCCCAATCGTGTGCAGGGTGTATGGCGCAGCCACACACGCGGTTTAAACGGCTTCTGCGTATATGGCTTGCTGTACACCTGTATTAGTTTTTCATTCATTCCACTATATTTTCTGTTTCAGACGGCCTGATTTGTATCGGCATTTCCTGATTTTTATTGCCATTTAAAGCTTACCCAGCGCATTGCGCCGCAAGCCCGCTGCTTCCAAGCCTCAATCCACGCTCATATGAAACCCGAAAAATCCCTGCGCACACGCGCCATGGAAATTTTATCCCGCCGCGAAATCAGCCGCGCCGAGCTCAAACGCAAGCTCGCCCCTCATGCCGATAGCGAAGAAGAAATCGAAAAAGTGCTGGCCGAATTTGCCGAGCGCCAATGGCAATCGGATGCACGCTATGCCGAAGCCTATGTGCACAGCAAAAGCCGCCAACACGGCGCACTCAGGCTCAAGCAGGCGCTCTTAGCCAAAGGCGTGTCCGGCGAGCTTATCCAGCCACTGCTGCCTGCGCCCGATGCCGAACGGCAAGCCGCCATTGCCGTGCTGCGCAAAAAATTCAAACAACCGGCCGCCGATTTGGCCGGCAAGCAAAAGCAGATGCGTTTTCTCGCTTATCGCGGCTTCGACATGGAAATTATCCATGCCGCCATCAAAAGCGATTGGGCAGAAGCGCCGGAAGAATGATGTCGAACCTAAAACACGGACAACCAAACGGCAAAACGAGTCCTCGCTTTTGGTTATTTTTCAGGCTTGGCATGATGCCCCCAAAACCCCCGCAACCCCACCACAAAACCGGCCGTCTGAAACCCATTTCCACCACCCACCGCCACCTTTCATTACCACCCCGCCCAAGCCGTTGCAAACACCGCCTCCTCATCTTGATAACATATAAACTAACAGCCAGCCGCCGCACGCTTTCCACCAAGCGCGCACGCATTTCACCTGCCCGTTATTTTCCCATTCAGCATTATAATCATTACTATTGAAATTAAATTTTCACCTTATGATTCAATAAAATCATTCAAAAAAATTTGTTTCAAACATATATTATTAATATTTCAGACGGCCACTTCAGCCTGCAAAAAAGCAAAGTCCTTAATCCATAAACCTTGCGGCCTTCATCATCATGTTTTCTGATGGCATCCATAAAAAATTAGAGCTTTACAGCAACAGCAAAAATTACTACATTCGGCTACACAAGAAAAACACCAACGGAGCCCCAATATGACCATCCAATCTGCCGGCGCCAAATTCCGCCAAGCAGTCAAAGAAGAAACCCCGCTGGCCGTTGTCGGTTGCGTGAATGCCTATTTTGCGCGCTTGGCCACACAAAGCGGTTTCAAAGCCATTTATCTCTCCGGCGGCGGCGTGGCCGCTTGCTCACGCGGCATTCCCGATTTGGGCATCACCAGCCTGGAAGACGTATTAATCGACGCGCAACGCATCACCGATAATGTAGACACCCCGCTTTTGGTCGATATCGACACCGGCTGGGGCGGCGCATTCAATATCGCCCGCACCATCAAAGCCATGGAAAAAGCCGGCGTGGCTGCTGTGCATCTCGAAGACCAAGTGGCACAAAAACGCTGCGGCCACCGCCCGAATAAAGCCATTGTTTCTCTTGAAGAAATGGTCGACCGCGTGAAAGCCGCCGTCGATGCCCGCGTGAATCCCGATTTCGTGATTATGGCCCGCACCGATGCGCTGGCGGTTGAAGGCCTGCAATCGGCCATCGAGCGTGCCCAAGCCTGCGTGGAAGCCGGCGCCGACATGATTTTCCCTGAAGCCATCACCGAATTGGGCATGTACCGCCAATTTGCCGATGCCGTAAACGTGCCGATTCTGGCCAACATCACCGAATTCGGCGCCACCCCGCTTTATTCGCAGCAAGAATTGGGCGAAGCCGGCGTGTCGCTGGTGCTCTATCCGCTCTCATCATTCCGCGCCGCCAGCAAAGCCGCTTTGGGCGTGTATGAAGCCATCCGCCACGACGGCCATCAGCAAAACGTGGTCGACACCATGCAAACCCGTATGGAATTGTATGATTTCCTCGGCTACCACGATTACGAGCAAAAGCTCGATCAATTGTTCAACCAAAACAAATAAGCCCGTTTTGCCGCCTGCCGTTTTCTTTTCCGACAACGGCAGGTCGGTTGCAGCCTTTCAAACGGCCGGGCATTTGCATCAGGCCGTCTGAAAAAATAAAAAAAGCAAGTCTACTTAGGAGAAACCCATGACCGAAGCAAACACCCCTGTTACCCCCAAGCCGAAAAAATCCGTGGCCTTGTCGGGCATCGCCGCCGGCAACACCGCCCTGTGCACCGTGGGCAAACACGGCAACGACTTGAGCTACCGCGGCTACGACATTCTCGATTTGGCCAAACATTGCGAATTTGAAGAAGTGGCGCACTTGCTGGTGCACGGCCACCTGCCCAACAAATTCGAGCTGGCCGCCTACAAGAAAAAGCTGCAATCGCTGCGCAACCTGCCCGCCAACGTGCTCACCGTGCTCGAAAGCCTGCCGGCCAACGCCCACCCGATGGACGTGATGCGTACCGGCGTGTCTGCCTTGGGCTGCACCACGCCCGAGCGCGAAACCCACCCCGTGAGCGAAGCGCGCGACATCGCCGACAAATTGATGGCTTCTTTGGGCAGCATGCTGCTTTACTGGTATCAATATTCGCACAACGGCAAAGTGATTTCCCTCGACAGCGAAGAAGACAGCATCGGCGGCCATTTCCTGCACCTTTTGCACGGCAAACGCCCGAGCGCCGAACATGTAAAAGCCATGCACATTTCACTGATTCTTTATGCAGAGCATGAGTTCAACGCCTCCACCTTCACCTCGCGCGTGATTGCCGGCACCGGCTCCGATATGTATGCCGCCATCACCGGCGCCATCGGCGCACTCAAAGGCCCCAAACACGGCGGCGCCAACGAAGTGGCTTACGACATTCAAAAACGTTATCGCAACGCCGACGAAGCCGAGGCCGACATCCGCGAACGCATCGGCCGCAAAGAAATCGTGATCGGCTTCGGCCACCCGGTGTACACCGTGTCCGACCCGCGCAACGTGGTGATTAAAGAAGTGGCACGTGAATTGAGCGCCGAAACCGGCGACATGCTGCTCTTTGATGTGGCCGAGCGCTTGGAAACGCTGATGTGGAACGAGAAAAAAATGTTCCCCAACTTGGATTGGTTCAGCGCCGTGAGCTATCAAAAGCTGGGCGTGCCCACCGCCATGTTTACCCCGCTCTTCGTGATTTCGCGCACCTCAGGCTGGGCCGCGCATGTGATTGAGCAGCGCCAAGACGGCAAAATCATCCGCCCGAGCGCGAATTACACCGGCCCCGATGATTTGGCTTTTGTGCCGATTGACGAGCGATAAGCAAAAAGTTTTCAGACGGCCTCTTAATTACCAAGGCCGTCTGAAAGCCGAAAACCCAACACGGCAGCATGATGTGCCGGACAACAAGCGCATCATGTGTGAAGCAGATGCGCTTTTTTTATTGCAGGCCGTCTGAAAAAGCGGCCGCAACAAACCGTAGGTCGGATTCTCGAATCCGACACTTGGCCGCAAGGCCAAGATAAAGCATTCATCCTGATAAACAGTTTATCAACCAATCTTTCAGACGGCCTCAAACACCAACAGGCCGTCTGAAACCCCGCCCACAAGAAAAACACGAAACGGAAACCACCATGAGCACCAACGCCCAATACCTCAAACCGCTGCCCGGCACCGACCTCAAATACTACGACGCCCGCGCCGCTTGCGAAGCCATCGCCCCCGGCAGCTACGACACCCTGCCCTACACCAGCCGCATTCTGGCGGAAAACCTGGTCAACCGCGCCGACAATGTCGACCAAGCCACGCTCGATTCTTGGCTCACGCAATTGATTGAGCGCAAGCAGGAAATCGACTTTCCGTGGTTTCCCGCTCGCGTGGTGTGCCACGATATTCTCGGCCAAACCGCGCTGGTGGACTTGGCCGGCTTGCGCGATGCGATTGCCGACAAAGGCGGCGACCCGTCTAAAGTAAACCCCGTGGTGCAAACCCAGCTCATCGTCGACCACTCGTTGGCCGTAGAATGTGGCGGCTTCGACCCCGATGCCTTCCAAAAAAACCGCGATATTGAAGACCGCCGCAACGAAGACCGTTTCCACTTTATCAACTGGACCAAAACCGCATTTGAAAATGTGGACGTGATTCCGGCGGGCAACGGCATCATGCACCAAATCAACTTGGAAAAAATGTCGCCCGTTATCCAAGTGAAAAACGGCGTCGCCTTCCCCGATACCTGCGTGGGCACGGATTCGCACACCCCGCACGTTGATGCGCTGGGCGTGATTTCCGTGGGCGTGGGCGGCTTGGAAGCCGAAACCGTGATGCTCGGCCGCGCTTCAATGATGCGTCTGCCCGACATTGTGGGCGTAGAACTCACCGGCAAACGCCAAAGCGGCATCACCGCCACCGACATCGTGCTCGCGTTAACCGAATTTTTGCGCAAAGAGCGCGTGGTGGGCGCATTTGTGGAATTCTACGGCGAAGGCGCAGAAAGCCTGTCTGTGGGCGACCGCGCCACCATCTCCAACATGACACCCGAATACGGCGCCACCGCCGGCATGTTCTACATCGACCAGCAAACCATCGATTATCTGAAACTCACCGGCCGCGATGATGCACAAGTGAAACTGGTGGAAACCTACGCCAAAACCGCCGGCCTGTGGGCGAGTGAATTGAAAAACGCCGAATATCCGCGCGTATTGACATTCGACCTTTCCACCGTAGGCCGCAATATGGCCGGCCCTTCCAACCCGCACGCCCGCTTTGCCACCGCCGATTTGGCCGCCAAAGGCTTGGCCGCGCCTTATGAAACCCCTGCCGACGGCAAAATGCCCGATGGCGCGGTGATTATCGCCGCCATCACCTCGTGCACCAACACCAGCAACCCGCGCAACGTGGTGGCCGCCGCCCTGCTGGCGCGCAATGCCAACAAATTGGGCTTAATCCGCAAGCCGTGGGTGAAATCTTCATTCGCACCCGGCTCCAAAGTGGCCGAAATCTACCTGCAAGAAGCAGGCTTGTTGAGCGAATTGGAGCAGCTCGGCTTCGGCATCGTCGCCTTTGCCTGCACCACCTGCAACGGCATGAGCGGCGCACTCGACCCGCAGATCCAGCAAGAAATCATCGACCGCGATTTGTATGCCACCGCCGTATTGAGCGGCAACCGCAACTTCGACGGCCGCATCCACCCCTATGCCAAACAGGCTTTCTTGGCTTCGCCGCCTTTGGTGGTGGCCTACGCCATTGCCGGCAGCATCCGCTTCGATATTGAAAACGATGTTTTGGGCGTGGCCGATGGCAAAGAAATCCGCCTGAAAGACATCTGGCCGACCGATGAAGAAATCGACGCCATCGTGGCCGAACATGTGAAACCGCAGCAATTCCGCGATATTTATATCCCCATGTTCGACACCGGCGCCGCCGAAAAAGCCCCCAGCCCGCTCTACGACTGGCGCCCCATGTCCACCTATATCCGCCGCCCGCCCTATTGGGAAGGCGCATTGGCGGGCAAGCGCACCCTCAAAGGCATGCGCCCGCTGGCGATTTTGCCCGACAACATCACCACCGACCACCTGTCGCCTTCCAACGCCATTTTGATGAACAGCGCCGCCGGCGAATACCTGCACAAAATGGGGCTACCTGAAGAAGACTTTAACTCCTACGCCACCCACCGCGGCGACCACCTCACCGCCCAACGCGCCACCTTCGCTAACCCCAAATTGTTTAACGAAATGGTGAAAAACGAAGACGGCACCGTGAAACAAGGTTCACTCGCCCGCGTGGAGCCCGAAGGCCAAACCATGCGCATGTGGGAAGCCATCGAAACCTATATGAACCGCAAACAGCCGCTGATTATCGTGGCCGGCGCCGACTACGGCCAAGGCTCCAGCCGCGACTGGGCCGCCAAAGGCGTGCGCCTAGCCGGTGTGGAAGCCATTGTGGCCGAAGGCTTCGAGCGTATCCACCGCACCAACCTCATCGGCATGGGCGTGTTGCCGCTGCAATTTTTGCCCGGCACCAACCGCAAAACGCTTGAATTGGACGGCACCGAAACCTACGACGTGATCGGCGAACGCATCCCGCGCGGCGAGCTCACTTTGGTGATTCACCGCAAAAACGGCGAAACCGTAGAAGTGCCCGTCACCAGCCGTTTGGACACCGCCGAAGAAGTGCTGATCTACGAAGCCGGCGGCGTGCTGCAACGCTTTGCGCAGGATTTCTTGGAAGGCAACGCCGCTTGAGTTGATGGTTGTTGATTTGAAGTAACGATAATGCCGTCTGAAAAATCCTTTTCAGACGGCATTTTAGTAACCGTCAGTTGGGTTAGCCGCAGATGCAACCCAACAAAATCCTGAATTTTCCATACGTAACCAACCTAACCCTACATCGCCCCCGCCAAGAAGGCCATAATAAAATTAGCACAAGTTAAGTGTAGCCTAATATCATAACGTACCGGATCGATGTGCATACGATAACTATCTATCGTTAAATTTTATTACAACCATGAAGCAATATAGATTAACTCAAACATTTGTTCGTTATTTCGTTATTATGAGCAATAAGTTCATTAACTAAATTTGGAGTTGACCATGAGCACAGAATACTACGTAGCCATCATCGTGTATAAATCAGCATCCGACTCTGCTGGCTACACCCCACTTTATGAAGAATGTATCACCTTAGTAAAAGCAAATACCATGGATGAGGCCAGATCAAAGGTTGAAGATCTAACCAAGCATCGAAACACGACATACAAGAATGCAGAAGGGCAGGAAATATCTTGGTCTCTTTACAGTATCGTTGATATCAATCCAATGCTAGAGAATTCTTTTGATGAGGTCACCGAAATCTATGCACGCCACTTCAGAGATATTGAAGCATATAGAAAATTTGAAACTTTTTCAAAATAAGGGGGTTTCATATGAAAATATTAAAACTTGCGCTTATTTTATGCTTTGTTGGCGGTATCGACTATAAAGTGGGCAATGATTCATTATTCTTGTCTAACGCATACGCTGCAGATTGCGTGGCTACCAACAATCTTTCGGAGACGGCTCAAAGCTATATCAGTCGTTGCAGGAAAGGAAGTATAAATAGTGAATTTCCCGGAGAAATGTACTCAAAAACGCTGAAAGAAATCAAAAGCGGCATCAGTGCGGTTTATAAAAAAGCGTGGAAACTTCTTAATGACGGTAGATTTGCCAAATAATTTAACAACGCCATAATTAAAAAGATGCCGTCTGAAAGGTTTCAGACGGCATCTGCATGCTGCACAATAATGGCTTATTCATTCAAGTCGATATTATTCGCCGCTTGCTGCGCCTGCGCTCAAGCTTTGGGCGATTTTGGCCAGCTCGATAAATTCGCTACGCAAGCCGTAGGGGTCGGGCTTATCGGCTTGCCGGGCGAGGCGGATGATGTCGCCCCAGCCCATTTTGCCGTTGTATTGGCCGCCGCGCAATTGCTGGCCGTAGGCGGCTACGGCGATGGCAAAGCGGGTGTCGGCATTGGCTTGTGCCAAGGGTTTGCTGCTGGCGGCCACGGGCTGGCTGATGAGGATGCTGGCGCTTTTGCCGGGCAATTTGTAGCGCAAGTTCACATGGGCGTATTCACCGGCTTTGCTGTCGGCGGCAGGTGCGGCGGGCCGGTAGCGTGATTCGCCCAGCCAGCCGGGCTGCCCAGCAGGGATGATTTCATACAGGGCGGTGACGCTGTGGCCGGCACCGATATCGCCGGCGTCTACATTATCGTTGTTGAAATCTTCTTGCTTGAGCAGGCGGTTTTCATAGCCGACCAAACGATACTCTTTTACGGTGGCGGGATTGAATTCCACTTGGATTTTCACGTCTTGTGCCACGGTGGCCAGGGTGGACGACAATTGGCGTTGCAGCACTTTTTTGGCTTCGTTTGGGTTGTCGATATAGCTGTAGTTGCCATCGCCCGCATCGGCCAGCTGCTCCATCAGGCGCTCATTGTAGTTGCCGGTGCCAAAGCCCAAGGTGGTGAGGGAAATGCCCGCTTTGCGCTTTTCGGCCACCATGCCTTTGAGGGTGTCGAAATCGGTGATGCCCACGTTGAAATCGCCATCGGTGGCCAGCAAAATGCGGTTGATGCCGTTTTTAATGTGGGCTTTTTCGGCTTCTTGATAGGCCAGCTGAATGGCTTGCTCGCCGGCCGTGGCGCCGCCGGCCTGCAAGCCGTTAATCGCGCGCAAAATGCTTTGCTTTTGGCTGCCGGAAGTGGGCGGCAGCACCAGCTTTTCTCCGCTGGCATAGGTGATTAGCGTTACCTTATCTTGCGCACGCAATTGCTCGGTGAGCAGGCGCAGGGTTTGTTTTACCAGCGGCAGCTTGTCGGGCGCGTTCATGCTGCCGGACACATCCACCAAAAACACCAAATTGGCCGGCGGCAATTCTTTGAGCGCCAAATCTTGCGCTTTAATGCCGATTTTGATGATCTTGGCGTGTGGCTGCCACGGCGAATCGACAGTATCGGTGTGCACCGCAAAAGGCGCGCGGCCTTGCGGCAGCGGATAGCTGTAGTCGAAATAATTGATTAATTCTTCCACCCGCACCGCATTCACCGGCGGCAGGCGGCCATTATTGAGGAAGCGGCGGCTGTTGGCATAGCTGCCGGTGTCTACATCAATGCTGAAGGTAGACACCGGCTGCTGCGCCACGGCATGCACGGGGTTGGTGCTGATTTGGCCGTATTGCTCGGTGTTTTGCAGCGGCAGCGCGATTTCAGCGCTGACGGGCGGCGAGGGCATCACCGCCATGCGCACACGAGCTGTGCCGGCATAAGCAGCGTCCATGGCTTGGCTTTTGGAGGCTTGGGCGGTTTCTTGTGCGGGCGCGGTATAGCTGGGTGTGGCCGGCCGGCTGCAAGCCGCCAGCACAGCAGCGGCGATAACGGTAACAGCAATAGCGGAGCGGATGGCAGCCATAATTTTCTCCTTGTGGTGATGGGCGGCTTGCGGCATAGTGTCGGTGAATTATCTTGATTTGACAAGCCTTTATCTTCTGGGAAATGCACACGGGCGCAAAAGAAACACCGCCTGCATTTTTTGGATCGCATTCAAAAGGAGCGCAAAATGAGCAGCCACACCGAGATTATGAAATTAGAGGCCGAATTCTGGCAGGCAATGGCCGACCAACGCCCCGAGCAAGCGGCTGCGCTGCTGGCTGCCGAAGCGGTGAGCGTGGCCATGTTCGGCATTCATCATTTCAGCCCGGGCGAATATCTATCCATGGCCCAAACCGGCCCGGCAAAACTCACGTTTTTTGAATTTTCAAATGAAAAAGTGATTTTTCCGATTGCCGATGTGGCGGTGGCCACTGATGAGGTGAAGCAAATTTTTGAAATGGATGGCCAAAGCCACGAAATGATCTGCTTCGACACCACCACATGGGTGAGAAACAACGGCCGCTGGCTGGCAGCGGCGCACACCGAAACGCAAAAGCCAAACCAGGCCGTCAGAAAGCATGAAAAGCAAGCTTTCAGACGGCCTGGTTTGTAATTAAATTACAAATTTAGCCCATAGTTGATTTGTCTCAATATCATCTTATTCAAAATTCATAATAATCATCATATTGAATTTACTACACCCACAAGGCATTTATGATGAGTATGCTTAATTCCACCCCCGCCGCTTGGCAAATCAACAAAAAAATCATCCTCTGGACCACGCTGATTGGCGGCTTTTTCAGCTCATTGGTCAAATGGGGCTCCGAAGTGAATATGCCGCCGCGCATGCCGGGCGAAATTTCACCGCCAGGCGCCAATATTGATGCTTGGCTCGGCTGGCTCGGCTTCAATTCGCATTCGCTCGATTACGTTTATCAAGGCGTTACCGTGCCCGGCGCTGTTACTTTATATCACTGGCTGTTTAGCTTCGTATTCGCTTTCGTTTATGTTGTGGGCTCTGCTTATTGGCCGAAAATCCGCTTGTGGTATGGCGCTTTCTACGGCTTGCTGATCACCATTGTGATGCACGGCTTTTTGATTCCCCTCTTCGGCTTTCGCAATCCCGTCTATGCCGATGGCGCCACCGGCTGGCTGTGGAACCTGAATGCCGCCGAATTGTGGAGTGAAATTTTAGGCCATGTTTATTGGTCGGTGTCGATTGAAGTGTGCATGATTGCCGTCCTCGCTTATTTTGTCCGCCCGATAAAAGGCAACTGGGTAGCCAAATAGCACATTACCCTGCCAAAACAAAAGCGCACCATGGAGTGCGCTTTTTTGTTGCCGTTTAATTAAAAAGCCTCAAGCAAACCGATTTCTCTAAAAAACCGCGCATACGCTGCCGCCTTTTGCGCCAGCGGCAAGGGATAAGCCCGCGACGACGACGGCAGCCGATAAAGCCGCAAGCGCCGCCCCGCAAATTCCGCCTCGCTATAAGCGCCGATGGCAGGCTTGGCTGTTTCAGACGGCATCAAGGATACCAAAGTATCCGTGGCCAGCTCACCCGTGGTCATCACCACATCGCAATGCGGCATTTGCGCGAGCAGCGCCGCCAAATCCAGCGGCGTTACAATCTGCAAAAACTTATCCGACGCATTGCCCTGCAAACGCACCACTTGATGCGCCGTATCGCTGATGGCAATGCCTTTTTCCTGCAGAAAATCCCGAATCAAGCCTTCCTTAAACGCCTTGCCGCCCGCCTCAACGAAATAATCTTTATCTGCAAAAAACACCAGCCCGAAAATCCGCCACATATCGTTTTGAAAATTCGGATAATAAAAATCCATCTTCCACCGCGCCCGCGGCGGCGGAAAGCTGCCCAACATCAGCAATTTGGCGTTGGGCGGGGCGAAAGGCGGTAAGGGGTGGGTTTCGATGGGAGTGTGCATAGAGATTATTTAGACATGCATCTGTTGGAAAACAAAATGTTTGTCATATTCAACACATATCACACCATCTTCTGAGGTGCTGATAATAAAATCAACTTTATCCAAATGGTTCATACTTTTTCCAACATACTTATCAGCTTGTGGTATTCCTATCCCATAAAAAATATTGAAATCATCTGGGGAGTTAATTAATTTTCCCAAACTAACTGAATATTTATTTAATGATTTAATTTCCCATATTTTTTCAAAATCGGATAAAACAAATCTATTCTTATTTTCAAAAAAAACAACTTTTCTATTTTTTACAGCAATAATATCAGGGATGATACCGTCTTGATTTTTACTTTTCGAACTATCCCGATTATTTGGGTGCAACATAACTCCTGTTCCACTCTGAGGAAAATCGTAGCAAATAATCTCCCAGCCCTCTTTTTCTAACCAGTTAAGGATATTGACTGTAACTTTGGCCTCTTCCAGCATCAAGCATCTCTCCATAATGAGCCATCAGGAAACAATATCGCATCCGCAAAATATGAAAAGACTCGAATATGTTTCGCTTTTGAATAAGTGGAACCATAACGCACTTGCATATAATAACGAGGTATTTCTCCTTTTCGCTTCAATTCATTATAATCTTTATTTAAGATATTTTTGTTCTCGCTATTTTGTACTGCGTGAATAAAATCATCAATTTTTCCCTTTGTACCAATTAACTTAATCGTCTCAGCATTATCATCTATTTCAACATCAGACCAAACCAAGACTAAGTTGTACTTACGTTCTTCAAAGGATACTCCTTCTCTGCAACACAAATAATCAATGGCTGCCAATGCGCCAGGATAAGGGTCTCCACGAAATTTAGCATTCACTTTATATAAAATAGTCTCTTCCCTACTACGTAATAACTCTCCAATTGAATAACTCTTACATTCAAGATAGTTTAGTAAATAAACTGTAGGTATTTTTATAGTAGCAGAGAGTGGAGACATATCCTGATGCCCATCTTTTTTATAATATTCTTCACTCATCCAGTTTTTATGTTCTTTGATATTATATTTTCCTAATAATTTTTTGCGACCCTCAATAATCCCTGTTTTCTCGAACACCTCAATCACTTCATTTATAGCGCAAAACATTTTCCGCATTTCCGTATCCACCGACAATGGCGAACCTGCATATTTTCTATTAGGCTCATATAGCAATCCTCCTGTATTCTGATTTCCAGACAAAATTGCATTATCGGGACATGATTTGAAATCACTAGGAAAATAATAAAATAGCGCTGGAATATGATAAATTGACATCACATTCTCTAATGCTTTAAATATCAATGGATTGATTTTATCCCACTTTGTACTCCCGCGTTCTCGACTGATAATGACTGCTTCAGGATAAATATAGAATGCGGGAACATTGTTTTCTACGGATGCTGCCAATCGGGCAAATCTTTGAAAAACATTATGTCCAGTACCTGCTTCGGTAGAGACTTCCACAGAAAAAATTGGTTCTTGATCAATCTCTACAATCAAATCAGGTGCATCTAAATACAATATTTTTTTAATATGGTCAGGCATTGCATGAAAGTTTTTCGCATTATTTGCATCACTTTCATACATCTTTTTCTTTACGCATTCTTTATCTTTTAGATCAGTATGATCAATAATGAAATCTGCAAACTCTTCCGTGCTATACCAAATTCTATATTTCATAAATATTCCTTGATTGCTAACGCAACGGCCTTTGCTAACAATGGTGGAACAGCATTTCCTGTCTGCACTCTACCCTGAACAATCCCACCATGCACAAAAAAATTATCAGGAAAACTCTGAATTCTGCATCTTTCCCGAATGGTTAATCCCCGATTATCTTCAGGATGTCCAAATTGAAATTGTGGACGAATCCCTCCCGATACTTGCGTAGGGCTTTGAATATCCCAAGCCAACCGAATTCTTTGTTTAAATTTCGGATACATTGGCTCTCCTGGTAGTGTATTTTTAATTTTCTCAATTGTACTAACTGGATGATTAGGCGCAACATGGCAAGTTAATACATTGCCATTATCACTTCTCATTAATTTTTGGTATTCTGAAGTAGGCGGGCTTGCATAGTTATTTTTAGATTCTTTAGGATTGAGTGGCGGTAAATCTCCAATTGCATCACGAACAGTCACATATGACTTACCTGTCTCTTCTCCATGCGTTTTACGAATCTTATTAAAGTCAAAACTAGTTCCTTGAACACCGACAAATAACAAGCGGTTCCGTTTTTGAGGAACACCATAATCAGCTGCAGATAACAATCTACTTTTGACTATCATTTTTCCAGCTCGAGATAAGTCTTGTTCAATATCCTTAACAAATGTTCCCGTACTTCTCATCCCTGAAACATTTTCCAGCACAATTGACTTCGGCTCCAATACCTCTACAAATTTCACAAATTCTTTATAGAGCAAATTACGATCGTCATCCTCATGACGTTTACGATTATTTAAAGAAAAACCCTGGCAAGGCACACCCGCAATCAATACATCCACTTGCCTGCCATGTAAAATTCTTTTCACTTCCAAAGGGTCTACTTTTTTTACGTCTCCTAAGATAGTCCATGCCCTTGGATGATTATGTTTAAAAGTTTTTATAGCAAAGGCATGGATATCACAACCTAGAGCAATTTCGTATCCAGCCATTTCAAACCCCAAAGATGTCCCCCCGCACCCACAAAAAAGTTCGATAACGATAGGGTTAGTAGAAAATTCATTTACGCCACGCGTAACAATGGGATCCTTTTTCCAATAATATCCATTCTCCTCAGCTTTAACAGATTTGTCCCAGATATTTTTTTCAGAAACATCTGGTTCGTACTCTCCATAAATATTCATTTGTGGTTCTTGCAATGTATTAATGCTTTTTTTCATAATTTAGTGTCAATCTTTTTAAGTTGAGCAACATTTTACCGTTTCAACTTCGCAAACGCATCCGCCATCGCCGAATTGCCCTGTGCTTGTTCGCGGGGTGCGCTGCGTTGGGGGCGGGTGTCTTTGCGGGTGTTGTTTTCAGACGGCCTATCGCGTTTGACGGTGCTGCCGGGTTCGTCGTCTAGGCGCATGGTGAGGGCGATGCGTTTGCGCGCTGCGTCGATTTCCATCACTTTGACTTTCACCACATCGCCCGCCTTCACCACTTCGCGCGGGTCTTGTACGAATTTATTGGCCAGCGCGGAGATGTGTACCAGGCCGTCTTGGTGTACGCCGATGTCGACAAAGGCGCCGAAGTTGGCCACGTTGCTCACCACGCCTTCCAGAATCATGCCCAGTTGCAAATCTTTGATTTCGTTCACGCCTTCGGTGAAGGTGGCGGTTTGAAACTCACCGCGCGGGTCGCGGCCGGGTTTTTCCAGTTCGGCGAGGATGTCTAAAATCGTGGGCAGGCCGAATTGTTCGTTGGTGTATTGGGTGGGCTTGATTTGTTTGATTTTGTCGCGGTTGCCGATTAAGTCGGCAGCTTTGATGTGGTTGTCGGCCAGCATTTGCGCCACGATGGGGTAGGCTTCGGGGTGCACGGCGCTGGCGTCGAGCGGCTCTTTGCCGCCCTGAATGCGCAAGAATCCGGCGGCTTGTTCGTAGGTTTTGTCGCCCAGGCGCGGCACTTTGAGCAGGGCTTTGCGGCTGAGGAAGGCGCCGTTGTCGTTGCGGTATTGCACGATGTTGTGCGCCAGCGTTTGGTTGAGGCCGGAGATGCGCGCCAGCAGCGGCGCGGAGGCGGTGTTTACGTCTACGCCCACGGCATTCACGCAATCTTCCACCACGGCATCGAGCGATTTGGCGAGCTGGCTTTGGTTCACATCGTGCTGATATTGGCCGACGCCGATGGATTTGGGGTCGATTTTCACCAATTCGGCCAGCGGGTCTTGCAGGCGGCGGGCGATGGAAACCGCGCCGCGCAGGGATACATCGAGCTCGGGAAACTCTTTGGCCGCCAATTCGGAAGCGGAATAAATCGAGGCACCGGCTTCGCTTACCACAATTTTGTGCAGCTTCATTTCAGGTAGCCCTTTCACCAATTCACCGGCGAGTTTGTCGGTTTCTCGGCTGCCGGTGCCGTTGCCGATGGCAATCAGTTTAACGCTGTGTTTTTTGATGATGCCGGCCAAAGCGGCCAACATATTGTTTTCTTGATGCAAATACACAATCACGGTGTCGAGCAGTTTGCCGGTGTCGTCCACCACGGCGCATTTCACGCCGTTGCGGTAGCCGGGGTCGAGGCCCAGCGTGGTGAGGCGGCCGGCGGGCGCGGCGAGCAATAAGTCTTTGAGGTTGCGGGCGAACACGGTAATCGCGTCGGTGTCGGCGGCTTCTTTCAGGCGGTTGAAGGCGTCTAATTCCAGCGACAAGAAGATTTTGGCGCGCCAGGTAAGGCGCACGGTGTCGCGCAGCCATTTATCGGCGGCGCGGCCTTGGTCGGCAATGTTGAATTGTTTGGCAATGGCTTGTTCGTATTCGCTTTGCTCGGTAATCGGGGTGTCGTCGGGCTGGTATTTTAAGGCTGCCTGAAGAATGTTTTCGTTGCGCCCGCGCAAAACGGCCAAGGCGCGGTGGCTGGGCATAGTGCGCACGGGCTCGCGGTGGTCGAAATAATCTTTGAATTTTTCGCCCGCGGCTTCCTGCCCGGCAATCACTTGGGCGTGAATTTCGGCTTCGCGCCACAGTTTTTCACGCAGGCGGCCGATGAGCTCGGCATCTTCGGCGAATTGCTCCATCAAAATTGCGCGTGCGCCGTCGAGCGCGGCTTTTGTGTCGGCCACGTTTTCGTTCAGGTAGCCTTGCGCGGCGGTGTCGGGGTTTTCAGACGGCGTGCTCAGCAATAATTCGGCCAAGGGCTGCAAGCCGTTTTCGCGCGCAATTTGCGCTTTGGTGCGGCGTTTGGGTTTGTAGGGCAGGTATAAATCTTCGAGTGTGGTTTTGTTGTCGGCGGCGTCGATTTGCGCTTTTAATTCATCGGTGAGCTTGCCTTGTTCTTCAATGCTTTTGAGCACGGTGGCCTTGCGCTCCAGCAATTCGCGCAGGTATTGCAGGCGCTCGGCCAGGGTGCGCAATTGGCTGTCGTCCAGAGCGCCGGTGGCTTCTTTGCGGTAGCGGGCGATAAAGGGCACGGTGGCGCCCTCATCCAGCAAAGCCACGGCGGCTTCTACTTGGGCGGCGGTGGCGTTTAATTCGGCGGCAATGGTTTGGGTGATGTTCATGAATCGTCTTTAATCGGGAAAACACAAAGGTGAAAGCATAGCGGCCTTGGGCTTTTTTGTCATCCGCCTTAGGGTCTGTTCACAATTACTTGTCATAACATTGAATAAAAAGGAAAGCAGGTGTAAAAAGGGAGCTCTCACACAACCCTAATACACCTGCCATGCCCCGCACACTACTCAAAGATGAATACTGGACGAAGCTGTTGCCCATTCTGCGTGATTTGGGTGTTTATTGCAAACCCAATCTACGCCTGATTTTCGAAGGCATCCTATACAGAGTCAGAACCGGCATCCCTTGGCGCGATCTGCCCGAGTATTTCGGCAAACACCATACCGTTTACACGGCTTATAACCGTTGGTCGGCAAAAGGTATTTTTGCCGAAGCCTTAAAAAAGCTCAGCCAAGACTGTGATTTGGAATGGGTAGCCATAGATGGCAGCTATGTTCGGGCGCATCAACATTCAGCCGGCGCCTCATGGCTCAGCGAAGAAGAGGAACACGCAATCGGTATGAGCCGGGGCGGGATGACCAGCAAGATTCATCTGGCGGTAGACGTCTCAGGCAATCCGGTTGAGATTATCATTACTGCGGGCAATATCAACGATATCAGCGTTGCGCCGGAATTGCTTGATAACATCGATCTTGCCGGAACTGAGCTTGTGAATGCGGATAAGGGCTATGATTCAGACCGACTCAGGGAACAGATAGAGGAAAGTGGCGCGAAAGCCAATATTCCCTATAGAAAAGACAGGGAAGAGAAAAATAAAGACATGGACTGGTATCTTTATAAAATCAGGCACTTGGTGGAGAATACTTTTTGTCGTCTGAAACATTTCCGAGCGATTGCCAGCCGCTACGATAAGCTAAAGCGCAACTTCCACAGCACGGTTTTATTGGGATGCATTGTGATGTGGCTACCTTTATGACAAGTAATTGTGAACAGACCCTAGCGGTTTGCGCCGGCTTTTCTGCCTGATGCCGTCTGAAAACTTTCAGACGGCATCAAGCAGATTGTGCGCAACAATACCACACAACATCGCCGCTTTTTTGTGGCCGCGCAAAGTTTAGGCTGCTTGCTCCAAAAAAGCCTTGCCGCAGCCTTTGCAAGCGGTGCGATTGCGGCTAAAGTAAGCGCCACACCACACCACACCACACAAAAACAATATTTTATTGATCATGGAGAAAGCATGAATTACCAAGCCCCCATCAACGAATTGCGTTTTGCCCTGCAAGTGCATGGCAAGCTTCCCGAAATTCTCGCCCTGCCCGCTTCAGACGGCCTCGATGCCGACACCGTGGATGCGGTGTTGGAAGAAGCGGCGCGCTTTGCCGAGCAAGTGCTCGCACCCACAAACCGCACCGGCGATTTGCACGGCGCAAAATTGACAAACGGCAAAGTAGAAACCCACCCCGATTTGGTGAATGCTTATCACGAATACCGCGATGCGGGCTGGGCGGGCTTGCGCGCGCCGGCTGAATATGGCGGCCAAGGGCTGCCGGCGGTGGTGTCGGCCGCGTGCGAAGAAATGTGGTGTGCCGCCAATTTATCGCTCTCGCTTTTGCCCATGCTCACCATCGGCGCGATTGAAGCTTTGTTCAACCATGCCGACGATGAGCAAAAACAGGTTTACCTGCCCAAAATGTGTGAAGGCGCTTGGAGCGGCACCATGAACCTCACCGAGCCGGGCGCGGGCACTGATTTGGCGCAGGTGGCGGTGAAGGCCGTGCCCAAAGACAACGGCGCTTATGCCATCAGCGGCCAAAAAATCTTCATCACCTGGGGCGCGCAGGAAATCACCGAAAATATTGTTCATTTGGTGCTGGCGCGCCTGCCCGATGCGCCGCCGGGCGTGCAAGGCATTTCGATGTTTATCGTGCCCAAATATCTGGTGAACGCTGATGGCAGCCTCGGCGCGCGCAACCCGGTGAGCGTGGTGGGGCTGGAGCACAAGCTCGGCATCCACGCCAGCCCCACTTGCGTGATGCAGTTTGACGAAGCCGAAGGCTATTTGATCGGCCGCGCCGGCAAAGGCCTGGCCTATATGTTTACCATGATGAAACACGCCCGCTTGGGCGTGGGCATCGAGGGTCATGCCGTGGCCGAGCGCGCTTATCAAAATGCACTCGCCTATGCGCAAGAGCGCGTGCAAAGCCGCGAATTGGGCAGCGACAGCCAAGAGCCGGTAAGCATCATCCACCACCCCGACGTGCGCCGCATGCTGCTGGTGCAAAAAGCCACATTAGCCGCCCAGCGCGCGCTTTATATGCAGGCTGCCTCTGCGATTGATTTGGTGCACGGGCTGGAAGACCCTGTGGTGCGCAAACAGGCCGAGCGCGTGCTTGATTATCTGATTCCGATTGTGAAAGCGTGGAACACCGACAACGGCGTGCTGCTCACCAATCTGGCCATGCAGGTTTACGGCGGCATGGGCTACGTGGAAGAAACCGGCGTGTCGCAATATGTGCGCGATGTGCGCATCACCCCGATTTACGAAGGCACCAACGGCGTGCAGGCGCTCGATTTAATCGGCCGCAAAACCGCAGCCAACGGCGGCGCCGTGCCGCTGGCCTTGCTCGCCGAGGGCAAAGAAATTGCGCAAACATTGGCCGCTGCCGCGCCCGATTTGGCTGCATCGCTGCTGCAAGCCATAGCCGCGGCCGAGCAAAGCGTGGCCGATATTGTGGCGCAAATGGGCGAGCAGCCCGCACTGGCCGCCGCCGCTTCCAACGCCTATCTGCAACAAATGGCCTGCACGCTGGGCGCCATCGCGCTGGCTCGCGGCTGGTTGGCCGCCGCCGATGCGCTCGCCGGCCGCACCGATGCGCCTTTGGGTGAAGCTTTCTACCGCGCGCAGCAGCACACGGCGCAAGTGTATTTCGCCTATGTGCTGCCGCAAGTGCACACCTTTGCCGCACAAGTGCACAGCGGCGGAGAAGCTTTGCTGGCCGTGCCGTTTGAGGCTTATTGACGCAGCTTGCGCAGATAAACAAGGCCGTCTGAAAGCTTTCAGACGGCCTTTCTTTAAAATCAAAACGCTTTTTTTACGCTCAAACCTGCCTGCCAGTTGCGGCCGGGTGCGGGCTCGAAATAGCGGCCGTTGCCGTCGTTTACAATCACCGAGCCGATGTATTGGCGATTGAAAAGATTGTTCAGCGCGGCATATGAGCGGATATGCCAGCCGCCGGCAAGTCGCCACACATAGCCTGCGTGGATGTCGGCGGTGAGAAAACCGGGCGCGGCTTCGCTGTTGGCATCGTTAACATACACTTTGGAGAGCGCGCGCACGCCGGCGCCGGCCTGCCAGCCTTGCTCGGGTGCGTAATCGGCGCCCAAATAAGCGGCATGTTCGGCAATGCCGGGAATGTGTTTGTTGTTTGCCAGGTTGGCGCTGTCAGATTTATAGCGGGCATCGAGCCAGGTGTAGGCCAGCGTGGCATTGAGATCGGGGGCGATTTCGCCGCTCCAGGCCAATTCAATGCCGTGGCGGCGGGTTTTGCCGGCGTTTTGATACACGGTGCGGCCGTTGGACGAAGATTTCACCACGATTTCGTTGTCGGTGTTGATGCGGAAAGCCGCCACGCTGGCCAAGCCGCCGAGCCAGCCGCTGTATTTGGCGCCGATTTCGTAGGTTTGGTTGCTGGCCGGTTGCAGGCCGAAATTGAGGCCGCTGCCGTTATCGCGGTAGGAAAGCTCATTCATGGTGGGGGTTTCAAAGCCACGTGCATAAGAGGTGTAGCCCAACAGGCGCTCGGTGGCCTGCCACGAAAGCGTGGCGCTGGGCAGCCATTTGCGATAGTCGGTTTGGCCGCTGTCGTCGGGATTGGCGGCGGTGATGTAGTGGTCGCGCGATTTGAAATGCACGTTACTGTAGCGCAGGCCGCCATCGAGCCGCCATTGCGGTGCAAATTGCCAGCCGGCCTGCATATAGGGGTCGAGATTCCAAATATCGTTGGTTTCGTTGCGCCGCAATACACCTTGTGCGCCGAGCGTGTCGCCGATGAAATTTTCATAGCCGCGGCGTTTTTCGGTGAGGGTGTCGAAGCTCAAGCCCGCGCTGGCGCGCAGCGATTCGTCGGCAAGCAGGTTTTGCCCGCTCCAGCGCACATCTGCGCCGTAATAGCGGCGGCGCAAATCAATCACACCGCCGGCGTGACCCGGGTTGTTTTGCTGCACAGCTTTCGGTATCGATTGAAATTGCAGCGCTTTGCGCTCGCCGCCGTAAAGCACGGCTTTGATGCTGTGGTGCGCATCCAAAGCCTGCTCATACACCAAGCCGCCCTGCACCTGCTGCTGCTCTTTGCGCACATTATAAGCAATGGCGGAGGGCGATGCCTGGCGCGGGTTTTGCTGCCATTGCGCGCGCGTGAGGCCTTGCGGGTCGTCGGCGCGGGTGTTGACGCTGTTGGCAATCAGCTTGAGCGTGGCGCCGTTATCCAGCTGCCATTTCACATTGGCATTAGCCATGTTTTTAAATGCGCTGCTGTGATCGCGATAGCCGTCGGTTTGGAAGCGCGCGAGGCTGAGCATATAGGCTGGCAGCTCTTTGCCGTTGCCGCCGCCCGAAGCTTTAATGCCGTATTGGTAAGTGCCGTAGCGGCCGGCATTGGCGTGGGTTTCAATTGAGGGCGGGTTTTGCCCCTCTTCACTCTGCACCAGCATCACGCCGCCGGAAGCATTGCCATAAAGCGCCGACATGGGACCGTTGAGCACTTCGATGCGCCGCGCCGAGCCTAAGTCGATATGCGAAATCGCGCCCTGGCCGTCGGGCAGGGTGGCGGGAATATCGTCCACATAAATGCGCACGCCGCGCACGCCGAACGCGGTGCGCGCGCCGAAACCGCGCACGGAAATCTGCGTGTCTTGCGCATAATTGCGCCGGTTTTTAATTTGCACACCCGGCACGGCGGCCAGCGATTCGGATAAATCTACCTGCATCTGATGATGCTGAATTTGGTCTTGCCGCACGGTATAAACGGCGGCGGGCGTGCCTTTGGCCGAGGTGCCGGTGCGGGTGGCGCTCACGGTGATTTCGTCCAGCGCGGCTTGTGTGTCGGCCTCATCAGCCTGAGCCGGTAAGGGCAGCGCGGCCAGCAAGGCGGCGAGTTTGAGCGGTGTGCGGGTGCAAGGCGGCATATTTTTGTTCCTTATATCAATTCAAAAAAATAATATACAAACGGGCAGCCTGTAAGTCGGATTCTCGAATCCGACACTTGTTCGCAGAACAAGGCACGCACATCGCTTTGGCCGTTGGCCAAACGTCGGATTCAAGAATCCGACCTACGCGGATGATGCTGCCGAACTGCTTTTATTTTGTAAGGTTATTTTTTTGGATTGGTATTATCAATACCTGAAACAACCTGACTGCATGGTTGGGCTCGGCTCTTTGCATTTTAAATTTGGAAGCAATCCAATGAAAAGGCCGTCTGAAAAGGTTTTCAGACGGCCTCTCGGCTAAATCGTCAAGGTTTGTATTCAAACACGATAATCGAGCCCGGGTTGGCCATGGTGTTGATCGGCGTGCCGTCGGCTTTGGTGCCGTTGCCCACGCTGTCGGTGGCCACATAAATTTTGCCGCCGTCAGGGCTCACCACCACCATGCGGTAGCGGTTTTCGGTTTTGAAATATTTGGCCACATCGCCCTGGGTTTGGCTGCCGTCTTCATTCAGGCGCACGCGGTAGAGCGCGCCGTTTTTCAGCGAAGTAACCAAGAGCGAATTGCGCCAGGCTTCGATTTTGCCGTTTTTCGGGTAATAAGCGATGCTGGCCGGCGCGATGGTGGACCAGCACAAATAAGCCATTTGGCCGCATTTGGGGTCGGTGAAATTATATTGGCTGTTGACCGTATAGAAGGTTTTCACCGGCTCGCGGTAATTCGGTGCGCTGAATTCGGTTTCTTTGTGGGTGGGCACGCCTGCGGGAATCACATTGGAATCGAATTTCACGCCGGCGCAATTGGGCGCAGCCGAATAATCGGCATACACATAGCCCTGATTATCGCGAAAGCCCGACACATTCGGCCAGCCATAATTGCCGCCGGCTTCGAGAATATTGATTTCATCATCGCTTGAGGGGCCTTGCTCCGAGCTGTAGAGGCGGTTGCCCACAAACACCAGCCCTTGCGGGTTGCGGTGGCCGTAAGTAAACATATGGCTTTTCACGCCGTTGATCACCGGGTTGTCGCGCGGAATCGAGCCATCGGCATTCAGGCGCAATGATGAGCCGACATAGCTGCTGTAGTCTTGTTTGGCTATTTCGGCAGCGGTGGGCGTGCGTTGCGCTTCAATCGGTTGGCAATAAAGGCTGCCTTGGTTGCGGCCTTGATCGCCGAGGGTGTAATAAAGTTTGCCGTCGGGGCCAAAGCGCAGGCGGCCGGCATTGTGGTCGTGGCTGGCGGGCAGGCGGTCGATAATCACTTGCTCGTTGCCGAGCTTGCCGGCCTTGGCATCATATTGCAAACGCACGATGCGGGCATATTCCTGCTCGCCGGTTTTATAAGTGTAGGCGGTGTACACATAGTTGCGGCTGCCGCGTTTCAGAAAATCGGGCGCCAACGCCAAGCCCAACACGCCCTCATGCGGCGGCGCGGCAAATGCATTTTCAAAGGTAATCAATTCTTTTCGCTCACCGGTTTGCGGGTTGATGCGGGCAATGCTTTTTCCCTGCCGCTCAGTAATCCACAAGAAATTATCCGGCCCCCACACCATATCCCACGGGCCGTTTAAGCCGCTCGTCAGCACGCTGGCTTCAAAAGGCTCGGCGGCGGCAATATGTTGCGGCGCGGCCAACGCAGGTGCGGCGGCAAAGCCGCAAGCGGCAGCCAGACTGATCAGTTTATATTTCATTTTTTTGCTCCTCAATTAGCCATGTAAACACAATATCGTAAACTTTAACACTTAGCGTTTTTTGCTTCAATAGCGGATAACGCTCAAAACCCATCATGATAAAGGCCGTCTGAAACTTTTTTCAGACGGCCTTTGGGCAGCCGATCGCGGCCTGAAAATATTGCCCGTTGATTAAAACGATGAGCCTTCCTGTTGCAGAAATTCAGCCTCCTCAGCGCTGCTTTTTCTGCCCAATATGCCGTTGCGGTGCGGATAGCGGCCGAAACGATCGACAATCGTCTGATGGCGGATTTCGAAATCCAGCGTGTAGGCATCATCCAGCGCAACAAACAACGGTATGGCCTGCGCATGAATTTCGGCAGACTCAGAATGCATATAAGGCATCAGCATAAATTTGCGCCGCTCGGCCGGCATTTGTTCAAAATCCGGCTGCGCCACCGCTTCTTGCGCCAGCACCAAAGCCATGCCGTCTTGCGCGAAAGATTGCGGTGTGTCGCGATAAGCATTGCGGGAAAATTGGTCGAGCACAATAATTTCCGCCAGCCGCCCTTCAAGCGTGGCGCGCCAATGCGCCAGCTCGCCGGCGGCGGCCTGCCGCAACACCTCGCCGAAGCGCTCGACAATCAGGCCATCAAAGGCTGCGCTTTTGGCAAACCAATGCGGGCGGGTGGTTTCGGCAAACCAGAAATCAAGAATTGTTTGGGGATTCATAGCGGCTTTCATTATGATGTTCAGACGGCCTTACTTTAAGGGCTTCACGCAAAAATGGCAATATCGCGCACCACACCTTGGCCGCCACTGCATGTGCGTTTGCTTAAGGAAATCTGCATGCAGAATAATAAGTCTGAAATATTTCAGACGGCCTTCATTTCAGACGGCCTGCGGCATAAAAAAAGGGGCAATCCCGAAGGATTGCCCGAAATACCTCAAATCAGAGATTTACGCTTCACAAACAATACAGGCTCTCGCCTGTCTTTATCCGCACGGCTCAACTCCATGCAGACAAAGGCGGTAGGCTTCAGACGGCCTTGTAATCATCAAGCAGAAGCGTATCGGCCGTCTGAAACCGTATGGGGTTAATGGTTGCTGAATTGGTTCATGGTATTGTCTTTGCCACCGGCCTTCAGCGCGGCTTCGCCGGCGAAGTATTCTTTGTGGTTGTCGCCAATATCCGAACCGGCCATGTTTTGGTGTTTCACGCAGGCAATGCCGTTGCGGATTTCTTCACGCTGCACGTTTTTCACATAAGCCAGCATGCCTTGGTCGGCAAAATAGCCTTTGGCCAATGTGTCGGTAGACAAAGCGGCGGTATGGTAAGTGGGCAAAGTGATCAAGTGGTGGAAAATGCCGGCTTCGCGGGCAGCATCAGCCTGGAAGGTGCGGATTTTCTCATCGGCTTCTTTGGCCAAATCGGTGTTGTCGTAATCCACGCTCATCAGCTTGGCACGGTCGTAAGCGGATACGTCTTTACCGGCTTCTTTCCAAGTATCAAATACTTGTTGGCGGAAATTGAGCGTCCAGTTGAACGAGGGGCTGTTGTTGTATACCAGCTTGGCGTTCGGGATGGTTTCGCGGATTTTGTTCACCATTTCGGCAATTTGGCCGATGTGCGGTTTTTCGGTTTCAATCCACAGCAAATCTGCGCCGTTTTGCAACGAAGTGATGCAGTCGAGCACCACGCGATCCACACCGGTGCCTTTCTTGAATTGGAACAGATTGCTCGGCAGGCGCACCGGCTTGATGGTTTTGCCGTCGGTGTTCACAATCACATCGCCCGGTTTTACTTGGCTGATGTCGGTGATTTCTTCGCCATCGAGGAAGGCGTTGTATTGGTCGCCCAAATCGCCGGGCTCGGTGGAATAGGCAATTTGCTTGGTGAGGCCGGCACCCAGAGAGTCGGTGCGGGCAACAATCACGCCGTCATCCACGCCCAATTCGAGGAAGGCATAGCGCACGGCATTGATTTTGGCTAAGAAATCCACATGCGGCACGGTTACTTTGCCGTCTTGGTGGCCGCATTGCTTTTCATCGGACACTTGGTTTTCAATTTGGATACAGCAAGCGCCGGCTTCAATCATTTTTTTAGCCAAGAGATAAGTGGCTTCGGCGTTGCCGAAACCGGCATCGATATCGGCAATAATCGGCACCACGTGGGTTTCGAAATTATCGATTTGGCTTTGGATTTCTTTGGCTTTGGCCGCATCGCCGGCTTCGTTGGCGGCATCCAGCGCGGTAAACAGCAAATCCAGCTCGCGGGCATCGGCCTGGCGCAGGAAAGTGTAGAGTTCTTCAATCAAATCGGACACGCTGGTTTTTTCGTGCATGGATTGATCGGGCAAGGGGCCGAATTGCGAACGCAGGCCGGCAACCATCCAGCCGGAAAGATACAGATAGCGCTTATTGGTGGTTTTTTGGTGTTTTTTGATGGAAATCAGCTTTTGTTGGCCGATAAAACCATGCCAGCAGCCCAGCGATTGGGTGTATTTAGCAGAATCGGCATCGTATTCGGCCATGTCTTTGCGCATGATGGCGGCAGTGTATTTGGCGATATCGAGGCCGGTTTTGAAGCGGTTTTGCAAACGCATGCGGGCAACATATTCCGGCGTGATATCGTGCCAACTGCTACCTGCTTGTTTTTTCAATTCGGTTGCTTGTTTAATCTCGTCTTGATAGTTAGACATATTACTCTACTCCTTTGTTCTTGCTTGATTTTTGGATGGCCGGCTACGTTTGTAATGCTTTGTAACTCGGTGTAGTCGGAATGTACCCGCTTTTTTCTTTTTTGCCAAGCCCCGCCCGGAAAAGTTTCCGGCTCGTTTATAGATTAAGCAACGCGCCGGCTGCTTGATTTTTGATGTTTTCTCATGATTTTGATTAAAAATGCAGGGCTTTATTGCAAGAAACAACACATTTCCAATATTTATAATTTAATTGCAAGCGCATCAAAAACCCTTTTCCTCATACCGGCCAGCCTTAAACATTTGAAAATTAGGCTTTTTACTTTAACTTGATAATTTAGTATCTATCTTGCAACGGCTGTGGCAGATTTTTCGCCTTGAAGCATTATTCTGATATGATTTATTTTAAAAAGTTATAAATCATTATTTTTAACTAATTTTATAATTTTTATTTCACCAAAATCATTATTTGTTTCGATTGAATGTAATTCAATGTAGGCACATTTGACCCGCATCAAACAGATGCTGGAAACCACAATTTCGCGTATTATTCGCCCAACCTTTCTTAACAAATCTTAATCCTTTAGCTGCCATGATACGCATTGAAAATCTCTGTCACCGCTATCCCGCTGCGGTCGCTGCCGCGCTGGATAATGTGTGCCTGACGGTGGCGCAAGGCGAGGCGCTCGGTTTGCTCGGCCCCAACGGCGCGGGCAAAACCACGTTGATGTCGCTGCTGGCGGGCTTGCAGCCTGTGCAGCAGGGGCAGATTGTGTTTGACGATCAGCCGCTGGCCGAATTGAGCCGTGCGCAAAAGCAGCGCATTTCGCTGGTGCCGCAAGATTTTGCTTTTTATCCGCTGTTGAGCGTGTGGGAAAATCTGTGTTTTTTCGCCGCGCTTTATGGCGTGAAAGACAAACAACACCTGCACAACTTGATTGAGCAAACCGATTTGGGCGCACACACGGCCAAGCTGGCGAAAAATCTTTCCGGCGGCCTCAAGCGCCGTTTGAATTTCGCCATTGGCCTGATTAACCGCCCGACGCTGATTTTTCTGGATGAAATCACCGTCGGCATCGACCCCGAATCACGCCGCTTTATCCTCGAAAATGTGGCCGCGCTCACGGCTGAAGGCATCACGGTGATTTACACCTCGCATTATTTGCAGGAAATCGAAACTTTGTGCAGCCAAATCGCCCTGCTCAACCACGGCAGGCTGGTTTATCACGGCGCGCTGGACGATATTTTGCAGCAAGGCGGGCAGCATATTTTGCGCTTTCAAACCGTGCCGCCGTGCAGCCCGGCGCAGGCGGCGGCCTGGGGCGGCAGCCTGGATGCACAAGGTGCGGTGCAATTGGCCACTGATGAAGCCGGCGCGGCACATATTTGGCAGATGGTGCGGCAGCAAGGCTTTCAGACGGCCTTTTTCCAATTCGGCCACGGCTCGCTGGAAGCTTTTTATCTCGATTTTCTCAACCGGCAGGTGGCGCCATGATGTTTTTACACGCAGTGTATAAAGAATTCCGCCTGCTTGGCCGCGATTTGCACGGCTTGGCGGTGCTGTTTGCTATGCCGATTGCTTTTATGCTGATTATGTCGGTGGCGCTGAGCAAAGATGCCGAGCCGCACGCCGGCGCGCAGATTGCGCTGGCCGGCGCCGCCGCCAATCCGGTGAACGCCGCCTTTGCCCACCAATTGGGTACACACGATATCAAGGTGCAAGAAGCCGCATTGGCCGACACAGGCCGTCTGAAAACCTTGCTGCAACAAGGCGGCTTGGATATGTTGGTGGTCAACCCCAACGCAGAAGCCGCCGCGTTGGCCGATGATGTGCCGCTGCAATTATGGATAAAGCCCGACACCGAGCGTTCGTGGCTGAGCGCCATGCGCGGCATTTTGCAGCAAAGCTACACCCAAACACGCATCAATATGCTGGCCGACCACAACGAAAGCCGCGCCGATGCGCCCGCCGGCCCGCAAGCGCGCCTGCTGCGGCAAAACATCAACGAGGCATTGCAGCAAACCTTCAGCGATATCGACGGCTATCTCAACCAGGCTCAATTTGAAGCAATCTATTTGAGCGGCAGCGGCCAAGCAGTGCAAAAGCCCACTTCGGTGCAGCACAGCGTGCCCGCATGGCTGATTTTCGGCATGTTTTTCATTATGATACCGCTATCCAACGTGATGGCAATGGAGCGCCAAACCAACACGCTCACGCGCTTGCGCATGGCACAGGCTTCTGCCGGCAGCCTGCTTTTGGCCAAGCTTGTGCCTTATTTTCTGATTAACCAACTGCAATTTGCCGGCATGCTTTTGATCGGGCGCTATCTGCTGCCCTTATTGGGCATTGATGCGTTCACGCTCAGCGGCAGTATTTGGCCTTATGCGCTGCTTTCCTGCGCCATCAGCTTGGCCGCATTGGGCTACGGCCTGCTGGTGAGCGTGCTGGCCAAAACCACCGAGCAGGCCGTGGTGCTGGGCGGCGGCGGCATCATCATTATGGCGGCGCTGGGCGGAATAATGGTGCCCGCTTATGTGATGCCCGACAGCATGCACACCATCAGCCAAATCTCGCCGATGGCTTGGGCTTTGCAGGCATTTCACCAGCTTTTGCTCAACCGCCACGGCTTCGCCCAAGTGCAGCACAGCATGCTGCTGCTGGTTTTATTTGGCGCGGCCTGCCTGCTGCTGGCCGCCGCCGTTTACCGCAAACAACTCAAAACACAGGTAAGATTTTAATGAGCTACACTTTCACCCTCGCTCCCGGCGCGCTCGAAACCGAGCTTAAACGGCTGATTTTGCAGGAAACCGACAAGCTTGATGATTTTGCCCCCGAAGCCATCGGCGATGATGAGCCGCTGTTTGGCGACAGCAGCCGCGTGGCGCTCGATTCGCTGGATGCCCTGCAAATTTCCGTGGCGCTGCAAACGCATTTTCAGGTGCGGCTGCAAGGCGACCGCGAAGTGCGCCGCCACATGCTCAATGTGCGCGACTTAGCCGCCTTTGTGCGCGCCAGCCACAGCGCATGAATATCGCCATACGCGCCGCCACGCTGCAATGCGCCCAAAGCCGCAACGGCCAGATGCACGCTTTTTCCGATTCAGACGGCCTCTATCCGCTGCACACGCCCGCCGCCCCGGCTGAGCGCAGCTTATCTTTCCTCGGCCGGCACATCACCCTGCCCTATTTCAACACCTTTGCCGCCGCCAAGCTCAGCGCAGCCGACCTGTTCGATATTTTGTATCAACACTTATCCCAAGCCGCTTTGCAGGCCGGCTGGCCGTCTGAAAGCCTAGCGAACACCCCGATTTTTATCGGCTCCACCGCTTATCTGATGAGCGAGCGCGAGCAGATGCTGAATCCCGGTTATGTTTCCGAAATCGGCCTCGACACCGGCCGACACAGCCTCACCCATGTGGCCGAACATTTCCATCATCGCTTGGGCAACCCCGATATTTTCAGCTTCGCCACTTCATGCACCTCATCGGCCAATGCGCTTTGCTATGCCGTGAAAATGCTGCGCGCCGGCTGGTGCCAACGCGCGCTGGTACTGGGCTTTGAAAACTTCAACGCCCTCACTTTCGAGCATTTCCACGCCATGGGTCTGCTCGCCGACACGCCCGCCTACACCCCGTTTGCCCAGGCCGGCGGCTTTATCTGCGGTGAAGCCGCCGCCTGCCTGGCCTTGGAATGCGGCAGCGGTGCGGCCACCCTCCGCGGCATCGCCGGCGGCACCGACACCCTCGGCCTCACCCACACCGACAGCGCCGCCGTGAAACGCGTAATGCAGGCTGCGCTCTCTGATGCCGCCGCGCAGCCCGGGCAGATTCGATTGGTGAAAACCCACGGCATCGGCAGCGCTGCGGCAGACGAAGCCGAAGCCGCCGCCCTGCACGCGCTCTTGCCCAACACGCCTCGAGCCGCACTCAAGCCGTTTATCGGCCACACCCTCGGCGCAGCGGCCATCATCGAAACCGCCTTGCTGCTCTCCTGCCTGCACCAAAGTGCGCTGCCGCCGCTGCCTGCTGCCGCCGCTTACGCACAAACCGATGCGCCGCTGGCCGCCCACGGCCTCACCCTGGGTAGCGGCCTTTATCTGATGAATTTTTTCGGCTTTGGCGGCAGCAACACCAGCATCATCTTGGAGCACCGTGCATGAGTGTTTTATTTGTGCAGCAAATCAGCATCCACCACAGCCGCAGCGACGTTGATGAAAAAAGCCTGCGCGCCGCGCTGAAAGCAGATTACGGCTACGACGGCCGCCGCCTCAGCCGCTTCACCCTCAATGCATTGGCCGCCGCCCTGCCGCTAGGGTCTGTTCACCATTCACCCGAGAGCGGCGTGTATCTCGGCGCGCGCTTCAGCTCGCCGGCCAAGTTCGACAATATGCTCGCCACGCTGGCCGAAGGCGGCGCGCCCAAGCCGTTTGACTTCACCGGCAACATCCACAACGCCGCCTGTTTCCACACCGCCCAAGCGCTCGGCCTCTACGGCCCCAGCCTGTTTATGCCGGTTTCCGCTGCGCCCGAATCATGGTCGCAACCGCTGCTTACCGCCTGGCTTGACCTGCAACAAGGCACGGTTGCCGCTGCGCTGGCCGGCTGGTGCAGCGAGCAGAGCAGCCTGCCGCCGCAACACGAAGGCTGCTGCTGGCTGCTGCTTTCTATGCAGCAACAGCCCGGCAGCATCGCCCGCATCCGCATCAGGCCGTCTGAAAGCGGTGATGTGTTTTCAGACGGCCTCTACCATGATGATGCATACCAAACCGCCTGCCGGCTCGCCAAACGCCTGCACGCCAAACAACGCACCCTGCTCGCCGCCGCGCTGGGCCTTGCGATTGAAATAGAGGCCGTCTGAACGCTTCCAGACGGCATTGGCGTCTTGTGCTGACCGCGAATTTTCATGCGTGCGATTGCACTTCGAAAAGCGCGGCGTTTGTACCTATGGCGTTTTTCAGACGGCATCTTCTTATACCAATTTATACCCATCCAAAAAATAAGCTTATACCAATTCAAAAAAGTAAGCTAACAAGGCGGCGAGCCGCAGACAGTACAGATAGTACGGCAAGGCGAGACAACGAAGTTAGGTTATTTTTTTGGATTGGTATTACTGCATTGACTCGCCTTGTCGTGCGTGTGTACGGCCGCAGGCTTCCGCCTTGTAAGCTGACTTTTTTGAATGGGCATTAAATCAGCATAAGGCCGTCTGAAAATATTTTCAGACGGCCTTTAAGAAAAGCTTTTCGATCATAAGAAAAGGCTCAAACACGAATGTTTGAGCCTTAAATTTTGGCTCCCCGACCTGGGCTCGAACCAGGGACCTGCGGATTAACAGTCCGTCGCTCTACCGACTGAGCTATCAGGGAATTGAAGTCGGAATTATATAAATTCGCTTATATTCTGTCAAGGCGAATCACACAATATCCGCAATATGTTTGGCGGCGCGTTTGGCGTCCAGCAAAATCAGCCCCAGCTTGCCACCCTCTTTGGCCAAGAGCGCCAAAACCGCATTGCTGCCGGCCTGACTGAGCAAAATATAACCGCTTTTGCCTTTTACCATCACTTGATCCAGCTCGCCACAGGCCAGCTCTTGCACCGCCCGGTTGCCCAGCGCCAGCAAAGTGGCCGACATCGCGCCGACACGGTCGGCATTCAGATGATTGGGCAGCAAGGTGGCAATCGGCAGCCCATCGGTGGAAATCACCGCAGAAGCCGAGATATCGGTTGAGGTGCTGTTTAAGTCACTCAACACGGAAAGGAGTAATTGTTCGCGCATATTTATTTATTTCCATTTGTGGTTTGACAGGCCGCCATTTAAAGATGGCGCAACCCTCAATAACTGCCATAGCTGGCATACAATATCTTAGTGAGCGTGACAAAAGCTTCTTTATTCAAATCAGGCGTGCCGCCGATCACCAGAATCAATTTGGTTTTACCGATAAACAGCGGGAAAAATGTCAGCTCGCTCTGCCCGCTGGGGTCGCAAATCCCCCAAGCATTGTGGTGGATATACAGATTATTTTTTACCAGCAATTGGTGTTTTTCCCCCAACGCCGCCACTTCGCTGGAAAGCACGCCCACTTCTTCGGCCGTTTCATGATGAAATCCGGCATTGGCAAAATAGAGGCCGTTTTCATCCGAGAGCAAAGCTTTACCCACATTGGAGAGCTCGGCCAACAATTCGGGAATACGCTCTTCCGAGAGATTTATCTCATCTTCATCGCGGCTTTCATCGCCATAAAGAAACTCTAGCCGCTGCAAACGGTAAAGCAGGTTGAGTGCGCTGTGTATATCGCTGGTATCGGCCCAAGCCAAAAGCTTTTCGCTGCTGATGGGCTCCGAGCTGCCGGCGCGCAACAAGCCGTAAAGCAAGGTGCGGCTGGCGCTGGGCACATTGCTGGAAACCGCATAATACGCCCCAGCCGGTGTGATTTTGGGATATAAATTTGACTGTAAAGAAAGTGTTGAATCCATCTTATACCTCTAAACCCGGATCAATTGAAAACAACATTGCACTAACCAGCTGCTTCACGTCATCTTCGCGACGGGCATCAATTTCGAAAACCGGTACATTAAAATTGTGTTGCGCCAAATATTTTTGGTAAACATCCACACCCGGCAGGGAGCGGATATCCATTTTGGTGACACCCACCACCAAGGGCGCTGTTTTCAGGAGCTCCTGAAACGCATCTAAAAAGAATTTCAAGTCTTTCAGCGGATTGGTGCGCGTATTATCCAGCAACAACACCAGCCCCATGCTGCCTTTGCTCAAAATTTCCCACATAAAATTAAAACGCTCCTGCCCGGGCGTGCCATACAAGTGCACTTTTATTTCTTCATCCAAGCAAATCACGCCGTAATCCATCGCCACGGTGGTGTAGCCTTTGCGCACCAGCGTCATATCAGAGGCGCTGGCATCGGTCTGCACCGGCGGCTCATCCGACAAGGCGGTGATGGCGGTGGTTTTGCCCACGCCCACAGGGCCGGTAAAGATAATTTTGTTTTCTTTCATGCCTTTCCCCTATTTGGTGCCAAACAGCTTGCGCATCAGGCGTTGCAACAATCCGCGCGGCTGCTCTGCCGAGGGGCTCACTGCTTTTTGGGCATCTTTCGCCATTTGATCGTCAGGCACATTACTGCTGACATTCATATTGGCGGCCACAGCCGCATCTGCCTGCCCGCCGCTGCCGAATTGATCATCGGTGGCCAAAAAGCCGGTGGCCGAAGTGGCGGCCAGATAATTCAGAATATCGGGCATTTCCAGCGGCATCACTTTATACAGAATATTCAGGTTAACCGATGTTTTGGTGAGAAAGGCCGATAAACGCATCGATTCGGGCACCGGTGCCAAACGGGTCAAATTGGGCCAGCGCTTGAGGGTAAACACCGTTTGCGGCGTCATCGGATAAGCCAAGCGGCCTTGCGCGGTCCAAATCGCCATCTGCCACAAGCACGACATAATGGTCACTTTGGCTTTTTCTTTCCATTGCGGATTATCCGGCACGGCTTTGCACACAACTTGCAGTTTATCGTCTTTACTGAATTTTTCCAGCTCGCCCGCGCTGACCGTCAGCAAAACGCGCTGAATGCTCGGAAACACAATCAACACCGGCTTGCCATCGTGCAGCACGGCCACATCCTGATGCCCTTGGCTGGCCGCTTTGAGTGCACCGAGCAGTCCGCGTTGCGGATTGAAGCGGCGGATGGTGGTTTTGCGCACGCCGTTGCTGCCGGGCTCTGCACCGTCTTCAGACGGCATATATTCGGGCACTTCATAAATATGGCCGCCCTGAGCCAAGCTGCGCAAAATGGGAAACAGCGTATCGAATTTAATGGGCTTGGCCAAATAAGGCGTACGCTCTTTCGGCTCGCCGGTTGAAAACATCACCACCGGAATATCGGTGTATTTCTGCTTCAACGCCTGCCAATTCTGCATGCCCTCTTCGCTATCGGTATCCACCAGCACCATATCCGGCTGCTCAACCGATTCGGGTGTCACCATTTCATAATTGGTGGTGTTGTGCATCTTAAATGCCATTCGGAAAACGGCATCTTGCTGGTCGCCCATATTTTGCAGCATTACCCTGATGGTTTTTACTTTCGGCAACATATTTTCCATGATTGATTCCCCGGTCATTTAGCACGTTGTCGGTTGACACGCTGCAACAACTGGCTCATGGCCAGCACCACTTCTTCAGGCAGGCTGTCGACACGCTCGCGCAGCAAGCGCAAAAATTGCTCCAAGCGGGGCCAGTCTTCAGAGCGCTCGTATAAATCAAACAACATGATATAAAGCTGAGACTCTTGCGGGTAATGCAAAACCGTTTGCTCCAATGTGCCGATGGCCTGATCCAGCTGGCCATACATCAGCAAAGATTCCACCTCTTTCACCGCCTCTTCGGCAGGTGAAGCGTTTTCGCTGATAATGGAGGTGTCTTTTTGAACCAAATCACGGTATTTGGCCTTGATTTGGCGCGATGTGGGTTGCAGATAGCCTTTAGCCAAACCGATTTCGCGCACTTGCTGCTCGCTGGGGCCTTTTTCCAAATCGTCAAACACTTCATGATAGCCCAGGCTGTAGCCCCAGCCCAACATGCGCTCTTTTACTTGGCGGCCATACTGGCCGAGCGAGAAATAGAGCTTCCATAAGTGCTTGGCAAACTGATTCACTTCGTCGTGCTGATAATCGAGCTTGAGCGCATCGATAATCAGGCTGGCGGGCTTGGGTGATTTTTGAATGGCACGGTTGTATTGCAGCAGCGCTGTTTCGTAATCCACTTTGTTTTTCAAAAGCTTGGCACCACGCTCCGGCCGCACAAAACCCATCACCGCGCTCATTTCTTCTTCGCTCACCTCGCCGAAATCCTGCTTGCCGACCACAATCGGCATGCGTTTGGCGGAGGCGCCTTCTTTATGGGCAGCGGTGCCTACGGTCAGCACAGGCTGCGCGGCCACTTCATCCAAACCGTTTTTCTCGCCGATTTGGCGTGCCACCTCTTGCATGCTCCAGCCCAAATCCTGCTCGGCCAACACCCGCAAAGGCAGATGATTGGGCTCAATCGCCAGGCCGGCTTTCACATATTCGGCGGTGCTTTCTTTGGAGAGAACGGTTTTATGTCCGCTCAGCGTGGCGGCGAGCAAATCGAGATTGCCCGCGCGCAGACTCAGCCCCACCAGCTCGTGCACCAATTTTTCAGGCGCAGGCGGCGGCAGCTTGCTCAGATAGCCGGCCAAAGAAGCGGCGGCTTTATCTTCATAGCCAAATTGCTTGTAAACTTGATATTCGGTGAGCGGATCAACTTCCTGAGCCGACACGGCCGTGGTCATATTATCGGATGCGCTGCCTTCCCAGCCCCAACCGTGATCGTCGTTTTCTGCCACCGACTGATTGATATGCGCTATCCAGTCATCGCCATCCTCTGCAGTTTTCCCCTCTGTAGCGCGGCGCTCCGAAGCCGGCATTTTGGCCGACCGAGCTGTTTTCTTTGCTGCGCCGCCCTGCTTGTAGCGCACAAGCAACAGCACCAGCAGCAAAAGCACCAGCAACACAATTAAAAGTGAATAATCCAAAAGTATCTCCCGATACACGCTAAAAGCAATCAAATCCTGCCGCCATCCCACACCTTTTTGAAATAGGCAGCCTGCAACCGACTCAAACCACGCAGACTGTGGTGTTTACGGTAAAGCAAACAGAAAGATTAAAGCCAAGGCCTGAAGCCTTCCCCTTTCAATTTAGCATCATAGCATGATTTAACAAAAGTCGTCACATTCAAAACCTTTTCAGACGGCCATATTACACTTCCCCGACCGCCCGTGGTCGGCTCGGCGGCTTTTCAAGCCAGCCTATGGTTGCCACATGCGCCGTTTGTGCAAACATATTCATGATACCGCAGCCACAAAACCATGGCTTTTCTCCACCCACACCGCTGCATCGCGGGCAAACGTGGCCGGATTGCACGGCACATACACAACACGTTGCGGCAAATAAGGCTTATGCAGCATCTGCACCACAGCATAAGCGCCGCTGAGCGGCGGATCAAGCAGCATTTTATCCCATGCCCCACGCCGCAATCGCACTTGAGTGCGTTTCAAACAAATCGGCCGTCTGAAACCCCACATTGGTTTCACAGCCATTGAAACAGACACTATCGCGATCGCGCTGCGCCAGATAACCCGCCGCCTGAGCACTTGCGCGCCTTTCTTGGCCATCGGCAGGCTGGAATCACCCAAGCCGCAAAATCAATCGGCAATACGCCCGCCCAACTGCCCATCAAGCAGCCGCAAAGAGTGCGTCACCATCAGCACATTGGTGTCGGCATTGATTTGCGTGAAATCACCGGGGCGACATCGAATTCGGGCAGGCGATATTGCAGAATTGCAGAGCGGGCACATTAAACGGGTAAAACGGATAAACTGCCCACCCGTGCTGCAAGCAAATTTACCAATCAGGCACGCCGCCATCGTTCAAACCATCGGCAACTGCCGCAAAAAATATGCAGCGCGCTTTCAGACGGCCTGCCACATCAGCCGCCACGCTCGGCAGCCATGGCGTCACCACACGCTGTTTGTAAGCCACGTGCGCCAAAGGTTCCACATATTCGCCGCATGTATCAAAATCGCCACACTCGGGCGGCCGCCCTTACCGCAAGGCGGCCGCCACCGCAGCCGCTTCACCTTCATCGAATTGCTTTTTACGGCACACCACCGGCAAGCCACTGGCACCAAGAACCAAACACCACAAATGAAGCACGTTCTACCCGCCACCCGGGCCACGCCGCGGCCTTCATCATCCATTCCGCCTGCCTGCGCCACCGCAAATAATTTGCCCGCCGGCTTCATGGTTTTTCCTGCCTGCCAACCGCTTGGCCGCTATCCGCAACCGAAAAGCAGATATTTTCGCACAAAACCACCCATACTGCGGTATGATTTCGAGCTGTTATCATACTGCCCATTTATCAGAAAAATGAAAAATTTAGGATTCGGCCTGCTCACCCTCGGCATGGGTGCCGCAGCATACGCAAACACACCGCTCCCCGACTTTCCGCCTGTATCGCAAGGCCAACATGTTGTGATCAACATTCCGCAACAACGTCTTTTTCTTTACACCAACGGCAAGTTCACCAAAGTGTATCCCGTGGCCGTGGGCAAGGCGATGACGCAAACCAATTTGGGCGAACACAAAATCGGCGTGAAAGCGTTTAATCCCACTTGGCATATTCCCCGCAGCATCCAGAAAGAGCGCAACGATGGCGTGAAAACCATTCCGCCCGGCCCCAATAATCCGCTGGGTCCCGTGTTTGTGCGCATGGGCGAACCCAAGCTCGGCCTCGGCATTCACGGCACCAACGCGCCCAGCAGCGTGCCCGGTGTGCGCAGCCACGGCTGTGTGCGCATGAAATCGCCCGATGCCATGGAATTTGCCAAAACCATCACCACCGGCTCGCCCGCTTCGGTGATTTACCAAATGGCTGCGCTCAATGTGGATGCCAACAACAATTTGTGGCTGGCCGCCTACCGCGACCCTTATAACCAGAAAAACCTCGACACCGCCACTCTGCGCAAAAGCATCACCGCTTGGGCAAAAGCGCACGGCAAAACGGTGAACACCAAGCGCATCGATGCCGTGCTGAAAAACCGCTCCGGCATGATAAACTGCCTCACCTGCGCCGCCGGCGTGAAAGTGAAAGGCCCCTTAAAATCGGTGGCCTGGACCAGCGGCTCAGCCGGCTACACCCAGCCCAAAGCCATTCCCAAGCCCGCTCCGGTGCGGGATGAAGTGTTGCCCCCGGGCAGCGAAATCGAAGTGGATGAAGAAGCCACCAAGCCGGAAGCCCCCGCTGCTGCGCCTGCACAGCCCGCACCGGAGAGCGCTGCTTCCGCTGCTTCGCAACCGGCCGCATCACCTGCTTCCGCACCAAACGGCGACCCGACTGAAAACCTGTTTTAATACCGATTCAAATAAATAAGCCTTTATAAATATTCGAAGCAAAGGCCGTCTGAAAACCTTTCAGACGGCCTTTGCTTCGAATTTCAAATAAAAAATGATACAAGCAGGTATGAAGCACGCGTCTCAGCCACGCACCTTCTACAATCTTCAGCTTGTTTGATATAATGGCATGCATAAAAAAAGTGATGCGGCGGATAGCAAACCCAACAAATCCACAGGCCGTCTGAAACCTTGGGTTTATCAATTCAACCTGCACTGTTGCAGAATACAGTTTCGTGTAACTTTTTCTTTTATTTCACTTAAATAGCAACAAAGGCCGTCTGAAAACCTTTCAGACGGCCTTGTTTCCAATTATCACACACGGCATTGGCCAGACAACGCGATAAGCTTATTTTTGGCTTGCGTATGATTTTATGGCTTATATCAATCACAAAAACAATCATACAAAATAAGAATCACTTGGGCGCTATCTGCTCAGGCTGTGTCGGCCTTCGGCGCACCTCAACAAAACTCAAACGACTTTATCAAATCAATCTGTTGAAAAGCAAACATCGGCTTACGGTCTTAGCAACCCAACCTAACTTATCTATTTGTTTGTAGCTTATCTCTTTATAAGCGTATTTTTTTGAATGCTATAGTAGAATGCCTAAAAAAGTGACACAACGGGCTGGTTGGTTGAAAACCCAACAAGCCCACATGCCGAGGCCTTTACAAAACGCCCTTTCCGTCGCTCCTGCGTAGGCAGGAGCCCAGTCTGAAGCGCAGCTTCAGTTGTCGGACAGGTAGGCACCATCAAAATATGAGAAATCAAATATTTGATTTTATAGGGCGTTTATCATTTTCAGAAAAGTGTGAGACAAGCAAAGCGCTGCTTTGCGCTGGGCACCCGCCTACGCGGGTGCGACAGATATCTGGTTTTGCAAAGGTCTCATGCCGTTTGAAACGTTGGGTTTGACAACCTAACCTACTCCGTTATGGCGCGTAGTTTTGTATAACTTTTTCTTGCATTCCACTATATCACCCACTCAAACCTATTCCGACAAGCCCAAAATCATCGCATCGCCATAGCTGAAAAAACGGTATTGCTGCTCAATCGCATGGTTATACACCGCGCGGATGTGCGCCGTGCCCGAAAAAGCGCTCACCAGCATCAGCAGCGTGGATTTGGGTAGATGAAAATTGGTAATCAGCCGGTCAACCACCTTGAAACGATAGCCCGGCGTGATGAAAATATCCGTGTCGCCGCCGCCCGCCTGCAAGCGGCCGCTGGCACGCGCCGCCGATTCGAGCGCCCGCATCGACGTGGTGCCCACCGCCCACACCTTATTGCCGCGCGCCTTGGCCGCCTCAATCAACGCCACCACTTGCGGCGGCACTTCATACCATTCGCTGTGCATTTTGTGCTCGGCGATATTATCCACCCGCACAGGCTGGAATGTGCCCGCGCCCACATGCAGCGTTACCTCGGCCATGTGCACGCCCTTATCCTTTAATTGCGCCAGCAATTCATCGGTGAAATGCAGGCCGGCCGTGGGCGCGGCCACCGCACCTTGGTGCTTGGCATACACGGTTTGATAACGGCTGTCGTCTTCATCATCGGCCGCGCGCTCGATATAGGGCGGCAGCGGCAGATGGCCGTGGCGCGCCAGCAATTCATACACGCTCTCGCTGCCGGCAAAGCGCAGGCAAAACAGCTCGCCCTGCCGCTCCAGCATTGTGGCCTCGATGCCGCCCTCAAACACCAATTGCGTGCCCGGCTTGGGCGATTTTGACGAACGCACATGCGCCAGCGCCGTGTGTGCATCCACCACCCGCTCAATCAGCGCCTCAATCTTGCCGCCGCTCTCTTTTTGGCCAAACAGGCGCGCCTTCATCACCTTGGTGTTGTTAAACACCAGCACATCGCCCGGCTGCACCCAATCGGGTAAATCGGCAAACATTTTGTCGGCTATCGGCGTGTCGGGCAAAGCGGCCAACAAACGGCTGCTGCCGCGCACCGCCGGCGGATGCTGGGCAATCAAGGGTTCGGGCAGGTTAAAATCAAAATCGGCAAGTTGCATGGTTTTTCAGCTGTGTTCAAAAAAAGCGCTATTATACGCACATTCTTTTTCAGACGGCCTGCCCGCACAGCCTACTTATTATTATTCAGTGCATTTTGCCGCCACACCCCGCAAAGCCTTTAGAATAAATACTCTTTAACCGATTTAAAGTAGCCGGCGGCGCGCCCGAACTGCTTCTTTTGCAGCCAAAACCGCCTGATTTTGATATTTTGCTAGACATTTAACAGCAATTTCGCCAAAATACGCCATCACCATTTCCCAAGCACAGGCTTCATATTCCGGCCGGGTTTCCCGGTTTCCCCTGTTTTTATTCCCCTATTTCGCTGAATCAAGCGGCCAACATGCCGCTCTCGCACCCCTACCAAAGGATGATATTCAAATGGACTTACGCAAACTGAAAAAACTGATCGATTTGGTTGAAGAATCAGGCATCGCCGAAATCGAAGTAACCGAAGGCGAAGAAAAAGTGCGCATCACCCGCTCGATGGCCGCTGCGCCGCAAGCCCTTTACGCCGCCCCCGCCCCCTTGGCCCACGCACCCGCACCGGTGGCCGCCGCGCCCGTAGCGGCCGCGCCCGCTCCTGCTGCCGCGCCCGCCGCCGATTTGGGCAATGCCCAAAAATCACCGATGGTCGGCACTTTCTACCGCGCACCCAGCCCCGCCTCACCTGCTTTTGTGGAAGTGGGTCAAAACGTTAAAGCCGGCGACACCTTGTGCATTATCGAAGCCATGAAGCTGATGAACGAAATCGAAGCCGAAAAATCCGGCGTGGTGAAAGCCATTCTGGTTGACAACGGCCAGCCGGTCGAATATGGCGAGCCGCTGTTTATTATCGAATAAATCTTTCAGACGGCCTTTTTATTCCAACACACAAAAGGCCGTCTGAAACCTTGTCAGAAATCATTCTGAAAGAAGCCTTATGTTGAAAAAAGTTTTGATTGCCAACCGCGGTGAAATCGCTTTGCGCGTATTGCGCGCCTGCCGCGAAATGGGCATCGCCACCGTTGCCGTGCATTCCGAAGCCGACCGCGACAGCCTGCATGTGAAGCTCGCCGATGAATCGGTGTGCATCGGCCCCGCGCCTTCTCCGCAAAGTTATCTGCATATTCCCGCCATCATTTCCGCCGCCGAAGTAACCGGCGCCGATGCCATTCACCCCGGCTACGGCTTTTTGGCCGAAAACGCCAATTTTGCCGACCAAGTGGAGCAATCGGGCTTTGTGTTTATCGGCCCGCGCGCCGACACCATCCGCCTGATGGGCGACAAAGTTTCCGCCAAACACGCCATGATTGCAGCCGGCGTGCCCTGCGTGCCCGGCTCGGAAGGCGCTCTACCCGATGACGACGCCGAAATCCTGCGCATTGCCGACCAAGTGGGCTTTCCGGTGATTATCAAAGCCTCCGGCGGTGGCGGCGGCCGCGGCATGCGCGTGGTCGAGAAAAAAGAAGACTTGCTCAAATCGGTGGAAATGACCAAAACCGAAGCCGGTGCCGCCTTCGGCAACCCGATGGTGTATATGGAGCGCTATCTGCAAAAGCCGCGCCACGTGGAAATCCAGGTGCTGGCCGATGAGCACGGCAACGCCATTTACCTGGGCGAGCGCGATTGCTCGATGCAGCGCCGCCACCAAAAAGTAATCGAAGAAGCGCCCGCGCCCGGCATCACCCAAGCCGAGCGCGAAGCCATCGGCCAAGCCTGCGTGGATGCCTGCAAACGCATCGGCTACCGCGGCGCCGGCACGTTTGAATTTTTGTATGAAAACGGCGAATTCTTCTTTATCGAAATGAACACCCGCGTGCAAGTCGAACACCCCGTCACCGAGCTCATCAGCGGTGTCGACATCGTGCAAGAGCAAATCCGCGTGGCCAGCGGCCTGCCGCTGCAATACGCGCAGGAAGACATCATTCTCGAAGGCCATGCGTTTGAATGCCGCATCAACGCCGAAGACCCTTATAATTTCATCCCCAGCCCCGGCCTGATTGAAAGCTGCCACCTGCCCGGCGGCTTCGGCGTGCGTGTCGACAGCCACATCTACCAAGGCTACCGTATTCCGCCCAACTACGACAGCCTAATCGGCAAAATCTGCGTGCACGGCAAAACCCGTGAGCAAGCCATGGCAAAAATGCGCGTGGCCATGGCCGAGCTGGCCATCACCGGTATCAAAACCAACACCGCGCTGCACCGCGACCTTTTTGCCGACCCCGGCTTCCAAGAAGGCGGCGTGAGCATCCATTATCTGGAAAAATGGCTGGAAGCACGCAAAGCCAAGCAAAACGGTTAAACATTTTGCACCGCAGGCCGTCTGAAACCTTCAGACGGCCTTTTGCAATCCACACATATCCATTAGAATATTCACATCATTTTATTAATCAGGCCGTCTGAATCTTTTTTCACCCCATTCAAAAGGCAAACCGGCCAACGCAGCCGGATTGTTATTTTTTTCGAATGCGCATCCAACGGCCGCACACAGAAAGCGCCCATGTCTTACCAACAAGCCACCATTGCCGTAACCGAACACATCGCCGAGCGCCTTTCCGATGCGCTGATGGAGCACGGCGCCCTCTCTGCCGCCATTGAAGACGCCTATGCCGGCACCAACGATGAGCAAGCCATTTTCGGCGAGCCGGGCATGCCCACCGAGCAGCTGTGGCTGCAAAGCAAAGTGATTGCCCTTTTTGCCGAAGAAGCCGATATCGCCCCCATCATCACCGCCGCCGCCGCACAAACCGGCATCGATGTACCCGCCTACAGCGTGGAGCTTTTGCCCGAACAAGATTGGGTGCGCCTCACCCAATCGCAATTCGACCCGATTAAAATTTCCGAGCGCCTGTGGATCACGCCCTCATGGCACGAAGCACCCGATGCCGGTGCCGTCAATCTGCAGCTCGACCCCGGCTTAGCCTTCGGCACCGGCAGCCACCCCACCACCCATCTGTGCCTGCAATGGCTCGACCGCAACCTCAAAGGCGGCGAATCCCTGCTCGATTACGGCTGCGGCTCCGGCATACTCGCCATTGCCGCGCTCAAGCTCGGCGCCGGCAGCGCCACCGGCGCTGATATCGACCCGCAAGCCATCCGCGCCAGCAACGACAACGCCGCCCAAAACCAAGTGCCCGCCCATTTCCACCTACCCGATGCCCTGCCCGAAGGCCGGTTTGATATCGTGGTGGCCAACATTCTCGCCAACCCCTTGCGCATGCTGGGCGAAATGCTCGCCGGGCGCACCCGCCAAGGCGGCCGCATCGTGCTCTCAGGCATTTTGGAAGAGCAGATAGACGAAATGAGCGAAATCTACGGCCAATGGTTTGACCTCGATCCCGCCCAAACCGACAACGGCTGGGCCTGCTTAAGCGGCGTCAAACGCTAAGTTTTGTGCGTAAAATAGAGCGGGCAAACACGAAAACAGGTCTTATACCAATCCAAAAAAATAACCTAACTTCGTTGGCTCGCCTTGCCGTACTATCTGTACTGTCTGCAGCTCGCCGCCTTGTTAGCTTATTTTTTGAATTGGTATTATCGTGCGCACAGATATGCCCAGCCCGACAAAGAGGCCGTCTGAAACTTCTTTCAGACGGCCTCTCCATTTAAACCACCCAAACCAAAAGCCCCTCAAAGGGGCTTTTGGTTTGGGTACATTTTGTTTGGGTACAAAGGCCGATCAGGCTTCTTCCACAGGTGCCGGTGCGGCGGTGGCGCGCACATCGTTACGCTTTTCTTTATGTTTCAACACGGCGCGGTCGAGCTTGTCCATCAGCACATCCACAGCAGCATACATATCGCTTTCTACGGTTTCCACGTGCAAATCTTTGCCGGCCAAATGCACATCGGCTTCTGCTTTATTGTTGAGTTTTTCCACCGAAAGGGTAACGGTTACGGAAATCACGTTGTCGGCATGGCGGCTGATGCGCTCTAGCTTGCTGCTGACATGTTTTTTAATGGCTTCGGTAACATCAAAATTCAGACCAGTGATTTTCAGGTTCATAATAACACTCCTTCGGTTGGGGTTTTCAGGCCGTCTGAAACAGCCTGCTCGAGACAAATTTTGTGCTCAAATATTATTCTAAGGTTTGCGTTGGTGTGCCGGCGGAATATTCAAAGCTTCGCGGTATTTGGCCACCGTGCGCCGGGCAATGTCGATGCCCTGCTGTTGCAACAATCGGCTTAAAGCTTCATCCGAATAAGGTTTTTGTTTGTTTTCATCGCTGATTAATTGCGCCAGTATGGCCTTCACCGCGCTCTGGCTCGTGCCCTCGCCGTCTTCCCCGGCATCCACAGCTTGTGTGAAGAAATAGCGTAACGCAAACACGCCGCGCGGGCAAGCCAAATATTTGTGGTTCACCGCGCGCGACACCGTGCTTTCCGCCACACCCAGCTCGGCGGCTGCCTCTTTCAACAGCATGGGGGTGAGGCCGATTTCGCCGAAAATGAAAAAATCTTCTTGCCGCTCAACAATGTATTCAGCCAAGCGCAGCACCGTGCTTTTGCGGTGCTCGAGGCTGTCGATTTTCTGCCGCGCCTCACTTAATTTGTCTTTCCACACTTGGCCGACATTGCGGCTCTCTTTCAGCAATGCGCAATATTCATGATTGAGCCGCACATGCGGCCAGGCTTTTTCATTGCCGATCACCCGCCAGCCGCCGGCATACTCGCGCACCCACACATCAGGCTGCACATAAGCCGTGGGCTCCGCCGTGGCAAAGCCATAAGCAGGATAAGGGTTGAGCGTGGCAATCAGCGAGAGCGCCGCTTCAATGATATCGGCCTCGAAATCGGGCAGTTTGCGTTTGAGTTTTTGCTGGTTTTGGGTGCGGCTTTTGCCCAATTCTTCCAAATGCTGCATGATGATTTTGGCGGCGCAGCGGCGCTCGGGCGAAGCGCTCAGGCGCTGCAATTGCAGCAGCAGCGATTCGTTCAACGTGGCTGCGGCCACGCCGGGCGGGTCGAAGGTTTGCAGTCGGTCGAGCGCCTCCTGCATATCTTCTTCATCCAGCATCCATTCAAGCGGCGTGTGTTCAATGATATCGGCCAAGCTGTCGGTGAGATAGCCTTGCTCATCGAGTGAATCAATCAAAATGTGCACGCGGGCGGCTTCTTCGCGGCTGAGCGGATGCTCGCACACTTGATTGTGCAGATAGCTCAAAAAATCTTCTTCAGCAGCGATGGTGGCCCAAATATCTTCTGCATCATCGCCACCCACTTGGCCGGTTTTTGAAATGGCGGCTGAAATGCGCTCCGGTTCGGGGCTGCCTTCGGGCGCTTCGCTGCGCTCGAGCAGAGGGTTGTCTTGCAGCCATTCTTCCACTTCATGCTCCAGCTCCAGCCCCGACATTTGCAGCACACGCAGCGATTGCTGCAAGCCCTGGCTGAGCTGCTGGGTTTGCTTGAGCTTGAGTTGAAAGTTCTGGCCGCTCATCATTACCTATCAATAATCGAAGTTTTCGCCCAAATACACGGCGCGCACTTGCTCGTTGCCCACCAGCTCTTCGGGCACACCCGAGGCGAGCACGGTGCCCTCGCTGATGATGTAGGCTCTGTCGCAAATGCGCAGGGTTTCGCGCACATTGTGGTCGGTAATCAACACGCCGATGCCGCGTGTTTTGAGAAATTCAATGATTTTCTGAATATCGATAACCGCAATCGGATCGACGCCGGCAAACGGCTCATCAAGCAGGATAAAACGCGGCTGCATGGCCAGCACACGGGCGATTTCCACGCGCCGGCGCTCACCGCCGGAAAGCGAAGGCGCCGGGCTGTCGCGCAGGCGCTCGATATTGAGGTCGGCCAAAAGGCGCTCCAGCTCGGCATCGATTTGCTTTTTATCTTTCAACCGGATTTCGAGAATAGCGCGAATATTTTGCGCCACCGTCATTTTTCGGAAAATCGATGCTTCCTGCGGCAGATAGCCCAAGCCCAAGCGGGCGCGCTCGTGAATGGGCAGATGGCGGATTTCGCGATTATCCAGCATCACGCTGCCGCCATCGGCGGCAATCAGGCCGACTATCATGTAAAAGCTGGTGGTTTTGCCCGCGCCGTTGGGGCCGAGTAGCCCCACCACTTCGCCGCTTTCGATCTCGAGCGAGAAATTTTTCACCACTTGGCGCTTTTTGAAGCTTTTTTGCAGATGTTGGACATTCAGTCGGCTGTGCGGAGTTGTCATGGGCAAGGCTCTGATGATATGGGTATGAGATTTAAGGCCGTCTGAAACAGTTGTGTGTGCGTTCAGACGGCCTGCTAACAAGCTATTTGGTCGGCTGGATCACCACGGTAACCCGTTTGCCGCCTTTGCCGCCGGCCGCTTTGCTGCCGCTGACGGTATACACTTCGGTGCGGGTGTTGTAAACAATGCTGGCGCCTTCGGCCAAATCACCGCCGCGCTGCACACGGGCATTGCCGGTGAGCTTCACAATGCCGGTGGCCGATGAATATTCTACTTGGTTTGCTTGGCCGTTTACCGTGCCTTTATTGCCGTCGAGCGTTTGGCCGAAGCGCACCGGGCTGCCGCTGGCGCTCATCACTTGCTGGCCTTTGCCATCGCGCGACACACGCACGCTGGCGGCGCGGATATTGAGCGAACCTTGTTTGATCACCACATTGCCGCTGAAGGTGGTGACCTGGTTAGCCTGATCGAGCGAGCCTTGATCGGCCTCGATTTCAATCGGGCGGCTGCGGTCGCTCTCAAGCGCAAAAGCCGGCGCGGCGGCCAACAAAGCAGCCAACAGCGCGGCATTAAGGATTTTTGGGGTCATAAATAATGGCTTTCACTCGGGAGGGCAGGTTTAAAAAACCTTGCTGGTGGTTATATTGCACGCCCTTGGCCGTGCCGTGCGAATCACCGTATTGATAGGCCACCGGCGCATCGGTTGAGGCAGTTTCGGTTTGCGTGTCCACCAGTAGGCTGGCCGTTTTCAGCACGCCGGCAGGCCGACGGGCATCAGCTGCTTTGGTGAGCACCACGTTTTTTTCGAAAAACACTTGGCGGGTGTCGGTATTATAGCGGGCTTCTTCGCTTTTGACGTCATAGAGCCGCTGGCCGGCGCCATAAAGCACAAGCTGCGGTTGGTCAAAATAAACATCATCACTTTTGGGCATCTGCCAAGCGCTCTCGGCGCTGAGGTTTTCTTTCAGACGGCCTGTTCCATCAAAGCGCCGCCCGTCGATATCGACCATGGCATATTGCGGCTCGTTGGGATTGAGCGCCACTTCTTCGATATCCAGCTCGCTGATGCGCCCGAGCCAAGCGCTCAAGCCGCCCAGGCAGATAGCCAATATCAGGGGAAAAAGCCAGCCGCTGCGCCATTTTTTAATCATTTGATATACTCATTCAAGGCTGCATCAAGCGTGCCCTGCGCCTGCATAATCAGGTCGCACAGCTCGCGCACCGCGCCCTTGCCAGCGCTTTTGCGTGTGATATAAGCGGCGTGCCGCAAGGTAAAATCGTGTGCTTCGGGCACGGCCACAGGCAGGCCGCAGCGCACCATCACCGGTAAATCCACCACATCATCGCCGATAAAGGCGCATTCATGTTCCGCCACGCCGGCTTTGGCGCGCAAATCGGCATAAGCGGCTTTTTTGTCGTGTATGCCTTTGTAATAATGATTAATGCCCAGCTGCTCCACCCGAATGCCCACCGAGGGGGCATCGCGGCCGGTGATAATCGCAGTTTGCACACCGCTTTGCTGCAACATTTTCAAGCCGTGTCCATCGAGCGTGTGAAACGATTTGATTTCTTCGCCGTTGTCGCGGATATAAATATGGCCGTCGGTGAGCACACCGTCCACGTCCATAATCAAAAGCTTGATGCGCTCGGCGCGCGCTTGCACATCAGGGGATAAAGTCATCATGCGTTTTCTCCGGCAAAGGTTTTCAGACGGCCTCTGCATTATATAAGGCCGTCTGAACAGATTGCCACTAAAAAAGGTTAAGCGCTTTCAGATAATACGCGCTTTAAGTAAATCATGCATATTGAGCGCACCGACCAAGCGGCCGTTTTCATCGGCGGCCAGCAAGCCGCTCACCCGGGATTGCTGCATCTGCTTCAGCGCTTCGGTGGCCAGCTTATCGGGCGAAATGGTTTGCGGGCCCGGATGCATCACTTCTTCTACCAACAAGCCGGTAAAATCATCGCGGCCTTGAAACAGGCGGCGCAAATCGCCGTCGGTGAAAATGCCTTTGATGCAGCCTTGTTTGTTTACAATCGCCAACATGCCCAAGCCGGTTTCGCTCATGCGCACGATGCCGTCTTTCAATAGTGTGCCCTCGACCACGGCAGGCAATTCATCGCCGCTATGCATCAAGTCTTTCACCCGTATCAACAAGCGCTTTCCCAAGCTGCCGGCCGGATGGCTGAGCGCAAAATCGGCCAAGGTAAACTCACGCGCCTGCAGCAACACCACCGCCAGCGCATCGCCCAGCGCCAGCATGGCTGTGGTGCTGGAAGTGGGGGCTAAGCCCAAAGGGCAGGCTTCGTGCGACACCGTGCAGGTAATGTGGATATCGGCATAACGCGCCATGGTGGAATGCGGGCGCCCCGTGATGCACACCAGTTGCACATTTTTGCGCTTTAAGGCCGGCAGAATCGAGGTAACTTCATCGCTCTCGCCCGAATTGGACAAAGCCACCACCACATCGCCATCCACAATCATGCCCAAATCACCGTGGGCGGCTTCGGCCGGATGCACGAAAAAAGCCGGCGTGCCGGTGGAGGCCATGGTGGCGGCGATTTTGCGGCCGATGTGGCCGGACTTACCTATCCCCATCACCACCACGCGCCCATGGCAATGCAAAATCGCCTCAACGGCCTGCACAAAAGCCTCATCCAGCCCGCGCGACACTTCCTGCAAAGCTTCGGCTTCCGTGCTCAGCACTTGCCGCGCCCATTCTGTATATTGATTTTGCATTGTATTTCCCATGTTATTTCCTGCCGGCTCTATTCAAACCAGTGATTTCGGGGTAGGATTTCAAATCCCACACCATCATTAATAAAGGGTTTCAGAGATGACTATTTTATCGGACGTTAAAGCTTTAGGACAACAAATCTGGTTGGACAACCTCTCGCGCTCGCTGATTCAAAGCGGCGAATTGGCAAAAATGTTGCAGCAAGGCGTGTGCGGTGTCACCTCCAACCCGGCCATTTTCCAAAAAGCCTTTGCGGGCGATGCACTTTATGCAGACGAAATCGCCGCCCTCAAACAGCAAAACCTCACCGCCAAACAACGCTACGAAACGCTGGCCATTGCCGATGTGCAGGCCGCTTGCGATGTGTGCCTGCCCGAATTCGAAGCCAGCGGCGGCAAAACCGGCTTTGTCAGCCTTGAAGTATCGCCCGAGCTGGCGCACGATGCGGCAGGCACCGTGGCCGAAGCCCGCCGCCTGCACGCAGCCATCAACCGTAAAAACGTGTTAATCAAAGTGCCCACCACCGATGCCGGCGTGGAAGCGCTGCAGCAATTGGTGGCCGACGGCCTCAGCATCAACCTCACCCTGCTGTTTTCGCGCGCCCAAACCCTCAAAGCCTATGCCGCCTATGTGCGCGGCCTCGAAGCGCGCTTGGCCGAGGGTAAGCCGGTAGACGGCATTCAAGTGGTGGCCAGCTTCTTCTTGTCGCGCATCGACAACGCGCTGGATGCCACCCTGCCCGAAGCACTGCAAGGCAAAGTGGCCATCGCTTTGGCCAAAGCCGCTTACGATGATTGGGAAAAATTCTTCAGCAGCCCTGAATTTGCCGGACTGGCCGCAAAAGGCGCCAACCGCATGCAACTGCTGTGGGCCTCCACCGGCGTGAAAAACCCGGCCTATCCCGACACGCTTTATGTTGACAGCCTGATTGGCGCACACACCGTCAACACCGTGCCCGATGCCACTTTGCAAGCCTTTATCGACCACGGCACCGCCAAAGCCACGCTGGCCGACAACACCCAAGAGGCATTCGCGCAATTGGCTGAAGTCGGCAAATTAGGCATCGACTTGGAAGCCTTGGCCGAGCGCCTGCAACAAGACGGCCTGCAACAATTTTCCGATGCCTTTGAAAAGCTGCTTCAACCTTTGGCCTAAGCGCCCGGCCTTTTATCAAAAAGCACGCAAACACATGCGTGCTTTTTTTGGTTTTCAGACGGCCTGATGCCTATTTAACCATTACCACCAACATAAATTGCACATTCAAACAGCAGCATATTCAGAAACTTATATCCTTGGCTATCATTAGCTTATAGGCCGTCTGAAAGCTTCAGACGGCCTTTCGGCATCATCAATATCATCATTTAATACCATTATCATCATTTAATGCCATTGATCCGCCAACCATATCCTGCTGCGCAAGCCCCAATAGCTGCTTACACCGGAAGTGCTGTGAATCAAACGCCCGTTTTTCACCAGCGCCACAGTCGGCGTAACCTGCACCTGCCATTGCTGCGACAACACACCGCGCTCATCATTCACATTATCGAAATGCAACTGCTGGCGCTGCATATAAGCGCCCACCTCTTGCGGCGAGCCCGAGCGCAGCGCCACGCCCAGCACCGGCACACCGGCTTGGTGCAACCGGTTGACCACGGGCGAAGTATAGCGACAAATGCCGCACCAGCTACCCCAGAAATACACCACCACCGTTTGGCCGTCTGAAAGCTCGGCCAGCGAAGTATGCCGCCCCGATAAAGTATGCACCGGCGCATCCGCCATGCCGGCCGGCTGCACCGGGCGGCGGTACCAATCCACGGCAAAAGCCAGCAAAGCCACCATAACCAAAGTTTGGGCGACTTGCTTGATCCAATAAACGATTTTTTTACGCATGGTTAAAAAGGCCGTCTGAAAAACCAATAACAAAGCAGGCATACGCCTGCTTTTTCACACTCACCTTCGGCAATTATTTCTTAATCACGCGCGTGTAAATCGCCAAAATAATCACTGCGAAAATCGTAGAGGCAATCCAGCCGGCCGGTTGGCCTGCCTCATACCAGTCCGCTGCCTGGCCTACCCAACCGGCCAAAAGCGCACCACCAATGCCCAGCAAAGTGGTCATAATAAAGCCCAGATCGTCTTTGCCCGGGTGCAGCAATTTAGCCAACACACCCACAATAAAACCCACAATAATGGTAACAATCCAACCCATTTTTTCCTCCCGATACACTATTGAAAACAACCGCAAAGCCTGATAAACCGCGCCATTGCGCGCTTTGCGGCAACGGCTTCAATCATACACGTCGCTTGCCTGGCGCCCACGTTCCTTGCATTTATTTTCACAAAACAACGAAATTTGATACCCTATGCCGTCATTTTGCGACAAGCCCGCAAAGGCACAATAAAAAGCCCCGCATCGTGCGGGGCTTTGCGAAACAACAAATCATTAACGTTTCGAGAATTGTTTGGCGCGACGGGCTTTGCGCAAGCCGAATTTTTTACGTTCCACTTCACGCGCATCGCGGGTAACGAAGCCGGCTTGTGACAGAGCCGGTTTCAATGCGGCATCATAGTCAATCAGCGCACGGGTGATGCCGTGGCGGATGGCACCTGATTGGCCGGTTTCACCGCCGCCAACCACGTTGACTTTAATATCGAAAGCTTCGCCGTTTTCGGTCAGCACCAAAGGTTGGCGCACCACCATGCGGCTGGTTTCGCGGGCGAAAAATTCGTCAACCGGGCGGCCGTTTACTGTGATTTGGCCGGTGCCTTTTTGCAGAAACACACGAGCCACTGAACTTTTGCGGCGGCCTGTGCCGTAGTAGTATTTACCGTTCATGTCGTGTCCTTAGATTTCCAAAACTTTGGGTTGTTGGGCAGCGTGGCCGTGCTCGGCACCGGCATACACTTTCAGCTTTTTAATCATGGCGTAACCTAAGGGGCCTTTGGGCAACATGCCTTTAACGGCTTTTTCCAAAACGCGCTCGGGAAATTTCTCTTGCATTTCGGTGAAGTTGCGTTCGTAGATGCCGCCGGGATAGCCTGAGTGGCGGTAGTATTTTTTATCCAGCGCTTTATTGCCGGTTACGCGCAGTTTGTCGGCATTGATAACGATAATGTAATCGCCGGTGTCAACGTGCGGAGTGTATTCGGGTTTGTGTTTGCCACGCAGACGGTGAGCGATTTCGGCGGCAACGCGACCCAAAACTTTATCTTGAGCATCGATGACGAACCATTCGCGCTTCACCTCGTGCGGTTTAGCTGAAAAGGTTTTCATAAGGAGGAGTCCAAACAAATATATAGAAAGCTGCCGATTTTAGAGATGATTTGATATTCTGTCAATTAAATTCGGGCAGTCGGAAATATTTCGCCGCCACGGCGGCGCGATGACTACAAAAGTGTTGCATTTCAAGTATGCCGTCATGAAAAAAGCACCGTTTTGGCGGTGCTTTTTTTTCAAATGGGAATCCCCGCAGATGCCGTTCGGGCCTCGATCCGCTTGAACCTTGCTGACAAGGTGGTCACCTCGGGCAGTTTCGGGTGCATCTGCAAGCAAACGCTCACGCCCACTGCACTCCCGGCAACCTAAAGCGAACGTATTGGTTCAAAGGAATATATGCCTTCACGCACACCGCAGGGAAAAGAAGCTTTACTGGCCGGGCGGCAACTTGGCTAAAGCCTTGTCGCACACCGCTGCCATGTCTGTTATTTTACGCTCAAATTCGCCGATTGCCAAATCATCTTTCATCGACATTTTCAATAAATCGTGCACCACGTTGAGTGCAGCCATAATGGCGATTTTATCGGTTTCGATAATGCGCCCGCCCTGCTTGATGGCATTGATTTTCTGGTTGAGCATATCCACCGCTTGCAGCAGCGTGGCTTTCTCCTCGGGCGGGGTGCCGATATTGAACGCGCGCCCCATAATGGTGATGCTGATTTGCTCGCTGCTCATTGATTGTCCTCCTCTTCGGCAGCCGCCTCTTGCGGCAAACGCAGCAGCAGGGCGCGGATGCGCTCGGCGCTGCTGCCCAGCAATTCGCGCTGGCTGTGGTTTTCAGCAAGCAGGGTGTCGATTTTGCTTTGCAAATCTTCTTTCAGCTTGCCCACTTGCACCAGCAGCGCTTCGCTCAATTCGTCTACCGCGGCCTGATGTTCGTTTTTTTGCTGCGCCTGCTCGTTTTTCAGACGGCCTATTTCTTCGTGCAAGCGTTTGTTTTCGCTTACCACGGTTTCAAATTTTTGCGCCAGCCGGTAAACGCTGACTTCCAGTTTTTCCAAAGACTGATTCATAATGCCGCACCTTAATGGGTATGCCGGCAAGCATAAGGGCAGGATGCGGCGCTGTCAACAAAGGCCGTCTGAATGCGTTCAGACGGCCTTTACACGCTTTTGCGCCAGCGTTTATTCAAATCGGGCTTCACGCTCCATCAAGCGCTCGGCCACTTGCTCGGCGGTTAATTCTTTGCGCAGCAATTGCAACAGCGTTTGCGTGATGGGCATATCGATTTGGTATTTGCAAGCGCTGTTGAACACTTCTTCGATGGTGCTCACGCCTTCCGACACATGGCCGATTTCTTTGAGCACTTCGTGCAATTCTTTGCCTTCGGCCAAACCGAGGCCGACGCGGCGGTTGCGCGAGAGCGCGCCGGTACAGGTGAGAATCAGGTCGCCCACACCGGCCAGCCCCATCATGGTTTTGGGTTGTGCACCCATCGCCACGGCCAAGCGGGTGATTTCAGCCAGGCCGCGCGTGACCAAGGCTGCGCGGGCATTGAGGCCATATTCGAGGCCGTCTGAAAGGCCGGTGGCAATTGCCATGATGTTTTTCACGGCGCCGCCCACGGCCACGCCAATCACATCTTCGCTACCGTAAAGGCGCATCACCTGGGTGTTTAATTCGTGCACCATCTCTTCAATCCAGGCTTTGTTTTCCGAGGCCAGCACCACGGCACACGGCAGCTGCCGCGCCAGCTCTTGCGCAAAGCTGGGGCCGGACAACACACCGATGCACGGATTATCGGGCAACACATCTTTCACCACCTGAAAGGTGAGCAGGCCGCTGTCTTGCTCGAAGCCTTTGCAGGCGGTGAGCACGGGCAGATGGCCGGCGTTATGCTCAATCAGCCGCTGCGCGCTGTCGCGCAGACCGGCCACGGACGTGACCATCAGCACCAGCTCCGAGCCTTGCAACGCAGCGCCCAAATCGGCTTGCATTTGCAAAGCATCCGGAAAGGCAAAGCCCGGCAGATAGCGCGCATTTTCGCGCGCTTGCGCCAAATCTTGCACATGCTGGGCGTTTCTTGCCCACATGGTGACATCGTGGCCATGCCGGGCAAAATGTATGGCTAAGGCAGTGCCCCAGGCGCCGGCACCCATTACCGTAATTTTCATGTTTTTCTCACTTTGGCAGATTGCCGCCAACTTTAAAACAAAGCCCCGCCAGAAGCAAGCGCGACGCACTTTTTCAGACGGCCTGTCTGCTATCTATTAAATATTGCCACAAGCTATAGGGTTATTAGCTTTCCACTATCACACTCAATGATTTGATTTGGCGCAATCCTTTTTAAACCACGCCCTCTATACTTGCTTCTGTAAGCCGAAAAAATAGTTGAGTTTTCAATATCTTCATCACTTCTCGGCCGCACCATAAAAAAGACAACAACACCGCATTAAGGCTTTCACGCTTGTATATTGCATAAAGGAACGCATCATGAAAACCACTTTCCGCCTCAGCACCCTCGCACTGGCTTCTCTTTTGGCTTTGAATGCCTGCCAAGACAAACCGGCCGAGCAAGCTCCCGCCCCGCAAGCCGCCTCCGCTGCCGCGCAAGCGCCGGCACAATATGACAACAGCAGCGCCAGCGCTGAAGACAAAGACTTGCTTACCAAAGCGCAAGGCATCTTCCAACCGCTGCCGGCACGCGCCGAAATCGACGCCGCCCAGCCGCTCACCGAAGGCCAAATCCAGCTCGGCCAGCAATTATGGTATGAGCCGCGCCTCTCGCGCGGCAACACCGTAAGCTGCAATTCCTGCCACAACCTGGCCAGCTACGGCGTGGACAATATGCCCACCAGCCAAGGCTATAAAGGCTTATTTGGCGGCCGCAATTCCCCCACCGCGCTCAACGCCGCCCTGCTCGGCAGCCAATTTTGGGATGGCCGCGCGGTTGACGTGGAAGAGCAGGCCGGCGGCCCGCTGCTCAATCCGGTGGAAATGGCCATGCCGAGCAAAGAAGCCGTGGTAGCCAAAATCGCCCACATTCCCGAATATCAAAAAATGTTTAAAGACGTGTATGGCGATGAAAAAGGCCAAATCACGTTTGACAACATCACCCATGCCATTGCGGCTTTCGAGCGCACCCTGCTCACGCCCACCCGTTGGGACGATTACCTCAAAGGCAACATCAGCGCGCTCAACGAACAAGAGCGCAAAGGCTTGAAATCGTTTATGGATAACGGCTGTATTGCCTGCCACGCCGGCGTCACGCTTGGCGGCAATTCGTTCCAAAAATTCGGCCTGGTTGACGGCCCTTATTGGAAATTCACCGGCAGCAAAAAACATGACGAAGGCCGCTTTGAAGTGACTCAGGCCGAAGATGACAAATATATTTTCCGCGTGCCCGGCCTGCGCAACGTAGCCATGACTTACCCCTACTTCTACGATGGCAGCGTGTGGGAGCTCAACAAAGCCGTATCCATTATGGGGCAGGCGCAATTGGGCAAAGCCCTGCCTGAAGAAGAAGTGGGCAATATCGTGGCCTTCCTTGGCACACTCACCGGCGATGTGCCCGAAAAAGTGCGCGTGCTGCCGATGCTGCCGCCTTCAACCGACCCGGCCTCGCGCCCGGATAACGGCAATTAATCATCAAACAAGCACCTGCAACACAGGCCGTCTGAAAGCTTTCAGACGGCCTGTGTTGCTGTAAATCATTTTTTATACCCATTCAAAAAAGTAAGCTAGCAAAGCGGCGAGCCGCAGACGGTACAAATAGTACGGCAAGGCAAGACAACGAAGTTAGGTTATTTTTTTGGATTGGTATTATTTTACAAATGATTGAAAAGCCCTCAGCCCGCCTTGCTTTGCGCCAGCGTTTTCGGGCTCGCGGCAAACCAAGCCAGCACACATTCCACCAGCATCAGCGCCACCAACACCGCCATCGCATCCGACCATGAGTCCAAGTGGTCATACAGCACCCCCATGCCCAAAGGCCCCAGCACCGCAATCAAATAACCCACCGATTGCGCCATGCCCGACAAAGAAGCCGATTCATTAATGCTCTGCGTGCGCAACACAAACAGCATCAACACAATCGAAAACACCCCCGAGCCGCCAATGCCGATCAGCGACACCCACAGCCACATCTGACCCGGCGTGCCCAACCACACCCCCGCCACGCCCGCCAGCAGCAGCAACGAGGCCAGCAAACAAAACCGCTGTTTGTGCGTGCTGCGGCCGAATCGCGCCGACACCGCCAATACCCCCGCCAGCGAAGCCGCCTGCAACAGCGAGCTGTAGCCGCCGGCCGCCAGCGGCGTCATGCCTTTTTCCACCAACACCGAGGGCAGAAAGTTCACAATCGAATAAAACATCACCGACTGAATGCCCATAAACAGGCTGATACACCAAGCCGCGCGCGAACGCCACACATTCAGCCCGCCCGCCACCGCTTGCGGCTCATCCGCAGCACTCACCACACCTTGCGCACGAATACGCAGCCAAGCCGCCAGCGCCACCAGCCCCAACAAGGCCCAAATGCCCAACGACCAACGCCAGTTTTGCCATTGCGCCAACGGCACCGCCACCGCCGCCGCCACCATAGACGACACCGACATCGTGGCCGACACTGCCCCCACCACCAAGCCCACGCGCGTAGGCAGGCTGCGCTTGGCCAGCGCCGGCAGCAACACATTGCCCATCGCAATCGCCGCCCCGATCACCATTGTGCCCGCCAACAACAGCACAGCCGAGGGCAGCACCGAGCGCAATATCATGCCCGCAACCAGCAACACAATTGAGCCGACCAGTACATTTTCCATACCGAAGCGCCGCGCCAGCCGTGCCGCCAACGGTGAAAACAGCGCAAACGCCAGCATGGGTAAAGCCGCCACCAGCCCGATAAACGAGCCCGACACACCTAAATCTTCACGAATAAAGCCTACCACCGGCCCCACCGCCACAATCGGCGTGCGCAAATTGGCCGCCAGCGCAATAATGGCAAATAATAAAAAGCCGGTAGAAATCCGGCTGCGGGCAGATGAAAGCATAATCCAACCTTAAAAATGTTGCCTCAGAGCCGCCGCACACATCAAGCGACAAACTTCAAAAGCATCAAAAAAGCGCCGTTTCCGGCTACAAAAAACGCATTATAGCCTTTTGCCGCCGCCGCGTTGGCAACACGTTTGTATTTATTGAGCTAGCCGCATCATGCAGGCAGCCTATGATAGGTAACCCTTGGGCGAAATTGAAAAAGTGACAATGGCGACGGGTTGATGTTAGAGTGAACACTCCTATTGGTTAATGTTGAAAATCAAAGCTGAAATGAAAGGGGTCGTTATGAAAAGCTGTTTGCATAAACTGCTTGGTATATGGGCGGTGTGCCTGTTGTTAACGGCTTGCGCGGATGGGCCGTGGTTGCTGGAATCGATAGACCGGCAAAGCTATGTGGGCAAACCCATTGAAACGGTATACCGGGCAAAAGGGCGAGAACCCGATTATATCGAAGAGGTATCCGATGGCCGTGTATATAGTTGGCTGGAAGATAAGCGTTATGTCACCAGCGTGCCCACGGGCACCACCCGCAACAACAATGTATTGACTTACCATTATCAAGAGCGGGTGGAAGGCGGTGTCTCGCGCCATTCCTATCTTACCGACAGGGATAATGTGATACGTGATGTGGCGTATCGTTTTGTGCGCTGATGCGCTCCCATCTGCCAAGGCTGTCTGAACGCGTTTGATGCAGCCTTCATGCAGGCAAACACATTTTGGATATTGCTCCCGGCACATGCAAAAGCAATCATTCATATCAATATAAACAATATTCGCCACCTCATCAACAGGCCGTCTGAAAACCTTTGGCATTAAACAACAAAGCGCTTTCAGACGGCCTTTTACATCCAAACAAAGATTGCCGGCAGGGGATTCCTATTTACCCGTTTTTGGTTTATGATATCCGCACTACTGCACACTACAATGCGCAGTCAGCCCCCAGAAGAAAAACCGCAAAAGGAACAAAGAGATGTTAGAAGCCTATCGTAAAGCAGCCGCAGAGCGCGAAGCTCTGGGCATTCCCGCCCTGCCCCTCACCGCCCAGCAAACCGCCGACTTGGTGGAGCTGCTGAAAAACCCGCCTGCCGGTGAGGGCGAATTCCTGGTTGAGCTGCTGGCACACCGTGTGCCGCCCGGCGTGGACGACGCCTCCAAAGTCAAAGCCTCATTTCTGGCAGCCGTGGCCGAAGGCAGCGCGCAAAGCCCGCTGATCAGCCCCGAATACGCCACCGAATTGCTGGGCACCATGCTCGGCGGCTACAATATCCATCCTTTGATCGAGCTGCTCGACAACAACAAGCTCGCACCCATCGCCGCCGAAGCCCTCAAACACACCTTGCTGATGTTCGATGCCTTCCACGATGTGCAGGAAAAAGCCGAAAAAGGCAACCAACACGCACAAGAAGTGCTGAAATCATGGGCTGATGCCGAATGGTTTACCTCCCGCGAAAAAGTGCCCGAAAAAATCACCGTTACCGTGTTCAAGGTAGACGGCGAAACCAACACCGATGATTTGTCGCCCGCGCCCGATGCGTGGAGCCGCCCCGATATTCCGCTGCACGCGCTGGCCATGCTGAAAAACCCGCGCGACGGCATTGTGCCCGATAAAGCCGGCGAAATCGGCCCCATCAAATTGCTGGAAGAATTGAAAGCCAAAGGCAACCTCGTGGCCTATGTCGGCGATGTGGTCGGCACCGGCTCTTCGCGCAAATCCGCCACCAACTCCGTGATCTGGCACACCGGCCACGACATTCCGTTTGTGCCCAACAAACGCTTCGGCGGCGTGTGCCTCGGCGGCAAAATCGCTCCGATTTTCTTCAACACACAAGAAGATTCCGGCGCACTGCCGATTGAAGTAGACGTGGCCGCCCTGCAAATGGGCGACGTGGTCGATATTCTGCCTTATGAAGGCAAAATCGTGAAAAACGGCGAAACCGTGGCCGAATTCGAGCTAAAATCGCAAGTGCTGCTCGATGAAGTGCAGGCCGGCGGCCGCATCAACCTGATTATCGGCCGCGGCCTCACCGCCAAAGCCCGCGAAGCCTTAGGCTTGCCCGCTTCCACCGAATTCCGCCTGCCGCAAGCACCGGCTGAAACCCAAGCCGGCTTCTCGCTGGCGCAAAAAATGGTCGGCCGCGCCTGCGGTTTGCCCGAAGGCCAAGGCGTGCGCCCCGGCACCTACTGCGAGCCGCGCATGACCACAGTCGGCTCACAAGACACCACCGGCCCGATGACCCGCGATGAGCTGAAAGATTTGGCCTGCTTGGGCTTCTCGGCCGATTTGGTGATGCAGTCGTTCTGCCACACCGCCGCCTACCCGAAACCGGTAGACGTGCGCACCCACAAAGAGCTGCCCGAATTTATCTCCACCCGCGGCGGCGTGGCCTTGCGCCCGGGCGACGGCGTGATCCACTCATGGCTCAACCGCCTGCTCCTGCCCGACACCGTGGGCACCGGCGGCGACTCGCACACCCGCTTCCCCATCGGCATCTCCTTCCCCGCAGGCTCAGGCTTGGTGGCCTTTGCCGCCGCCACCGGCGTGATGCCGCTGGACATGCCCGAATCGGTGCTGGTGCGTTTCTCCGGCAAGCTGCAACCGGGTGTTACCTTGCGCGATTTGGTCAACGCCATTCCGCTCTATGCCATTAAAGCAGGCTTGCTCACCGTGGCCAAAGCCGGTAAGAAAAATATTTTCTCCGGCCGCATTCTCGAAATCGAAGGCCTGCCCGATTTAAAAGTGGAACAAGCTTTTGAATTGAGCGATGCTTCGGCCGAGCGCTCTGCCGCCGGTTGTACCGTAAAGCTCAACGAAGCGCCGATTATCGAGTATATGAAGTCTAACGTTGTGTTGATGAAAAACATGATTGCCGACGGCTACAAAGATCCGCGCACCCTCGAGCGCCGCATCAAAGCGATGGAAGCCTGGCTGGCCGATCCCAAGCTGCTCGATGCCGACCAAGATGCCGAATACGCTGCCGTTATCGAAATCAATATGGACGACATCAAAGAGCCGATCGTGGCCTGCCCGAACGACCCTGACGATGTGAAATTCATGTCGGAAGTGAGCGGCACCAAAATCGACGAAGTGTTTATCGGCTCGTGCATGACCAACATCGGCCACTTCCGCGCCGCCGGCAAGCTGCTCGAAGGCAAGAGCGACATCCCCGTGCGCCTGTGGGTGGCACCGCCGACCAAAATGGACGCGCAACAGCTCACCGAAGAAGGCTATTACGGCATTCTCGGCCGCAGCGGCGCACGCATGGAAATGCCCGGCTGCTCATTGTGCATGGGCAACCAGGCGCAAGTGCGCGAAGGCGCAACCGTGATGTCCACTTCCACCCGCAACTTTCCCAACCGTTTGGGTAAAAACACCTTTGTTTACCTCGGCTCGGCAGAGCTGGCGGCGATTTGCTCGAAGCTGGGCAAAATCCCCACTGTTGAGGAATACCAAGCCAATATCGGTATCATCAACGAAAAAGGCGATGAAGTGTACCGTTACATGAACTTCAACGAAATCGACAGCTACAACGATGTTGCCGAAAAAGTAAACGTGTAACACCGGCTTCAGACGGCCTAGGTAAGATTCAAGGCCGTCTGAAACCTCGGCAAACCAACAACGCGCCGCGCAAACGGCGCGTTGTTTTTTATAGCGGCATGGTTTAATACTCATTCAAAAAAGTAAGCTGGCGAGGTGGCGAGCCGAAGGCAGTACACACGTACAGCAAGGGAGCCAACGCAGCAAGGCTATTTTTTGAATGGGCTTTACTTTTAAATTATACCAATAAAAATAAATAAGCTATAATCGCCCCATGCCTAAACTGACCCCAAAAAACCACCAACTCACCGAGCATGATTTTATCAAACTCGCCAAAACCGAACCCCACCCGCGGGCTCGGACACGCTTGTTTATACTGCACCAACTGCAACAAGGCCAAGCACCCGAAGAAATCGCCCCACTGTTCGGATTGAATCCCCTTACCATACACATATTGCGGCGCAAATATTGGGAATTCGGCATCGAACAGGCCATTTACGACAAACAGCGCCCAGGCCGCAGCAGCAAACTAAAGCCGGAAGACCATCAAGCCTTCAAACAACGTATCATCGAAGAGCAAGAAAAGCGCGAAGGCGGCAGGCTCACGGCCGAAGACATCCATACCATTGCCGCTCAAGAATTCAATGCCCACTACAAACACAGCAGCAGCCTGTATCCTTTATTGCACCGTATCGGCATGAGCTGGATAACCGCTCGCAGCCGCCATCCACAGGCCGACCCAGAAGCGCAAGACGCTTTTAAAAAAACTTTGTTGACGAAGTAAAAGCCGTATTACCTGAACACATCAAGCCCGGACAAGTCGACATTTGGTTTCAAGACGAAAGCCGTATCGGACAACAAGGCAGTCTCACCCGCGTATGGCACGAAAAGGGAAAAAGGCCTCGCCTTATCCGCCAACAGCAGTTTGAATACGCCTATATATTTGGCGCTGTTTGTTTAACAACGGGAGCAACAGCCGCTTTGGTGATGCCCGGTGTCAACAAAGAAGCGATGCTGCTGCATTTACAGCAAATATCGAAAGAAACCCCCGAAGGCCGGCATGCCGTGGTGGTGATGGACGGTGCGGGCTGGCATCAAGATTTTCATGAGCTGAAAAACGTATCCATATTGAAACTGCCGCCATATTCACCGGAACTGAACCCCATAGAGCGGGTATGGCGGCAACTGAAGCAAACCTCCTTATCCAACCGTTGTTATAAGGGCTATGAGCAGATTGTAGAGGCTGGCTGCATTGCGTGGAATGCGTTGGTTGCAGAAAAAGACAAACTCTGTTCGCTGGTGGCTTGTGAATGGGCTTTATTATAGATTATTTATTTTAAATGGTATTAATATGATTTTTAAATAATTTAGTTTGCAAACAAATGAAAAAAGGCCGTCTGAAAGCGTTTCAGACGGCCTTTCGCACTTCCATTATCCTTATCCGCCAAAGCCTTGCGCTTTCACCCAGGCCAGCATTTCGGCTTCCACCTCAGCCGGCTCACCGGCATTATCGATGCGCACGCCGGCTTCATCGGCACCCAGCTCTTCCAAAATCGCTTCTTGCGATGTAAGCATTTCGGCTTTCATATAATGGCCTTTGCGGGCCATCATGCGGGCCAGGTTCACATCGTGCGGCGGTGCCAAGTGGATAAACACCACTTCGCCCTCGGCTTCGCGCAGAATATCGCGGTATTGGCGCTTGAGCGCTGAGCACGTTACCACGCTGTAGCGCTCGCCTTTACCGCTCTGCTCGCTCATCCAGTCGCGCAGGTTGCGCAGCCACGGATAGCGGTCTTCATCGGTAAGCGGAATGCCGGCGCCCATTTTGTCGCGGTTGGCCTGAGTGTGGAAATCGTCGCCTTCGGCATAAGGGCTGTTGAAATCGGCTTGCAAGGCTTGAGCGGCGGTGGTTTTACCGCAGCCGCATACACCCATCACCACGAAATGTACGGTTTGTTGTGACATATGGTTACTCCTTTCAACCCAGCAGCACGAAAGCGGTGGCAGAAAGTGCAAAGCCGATCACGGCAATCAGGGTTTGGTTAACAGTCCAAGTACGCAAGGTAGTGGGCACATCCATATCGAGCAAACGGCCGACCAGCCAGAAGCCTGAATCGTTGACATGGCTGGCGCACACGGAGCCGGCAGCTGTGGCCAACACCACGCAGGCAAGCTGCCATTCATTATAGCCCGCAGCCATCACGGCAGGCGCCATCAGCGCAGCAGCGGTGGTGAGCGCCACGGTGGCAGAGCCTTGCGCAATGCGCAACACCACAGCCACCAAAAAGCAGCCCAGCAACACGGGAATACCCAAATCACCCATGCTGTCGGCCAACGCCTGGCCGATGCCCGAAGCGCGCAACACGCCGCCAAACATGCCGCCGGCACCGGTAATCAAAATCACCGAGCACACGGGGCCGAGTGCGCCGTCGACGGTTTTTTCCAGCGCGCTGCCGGTTTCGCCGCGGCGGATACCCAACACATAAAGCGCCACCAACACAGAAATCAGCAAAGCAATCGGGGTGGAGCCTATCATGCGCAACACCTGCACCCAGCCCTCATCCGCGCTCACCACTTTTTCACTGATCAGCGTGGCCAGGCCGGTGTTCATAAAAATCAGCAGCATCGGAATCAGCATGATGCCCACTACAGTGCCCGCAGAAGCCGGCTCTTTGGGTTGGTCGTTATCCAGCTTGCCGCCTGAAAGCAGGTCGGGCACGGGCACATGAATGCGTTTGCCCAGCACCTGGCCGAGCAGATAGCCGCTGAAATACCAAGTAACAAAGGCAATCGGCAAGCCCACCAGCAGCACTTGGCCGATGCCTGCGCCGTAAAATTCTGATGCGGCAATCGGACCCGGATGTGGCGGCAGAAACACATGCATCACGGAAAACGCACCGATAGAGGCCAGCGCATAAGCGAGCACCGGCTGCTTCATGCGTCGCGCCGTGGCAAACACAATCGGCAGCATCACCACCAAGCCGGCATCAAAGAAAATCGGAAAACCGAAAATCAATGAGGCCACACCCAGCGCAAATGCGGCGCGCTTTTCGCCAAACATGCGCACCAGCGCATCGGCCAGCGATTGCGCCCCGCCCGAGGTTTCCACCAAGCGGCCGAGCATGGCGCCCAAGCCCACCAGCAAAGCCACGCTGCCCAGTGTGCCGCCGAAGCTTTTAATCAGCACATCGTTTACAATGCTGCTCATCGGCAGGCCGGTGGCAATGGCGGTGAGCAGGCTGACCAACACCATCGTCAGCAAAGCGTGCAGGCGAAACTTGATAATCAGCACCAAAATCAGCGCAATTGCGCCCAGCGCAATACCAAGCAAAGGGCCCGCGCCCAATGTTTGCGTCCAGTTTTCCATCGAATGATTACTCCTAAATTATTTTGTTTGATTACGGATTCTCTGAGGCATTTCACAGCAAACCACCTGATTCGGCCGCCTGCATGTAATAAAATGTAACTGCACTCTACTGACTTATGCAACGGCTGATTGTGATTTAAATCAAACTTGAATTTATTTTTCTTAACACTGCATGTATAAATAATTAAATACCAATTTTATTTATTTATAAGAATTTAATTGCTTCGCTACATAAAACTACATATCCAAAAACGGCCGCCCACCTGTCGCCCCGCGCAAGAGCAGCTTATGCGTATCATGCCGAATCCAAATTGGTATACATTGGAAATGCTATCCAAGTCCGACCATCGCCTCCGCAAAAGTCAAAAATCTGAAACTTATCTACAAAATACCGCACACACATCAGCCGTTTTGTTTTTATGCATCAACCGATTCCCGCTTTCAGGCCATTCCACCATGCCGTCTGAATTTATTATTCAGCAAATCAATGATTAGCCATTCAAGCGCCGCAGCCGATAAAACTGGAGCTTTACTTCAAATCAAGCGCAATCACAAAAACCGAACCGCATTCGAATCTAACAACAAGGCCGTCTGAAACGTTGATTGCTTACGTTTCAGACGGCCTTTAGCGCTGTTGACACTTCAACCGCAAGAAGATTTTGAGCGCAAAAATATGTTTAAGTGAATAAATGCAAACAGCCGCTTATCCACCCTGCATCTGCCCATCACACAGCCTCGCCCGATTCTTTGGCGTTTGCGCTTTCAGACGGCCTCGGCGGCGCGCCTGCCGGATGCTTGTAGCGGTTATACGAAAACAAATATTGCTCGGGAAAGCGGCGTATCCAGCGCTCGACATTATCGTTAATCAGCTGCACATCGGCTTCTGTGTTGCCGCTCAATTCGCCCTGCATCGGCTCGATATGCAGCGCAAAGCCTTTACCCTCAGGCAGGCGCTCGCCGCAGAAAAAAAGCGTGGCCACATTTTTCACATTGGCCAGCTTGGCCGCCAGCGTCATGGTGTAGGCTTCGCGGTCGAAAAATTGCACCCAAATGCCGTCGCCGCCGCCGGGCACCTGGTCGGGCAGCACAATAGTGGCTTCGCCCGAGCGCAGCGCTTTAATCACCTGCTTCACACCCTGCATATTGGCCGGCGCGGTGCGGCCGTTGTCGCGCACGCGGCCGGCATTCATGATTTCGCCCAGCGCTTCGATTTTCGGCGGCCGATACATGGCGGTGAGCGGAAACGGCAACTGCTGGCTGATGTAGCGGCCGGCCAAATCATAGCTGCCCAAATGCGGCGTGATCAGCAGCAGGCCTTTGCCCTCCGCCATGGCCGTCTGAACATATTCCCAGCCGTGCACCGTTTGAAACAAATCGGCGATTTCTTCGCTGGGCCGCACCCAAGCCACCGCCAGCTCCAAGCCGCCTTTCATGGTTTCGCGGCACACCGCTTCAATCAGCGTGTCGGCTTCGGTGTTGTCTGCTATAATCCGTGCCGATTGAATGTTATCGCGAATGCGCGCGCGCAGCTTGGGCTGGGTGCGGTAAGCCAGCGAGCCGGCAGCATTGCCGATGCGGTGCAACACCGGCAGAGGTATGGCGGCAATCAAGCGAAACAGCAAGGATAAGATTTTTTGCATGGCGGATAAATTGTGATAAGCATAAGGCTTATTGTAGCAAAGGCCGCCTTTCCACCGCGAGAAAATACATGAGCGAATTTTTATTTACTTCCGAATCGGTGTCTGAAGGCCATCCCGACAAAGTGGCCGATCAAATTTCCGATGCCGTTTTGGATGCCATTCTCAGCCAAGACCCGGCCGCCCGCGTGGCCGCCGAAACACTGGTCAACACAGGCTTGTGCGTGCTCGCCGGCGAAGTGAGCACCAGCGCCCACATCAACTATATCCAAGTGGCGCGCGAAACCATCAAGCGCATCGGCTACAACAGCTCCGAAATGGGCTTCGATGCCGATGGCTGCGCGGTTATGGTGTGCTACGACGAGCAATCGCCCGACATCGCCCAGGGCGTAAACGAAGGCGAAGGCGTGGATTTGGATATGGGCGCAGGCGACCAAGGCCTGATGTTCGGCTATGCCTGCGACGAAACCCCCACGCTGATGCCGTTTGCCATTTATTACGCCCACCGCCTGATGCAGCGCCAAAGCGAAGTGCGCAAAAGCGGCTTGCTGCCGTGGCTGCGCCCCGATGCCAAAGCCCAGCTCACCTGCGTGTATGACGCTGAAAGCGGCAAGGTCAAGCGCATCGACACCGTGGTGCTCTCCACCCAGCACGCGCCGCATATCGAGCGTGACGAGCTGATTGAAGCCGTGAAAACACACATCATCAAGCCGGTGCTGCCGGCCGACATGCTCACCGCCGACACCAAATACCTGATCAACCCCACCGGCCGCTTTGTAATCGGCGGCCCGCAAGGCGATTGCGGCCTCACCGGCCGCAAAATCATTGTCGACACCTACGGCGGCGCCGCGCCGCACGGCGGCGGCGCGTTTTCCGGCAAAGACCCCACCAAAGTCGACCGCTCGGCCGCCTATGCCTGCCGCTATGTCGCCAAAAACATCGTGGCCGCCGGGCTCGCCAGCCAATGCCAGATTCAGATTTCCTACGCCATCGGCATCGCCCAGCCCACCTCGATTGCCATCGACACCTTCGGCACCGGCAAAGTGGATGAAGAAAAGCTGATTGAAATCGTGCGCAGCCATTTCGACCTGCGCCCGAAAGGCATTATCCAAATGCTTGACCTGCAACGCCCCATCTACAGCAAAACCGCTGCCTACGGCCACTTTGGCCGCGAAGAGCCCGAGTTTACCTGGGAGCGCACCGACAAAGCCGCACAGCTGCGCGCCGCAGCAGGCTTGTAAAGCGTGTGAAAAAACCAAAGGCCGTCTGAAAGTTTTTCTTTCAGACGGCCTTTGGTTTTATTTTGCGTGAAAACCTAATCCCGCAAAAACACGCCGCAGCATTGCTTGAATTTCTTTCCCGAGCCGCACAAACACGGCGTTTTCATGCCCGGCAGCGGCACGGTGGGATTGAGAAAATACCAGCGCTGCGCAATGCACACAAAAGCCGAGCGCTCATGATGGTACTGCCGCCCTTGTGCCGTGTCAAACCAAGCCTTAAATTCCACCTCCGCATGGTGCTTGCCCGCGCGCGGCCAATGCTGTAACACCTCCAAGCCGCACCATTGCGTGCCGGCGCTCCATTGCCGCATCGCATCACCATCAAGCAACACCTGCTGCGCCGGCACCGTGGTGGCCACAATATAATCGATATCGCAGCGCACATAAGCGCTGTAGCGCGAGCGCATCAAGGCCTCGGCATCCACCGCCTGCCGCGCACCTTGATGCAAGGGCGCACAACAAGCAGCATAGGTTTGGCCCGATTGGCAGGGGCAGCGGGGTTCAATATTCATATTATTCAATCCTGTAAATCAAACAGCCGCATAAAATCATGGCGGCGCTCAGGCCGATTCGGCAATGATTTTTTTCAACTCTGCAAACGAATAAGCAGCAAATGTAAACAACATCAAAAAGAAAAAGTGTTTCTGAAAACCCATCGTGCATCCTTCATTCAGGGAAGCGCCGAACCACTCGAAAAAACATCAAAAGGCCGTCTGAAAGCCTTTCAGACGGCCTTTTGGACATTTCGTTTACACGCCGCGCAGCAATTCGTTTACGCTGGTTTTGGCGCGGGTTTTGGCATCCACTTTTTTCACAATCACGGCGCAATAAAGGCTGTGGCTGCCATCGGCGGCGGGCAGGCTGCCCGACACCACCACCGAGCCTGCGGGTACGCGACCGTAGTGGATTTCGCCGGTTTCGCGGTCGTAGATTTTGGTGGATTGGCCGATATACACGCCCATCGAAATCACGCTGCCCTCTTCCACAATCACGCCTTCCACGATTTCCGAGCGCGCGCCGATAAAGCAGTTGTCTTCGATAATGGTGGGCGCGGCCTGCAAAGGCTCAAGCACGCCGCCGATGCCCACGCCGCCGCTCAAGTGCACGTTTTTGCCGATTTGTGCGCACGAGCCCACGGTGGCCCAGGTATCGACCATTGCGCCTTCATCCACATAAGCACCGATGTTCACATAAGAGGGCATCAACACCACGTTTTTGGCCACAAAGCTGCCGCGGCGCGCCACGGCACCGGGCACGGCGCGAAAACCGGCGGCTTTGAATTCTTCTTCGCTCCAGTCGGCAAATTTGGTCGGCACTTTATCGAAATATTGGTTGACGCCGTCGTTTTGCACTTCGTTGTCGGCAATGCGGAATGAAAGCAGCACGGCTTTTTTCGCCCACTCGTTTACCTTCCATTCGCCCACGCCCAAGCGCTCGGCCACGCGCAAAGCGCCCGAATCGAGCTGGCGCAGGGTTTCCAACACCGCGTTTTTCACTTCGGTGCTCACGCTGGCGGGGGTGATTTCGGCGCGGTTTTCAAATGCGGTTTCAATAATGTTTTGCAAAGACATGGTTTTCCTCAAGCTTTTGGGTTAGGTTGTCAACGTTGAATAAATCACCTGCCGTCCCACGGGCTGCGGCAGCGCTTGGACGCTCAGGCTGCATAAGGCCGTCTGAAAATCTTCAAAAGGCATGCGCTCCGAGCCGAAGCGGGCTAAATGGGCGGTGTGCATCTGGCAGTCGATTAGCTCTATGCCGCATTCGGCCAAATAAGGCACGGCGCAGGCAAAGGCTATTTTAGAGGCATCGCTTTGGCGGGCAAACATCGATTCGCCGTAAAACACGCGCCCGATTTGCACGCCATATAAGCCACCGGCCAATTGCAGGCCGCCTTGCGCATCGGGATACCAGCATTCAAATGAATGCGCATGGCCGGCTTCGTGCAGGCGGATATAGGCTTTCTGCATTTCGCGGGTAATCCAGGTGCCGGCCTGCCCTTCGCGCGGCGCGGCGGCGCAGGCGGCAATCACGGCGGGGAAATGGCGGTTGGCGCTCACGGCATAAGGTTTGTTGCGCAGGGTTTTGGCCAGCGAGCGGCCGATGTGCAGCTTGTGCGGATAGAGCACCGTGCGCGGCGACAGCGCCCACCAGCAAATCGGCTGGCCGTCTGAATACCACGGAAAAATGCCCTGCACATAAGCGGCCAGCAAGCGCTCGGTGCGCAAATCGCCGCCCACCGCCACCAGCCCGTCGCGCCGGGCGATGGCTTTGTGCACATCGGGAAAGTGCAGGCTTTTCGGGTTTAACACGGGAATATCCACAGCAGCCTACCTTGTTGCGGCCTTGCCGGACAATCGGGCTTGCATATGCTTCAGACGGCCTGTGCAGCAGCAGTCAGGCCGTCTGAAAGCCAGGCAGCTGCAGCGGCTTCAGCGCTTTTCTTTTTTGCGGCACTCGCCGCACACGCCATACATATACAAAGCATGATCAACAATGCGATAGCCGTTTTCTTCGGCAATTTTGTCTTGCAGCTTTTCGATTTCATCGTTGTGGAATTCGGTGACAATGCCGCATTTCACGCACACGATATGATCATGATGGCCGCCGGTGTTGAGCTCATACACCGCCTTGCCGGTTTCGAAATGGTGGCGCAGCAAAATGCCCGCCTGCTCGAATTGGGTGAGCACGCGATAGATGGTGGCCACGCCGATTTCCACGCCTTCATCCAGCAAAATGCGGTAAACGTCTTCCGCACTCAAATGCTCTTCGGCATGCTCTTCAAACAAATCCAAAATTTTCAAACGCGGGCCGGTCACTTTGAGGCCGCTGTCTTTTAATTGGGCGATATTGCTGTCCATAATGGTTTCCATACCCGTGTGGTGTAATTCTCGTTATAATACGCATTTTTAAACGCTTTGCCCACTATTAGATGATAAAGGTTTTCAATTGCCTGAACCTTTCAGGCATACTGCACACCAAGCACATCATCCGCGAAAGGTAAACCCGTGAACAAACCCCTGCTTTTGGCCCTTGCCGGCCTTTTTGCCGTGGCCGGCTGCTCGGCCGAGCGCGTGTCGAATTTTCCCTCTTACAAGCTCACCGTCATCCAGGGCAACGAGCTTGACCCGCGCGCCGTCGTATCATTGCAACCGGGCATGAGCCGCGACCAAGTGCAGCTTTTGCTCGGCACGCCGCTCTTGCGCGACCCCTTCCATGCCAACCGTTGGGACTACACCTTTAATATCGCCCGCAACGGCGTGGTGGAAGATTTACGCGTGCTGACGGTTTATTTCGATAACGACCAACTGGTGCGCGCCGAGGGCAATGCGATCGAACACGCCATCCAGCAGCTCGAAGCCGCCCGCCCGCAAGCCGAGCAGCAAGCCGCCGCACCGCAACCGGCTGCACCTGCGCCGCTTTGGAACGTAAACCCTTAAACCGGGAAACATCATGACTGCATTAAAAGTTGCCATTGCCGGCGCCAACGGCCGCATGGGGCGCGTATTGGTAGAAGCCATCCACCAACATCCCGACACCGCATTGAGCGGCGCGCTCGAGCATGCCGGTTCCGAAGCCCTAGGCTTGGATGCCGGTTTTTCACTCGGCCTCAAAACCGGCGTGGCCATCAGTAGCGATATCGATGCCGTGCTCGCGGCCAGCGATGTGCTGATTGATTTCACCCGCCCCGAGCCCACTTTGGCGCATCTTGAAAAATGTGCCGCCGCCGGTGTGAAGATGGTTATCGGCACCACCGGCTTCGATGAGGCCGGCAAAGCCGCCATTCAAGCCGCGGCCGAGCAAACCGGCATTGTGTTTGCCGCCAATTTCAGCGTGGGCGTGAATCTCACCTTTCACATTCTCGACACCGTGGCGCGCGTGCTCAACGAAGGCTACGACATCGAAATCATCGAAGGCCACCACCGCCACAAAGTGGATGCACCCAGCGGCACCGCGCTGCGCATGGGCGAAGTGATTGCCGACGCGCTCGGCCGCGATTTGAAGCAATGCGCCGTGTATGGCCGCGAAGGCCACACCGGCCCGCGCGACCCTTCCACCATCGGCTTTGCCACCGTGCGCGCCGGCGATATTGTCGGCGACCACACCGCCTTGTTTGCCACCGACGGCGAACGCGTGGAAATCAGCCACAAAGCCAGCAGCCGCATGACGTTTGCCGCCGGTGCCGTACGCGCCGCCGTGTGGCTGCGCGGGCATGACAAAGGGTTGTTTGATATGCAGGATGTGCTGGGTTTGAACACTTGAACAACTGATAATCCGTATCTGTTTGAAAAGGCCGTCTGAAAAGCTTTCAGACGGCCTTTTTCACAAACATTCAATCAATTGCTGTTCGCGTTTCATGTTCATTCAAATACAGTGAAATGCAAGGGAAAATCACACAAAACTGCATGCTGCAACAGCGTAGATTGGGTTGACAAACCCAAGGTTTCAGACGGCTTGCGGATTTGTTGGGTTTACAACCCAACCTACCTGCTGCGCGGGCATAATAAAGGTTTGTTTGATACCAATCCAAAAAAATAACCTAACTTCGTTGCCTCGCCTTGCCGTACGTGTGTACTGTCTGTGGCTCGCTGCCTTGTTAGCTTACTTTTTTGAATGGGCATGACATGCAGGATGTGCTGGGTTTGAACAACCGTTAGATTTGTCAGGAATGAGAACAAGGCCGTCTGAAAACTTTTTCAGACGGCCTTGTTGGATGACTCACCTTATTCCGTATCCGGCAACTCTGCCGAGCCCATGCGCCGCAAGATGATGTTGGTTTTGTTGCGCAACGCTCTATCACGCGGGTTTGCGGCGTAATACAACGGGCGCGGCACGCGTGCAGCGAGCTGGGCGGCCTGCTGGCGGCTGAGCTTGTCGGCGCTTTTTTGGTAGAAATGCTGCGATGCCGCTTCTGCGCCAAACACGCCGGGCGCCCATTCGATAACGTTTAAATAGAGCGCGAAAATGCGGTCTTTATCGGTGGTGGCTTCGAGCATGGCGGTGATGGCGGCTTCTTCGGCTTTGCGGATATAGCTGCGGCTGTCGTTGAGAAACAGGTTTTTCGCCAGCTGCTGGCTGATGGTGGAGCCGCCGGCGCGCACTTTGCCGCTTTTTTCATTGCGCTTGATGGCGCTTTGAATGCCGCTCCAATCGAAGCCGCCGTGTTCGGCGAATTTGGCGTCTTCCGAGGCAATCAGCGCTTTTTTCAGGTTGGTGGAGACAGCATGATAAGGCACCCAACGGTAATCGAGCGCCACCGCCTTGCCCGCATCACGAAATTCGCTCATGCGCATGCTCATAAACGCGCTTTGATGCGGCGCCACGGCGCGATAGGTAATGATATTGCCATACACATAGGCATTAAACAGAATAAACGCCGCAAAAGGCAGCGCCAGCAGCCACTTAAGCATAATGCGCCTCTCTCATATCGTGAATCACGGCGGCAATATCGGGCGCAAAATCGCGCCACAGTTGATAAGAAGCCGCCGCCTGCCCCACCAGCATACCGAGGCCGTCTGAAACGGTGCGCGCGCCGCCTGCGTGGGCAAAAGCGGCAAAGGCGGCGGCCGCTTCACCATACACCATATCGTAAGCCAATTCGCACGCGCCGAACACGGCGGCATTAATGGCCGGCACTTCGCCGCCAAGGCCGCCCGATGTGCCGTTGATCACGATATCGAAATGCGCATGCGGCAAATCGGCCAAGGCGCACGCCTGCACACCAAACGCATCGGCCAGCGCCGCTGCTTTCGATAAAGTGCGGTTGGCCACCACCAATTCGGCCGCCATTTGCGCCAACAGCGGCTGCAACACGCCGCGCACCGCGCCACCCGCACCCAAAAGCAGCACTTTTTTATTTTTGATGGTTGCACCCTGGCGCAGAATATCGTTTACCAAGCCGATGCCGTCGGTGTTGTCGCCGCGAACACGGCCGTCTGCCAACAAAATCAGCGTGTTCACCGCGCCGGCGGTGCGGGCGCGCTCGGAATGCTCGTCCACCCAATCATAAGCATCGGTTTTAAACGGCACGGTCACATTGGCGCCCGCGCCACCTTCGGCAAAAAATCGCGCCGCCGCTGCGGCAAACTGCTCCGGCTCGGCCAAAATGCGTTCGTATTCGATAGACGCGCCTTCTTGACGGGCAAATTGGAGGTGGATTTGCGGAGACTTACTGTGGGCAATCGGGTTGCCAAACACGGCATAGCGCGGCTTGGTGCTCATGATATTTTCCGTTGGTAAAGCGTTTGCATAATCGATAAAAACAATCCGCCCGCATTGCCGGCTGATTTTTTTGGAATGGGCATTATATCGCCGCTGCCGACACATGATGCTATTTTTTCCCGCACTATTTTGCTGACAGCCGCCCGCGCAGACCTGAAAATCTGCCTTGCGCGAATGATGTAGTTTAATTAAATCCGCCTCTGCCGCACATCAAAAATTCAGCAAAGTTTTTTCGAATAAATTGTTGACAATTATTTTGGGCGAATTTATATTGTATCAAACGTTTCTCATGGCTGCGTTTTTTCGCAACAGGCCGTCTGAAACACCTGCTTCATCAATTTGAAATTTTATTACATCCCGCCGCAAGCCCACCGCTTTTCACGCAACCGCCGATGCTTTTATGCCCCGGTTGTGCCACAATAAGCGCTTTGCAGCGCAAGTTTTGCCTGTTTACCCATCGTTATACTTCTCACAATCAGGAGTTTTGCCATGTCTGTAAAAGATGTTGTCAAATTAATCGAAGAAAATGAAGTGCGTTTTATCGATTTGCGTTTCACCGATACCAAAGGCAAGCAGCAGCACGTTTCCGTGCCCGCCCGCGTGTTGCTGGAAGACCCGGAAGAATGGTTTGAAAACGGCCAGGCTTTCGACGGCTCGTCTATCGGCGGCTGGAAAGGCATTCAAGCTTCAGACATGACCCTCAAGCCCGATGCGGCCACCGCCTATATCGACCCTTTTTACGACGATGCCACCGTGGTGCTCACCTGCGATGTGATCGACCCGGCCAACGGCCAAGGCTACGACCGCGACCCGCGTTCCATCGCCAAGCGCGCCGAAGCTTATCTGAAATCTTCAGGCATGGGCGACACCGCATTCTTCGGCCCCGAGCCTGAATTTTTCGTGTTTGACGGCATTGAGTGGGAAACCACCATGCAGGGCACCCGCTACAAAATCCATTCTGAAGAAGCAGCTTGGAGCAGCGGCGAATCTTACGACGGCCAAAACACCGGCCACCGCCCGTTTGTGAAAGGCGGCTACTTTCCCGTTGCTCCCGTGGATTCCGGCCAAGATTTGCGCTCTGCCTGCGTGAATATTCTGGAAGAAATCGGCATTCCGGTGGAAGTGCACCACCACGAAGTGGCCACGGCCGGCCAAATGGAAATCGGCACCCGCTTCAGCACCCTCACCGAGCGCGCCGACTGGACGCAAGACATGAAATATGTGATCCAAAACGTGGCGCACAATTTCGGCAAAACCGCCACCTTTATGCCCAAACCGATTATGGGCGACAACGGCTCGGGCATGCATGTGCACCAATCCATCTGGAAAGACGGCCAAAACCTGTTTGCGGGTGATGGCTATGCCGGTTTGTCGGAAATGGCGCTCTACTACATCGGCGGCATCATCAAGCACGCCAAAGCGCTTAACGCCATCACCAACCCGTCGACCAACTCCTACAAACGCTTGGTGCCGCACTTTGAAGCGCCCACCAAGCTGGCTTATTCGGCCAAAAACCGCTCGGCTTCCATCCGCATTCCGCACGTGGCCAGCAGCAAAGCACGCCGCATCGAAGCGCGTTTCCCCGACCCGATGGCCAACCCCTATCTGTGTTTTGCCGCGCTGCTGATGGCCGGCCTCGATGGCATTCAAAACAAAATCCACCCGGGTGACCCGGCCGATAAAAACCTCTACGACCTGCCGCCGGAAGAAGACGCTTTGGTGCCCACCGTGTGCGCCTCTTTGGAAGAAGCATTGGAAGCGCTCAAAGCCGACCACGATTTCCTCACCCGCGGCGGCGTGTTCAGCCAAGACTGGATCAACAGCTACATCGCCTTCAAAGAAGAAGACGTGCGCCGCATCCGCATGGCACCGCACCCGCTGGAATTCGAAATGTATTACTCGCTGTAATTTCACACGGCACACACAGCTCGGGCATTGCCCGGGCTTTTTCTTATGCGGCGACATAATCATGATGAAATACAAGAAAAAGTGACACGAAACTGTATTCTGAAACGGCGTAGGTTAGGTTGATAAACCCAAGGTTTCAGACGGCCTGTGGCTTATTGGGTTTGCAACCCAACCTACCCGTTGTGCCACTTTTTCTTGCATTCCACTACTATAAAGGCCGTCTGAAACTTTTTTCAGACGGCCTCAGATTTGGATTTCAATACCCATTCAAAAAACAATCTAACTGCGTTGGCTCGCCTTGCCATCTTATTTTTTAGAATGGATATAAGTGCAACACTGTGCGCAAACAAGATTTTCAAGCTGCGGCAAATATCGGATACGCATATTCCGCTTACCGTTTTGTTATTCATTTCACAATCGTTGCAGAATGCTGCGGCTTCACCGCCACACCGGCGTTTCACCCTATTTTCTGCTCTATCTGATTCCGATTGGTGATGAAAATAACAATTACCCTCTGTTTTGACAAATTTTAACCCATCACCTAAGATAACGGGCTGGCTGCCGTTTTGATGTTTCCACAAATCGGGCAGCCTATCAGAACAACACAATCAGAATCAGAAAGAGAAACCTATGGAATGGGCTTTTAACAGCTATTACACCCTGATTGCCGCCACCATTGTGCTGCTGGTCGGCAAATTGATGGTGAACCGCATCAAATTTCTGCAAAACTTCAATATTCCCGAGCCGGTGGCCGGCGGCCTGCTGGCGGCCTTGATTTTATTTGCTCTGCATTATTTTTACGGCGCCAGCTTCAAATTTGAAAAATCGCTGCAAGACGCTTTCATGTTGATGTTTTTCACCTCCATCGGCCTGAGCGCCGATTTCTCGCGCCTGCGCGCCGGCGGTGTGCCTTTGCTGGTATTTTTGGTGATCGTGAGCGTGTTTATCGTGCTGCAAAACAGCGTCGGTGTGGGCTTGGCCAGCGCCATGGGGCTGGATCCGCTCATCGGCCTGATGGCAGGCTCGGTAACACTCACCGGCGGCCACGGCACGGCAGGCGCTTGGGGCTCAGTGTTTGAACACCAATACGGCATCACCGGCGCCACGGGCTTAGGCATGGCGGCGGCCACGTTCGGCCTAGTGGCCGGCGGCCTGATCGGCGGCCCGGTAGCCCGCCGCTTGGTCAACAAAATGCACCGCCCCCGCCTCGATGAAGGCGGCGCGCGCCCCACCCATGCCGACAAAGGCGAGATTATCGACGACCCCTTCGAATCACGCGATCAACCGCGCCTGATCACCGCTTCATCAGCCATCGAAACGCTGGCGATGTTTGCCGTGTGTTTGTCGTTTGCCGAAATCATGAACACTTATGTCGGCGTGTTGCCGAAATTCGTGTGGGCGCTCGGTGCCGGCGTGGTGTTGCGCAACGTGTTGGTGATGGGCTTCAAATTCAATATGTTCGACCGCGCCATTGATGTGTTTGGCAATGCGTCGCTCTCGCTCTTTCTCGCGATGGCGCTGCTGAACTTGAAATTGTGGGAGCTCAGCGGCATGGCCGCGCCGGTGATGGTGATTTTGGCCGTGCAAACGCTGGTGATGGTGCTTTATGCCAGCTTTGTTACCTACACCTTTATGGGCCGCAACTACGATGCCGCCGTGCTTGCTGCCGGCCATTGCGGCTTCGGCATGGGCGCCACGCCCACCGCGGTGGCCAATATGCAATCGGTCACCGAGCATTTCGGCCCCTCGCACAAAGCCTTTTTGATTGTGCCGATGGTGGGTGCGTTTTTCATCGACTTGGTCAACGTTGCCATTTTGAAAATCTTTATCAACTTCTTGCATTAAAATGAAAACGAACCAAAAAGCGCCTGCCGCATCTTACCCCCGGCAGGCGCTTTTTGTTATGATGCCGTCTGAAACTGTTTAATACCGATTCAAAAAAGTAAGCTAACAAGGCGGCGAGCCGCAGACAGTACAGATAGTACGGCAAGGCGAGACAACGAAGTTAGGTTATTTTTTGGATTGGTATAATACCGATTCGAAAAAATTAAGATAACAAGGCGGCGAGCCTGCGACAGTACACCCAGTACGGCTAGGCGAGCCAACGCAGTTTAGATTATTTTTTCGAATTGATATAACTGCAAATCAACCTCAAAGGCGAAACCATGTATCGAAAGCTGCTCACCATCACCCTGACAGCCGCCGCGCTGAGCGCCTGCGGCGACAAGCCCGACAACGCGCCGCAGCTGGTGTGCAACGACCCGGCCGTGCTGCAAAGCGTGCGCAACAATATTCAGGAAATCGTCAAACAAGAAGCCCGCGCCTTCGCCCAAAGCGACAGCCGCCAATTTGTGGATGCCGACAAAATCATCGCCGCCGCCGGCGATTTGGTGATCAACCTCGACAAGCCCGCGCAAGAAATGCAAAACAACACCGCCGTGTGCAGCGGCACGCTCACCATCCAATTGCCCGCCGCCGCTCTTTCCTCCGCCCAAACCAACAGCCCGCTGCTCTACGGCAGCCAAAGCATCGACCAGCTGCTGCAACAGCGCTTGGGCGGCAGCAATTTAAGCTACAACGGCAGCGGCCTTTTCAGCCAAACCCTGCGCTACACCCCGGTTGCCGGCGAGAGCGGCACCGTGGTCAACTATGAAGACAACAGCCTCACGCTCGCCGCCCAAGCCGTGTCCACCGTGCTGCGCCCTTACGGCATCAAAGATATTCTGGTAATCAACGGCCAGCCTGTGCGCCGTGAGGACGCGCTTAGCGCCGCCAGTCTGCCCTTCCCCGAGCCGCCGATGGCCGACCCGCAGGAAATTTTAGAGCACAACGCCGCCAGCCAGGCGCTGAGCGCCCCGCCGGCCTCAGCGCCCGCGCCCGAAGTGCTCACCCCCGCCACACCACCGGCCGATGAAGTCACCTTTTCCGCCAACGATTTAGAGCAGGCCCGCAGCAACAACCGCGCCGCCGACGGTGAAATCAACACCATCTGGAGCCGCATGGATCCGGCCATCCAGCAGCGCCTGCTCGGCGAGCAACGCGGTTGGATTCAAAGCAAAAACAACAGCTGCCGCCAGGCCGCCGCCCAAGCGGGCACCACCTTGCAGGCCGAATACCTGCAATTGCAGTGCGACACCCGCATGACCCGCGAGCGCAGCCAATATCTGCGCGGCTACACCATCAATTGATTGCCCGATAAACTACCGGACACAGGCCGTCTGAACAGCAAGCGGCTTTCAGACGGCCTGTATAAACGAAAACAATCAATCTGTTAGAATACTGCCTTTTCACCCAAGCACCGCCATGACCGCCACCGCCGAACAAATCGACCGTTTGCTGCCGCAAACCCAATGCCGCGAATGCGGCTATTCGGGCTGCCTGCCCTATGCCCGGGCGCTGGCCGAGGGCAGCGCGGCAGTTAACCTGTGCGCCCCCGGCGGTGTCGAAGTGATGCACGACCTTGCCCGCCTGCTCGCCCAAGCACCGCTGCCGCCGGCGCACACCCAGCCCACCGCGCTGGCCTGGATAGACGAAGCCGCCTGCATCGGCTGCACCGCCTGCATCCGCGCCTGCCCGCTCGATGCCATTATGGGCGCCGCCAAGCAGATGCACACCGTGATTGCCGCCGAATGCAGCGGCTGCGGCCTGTGCGTGGCGCCCTGCCCGGTAGACTGCATCCACATGCAGCCGCTCGAAGCCGATTATCTGCCGCAAGCGCGCTTTTTATCCGGCCGCAGCGAGCCGCGCTTTGCCGCCGCCGAACACGCCCGACACCGCTACCAATGGCACACCGAGCGCAAAGCGCGCGATGCCGCCGAGCGCAAAGCCTATCTGGCCGAGCGCGAAGCCGCCACCCGCCAAGCCGCCGCATCGGCCGCGCCCAAAGCCGCTTTCAACCCCGCCGATTTAATTGCCCAAGCCATGTCACGCGCGCAAACCCAGCAAACCCGGCGCAGCCAAACAGCCAACCGCGCAGACTGGCAGGCCGGCCAAATCGAAGCAGCCCAAGCCCGCGCCACCTACCGCCGCGCCCAGCGCGACCTGCAATACGGCACCGAAGCCGAAAAAGCCGCCGCGCTGGAATGGCTGCGCGCCTATAAAGCCGAGCAAGAAGCCAAATCGCCGCCTCTTGAAAAACCAGCAAAGAAGGCCGTCTGAAAGCGCAGCAAACTTTATTGCCCGGCAACAGTCTTAGCCTCTGTTGACAATCTTTTTTGCAATTGCTTGCTAGGGTCTGTTCACAATTCATCCGCAAGTAAGATTTTGAGCGCAAAAGCGTGGCTGCAAGGCGAAAAGCACAGCAAGGTTGAACACCTTGCGAGCATTTTTAACGCAGCAGGCGCGTTTTTGAGCCAAAATATTGCCGCGTGATGAAATGTGAACAGACCCTAGGGGCTGCTCACACTTCAGCCGCGCATAAAATTTTGAGCACAAATTTGCCTTATTGAAGGATAAACCATGAAACCCGCCGTTTTGCTGCCGCTGTTTTTGAGCGCCTGCATCGCCATCCCCTTTCCCGTACCCGGCAAAAGCCAGCGGCCGCCGCAACAGATTTACGGCCAATGGCAGATTACCGAAATCAACCGCCGCGCCGTGGAAGCGCCCGACATCAACCTGCGCATTTTCAGCATCAACCCGCAGTTTAGCGCCCGCACCGATTGCAACCAATTGTTCGGCCACTATACCGCCGGCGACAACCACAGCCTCACTTTCCACGACATCGCCGCCACCCGCATGGCCTGCCCCAGCATGCAAATCGAGCGGCAGCTGGCCAAAACCCTGCCGCAAGTGCAAAGCTACCGCATCCAAGGCCGCCACCTCGAGCTGCTCGACAGCGAGGGAAAACGCATCGTGCGCGCCAAAGTCAGCACCAGCGATGCCGACACCGCCGAACACTGAACACTTCGCCGCCGGTAAACAGCCAAAAAGGCCGTCTGAATATTGTTTCAGACGGCCTGCTTTATGATTAATGCGGCAATATTTCCAACCCGCAGCCCGTAGGTACGATTAGCCGCGCCTTTTGCGGCGTAATCGTACGCATGCATTCGGGCGTGGAAACCTATCCCGCCGGTTGGCATGCGTACGGTTACGGCCTGCGGCCTAACCGTACCTACGCGTTATAGTTAAAACAAGAAAAAGTGATACAAAACAACGTACTATCACGGAGTAGGTCGGGTTGATAAACCCAACGTTTCAGACGGCCTGTGGGCTTGTTGGGTTTTCAACCCAACTTACCCGTTGTGTCACTTTTTTATGCATTCCACTATAGCTGCTCAAGCCTGCGGCTGATGCTGCAAAGGCCGCAAGCCGAGCTTATCCATCAACATGCGGTCGCCGTCTTCTTCCGGGTTTTCGGTGGTGAGCAGTTTGTCGCCGTAGAAAATCGAGTTGGCGCCGGCCAAGAAACACATGGCCTGCATGGCTTCGGGCATATTGGCGCGGCCGGCGGAAAGGCGCACATAGCTTTGCGGCATGGTAATGCGCGCCACGGCGATGGTGCGCACGAATTCGGTCCAGTCCAAATCTTCCGCTTCGGCCAAGGGCGTGCCCGCCACTTTTACCAATTGGTTGATTGGCACGCTTTCGGGCTGCGGGTCGAGGTTGGCCAGGCTGGCAATCAGGCCGGCGCGCTCGGGGCGGCTTTCGTTCATGCCCACAATGCCGCCGCAGCACACTTTCAGCCCGGCGCCGCGCACTTTGCCCAGCGTGTCCATGCGGTCTTCGTGTTGGCGGGTGTGGATGATGTCGTTGTAGCGCTCGGGGTCGGTGTCGAGATTATGGTTGTAGTAATCCAGCCCGGCGTTTTTCAAATCTTCGGCCATGCCCGCTTCGAGCATGCCGAAGGTGCCGCAGGTTTCCAGGCCGATGCTTTTCACGGCGCTGATGATTTCGCCCACTTTTTCCACATCTTGCGGTTTGGGCCCGCGCCAAGCTGCGCCCATACAGAAACGGCTGGCACCGCGTGCTTTGGCGATGCGGGCTTTTTCGAGGATTTCGGCCACATCCATCATGGTTTCTTTTTGCACTTCGGTGCTGTAGTGCGCCGATTGCGGGCAATATTCGCAATCTTCGGGGCAGCCGCCGGTTTTGATGGAAAGCAGAGTGGAAAGCTGGATTTCTTGCGGGTTGAAATATTGGCGGTGCACTTGGGCGGCTTGGTAAACAAGCTCGAGCAGCGGCAGCTCGAATAATTCTTCCACTTGGCATTTGCGCCAATATTGGGCGGTGGCATGCGGCGCGCGCGCGCTTTGGCGGCGCAGGGCTACGGGGGATACGGTCATGATGATGGGCTTTCTGAAAATTTCGCAGCGGCGCAATGTCGCTGACGTGCAGCTTGCAGGCGCAATGTCTGCAAGTGCTCAAACGAGGCCGTCTGAAAGTTTTCAGACGGCCTCAAAAGTGATTAGTGTAACGGCTTTAAACGCGGCTTACAATCTTTGCAGCGCTGCCTTTTATTCAGGCGGTTTCCAGCCTTTTTTCCAGCTTTTCAAATCCACCACGGCCGGCGGCGCGCCGAAATCTTCAAACCAGCTGTCGACCGCCCATTTTTCACCGCTGCCGTTTTCAATCAACTGCGCCGCATAATGCAAATCGATAATGCGTGGCAGGCGGTAAACCGGCTTGCCCACGCTGTGGTATTGCAGCCAGCCCTGCGCGGCCAGATAGTTGAGAAACGTGGTGGTGTTGGTGCTGTGGTCGGCGCAATCCATGCGGCCTTCGGCCAAGCCGTCGCGGAAGTTGCCGCCTTTGTCCTGATAAATCGGGCTTTGTGCGCCGGCATTGAGATAAAGCTGCTGTACCGCATCGCGCACGGCATCACGCTCGGCGGCGGCGCTGTTTATATTTTGAAACAAAGCTTGCAGGCGCGCGCGCGTGCCGGCATCCACATTCACATAAGTGTCGGCCTTGCAGCCGTAGCGGTAGCAAATCTGCATGCGCTCGGGCGCGGCCGCTTGGGCTGCGTTTGCCGCCAGCCACAGCAGCGGCAAAAGCCATAATTTTGTTTTCAGCATTTTTCAGACGGCCTAATTCAACAACATTTCCTGCATCAATTTCATGCCCCATTGCCAGCCGTGCAGATGGCTGTTTAAGTGCCCTTGATGCGGCGACACCAGCAGCCGCGCATTCAAGCAGGCCGCTTGTTGCGCCGCCCATTCGCGCGGGCATTCGGGGTCGTTTTCGCCAATCACCAGCGCGGTTTTGCAATGGCAGCGCACGCGTTGCAGCGTGTGGCAATCATCATCGGGAAACGCGCTTTGCAGCGGCGACACCAGCATCATGTTTTGAATCCGCCGCTGTGTGTTGACATCGGCCAGATAAAGCCACGCGAGCCAGGCCGACACACCCGCGCCGTGCGCCACCACCGCCACATTATTGCTGTGGATGCCCTGCCAGGCCGTCTGAAGCGCGGCCTGCCATTGCTCGATGTGCTGCGTGCGCGCCGCTTCGGCCACGCGCACCATCGGATAGCTCACCGCCCAGCGGTCGAGCCACATTTCCGGCTCGTCGGCATCGCGGATCAGCAATAAGGTGAGGTCTTCGAGTTGGTGGGTTTGCATGGTTTGCGCTTTATCTTTCAGACGGCCTGTATGTTTATGCACACCGCAGGCCGTCTGAATAAGGGTTCATCATTCAAATCGAATAATCATATTCCACCACCAAAGGCGCGTGGTCGGAAAATTTTTCTTCTTTATACACATGCGAGGCCACGGCTTTGGCGGCCAAACCGGGCGTGACCATTTGGTAGTCGATGCGCCAGCCCACGTCTTTGGCATAGGCCTGGCCGCGGTTGCTCCACCAAGTGTAGCCGGGGATTTCGGGATAGAGCGTGCGCCACATATCGGTCCAGCCCAATTCGGCGATCACTTTGCCTATCCAAGCGCGCTCTTCGGGCAGAAAGCCGGAATTTTTCTGGTTGCCTTTCCAGTTTTTCAAATCGATATTTTGGTGGGCGATGTTCCAATCGCCGCACACCACGATATCGCGGCCTTCGGCTTTCATCTCGTTGAGCATGGGGTAAAACGCATCGAGAAAGCGGTATTTCAATTCTTGCCGCTCGGGCGCGCTGGTGCCGCTGGGCAGGTAGAGCGAAATCACGCTCAAACCGCCGAAATCGGCGCGCACAAAGCGGCCTTCGCGGTCGAATTCTTCAATGCCCATGCCGATTTGCACATTATCGGGCGCGCGTTTGCTGTAAATCGCCACGCCGCTGTAGCCGCGCTTTTCGGCGCAATGCCACACGCCGTGCATGCCGTGCGGATTTTTCATTTCCGGCTTCATGTCGGGCTCTTGCGCTTTTAATTCCTGCACGCACACAATATCGGCATCTACCCTGCCCAAATAATCGATAAAGCCTTTTTGCGTGGCCGAACGGATGCCGTTTACATTGGCGGAAATGATTTTAACCATGGCTCTAAAATGTGATAAATAAAACGCGATTGTACCCGAAAAGTGTTTCATACCCATCCAAAAAAACAAGCTTACTGCGTTGTTTCACCTTGCTCTGCCAACCGTGCTGTCTGCGGCTCGCCGCCTTGCCGGCTTACTTTTTTGAATGGGCATCACGGCCGCAAAACACTTCGCGCAGCTGCGCAGCCATTTGCGCTATAATCGGCTTATTGTTCCGAATCACTGCCAAAGAGCCTTTTATGTCTGATTTCCGTCAAGATTTTCTGAAGTTTGCGCTTGAGCAACAGGTGTTGAAGTTTGGTGAATTCACCACCAAAGCCGGGCGCTTGTCGCCTTATTTTTTCAACGCCGGCCTCTTCAACGACGGCGCGGGTACGCTTGCGCTGGCGAAGTTTTATGCCGAAGCGATTATCGAGAGCAAGGTGGCATTCGATATGCTGTTCGGCCCCGCCTATAAAGGCATTATTTTGGCCGCCGCCACCGCCATGATGCTGGCCGAAAAAGGCGTGAACGTGCCCTTTGCCTACAACCGCAAAGAAGCGAAAGACCACGGCGAAGGCGGCGTGCTGGTGGGCGCGCCGCTCAAAGGCCGGGTGCTGATTATCGATGATGTGATTTCCGCCGGCACTTCCGTGCGCGAATCGGTGCGGCTGATTCAGGGCGAAAACGCCGTGCCCGCCGGCGTGGTGATTGCGCTCGACCGCATGGAAAAAGGCACGGGCGACTTGAGCGCCGTGCAGGAAGTGGAGCAGCAATACGGCCTGCCGGTGGTGGCGATTGCCAATCTGAACGATTTGTTTACCCTTTTGCAAAACCACAGCGGATTCAGCGCTTATCTCGAGCCGGTGCGCGCTTATCGGGCGCGCTACGGCGTGGCCTGATCTGCCTTTCAGACGGCCTGTTTTCCAAATAGCAACACCCGCTATACAGGCCGTCTGAAACTGCTTACAATCTTTTGCATTCTTCATCAAAGTTATCCAAAGCGAGCCGATTATGCCCGTATGCGCCTGCCCGCACTGCAAAACCCAGCTGTGGGTGAACGATGCCCAGCTCAACATCGCCCAAGGCTTTGTGGTGTGCAGCCAATGCGAAGGCCTGTTTCAGGCCCGAGACCACACCCGCCCCACGCCGCCCAAACTGCAAGCCGGCCAATTGCCCGAAGCCCGCACCGATGTCAAGCTGGTGCACCGCATCGGCAAAGAAGTGCGCACGCGCAAAGTGTTGAGTAAAAACGAAATCGCCGATCTGCTCGACGGCATGCTGCCGCCCGAAGCCAAAGCCGCCCCGGCCGCCGCCAAAGCGCAGCCGTTTAACTGGACGCTCGCCTCGCTGGTGGCGCTCACCGTGTTAATCATGCAGCTTTTCTACTTATTGCTCCTGCGATGAACTTATCCGAATTTTTTGTGCGCGACTTTCGCGAAGCCGCCCCCTATATCAACTATCTGCGCGGCAAAACGCTGGTAATCGGCATTGCCGGCAGCCTGCTCGAAGGCGCTACTTTGCGCACGCTGGCCGCCGATCTCAACCTGCTCGCCAGCCTCGGCGTGCGGCTGGTGGTGGTTCACGGCTCGCGCAGCCAAATCAGCGCGCTTGCCGAAGTGCGCGGCCACACGCCGCAATACCACAACGGCCGCCGCATCACCGACGAAACCACGCTCACCCACGCCAAGCAGGCTTGCGGCATGCTGCGTTGCGACATCGAAGCGGCCTTATCCATCGGCATGACCACCGCCACCCAGCGCAGCCGCGCGCTCGCCATTGCCGCCGGCAATTTCGTGTCGGCACGGCCGCTGGGCGTGATCGACGGCATCGACATGGGCTACACCGGCCGCGTGCGCAAAATCGACACCGAATCCATCCGCCAGCGCCTCGACAGCGGCGCTCTGGTGCTCATCAGCCCGTTGGGGCATTCATTGAGCGGCAAAACCTTCAACCTGAGCATGGGCGACATCGCCGAAGCCGCCGCCATCGCGCTGGCTGCCGAAAAGCTGATTTATGTGGTGGAGCAAGAGGGCATACTCGACGAACACGGCACGCTGATCAGCAACCTTTCCGCCCAAGAAGCGCGCGAATTGCTCGATAATCAGCGCGCCCAGCCCAACCAGCGCCGCCTGCTGCAATCGGCCGTCAACGCGGTGGAAAAGCAGGTGCAGCGCACGCAGATTCTCAGCGGCCGCCAAGACGGCAGCCTGATACGCGAGCTTTTCACCCGCCACGGCGCCGGCACCTCGGTGGCGCGCGCCGCTTTTATGACCATCCGCCAAGCGCAAAGCAGCGATATTTCCGCCATCACCACCCTCATCCGCCCGCTCGAAGACGAAGGCGTACTGCTGCGCCGCAGCCGCGAATATCTGGAAAACCACATCGGCGAATTTTCCATACTCGAGCACGACCGCCAGATTTACGGCTGCGTGGCGCTGAAAACCTTTGAGCCGAGCGAAGCCGGCGAGCTTGCCTGCCTGGTGGTGTCGCCCGAAGCGCAAGACGGCGGCTACGGCGAATTGCTGCTCGAGCACCTGCTCGCCAACGCGCGCGCGCGCGGCATCCGCCGCCTGTTTGCCCTTTCCACCCACACCGGCGAATGGTTTATCGAACGCGGCTTTCAGGCCGCCGCCGTAGCAGATTTGCCTGAAGAGCGGCAGCAGGAATACCACCAAAGCCGCCGCCAATCGAAAGTGTTTGTTTACAGCTTATAAACCCAAACCTTTCAGACGGCCGATATACAAAAAAGCCGCCATCCATTAAAATCAAGGCCGTCTGAAACAAACCGCATCCATCAAAAAAGGAAACCGCCATGACCCGTATGGTTCAATGCATCAAGCTGGGCAAAGAAGCCCCCGGCATGAAATTCGCCCCGCTGCCCAACGAATTGGGCAAACGCATTTTCGACAACGTTTCACAAGAAGCGTGGGACGCTTGGACGCGCCACCAAACCATGTTGATCAACGAAAACCGCTTAAGCCTGGCCGACCCGCGCGCGCGCCAATACCTCGCCCAACAAATGGAAAGCTATTTTTTCGGCGAGGGCGCCGACCATGTGCAAGGCTACACGCCGCAGGAATAAAACGGCGCACCCACCATGCGGGCATGCCCCGCATTTTTTTATGTGTTCAAACAGGCAGCCTGCAACGCACTCAGCCTATTCAATATTCCACGGGCAATACCGATTCAAATCAATCAGCCATTATAAATATTGCATGCAAAGGCCGTCTGAAACATCCATCTTTCAGACGGCCTGTTGTTAAACTTACTGGTTAAATGGAAAATGCGCGCCTATGGCGCACACCTTTTGCCCATTTGAAGATGTCACGCAGCCGGCGCTATTTATAGTGGAATGCAGAAAAAGTGACACAACGGGTAGGTTGGGTTGAAAACCCAACAAGCCCACAGGCCGTCTGAAACGTTGGGTTTGGCAACCCAACCTACCTGTTATAGTGCGTAGTTTTGTATCACTTTTTCTTGCATTCCACTATACATCGGCAATCCTGCCTGAGATTGCGTTGCCCTCGCTGCCTGCCTATCTCGTTTTTCTGTAGCCGTCTGTACCTTTATCTGCATCAAACCCTTTCAGACGGCCTCGTTTATAATCCCCTCACTTTCCTCTTTAAAAAGAAAAGCCCTCAGAATGAGCTCCGCCCGTCATTGGATAAACGCCGCGCGTTTGCGCACGCTGCCTTTGGCCGCCGCTTCCACCCTTTGCGGCGGCCTGGTGGCCAAAAGCGCCGATGCGCTCAACGGCACGGTGTTGGCCTTGTGCACCGCCACCGCGCTGGCCTTGCAAGTGTTCAGCAATTTTGCCAACGACTATGGCGACACCCGCCACGGCGCCGATTCACCGCTGCGGCAGGGGCCGGTGCGCATGGTGGCCTCTGGGTGCATCAGCCAAAGCCGCATGCGCGCGGGCTTGGTGCTGGCGGCGCTGCTCTGTTGCGCGCTCGGCATCGCGCTGTTGGCGGCAGCCTTGCCTGCCGTTGCCGCCGCCGAACCTGCGGTTTGGCTGCTGTGGCTGCTGCTGGGCGCGGCGGCCATTGCGGCGGCTTTCGGCTACACCGCCGGCCGCAAACCCTACGGTTATCAAGGCTGGGGCGATTTTTCGGTGTTGCTGTTTTTCGGCTGGCTGGGCGTGCTCGGCAGCGCTTGGCTGCAAAGCGGGCAATTGCACCCGTCTGCGCTGTTGCCGGCCACGGCGCTGGGGCTGTGGTGCAGCATGGTGCTCAACCTCAACAATATGCGCGACATCTGCAGCGATTTGGCCGCCGGCAAGCGCACCATCGCCGCGCGGCTCGGCCTTTCGGCGGCCAAGCGCTACCACGCCGCGCTTTTGGCTATTTCCGTGTTGTTATGGTGGTTGTGGCTGCCGCAGGCTTTTGATGATGCAGCACAAGGCCGTCTGAAAGCCATATTGTTGCTATTGGCTTTTATCCACTTGTATTTTCTGAAAAAAGCGCCATCTTGCAGCGCATTGGATAAATTATTGCCGCAATGGAGCCTGAGCATTTTGGCTTGGGTGCTGCTGCTGTGGTTTTTTATCTGAACCAACCATACTTTTCACACAAAAGCCACGATTTGCTGCTAAAATCGGCTTTCTTGATTTCACACACTTCAAACGGAGCAAACGCCATGCAAAACGACGTTTACGATTACACCCAGGCCGCCGGCACCGGCGCGGTGCAGAAAAACACCGTGCTGCGCAAAACCTACGGCTTATTGGGTCTTTCTTTCATTCCTTGCGCCGCCGGTGCTTTTTTAAGCAGCCAAACCGGCATCAATCTTTACACCATGTTCGGCAACCGCTGGATTGCCTTCGGCGTGACGCTGGCCTTTTTCTACGGCATGATTATGCTGATTGAGAAAAACCGCCACAGCAATACCGGCGCGGCTTTGCTGATGGTGTTTACCTTCGGCATGGGCGTGCTCATCAGCCCGATGCTGCAATACAGCCTGAGCATCAGCAACGGCCCGCAGCTCGTGGGCGTGGCCGCCGCGATGACGGCCGCCGTGTTTTTCACCATGGCCGCGATGGCGCGCCGCACCAAAGCCGATATGAATTCGCTCGGCCGCTTTTTGATGGTGGGCGTGGTGGTGCTGATGGTGGGCGTGGTGGCGAATATGTTTTTGCAGATTCCCGCGCTCGGCCTCACCATTTCCGCAGGCTTTGTGATTTTCAGCTCGCTGCTGATTATGTTTCAAATCCGCAATATCATTGACGGCGGCGAAACCAGCCATGTGAGCGCGGCGCTGACCATTTTTGTGTCGCTCTACAATATTTTCAGCAGCCTCCTGCACATCCTCACTTCGCTTTTCGGTGAAGAGTAATATCCGGCTCCCAACACAGGCCAACTGCATTGCTCCATTTGGATTGTAAAGCAAAACACACAATGTAATCGCCTGTCATTTATGCTGTATCAAAAATGGCCGTCTGAACGCTTTCAGACGGCCATTTTTATTTTGACATTATCCGCTTGCGCACTTATGCTGCCGTTTTCACCGTTTTTTATCCCGCATCATGAACACAAGCCTGCGCCGCGCCGTGTATGCCGGCAGCTTCGACCCGCCCACCAACGGCCACTTATGGATGATACGCGAAGCACAAGCCATGTTTGACGAGCTGGTGGTTGCCATCGGCATCAACCCCGACAAACAAAGCACCTACAGCGTGGCCGAACGCGTGGCCATGCTCGAGGCCATCACCGATATTTTCCCCAATGTGCGCATCACCACTTTTGAAAACCGCTTTTTGGTGAACTATGCCCACGGCATCGACGCACATTTTATCGTGCGCGGCATCCGCACCGCCTCCGATTATGAATACGAGCGCTCGATGCGCTACATCAACAGCGATTTGCGCCCGTCGATTTCCACCGTGTTTCTGATGCCGCCGCGCGAATTCGCCGAAGTGTCGTCCACCATGGTTAAGGGCATGGTCGGCCCCAACGGCTGGCGCCACATGGTGCGCCGCTATCTACCGCAACCGGTTTACGACAAAATTCTCAGCGATCACGAAGGCAGCGAAGATTGAGCGCAAACAGAGGCCGTCTGAAAGGTTTCAGACGGCATTTGTTTATCTCGGTTTATTTATAGTGAAATGCATAAAAAAGTAAGCCAACAAGGCGGCGAGCCGCAGACAGTACAACTAGTACGGCAAGGCGAGACAACGAAGTTAGGTTATTTTTTGGATTGGTATTACTCCGTGGCAATCGCCGCTTTGGGCACTTTGGCCATATCCCAATGCCGCACCGCCCAAGCCAGCAAGTCCTGCGGCCTGCCCACTTCAGGCGCGGCGGGCAGCTTCAAATAAGCCATCACCTGCCGCAGCAAAGCTTCGCGCACACCCAAATCCAGCGCCGGTGCCAGCGTTTGCTTCGACCATTTCTGCCCCGCACCATTCACCAGCAGCGGCAGATGCGCATAATGCGGCTCGGGCGCATCCAAAGCGCGTTGCAGCCACAGCTGGCGCGGCGTGGACACCAGCAAATCCTGCCCGCGCACAATATGCGTGATGCCTTGCGCCGCATCATCGGCCACCACCGCCAATTGATAAGCCCAAAAGCCGTCGGCACGCAGCAGCACAAAATCACCGATGTCGTGCGCCAGATTCTGCGCATAATGGCCGACCACCGCATCATCAAAGCCGATGATTTCATCCGGCACGCGCACGCGCCAGGCAGGCGTTTTGTGCAAAGCCCGCTGCGGATCCAACCCGGCGCAGCAACCGTTGTACACAAAACCATCCGCCCCCGCACGCGCCGCCGCTTGCCAATCTTTGCGGCTGCAATCACAGGGATAAACCAGCCCTTTTGCTTTCAGACGGCCTAAAGCTTCATGATATAAATCATAACGGCGGCTCTGATAAGCCACGCCGCCGTCCCACTCAAAGCCAAACGCTTCCAGCGTGCGCAAAATATCATCTGCCGCACCGGCCATTTCGCGCGGCGGATCGAGATCTTCCATACGCACGAGCCAACGCCCGTCCTGCGCACGCGCATCGGCATACGAAGCCAGCGCGGTGAGCAGCGAGCCGATGTGCAACAGCCCGGTGGGGCTGGGGGCGAAGCGTCCGATATACATAATTCGCAACTGTGTTTGAAAATGCCATTATAAAAGTTTTCAGGCCGTCTGAAAGCCACTTCGGCAATGCTATAATGCAGCTTCTTTAATGAAAACAAACCCAGCATGCAAGCCGATTTTTCCCGCCCCACGCTCGCCATCGACACCAGCACCGGCTATCTTTCGCTCTCGCTGCATTCAGACGGCCAAACTTTATTGCACCACGTTGAAGCGGGCAATCGGCAATCGGAGCAGATTTTGCCGCAAATCGGTGCGCTGTTTGCTCAAGCCGGCATTTCGGCTGCGGATTTGGGCGCGATTGTGTATGCGCAAGGGCCGGGCGCATTTACCGGCCTGCGCATCGGCGCGGGTGTGGCGCAAGGCTTGGCCGCGCCGTTTGCCACGCCGCTTATCGGCGTGCCCTGCCTGGATGCGGTGGCTTGCCAAATCAGCGCGCCCTGCGTGCTGGCCGCCACCGATGCGCGCATGGGCGAAGTGTTTTACGCATGGTTCGACACCGCCGACCACCGCCGCTTGAGCGATTACCAAGTGGGCAAAGCGGCAGAAATTGCGCTGCCGCCGGGCTTTGTTGCAATCGAGGCAAAAGGCGTGGGCAATGCCTTTGCGCTGGCCGATGCGCCGCCTTTTGCCGGCACACCCGACATGCCCACCGCCGCCGATTATCTGCGTTTGGCGCAAAGTGGCCGCTATGCCGCCACCGGCGCGGCGCAGGCCGAGCTTTTATATGTGCGCAACAAAATCGCACTCACCGCGCAAGAGCAGGCGGCGCGCAAGGCGCTCACATGAAGATTCGCACGGCAGCACTTGAAGATTGCCCGGCCTTGGCGGCGCTGGATGCCCGATGCAACCCGTCGCCTTGGTCGGCCGCGCAGTTTCAGACGGCCTTACACAGCACGCACGATTATGTGGTGGTGCTGGAGGGCGCCGGGCAAACTTTAGCCGGCTTTGCCGTGTGGCAAACGCTGTTTGACGAATCGGAGCTGCACCTGATTGCCACCGAGCCTGCGCTGCGACGGCAAGGCTTGGCCACGCAATTATTAAGCGAATGGTTTCAGACGGCCGCCGCAGAAAACGTGCAGCGCCTGTTTTTAGAAGTGCGCGAGGGCAACCTCAATGCGCAAGCCCTTTACCGCAAACACGGCTTTGCCGAATGCGGCCGCCGCCGCGATTATTACCCGCTACCCGAGGGCGGCCGCGAAGATGCGGTGTGGATGGAGAAAATATGTTAAGCAGCCGTTATCTGCATTTGCACGAAGCGCTGGGTTTGGGGCCGATGTGGCTGAAGCAGGGCGCCAAAGTGCTGAGCGCCGCACCCGCTGCGGCCGCCCCAAAAGCAGCAGCACAATCTGCGCCGGCCGCAGAAGCGCCCGCCCGCAGCCCCGCAAACGCATCCGTTGCCCGCCAAGCCGCCATAGCCGCTGTGGGCGGCCAAAGCGCAAACCCTGCCGCCCTCACACTGCCTGCCACACATTTCACCCAAGCAGATGTGCCAAACAGGCCGTCTGAAAAAATCTTAGCCGAATCAGCACCCGCAACCACTGCACGCAACAGCGCCGATTACCACGCGCTGCTCGCCGGCAAAGTGCAACCGTCGCAAGTGGTGGCCGTCAGCATTTGTCCATCACCGGAAGACCGCACCGCCGGCCATCTGTTTAGCGGCGATGTCGGCGTGCTGCTCAACAACATGCTCGCCGCCATCGGCTTGGGTGCCGCTGATGTGCACAAAACCAGCTGGGTGCAGGATGCGCCCGCGTTCACGCCCAACCCCGATGCCGCCGATATCGCCGCCGCGCTGCCGCGCATGTGCGCCGAAATGGCGCTGGCCGAGCCCAAAGCCGTGCTGCTGCTCGGCCAGATTTTCGAACAAACGGAGCACGCCGCTGCCATCAGCGCATTATGCGGCCCGTTGCCTTATTTTATCGTGCCCCACCCCGCCCGCCTGCTGCGCCAACCGCAATTGAAAGCACAAGCTTGGGCGAGCCTGAAGCAATTGCGGCGTGCCCTTGCAATGGCGGGTTAAAGCGCGGATTAGCGCGGCAGCATACCCATTTTTTATCACTGCCATATCGGCTTTTGCAGCAGGCTCCAGCCACCCAACCAATAATCCGACAACACACCATGCCGCCAAAACAGTAAAAGCAGGCAGTAAACCGATAATGGAAATAGTAAGGCCGTCTGAAAGATTGATGTTTCAGACAGCCTTAATTTTTACCGATGCACGCCCACTATAGTGGAAACAGTAAGGCCGTCTGAAACTTTTCAGACGACCTTACCTTTATGCGTTTGCTGCATGATTTCAAACCGCTATTTCACCAATTTCAAGCCTTTTTTCGGTTTATCGCCATCGCTTTTCTTACCGGCTTGCTCTGCGCGCGCATCGGCTTTTTCGCCGGCATTTTGCGCATCGGCAGGGTGCGGCGGCTCGGGCGTGTGGTTTTCTTCCGTTTCCAGCGCTTCCACTTCAAAGCCCATGCCCTCGCCGCTCTCGCGGGCGAAAAGGCTGATTACATGCCCGATCGGAATCCACACTTCATGCGACACGCCGCCGAAGCGGGCGGAAAAGCTCACCCATTCGTTATCGATAATCAGATTGTGGCTGGCGGAGGGGCCGATGTTGAGCACGATTTCATTATCGCGCACATATTGCATCGGCACGCGGGTTTGCTCGTTTACCCAGGCAACGATATGCGGTGTTTGGTCGTTATCCACACACCATTCATACAGTGCGCGCAGTAAATACGGTTTGGTGCTGCTACTCATCTTGTTTATCCCTTTCAGACGGCCTCGATATTTAATCCGGCCGGCATATACAGGTGGCTGAAACAGGCCTGTTTAGCGGCGCATGGCTTTTTCTGCAGGCGTTAAGGCTTCGATAAAGGCTTCGCGCTGGAAAATACGCTCGGCGTATTTCAGCAACGATGCGGCGGATTTGCCCAGTTTGATGTCGTAATGATCCAAGCGCCACAGCAGGGGCGACAAGGCTACATCAATCATGGAAAATTCTTCGCCCAGAATATATTTGTTTTTGGCGAAAGCCGGTGCCAGCAGCGTTAAGCCCTGCGCAATCGCTTCGCGTGCACGGGCTTGGTCTTTGCTGTTGGCCTCAGGCATTTCCAGCACTTTCACATGGCCGAACAGCTCTTTTTCCATGCGGTAAAGCACCAAGCGGCCGCGGCCGCGCATCACCGGATCGCCCGGCATCAGCTGCGGATGCGGAAAGCGCTCGTCGATGTATTCGTTGATGATATTGGATTCGTGCAAAATCAAATCACGCTCCACCAGCACCGGCACTTGGTTGTAAGGATTCATCACCGCCAAATCTTCAGGCTTATTGAAAATATCCACATCCTTGATTTCGAAATCCATGCCTTTTTCATACAAAACAAAACGGCAGCGCTGGCTGAACGGACAGGTAATACCGGAATAGAGGGTCATCATGTTGGGGCGGCTCCGAGAGAATTCAGGCAGATGTGTTTTCAGACGGCCTGAAGGAAATTGAAAACAGTTTATTATAGCAACTTGCTTGCCGATTTGCCAGAAAATACGCTCAACATATTGTTTTAAATGGATTTTCAATAAATTCTTACTTTTTAAGAAAATCAGTTTGCCGACAAAGCCAGGCCGTCTGAACGTAAAAAAGGCAAAACCGAGTGGTTTTGCCTTTTATTTGAGCCGTTGAAATTAATGCACGTCTTTCCAGTATTCTTTTTTCAGGAAATAAGCCAGCGGCAGCATCACGGCCAGCAGGAAAATCAGCACGATATAGCCGATTTGCTTGCGCTGCATCTGCGCAGGCTCACCCATATACACCATGTAGTTCACCAAATCGCGCACGTAATCGTCATATTCTTTTTCGATGACCTTGCCGTTGGGCAGGCGGCGGCTGTGCAGGCCGGTGCTTTCCCAATAAAGCTTGGGCACCAGATTGCCGTGCTCGTCTTTTTCCCACACCGGTTGGCCGTCTTTATCCAGCTCCACCGCTTTCACACCTTGCTGCTCCCACAAGGGGTGCGGCATACCTACTTTGTCGAACACGGTGTTATTCCAGCCGGTGGGGCGGGTCGGATCTTGATAGAAGCCGCGCAGGTAAGCATAAAGATAATCGGCACCGCGCGAGCGGGCAATCAGGGTTAAATCAGGCGGCGCCGCACCAAACCATTTTTTGCCCTCGGTCGGCGTCATCGCAGCCTGCATCACATCGCCGACTTTATCGGTGGTGAACATCAGGTTTTTCTTGATTTCGTCTTCGGTCAGGCCGATATCTTGCAGGCGGTTGAAGCGCATACCGGTGGCCGAGTGGCACGAGAGGCAATAGTTGGTGAAAATCTGCGCACCGCGTTGCAGGCTCACCTGGTCGCCCAAGTCGATATCCACTTTTTCATAATTGGCGTGGCCGCCGGCTGCTGCCGCCATACTCATCGGCGCTGCCAGCAATAAGGCAGCAAACCAGTTTTTAAATGTATTTTTCATTTTCGCTGCCCTCATCAGATATTGGTTGCAAACAGATATGCACCCACAAAGGCGATCGCCACATACACAAAGAACATCCATTTCTGCTTGCTTGTGCTCATGGTGACGCGTTCGGGCACGGGGCGGTCTTTATCGATTTTGGTGTAAAACGGCATGCCCAAGAAGAACGCGAAGTAGATCACGCTCAGAATCTGCGCCACGATGGTGCGCAAATTGGTGGCCGGCAAAGCGCCCAAAATACCCAGGCCGATAAAGGAAATCACAAACAGCACCAGCATGGTTTTGAAAATCGGGCCGCGGTAGCGCACCGATTTCACCGGCGAGCGATCGAGCCACGGCAAGAGTGCAATCAACACCACCGCAGCGCCCATACCGAGCACACCCCACACTTGGGTGCCGAAGAAAGAAGGAATCGCACGCAAGATGGCGTAAAACGGGGTGAAATACCACACGGGGGCAATGTGCGCCGGGGTTTTCAGCGGGTCGGCCGGGTCGAAGTTGGGCGCTTCCAAGAAGTAGCCGCCGCCTTCGGGGGCGAAGAACATAATCGCGCAGAACACAATCAGAAACACCACGGTGCCGAGAATGTCTTTCACGGTGTAGTAGGGGTGGAACGGAATGCCGTCGAGCGGCAGGCCGTTTTCGCCTTTGAGCTTTTTGATTTCCACGCCGTCGGGGTTGTTGGAGCCCACTTCATGCAGGGCAATCAAGTGCGCCACCACCAAGCCGACCAACACCAGCGGCACGGCAATTACGTGCAGGGCGAAGAAGCGGTTGAGGGTAACATCGGACACGTTGAAGTCGCCGCGAATCCATACCGACAAATCGGGGCCGATCACGGGAATGGCGGCAAAGAGGTTAATGATTACCTGCGCGCCCCAAAACGACATCTGACCCCACGGCAGCAAATAGCCCATAAAGGCTTCGGCCATCAACGCCAGGAAAATCAGCGAGCCGAACACCCACACCAATTCGCGCGGTTTTTTGAACGAGCCGTAAATCAGGCCGCGGAACATATGCAGATACACCACCACGAAAAACATCGATGCGCCGGTGGAGTGCATATAGCGGATAATCCAGCCGCCCGACACATCGCGCATGATGTATTCCACTGCGGTAAAGGCAGCGGGCAGGTGATAGGCGTTGGCATTGCCGTCAGGCTTGTAGTTCATGGTCAGGAAGATGCCGCTGACGATTTGAATCACCAGCACCAGCAAGGCCAGTGAGCCGAAGAAATACCAGAAGTTGAAGTTTTTGGGCGCGTAATATTCGGTTACGTGCTCCTTCATCATTTTAGACAAAGGGAAGCGTGCGTCCACCCAGCCTAACAATGATTTGTTTTCATTATTGGTTTGGTTTGCCATGATGAGTCCCTTTATTTGTCGTCGCCGACCAAAATGGTGGCGTCGGTCAGGTATTTATAAGGCGGAACAATCAAATTGGTCGGCGCGGGCACACCTTTGAACACGCGGCCGGCCAAATCGAATTTAGAGCCGTGGCAGGGGCAGAAAAAGCCGCCTTGCCAGCTTGCGCCCAAATCGGCGGGTGCCACATCGGGGCGGAAGGTCGGCGAGCAGCCCAAATGGGTGCAGATGCCGATTACCACGAAGATGTTGTCTTTGATGGAACGCAATTCGTTTTTGCAGTATTCGGGCTGATGATCGACATCCGACGATGGATCGGCCATTTCGCCATCTTGTGCGGGAATGCTTTTTTGCTGCGCTTCGGTGCGGTTGAGCACCCAAATCGGCTTGCCTTGCCATTCAACGGTCATCAGCTGACCGGCTTCGATTTTGCTGATATCCACTTCGATGGGCGCACCGGCGGCTTTGGCTTTTTCCGAGGGGAACCAGCTGGCCAGAAAGGGCGCAGCCACACCTACGGCCGCCACACCGCCCGCTCCGGCAGTTGCCAAAGTGAGGAATCGGCGGCGGCCTTGATTGATTTCTTTATTATCCATTATTCAGTCATCCTAATGATTGGGAATACCGAGCCATTAAACTCCGCAATTCTACCTGATTTTATAGGGATACTTAAAGCATTATTTAAAATAAGGTAAAGTTTTGCGACAAACTTTGATTTTATGCAGGATTTTGTTCGTCAAAAAAATGCACCGACACATCAAATGCCTGCGCCAAAGCCTGCCCCAAAGCCCGCACGCCGTAGCGCTCTGTGGCATGGTGGCCGGCGCTGATAAAGGCCACGCCGGTTTCGTTGGCCAAGTGATATTGCGCTTCGGAAATCTCGCCGGTAACAAAAGCATCCACGCCCTCATCGATGGCCGTCTGAAAGAAACCCTGTGCACCGCCGGTGCACCAGGCTATCTTTTTGATTTGCATGGCCTCATCGCCCACCACCACGGGCGCCCTGCCCAATTTTTGCATCAATTCACCGGCCCAATAGCTTAAGGTTTCTACTTGATCGGGGCGGCCGATATGGAGCAGATTCTGCTCGCCGCACGCATAATCGGTTTGCCAGCCCATCCGCTTGGCCAGGCAGGCATTGTTGCCCAATTCGGGGTGGGCATCGAGCGGCAGGTGATAGCCGGCCAGGTTGATTTGGTGTTGCAACAATGTTGCAATGCGCTGCTTTTTCCAGCCGGTGATGGTAATCGGCTCGTTTTTCCAAAACATGCCGTGGTGCACCAGCAGCATATCGGCGCCCTGCCCGGCTGCATAATCAATGGCGGCGCGGCTGGCGGTGACGGCGGTGATGATTTTGGCCACTTCATCGCACCCTTCCACTTGCAGGCCGTTGGGGGCGTAATCTTGAAACAGGCGGGTTTGCAACGTGTGGTCGCACCAGTCGAGAATGTCGCGGCGTGTGGTCATGCTTATCCTTTTTTTGGTTGCTAACGTTTCAGACGGCCTCGCAAGATATATCGGATAGCAAGACATGCAGAGGCCGTCTGAAACGCAAATGTAGTGGCATGTATTCTACCCGAATCGGCGCCAGCATTATGATAAAGGCCGTCTGAAAGCTTCAGACGGCCTGATTTACATCAATATTTTGAAACCATTTGCCGCTCAGCTGCCAATCACGCCGCCGTCGTTTTTGGTGATAACCACGGTGGCGGCGCGCGGGCGGCCGGCGGCCGCACCGTCGGGCCAGCTGGAAACGGCGGTGGGGCGGGCGGGATCGCTGTCGCCTTTTGAGGGCTCGCCCGGGTGTTGAATGTTGATAAACATGGTTTTATTGTCGGGCGTGAAAGCGATGCCGGTGATTTCGCTGCCGTTGGGGCCGGTGAGAAAGCGGCGGTATTCGTTGCTGCCCAACACGGTGGCCACCATTTGGTTGTTGCCCATGCCGGCATATTCTTTCATGTTGAGCGTGGAGGTGGACACATCGGTTTGAATCCACAACACACCTCGATTGTCGAACGCCAGGCCATCGGGGCTGCCGAAATCATCGCCGTTGATGTTGCCTTTGTGCTCCGGTTTGACAGCCTGTTTATTGCCGGCCAGCACCAAAATATCCCATTTAAATGAAAGCTTGGTGCCGTCGCCATCGGCTTCCTGCCAATGAATGATGTGGCCGAACAGATTATTGGCGCGCGGGTTGGCGGCATCGGCGGCAGGTTTGCCCGCCTCGCCGCGCTGGCTGTTGTTGGTGAGGGTGCAATAAATGCTGCCGGCGGTGAAAGGGTCGGCGGTGATCCACTCGGGGCGGTCCATCTTGGTCGCGCCCACTAGGTCTGCGGCCATACGAGTTTTCACCAGCACTTCGCCTTGGTCGGCAAAACCGTTTGCGGCGGTGAGGCCGTTTTGGCCGTGCACCAGCGCGAGCCAGTCGCCGCTGCCGTTTTCATTGAAGCGGGCAGCATAGAGCGTGCCCTCTTCCAACAGGCGCATATTGGCAGCGCGGTTGCCCGGCTGATAGCGGTTTTTCGACACGAATTTATAAATGTATTCAAAGCGTTGGTCATCGCCCATATACACAGCCAGGCGGCCGTCGGGGGCAATGGTCACTTTGGCGCCTTCGTGTTTGAAGCGCCCCAGCGCGGTGTGTTTGCGCGGTGTGGATTTGGGATCGAACGGGTCGATTTCCACCACCCAGCCGAAGCGGTTGGGCTCGTTGGGGTTTTTCTCGCTGTTGAAACGCTCGTCCACTTCGCTCCAGCGGTAGCTGTCTTCCGATTTGCCGATGCCGTAGCGTTTTTCCAAGGCGCTGATGTTGCCGCTGGGATTGGTGAAAATATCGCTCCAGTTTTCTTCGCAGGTGAGGTAAGTGCCCCAAGGTGTGTAGCCGTTGGCGCAGTTTTGCATGGTGCCCAGCACGCGCTCGCCGCGTGAATCGGCACGGGTTTTCATCAGGCTGTGGCCGCGGGCGGGGCCGGTGATGCCCATCGGCGTGTTGGCGGTGATGCGGCGGGCATAGCGCGAGGGGCGCACCACTTCCCAGCCGTTGCCGCCTTTTTTCACTTCAACAATCGACACGCCCATCGCGTTTTGGCCTTTGCGCGCTTTGTTTAAATCCCAATTGGCGCTACCGTCTTTAAACAACAAACCGTTGTCGATATATTCGTGGTTCATCGCCAGCAAGCCGTGATTGGAAGCTTGCGAACCCAGCGGCACGGGGAAATAAGCCATGCCGTCGTGGTGCATACCGGCCTGAGCCGCCTGCTCGATGGTGGTGTTGCTGCCGTCTTGCTTAAAGGCGGGCATATTGCCGGCGATGCCCACGGGGTCGCCCCATTTATAGAATGCGCGGGCGCTGTAGCCTTCGGGCACTACCACTTTGTCTTCAGTCGAAAACGGCACCGGGCGGAAACCCAGGCTGCGCGCGCGCGGCATATCGCTGCCCAACACTGCAGCCTGCGCCGGATTGGCCAAGCCCAACACACCGAGCGGCAAAGCCGCAGCCACGCCCAATGCACCGCTGCTTTGCAGCATGGCGCGGCGCGACAGATGTGTATTCATCACTTGCGAAAATGCCGCATTGCCGCTCTCATTGCTGATTTCGTCGGCGTGGCTGTTTTTAATCAAATGGTTTTTCAGTGGTTTGCCCATGGTTCGGCCCTTTGTCTTTTTCGTTAATAATCATTACTCGGTGATGCATCTGCAAAACAGGGCAAGCTTAAAGGGCACAGATGACAGTTTGATGTGAATTTAATGACGCTTTTATGACAGAAAGGCCGTCTGAAAGCTTTTCAGACGGCCTTTGGCATTATGCAAAAATCCCGCAGCAAGCGCAGTTTGCATATGGGGTAAATGCCATAAACGCGCATGTATTTGTTCATACAACAACAAGGCCGTCTGAAAGATTATGGTTTCAGACGGCCTTGTTTTAGGGTGGTTTATTTAAATTGACATGAAACCTTCAGACGGCCTTTTGTGCAATACAAAAAATCCCGCAGGCTTTCGCGCTGCGGGATTTTGCCGGTTAAAGCATGTCGGTTTCAGACGGCCTTACATCATACCGCCCATGCCGCCCATACCCCCCATGCCGCCCATATCAGGCATGGCCGGTTTGTCTTCCGGGATTTCGGCAATCATGCATTCGGTGGTCAGCATCAGGCCGGCGATGGAAGCGGCGTGTTGCAGCGCAGAGCGGGTTACTTTGGCAGGGTCGAGCACGCCCATTTCAATCATGTCGCCATATTCACCGGTGCCGGCGTTGAAGCCGAAGTTACCCTTGCCTTCCAACACTTTGTTCACCACCACGCTGGGCTCGTCGCCGGCATTGGCCACGATTTGGCGCAGCGGCGCTTCGATGGCGCGCAACACGATTTGCACGCCGGCTTTTTGGTCGGCATTGGCCACGGCCACATTGTCGAGCGAAGAGCGGGCACGCAACAGCGCCACGCCGCCGCCGGCAACCACGCCTTCTTCAACTGCGGCGCGGGTAGCGTGCAGGGCGTCGTCTACGCGGTCTTTCTTCTCTTTCATTTCCACTTCGGTGGCCGCACCCACTTTAATCACGGCCACGCCGCCGGCCAATTTGGCCACGCGCTCTTGCAGTTTTTCTTTATCGTATTCGCTGGTGGCGGTTTCGATTTGCTGGCGGATTTCTTTCACGCGCGCATCAACTGCTTCTTTGTTGCCCAAGCCGTCGATAATGGTGGTATTTTCTTTGCCCACTTCGATGCGTTTGGCTTGGCCCAAATCTTCCAACGTGGCTTTCTCAAGCGACAAGCCCACTTCTTCGGCAATCACGGTGCCGCCGGTGAGAATGGCGATGTCTTGCAGCATGGCTTTGCGGCGGTCGCCAAAGCCCGGCGCTTTCACGGCCACGGTTTTCAGAATGCCGCGGATGTTGTTCACCACCAAAGTGGCCAAGGCTTCGCCTTCCACATCTTCAGCGATAATCAAGAGCGGGCGGCTGGTTTTGGCCACTTGCTCGAGCACCGGCAGCAAATCGCGGATGTTGCTGATTTTTTTGTCGAAAAGCAGCACAAACGGGCTGTCGAGCGCAGCGATTTGTTTTTCCATGTCGGTGATGAAATAGGGTGACAAATAGCCGCGGTCAAACTGCATGCCTTTTACCACTTCCACTTCGTTTTCCAGCGATTTGCCGTCTTCTACGGTGATCACGCCTTCTTTGCCCACTTCGTTCATGGCTTTGGCGATGATTTCGCCGATGGATTCATCAGAGTTGGCGGAAATCGAAGCCACTTGGGAAATTTCTTTTGATTTTTCCGGCACCGGCTTGGCGATTTTTTTCAACTCATCCACCAAAGCCACCACGGCTTTGTCGATGCCGCGTTTCAGGTCGGTGGGGTTCATGCCGGCGGCCACATATTTCATGCCTTCTGCCACAATAGATTGCGCCAGCACGGTGGCGGTGGTGGTGCCGTCGCCGGCCACGTCTGAAGTTTTAGAGGCCACTTCTTTCACCATTTGCGCGCCCATGTTTTCGAATTTGTCTTTCAATTCGATTTCTTTGGCTACAGACACGCCGTCTTTGGTGATGTGCGGGCCGCCGAATGCGCGATCCAGCACCACGTTGCGGCCTTTGGGGCCCAAGGTTACTTTAACGGCGTCGGCCAATACATTGACGCCTTTTACCATTTTTTGGCGCACTTCATTGCCGAATTGTACGTCTTTTGCTGCCATGTTGGATTCTCCGAATAAATAGATTGATAATCTTGAAACAGGCCGTCTGAAACATTTGCAGGCTTTCAGACGGCCTTAGGTTTTTGTGTGGATAAAGATTATTCCACGATGCCGAAAATATCTTCTTCGCGCATTACCAACAGCTCTTCGCCGTCGGCTTTCACGGCCTGGCCGCTGTATTTGCCGAAAATCACTTTGTCGCCGACTTTCACATCCAGCGCGCGGCGTTGGCCGTCTTTGCCGACTTTGCCTGCGCCCACGGCAATCACTTCACCCATATCGGGTTTTTCAGCGGCCGAGCCCGGCAAAACGATGCCAGAGGCGGTTTTCTCTTCAGCTTCCAAGCGTTTGACAACTACACGGTCGTGCAGGGGACGAATGGTCATGTGTATGCTCCGATAAAAATAAACAAAACAAATACCTGCAAGCAGGCTTTCATAAATAGCGGTTTGCTTTTCACAATAAAAAACAAACCATCGTATAAAGGTGTGATGCTACATAAGGCTGGATGCGGTAAATTCAAGCCCCGGCAGATAATTTTTTCAGACGGCCTGAAAAACAATCTGCTCAAAATTAAATAATCATCCGCTTGTTTGAAACTAGCTTTCCATTTAAAGCAAAAACACCACATTCTGATATTTTTCAACCATTGGCACAAAACATGGTTTTATATTTCTAAAAAGCATAAATCTACGATAAAAACCTATTTAAACAAAGAAATATATCACATTAAAACCACCACCAAACAAGCGCCTTTCTTACATTGTTGCCAATTTTCAATACCTGTTCAAAAAAATAGATATTAATATTCATTGACAGATTTATACCGTTGTTTATAAATTGCACCCACACATGGCCGCGCACAAACAGCGGCCACACTTGACAACAATTTGGAGGAGAAACCGATGAAACCCACACACGCAAGCTGGAAATGGGCGGCAGGCGCCCTGATTGCCCTTTCGCTGGCAGGCTGCAGCAAAGGCGGCGACGAAGCCGGCGCACCCAAGCGCCCCGAATGCATCGCACCGGCCAAGCCCGGCGGCGGCTTTGATTTAACTTGCAAGCTTGCGCAATCGGGCTTGAAAGACACCGATTTGCTCAAAGCGCCGATGCGCGTTACCTATATGCCCGGCGGCGTGGGCGCGGTGGCCTACAATAAAATCGTGGCCAACGATTCGGCCAACAACGATGCCATTGTGGCCTTTTCCACCGGCTCGCTGCTGAATCTGGCGCAAGGCAAATTCGGCCAATACACCGAAAAAGACGTGCGCTGGCTGGCCGCGGTGGGCACCGATTACGGCATGGTGGCGGTGAATGCCGAATCACCTTATAAAACGCTGGCCGATTTGGTGGCCGCGCTGAAAGCCGACCCGAAAAAAGTGAGCTTCGGCGCGGGCGGCAGCGTGGGCGGACAAGACTGGATGCAAACGGCCATGCTGGCCAAAGCCGCCGGCATCGACCCGAAAAACATGACTTATGTGGCGCTTGAGGGCGGCGGCGAAGCAGTCACTGCGGTGCTGGGCAACCACATTCAAGTGGTGAGCGCGGGCATTGCCGAAATGGGGCCGCACATCGAATCGGGCAAAGTGCGCGTGTTGGCCGTGTTTGCCAAAGAGCGCCTGGCCGGCAAACTGGCCGATATTCCCACCGCCAAAGAGCAGGGCTATGACGTGGAATGGCCGGTGATCCGCGGCTATTATATGGGCCCGAAAGTGAGCGACGAAGCGTTTAACTGGTGGAAGGGCCGCTTCGATAAAATGCTGGCCGACCCGAAATTCGCCGAACTGCGCAGCCAGCGCGATTTGCTGCCTTTTGCCATGACCGGCAGCGAATTGGAGCAATATGTGTTGCAGCAAACCGAAGCCATGCGCACGCTCTCGCAGGAATTCGATTTGATTAAAAAATAAACGCAATGCGCCGTGCCTGCCTGCACGGCGCATTGTGCATTGCCCGCCTTTCGCAGCCGGCTGTTTGGCAGTCTGCGGTGGATGAGGTTGAAAAGCAACAAACACACGCTGCACACACAAAGGATTTCCCCATGAATATCGAACGCTGGTTCAGCGGCTTGTTGGCGCTTACCGCCATCGGCCTGCTCACACTGGCATGGGGCTACACCGCCCCCATTGCCTACGACCCCATCGGCCCGCGCCCCTACCCCATGCTGATTTTGTCGCTATTGGCGCTGGGCTGCATTTATCTGGTGGTGCGCCCGAGCACACTCACCCACGCCCTCAATTTGGGCTACACCAAAGCCATTTTGAAAAACATCGGCTTGTGCATGGCTTTTTTATTGGCTTATGCGCTCACTTTCGAGCTGCTCGGCTTTCCGCTGGCCACGGCGCTGATGGCGTTTGGCGTGGGCAAGCTCTTTGGCGGCAGCAGCAAAGCCTGCCTGATTTCCGGCATCGCGCTGGGCGCACTGCTTTATGTGCTGTTTGACCTATTGCTCGATGTGCCGCTGCCTTTGGGCTTTTTCGGCTGAACGGGGAAAGATAAATCATGGATACTTTTCAATATTTGATGGACGGCTTTCAGGTGGCGCTGATGCCGAAAAACCTGCTGATTGCGCTGATTGGCGCTTTTATCGGCACCATCGTCGGCCTTTTGCCCGGCTTGGGGCCGATCAACGGCGTGGCGCTGCTGCTGCCTTTTGCGTTTGCGCTCGGCCTGCCGCCGGAGAGTGCGCTGATTTTGCTCGCTGCGGTATATTTGGGCTGCGAATACGGCGGGCGTATTTCCGCTATTCTGATTAATGTGCCCGGCGATGCGGCGGCGATTATGTCCACGCTCGACGGCTATCCGCTGGCCAAACAGGGCAAGGCGGGCATTGCCCTGTCGCTCTCGGCCATGAGCTCGTTTATCGGCAGCACCATCGCCACCATCGGCGTGGTGCTGTTTGCGCCGCTGCTGGCCAATTGGGCGATTGCTTTCGGGCCTGCCGAATATTTCGTGCTGATGGTGTTTGCCATCACCTGCTTGAGCGGCTTGGTGAGCGATCAGCCGGTGAAAACCATGGTGGCCGCCTTAATCGGCCTGAGCCTGGCCATGGTGGGGGTGGACGCGGTAACGGGCGTGTATCGCTTTACTTTCGACTCGGTGAATCTGAGCGACGGCATTCAATTCACCACCATTGTGATCGGCTTTTTCAGCATCAGCGAAATTCTGATTATGCTGGAGCACACCGCCACCGGCCAGAAAATCATGTCGCAGGGCAAACGCAGCCTGTTTAACCTGAAAGAATTCATGTTCAGCTTCGGCGCGATTATCCGCTCGGGCATCACCGGCTTTATCGTCGGCATTCTGCCCGGTGCCGGCGCCACCATTGCCAGCGCCATGACTTATTCCACCGAGCGCAAAATCGCCGGTGAAAAAGGGCGCTTCGGCGAAGGTGATTTGCGCGGCATCGCAGCACCCGAGGCGGCCAACAATGCCTCGGCCTGCGGCTCGTTTATCCCCATGCTCACGCTGGGCGTGCCCGGCTCGGGCACCACGGCGGTGATGCTGGGCGCGCTCACGCTCTACAACATCACGCCCGGCCCGCAATTATTCAGCGAGCAGCCCGATATTGTGTGGGGTTTGATTGCCTCGCTCTTCATCGGCAACGTGATTTTGCTGGCGCTCAATATTCCGCTGGTGGGTTTTTTCGCCCGGCTGTTGAATGTGCCGAACTATATTCTGATTCCGGCCATCGCCACGGTGAGCTTTGTGGGCGTGTATGCCATTCACAGCACCACTTTCGACCTGATTTTGATGGTGGCGCTGGGCGTGTTCGGCTATATGCTGCGCAAGCTCAATTTCCCGCTCTCGGCACTGATTTTGGGCTATGTGCTGGGCGAAATGATGGAATCGAGCCTGCGCCGCGCGCTGTCGATTTCGCAAGGTGATTTGGGCATTTTGTTTCACGGCCCGATTGCCATCACGTTGTGGGCGCTGAGCGCGCTGATGGTGGCGCTGCCGTTGATGCGCCTGCTGCGGCGCAAGAAAAAAGCAAGCGCTTAATCATGCAAACACGGCCGCATCATGCGGCCGTGTTGCTGCTTTTGCCATCAATCGGTCTATAATACAAATAAACTTGAGGCCGTCTGAAAAGCTTCAGACGGCCTCAAGTTTGATTCCACATTTTTTCGCTATACTGTGCTGCTTTTATACTTTTATATATAGTGGAATGAAAGAAAAACTTATACAGGCGCATGTAGCAAGCCATATGCAGAAGCCGTTTAAACCGCGTGCGTGGCTGCGCCACACACCCTACACATGATGCTAAATTTCTTATTTTTGTATAAGTTTTTCATTCATTCCACTATATTTTCCAAGTTCGGACCCTTTCGCCATGCATGCTTTCAGCCGCTTAATTTTCGGCTTTCTCACCGCCTTGGCCGGCGCGCAATTGGCTTTGTGGCTGCATCTGCCCTTGCCCTGGCTTTTGGGACCCTTGCTGCTCACGGCCGTGTGCTCGGCGCGCGGCTGGCCGATTAGCGGCCACACGCTGTTTCGCAATGCCGGCCAATGGTGCATCGGCACCTCGCTGGGGCTTTATTTCACGCCGGCCATGCTGGGCGTGATTGCCGTGAATATTCCCGCCATTGCCGCAGCCGTGCTGTTTGCCCTTTTGCTCGGTGCGTTGGGCGCGGCGGCTTATTACCGCTTCGGCGGCGTAGATTTTCAGACGGCCTGGTTTGCTTCGGCCATCGGCGGCGCCAGCGAAATGGCCAATTTGGCGGTGCATTACAAAGCCCATGTCGAGCAAGTGGTGTCTGCACACAGCCTGCGCGTGTTGCTGGTGGTGGTGATTATCCCGTTTGCCTATCAGTTTTTGGGTGTGCACGGCATGGACGATGGTGGCACGTTTGGCAAAAATCCTGCCGTTTACGGCGGCGGCCTGCTGGCGCTGGTGGCTTGGACGGGCTTGTTCGGCTGGCTGTTTAAGCGTTTGGGCTGGACCAACCCGTGGGTGTTCGGCCCTTTGCTCGCCACCATCATCCTCACCGCCCAAAATATCCATTTATCGGCCATTCCGCCGGCGGTGCAATATTTGGGGCAATTGTTTATCGGCTGGTCGCTCGGCAGCAAATTCACGCCCGGCTTTTTCAAACGTGCGCCGCGCTTTCTCACCACCGTAACCCTCACCACGCTGGCCGGGCTGCTGCTCACCACCGCAGCCGCTTGGGCGCTGAGCCGCGCCACGCAGCTGCCCTATCCTGCCGTGCTGCTGGGCATGGCGCCCGGCGGCATTGCCGAGATGACCATCACCGCAAAGGTGCTGCATTTGAGCGTGCCTTTGGTGACCGTGTTTCACGTTTGCCGCATGGTGTGCGTGCTTTTGAGCACGGGGCCGCTTTATCGGTTGCTGGTGCGGCGCATGCGCACATCAAAGCCGGCCTGATCAGACGCATGATAATTTTGATCAACTGACCTGCCGGCTTGATGGATGCGCTTTATGTTTATCCCAGAGGCCGTCTGAAAACCGTTTTCAGACGGCCTTGCTGCCTGTTGATAGCACATCTTCAACATAAGAAAATAAAACGGGGCAACGCCGCGCCGGTTTAAATCATGACCTTATAAATTTTAAATCATGACCTTATAAATAAAGAAAAGAAAATCAATTCCACGTTCGATTTCCAACAATAAACCCGAGGCCGTCTGAAAAGTTTTCAGACGGCCTCGGGTTTATACCCATTCCCAAAAGCAAGCTTATAAAGTACAGCATAGATATAGTGGCATGCAAGAAAAAGTGATACAAAGCCACGCACTATCACGGAGTAGGTTGGGTTGATAAACCCAACGTTTCAGTCGGCTTGTTGGGTTTTCAACCCAACCTACCCGTTGTGTCACTTTTTTATGCATTCCACTATAGTATGACAAGGCCAGAAAACGCCATAAGGTGATTTTTTTGGATGGGTGTCATCAAGCCATCGAGCGCACCTGCCGCGGGCACACATGATATTGCTGCTTGAATGCCTTGCTGAAGCTTTCCAGATGCCGGTAGCCCGCGGCTGCGGCCGCTTCGTTTACGCGCGCGCCGGCGAGCAGCGCCCGATAAGCGCGGGCAAGCTTGAGGCGGCGCAGATAGTGGGCGATGCTCACGCCGTGATGCTCCTGAAAATTGCGCTGCAAAGTGGTGGTGTTGCAATGGCAATGTGCCGCCATCTGCGCCAGTGGCCAATCATCGGCCTGCCCGCTGTGCAAAAGTGCGGTGAGCCGGTTGACCCTTTTTTGTTGCGCCACCGGCAGCCCGCCGACATGCCCGCCTTGCAACACCAGCTGCTGCGCCACTTCGGCAAGCAGCGCCACGGCAGCGCTTTCCTGCTGCAAGCGGCGCACGGGCAACGGCAGCCTCTGCGTTTCGGCCGCTTCGATTTGCGCGGCCAGCACGCGCATGTGCGGGCTGACCTGAAAATAGCGGGCCTGCAAATGCTGCGTCGGCGGCAACGTGAGCCAGGCCGGTTGCGCCGGCCAACCGTTGCAGCAGGCCGCCCACCAATCCAGCCCGACAAACAGTACCAATTCATGATGTTGCGCCTGCACTTTGAAATGCTTGCCGCCGCATTCTCCCTTCAACACCGGCAGCCACACGCCGTCATACGCCGCTTCTTTTCCAATGCCGATTTCCGTGCCGCCCACACTCAGGCGGCTGCACCCGGCCAATGAAAGCACCACCCGCAAATCGGGTGCAAAGTGAATCAGCGGCAAATCCACGCGCTCGGCCACCTTGAAATGTGCCGACTTCACCGACAAGCCTTCGCGCAAATGCCAGCTTTCCACCGTGCCGCACAAATGCGGGTGCGGGTTGCGCCGGCGCGCTTCGTTTCCTGATAAAGCCGCAGAAGAAAACGGCGCACTATCCGCCATCTGAGCGTTGGTTTCCACCATTGCCATGCTGTTTTGTCCTTTCACGCGGCACGCTGCCTTTTTCACAGGGTAAAAAATTGCTTTTCACCGCAGGTTTTACCGCCGCGTTCTGCTAATATATGAATGATATTGATTATCATAACATATATTAAAAACCACATCGATGATAAAACCCGCATCCTGTTTGCCATATTTGTTTTTGCAGCTGCGTAAGGCCGTCTGAAAGCCTTATACCTATTCAAAAAAGTAAGCTAACTAGGCGGCGAGCCGCAGACAGTACAACCCGTACGGCAAGGCGAGCCAACGAAGTTAGGTTATTTTTTTTGGGTTGGTCTTATGCAGGCAATCGAATCTACACAACCCTTGACCTTCCGGAGCCTTTTTAATGCCTACCCCGCAATTGCGTTTGCCACTTCTCTCTCTCAGCCTGCTGGCAGGTTTTGCCCATGCCGAAACAGCCGAGAGCACCGCCGAATTAGGCACTGTTTACGTAACCGCCGAGCGCCAATTGCAGCAATCGCTGGGCGTGTCGAAAATCTCGGCGCAAGATTTGGAAAAGCAGCCGGTAGTGAACGACATTTCCGAGCTGGTGCGCACCATGCCCGGCGTCAACCTCACCGGCAACACCGCCACCGGCCAGCGCGGCAACAAGCGCCAGATTGATTTGCGCGGCATGGGGCCGGAAAACACGCTGATTTTAATCGACGGCCGCCCGGCCACCTCGCGCAATTCGGAGCGCATCAGCATGCGCGGCGAGCGCAACACCCGCGGCGACAGCAACTGGGTGCCGGCCGAAGCCATCGATTCGATTGAAGTAATCCGCGGCCCCGCCGCCGCCCGCTACGGCTCCGGCGCCATGGGCGGCATGGTGAATATCGTCACCAAAAAAATCACCAACGAATTCAGCGGCAGCCTGAATTACTACACCAACCAGCCGCAAGACGATGACGAAGGCGCCACCAACCGCGTGGGCTTCAACCTGAGCGGCCCGATTGTGAAAGATGTGTTGTCGTTCCGCATCTACGGCAGCGCCAACAAAACCGATGCCGATGATGCCAACATCAATGCCGCCGCCGGCAATGCCGATGCCGCCGGCGTGGAAGGCGTGCGCAATAAAGACATCGCCGGCCGTCTGCATTGGAAAATCAGCCCCGCCCAAAGCCTCACCTTCGACACCGGCTTCAGCCGCCAAGGCAATATTTACAACGGCGACACCCAAAACAGCGACACCCACCCCGCCGCCGAAGCCTTACGCACCAGCCTTATCGGCTCGGAAACCGCCCGCCTCTACCGCAGCAATTTCGCCCTCACCCACACCGGCGCCTGGGATTGGGGCGACACCAAATCGTATATCAGCTACGACCGCACCACCAACAGCCGCCTGCCCGAATATCTCGCCGGCGGCCCCGAAGGCAGCTACAGCAGCGATGAATTCACCAACAGCTACCTGAAAAACCTGCGCCTGAGCAGCGAAGCGCATATTCCGTTTGAATGGGGCGTGCCGCATGTATTGACGGTGGGCGCCGAATTCACCGACAGCCGTCTGAAAGATGCCTCATCCAACCGCCAAAGCTTCACCGACCAAGGCAACACCGACATCTTCGACGGCATTTCCGCCACACGCGGCAGCAATGCCTCGCAACGCGAATGGGCCGTGTATGCCGAAGACAACATCGCCCTCACCGAGCGCACCCACCTCATCCCCACCCTGCGCTTCGACCACCACAGCAAATCCGGCGGCAACGTGAGCGGCGGCCTCAATTTTTCACAACAACTGGGCGAATATTGGCTGGTTAAAGGCGGCATCGCCCGCGCCTACAAAGCGCCCAACCTTTATCAAACCGACCCCAATTTTATTCTCTACACCCGCGGCAACGGCTGCCCCATCGGTACTTCAGGCCGCTGCTACTACATGGGCAACGCCGATTTGAAGCCGGAAACCAGCTGGAACAAAGAAATCGGCGCCGAATTCAATAAAAACGGCTGGCAGGCATCGGCCACTTATTTCCACAACGCCTACCGCAACAAAATCGTGATCGGCGACGTGCTGGTTGCCCAAAGCGATTTAGGCAACGCGCTCTACCAATGGAGCAACACCCCCAAAGCCACCGTGGCCGGCGTGGAAGGCAACTTGGTGGTGCCGCTGCATGAGCGCTTGAAATGGAACAACAATTTCACCTATATGCAAAAATCGGAAGACTACCAAGGCAACCCCTTATCGATGATTCCGAAATTCACCTTCAACAGCACCCTAGCGTGGACGCCCACCGAAAAATGGGATGCCAACCTCACCTTCACCCAATACGGCCGCATCAAGCCGCGCACCGTGGCGGTGAACCGCACCGAAAACAGCAACGGCCTGAGCACCAATGAAGTGGGCAGCTACGGCCTGTGGGGCATCAATGCCGGCTATCAATTCAACAAACACACCAGCGCCCGCGCCGGCATCAGCAATATTTTCGACAAGAAAATCTACCGCACCGCCGACGGCGCACAAACCTTCAACCAACACGGCCGCGCCTTTTACGGCAGCCTGAAAGTGGGGTTTTAAGATTTAAGGCCGTCTGATACCAATTCAAAAAAGTAAGCTAACAAGGCGGCGAGCCGCAGACAGTACAGATAGTACGGCAAGGCGAGACAACGAAGTTAGGTTATTTTTTTGGATTGGTATGAAACGCAATAACAGCCCGTAGATTGGGTTAGGCCGCCAAGGCCGTAACCCAACAACATCTTGGTTTCCCGCAATATTGCCCGAAACCGGAAATGTTAGGCCGCAGCCTTGGTCTTTGTAGGTCGGATTCTCGAATCCGACATTTGGCCGCAAGGCCGAATTCAAGAATCCGACCTAGCACCGCTGCAGATTAGCACCACCACTCAAACATGCCCCATATTGATACACCCACCATTCAAGGAAACCGCATGAAAACCAGCACCGCATTATTTATTGCCGCCGCCCTCGGCTTGAGCAGCCCCGCTTTCGCCGCAGGCTTCGCCCATCAACAAGACATCCGCTATGCCGGCCAAACGCTTGCCGTGGCCGACACCTCCGCCCGCCTGCTCGGCAACCAACAAGGCAATGCGCCCGAACTCGTGGCCGACATTAACGACGGCTTGGGCAAAACCAAAATCCCCGGCTACAAAATCCAGATTATGAGCCGTAGCTATTCGCTCGCCGCCGACGCCCGCCCCGCACGCGAAGGCAGCGGCTGGAGCGACAACCGCGCCATCCACCGCGGCGTGAAGCTCTTAATCGGCATTCCCGTGCACAACGGCCAGCCCGATTTGGCCGCCGCCAAGCTCTTGAGCCTGGCCTTAATCAGCGATGCCGACACGCCCGACACCTTCAAAGCCGAAGACAAAATCCGCCCGCGCGGCAAACAATTGGTTAACAAAGAAGCCAAACTCACCCGCCCCAGCCTGCAACTGAGCGAGCTGCAACTGCCTGATTTTGCCAGCGGCGAGCGCAGCGGCGGCGGCGTGAAGCTGAACGCCTCGGCCACGGTTAACGGCAAACCGCTAACGGTGACCATCAACAGCACCTTGCGCGAATTCGATGTCGCCAAACCCGATGCCGCCCGTGGCTTCGGCGCTGATGCACGTTTGGTGAAATAACGCCGCAAAGAATGGCCGTCTGAAACGCAATAACAGCCCGTAGCTGTAGGTCGGATTCTCGAATCCGACATTGGGCCGCAAGGCCGAACATGCCGCAATCTTGTTCTGCAAACAAGTGTCGGATTCAAGAATCCGACCTACAGCTACTGAATGATTAAAGCTTTTAGCGTTTGTTTTTTATCCCGTTTCTCTTTCAGGCAGCCTTAACCCTATGCTACGAATAGCCTTATTTCTCACTACCCTGCTATTGGCCGCGCACAGCCCCGCTGCCCCGCCGCCCGATATGAGCCGGCGCGCCGATTTTTCGGTGCTCTCCGCGCCTGAGAGCGGCTACCGCTTCCACACGCTGGATTTCCCCACCGCCGATGGCAGGCCGGCGCTTCGCGTGTATGCCGGCATTCCCGAAGCCGCGCCGCCAGCCGCCGGCTTTCCCGCCTTGTTTGCGCTTGACGGCAACGCCTTGCCCGAGCTTTTAAACACCGCAACCTTGCGCCGCCTAGCCGCCGAAGCGCCAACCGTGCTGGTGCTGATTGGTTATGCCAACAATTTGCGCTTCGATGCCGCCGCCCGGGCCTATGACTACACCCCGCCCGATACACACGGCCAGGCTTTGGCCGATGATTTCGACCCCACACGCCAAAACGGCGGCGCAGCGATATTGCTGCAACGGCTCACCACCGAAATCCGCCCTGCCGTGGCCAAACGCGCGCCACTGAATCCGCAACGGCAAACGCTGTGGGGGCATTCCTACGGCGGCCTGTTTGTGCTCTACAGCTTGCTGCAACAACCCGATGCGTTTACGCAATACATCGCCGCCGACCCCTCATTGTGGTGGCAGCGCGGCCTGTTTCTGCAACAGGCACAGCAAGCGTTCAGACGGCCTTTGCCATTTCAGCCCCGTGCACAATTGTGGCTGCAAAAAAGCGGCAAAGCCGAGCGCAAAACCGCGCAAAACCCACAGCAACAACAGCGCATCGAAGCCCGCAACCGCGCCGTGGCCGCCGTGCCGCCCGATGCCGCCAAAACACTGGCCGCACAATTGGGCAAACTGCCCGGCCTGAGCGTGCATTATCAGGATTATCCGCAACACAGCCACGGCAGCCTGCTGGCCGCATCGTTTCAGGCAGCCTTAAGCCAAGCTTCCACCCCTTTTCAGGAACCAACCCATGACTGAGCCCAACCCCAAACGCGCGCGCCTGATTCAAGTGCAAAGCTGGCACGATCTCAGCCCGCACCTGCGCCGCATTGTGTTTCACAGCCCCGAATTGGCCGATTATCCGTTTACCCGCAACGGCGCCCACATCAAAATCCTGCTGCCCCGTGCCGGCCAAAGCAAACCTGTGCTGCCCGACCTCACCCCGCAAGGCCCGCGCTGGCCCGATAAAACCGCCGCGCCCTACAAACGTTCCTACACCTTAAGCGCGTTTGACCGCACCGAGTGCACCATGACCATTGATTTTGTGCTGCACAACAGCAATGGCCCCGCCTCACACTTTGCCCGCAGCGTGCAGGCCGGCCAAAGCATCGGCGTATCCGCCCCCGCCGGCAGCCGCGATATGCCGGCTTCTTGTGCGCACGCCGTCATCGCGGGCGACTTAAGCGCCCTGCCCGCCATCAGCGCCATGCTGGCCGAAATGCACCCGCACAGCCGCGGCGATGTGTGGCTGTGGCTGCCCGAGGCGGCCGATTTGCCCGCACTGTTGCCCAAACCCGCCGCCATAAATGTGCACTTTTTCAGCGGCAACGCGCCCGACACCGTGGCCGCCATTGCCGCCCAAATCGCCGCGCTGCCGCAGCCGCCAAGCGATTGCCGCTGCTGGTTTGGCGGCGAAGCGCAATTGGTGGCCGCCTTGCGCCCGATTGCACGGGTGCAATGGCGGCTGCCCGCCGCCCATTGCTATGCCGTGCCGTTTTGGCGGCGTGGCGAAGATGAAGAGCAATATCACCGGCAACGGCATGTGTTTATGGATGCAGACGATGCGCTCTAGGGTCTGTTCACATTTCATCTCGTGGCAATCTTTTGGCTCAAAAACGCGCCTGCTGCGTTGAAAATGCTCGCAAGGTGTCCAACCTTGCTGTGCTTTTCGCCTTGCAGCCACGCTTTTGCGCTCAAAATCTTACTCGCGGATGAATTGTGAACAGACCCTAAGCTCAAAGCAATACTGCACGAATATTTATTAACGTCTTCATAAATACAACACCACTCAAATTTTAATAATACGAATCATTGTTAATCATAAAAACTTATGCGAAAATTAAAAGCAATTATTATCCATGCCTTGGCCGTCTGAAAACGTGTATGCACGTTCAGACGGCCTGATATTTCAACCGTTAACCAATACGCTGCGTTTGCCAAGCGCGTTTTGAATCCTCACCTGATGGAGTTTGCCATGACCTTACGTTTCACCACGCTTGCCCTATGCTGCACCGCTGCCTTGGCCGCCTGCTCGCCCCAACCTGCCGCTTCCGATAATCATGCCGCCTCTGCCGTGGCGGCTGCCGCTTCGGAAGCAGGCAGCGTAACCATCGACACCGCCCGCGGCGAAGCCACCGTGCCGGCCAACCCCGAACGCATCGCCGTGTATGACTGGGGCATGCTCGATACGCTGGGCAAGCTGGGTGTGGATGTGGGTGCCACCACCACCAATATCCGCCTGGGCTATCTGCAAGACGCCGCCCGCAACATGCAGCCGGTGGGCACTTTGTTTGAGCCGGATTATGAAGCGCTCCACGCCTTCGCGCCGCAATTGATCATCACCGGCTCGCGCACCGCACCGGCGTTTGAGCAATTGAGCAAGCTCGCGCCCACCATCGAGATGACTGCCGACACCACCAAAATGCGCGAAAGCACCGAGGCGCGCATCGATGCGTTTGCCAAAATTTTCCACAAAGAAGCCGAAGCCCAAGCGCTGAAAAAAGAAATCGATGAATCCTTTGCTGCGGCCAAAGCCGCCGCACAAGGCAAGGGCAGCGGGCTGGTGATTCTGGTTAACGGCGGCAAAATGTCGGCCTTCGGCCCCGATTCGCGCTTCGGCTGGATACACCGCGATGTGGGCGTGCCCACGGTGGATGCCGAGATTAAAGAAGGCAGCCACGGCCAACCGATTTCGTTTGAATACCTCAAGCAGAAAAACCCCGACTGGCTGTTTGTGCTCGACCGCGGCTCGGCCATCGGCCAAGAAGGCGAAGCGGCCAAAGATGTGCTGGATAACCCGCTGGTGGCCGCTACCACCGCTTGGAAAAAAGGCCAAGTGGTGTATTTATTGCCGGAAAACTATCTGGCCGCCGGCGGCGCGCAACAGCTTTTGAATGCCACCGCGCAAGTGCGCGAAGCGTTTGAAGCGGCGAAGTAAACGACAGTTGTGTTTCAGACGGCCTTGAACGTTTAGGGCGGGCGAAACTGGGCAGGCAGCAAGCCTTACGGCTTACCACCCTCACCTTTACCCCAACAAGTCGGCGCAAATCCTCTCCGACTTATTGATTCGGCAATTAAATATTGAACATTTTCAGATGCCGGCAAACAAGCCTTTGGCTTGTTGCCCTCTCCCTAGCCCTCTCCCATGGGAGAGGGAACAGGTTTCTGCTGCGGGCAAGAGGATGTGAATATTCAATAATTAGTTGCCGCATCTATAGATTGACCGGCGCAGCGTGTCAATCTTGTCCGCTTTGAGCAGAGGGAGGGGATGTAATACCAGTTCAAAAAAGTAAGCTAACAAGGCGTCGAGCCGCAGACAGTACAACTAGTACGGCAAGGCGAGACAACGAAGTTAGGTTATTTTTTGGGATTGGTATAAGTGACAGGCCGTCTGAAAGATTGTTATTGCGCAAACATTGATACTCGCTTGAATAATCAAGCGATAACTGTTTGAGTGCGTAGTGCATAGGTACGATTAGCGAAGCTTAATCGTACCTATGCACTGCTGAAGCTCGAAATGTTTCAGACGGCCTCGAACGGTTGTAGCTTAATGATTGGAAATATTTGAATGACCGTAATCTTTCAGACAGCCTCTCGCATGCGTACGATTACGCTGCGCTAATCATACCTACGTACCGATGCTGTCTGAAACCAAACCAAATTAAAGAAGAAGAAACCGTTCCTTATGCAAACCAAAATGCAAGCCGAATCCCGTTTGCTCAACTGGGGCAGCGCCGCCGCCCTACTGCTCTTGTTTGCTGTCAGCTTATCGGTGGGCGTGGCCGATTTCAGCTGGCGCAATCTGTTTGCCATGCCCGATGAATGGCAGCTGCTGCTCACCAGCCGGCTGCCGCGCACGTTTGCCATTGTGCTCACCGGCGCGTCGATGGCGGTGGCGGGCATGATTTTGCAGATTTTGATGAAAAACCGCTTTATCGAGCCTTCGATGGTGGGCGCCACCCAAAGTGCTTCGCTGGGGCTTTTACTGATGGCTTTGCTGTTTCCCGCGGCCACGCTGATGGTGAAAATGTCGGTGGCGGCCGCGGCGGCGCTGGCGGGCATGTTGGTGTTTATGTTGCTCATCCGCCGCCTGCCGCCCACGGCGCAGCTGATGGTGCCGCTGGTGGGGATTATTTTCGGCAGCATTATCGAATCGGCCGCGGTGTTTGTGGCTTATGAAACGGAAACGCTGCAATTGCTCAGCGTGTGGCATTTGGGTGATTTCTCGGGCGTGTTGCTCGGGCGTTATGAGTTGTTGTGGCTGGCGGGCTTATTGGCGCTGGCCGCTTATCTGATTGCCGACAGGCTCACCATTTTGGGCTTGGGCGAAACGGTGAGCATCAATTTGGGGCTCAACCGCAAAACCATTTTGTGGGCCGGGCTTGTGATTGTGGCGCTGATTACTTCGCTGGTGGTGGTAACGGTGGGCGGTATTCCGTTTATCGGGCTGGTGGTGCCCAATATCGTCAGCCGCTTGGTGGGCGACAAGCTGCGTCAAAGCCTGCCTGCGGTGGCGCTGCTGGGGGCGGTGCTGGTGCTCGCGTGCGACATTATCGGGCGGCTGATCCGCTATCCGTTTGAAATTCCGGTGGCCACGGTGTTTGGGGTGTTGGGCACGGTGCTGTTTTTGGTGTTGCTGATGAAAAGGAGCGGCCATGCCGTCTGAAAAACGCAACCTGCTGCTGGCCGCCTTGCTGCTGGCTGCCGCATCGGCTTTGTTTATGACGCTAAACGCGCGCGGCATGTGGGATTTCGTGCTGCCTTTGCGCGCGGCCAAATTGCTGGCGATTTTGCTGGTGGCCTATGCCATCGGCGTGTCGACTTTATTGTTTCAAACGCTCACCCACAACCCGATACTCACGCCCTCTTTGCTCGGCTTTGACACTTTATATGTGTTTTTACAAACGCTGTTGGTGCTCGTGTTGGGCGGCATCGGCTATGTGCAGCTCAACCCGGTTTGGAAATTCAGCGGCGAAATGCTGGTGATGTTGGGCGGCTCGATGTTGTTGTTTCAAGTGTTGCTGCGCCAAGGCGGCCGCGATTTGGCGCGCATGATTTTAATCGGCGTGATTTTCGGCATTTTCTTTCGCAGCATCACCGGCCTGCTGCAACGGCTGATGGATCCGGAAGCCTTTGCGGTGGCGCAGGCTTTTTCTTATGCCTCGTTCAATTCGTTTAACCGGCAGCTTTTGTGGCCGGCTTTGCTGGTGGTGTTGATTAGCGTGCCCTTGCTGTGGCGTGAGCGCCATCGCCTGGATGTGCACCTGCTCGGCCGCGACCAAGCCGTCAACCTCGGCATCGCTTATCAGCGCCACACTTTATGGCTCTTGGCCTGGGTGGCCGTGCTGGTGGCCACGGCCACGGCGCTGGTGGGGCCGTTTGGCTATCCGGTGAGCTTTTTCGGCCTGCTCGTTTGCGCACTGTCCAACCATTTTGCCGGTACGCTGCGCCACAATGTGCGCCTGCCGATGGTGTTTCTGGTGGCCGCGCTGCTGCTGGTGGGCGGCCAAACCCTGTTTGAGCATGTGCTCGGCATGCAGGCGGTGCTGAGCGTGGTGGTGGAATTTGCCGGCGGTTTGGTGTTTTTATATTTGATTTTGCGGAAAAAACAAACATGATTCATATTGAAAACGTGAGCCACCACATCGGCAAACAAACCATTTTGAACAATATCCGTTTGGAAATTCCCGCCGGCGGCATCACCGCACTCATCGGCCCCAACGGCGCGGGCAAATCCACGCTGCTCTCATTGATGGCGCGGCTGCAACCGCTCACACACGGCCATATCCGCTACGACGGCCGCGATCTGGCCGCCACGCCCACCGCCGAAATGGCGCGCAAGCTGGCCATTCTCACGCAAGAGGGCAGCGTGCAAAGCCGCATTTCGGTGCGCGATTTATTGATGTTCGGCCGCTTTCCCTACCACCAAGGCCACCCGCAAGCCCTCGACCGCGAAATCGTGGCCGCCGCGCTGCATGAATTCGGGCTTGAGCCTTTGGCTGAACGCTACCTCACCGAGCTCTCCGGCGGCCAACGCCAAAGGGCCATGATTGCGATGGTGTTTTGCCAACAAACCGATTATGTGCTGCTCGACGAGCCGCTCAACAATCTGGACATGTTTTACGCTAAAAGCCTGATGCAGCTTTTGCAGCGGCTCACCCACGAGCACAAGCGCACCACCGTGGTGGTGTTGCACGACATCAATCAGGCCGCCGCCTATGCCGACCACATCGTCGCCATGCAGCACGGCCAAGTGGCGTTTGCCGGCGCACCGGATGACGTGTTTACCGAAGCCAACATCAAAACCTTATTCAATATGGATGCGGCGGTGATTGATTATGCTGGCAAGAAGCTGGTGGTGCACCACGTTTGACAAACCCGTTGGCAAACCCAAAACAGGCCGTCTGAAAGCTTTCAGACGGCCTGTTTTTAAAATTGAAACTTTATTACAAATTATCTTTTTCAGACGGCCTAAAGCACTCACACCATCAAAATATCAAGCAAAAAAAGCCAACATTTATCCCGACAAACCCATTATTTATCCCGAAAATTCAAATATTTTTCAGATTTAAATCAAATTACATTTTGCTACATTGTTATCAATGATGACCCAGCCACACACATGCTATACAATGATTTTCATCCGCCTTGATTATGACAAGAGAAAAGAGCAAACCATGCAGCTTCACATCCTCAACAATCCCAAAGATGCCCCGCTGGTCGAAGATGCCGCTTTTCTGAAAGCCGCATTGTTTGACCTGCTTCAGCGCGAAACCACACCGGCCGTGGCCAACACCTTGGCCGCGCTGGCCGAAGCCGAAGAAGGCAGCAGCATTATCAAGGCCGCCCTGCCCGCCTTAAATGAGCAGCAAACCCAAAATCTGATTATCGCCTGCGGCCTGTTTGCGCAAATTCTCAACATCGCCGAAGACGTGCACCACGAGCGCCGCCGCCGCGCCCACGAAAACGCCGGCAGCGCCCCGGTGGAAGGCAGCCTGGCCGAAACCGTGCACAAGCTGCAAACCCACAATATCGATGCGGCCGCCATGCAATCGCAGCTTGCGCGCACCCACATTGCCGCCGTGCTCACTGCCCACCCCACCGAAGTGCAGCGCCAAGCCACGCTCAATTTCCACCGCCGCATCCGCGCCCTGTTGCCGCAACGCGAATATTGCAACAGCCCCGAAGCCTTGGCCGAATTGAAACGCGAAATCGACACCACGCTGCTGGCCTTGTGGCAAACCAGCGAAACCCGCCATTTCAAAATCACCGTCGACAGCGAAATCAACAACGGCGTGTCGATTTTCCCGCTCAGCTTTTTTAAAGCGCTGCCCAAACTTTACCGCAGCATGGAAAACCAGCTCCAATCCGCCTGGCCCGGCATCAAGGTGCCCGAGCTGCTGCAAATCGGCGGCTGGATAGGCGGCGATCGCGACGGCAACCCTTTTGTGTCGGCCGCCACCTTGCGCCACGCCTTCACCCGCCATGCCGACACCGTGTTCCACCACTACCGCCGCCAGCTGGGCGAATTGTTTCACGATTTGCCGCTCTCTGTGCGCCGCGTCAATGTTAACCCGGCCGTGCTCGCACTCTCCGCGCAATCGCCCGACACCGAAATCGCCCACGAAGAAGAGCCCTACCGCCGCGCCATTGCTTATATTATGGCCCGCCTGATCGGCAAAGCGCACCACTTCGGCCTCACCTTGGGCTGCCGCTTCGGCACGCTTAAGCCTTATGCCGATGCCGATGAATTCATCGCCGATTTGAAAATCCTGCAACAATCCCTGCGCGAAAACGGCAGCGAGCTTTTGGCCGATGCGCGCCTGGGCGACCTTATCCGCACGACTTCGTTGTGCGGCTTTTTCCTGATGCCGCTCGATTTGCGCCAACACGGCGGCAAACACGCCGATGTGGTGGCCGAGCTTTTCCGCCATGCCGGCCTCGAAGATTACGCTGCCCTCTCCGAAACCGACAAACAACACGTGCTTTTGCGCGAGCTGCAAACCCAACGCCCGCTCTACAACCCCTATCTCGACTATAGCGAAGAGAGCCGCTACGAATTGGCGATTTTCCGCGAAGCGCGCAAAATCAAAGAAGAGCTGGGCGAAAAAGCCATTAATCAAAGCATTATTTCCAACGCCGAAAACGCCAGCGACGTGCTGGCGCTGGCCTTGCTGCTGAAAGAAAGCGGCCTGCTCACCCTCGAACACGGCCGCCCGCACAGCCGCATCAATATTGTGCCGCTGTTTGAAACCATCGAAGCACTGGAAAACGCCCGCCCGGTGATGGCAACCCTGTTTGCCCTGCCCTGGTATCAAGCCTTGCTCGCCAGCCGCGGCAACACCCAAGAAATCATGCTCGGCTATTCCGACAGCAATAAAGACGGCGGCTACGTCACCAGCTCATGGTGTCTTTATCAGGCCGAGCAGGAATTGGTGGAATTGTTTGAAAAACACCAAATCAACATCCGCCTGTTTCACGGCCGCGGCGGCAGCGTCGGCCGTGGCGGCGGCCCCGCTTACCAAGCTGTGCTCGCCCAGCCCGCCGGCAGCGTAACCGGCCAAATCCGCATCACCGAGCAGGGCGAAGTGATCACCGCCAAATATGCCGACCCCGGCAACGCCCACCGCAACCTCGAAACCCTCGTGGCCGCCACGCTCGAAGCCAGCCTTCTGCCCAACCGCCAAGACCCGGATCAAGAATTGATGCAGGCCTTGTCCGACAGCGCCTTTGCCCACTACCGCAGCCTGATTACCCACTCCGATTTTATCGATTATTTTCTGCAAACCAGCCCGATTCAGGAAATCGCCACCCTCAACCTCGGCAGCCGCCCCGCCAGCCGCAAAACCTTGGCACGTATTCAAGATTTGCGCGCCATCCCGTGGGTGTTTTCTTGGACGCAAAACCGCCTGATGCTGCCGGCTTGGTATGGCTTCGGCAGCGCCGTGGCCGAGCTTTGCCGGCAAGAAGGCCGTCTGAACGATTTGCAGCAGCATGCCCGCCACAACCCCTTCTTTCAGGCCATGTTGTCAAACATGGAGCAAGTGATGGCCAAAACCGACATCACCCTGGCCGAAGAATACGCCGGCCTGAGCCAATCGCCCGAGCAAGCCGCCGCCATTTTCGCCATGATTAAGGCCGAATACCTGCTCAGCCGCCAAGCGCTGCTGGATATTCTGCAAAGCAGCGAATTGCTCAGCGACAACCGCAGCCTCGCCCGCTCGCTCGCCCTGCGCATCCCCTACCTCAACGCGCTGGGCAGCCTGCAAGTGGCGCTGCTCAAACGCCTGCGCCAAGATGCCGACAACCCGCACCTGCTACAAATGGTGCACCTCACCATCAACGGCGTGGCACAAGGCCTGCGCAACACCGGCTGAAACCTGCCGCTTTGGCAGCTTGGGTTGCCGCCGGAAATCATGCGGCACGGCCAAGCACCAAGGCCGGCCACATCAGCGGCATCCCCCGCCGCCGTGGCGCTGTTGACGGTGCATTGAAGCACGGTTTTAAAGAAGCCCGTCAACATTAAAACAGCAAACAAAGGCCGTCTGAAAAAAGTTTCAGACGGCCTTTCAATCAAAACCATCAACCCGCCAAACGCGTGCGTGCCCACGGCACACACCCTTGTATATTAAAACCAATGTACCATAGCATCCAAACAGGTTATCCGCCTCCGTACACACCCTGGGATTTCCACATCCGCGAAGTAGCCAAAAGAGCGGATAACCACCCATCAGCACAACCGAACAGTTGCCAGACAACACAACCGAATACAAGGAAGGTTCATGATGAGTACCCAAAACTATGGCGGCATCGATATTGCCAAAAAGAATTTCGTTATCGGCATTACCGGCATGGCCAAAACCAAAACCGAAACCAACAACCCCAAAGGCTTTGAGCACGCCATTGAATATCTGAAGAAGCACCAAGTCGATTTGGTCGTCATGGAAAGCACCGGCGGGTTGGAAGTGCCCTTGGCCAAAGCCCTGCACCATGCCGGATTGCGCGTAGTGATTGCCAACCCGCGCCGGACACATTCCTATTCTCTGTCGTTTTCACTGGGGAAAACCGACAATAAAGACGCCAAAATGCTGGCCGATTACGCACAAGCCATCGAAATCAAAGGCAAAACTGTCCAAATGCTTTATTGCCCCCGTTCAGCCGAAGAAGAAACACTCGAAGCCTTGGTCAAACGCCGCAGCCAGCTGGTCGAAATGCGTACTGCCGAGAAAAACCGTTTGACGCAGATCCACGAAACGCAAAAACAAAGCGTAGAAGATTTAATCGCCCATTTCGATGCACTGATTGACGCATTGGACGAGCAAATTTTCCAATACACCGATAGCGGCTTCGATGGAAAAGGCAAAATCATCAGCAGCATCAAAGGCGTGGGCAATACCACTTGTGCCATGCTGATAGCGATGCTGCCCGAGCTGGGGCAATTGTCCCATAAAAAAATAGCCCTGCTTGTCGGCGTTGTCCCGCCTCCGGATCAAAGCGGGGATTCTGACGGGAAAACCGGCTGTATCGGGGGCAGGAAGGAAGTGCGCGATATGCTTTATATGGCGGCACTTTCTGCCAGCCGCTTTGAGCCTGCGATTAAAGTGTTTTATGAGCGCCTGATTGCAAAAGGCAAGCCGTTTAAAGTGGCCATTAATGCGTGTATGCACAAATTGCTGCGAATTCTGAATGCGAGAGTGCGCGATTACCTCCAATCAGAGCGCCTCGCTCACGCTTGATTTTAAGTGTTTAGTGTTTTTGACTGACGAGTTGGAAACGCAGTTGCAGCGCAAATTGCTGAGTATTCTGAATGGAAGCGTACGCAATTATCTCCATTCAGACGGCCTCTCCTGCGCTTGATTTTCAGTGTTTGGTGTTTTTGACTGACGAGTTGAAAACACAGTTGCTACGCGCGAATCAAAGCCCGACGCCCGACGTAGCGTGCAACTCAACCACCCACACTTGGCAGGATTAACGATTAAAGAAAAATGTAAGCAAACAGCACGAAAACCAAACAAAGGCCGTCTGAAAAAGGTTTCAGACGGCCTTTCAATGCAAGCATGAAAAACGCCTTGTTTCAAAACAAGGCGTTGGGTGAGAGAACAATGTTTGACTTTAACTTCATGATAACGCTTGTTGCAGAAAATCACTGTTGTCAGTGTTTGGCGCATCATCACCGTGTTTCAGCCAAGTTTCCGTGCCGTGCGGCTTATCGGAAAACGGTTTATTGCAAAAAAGATGTTTACTTGGTGTGCGCCGCGAGTGGCGTTCGGTTGCCGAGACCTGCTGTTTAAGCGGCCGCTGCCGGCATCATCTATTTGCACCAAGTAACTGCCTGCGGGTTTAAATCGACGGATACGCCGTTTGCGCAGATGTGTTTGATGGTTTGTACATCACAGGCTTCAACAAGCCACAGGCAGCCAATGCAATACTGAACGGCAAAAATGCAATCAATATATCCATCAACGCTCCTTCTTTATGTGAATACGGCTCTACCGTAACAAAACTTTCATCTGCCTGCAAGCGCCTTTACACAGAAAAAATCCGCGCCTTCCACCCGCCATAAAGCCCTATAGAACCGCACACCGCTTTCGCTATATAATCGCAGCACTTCAACCCGCCGGCTGCCCATCATGACCAACTGCTACACCCTGCCCGACACCCGCCCCTATCCCACCGATCCCGTAAAAAACGAATTGCTGCTTTATGCCGGCCAGATTGCGCAAAGCAGCAGCATCGCACAACGCAAGCTGGCGCAGGAATCGCTGGCGGCCGGCATCTACACCATGTTGCAGCAAAACCATTATCTGGGTTTGTCGGTGGCCATGAGCATGGCGCCCGACACCGCTGCTTATCAGGCTTTATTCAACAGCCTCGATGGCGCTTTGCAGGCCAAAACCGATGAAGAAGTGCAATGGTTTGCGCTGCCGGTGGTGCTGGTGGCCGGCTGCAAACAGGCGCAAAGCCGCTCAGCCGATGCGCCCGCGCTCGAGCTGGCCGCCTGCTTGGCCGATTATCCGGCCTTGCGCCCGCTCGCACAGGCCGATTGGCTGCCCAAGCTTGTGCACGCGCAAGATTTGGCGGCGGTAAACGCCGGCCAATGGTTTGCCGCCAAGCAAAGCCGCGAAGCCGCCGCAGCTTTTGCCGCCACGCTGCCGCAAGCCGATTTGGCCTTTCCCGAAGGCCAGTCGGTGCAGGTGGTGTTTGCGTTGGGCTATGGCAGCAAAGCGCTTCAAGCCGCTTTGCTGCCTTTGAAAGAGGCCGCACTGCCGCTGATGCAGGTGTGGCAGCAGGCGCTCACGCAAAGCGGCCTGACCTTATTTGCCAACCCGCTTCAGCCCGCCACGCCGCTGGCCGCGCTCACCGAGGGCAGCCATATGCGCCAACGCATGGCACTGGACGTGTTTGCCACCAACGCCATCCGAGCCATCCGCCTGCAAAGCCCGCGCGTGGGCGTGGTGATGGCTGCGCAGCAAGGCGGCACGCTGCTGTTTGGCTTCAACGCCACCGATGGCGCTTTTGAAGTGGCCGAGCAAGTGTTTGCCTGGCCGCTCTCGCCGGTGGAGCGCATCGAAACCGTGCAACAAGATTTTCTGGATTTGATGGTGGAATGCCAAGTGGAACACATCCGCCTGCTGCACGATGCGCTGCCCGAACGCACCGAATTGCCCACTTATGCGCAGGCACTCAACCTGCCCGGCCACAACCCTTTATTTGCCGAGCACCACTGATGAAAAACCACGCTGTTTTATTTGTGTGCCTGGGCAACATCTGCCGCTCGCCCATGGCCGAATATGTGTTGCGCCACCGCGCTGCCGAAGCCGGCGTGGCGCACCGCATTCATGTGCAAAGCTGCGGCACTTCGGGCTGGCACGATGGCGAAAACATGCATCAGGGCACACGCCGCACCTTGCAGCAACACGGCATTGCCGCCACAGGCTTTAGCAGCAGCAAAATCCGCCGCCAAGATATCGATGCTTACAATTTTCTGATTGTGATGGACGACGACAACCTCACCGAGCTCGAACGCCTTTTCGGCCGCCAAGCGCACAAAATTTTCAAGCTCTCCGACTTGCTGCCCGATTCGGGCTACAACGAAGTGCCCGACCCTTGGTATAGCGGCGATTTCGATGAAACCTACACGCTCGTGCGCGCCGGCAGCGATGCTTTATTGAAGAAGTTGGGTTTGCTGTAAGTGTGCCGTTATCCGCAAAGAGGCCGTCTGAAAGATGAATGTTTCAGACGGCCTTGAATTTTTGCTTTGGCCGATAGGCTGAAATTTAGCGGGCACAAGGGAAAAGCTTGTTCTGCGAACAAGTGTCGGATTCGAGAATCCGACCTACGCCGCTGCAATCATTTGCAGCATAAACCGAAGGCCGTCTGAAACGTTTCAGACGGCCTTCGTTGATGCATTCAGATTCAAAAACATCTTTGTCTACAACCACGCCGCAGGCACTTTAATCGCGCTTTTTCAACACCCACGCCCACACCATTTCCACCAGCACCGGCGCTTCGCCGCTCTCGTCGCCCACTTCGCAAGGCACAATCATATTGCCGCGCTCTTCGTTTTGCAGGCGTGCCGCCATCTCTTCGCTGATGTGCGCCACGGCATACATATTGCCCTCGGCGCGTTTCACATATTGGGCATTCATCGATTTGAGCAAAATCAGCTTATCGTCGGGCGTGTTCATCTGTGTGGCAAAGCCGGTGGCGGTTTCGGCCAACAACGCCATGGCGCAGGCGTGCACGCCGCCGATGTGGTTTTGCACCGCGCGCCGGTTGCGCACGCTCACGCGCACCTGCTCGCGGCTGATGTGTTCAAAGCGCAGGCCGGCCGTGCCCAAAAAAGGCACAAAGCGGCCCATCAGGCGGGTTTGCACGGCTTCGCGCCAAGAAGCGGGCAATTTATTCAAGCGGCCGAGGCTGCGGTACATTTTATTTTCAATACGCATGGTTTCTCTCTTTGATTTTATGGTTGGGGCACAAATGCGGGTTGTGCGTTCAGACGGCATCATAAAAGCATTTGCGCCCTGAAGAACAGCATGTTTTTAGTGCCTTTATACCAAATGATAAAACAACAAGGCCGTCTGAAAAAAGTTTCAGACGGCCTTGTATGTCAAGCCAATCTACAAATGCTGCTCATACGGATAGCTCATCGGCTGCCCCGATTTTTTCCGCCCCAAATAATCTTGATAAGCCGCGCGCACTTCTTTGCGCAGCAGGAAAAGCGCCAGCAGGTTGGGCATCACCATAAAGCCGTTAAACATATCCGACATATTCCACACCACATCCACCTTACCCAAAGCGCCAAGCACAATGGCACACAACACCAGCGTGCGGTAAGTGCCCAAGCCGCGGTGTTTGAAGAGATAGCGGATATTCGATTCGCCGAAATAATACCAGCCGATAATGGTGGTAAACGCAAAAAAAGTCAGGCACACGGCCAAGAGCTTCTGCCCCCAATGGCCGAAAGCAATGTGAAACGCCTCTTGCGTGACCGCCGCGCCTTTGAGGCCGAGCAGATTGGCATCGGTGAGCAAAATAATCAGCGCAGTGGCGGTGCACACCAACAGCGTGTCGATAAACACGCCGATAAAAGCCACTATGCCTTGCTGCACCGGGTGCGCCACTTGCGCAGTGGCGTGCGCATGCGGGGTGGAGCCCATGCCCGCTTCATTGGAAAAGAGCCCGCGCGCCACGCCGAAGCGGATGGCTTCGCGCACCGAAATGCCGGCCAGGCCGCCGCCCAGCGCCGCCGGGTCGAAAGCCGCCACCACAATCTGACGCATCACCGGCACGATATGCGCAGAAAACTGCACCAAAATCACCAGCGCGCAAATCATGTAAACCAGCGCCATAAACGGCACCACAAATTGGGCAAATTTGGCAATGCGCTCGATGCCGCCCACAATAATCGCCGCCGCCAGCGCCGCAATCACCAGTCCCACCGCTAAAGGCGGCAAGTCAAACGCCACCGTCACCGCCGAAGTGATGGAATTGGATTGAGTGGCATTGCCGATAAAGCCCAGCGCCAAAATCAGCGCCACCGAAAACACGCCTGCCAAGAGCCGCGCCGGCCGGTAGCCGAGCTTGGGCGTGAGGCCGTGGGTGATGTAAAAAGCGGGGCCGCCGATATATTTGCCGTGGCTCACCACGCGGTATTTCTGCGCCAACACCGCTTCGGAAAAAATGGTCGACATGCCCAAAATCGCCGAGAGCCACATCCAGAAAATCGCGCCCGGCCCGCCCGCGGTGATGGCCGTGGCCACGCCGGCCACGTTGCCCGTGCCGATTTGCGCCGAAATCGCCACCGCCAGCGCCTGAAACGACGACAGCGATTTTTGGTCTTTACCGCCTTGGCCGCGTTTTTGAAACAAGCCACCAAACACCTGCTTCATGCCCTCGCCAAAGCGCGTAATCTGCGGCACGCCCAGATAAAGCGTGAAAAACAGCCCGATGCCGATCAAGCCGTAAATCAGCAGATAATCCCACAAAATATGGTTTACCGCGCTCACCCAGCTATTGAGTAGTTCTTCTGTCATCCCTCGCTCCCGCGTGCTTTATGAAACAATATTTCAAATTGATTTTCATTGGTTCGCCAATAAAATGCCGCCAATAATCATCAAACAGCCGTGATTTTACATGGAAAAATCAAAATATCGTTTTGCGCTGCATCAAATCCGGCCAACAGGCTTTCAGACGGCCTCAGCCAAAAAGGCTTAATCATGAAACTTTACTACCAAAATACCGCACCGTTTTTTATGCTAAAATACGCCCGTTTCAAACCCTCATTCCGCCACGCGGATACAGCAAGGAATACACATGGCCGGCCATAGCAAATGGGCGAATATCCAGCACAAAAAAGCCCGACAAGATGCCAAACGCGGCAAAATCTTCACCCGTTTGATCAAAGAAATCACCGTGGCTGCCCGCATGGGCGGCGGCGACCCCGCATCCAACCCGCGCCTGCGCCTAGCGATGGACAAAGCTTGGGATGCCAATATGCCCAAAGACAACGTGCAGCGCGCCATCGACAAAGGCACCGGCAACCTCGAGGGCGCCGACTACATCGAATTGCGCTACGAGGGCTACGGCATCGGCGGCGCTGCGCTGATGGTTGACTGCCTTACCGACAACAAAACCCGCACCGTGGCCGATGTGCGCCATGCCTTCACCAAAAACGGCGGCAACCTCGGCACCGATGGCTGCGTGGCGTTTAATTTCGTGCACCAAGGCTATTTATTGTTTGCCCCCGGCCTCGATGAAGACACGCTGATGGAAGCCGCGCTCGAAGCCGGTGCCGAAGATGTGGCCGCCCACGACGACGGCTCGTTTGAAGTGATCACCACACCGGGCAACTGGGCCGAAGTGAAAGCCGCGCTCGAAACGGCCGGCTTCAAATCGGAAGACGGCGACGTGACCATGCGCGCGCAAAACGAAACCGAATTGAGCGGCGAAGAAGCGGAAAAAATGCAAAAGCTGATCGATGCTCTGGAAGATCTCGACGATGTGCAAGAGGTGTATACCTCGGCGGTGTTGAATTTCGATTAAGCTTTTTTTGATTGTCGACACAAGGCCGTCTGAAACTTTGCTTTCAGACGGCCTTGGTTTGAATGAGCATGGCGTAGGTCGGATTCTCGAATCCGACACTTGCTCGAAGAGCAAGCTTTCCCGCGATGCCCGCCAAACTTCAGCCTATCGGCCAAATGCCGGACATAAACATCCCACCCACAACTTGTTTTCATTTTCATTATTTCAGACGGCCTGTTATGATACAGGCCGTCTGAAAACCTTGAACGAGCCGATTATATGTTACCCACCGCCGCGCCCTCCCACCGCAACGCCGCCGCCAGCCTGGTGGTGGGCTGCGTAGTATTCGGGCTGGGCAGCCTGATTGTGAAATTCGTGCCCGTGGGCGCTTATGCCATCGCTTTTTGGCGTTTGGCCGTGGCCGGAATAATTTTCTGGCTGCTGGCGCGTTTTTTCGGCCAGCGCCTGCCCAAAAACAAAAAAGCCGTCAAAATGGCGCTGATTTCCGGCGTGTTTCTCGGCTTTGATTTGGCGCTGTGGCACGAAAGCATTTATGCCGTGGGTCCGGGCATTTCCACCCTGCTCAACAGCCTGCAAATCTTTTTTCTCTCTGCCATCGGCTTTTTCTTTTTCGGCGAGCGCCAAACGCCGTTGCAATTATTGAGCCTCGTGATCGCCATCAGCGGTGTGGCGCTCATCGGCAGCCCCGAGCTTAGCCACAACAGCGCGGCCGTGTGGGGCTTTGTGAGCGGCATCACCTCGGGCGCGATGCTGGCGCTCTCGATGATTTTCATCCGCGAAACCCATAAAATCGAAAAAACGCCGCTGTTTCCGATGATGCTGTTGGTGAGCCTGGGCGGCATGGCCGCGCTGGTGCTGCCCTCGCTGCTTTTCAACAGCAGCAATCTTTATCCCACCAATTGGCACGATGTCGGCCTGATTCTGATTTACGGCGCCGTGATGCAATGCCTGGCCTGGGGCATGATTGCCTATGCTGTGCCGCTGTTGCCGCTCACCCTCACCGGCCTTTTGCTCTTGAGCGAGCCGGTGGCCGCGCTTTTGATTGATTATTTCTGGCTGCACAAGCCCATCAACGGCCTGCAATGGGGCGGCGCCGCGCTCACGCTGTTTGCCATTTATCTGGGCTCGCTCAAAAGCAAACATGCTTAAACAGCCCTACATTTAGAATCAACAGCATCCCTCACACAGAGGCCGTCTGAAACTTTTCATACCAATCCAAAAAAAATAACCTAACTTCGTTGGCTCGCCTAGCCGTACTAGGTGTACTGTCTTCGGCTCGCCGCCTTGTTAGCTTACTTTTTTTGAATTGGTATCAGACGGCCTCTGTGATCAACAGCGCATGTCATGCACCCGCCGCACCCCATCCCAACCGTGCGAAACGCCGCCGAATCGTGTAAAATCCACTTTTACAATCATCAGGCCGTCTGAAAAAACATTATGAATAAATTTGCCTCCGCCCTTTCCACCGCGCTGGGCCGCTGCATCGCCACCAAAGCCGTGAGCGAAGAAGGCGCGCCGGTGGGCTTTATGTATCGCGAAGCGCCGGTGTTTGAAAACGACAGCGGCTGGCGCTTTTTCAGCGGCGACGAAACCGACGAATATTGCGACAACCCCGATAATTTCACCGTTTACAGCATCAGCGACATCACCCAAAGCAACCCGGCGGTAAACGAATTCATCAATCAACCCGAAGGCAGCGCTTGGGAATCAAACGAACAAGGCGAATTTCAAGCCGTGGCCGACTGGCAGCCGAAAGACTGATTTTCCCGCCGCCATCATTATGCACGGCCGCCGGCTTGAATAGCCCAAAACCCACCTTAATTAAAATAGAGAGAATGCCATGAAAACCCTGCTCCCCAACCTCAACGGCAAAGGCCTGCGCATCGGCATTGTGCAAGCACGTTTCAGCAACGAAATCGGCAGCGCCATGCTGCAAGTGTGCACCGACAAGCTGCAAGAAATGGGCGTGAAAACCAAACACATCACCATCGCCACCGTGCCCGGCGCGCTGGAAGTGGCGCTGGTGCTGCAAAACATGGCCGCCTCGGGCCGCTACGATGCCTTAGTGGCCATCGGCGCCGTGATTCGCGGCGAAACTTATCATTTCGAGCTGGTGGCCAACGAATCGGGCGCCGCCATCACCCGCGTGGGGCTGGATTTCAACATCCCGATTGCCAACGCCGTGCTCACCACCGAAAACGATGAGCAAGCGCATGTGCGCATCGAAGAAAAAGCCCGCGATGCCGCCGTGGTGGCGGTGGAATGCGCCAACCTGATCAACACCTTAATCGGTGCCGACGATTAATTTTTTGTTCAGACGGCCTGTTGGCGCAAGCATTTTGCCAACAGGCCGTCTGAACGCTATTGCAAGGAAGCCCTTATGAAAACCGCCCGCCGCCGCGCCCGCGAATTTGCCGTGCAGGCACTTTACCAAGCCGCGCTCAACCAAAGCAGCGCCGCCGAAGTGACGCAAAACATCCGCGAAAGCAGCGATTTTGCCAAAGCCGACGAGCCTTTGTTTACCGCCATTTTCTTTGGCGCCCACGCCAACCAGCGCGATTACATGCAACAAATCCGCCCGCTGCTCGACCGCGATGAAAACGATTTGAGCCCCATCGAGCGCGCCGTGCTGCTGATGGCCTGCCACGAATTGGCCGCTATGCCCGAAACCCCTTATCCGGTGATCATCAACGAAGCCATTGAAGTGACCAAAACCTTCGGCGGCACCGACGGCCACAAATTTGTAAACGGCATACTCGACAAACTGGCGGTGCAATTGCGCCCCAACGACCCTAAACGCAATTGAGCCGCAGCTGAATCAAAGGCCGTCTGAAACGTTTTCAGACGGCCTTTTTCAATCACCCCCGCCAAACCCGTAGGTACGGTTAGGCCGCAGGCCGTAACCGTACGCATGCGAATCAAGCAGAATGTGCCCTATTCCGACAAGTCCGAAGCGCGTTCGCACTCATGCGTACGATTACGCTGCGCTAATCGTACCTACGCACTGGCCGTGCACTCGCCAAACCCGTAGGTACGGTTAGGCCGCAGGCCGTAACCGTACGCATGCGAATCAAGCAGAATGTACCCTATTCCGACAAGTCCGAAACTCGTGCGTATCCATGCGTACGATTACGCTGCGCTAATCGTACCTACGCTGCTATGCCGCATGCCGGTGGTAATGCCGCAATGCGTGCTCTTTGCGGCGGGGGCTGCTGAAGGCAGACACGCGCTTGAGATAGCCGATCACGCGGGTGCCGTAATCGATATCGCGGCTGCCGCAGGCGCTGCACGCTTCTCGGGTGCGTTTGTCGATGTGGCCGCATTCGTTGCAGATGGTGATTTTCACGTTCACGCAGAAATAATTGCAGCCGGTGCGGGCGGCGATGTTAAGCAGCGAGCGGTAGCCGCTTCGGCTTAAGGCTTCGTCCAAATTCAAGTGCAGCGCCGAGCCGCCGTCGAGCCATTCGGTGAGCTCGCGCCCATGCAGCAGAAATTTATCGAGCGCGTTGGTTTTATCGTCTTCCACCACATAAAAATACGAATTATAGCAATCGCGCGCCACTTTATAGCCGTCGGCTTTGTCCCATTGGGCGTTTTTCGCGCCGAGGTTTTCTGCCGGTACAAATTCGGTGTTGAAACGCACGCCGTATTGTTTCGAGGCGGCTTTGTTGGCTTCGAAAATGGTTTTCAGACGGCCTTGCACAAATTCGATGTATTCGGGATTGTAGCCCACAGCAATACCGCAGGCTTCGGCCGCTTCGGCCATGCCGTTGATGCCGATGGTGAGAAACTGTTTGTCGAGCGTGATAAAGCCGGCATCGTAAACCGGCAACATGCCGGCGGCCTGATATTCTTCCATCAGCTTGCGATAGGCATATTGATAGCGGTGGACTTTGCCCACTTCTGTTGCCAAGTCGCGCCCGTCTTGCTCGAGCCGGTTCATATTGAGCGTGATCACATTAATCGAGCCGGTGGCCACGCCGCCTGCGCCCAAGGTGTAGGAAAAAGTGCGGTCGTCGATTTGGTTGCGCAAGCGACAGCAAGAGGCAAGCGAATCGGGATTGTCGGAAAGATAAACGAAAAACGAATTGCCCTCGGCCAATTCTTGCGCCATTTCGTCGGCAAACTGTTTATCCTTGCATTCGCCCTTGTCGGTGAGCATGGCGGCGGTAACCACCGGAAAAGTGAGCACCGATTTGCTGCGCTCTTGATTAAACCATTTGAGAAAATAATTTTGCAGCCGCGCCACGCTTTGCCACTCGGGTTTGGTGAAATCGGGAAACACAAAATCGCCGAACATGGCCTCGAAATAATGCGCGTCATAAAGCGAAATATTCCAAAACACGCTCTGATAGCCGCGCGCGGCGGCGGGCTGGTTGATGCTGTACACCACATGCTGCAAATGGTTGGCCACTTCGTGCGCGTGGGTGCTTAGATAATCATCGCCATAATCGCGGCGGGCGAAATAATCGAAATAAGTGAGAAATTCCACCGTGGCCACCGCGCCGGCAAATTGGGCGCTGATGGCAAACACCAAATTGACAAACGAGCCGCAAAAAGAAGCCAGATGTTTGGGCGCTTGCGATTCGCCGCCAAGCTTGGCTAGCCCGTCGCGCAGGAAAGGATAAAGCGTTACCGACACGCAATAAGGCTTGAGGCTGGTTTCATCGTGCACATAAATTTCGTGCGCCTCAATCTGGCGGATGTATTCCTGCGCCCATTCTGCGCCGAAAAGCTCGCTGATTTTTCGGCTCACTTGCGCGCGGTTGACCTGCACCAGAAAATCCTTCATCAATTCGTTTTCCATGGTGGCGATATTTTTATGCGTTACATTGGCGTTGGCGTCCATTTTCGAGCCATCGGCCGCGTTGGCAGCGGCGATATAGTCGTCCATAAAACGCAGCTTGCCGTGAAGTTGTTCGGGATGCAGCCGAATCATAGGGTTTCTCCTTGAAACAAATGATTGAGGTTGGCGCCGGAGCGCAAGTCGGTAAATTGTTGATTGGTGGCCGGATTGTTCAAGCCGCCGCGCTTGGGCAGCCAGCGGCCGGTTTTCAGATAAGTGAGGTGCGGCAGCAAAGAAGCGCTCAGCTCGTTGCGCTCAAGGCCGGTGTAGAGGCAGGTGTGCAGCCCTTCTTCGCGGGCAATGCGCAGCATGCCCTCAAGCAACGCGCCATGCCATTCACCGCCCATAAACAGCACGCAGCTGATCAGGCCGCGATATTGCTGCAAACGGCTGCGCAAATAATCTTCGCTCAACACCGCACCCCGCCCTGCTTTCCAGCTGCCGCTGCTGTGGCAGCCTTGGCAGCGCAGCGGGCAGCCCGAGCAGAGAAACGCCAGCGACACTTCCCCCGGCACTTCCTGCCACACGATTTCCTCGCGATCAAACCTGAGCTGCTGCATCACTCGCCCCTAAAAATACCATATCTAGTATGAAAACATGCCGCCAACCACTAAATATGGTATTTTATGGATTTTCCGATTCGGCTTTCTGACCTGCATCAAGTTACGGCAGGCAACAATGTAAAAGATGAATGCAAAATGATTATTTGAAAATCAATCAACAAAGGCCGTCTGAAAAATATTCAGACGGCCTCTCATTTTCAACACGGCAAGCGTGTTTTACGCCAACATCGCCGCGAGATGAAATATAGTGGAATGCAGGAAGAAGTGACACAACGGGTGGGTTGGGTTGAAAACCCAACAAGCCCACAGGCCATCTGAAACGTTGGGTTTGGCAACCCAACCTACCTGTTATAGTGCGTAGTTTTGTATCCCTTTTTCTTGCATGCCACTATATAAACACCCCTAATCCACCACCCTTTGCCCGGGCAGCCGCCCCGCCCAATCGCAGGCAAACTGCCAGGCAATGCGCCCCGAGCGGCTGCCGCGCATCAACGACCAATTGAGCGCGGCGTGGCGGGCGGTGTCGTCCAGCGGTAGGCCGAAATCGGCGAGCCAGTTTTCCACCGCTTGCAGATAATCGTTTTGGTCAAACGGGTAAAAGCTCAGCCACAAGCCGAAACGGTCGGAAAGCGACACTTTTTCTTCCACCGCCTCTTTGGGCTGCACCTCGCCGCGTATGCCGGTGGTGGCCTGGTTTTCATCCATATATTCGGGCATCAGGTGGCGGCGGTTGGACGTGGCATACACCAGCACATTGTCACAGCGCTGCGAGAGGCCGCCGTCGAGCGCAGTTTTCAAGGCTTTATAAGTGTCTTCGCCGCTCTCAAACGACAAATCATCGCAAAACACAATAAACTTTTCCGGCCGCTTTTCCAGCAGCGTGAGCAAAGAAGGCAGGCTCACCAAATCGGTTTTGTCCACTTCGATCAGGCGCAGGCCGCACGCGGCATATTCGTGCAGCAGCGCCTTCACCAGCGACGATTTGCCCGTGCCGCGCGCGCCGCTCATCAGCACATTATTGGCCGGCCGCCCTTCGAGAAACTGCTCGGTGTTGCGCACCAGCCGCTGCATTTGCGTGTCCACTGCGGCTAAACGATTCAGCGGAAAAGTATGCGGATTGGGCAGGCTTTCCAACACGCCGCGCCGCCCCACGCTCTGCCAGCGGTAAGCCAGCGCCCGCCAATCCGGCTCGGCCGCTTCGGGCGGCAGCAAGGCATCGAGGCGGTTTAACACGGAAGCGGCTTGTTTTAAAAATTTGGCAAGTTTCATAATGTTTCAGACGGCCTGAGGGATGGATGTCGAGAAAAACCATTATGCAGCTTGAAATGAATACACACAAGAAAAGGCCGTCTGAAAAAATATTTCAGACGGCCTTATGGTTTTCATGCCATCTCACAACACCGTGTGCGGCGGCTCGTAATGGATGATGCCGCGGATTTTGTTTTGCTCGTTTACCAGCACCACTTTGGGCTCGTGGTTTTTTGCCTCTTCGTTGCTCATCAACACATACGACATAATAATCACGATGTCGCCCTTTTGCACCAGCCGCGCCGCCGCGCCGTTGAGGCAGATCACGCCGCTGCCGCGCTCGCCGGGAATGGTGTAGGTTTCCAGGCGCGCGCCGTTGTTGTTGTTTACAATTTGCACTTTTTCGTTCACACAAATGCCGGCCGCATCAAGCAGATCTTGATCAATGGTGATGCTGCCGACATAGTTTAAATCGGCTTCGGTAACGGTGGCGCGGTGGATTTTGCCGCCGAGCATGGTGCGGAACATGGCTTGCTTTCTTTAAAAATTCAAATGGTTATCAAGCTTTCAGACGGCATCTGAAGGCCGTCTGAAAGCTTGAAAAACACCACAGGCGTTTTCAGACGGCCTGTATTATAACCCCAAAGCGGCCTTCGCCCAGCGTAAATATGGAGCAAAGCCCCTACTCACCGGCTGCATCAGAATTTGCGGGCATTCATAGCTGTGCAAGGCGCGGATGGTTTTTTCTACGGCGGCATAATGGCAGCGGGCGGATTTGATGGTGAGGCGGATTTCGCCGTCGATGCGCGTTTCGCCCTGCCATTCATAATGGCTCCAAATGATTTCATATTGCACGCAGGCGGCGAGCTTTTTTTCCAGCAGCGCCGCGCCGATGCGCTGTGCTTCTTCGCGGTCGGCGGCGGTGGTGGTGATGATCACGGGTTTGTATGGCGGCATTTCAGACGGCCTAACTTGTTGATTAATTAAATATAGGAGAAAAAATGAAAACGGATACAAACATACACACAGAAGTTTAAACCGCGTGCGTGGCTGCGCCAAGCACCCTACCCGCGATTTGGGATTTCTTATTTCGCATCCGTTTTTCTTTGATTTCACTGCTGTCTGAAACCTTGGGTTTATCAACCCAATCTACGCTGTTACAGCCCTACTTCAGACGGCCTTTACATAAAATTCAACACCGGCCAGCCTTTTTCCGTGGCTTCTTGCAGCAACACTTCATCGGGATTCACCGCCACGGGGTCGCTCACATGGCGCAAGAGCGGTAAGTCGTTTTTCGAATCGCTGTAGAAATAGCTTTTGCCGTAGCTTTGCAGAGTTTCGCCGCGCGCAGCCAGCCATTCGTTCAGGCGTGTGATTTTGCCCTCTTTCAGGCTGGGTGTGCCGATATAGCCGCCGGTGTAGCGCCCGTTTTCACCGATTTCGAGCTGTGTGCCGATAATGTTTTCAATGCCGAACAAGTGGCAGATGGGTGTGATGATGAATTCGTTGGTGGAAGAAATCACCAGCAATTCGTCGCCGGTTTGGCGGTGGCTCTGCACCAGCATTTTCGCCATCGGGCTGATGTGCGGCAGAATGAATGCTTGGGTGAATTCGCGGTGCATGTCGGCCAATTCTTCCATGCTGAAGCGGGTGAGCGGCGCGAGCTGGAATTGCAGAAATTCATCGATATCGAGGCAGCCGTTGAGGTAATCTTGATAGAATTTGTCGTTTTTCATGCGCACAAATTCGGCATCGACCACGCCTTTTTGCATCAGGTATTGCGGCCAGGTGTTGTCGGAATCGGCGTTGATCAGCGTGTGGTCGAGATCGAAAATGGCGAGGTTGGTCATTCGGCTTCCTGTTGTTTTAAAAGCTGGCGCAGCAAGGGCAGCGTGATGCGCTTGCCCATCATCATGGAATAATTGTCCAGCGTGTCGAGCATCTGCACGAGGCTGTCCATATCGCGGCGCCAGTGGTTGAGCAGATAGGTGAAAATTTCGGGGTCGACGGTGAGCTGGCGGGCGGCGGCCATGTCGGCGAGCGCGGCGGTTTTTTCTTGGTCGCTCAAAGGCTTCACGTCATACACCAGGCAATAGCCCATGCGCGTGCGCAAGTCTTCGCGGATAAGCAATTGCTGCGGCGGCACATCGGCCGAGAGCAGCAAAAAACCTTTGCCGCTGTTGCGAAAGCGGTTAAACACGGCAAAAAGCAGCGCCTGCTCGTCATCATTGAGTTTTTCTGCCTGATCGATGGCCAGATAATCGGCTTCGAAAGCCTTGTCAGTGAGCGGCATGCGCGCGGCATCCACATAAGCGGCTTCGTGCCCCGCCTGCAAAGCCTGCGCCACCCATGCCTGCAAAAGATGGCTTTTGCCCGAGCCTTGCTGCCCCCACACATAAATAAACTGCCCGTGTTGCTGTTGCAGCACATGCAGCAATTCGGCATTGGCTGTGCCCAGAAATTTATCGAATCCGGGGTAGGCCTGGTGGGCGAAATCAAAAATAAGCTGGTTCACAAACAATCTTTTTGCGTTGGGCAATGTGCGCAATTGTACGTTGTTTCCACGCAGAGCGGCAAGCCGCGCCGTTTGTTTGATTCGTTTGGCGCGCCATGCTTTTTCCCCTAAAATAGCGAACTTCAAATCATGAAGGCCGTCTGAAACAGGGCCTTCTTAAGACTTTATTCAGACAGCCTGTTTAAAATCCCCGCTTCCCATCAAGAAAGACTATTCGTGATCAGCACCATTATCGATTTTATCCTGCACATCGACCAGCATCTGGCCGCTCTTTCCGCCGAATACGGCGTGTGGATTTATGCCATTTTGTTTTTAATCATCTTCTGCGAAACCGGCCTGGTGGTCACGCCTTTTCTGCCGGGCGACTCACTCTTGTTTGCCGCCGGCGGCATTGCCGCCTTGGGCGAAATGAATATTCACTTGATGGTGGCGCTGCTTTTGGTGGCCGCCATTTTGGGCGACGCGGTGAATTTCGCCATCGGAAAATATTTCGGCGCGCGCCTTTTTGCCAACCCCGATTCCAAAATCTTCCGCCGCGCCTATCTCGACAAAACCCACGCTTTTTATGAAAAACACGGCGGCAAAACCATTATCATCGCCCGCTTTGTGCCGATTGTGCGCACATTCGCGCCTTTTGTGGCCGGCATGGGCAATATGCACTACGGCCGCTTTATCCGCTACAACATCATCGGCGCCATTTTGTGGGTGGTGCTGTTTTCTTATGCCGGCTACTTTTTCGCCAACATTCCGCTGGTGAAAAACAACCTCGCGCTGGTGCTGGCCGCCATTATCGTGATTTCGGTGCTGCCCGGCGTAATCGAAGTGGTGCGTGCGCGCCGCGAAGCGAAACGGTAAGGCCGTCTGAAAAAGGCCGTCTGAAAACAATTTCAGACGGCCTTTTATTGCCCATCACCACTTCATACCCATTCAAAAAAATAATATACAAACAGACAGCCTGTAGGTCGGATTCTCGAATCCGACACTTGTTCGCAGAACAAGGCACGCACATCGCTTTGGCCGTTGGCCAAACGTCGGATTCAAGAATCCGACCTACGCGGATAATGTTGCCGAACTGCTTTTATTTTGTCAGGTTATTTTTTAGAATGGGTATCACACCACTTCAAACGCCGCCTGCACCACGCCGGCCAAATCCAGCGCCAGCTTGTCGCCGCTGTGCAGCTGCCCCACGCCGGCGGGCGTGCCGGTAAACACCACATCGCCTGCGCGCAAGCCATAGCTTTCAGCCAGCTCCTGCAAAATCGCCGCCAGCGGGTAAATCATGTGCGAGGTGTGGCCGTGTTGGCGCATTTCGCCATTCACTTTAAACGTGAATTCGCAATCTTGCGGCCGACTCAATTTATCCGCCGCCACAAAATCCGACACACAAGCCGCGCCGCGAAAACCTTTGGCCTTCGTCCACGGCAACCCTTTTTCTTTCAGACGGCCTTGCACATCGCGCGCGGTCAAATCCAGCCCCACGCCGTAGCCGGCAATGATTTTCAGCGGATTTTCTGCATCAATGCCGTCTGCGTCTTCACCAATCAGCAACACCAATTCGCATTCATAATGCACCGAGGCGCTGTAAGCCGGCAATTTAATGGCCGCACCCTGATGCAGAATGCTGTTGTTCGGTTTCATAAACACCACCGGCTCGGTGGGCGTTTCGTTTTTCAATTCGGCAATATGGTCGACATAATTGCGGCCGATGCAGAAGATATTGTTTACCTGCACCGGGCGGGTTTCGAGCATCACGTTCGGCATTTCAAGCTCCTTCGGTATTTTTCGAAAATAAAATCAGCAATATACAAAATGCTATAATGGAATGCATAAAAAAGTGCTACGGCGGGTAGGTTGGGTTGTAAACCCAACCAATTCACAAGCCGTCTGAAACGTTGGGTTTATCAACCCAACCTACGCCGTTGCAAAATGCAGTTGCGTGCAACTTTATTATTGCATTTCACTATATGCAAACTAAATTCAAGCAGGCTTTGCCCCATCACAAAAAGGCCGTCTGAAAACTTTTCAGACGGCCTTTTGATTATTTCGCATTTATCGCAGCAAGCACTTTTTCCACCACTTCGCCCACGGGCACGCTTTGCGATTCACCCGCGCGGCGTTCGGCGTATTCGACATTGCCTTCTTTCAAGGCGCGGTCGCCGATGACGATGCGGTGCGGGATGCCGAGCAGCTCGGAATCGTTGAGCAACACGCCGGCGCGCTCGTCGCGGTCGTCGAGCAGCACGTCGGCGCCGGCGGCGAGCAGGTCGGCATAAAGCTTATCGGCCGCTTCGCGCACGCTGTCGGATTTTTTATAGTTCATCGGCACAATCACCACGGCAAAGGGTGCCATGGCGTCGGTCCAGATGATGCCGCGCTCGTCGTTGTTTTGCTCGATGGCGGCGGCCACGATGCGGGTGATGCCGATGCCGTAGCAGCCCATTTCCATCACTTTGGCTTTGCCGTTGTTGTCGAGCACGGTGGCGTTCATGGCTTCGGAATATTTGGTGCGCAATTGGAACACATGGCCCACTTCGATACCGCGTGCGAGTTTCAGACGGCCTTCACCATCGGGACTCTCATCGCCTTCGATCACGTTGCGCAAATCGACAAATTGCGGCTCGGCGGCATCGCGGCCGAAGTTGAAGCCGGTGTAGTGTTGGTCGTCTTCATTGGCGCCAATCACCCAATCGGCGCCTTTTTCGGTGGCGAAATCGGCATACACGCGGCCGGTGAAACCCACGGGGCCGAGCGAGCCGCCATTGGCGCCGAATTGGGCGCGGATTTGCGCGGGGTCGGCCATGGTGAGCGGGGTTTTCACGCCGGCGAGTTTTTCGGCTTTGATGTCGTTGAATTCGTGGTCGCCGCGCAAGAGCAGCAGCACGATTTCGCCTGCTTCTTCGCCTTCCACCACAATGGATTTGAGCGTTTGTTCAATCGGAATATTTAAAAATGCCACCAAGGCGGCGATGGTTTTCACATCGGGGGTGTGCACTTTGGCCAATTGGGCAGCGGCGGCAGCGCGCGCGCCTGCCAGCGGCAGGGTGGCGGCCAATTCGACGTTGGCGGCGAAATCGGAAGTGTCGCTATAGGCAATCACGTCTTCACCGCTCTCGGCCAGCACTTGGAATTCGTGCGAGCCGGTGCCGCCGATGCTGCCGGTGTCGGCGGCCACGGGGCGGTAGTTCAGGCCGAGGCGGTCGAAAATGCGGCAATAGGCGTCATACATGGGCTGATAGCCTTCGTTTACCAATGATTCGTAATCGGCGTGGAAGGAATAGGCATCTTTCATCACAAATTCGCGCGCGCGCATCACACCGAAACGCGGGCGCACTTCGTCGCGGAATTTGGTTTGGATGTGGTAGAAATTTTTCGGCAATTGTTTATAGCTGGTGATTTCTTTGCGCACGATGTCGGTAATCACTTCTTCGCAAGTGGGGCCCATACAGAAATCGCGGGTGTGACGGTCTTTGATGCGCAGCAATTCTTTGCCGTAAAATTCCCAGCGCCCGCTCTCTTGCCACAATTCAGCCGGCTGAATCACCGGCATCAGCAATTCCACTGCGCCTGCGCGGTTCATTTCTTCGCGCACAATGTTTTCCACTTTACGCAACACGCGCAAGCCCATCGGCATCCAAGTGTAGAGGCCGGAAGCCACGCCTTTCACCAAACCTGCGCGTATCATCAGCTGATGGCTGGGCAACGTGGCTTCGGCGGGGGCTTCTTTTAAGGTGGAAATAAAAAACTGGCTGGCTTTCATAATCGGTAAATTCTGGTGTGTAAAATGATGCGTGATTGTACCGCGAAAAGGCGGCAGCAACATGTTTTTCTCGGCGGATTCGGCCATTTCGGGCGACTGTCAACCGCTTTCATACACAGCTTTCAGACGGCCTTGTTTTTGCTAAGCTTTTTCTTAATGGCGTTTCACCCTTTGATTGATTAAATTTAATTTATTGATTTTTATATGCTTTTTTATTGCCTGAATTTTAGGCAATGATAAACAGCGTTTGCTGCAACAAGGTTTTTTCCTCTTAAGCCCTATTTATACACAAGCTTATCCACAGATTTTGTGTATGGTTTGTGACACGTTGCGTTTGCATCCGCATGGTCGGCATAAAAGTTAAGCTTGTGTAAAACCCGCACTTGCCCGCTGCGTTTGTTGGGGCTAAAGTAAGCGTTTCGATAATATAGCAACCACACACTTCAATCAGGACAATAATATGGCCCATAAAACCCAACAAGATATTTTCGAACACAACCGCCTGTGGGCCGAGCAGAAATTGCAGGCCGACCCGCATTTTTTCGACACGCTCTCTGCCGCGCAAACGCCGGATTATCTTTATATCGGCTGCGCCGACAGCCGTGTGAGCGCCGAAGAAATGATGGGCATGGCACCGGGCGAAGTGTTTGTGCACCGCAACATCGCCAATATGGTCAATGCGCTCGACATCAACGCTGCTTCGGTGGTGCGCTATGCGGTGGAGCATTTGAAGGTGAAGCATATTGTGGTGTGCGGCCATTATCAGTGCGGCGGCATTTTGGCGGCCATGCAGCCGCGCGATTATGGCTTGCTCAACCCGTGGCTGCGCACCATACGCGATGTTTACCGCCTGCACCGCGATGAGCTTGATGCGATTGCCGACGAGCAGGCGCGCTACGATCGCTTGGTGGAATTAAACGTGCAGGAGCAATGCATCAATCTGATTAAAATCGCCTGTGTGCAAAAACGCTATCTGCACGAGCAATACCCCACCGTGCACGGCTGGGTGTTTGATATCCGCACAGGCCGTCTGAAAGATTTAAATATTGATTTCAAAGGCATTTTGAGCGACATTCAGCGGATTTACGATTTAACCGACAGCGAATGGTCGATGTAGGCAGGCAAGCGGGCAATACGCTGCCCGGTAAAAATATCAACCTATTGTTTATAAACAGTTATTCAAATTTTTGATGATAACCAAAGGCCGTCTGAAACATTTTTCAGACGGCCTTTGCTCTGTTAAAAAGCTTATACCCATTCAAAATAGCAAGCCAACCAAGCGGCGAGCCGCCGGCAATGCCAATAGCACGACAGGGCGAGTCAACGCAGTAAGATTATTTTTTGAGATGTGTATTACACGCCTTTTTTATCCAGATAGCTTTCATAATCGCCCAAATAATGCTCGTAGCCGCCTTGGCCGTCGAGCTCGATAATCTGGGTAGCCAGCGAGGACACAAACTGGCGGTCGTGCGACACGAAAATCAGCGTGCCGTTGTATTTTTCCAGCGCCATATTGAGCGATTCGATGCTTTCCATATCCATGTGGTTGGTGGGCTCATCCATCACCAGCACATTGGGCTTGAGCAAAATCAGCTTGCCGTAGAGCATGCGGCCTTTTTCGCCGCCGGAGAGCACCTGCACCTGTTTCACCACATCGTTGCTGCCGAAAAGCAGGCGGCCGAGGGTGCCGCGGATGACTTGCTCGTCGTCGCCCTCCTGCCCCCATTGGCGCATCCATTCGGTGAGGTTCATTTCCACATCGAAATCGTTTTCATGGTCTTGCGGGTAGTAGCCGACATTGGCTTTTTCCGCCCATTTGATGTGGCCGGCATCGGCGGCCAAGCCTTCGCTGTATTCAGGGGCAAACGCACCGGCCAGCAATTTGAGCAGCGTGGATTTGCCCGCGCCGTTGGGGCCGATAATCGCCAGGCGCTCGCCGGCATCGAGCATGAAATTGAGGTTTTTAAACAAAGGCACATCAAAGCGCTTGGCCACGCCGGCCGCTTCCACCGCTTGGCGGTGCAGCTTGCTTTTTTCGTCGGCTTCAAAGCGGATATACGGGTTTTGGCGGGTAGAAGGTTTCACCTCGACCATTTCCGACTTGATTTTATCGGCCTGTTTCAAGCGGCTGGTGGCTTGGCGGGCTTTGGATTTGTTGGCCGAAAAGCGCGCCACAAATTCTTGCAGCTCTTGCAGGCGTTCTTTGGCTTTGGCGTTGTCTTTCATCGCCCGTTCGCGCGATTGCGCCGAAGCGAGCATGTAGTCATCATAATTGCCCGGATAAATGGTGATGCTGTTGTAATCCACATCGGCCATATGCGTGCACACTTCGTTGAGAAAGTGGCGGTCGTGCGAGATGATGATCATGGTGGAATCGTATTGGTTCAACACGCCTTCGAGCCAGCGGATGGTGTTGATGTCCAAGTTATTGGTGGGCTCGTCGAGCAAGAGCACATCGGGCTTGGAAAACAAAGCCTGCGCCAGCAACACCCGCAGCTTGAAGCCGGGCGCCACTTCGCTCATCAGCGCATTGTGCAAATCTTCGGAAATGCCCACGCCGCTCAAAAGCTCGCCGGCGCGCGCTTCGGCGGTGTAGCCGTCGTATTCGGCGAACTTGGCTTCCAAATCGGCCGCACGCATATAATCGTCTTCGGTGGCATCGAGATTGGCATAAATCGCATCGCGCTCGGTCATCGCCGCCCACATTTCCACATGCCCCATCATCACCACATCGAGCACGCGCATGTCTTCATAAGCGAATTGGTCTTGACGCAATTTGCCCAAGCGCACGCCGTTTTCAATCGCCACTTCACCGCCGCTGGGCTCCAAATCGCCGCCGAGGATTTTCATAAAAGTCGACTTGCCCGAGCCGTTGGCGCCGATTAGGCCGTAGCGGTTGCCTTCGCCGAATTTCACAGATACATTTTCAAACAGCGGCTTGGCGCCAAACTGCATGGTAATGCCGTTGGTAGAAATCATTTTTCAATAAACCTTTTGCAAAAGAATCATTTAAATCGGCGGCGATTGTATCATATTCGGCCATCTGCTGCCGTGGTATCTTGAGACCGTCTGAATGTTCAGACGGCCTTCGGGCGCAAGCCGAAGCCGGGCGGGTATATATAGTGGAATGCATAAAAAAGTGATACGGGGGTAGGTTGGGTTGCAAACTCAACAAATCCACAAGCCGTCTGAAACGCTGGGTTTATCAAACTAACCTACGGCAGTTTCGTATCAATTTTTCTTGCATTTCACTATAGTGTTCGCCAGCACAATGTTTTTCTTTTCTTGATGATGCTCAGATTGTTTCTGAACAAAGCAAAGGCCGTCTGAAACCTTTCAGACGGCCTTTGCTTTATTTATCGCGCGCTCAGTCTTTATATTGCTGCAAGAGCTGATCGGCGGCCACAATCGCATCGTAAACCATGTCCGGTGTTACCTTGAAAGGCTCGTTGTGGATGGTTTCGCCCTCGGCGCAGGAAAGTTCGGCCACTTGGCGCCATTCGGCTTCTTTGAATTCTTTCAAACCCAAATCGGCCAAGGTAAGCGGCAGACCCACGGCTTTGATGATGCCGATCACTTCTTCCAATTCTTCAGACGGCACCCCTTCCATCACCAATTGGGTAACCAAGCCGAAAGCCACTTTTTCGCCGTGCATCGCGCCGTGCAGATCGTGCACCGCGGTCATGCCGTTGTGAATCGCGTGCGCCGCCGCCAAACCGCCGGATTCGGCACCCACGCCGCTCATGTAAATAGTGGCTTCGATGGTGCGTTCCAACGCGGGTGTCACCGCTTTGGCCGCCACGGCGCTCATGGCCTGCGGCGCGTAATCGCGTATGGTTTCATAACACATTTTGGCAATGCCCAAACCGGCCAGGCTCGGCTGCATCAGCACCAGATTGATGCCGTTGCTGGCATAGCAGGTGCGCGCTTCAAAATAAGTGGCCAAGCCGTCGCCCACACCGGCGGCGAAAAAGCGCGCCGGCTCGGCGGCCAGCAATTTGGTGTCGGCCAGCACGGCGTTGGGGTTATTCGGCAGGAAAAGATAGCGGTTAAACGAGCCGTCGGCATTGTAAACCACAGTCAGCGCGGTGCAGGGCGCATCGGTGGAAGCCAGCGTGGGGAAAATCACCACCGGCACGTTTTTGTAGTAAGCTACGGCTTTGGCGGTGTCGAGCGTTTTACCGCCGCCGATGCCCACCACAAAGCGGCAGCCGGCTTGGTCGAATTCGGCTTGCTGGCGGTTGATTTCTTCATCAGACGACTCGCCGCCAAACACGGTAAACACGCCTTTCACGCCGTGTTCAGCCAAGCTCGCTTTTGAATCGGCTGCGGCTTTTTCGGCGATAAAGGGGTCGCAGATAATCAGGCCGGCATCGCCGTATTGTTTGATGTGTTTGCCCAAATCGGCCAGCAAGCCGGCTTGGATCAGAAATTTCATCGGAGAGGTGATGGATTTAACGGCAGCCATTTCAAATTCCTTTCTGTGGGTGTGTGTCGTTGAAATTTAACTACAAATATACACTGCTGAGTCTGCTTGATATTGCGTCAAATCAAATAATACATGTTTGATTTTTATGGCTCACCTTTATTTAAACTTCCTAAACTTCTTTAATTGATTGAATTTAAATTATTTCAGACGGCCTTTATTATTTTATTTTATTATTAATGGAAATATTTTGAGCACTGAAAAAATCTACTACACCATCATTATTCTGGTGTCCGCCCTCTCCGTGCTGCTCAGCCCGTTTTTCTATATCCGGCGCGGCAAGCCGCAAAGCAGCCGGCCGGCTGCGCGGATGGGCTGGTGGCTGATTATCGCCAGCAATATTTTGGTGGCGCTGGTTTTATTCGCGGTGTGGTATTTCTGGCTGGCTTGAAAACGTATGCACAAATGCTTATATTGTCTTCATCTTCTTTTAAACCCTAATTAACGAGCCTGCCATGAAAAAAATATGGGCCATTTTGCTAATGAGCACCGCTGCGCCTGCTGTTGCCGCTTCTGTGTATGAGTGCAGCGGCAAAAACGGCCAAACCACTTACACCCAAAACCCTAGCGGCAGCCATTGCCGGCCGGCCAACTTGGGCGCGCCCAGCATTTACAGCGCTGCCCCTGTGCCTGCCATTCGCAACACAGAAGCACCTGCAGCAGCGCCCGCAGCCAGCAGCCATCAAAGCGATGTGCAGCGCGCGCAGGAAGAATTGGCGCAGGCACAAAAGAATCTAGAGGCCGGCCGACAAGTGCGCTATGGCAATGAGCGCAATTATGCCCGCTATCAGCAGCGCATTCAGGGCCTGGAGCAAGCCGTGCAAAACGCACGTCAGAAATTGGAGCAAGCCCAAGGCGGGCAAATAGCTGATTGAAGAAAACAAAAAATGCCGTCTGAAATCGTTCAGACGGCATTTTTAATGCTTATTGCTTCATAGTAATACCCATTCAAAAAAGTAAGCTAACAAGGCTGCAAGCCTGCGACAGTACAACGAGTACGGCAAAGCAAGACAACGAAGTTAGGTTATTTTTTGGATTGGTATAATACCCATTCGAAAAAATAATATACAAACAGGCAGCCTGTAGGTCGGATTCTCGAATCCGACACTTGTTCGCAGAACAAGGCACGCACATCGCTTTGGCCGTTGGCCAAACGTCGGATTCAAGAATCCGACCTACGCGAATGATGCTGCCGAACTGCTTTTATTTTGTAAGGTTATTTTTTAGAATTGGTATAACAAGGCAGATTGGGTTCGCTTCAAACCTAAGCGCCTACCTGCACAGAAGCAGCGGGCTTGAGTTATGCAAAGGCCGTCTGAAAGGTTTTCAAACGGCCTTTGCATATTACACAACAATGATTTATTTATTTGAATCGGCATCAGCCCTGTTTCAGCGCCAGCAGCAGCTTATCGTGTATTCCGCCAAAACCGCCGTTGCTCATCACCAAAATATGATCGCCTGTTCTCGTTTCGTGCACAATTTCTGCCACAAAAGCCTCAAAATCCCCGCCTACATGCAACTTCTCGCCCAAAGGTGCCAGCGCTTCAGCCACATCCCAATCCACTTCTCCCGCATAGCAAAACACCTGATCCGCCGCTTGCAGGCTCTCGGGTAAAGCCGCTTTCATGCTGCCCAGCTTCATCGTGTTTGAGCGCGGCTCCAGCACCGCCAAGATGCGTGCCTTGCCCACTTTTTGACGCAAGCCGGCCACGGTGGTGGCAATGGCGGTGGGGTGGTGGGCAAAATCATCATATACCGTGATGCCGTTTTGCGTGCCTTTGATTTCCATGCGCCGCTTCACATTTTTAAAATCCCCCAAGGCTTCACATGCCGCCGCAACAGACACACCCACATGACGGGCAGCCGCAATAGCGGCCAAAGCATTCAGCCGGTTGTGCTCACCCATCAGCACCCAAGCCACATGCCCCACTTTTTCACCGTGTAAACGCACATCAAATGCCCCATCGGCCTGCACATTGGCCACCTGCCAGCCATCGTGGTTGCCAAAAAATTCCACCGGCGTCCAGCAGCCTTTATCGAGCGTTTCGCGCAGGGCAGGCTCCGTGCCGTTGCAGACAATCAGCCCTTCACCCGGCACGGTGCGCACCAAATGATGAAATTGGGTTTGAATCGCGGCCAAATCCGCAAAAATATCGGCATGATCGAATTCAAGATTATTCAACACACATGTTCGTGGGCGGTAATGCACAAATTTGCTGCGCTTATCGAAAAAAGCCGTATCATATTCATCGGCTTCAATCACGAAAAACGGCGAACGGCTGCCCGAATCTTGAGCAGGCGCTTGCGGCAAGCGCGCCGACACACTGAAATTTTGCGGCACCCCGCCGATTAGGAAACCGGGCGCCAAACCGGCATACTCCAACACCCAAGCCAACATGCTGGCCGTGGTGGTTTTACCGTGCGTGCCCGCCACCGCCAGCACCCAACGGCTGTGCAACACATTTTCCGCCAACCATTGCGGCCCGGAAACATAAGGCAAACCCCGATTGAGAATCGCCTCAACCACCGGCATGCCCCGTTTGGCCACATTGCCAATCACATACACATCAGCCGCAAAATCTTGCAACTGCGCCACATCAAAACCCTCATGCACATCAATGCCGAGCGCTTCGAGCTGGGTGCTCATCGGCGGATACATTTTGGCATCGCAACCGCTCACCTTAAAGCCGGCTTCTTTTGCAATAGCGGCCACGCCGCCCATAAACGTGCCGCCAATGCCGATAATATGGATATGTTTCATGATTGTGCTGTGTGAAAAATAAAAACGTATTATAGCCCAATGCCTTTTGGCGTGATATGTCCGATACCATGCAAACTCATTCTCATCCGACATTGCAACGCTCAAAACACCACCGCGGCACGTGATTTACTATCGATTATTTTAAGACTGAACAAACACACCAAAGGCCGTCTGAAAGCCGTATGAGTATTCAGACGGCCTTTAAGCCTGCTATTTCGTATTGGCTATTGACCGGCTATTGGCCGCAGGCCGCAGCCGCCAAGAAGAAGCCCCGCTGATATTCAGCGGGGCTTCGGAAGGGGTGCCTGGCAGTGACCTACTTTCACATGGGTATCCACACTATCATCGGCGCTGAGTCGTTTCACGGTCCTGTTCGGGATGGGAAGGCGTGGGACCAACTCGCTATGGCCGCCAGACTAAACTGTACAAATTTCGAAAGCCGTCGCGCTGGATTCTTCTCCGGCGCTTTATCAACATGAAATGCTCTTCGCACTTCCAACAGGGTAATGTTTGTTATCGCATGATTGCAGTATCCTGCAACTCATGACTTCAGTAAGCTTTTCTTCATTCGAAGTCTCTCAAATGATAGAGTCAAGCCTCACGAGCAATTAGTATCGGTTAGCTTCACGCGTTACCGCGCTTCCACACCCGACCTATCAACGTCCTGGTCTCGAACGACTCTTTAGGGTGGTTTAACCACCAGGGAAGTCTCATCTTCAGGCGAGTTTCGCGCTTAGATGCTTTCAGCGCTTATCTCTTCCGAACTTAGCTACCCGGCTATGCCACTGGCGTGACAACCGGTACACCAGAGGTTCGTCCACTCCGGTCCTCTCGTACTAGGAGCAGCCCCCGTCAAACTTCCAACGCCCACTGCAGATAGGGACCAAACTGTCTCACGACGTTTTAAACCCAGCTCACGTACCACTTTAAATGGCGAACAGCCATACCCTTGGGACCGACTACAGCCCCAGGATGTGATGAGCCGACATCGAGGTGCCAAACTCCGCCGTCGATATGAACTCTTGGGCGGAATCAGCCTGTTATCCCCGGAGTACCTTTTATCCGTTGAGCGATGGCCCTTCCATTCAGAACCACCGGATCACTATGTCCTGCTTTCGCACCTGCTCGACTTGTCGGTCTCGCAGTTAAGCTACCTTTTGCCATTGCACTATCAGCCCGATTTCCGACCGGACCTAGGTAACCTTCGAACTCCTCCGTTACTCTTTGGGAGGAGACCGCCCCAGTCAAACTGCCTACCATGCACGGTCCCCGACCCGGATTACGGGTCTGGGTTAGAACCTCAAAGTCACCAGGGTGGTATTTCAAGGACGGCTCCACAGAAACTAGCGTCTCTGCTTCTAAGCCTCCCACCTATCCTACACAAGTGACTTCAAAGTCCAATGCAAAGCTACAGTAAAGGTTCACGGGGTCTTTCCGTCTAGCAGCGGGGAGATTGCATCTTCACAACCATTTCAACTTCGCTGAGTCTCAGGAGGAGACAGTGTGGCCATCGTTACGCCATTCGTGCGGGTCGGAACTTACCCGACAAGGAATTTCGCTACCTTAGGACCGTTATAGTTACGGCCGCCGTTTACTGGGGCTTCGATCCAATGCTCTCACATCTTCAATTAACCTTCCAGCACCGGGCAGGCGTCACACCCTATACGTCCACTTTCGTGTTAGCAGAGTGCTGTGTTTTTAATAAACAGTCGCAGCCACCGATTCTCTGCGACCCTCCGATGCTTACAGAGCTAGTCTTTCACATCAAAGGGCATACCTTCTCCCGAAGTTACGGTATCAATTTGCCGAGTTCCTTCTCCTGAGTTCTCTCAAGCGCCTTAGAATTCTCATCCTACCCACCTGTGTCGGTTTGCGGTACGGTTCTGACTTGGCTGAAGCTTAGTGGCTTTTCCTGGAAGCGTGGTATCTGTCACTTCTTGTCCGTAGACAATCGTTATCGCTTCTCGGTGTTATGAAAGTCCGGATTTGCCTAAACTTTCCACCTACCGGCTTGAACAAGCTATTCCAACAGCTTGCTGACATAACCTTCTCCGTCCCCACATCGCACCAAATCAAAGTACGGGAATATTAACCCGTTTCCCATCGACTACGCATTTCTGCCTCGCCTTAGGGGCCGACTCACCCTACGCCGATGAACGTTGCGTAGGAAACCTTGGGTTTTCGGCGAGCGGGCTTTTCACCCGCTTTATCGCTACTCATGTCAACATTCGCACTTCTGATACCTCCAGCAAACCTCTCGATTCACCTTCTTCGGCCTACAGAACGCTCCCCTACCATACGTGTAAACACGTATCCGCAGCTTCGGTTATAGATTTGAGCCCCGTTACATCTTCCGCGCAGGACGACTCGACCAGTGAGCTATTACGCTTTCTTTAAATGATGGCTGCTTCTAAGCCAACATCCTGGCTGTCTGGGCCTTCCCACTTCGTTTACCACTTAATCTATCATTTGGGACCTTAGCTGGCGGTCTGGGTTGTTTCCCTCTTGACAACGGACGTTAGCACCCGCTGTCTGTCTCCCGAGAAACGACTTGATGGTATTCTTAGTTTGCCATGGGTTGGTAAGTTGCAATAACCCCCTAGCCATAACAGTGCTTTACCCCCATCAGTCTCTTACTCGAGGCACTACCTAAATAGTTTTCGGGGAGAACCAGCTATCTCCGAGTTTGTTTAGCCTTTCACCCCTATCCACAGCTCATCCCCGCATTTTGCAACATGCGTGGGTTCGGACCTCCAGTACCTGTTACGGCACCTTCATCCTGGCCATGGATAGATCACTCGGTTTCGGGTCTACACCCAGCAACTTGTCGCCCTATTAAGACTCGGTTTCCCTACGCCTCCCCTATTCGGTTAAGCTCGCTACTGAATGTAAGTCGTTGACCCATTATACAAAAGGTACGCAGTCACGGAACAAGTCCGCTCCCACTGTTTGTATGCATCAGGTTTCAGGTTCTATTTCACTCCCCTCCCGGGGTTCTTTTCGCCTTTCCCTCACGGTACTGGTTCACTATCGGTCGATGATGAGTATTTAGCCTTGGAGGATGGTCCCCCCATCTTCAAACAGGATTTCACGTGTCCCGCCCTACTTGTCGTATACCTAGTACCACTGATGAGATTTCGAATACGGGGCTGTCACCCACTATGGCCAAGCTTCCCAGCTTGTTCTTCTATCTCGCCAGCTATCATATACAGGCTCTTGCGCGTTCGCTCGCCACTACTTGCGCAATCTCGGTTGATTTCTTTTCCTCCGGGTACTTAGATGGTTCAGTTCTCCGGGTTCGCTTCTCTTGCCCTATGTATTCAGACAAGGATACCGTACAGAATACGGTGGGTTTCCCCATTCGGACATCGCGGGATCATTGCTTTATTGCCAGCTCCCCCACGCTTTTCGCAGGCTTACACGTCCTTCGTCGCCTATCATCGCCAAGGCATCCACCTGATGCACTTATTCACTTGACTCTATCATTTGAACGACCTCTCTGACTTCGCTTATCCTCCCGTTGACTAGGGGAATAAACTAGAGATGTTTACTCTGATAAAGCTTACTGCTTTGTTGTGTGACACACTCTGCCTTTTGTGCTCAGAGTGCGTCCGATACAATCATCACCCAAATTTTTATGGCTTGGCTGTGCTTATGGCGCCCGTCTTTTCAGACGGCCTATCCATAGGCTGAATCGACTCGGGTTGCAACCCTTGCCTTTTACATCCAAACCAACATTGTCTTTGTTTGTTGATTTCGGCTTTCCAATTTGTTAAAGATCGATGCGGCTTCGAAACTCAGCTTTTGCTGCGTCTCTTCGCTTCGCAAATCAAAACGAGCTGGCCATTATAGCAGCCAACCTCTTGAAGTCAACTAAAAATAAGAAGTCGCCTTCTTATCCTTTTGTTTTGCTTCTGCTTGTCTGCCGCCTTCTACGGCAGCTTTCGCTTTCGCTTTGATTTGCAAAGTGTGGTGGAGGCAAACGGGATCGAACCGATGACCCCCTGCTTGCAAAGCAGGTGCTCTACCAACTGAGCTATGCCCCCAGTGTCGGGTCCGGCCTCTGATTGGTGGGTCTGGGAGGACTTGAACCTCCGACCCCACGCTTATCAAGCGTGTGCTCTAACCAGCTGAGCTACAAACCCAAGGCCTTATGTTTACTTCCTTTGCATCTCTAATCTACAGTTTACCGATAAGTGTGAATGCGAATACGCCCCGTCTTCTCTAGAAAGGAGGTGATCCAGCCGCAGGTTCCCCTACGGCTACCTTGTTACGACTTCACCCCAGTCATGAAGCATACCGTGTTAAGCGGGCTCCCGAAGGTTACCCTACCCAATTCTGGTATCCCCCACTCCCATGGTGTGACGGGCGGTGTGTACAAGACCCGGGAACGTATTCACCGCAGTATGCTGACCTGCGATTACTAGCGATTCCGACTTCATGCACTCGAGTTGCAGAGTGCAATCCGGACTACGATCGGTTTTCTGGGATTGGCTCCACCTCGCGGCTTGGCTACCCTCTGTACCGACCATTGTATGACGTGTGAAGCCCTGGTCATAAGGGCCATGAGGACTTGACGTCATCCCCACCTTCCTCCGGTTTGTCACCGGCAGTCCCATTAGAGTGCCCAACTTAATGATGGCAACTAATGGCAAGGGTTGCGCTCGTTGCGGGACTTAACCCAACATCTCACGACACGAGCTGACGACAGCCATGCAGCACCTGTGTTACGGCTCCCGAAGGCACTCTCCTATCTCTAAGAGATTCCGTACATGTCAAGACCAGGTAAGGTTCTTCGCGTTGCATCGAATTAATCCACATCATCCACCGCTTGTGCGGGTCCCCGTCAATTCCTTTGAGTTTTAATCTTGCGACCGTACTCCCCAGGCGGTCAATTTCACGCGTTAGCTACGCTACTAAGGCATCATGTACCCCAACAGCTAATTGACATCGTTTAGGGCGTGGACTACCAGGGTATCTAATCCTGTTTGCTACCCACGCTTTCGAGCATGAACGTCAGTGTTATCCCAGGGGGCTGCCTTCGCCATCGGTATTCCTCCACATCTCTACGCATTTCACTGCTACACGTGGAATTCTACCCCCCTCTGACACACTCTAGTTACCCAGTTCAAAACGCAGTTCCCAAGTTGAGCCCGGGGCTTTCACATCTTGCTTAAATAACCGTCTGCGCTCGCTTTACGCCCAGTAATTCCGATTAACGCTCGCACCCTACGTATTACCGCGGCTGCTGGCACGTAGTTAGCCGGTGCTTATTCTTCAGGTACCGTCATGACCTGAGGGTGTTATCCCCAGGCTTTTCTTCCCTGACAAAAGTACTTTACAACCCGAAGGCCTTCTTCATACACGCGGCATGGCTGGATCAGGCTTGCGCCCATTGTCCAAAATTCCCCACTGCTGCCTCCCGTAGGAGTCTGGGCCGTGTCTCAGTCCCAGTGTGGCGGATCATCCTCTCAGACCCGCTACTGATCGTCGCCTTGGTGGGCTCTTACCCCACCAACTAGCTAATCAGACATCGGCCGCTCAAATAGCGCAAGGCCCTAAGGTCCCCTGCTTTCCTCCTCAGAGAATATGCGGTATTAGCCATCCTTTCGGACAGTTATCCCCCACTACTCGGTACGTTCCGATGCATTACTCACCCGTTCGCCACTCGCCATCAAAAGAGCAAGCTCTTCTATGCTGCCGTCCGACTTGCATGTGTAAAGCATGCCGCCAGCGTTCAATCTGAGCCAGGATCAAACTCTTATGTTCAATCTCTAACTTTTTTAACTTCTGGTCTGCTTCAAAGAAATAAACGAAGATATGTTATACATAATCTTGTCTATCTTTTTTCAACAGTGTGAGGCGTCTCCGCACTCACACTTATCGGTAATCTGTTTGTTAAAGAGCAGGGATGGCAGTATACAGCAACAAAATCCTTTGTCAACCTCAATTCATACAAATCGTTTCAAAAACGCTTTAAATTAAGACCAACTGTGCTATAATTATCTGTTCATCACATCGCCGCCGAAGCAGCGAAGAACCGAACTATACCCAAACCACCAAAACCCGTCAACATCTATCTGCAAAAATATTTACAATAAAATATCACCCGATTGTTTTAGCTGGGTATTTTTTATCAACTCTCCCCTCCATTTCCTGCCAGTCAAAACAATGCAGAGAACAATATCGTACTAAGGCCGTCTGAAAAGGGGTTCAGACGGCCTTTGCGATTATTTCAATATGCAATGCAATCCCAGGCAAGAATACACAAAACAGCCTATGCGCATCGGCATATTATGGGCAATTCCAAAGAACTTTGAGATTTAATTTTACGATAAGATGATTTTGTGTGATTTCGCGCTTTTGTAGCAGAAACTTCATCAAGCTACTTGCGCTTTTATTGCAAATACATTACATTTCCTTACATAAAGAGCAAACGCTCGGAAAAGCCAAGTACACAAAGGCATAATTAAAGAGAGAGAATGCTCCGCGAGGGGTAAAGTTGATATGCAATATAAACAGGCTGCCGGATATCCGGCAGCCTGTTTTTCGTTAGGGGATGTTGTCAACGCTGCAAAATCACTTCCAGCACAAATTTGCTGCCGACATAAGCGAGCATCAAGCTGACAAAACCGATAATGGTCCACACCGCAGCCTGCTTGCCCCGCCATGCACTCAGGTGGCGTTTGGACAAGAGCGCGCCATAAATCAGCCACGATAAAATGCCGAACACGGTTTTATGGGTGAGCCCTGCGGGCTTACCGAATACTTCTTCAGCAAAAAACGTGCCGCTGACCACAGAAAATGTGAGCAACAAAAAGCCTATCCACATGCCCTGAAACATTAACTTTTCCAAACTCAGCAGCGGCGGCAGAAACGACACCATCGGCGAAAATTGGCGCTTGTGCAGATTGCGGTTCAGCAGCAGAATCAGCACCGCCAGCAAAGTAACGATGCCAAACAGGCCGTAGGCCAACAGTGAAGCGCCGACATGCAGCATAAACGGCCAATTGCTGATTTGGTAGCCAACGTAATGGCCGGGAAACACCGCCGCGAGCAATAAGGAAAAAGCCGCACAGGGATAGAGCAGCAATTGCAGCCCGCGCAAACGGTAGAAGAAGCTGCCGACCCAATACATGGTGAGCATCAGCCACACAATCAGGCTGACGGAATAGCCAAACCCCATCACCAGCACATGGTCGTGCAGCACCGGCAAAATCAGCACCAAGCCGTGCACCAAAAGCGCCGGTGCCAAAATGGCGAGCTCGGTTTTCAGTGGATAATGCCGGGCATTTTTTTTCTGATGGTGCCATACAAACACAGCCAGGCCGGCATACACCAGCATCAGGCAAATCAGGACAATAGGCATGGCAAACTCTCTGTTGCGCGCATATTCACAAATGCGTCTGTAGTGTAGAATATGGCAATTTTAGCAAATAACGCCTGCTTGCGGGCGGCTATTCTCATATTAAGGATACGCATGTTAGACAATTTAACCAGCCGCTTCAGCAATGTTTTTAAAAACATCCGCGGCCAATCCAAACTCACGGAAGACAACATCAAAGAAGCCTTGCGCGAAGTGCGCCTGGCCTTGCTGGAAGCCGATGTGGCGCTGCCCATCGTAAAAGACTTTGTCAACAACGTCAAAGAAAAAGCGCTCGGCCGCGAAATCACCGACAGCCTCACGCCCGATCAGGCTTTTATCGGCGTGGTGAATGAAGCCTTGGTCGATTTGATGGGCAAGGAAAACAGCTCGCTCAATCTGGCCGCTGCGCCGCCGGCGGTGGTGTTGATGGCCGGTTTGCAGGGCGCAGGTAAAACCACCACCGTGGGCAAGCTTTCGCGCCTACTGAAAAACGAGCAAAAGAAGAAAATTCTGGTGGTGTCTGCCGACGTTTACCGCCCTGCCGCCATCGAGCAGCTGAAATTATTGGCCGAACAAGTGGGTGTGGATTTTTTCCCGTCGGATGCCGGCCAGCAGCCGGTGGACATCGCCCGCGCAGCGGTGGATTATGCCAAAAAGCATTTCTACGATGTGTTGATGGTGGACACCGCCGGCCGCCTGGCCATTGATGAAGCGATGATGAACGAAATCAAAGCGCTTCATGCGGCGGTGAATCCGGTGGAAACGCTGTTTGTGGTGGACGCTATGCTCGGCCAAGATGCGGTGAACACGGCGCAGGCATTTAATGAAGCGCTGCCACTCACCGGCGTAATTCTCACCAAAATGGACGGCGATTCGCGCGGCGGTGCGGCTTTATCGGTGCGCCAAACCACCGGCAAGCCGATTAAATTTATCGGTATCGGCGAAAAGGTGAACGGGCTTGAGCCTTTCCACCCCGACCGTATTGCCAGCCGCATTCTCGGCATGGGCGACGTGCTCACTTTGATTGAAGATGTGCAAAAAGGCATCGATGAAGAAGTGGCCGCCAAAATGGCGAAAAAGCTGCACAAAGGCAAGGGCTTTGATTTAAACGACTTTAAAGAGCAAATCCAGCAAATGCGCAATATGGGCGGGCTGGAAAACATCATGTCGAAAATGCCGGGCGAAATCGGCCAGCTTTCCAAGCAGATTCCCGAGGGCACGGCCGAAAAAGCCATGGGTCATGTGGAAGCCATTATCAATTCGATGACGGCCAAAGAGCGCGCCAACCCTGCCCTGCTCAAAGCCAGCCGCAAGCGCCGCATTGCCGCAGGCTCAGGCACCACCATTCAAGAAGTGAACAAAATGCTCAAGCAATTCGAGCAATCGCAGCAGATGATGAAAATGTTCAGCGGCAAAGGCATGGGCAAACTGATGAATATGGCCAAAGGCATGAAAGGCAGATTTCCGGGCATGTAATCGGTTTCAGACGGCCTGTGATATATATGTGATAAAAAGGCCGTCTGAATCGATTTTAAAGCAGCCTTGAGATTTAACTTTTACCTTAAAGTTTCTGCCTCAGCATAAAGGCCGTCTGAAAACATATAATGTTTCAGACGGCCTGCTTTTTTATTTGGGGCCGCTTCAATCGATTTCAAAACAGCTTGAGCTTTAGCTTTTCTCCAAAGTTGTTGCAATATGACAAAGGCCGTCTGAAACATTATATGTTTTCAGACGGCCTTTATGATTGTTTGAATCACTTCTTCAAATACTGCGCCAAAGTATCGGGAAAATCGGTGAAAATGCCGTCGGCTTTGGCCTGCTCAAACAAGGCGGCATACATTTCATCGATATTGCGCACATAAGGCGGCAGCGTTTCGCGGCGCACGGTGTAGGGGTGCAGCTGCAATTGGGTGGTTTGGATATCGGCCACCATCGGCGTGGCCACGATATGGCCGGGACGCGATTGTTTTTCATCCAGCAGCATATACCAAGCAGGGCCCACACCATCGGCGTAGCGGGCGATTTCTTTCATCGCGCCGGGTTTGAACATCCAATCGTAATCATAATTCACCCAACGCCCGTTTTGGCGCGCCTGCGTTTCGCCCCAATCGCTGTAGGCCACAAGCTGCACCAGTTTCACATTCATGCCCATTTGTGGCAGCAGCTCGGTTTTGATGCGTTTGAGCTCGTTGAAATCAAAGGTTTGCAGATAAACCGGATCGCTTTTTTGCGTGTAGCCGTATTTTTTCAGCATTGCCAACGTGGCGCGGGCGATGTCTTTGCCTTCTTGGTGGTGCAGCCACGGCGCTTTGATTTCGGGGTAAATGCCGATGCGTTTGCCGCTGGATTTTTCCAGGCCGCGCACAAACTGCAATTCTTCTTCAAAGGTGTGGATTTTAAACGACCCTTGCCACAGCGGAAAACGATCGGGATACACCGGCACTTGTTTGCCGTTTTCGGTTTTGAAATTTTCCGTCATTTGCAGCGAGCGGATTTCGGCCAGCGTGAAATCGGGCACATAATATTTGCCGTCGGCGCGCGCGCGGCCGGGGAATTTCTGCGCCACATCGGTGAGGCCGTCGAGAAAATGGTCGTGTATCACCACAAGGTGATTGTCTTTGGTCATCACCAAATCTTGCTCGAGATAATCCGCACCCTGGCCGAATGCCAAGGCCTTGCTCTCCAGTGTGTGTTCGGGTAGATAGCCGCTGGCGCCGCGGTGGGCGATAATCAGTTTGTCTGCTGCCAAAGTGTTTGCTCCGATAAGCGCCAATGCCAGGAAACACAGCCATTTTTTCACGATGATGCCTTTAATGGAATGAATGTGCGGCCAGCATACACAGCGTTGATGACAATTATATGTAAAGATGCCGTCTGAAACTTCAGACGGCATCTTTTATAGCATATACCGGTGTTTAGCGGTCAACACTCAAGCGCGTTTTTCCAACACGGCCACAGCGGGCAGCTCTTTGCCTTCCAAAAATTCCAAAAACGCACCGCCGCCGGTGGAAATATAACTGATTTGGTCGGTGATGCCGAATTTGGCAATGGCCGCCAGCGTGTCGCCGCCGCCGGCAATTGAGAAGGCGTTGCTTTGCGCAATGGCTTTGGCCAAAGCTTCGGTGCCGCCGGCAAATTGGTCGAATTCAAATACGCCCACGGGGCCGTTCCACACGATGGTGCCGGCGGCTTTGAGCAACTCGGCCAGTGCGGCGGCCGATTGCGGGCCGATATCGAGAATCATGTCGTCGGCTGCTACATCGTCCACCGATTTAACCGTGGCTTTGGCATCGGCTGCAAATTCGGAAGCCACCACCACATCGGTAGGCAGTGGCACCACGCCGCCTTTGGCAGCCATTTTGGCCATGATTTTTTTCGCTTCGTCTACCAAATCGTGCTCGGCCAGCGATTTGCCGATGGGCTTGCCCTCAGCCAGCAAAAAGGTGTTGGCAATGCCGCCGCCCACGATGAGCTGATCCACTTTATCGGCCAGGCTTTCCAAAATGGTGAGCTTGGTCGACACTTTGCTGCCGGCCACAATCGCCACCATGGGATGTGCCGGCGCTTTGAGGGCTTTGCCCAGCGCATCGAGTTCGCCCGCCATCAACACACCCGCACAGGCCAGCGGTGCGGCTTGCGCCACGGCTTCGGTGGACGCTTGCGCACGATGAGCCGTGCCGAACGCATCGTTTACAAACACATCGCACAAAGCCGCATAAGCTTTGCCCAATTCGAGATCGTTTTTCTTCTCGCCTTTGTTGATGCGCACGTTTTGCAGCATGGCCACGTCACCGGCTTTGAGCGCAGGCTTTTGCTCGCGCCAATCGTTGAGCACGCGCACTTCTTTGCCCAAAAGCTTACCCAAATGGGCGGCCACGGGCGCAACATCGTCTTCAGGCTTGAACTCGCCCTCGGTGGGGCGGCCCAGATGCGACATCACAATCACAGATGCGCCATTGTCCAAACAATATTGAATGGAAGCCAAAGAAGCGCGGATGCGGGTGTCGTCACTGATGGCACCGTCTTTAAACGGCACGTTCATATCGGCACGGATCAATACGGTTTTGCCTTGCACGTTTTGATCGGTGAGTTTCAAAAAAGCCATGTCGGTGTCCTTGTGGGTGAATGAAACAAATCGGGGTAATTATGCGGCAAGCCTGCGCAATGGTAAAGCCGCGCGTTGTCGGGGCTTGATGTGCATCACCTTACACGCAGCTACATTATCCGCACGATATGCAGTACAATCGCAGCAGCCATATGGCCGTCTGAAAAACTTGATCATCAATAACAAGGAAATCGTGTTATGAACAAAAAAATCACCGCCCTTGCTTTCGCCGGCTTCGCCGCCCTTGCTTTATCGGCCTGCTCCGGCAATAAAGCCCCCACTGAAGAGCGCACCGGTGCCGCCGGCAGCGCCGCCAAACCGGCCGCCTCAGCAAGCGCCGGCAATTGCCGCAGCATTCCCACGCCGGCGCCCACCAAAGGGCGCAATGATGCTTATTTGTGCTCGGCCTCTGCCGCCTTGAATTCTGCCGAAGCCAAAGAAGTGCTCGATCCGGCCATACGCGTGAGCTACGGCAATGTCGGCGCCAACACGCTCACTTCGCGCCAAGTGGCCAATGCCGTGGGCAAAACCCCTGAAGAAACCTGCCAACGCGCTTTTTTAAACACCGTTAAGCGCTTCCAAACCACCGCTGCCCAGCGCGGCAGCAAATCGGTGCGCGTGATCAGCTATTTCGATAAGAAAACCGTTGGCGGCGGCCAATACGAATGCCACATCGGCACGTGGAACAGCCGCGTGGTGCTCAAAGGTAATCTGTAAACCCCTTCTCGCTGAAACACAATGACCGCAATTACCATCAAACCGCTGGCCGCCTGCCCACAGCATATTGATCAGCTTGCCGATGCCCTGCATGCCCAATGGCACGATTTTGTGCCTTGGGCAAACCGGCAGAAAATTGTGGCGCGCTACCAAGATGCCTTGGCCGGCGGGCAGCTTTTCCCACAAGTGTGGATGGCCGAAGACGCGCAAAGCCGGCTGCTCGGCTCGGCATCGGTGAAAGAATACGATTTAAACTATCATGAAGCCGCCCGCTATTGGCTGGGCGATGTGTTTGTGCTGCCCGAGCATCGCGGCTGCGGTGCCGGCAAAGTGCTGGTGCACACAGCCATCGATTTTGCCCGCGCTCAGGGCGTGCAGCAGCTTTATCTCTACACGCCCGATATGCAAAACCTCTATGAGCGCTATGGCTGGCGGCGCATTGATGAGCGCTGGGTGAATGGCGAAACGGTGTCGATTATGCTGATGGACATCGTTTGATTCAAAAGGCCGTCTGAAAAATAATTTCAGACGGCCTTTTGAATGATTTTTATTGATGCCACAACCATTATGCAGCGCATTTCGCACGCGCAGCCGCCAAAGCAGCATCCAGCTTTTTCGCCGTCACTTCACCGAGCAAAGTTTGGCGGTAGCCGCACTTGGGTGCTTCCACCACGGTAAAGGGCAAGCCGCCGATGCTGTTGCCAAAGCTTTTCATCCACGCGCGGCTGTCGTTGCCGCTGTAGCGCCAGATCGGATAGCGCACCGGCGTGGTTTTTAAAAATCTGCCGATATTCTCGCTGCTGTCGAGCGCAATGCCCACCATATCGACGCTGCCTTTTTTCTGCTTTTGATACCATGCCGACATTTCCGGCATTTCCTTGCGGCAGGGGCCGCACCAAGTGGCCCAAAGATTCACCACCCGCACCGGTGCTTTGAGTGCGTTCACATTTTCGGGCGCATTGCTTTGCCAATCCTGCAAATCGGCCGCCACGGCCTGCGCACCTGCGGCGAGTAAAGCCGCTGTTAGAAATACGGTGATTTTTTTCATTTTATCAAGGCCTTCTCAAAATCGATAACCATGCCAAACCTAAAAATAAACTAACCCGGCGGCGAGCCGAAAACAGGATATTAGGTTTGCTAATGGGCTATTGTAACCGCAACAAGCGCCCCTATCTTTAGCGCCATATCAATAATTGCTTAAAAATCCCGGCCGCCGCACGCGACAAGGGGCAAGCCGTGCTTTACAATGAAACCAAACATCTCTTTGCCGCACCTGAGGAATCTGCCATGCCCGAAACCGTTATCCTGTATCACAATAATCGCTGCAGCAAATCGCGCGCGGCGCTTTCCTTGCTGCAATTGCGCGGCTTGAAAATCAAAGTGGTGCATTATCTCGACACCCCGCCCGATGCCGATGAGCTGAAGCAGCTTTACCGCCGGCTCAAGCTCGATTCGCCGCGCGGCATGATGCGCACCAAAGATGCGCTTTACCGCGAACTTGCGCTCGACAACCCGGCCTTAAGCGATGAAGCGCTGATTGCCGCCATGGTCGAGCACCCCGCCCTTATCGAGCGCCCGATTGCCGTATTCGGCCAACAAGCCGCCATCGGCCGCCCGCTGGAAAACATTGAAGCGATTCTGCCCGACCACACCTCCTGAGCCCATGTCTATTCCGCTTTGGCGCAGCCGCACCGGCTTGCGTTATTATCTTTTTCACGGCATTGCCCTGAGCCTTTTGCTGGTAGTGCTCGCGCTCGGCGCATGCGTGTGGTCGGTTTACAGCACCGGCAACCGTCCTTTGGCCGCCGATGCGCGCGCCGATGCGGCGGTGGTTTTGGGCGCAGCCGCCTGGGACAAACGCCCTTCGCCTGTGTTTCAAGAGCGCATCAACCACGCCATCGCCCTCTATCAGAGCCACCGCGTTGAAAAATTGGTGTTTACCGGCGGCACGCCCAAGCAGGGCTTTATGACCGAAGCACAAGTGGGCCGGCGCTACGCCATCAAGCAAGGTGTGCCCGCACGCGATATTTTGTTTGAAAACACCTCGCGCGACACTTATCAAAATCTGATTAACATCAAACCTTTATTGCGTGAACACGATATCCAAAGCGTGATTATCGTCAGCGATCCTTATCATTTGGCACGCGCCGCCGCCATTGCCGACGATCTCGGCATCAATGCGCAAACCTCGGGCACGCCCACCAGCCGCTACAGCGAATCACGCAACAAAAACCGCTTTCTGATGCAGGAGAGCTATGCCTTGTTTTTATATTATTGCAATCACTGGGGCGAGCGCCTGCTGGAATGGCTGAAGCTGGCTTAGGGTCTGCTCACATTTCATCACGCAACATTCTTTTGGCTCAAAAACGCGCCTGCTGCGTTGAAAATGCTCGCAAAGTGTCCAACCTTGCTGCGCTTTTCGCCTTGCAAGCACGCTTTTGCCCTCAAAATCTTACTCGCGGATGAATTGTGAACAGACCCTAGAAGCTTTCAGACGGCCTTGGCAACCTCTGCTTAATCTTCCCCGCAATGCTGAGGGACTTTGCCACATTTCAGCCGTAAGTACGATTTTGAGCGCAAAAGCGTGATAACAAAACGGAAAACGCAGCAGGTGCGTTTTTTTTACCGGCATTACCCAGCTATAAAATGCAGACAATCTCCAAAGATTTTTTCAGACGGCCTCGACAACGTTTGCCCAATCTTCCCCACAATGTTTAATCTTTTAACGTTACAATAAGCCATTATCCAACCTAAGGCCGTCTGAAATGTATCTTTGGTTCAAGCTGCTGCATGTATTCTTTATCATTTCCTGGTTTGCCGGCTTGTTTTACCTGCCGCGCATTTATGTGAACCTCGCCCAAGTGGAGCCGGGCAACCGCTCGGAATACCAACGCCTGCTGGGCATGGCCGAGCGCCTGTTTAAATTTATGACACCCTTGGGCATAGGCGCGATTGTTTTCGGCTTTGCCATTCCGTTTGTCACCGGCTGGTGGGGGCAAGGCTGGGTGCACACCAAAATCACCCTCGGCGTGATTTTGCTCGGCTATCATTTTTACTGCTACCGCCTGCTGCTCGATTTTCAAGACAACCGCAACCGCTATTCGCATAAATGGTATCGCGTGTTTAACGAAATTCCCGTGGTGATTATGGTGATTGCCCTTTATCTTGTTGTGTTCAAACCCTTCTGAAAAGGCCGTCTGAAAAATGACCGTAGAAATCGAACGCCGCTTCCTGCTTAAAAACGACAGTTGGCGCGCAAAAGCCGGCGCGCCGCAAACCCTGCGCCAAGGCTATTTGAGCGTGGAAAAAGAGTGCACCATCCGTGTGCGCATTATCGGCAACCGCGCCTGGCTCACCCTCAAAGGCTATATTTCCGATGTGTCGCGCAGCGAATTCGAATACGAAATTCCGCTCGCGCATGCCGAAACCATGATGGCCACCATGTGCCCCTTCAAGCTGGAAAAACACCGCTACGAAATCGAACATGAAGGCTTTGTATTTGAAATCGACGAATATTTCGGCGACAACGCGCCCTTGGTGGTGGTGGAGCTGGAGCTGCCCGATGAAAACGCCCCATTTGCCAAGCCCGATTGGCTGGGCGAAGAAATCACGTCAAACGGCTGCTATACCAATGCGTATTTAAGCAAACACCCTTATTCAAAATGGGAAAAATAAAGGAATCAATATGTTCGACACCTTAAAACAAAAATGGCATCAATTTGAAGCCGAGCACCTCACCCCGAAAGCGCCCGAGCCCATCACCTACCATGCCGTCATCAGCGCCGATTATTTGGCCGGCGAAGCCAACGGCAAAGAGTTCGGCCGTGTGGCCTGGCAAGATATCGAGCTGGTGGTAATCAACATCGAAGGCGATTTCGAACCTTTCCCTTATTGGTATATCGGCCACGCCGAGCAAGGCGTGCGCTTGCCGCAAGACACCGCCAATATGGCCGATGTGCTGGCCGCGCTGGCGCAGCATCTGCCGCATTTCGCTTCCGCCACCACCCGCAAAGAAATCGACACCGCCATGCAGGCGGCAGAAGGCCGCTATTATATTTGGCAGCGCTAGGGTCTGAAACAGATTACACCTCTCCGATCCATTTTGAATCTGCCCTCAATAGCAAAAGGCCGTCTGAAAGCTGTTAAAATAACGCCCGACAATCATTGGGCAACCAAGCCGTTTCAGACGGCCTTTTCTCATTCAGCAAGGATTTCGCACATGAACCGAAACGAACAACTTTTCAACCGCGCCAAAGCCATTATCCCCGGCGGCGTGAATTCACCCGTGCGCGCTTTCGGCAGCGTGGGCGGCGTGCCGCGTTTTATCCAAAAAGCCCAAGGCGCTTATGTGTGGGATGCCGATGGGCAGCGCTATATCGATTATGTCGGCTCGTGGGGGCCGGCCATTGTCGGCCATGCCCACCCCGAAGTGATTGAAGCCGTGCGCGAAGCCGCTTTGGGCGGTTTGTCGTTTGGCGCGCCCACCGAAGCCGAAATCGTGATTGCCGAAGAAATCGCCAAAATCGTGCCCAGCGTGGCGCAATTGCGCCTGGTCAGCTCCGGCACGGAAGCCACCATGAGCGCCATCCGCCTGGCGCGCGGCTTTACCGGCCGCGACAAAATCATCAAATTCGAAGGCTGCTACCACGGCCATTCCGACAGCCTTTTGGTTAAAGCCGGCAGCGGCCTGCTCACCTTCGGCAACCCCAGCTCCGCCGGCGTGCCTGCCGATTTCACCAAACACACGCTGGTTTTGTCCTACAACGATGTGGCGCAGCTGGAAGAAACCTTCGCCCGAATCGGCGACGAAATCGCCTGCGTGATTTTAGAGCCGTTTGCCGGCAACATGAATTTAGTGAGGCCGTCTGAAGCCTTTGTGGCCGCCTTGCGCGCCCTCACCGAAAAGCACGGCGCCGTGCTGATTTACGATGAAGTGATGACCGGATTCCGCGTGGCTTTGGGCGGCGCGCAATCGCTGCACGGCATCACACCCGACCTCACCACCATGGGCAAAGTGATCGGCGGCGGTATGCCGCTGGCGGCTTTTGGCGGCCGCGCCGACATTATGGCCTGCATTTCCCCGCTCGGCGGCGTGTATCAGGCCGGCACCTTGTCGGGCAACCCCGTGGCCGTGGCCGCCGGCTTGAAAACGCTGGAAATCATTCAGCGCCCCGGCTTTTATGAAAACCTCAGCGCGCGCACCGAGCAGCTCACCCAAGGCCTGCAAGCCGCAGCCGATGCGGCCGGCGTGCCGTTTGCCACCGATTTTATCGGCGGCATGTACGGCCTTTATTTCGCCGCCACATTGCCGCAAAGCTATGCCGACATGACCCGCACCGACACCGAAGCCTTCAAACGCTTCTTCCACGGCATGCTCGAGCGCGGCGTGGCTTTCGGCCCCTCGGCCTACGAAGCCTGTTTTATGTCGGCCGCCCACACGCCCGAATTGATAGACGAAACCGCAGCCATTGCGCATCAAGCCTTTGCCGCCATGGCATAATGCGAAGAGGCCGTCTGAAAGCGTTCAGACGGCCTGCCTTCTCTATCCGCAAGCTTCATCAACAAGCAGCCGATAAACTGCTATAATCTTGATTGCTGTTTCACACTACAACCCACTACAAACCGAGGAGCTTCTCATGGCACTTGTATCCATGCGCCAACTGCTGGACCATGCGGCGGAACACAGCTACGGCCTGCCTGCGTTTAATGTCAACAATCTCGAACAAATGCGCGCCATTATGGAAGCCGCCGACCAAGTGAACGCGCCCGTTATCGTGCAAGCCAGTGCCGGCGCGCGCAAATATGCCGGTGCCCCATTTCTGCGCCACCTGATTTTGGCCGCCATTGAAGAATTTCCGCATATTCCCGTGGTGATGCACCAAGACCACGGCGCCTCGCCCGATGTGTGCCAGCGCTCGATTCAGCTGGGCTTCAGCTCGGTGATGATGGACGGCTCGCTTTTGGCCGACGGCAAAACGCCCGCTTCCTATGAATACAACGCAGAAGTCACCCGCAAAGTGGTGGAATTCTCTCATGCCTGCGGCGTGTCGGTAGAAGGCGAAATCGGCGTGCTGGGCAACCTCGAAACCGGCGAAGCCGGCGAAGAAGACGGTGTGGGCGCAGTGGGCAAGCTCTCGCACGACCAAATGCTCACCAGCGTGGAAGATGCCGCCCGCTTCGTGAAAGACACCGGCGTGGATGCGCTGGCCATCGCCATCGGCACCAGCCACGGCGCTTATAAATTCACCCGCAAGCCCACAGGCGATGTGTTGCGCATCGACCGCATCAAAGAAATCCACGAGCACCTGCCCAACACCCACTTGGTGATGCACGGCTCAAGCTCGGTGCCGCAAGAATGGCTCGCCATTATCAACGAATTCGGCGGCAACATCGGCGAAACCTACGGCGTGCCGGTGGAAGAAATCGTGGAAGGCATCAAACACGGCGTGCGCAAAGTGAATATCGACACCGACCTGCGCTTGGCCTCCACCGGCGCCATCCGCCAATTTATGGCCGAAAACCCGGCCGAATTCGACCCGCGCAAATACCTCGCCAAAACCGTCACCGCCATGAAACAAGTCTGCATCGACCGCTATCTGGCGTTTGGTTGCGAAGGCCAAGCCAGCAAAATCAAGCCGGTTTCGCTGGATGCCATGGCCGAAAAATACGCCAAAGGCGAATTGAACCAAATTGTGAGATAAGCAGGCTCATCAACACAACAGGCCGTCTGAAAGAAAGCATTCAGACGGCCTGTTTATTAATGGATGCAAATTGATAAAGCGGTGAGCCAAAGCCGACAAAATTTAAATGGTTTAAAAAAATCAATCTTTTGAAAAGCAGACGTTGGATTACAGCCTTGGCCGCATCCTATACATCAAACAGGCCGTCTGAAAAAACGTTTCAGACGGCCTGTTGCCAACATGATTAAATCAAGCGCCCAAAAACCAAAATTTGGCCGCCCACAACACCGCCACAATCCACACCATAGGCGGCACATCGCGCGCCTTGCCGCACAAAAGCTTGATCACAGCATAGCTGATAAAGCCCATGGCGATGCCGTCGGCAATCGAATAGGCAAAAGGCATAAACACAATAGTCAGAAACGAAGGTGCGGCTTCGGTCATATCGTGCCAATCGATTTCCGTGGCGCTGCGCATCATGTGCACACCCACATAAAGCAGCGCCGGCGCGGTAGCAAACGCGGGCACGGTTTGCGCCAGCGGCGAAAACCACAAGCAAGCCAGCATCAACACGCCCACCGTCACCGCCGTCAAACCCGTGCGCCCGCCGGCGGCCACGCCCGAAGCGCTTTCGATATAAGGCGTGGTGGAAGAAGTGCCCAGCGCCGCGCCGGACACAATCGCAGTAGAGTCGGCCAACAAGGCGCGTTTCAAACGCGGCAGCTTGCCGTTTTTTAGCAAACCCGCACGGTGCGACACCCCCACCAGCGTGCCGGTGCTGTCAAACAAATCCACTAAAAAGAAAACAAAAATCACGCTCACCATGCTCACGGTAAACAGATCTTTAAAATCCATCTGCATAAACGTGGGCGCAATGCTGGGCACGCTGCCGATCACCCCTTTGAATTCACTCAAGCCCATCATCACCGCAATCGCGGTAATCGCCAAAATGCTCAAAATAATCGCACCGCGCACCCGATAATGATCCAACACGATAATCATCAAAAAGCCCAGCATCGCCAGCAAAGCGGAAGGATTATGCACATCGCCCATGCTCACCAGGGTGGCCGGATTGGCCACAATAATGCCCGCGCCTTTGAGCGCAATCAGCGCCAGAAAAAGGCCGATACCGGCGGCAATCGACATTTTCAGCGACATCGGCAACGCATTCACCAAAGCTTCGCGCACTTTAAACAAGCTGAAAACAATAAAAATAATGCCCGACACAAATACCGCGCCCAACGCCACCTGCCAAGGCACACCCATGCCTTTGACCACCGCATAAGTAAAATAAGCATTCAAGCCCATGCCCGGCGCCAAGGCAATCGGATAATTGGCCAGCATGCCCATCACAAAGCAGCCGATGGCCGAAGCGATGCAAGTGGCCACAAACACCGCCCCGATATCCATGCCGGTTTCCGACAGAATCAATGGGTTGACGATAATGATGTAGCACATGGTCAGAAAAGTGGTCAGGCCGGCGAGCAATTCCGTGCGGACATTGCTGCCGTTTTCTTTCAGCTTGAATAATTTTTCAAACAAGCCTTTGTGTGTGTCGTTCATAATATCAAGGTAAAACAAAGTAAATGAGAGAGCGCATTATAACGCTTTTAACCAATAGCCACGCCTTTTGTTGACAATTTCAAGCGACTGCCCTCTTTTCTGTGGCATTTATGTATAAGGCCGTCTGAAAAGTTTCAGACGGCCTTTGAAAGCACAACAAGGTTTAACATCTGGCACGCATTTACAACGCGGCTACAACGCGGCAGACACATTTTGGGGCCAATACATTGCCGCGAAATGCAATATGAACAGGCTCTATAATGAAGTGCATAAAAAAGTGATACGGCGGGTAGGTTGGGTTGCAAACCCAACAAATCTACAAGCCGTCTGAAACGTTGGGGTTATCAACCCAAGCTGCACCGTTGTAAAATGGCGTTCCGTGTCACTTTTGCTTGCATTTCACTATAGTACAGAAACCGATGTAAGCCGTAGGCACGATTAATACCAATCCAAAAAAATAAACCATGATAAATATTACATAAAAAGGCCGTCTGAAAGGTTTTCAGACGGCCTTTGATGCCGGTTTCGTTAAAGAAGCTTATGCCTCGACACGGACCACTTCGCCACGCAGGGAAAAAGTAAACGCTTCTTTGATTTCGATATCCACCATTTGGTTGATTAAACGCGGCTGCCCGGTAAAATTCACCACACGGTTGTTGGCCGTGCGCGCCTGCAATTGATCCGGATCTTTCTTGGACACACCTTCCACTAAGCAGCGTTGCACCGTGCCTATCATGGTTTGATTGATGCGGGCCGTTTCCGCCTCAATCACTTCATTCAGCGCTTCCAGACGGCGCACCTTTTCCTCATGCGGCGTATCGTCTGCCAGATTCGCCGCCGGTGTGCCCGGGCGCGGGCTGTAAATAAACACAAAACTCAAATCAAAGGCGATGTCTCGCACCAACTTCAAAGTTTGCTCGAATTCAGCTTCGGTTTCACCCGGAAAGCCGACAATAAAATCAGAGCTCAAACACAAATCAGGGCGGATGGCACGCAGCTTGCGGATAATCGATTTATATTCCAGCGCTGTGTAGCCACGTTTCATGGCGCTCAACACCCGATCCGAGCCGCTTTGAATCGGCAAGTGCAAATGGGAAACCAGCTTGGGTAAGTCGCGGTAGCATTCGATAATGCGCTCGCTGAATTCTCGCGGATGGCTGGTGGTAAAACGCATGCGTTCAATGCCCGGAATCTCGTGCACAATGCGCAAAAGCATGGCGAAATCGCAAATCTCACCATCATCCATCAGGCCGCGGTAAGCATTCACATTCTGGCCGAGCAGATTAATCTCTTTCACGCCTTGTTGCGCCAAATTGGCCACCTCTGTCAGCACATCGGCCAACGGACGGGAAAATTCCTCACCGCGGGTATAAGGCACCACGCAAAAGCTGCAATATTTGGAACAGCCTTCCATAATCGACACAAATGCCGAGCCGCCTTCCACGCGCGCCGGCGGTAAATGATCGAATTTTTCGATTTCCGGAAAGGAAATATCAACCTGTGCACGGCCGGTTTCTTTTTTATCATCTATCATTTGCGGCAAGCGGTGCAAAGTTTGCGGGCCGAACACCACATCCACAAACGGCGCCCGCTTCACTATCGCCTCACCTTCCTGTGAAGCCACACAACCGCCCACACCGATAATCAGATTGGGATTTTTCGCCTTTAAAGGCCGCACCCGCCCCAAATCGGAAAACACTTTTTCCTGCGCTTTTTCACGCACGGAGCATGTGTTGAACAAAATGATATCGGCCTCATCAGCCTCGCTTACCTGCACCAAATCGTCACCTTCGGCCAGCACCGACAGCATTTTTTCGCTATCGTATTCATTCATCTGGCAGCCAAAGGTACGGATAAATACTTTTTTCATGTTGATTGCATTCGCTACAATTGCCCGGCAGCACGTTGCTCGAAAATACGCTGCTCAGGCTCGGTTAAAATCCAAATCTCGGTAATATTGTTGCCGCTATCTCGGCGGACAGCCACGGTTTTCCCCACATGCGATGCCAATTTGCCGCGCACAATAAAACGGTTGCGCTCATCTTTCACACGCAAACCCGAGGTAACGTTAAAAACGCGGCTGTTGTCCAGCCAGCCCAAGGTTAAAATCTTCAGCCAAGAAATGCCATTATTGCCCAATACAATCTGCGGATAAGCCACTTCTTTGAGCACGGCCACATCCATATCATCCGGCACGGCGCGCTGCGCCCAGCCCACTGAAGAACACAGCAACAACATCACAGCAAATATGCGATACATTTTCCCCTCCCCTGATTATTGGCCCGCCGGCCACACACAGATTGCATAGTGAATAAAAAAATAATACACAAAAAAACTAAAGATTACCTAAAGCGTCCTGACTATTCGTTTATGAGGGGGATTTTATTTCTGAGAATGCAGATGCAAGGCAAAAAACATAGCAAGGTTGGACACCTTGCGAGGCTTTTTAACGCGGCAGTACGTTTTCAGGGACAACACCACCCGTAAATCAAAATGTCAGGACGCCCTAGCAAGAATAATGCCTCACCTTAATCGCTATACATCACCAGCTTTACCTTGTATCACTTTATTCTTGCCTTCACTATAACACAATGCTGCATTTTCAGACGGCCGCCAACCACTCAGATGCCGACCGTCATGAAAAGAAAAAACCAGCCGGCCGGCTGGTTTTTCAAGATACACGACTTAAGCTTGCTCGGCAGTGGCTTCAGCAGCTTTGTCCACCAGCTCAACCAGTGCCAAAGGTGCATTGTCACCCTTACGGAAGCCGTATTTCAATACACGAACATAACCGCCGTTACGTGCAGAAAAACGTGGGCCCAATTCGTCAAACAATTTAACCACCACATCGCGATCGCGCGTGCGGTTAAATGCCAAACGGCGGTTAGCCAAAGAAGGCTTTTTACCCAAAGTAATCAAGGGTTCAACCACTCGGCGCAGCTCTTTGGCTTTAGGCAGAGTAGTCACGATGGTTTCATGGGTCAACAAAGAGTTTGCCATGTTACGCAGCATTGCAGCGCGGTGGCTGCTGGTGCGGTTTAATTTACGATTGCCATTACGATGACGCATGTCATTATCCTTTAATCTTCAAACTTACGGCTTTTCCAAGCCCACAGGCGGCCAAGCTTCCAGTTTTGATCCCAACGTCAAGCCTTTAGAGGCCAGCACTTCTTTGATTTCATTCAAAGATTTGCGACCCAGATTCGGCGTTTTCAACAACTCGGTTTCAGTACGTTGAATCAAATCACCAATATAATAAATATCTTCAGCTTTCAGGCAGTTAGCCGAACGCACAGTCAATTCCAAATCATCTACCGGGCGCAACAGAATCGGATCGATCGGAGGCGCTTTTTCTTCCACCTCTTCAACCGGCGTTCCTTGCAAATCGGCAAAAATAGACATTTGGTCAATTAAAATGCGTGCGGCACTGCGAACAGCCTCTTCAGGCTCAATCGAACCATCGGTTTCAATATCCAAAACCAAACGATCCAAGTCTGTACGCTGTTCTACACGTGCGGGTTCAACTTCAAAGCTAACACGGCTGATGGGCGAAAAGCTCGCATCCAGTTGGATGGCACCGATCTGCTTGTTGTCATCGCGCAAAGCGCGGCGACCGGACACAGATTGATAACCACGGCCTTGCTCTACCTTGATTTCCATTTCGATATTGCCATTGTCAGACAAATGACAAATCACATGACCCGGATTGATGATTTCAACATCGTGCGGCAGATCGATATCACCTGCCACCACAGGGCCGGCACCGGATTTTTTCAAGGCCAGCTGAACTTGACCACGGCCGTGCAGCTTGAATACCACGCCTTTGAGATTCAACAAGATGTCAACCACATCCTCTTGAACGCCGTCCAAAGTCGAATATTCATGCAACACGCCGGTAATGGCCACTTCAGTGGGCGCAAAGCCATTCATGGATGACAGTAAGATACGACGCAAAGCATTACCTAAAGTATGGCCGAAACCACGCTCAAAAGGCTGCATAGACACTTTGGCGCGGGTTGCAGACAAAGTATCGACATCAATTTGACGAGGTTTCAAGAATTCGGAAGTGCTGTTTTGCATTTAACTGTCCCTCACTTAACCAGCATTATTTAGAGTAGAACTCTACCACCAGCTGTTCATTAATATCGCCAGTCAATTCTGAGCGATCCGGCATATTTTTAAATACACCTTCCATTTTGGTTGCATCCACAGCCACCCAAGAAGGCATGCCGATTTGCGCGGCCAAACCCAAGGCTTCCTGAATACGGACTTGCTTTTTCGCTTTTTCGCGAACAGCCACCACATCACCGGCCTTCACTTGGAAAGACGGGATATTGACAATTTGACCGTTAACGGTAATGGCTTTGTGCGATACCAATTGACGGGCTTCGGCACGGGTAGAGCCATAACCCATACGGTATACAACATTATCCAAACGCGACTCCAGCAATTGCAACAGCAATTCGCCGGTAGAACCTTTACGGCGTGAAGCCTCTGCAAAATAACGGCGGAATTGACGTTCCAAAACGCCGTAAATGCGGCGGATTTTTTGTTTTTCACGCAATTGCAAACCATAATCCGACAAACGCGGCTTACGGGCGCCATGCTGACCCGGAGCAGAGTCGAGTTTACATTTGGATTCTAAAGAGCGGCGTGCGCTTTTCAGAAACAAATCGGTGCCTTCACGGCGAGCTAATTTACATTTCGGGCCGATATAACGTGCCATTTCTCAATCACTCCAATATTAAATACGACGTTTTTTAGGCGGACGGCAACCGTTATGAGGCAACGGGGTAACGTCGGTAATGCTGGTAATCTTGAAACCAAGAGCGTTGAGCGCACGAACAGAAGATTCACGACCGGGACCCGGGCCTTTAATGCGAACTTCCAGATTTTTCACGCCATACTCTTGGGCAACTTTACCAGCGGCTTCTGCAGCTACCTGAGCTGCAAACGGTGTACTTTTACGTGAACCTTTAAAACCCGCACCACCAGAGGTAGCCCAAGATAATGCATTGCCTTGACGGTCGGTAATAGTAATGATGGTATTATTAAAAGATGCATGTACATGCACAATACCTTCACTCACGGTTTTACGTACTTTTTTGCGTACACGCGAGGCTGTGTTTGCTTTAGCCATTAATCAAATCCTTAAAAATTATTTTTTACCGGCAATCGCTTTACGCGGGCCTTTACGGGTGCGCGCATTGGTACGAGTGCGCTGACCGCGGCAAGGCAGGCCGCGACGATGGCGGAAGCCGCGATAGCAGCCCATATCCATCAAACGTTTGATACTCATGGTCACTTCACGACGCAGATCGCCTTCTACTTCATATTTGGCAACTTGTTCACGCAAAGATTCCAATTGGGACTCATCCAAATCTTTTACCTTGGTGCTCGGCACAATGCCGGCAGCTTCGCAAATCAATTTAGCACGAGTAGCGCCAATACCGTAAATGGCTTGCAAACCGATTACGATATGGGCGTTATTAGGGATATTCACCCCTGCAATACGAGCCATATTTTTTCCTTTAGGGCAAAAAGTCTGTCACTATAACACAAAACCCGAGCTGATGTAAATCAACCTTGACGTTGCTTGTGACGGGGGTCAGTACAAATCACACGTACCACGCGATTACGACGGATAATCTTGCAGTTACGGCAAATTTTCTTTACAGAAGGTTGTACACGCATTCTTCTTCCTTTCTTTAAAATTAGCGCGCCCGGAATACGATACGCGCACGGGTCAAATCGTAAGGCGTCAGCTCTACTGTCACCTTATCGCCCGGCGAAATACGGATATAGTGCATTCGCATTTTGCCGGAGATATGACCCAAAACCACATGATCATTTTCAAGCTTTACCTTAAATGTCGCATTGGGCAAGGTTTCTAAAATCTCGCCCTGCATTTGTATGGTATCTTCTTTAGCCATAGTATATTACTTACGGGATAGTGATTTCATATCAGAACGCTTCATCAAATGTTCATACTGCTGTGTCATTCTGTAAGAAGCAATCTGCGTACTGAAATCCATGGTTACTACTACCAAAATCAGCAATGAGGTACCACCCAAGTAAAACGGAACATTCAAAGCTGTTGTCAAAAACTCAGGGATCAAACAAATTATGGTGATATAAAGTGCACCAAAAAAGGTCAGGCGCAATACCACTTTTTCCAAATATCTTGATGTCTGCTCACCCGGTCGGATACCCGGCACAAATGCACCGCTTTTCTTCAAATTCTCAGCCATTTCACGCGGACTGAAAACCAATGCTGTGTAAAAATAGCAGAAGAAAATAATGGTTGCGGCAAACAGCAAAATATACACCGGCTGGCCATGCTGCAACAAAGCTGCCGCCTTATAAAACCAATTATCGGTATTGGTCGAACCGAACCAGCTCAACAAGGTGGACGGAAACAAAATGATGCTAGAAGCAAAAATAGGCGGAATCACACCGGCCATATTCAGCTTGAACGGCATATGGGTAGACTGGCCTTGAACCAACCGGTTTCCCACTTGGCGTTTGGCATAATGCACAGGAATCTTGCGCTGGGCACTCTCAAAATACACCACCACATAAATCAGCAGCAACGCACCGATAACAATAGCCACAGCCATCAACATGCTCATCGAGCCTTGGCTGGTTAATGTCAACAAACGCGAAATACCGGCAGGAATACCGGCCGCGATACCAGCAGTAATGATCAGCGAAATACCGTTCCCAATCCCCCGCTCAGTCATTTGCTCACCCAGCCACATCAAAAACATTGTGCCAGTAACCAAACACACCACAGTGGATACATAAAATTCAAGCTGAGACGCTACCACGATATTTTGTTGGTAAACAAAAGTAGCTACGCCAAAGCTTTGCAGCAGTGCCAACAAAACCGTACCGTAACGCGTATATTTGGTAATCACACGTCGCCCAGCCTCGCCCTCTTTTTTCAATGCCTTCAACGAGGGCATGATTTCAGAAGCCAGCTGAACGATAATGGACGCCGAAATATAGGGCATGATGCCGATGGCAAAAATACTAAAGCGCTCGAGTGACCCGCCGGAAAACATGTTTAACATGCCCAGCATGCCACCACTTGCGCTTTCATAAAGTTTAGCCAACGCGGCAGCATCCACACCCGGTACCGGAATATGGGCACCTATCCGAAATACCACCAATGCACCCAATAAAAACAATAACCGGTTTTTTAAATCACCAAACTTAGAAAGTCCTGATGAAGATTGTCGATTTGCCACGTTTGTCGTCCAGACCTTATTCTTCTACTTTACCGCCAGCAGCTTCAATAGCAGCTTTGGCGCCTTTGGTTGCTTTGATACCCTTCAGGGTAACCGCACGGCCAACCTCACCGGAAGCAATCACCTTAACATTCAGCGCATTCGCAGCAACCAAACCAGCTTGTTTCAAAGTCAAAACATCGATTTCATCCACAGCAACCAAAGCCAGTTCGCTCAAGCGTACTTCAGCATTAGTGGCCGCAGTCAATGATTTGAAACCACGTTTGGGCAAGCGGCGTTGCAACGGCATTTGGCCGCCTTCAAAACCGACTTTGTGGAAACCACCGGAACGGCTTTTTTGGCCTTTATGGCCACGACCGCCCGTTTTGCCCAAACCGCTACCGATGCCGCGACCCACGCGGCGTTTAGCGTGAGTTGCACCTTCAGCAGGTTGAATAGTATTCAAAAACATATTACGACTCCACTTTCAAAAGGTAGCTGATTTTATTAATCATGCCACGATTTTCGGGGGTATCTAATACTTCAACGGTGTGTTCACGACGACGCAAACCCAAACCGCGAGCACAAGCACGATGTGACTCAATGGTGCCAATCAGGCTTTTTACCAAAGTCACTTTAATCTTTTTTTGTTCACTCATGATCAGATCCCAAAATTTGTTCTACGGTTAAGCCGCGCTTGGCAGCAATATCCGCCGGTGTGTAGAGCTTGGCCAAACCGTCCAATGTTGCGCGAACAATATTGTAAGGGTTGGTTGAACCGTGCACTTTGGCAGAAATATTGTGTACGCCCATTGCATCAAAAACCAAACGCATCGGGCCGCCGGCCTTTACGCCGCTACCTTCTTTGGCAGGCTGCATAAACACACGGGTTGCACCATGGCGACCAATCACTTCATGATGGATGGTGCCGTTTTTCAACGGTACTTTAATCATATTACGACGGGCTTGATCCATTGCTTTTTGCACAGCAACCGGCACTTCTTTTGATTTGCCCTTGCCCATGCCGATGCGGCCATCGCCATCACCTACCACGGTCAAGGCCGAGAATGCCATAATACGGCCCCCCTTAACCACCTTGGTTACACGGTTTACGGCAACCATTTTCTCTACCAGGCCGTCACCGCGTTCTTCAATTTCATGTTTTGCCATCTCAGGTCTCCAAAATCTTTATTAGAAGCTCAAACCGTTTTCACGTGCGGCTTCAGCCAAAGCTTTTACACGACCGTGATATTGAAAGCCTGAGCGATCAAATGCGACTTTTTCCACGCCGGCAGCCTTGGCTTTTTCAGCAATACGCTTGCCTACCAAAGCAGCTGCTTCGATGTTGCCGCCTGATTTCAAGCCATCACGCACTTCGGCTTCCAAAGTAGAGGCTTGCGCCAATACTTCACCACCCTCAGCACTGATCACTTGGGCATAAATATGGCTGTTTGTGCGGAAAACACACAATCTCACCATTTTCAAATCTGCAATACGGGCACGGGTTTTGCGTGCGCGGCGCAGTCTTGTTGCATGTTTATTCATTAGTGAGCCTCAATTATTTCTTCTTAGCTTCTTTCATCACCACAACTTCGCCAACATAGCGAACACCTTTACCTTTATAAGGCTCCGGCGGACGGAAATTGCGGATTTCGGCAGCAACCTGACCAACAACCTGCTTGTCGGCACCGGTCAACACGATCTCGGTTTGAGACGGCGTTTGCACTGTAATACCTTCCGGCATTTCGTAAACGATGGGATGAGAAAAACCTAAAGACAAATTCAATGTTTTGCCCTGAGCTTGGGCGCGATAGCCCACGCCGATCAACTGAAGTTTTCTTTCAAAACCCTCAGACACACCTTTAACCATATTGGCAACCAGTGCACGGACAGTGCCGGACATTGCACCTGAATGCTTGCTGTCATTAGTGGCAGCAAAAGTGATTTGACCGTCATTCAGCTCAACAGCTACATCGTCAGTCAGCGGAAATGACAACTCGCCATTTTTACCCTTAACTGTCAATTTATCCGTTCCGAATTTTACTTCTACGCCAGCAGGAACAGTTACTGGATTTTTCGCTACGCGAGACATCTAAACTCTCCCTATCAGGCAACCACGCACAACAACTCACCACCAATGCCGGCTGCGCGGGCTTTGCGATCAGTCATTACGCCTTTTGAAGTACTAACGATAGCCACACCCAAACCGTTCATTACGGCGGGAATATCATTAGAGCCTTTGTAAACACGCAAGCCCGGACGGGATACGCGCTTAATTTGCTCAATCACAGGGCGACCTGCGTAGTATTTCAATTGAATTTCCAATACCGGTTTTGCATCAGCAGAAACCGCGAAGTCTTCGATATAGCCTTCTTCTTTCAAAACATTGGCAATTGCACATTTCAGTTTTGAAGAAGGCATCGCTACCGCAACCTTGCTTGCGCGTTGCGCATTGCGGATACGGGTCAACATATCGGAAATAGGATCATGCATACTCATATATTCTACTCCTATTACCAGCTGGCTTTAATCACACCCGGGATTTCACCACGCATGGCGATTTCACGGATTTTGGTACGACCCAAACCGAATTTGCGGAAAGTGCCACGGGGACGACCGGTTAAAGCGCAACGGCGGCGCTGGCGAACCGGAGATGCATTGCGGGGAATGGCCTGGAATTTCAGGCGAGCCTCGAAACGATCTTCGTCAGAAACGCTGGTGTCATTGATTACTGCAAAAATTGCCTCACGTTTGGCGGCATATTTTTTTGCCAATGCAGCACGCTTCAATTCGCGATTAATAAGTGCTTTCTTAGCCATGATTATCCTTTAAACGGAAACTTAAACAGCGACAGCAAAGCTTTGGCTTCTTCGTCGGTTTTTGCAGTAGTGGTCACAGTAATGTTCAAACCACGCAGCGCATCGATTTTATCGTATTCGATTTCCGGGAAAATGATTTGCTCGCGCACACCCATATTGTAGTTACCACGACCATCGAAAGACTTGCCGCTTACACCACGAAAGTCGCGTACACGCGGCAAAGCCACGGTTACCAGACGATCCAGGAATTCAAACATTTGATCGCGACGCAAAGTTACCTTGCAGCCCACCGGATAGTTATCACGGATTTTAAAACCGGCAATGGATTTGCGCGCAACAGTTACCACAGGTTTTTGACCCGCAATTTTTTCCAAATCGGCAACAGCATGTTCCATTACTTTTTTATCAGCAACCGCTTCGCCCACGCCCATATTCAAAGTGATTTTTTCGATACGGGGCACTTCCATAACTGATTTGTAGTTAAACTGCTTCATCAGCTCAGGAACCACAGTGCTGTTGTAAAACTCTCTTAAACGTGCCATGTTATTTCAACTCCTTACGCACCGATAACCGCACCGCTGGATTTAAAGACACGAACGCGTTTTACTTTGCCTTCGCCCTCTACCAACTTGATGCCTACACGATCGGCTTTTTTAGTTTCCGGATTGAAGATGGCAACGTTTGAAATGGCCAGAGGCATGTTTTTCAAAACGATACCGCCCTCAACGCCACGCATCGGATTTGGTTTTTGGTGACGTTTTGCAACGTTTACACCTTCCACCACGATTTTATCGCCCAATACGCGAACAACCTGGCCCTGTTTGCCTTTATCTTTACCGGCAATTACGATCACTTGATCGCCTTTAATCAGCTTATTCATCGCCAACCTCTCTTACAACACTTCAGGTGCTAATGAAACGATTTTCATGAAGCGCTCAGTGCGCAATTCACGAGTAACCGGGCCAAAAATACGGGTACCCAAGGGCTCCAATTTATTGTTCAACAATACAGCTGCATTGTTGTCAAATTTAATCAGCGCACCATCGGGACGACGCACACCTTTTGCAGTGCGAACAACTACTGCATTGTATACATCACCCTTTTTTACACGGCCGCGTGGCGCTGCATCTTTAACCGCCACTTTGATAATGTCGCCAACAGAAGCGTAGCGACGCTTGGAGCCGCCTAAAACTTTGATGCACATTACACGGCGCGCACCAGAGTTATCAGCCACATCCAAGATGGTCTGCATTTGAATCATGTTAATACCTTTAAATAAACCAACTTAATTTACCACTTTCAGACGGCGTTTAAATCTACTGCCATATGCCGCCTGAAACCGCTAACGGTTCCAGTAAACCAGTCTTGGACCCCGAAGGGAAGAACTTTCAGAAAGAAGCTGAAAGATAAGAAACGAAGTTTACAGGCTTTTTTTAGCTCCTGCAAGACTTCGTTTCTTTTTCAAGCGTTAGCTGTCGTAAAAATTAAACAGTACGCGCTTTCTCTACCAGCTCTTGCACTACCCAAGACTTGGTTTTTGACAACGGGCGGGTTTCTGCAATCACCACGATGTCGCCAACGCCGTATTGATTTTGCTCGTCATGAGCATGAATCTTGGTCGAGCGGCGGATAATTTTACCGTAGAGCGGGTGCTTCACTTTACGCTCAACCAGCACGGTAACGGTTTTATCCATTTTATCGCTAACCACTTTGCCCTGCAAAGTACGAACATTTTTCACTTCGCTCATTACTTGGCACCTTTTTCAGTTAAAACGGTTTTAATACGAGCAATGTCACGGCGTACTTTTTTCAATTCACTGGCTTTTGCCAATTGGCCGGTTGCATGCTGCATACGCAGGCCGAATTGTGCTTTCAGCAAATCAAGCAAATCGGCATTCAATTGCTCAACAGATTTGTCTTTCAATTCATTTGCTTTCATTATTGACCTACCTGTCTTACAACAAACACAGTCGGAATCGGCAGTTTGGCAGCAGCCAAAGTGAAGGCTTCACGTGCCAACGCTTCCGGCACGCCGTCCATTTCGTACAATACTTTGCCGGGTTTCACTTCAGCAACATAGTACTCAACGGAGCCTTTACCGCCACCCATACGCACTTGAATCGGTTTTTCAGTAATCGGTTTATCCGGGAACACGCGAATCCAAATACGGCCGCCACGTTTAATATGACGGGTCATGGTACGACGGGCAGCTTCGATTTGACGGGCAGTCAAACGACCACGGCCTACGGCTTTCAAGCCGAATTCGCCGAAACTAACTTTATTACCGCGGGTAGCAATGCCGGTGTTGCGGCCTTTATGTTGCTTGCGGTATTTCATTCTAGTTGGCTGCAGCATGACGACCACCTGCCTTTCTTTGTCTCTTTTCTTGCTCAGGCTTGGCTTGAGCCTTATCGGTGCCTTCACCGGTGTAAACCCAAACTTTCAAACCCAACACACCATAGGTGGTGTGTGCTTCGCTGGTTGCGTAATCCACATTTGCACGCAGAGTATGCAAGGGCACACGGCCTTCGCGATACCATTCGCTGCGGGCAATGTCCGCACCATTCAGACGGCCTGAAGTCATGATTTTGATGCCTTTGGCACCAACACGCATGGCGTTTTGCATGGCACGCTTCATAGCACGACGGAATTGAACGCGTTTTTCCAATTGCTGGGCAATACCGTCGGCAATGATTTGCGCATCCAGCTCAGGCTTGCGGATTTCTTCGATGTTGACATGCACAGGCACACCCATCAAGGCTTGCAGATCGCGTTTCAACACTTCGATGTCTTCGCCTTTTTTACCAATCACCACACCCGGGCGGGCTGAATGAATGGTAATGCGGGCAGACTTGGCCGGACGCTCAATCACGACACGACCAACAGAGGCATTTGCCAGGCGTTTGCGCAAGTAGTCGCGAACATCAATGTCTTGCTTCAAAACAGTAGAAAATTCGTTGCTTTTGGCAAACCATTTAGAAGACCAGTCTTTGGTCACCGCCAGGCGAAAGCCTGTAGGGTTAATCTTTTGTCCCATAGCTTTTCCTTAGTTACCCACTGTCACATTGATATGACAAGTTTGTTTTTCAATGCGGTTACCGCGACCTTTGGCACGAGCTTGAAAGCGTTTGAGGCTGGGGCCTTTATCCACAAAAATGGTGACCACTTTCAATTCGTCGATATCGGCGCCTTCATTATGCTCTGCATTTGCAATAGCAGATTCCAGCACTTTTTTAATCAACTCAGCACCTTTTTTGGGGCTGAACGCCAAGATGTTCAAGGCTTGGGCAACGTCTTTGCCGCGAATCAGATCTGCCACCAGGCGAGCCTTTTGTGCAGAGATGCGGGCGTTTTTATGTTGTGCATTAACTCTCATGATTCACCTTATTTCTTTTTAGCCTTTTTATCGGCCAAGTGGCCTTTAAAGGTACGGGTCAATGAGAACTCGCCTAATTTATGGCCAACCATGTTGTCGCTGATAAATACCGGCACATGGGTGCGGCCATTGTGTACAGCGATGGTCAAACCGATAAAATCGGGCAGAATGGTAGAACGACGCGACCAAGTTTTAATCGGGCGCTTATCGCTGCTTGCACGAGCCGCATCTACTTTTTTCAGCAAATGCAGGTCTACATATGGGCCTTTTTTCAATGAACGAGCCATATCAATTAACCTTTATTTGAGTAACGGCGGCGAACAATCATATTGTCCGTGCGTTTGTTGTTACGGGTACGGTAACCTTTAGCAGGTGTGCCCCACGGGCTAACCGGTTCACGAGCTTCACCGGTACGGCCTTCACCACCACCATGGGGGTGATCAACCGGGTTCATCACCACACCGCGTACGGTCGGGCGAATACCGCGCCAACGATTGGCACCGGCTTTACCGATTTTTTTCAGGCTCTGCTCTTCATTGCCCACCTCACCGATGGTCGCGCGGCAATCCACATGGATTTTACGCACCTCACCTGAGCGCAAACGCACTTGAGCGTAGATACCTTCTTTGGCCAGCAAAACAGCAGATGCACCGGCTGAACGCGCAATTTGCGCACCTTTGCCCGGCTTCATCTCGATGCAGTGAATGGTTGTACCCACCGGAATATTGCGAATCGGCAAGGCATTGCCTGCTTTAATTGCGGCTTCTGCACCAGACACCAACACGGCACCGGCTTGAATGCCGCGCGGCGCAATAATGTAACGACGCTCGCCATCGGCATAGCACAACAGTGCGATAAACGCCGTACGGTTCGGATCATACTCGATACGCTCGACTTTAGCGGGAATGCCGTCTTTGTTGCGCTTGAAATCCACTACGCGGTAATGCTGCTTGTGACCACCGCCTTTATGACGGGTGGTAATGTGGCCGTTGTTGTTGCGGCCGGCAGTAGTGTTTTTCTTTTCAACCAGCGGTGCATACGGTGCACCTTTATGCAAACCTTCTGCTACAACGCGAACCATGCCGCGACGACCAGCAGAGGTAGGCTTCATTTTTACGATAGCCATTGTACTTATTCCTTATCTGCGGCTGCAGCAATGGCTTCCACGTCGATCTGTTGACCGGCTGCCAGGCTCACATAAGCTTTTTTCACATCGCTGCGGCGACCGATCGTACGACCAAAGCGTTTTACTTTACCTTTGGTGATCACGGTGGTCACAGAAGCCACTTCGACATCAAACAACAACTCAACTGCAGCTTTGATTTCCTGCTTGGTTGCATTGGGCAACACTTTGAATGTCATTTGATTACGTTTTTCAGCCAACAGGTTGCTCTTTTCAGAAACAACAGGAGCCAAAATTACTTGCATCAGGCGTTGTTGATTCATACCCATTGCTCCTCTAACTGTGCAACCGCATCTTTAGTGATCACGACTTTTTTGTAGCGCAAGAGGCTGTAGGGATCAGCTTGCTGTGCTTCCAAAACCATAACGTTGGGCAGGTTGCGTGAAGACAGGTATACGTTTTCATCCAATTGCTTGGTAATAAACAACACTTGCTCCAAACCCAAATTTTTCACTTGCTCGGCGAATTCTTTGGTTTTCGGCGTTGCAGCAGACAATTCATCAATCACAAACAAGCGTTCATCACGCACCAATTGCGACAGAATTGAAGCCATACCGGCACGATACATCTTACGGTTCACTTTTTGGGTGAAGTTTTCAGACGGCTTATTCGGGAAAGCACGGCCACCGCTACGCCAAATCGGAGAAGAAGTCATACCGGAACGCGCGCGGCCGGTGCCTTTTTGGCGCCACGGCTTTTTGGTAGAGTGTTTTACTTCTGCACGGGTTTTCTGCGCACGGTTACCTGAGCGGGCGTTTGCCAAAAAGGCAGTAACCAGCTGGTGCACCAACGCTTCATTGTATTCACGGGCAAACAGTGCATCAGAAGCATTCAAGCTGCCTGATACTTGGCCTTTTGCATCAATAACTTTCAATTCCATTACGCACCTACTTTCACGCTAGGACGCACTACAACGTCGCTATTAACGGAACCGGGCACAGCACCTTTTACCAACAACAATTGGCGCTCTGCATCTACACGCACAACCTCCAGGCACTGAACAGTAGCCTTGGTGTTGCCATACTGACCGGCCATACGCTTACCCGGAAACACACGACCCGGATCTTGCGCCTGACCGATAGAGCCGGGCACGCGATGCGAACGCGAGTTACCGTGAGAAGCACGTTGCGAACCGAAATTGTGACGCTTAATGGTGCCTGAAAAACCTTTACCTTTGGAGGTACCGGTTACATCCACCAATTGACCGGCTTCAAACATGGCAACAGTGATTTCATCACCAGCCTTGAGCTCGCCCAATTTTTCTTCAGTCAAAGCAAACTCAACCAAACCGCGACCGGCTTCCACACCTGCTTTTGCAAAGTGGCCGGCTTCAGTTTGAGAAACACGATTGGCTTTTTTCTGACCAAAGGTAACTTGAACGGCCACATAGCCGTCAGTATCTTTGGATTTTACTTGCGTGACGCGGTTAGCAGACATATCCAACACGGTTACCGGAACAGATGCACCTTGTTCGTTAAACACGCGGGTCATACCCACTTTGCGCCCAACCAGACCTAAAGTCATGATTATTTTCCTTTTAGTAAAGGGGTCAGCTACGATTGGCCGACCATTGGACAAAATAAACGCTTGGCACGAAATGCCAAGCCCTGAACTATACTATAAAAACCCATCGCTTTTCAAGAAAAATCTTGCCCTTAGCTTTTGCAGCCATCATTTTTGCGACATTGCTGTCCGGCATCCTGCCTTTGTATGCCGCCCAAATTAATATGCAATCTTCCGCGCCATCCGTTTGTTGTTTATTCTCATTGGATTTAATACTTTATTTTTCAGACGGCCTATAATAATATCTATAGAAACTATAAACACAAAACGGGGAATATTATGAAAACATTTGCCACAATTGCAGCTTTATTTATCTCGTGCTCTCCCGCCCTTGCCGCCGCGCCCGATTTATTGCTGGCGCAAGAATTTAAAGGGCAAAACGTTACCGGGTGGGCAATGAGTGAAAAACTCGACGGAGTGCGCGCCTATTGGAATGGTAAGCAATTAATCAGCCGCCAAGGCTATCCTTTCACCCCGCCTTCCGGTTATACCGCCCATTTCCCGCCTTTTCCGCTGGATGGAGAGCTGTACAGCCGCCGCAACCAATTCGAACAGATCTCTGCCTCAGTGCGCCAACACTCCGGCAACTGGCAAGGCATCAAATTACACGTTTTTGATGTGCCGCAAGCACAAGGCAATCTTTATCAGCGCTTGGCTGTGTTGCAGCGCTGGCTGGATCAACACCCACAAGCACCTATCCACATCATCAAACAAACACCTGCCAGAGACAATGCCCACGCCCTTGATTTTCTGAAACAAATCGAATCTGCTGGCGGCGAGGGCGTGATGCTGCGCAACCCCAGCCTGCCTTATCGCAGCGGGCGCAGCAGCCATCTGCTCAAATTAAAATCCGCCCACGATGATGAATGCGTGGTCACCCATCACCATCCCGGCAAAGGAAAATACGCCGGCAAGCTTGGGGCAGTCAGCTGCAAAAACCGCCATGGCGAATTCCGTATCGGCAGCGGTTTCAAAGACAGCGAGCGCAGCAATCCGCCCGCAATCGGCAGCACCATCACCTATAAATACCGAGGATTCACCCAAAAAGGCACACCGCGTTTCGCCACTTTCTTGCGGACTCGCAATGAGCATTGACCCCAGTCATTCGAAATGAGAAAGGCCGTCCGAAAGGTTTCAGACGGCCTTTGTATGTTACTCAATCCGCACAATCACATCCACCTTAAAACAAAGAAAGAGGCCGTCTGAAAAGATGCAGACAGCCGTTCGGTTATTTTCGGGCCAAATATAAAAAGCCCGGGCAAATCATTGCCCGGGCTTTGAACCAGCTGAGGATTATTGTACTTTAATTTCAACATCCACGCCGGCCGGCAGATCCAGCTTCATCAGCGCATCAGTGGTCTTGTCGGTCCAATCCACGATGTCCATCAGACGCAAGTGGGTGCGGATTTCAAGCTGTTCGCGTGAAGTTTTATTCACATGCGGAGAACGCAGGATATTGAAACGCTCGATTTTGGTCGGCAGCGGAATCGGGCCTTTTACTACGGCGCCGGTGCGCTTGGCGGTTTCAACGATTTCCTGTGCGGAGCGGTCGATCAAGCTGTAATCATACGCTTTCAAACGGATGCGGATTTTTTGGTTTGCCATTATCTTTATCCTTAAATTAAGCGATTACAGAAGAAACCACGCCGGCGCCTACGGTACGGCCGCCTTCGCGAATCGCGAAACGCAGGCCTTCTTCCATGGCGATCGGGGCAATCAGCTCTACTGTGATGGCTACGTTTTCACCCGGCATTACCATTTCTACGCCCTCTTCCAAGGTTACCGCGCCGGTTACGTCGGTGGTGCGGAAGTAGAATTGCGGACGGTAGTTGGCGAAGAACGGGGTGTGACGACCGCCCTCTTCTTTGCTCAATACGTACACTTCGGCTTTGAATTTGGTGTGCGGGGTGATGGTGCCCGGTTTGGCCAATACTTGACCGCGCTCTACGTCTTCACGTTTGGTACCGCGCAACAGCACGCCTACGTTGTCGCCTGCTTGGCCTTCGTCCAGCAGTTTGCGGAACATTTCAACACCGGTGCAGGTGGTTTTTTGGGTGTCTTTCAAGCCTACGATTTCAATCTCGTCGCCTACGTGGATGATGCCGCGCTCTACGCGACCAGTTACCACGGTGCCGCGGCCTGAGATTGAGAACACGTCTTCAATCGGCAGCAGGAAAGGTTTGTCTACGGCACGCTCGGGCGTGGGGATATAGCTGTCCAGGGCATCGGCCAAGGCGAAAATGGCGGTTTCGCCGATTTCGCTGGTGTCGCCTTCCAGGGCTTTCAGGGCTGAGCCTTTGATGATCGGACAGTCATCGCCGGGGAAGTCGTAGCTTGACAAGAGGTCGCGGATTTCCATTTCAACCAATTCCAGCAGCTCTTCGTCGTCAACCATGTCGCATTTGTTCATAAACACGAGGATGTAGGGCACGCCTACTTGACGGGCCAGCAGGATATGCTCGCGGGTTTGCGGCATGGGGCCGTCAGCGGCCGAGCACACCAAAATCGCGCCATCCATTTGGGCAGCACCGGTAATCATATTTTTTACGTAGTCGGCGTGACCCGGGCAGTCTACGTGGGCGTAGTGGCGGCCGTCGGTTTCGTATTCTACGTGTGAGGTATTGATGGTGATGCCGCGGGCTTTTTCTTCCGGGGCATTGTCGATTTGGTCGTAGGCTTTGGCCGCGCCACCGAATTTTTTAGACAAAATGGTGGTCAATGCTGCGGTCAATGTGGTTTTACCATGGTCAACGTGACCGATGGTGCCAACGTTTACGTGCGGTTTGTTCCGCGCGAATTTCTCTTTAGCCATGAGCTAATTCCTTTATATAAAGAACGATTAAAGATCAAAAGTAAGGGGTGGCCGTCTGAAAGCTTTCAGACGGCCTGTTTTACAGCTTAGCCTTTGCGGGCTTCTGTTACTTGTGCGGCCACATGCGCCGGAGCTTCTGAATATTTCTTGAACTCCATTGAGTAAGTGGCACGGCCTTGGGTGGCGGAACGCAAGTCGGTAGAGTAGCCGAACATTTCAGCCAACGGCACTTCGGCGCGGATTTTCTTGCCGCCGATACCGTCATCATCCATGCCCAATACAATACCGCGACGACGGTTCAAGTCGCCCATCACATCGCCCATGTAGTCTTCAGGCGTTTCCACTTCAACAGCCATCATCGGCTCCAGCAATACCGGAGAGGCTTTTTTCATGCCTTCTTTGAAAGCCATGGAAGCGGCCAATTCAAACGCGATTTGCGATGAATCGACATCATGGTAAGAACCGAAAGTCAGGCGAACGCGCACGTCTACCACGGGGTAGCCGGCCACGATACCGTTGGACAGCGTGTCGCGGATACCTTTGTCGCAAGAGGGGATGAATTCACGCGGAATCACACCACCTTTGATTTCATCGACAAATTCGTAACCTGCGCCGCCCGGCTCCATCGGCTCCATTTTGATCACAACGTGACCATATTGGCCTTTACCGCCGGATTGTTTCACGTGCTTGGCTTCAGACTCCACTTCCTTGCGGATGGTTTCACGGTAAGCCACTTGCGGTGCACCCACGTTGGCTTCCACGCCGAATTCGCGTTTCATGCGGTCAACGATGATTTCCAAGTGCAATTCGCCCATACCGGAAATAATGGTTTGGCCGGACTCTTCATCTGTGCGCACGCGGAAAGACGGGTCTTCCTTAGCCAAGCGGTTCAGCGCAATACCCATTTTTTCTTGGTCGGCTTTGGTTTTCGGCTCTACGGCAACGTGGATTACCGGCTCGGGGAATTCCATGCGCTCCAGAATAATCGGGGCATCTTCGGCACACAGGGTTTCACCGGTGGTGACATCTTTCAAGCCAATGGCAGCGGCGATATCGCCGGCGCGCACTTCTTCGATTTCAGTACGGTCATCGGCAGTCATCTGCACCAAACGACCGATACGCTCACGTGTGCCTTTAACCGAGTTGGTTACGCTGTCGCCTGATTTCAGCACGCCTGAGTAAACACGGATAAAGGTCAGCTGGCCTACGTATTTGTCGTTCATCAGTTTGAACGCCAAAGCCGAAAACTTAGCTTCATCGCTGGCTTCGCGGGTTTCGTGCGCACCTTTGGGGGTTTCGCCCGCCACCGGCGGAATGTCGGTCGGAGCCGGCAAAAACTCAACCACAGCATCCAACATACGTTGCACGCCTTTATTTTTAAAGGCCGAACCACACAATACCGGCTGGATTTCACCGGCCAAGGTGCGTTGACGTAAAGCGGCTACGATTTCTTCTTCGGTCAGCTCTTCGCCGCCCAAGTATTTATCCATCAGCTCTTCGGTGGCTTCAGCAGCGGCTTCAATCATGTTGCCGCGCCATTCTTCAGCGATGTCAACCAAATCAGCCGGAATTTCACCATATTCAAAGGTCAGGCCTTGAGTGGCTTCATCCCAAATAATGGCTTGCATTTTCAGCAGATCAACCACGCCTTGGAAGCCTTCTTCGGCACCAATCGGCACCACAACCGGCACCGGGTTGGCACGCAAGCGGGTTTTCATTTGCTCAACCGCGCGGAAAAAGTTGGCACCTTGACGGTCCATCTTATTGATAAAGGCCAAGCGCGGCACTTTATATTTATTGGCCTGACGCCATACGGTTTCAGACTGGGGCTGCACGCCGCCTACGGCACAGTACACCATCACCGCGCCATCCAACACGCGCATAGAACGCTCAACTTCTACGGTGAAGTCAACGTGTCCCGGGGTGTCGATCACATTGAAGTGATGCTCTTTAAACTGGCCGGCCATGCCTTTCCAGAAAGTGGAAACGGCAGCCGAAGTAATGGTGATGCCGCGCTCTTGCTCTTGTTCCATCCAGTCGGTGGTGGCTGCACCGTCATGCACTTCGCCCAGCTTGTGGGTCATGCCGGTGTAGAACAGAATGCGTTCGGTGGTAGTGGTTTTACCTGCATCAATATGGGCAGAAATACCGATATTGCGATACCGGTCAATGGGGGTTTTACGAGCCATTTTGGTCGCCTTTCTAAATCGGGATTAGAAGCGGAAGTGCGAGAATGCTTTGTTGGCTTCGGCCATGCGGTGCACTTCTTCGCGTTTTTTCATCGCGCCGCCACGGCCTTCGGCCGCATCAATCAACTCACCCGCCAAACGCAAATCCATGGATTTTTCACCACGTTTGCGGGCAGCATCGCGCACCCAGCGCATCGCCAAAGCCAAGCGGCGTGAAGGACGAACTTCAACAGGAACTTGGTAGTTGGCACCACCGACACGGCGGCTTTTTACTTCAACAACCGGTTTGGCGTTGGCAATGGCAGTATTGAACACTTCGATGGCAGTTTGGCCGGTTTTCTTTTCAATTTGCGCCAATGCACCGTAAACGATGCGTTCTGCAACCGATTTTTTACCGTCAATCATCAATACATTCATGAATTTGGTCAATTCTACGCTGCCGAATTTCGGATCCGGCAATACGTCGCGCTTGGGGACTTCTCTACGTCTTGGCATTTTAATTTCCTTTTACTATTCAGTTGGGGCATGCCCATGAGCATTTATCGAAACGCTCACTTACTCGGCCGCTTTTTAATTCAGACGGCCTACGTGCCTTAAATTACTTGTGTTGCGTCCTGCATTATTTAGGACGTTTCGCGCCGTATTTAGAACGGGCTTGTTTACGGTCTTTCACACCCGCGGTATCCAAAGAGCCGCGAACGGTGTGGTAACGCACACCCGGCAAGTCTTTTACACGACCGCCGCGAATCAGCACCACGCTGTGCTCTTGCAAGTTGTGGCCTTCACCGCCGATGTATGAAATCACTTCAAAACCGTTGGTCAGACGCACTTTGCACACTTTACGCAATGCAGAGTTCGGTTTTTTAGGGGTGGTGGTGTATACACGGGTGCACACGCCGCGTTTTTGCGGGCAGGCTTCCAGTGCAGGCACTTTGTTTACGTACACGGGCTTTTGACGGCCTTTGCGTACCAATTGGTTAATAGTAGGCATATTTTCTCGTTCCTATTGAGTTAAATACATTACCGGCAAGATGCCAGCAAGAGCGGGATTATAGCCCGATTGCAAATATCAAGTCAACAGGCCGTCTGAAAAGCTGTTTAACGTTCAAGATTTTAGCCGCTTTATGTTGCTTTTGGATGACGCTTTGGCAACAGGCCGCCTGAAAATAAAAACCGCTGTTTGCATGGGCAAACAGCGGTTGTGCTCAAATGGCTGTTATCGGGACCGAATCCGGCCGGCAAGAAGATTATTCTGCTTCTTCCACCTGCTCGGTCAACTCAGCTTCGTGATGCTCCTGCCATTGCTGGCGACGGCTGCGGTGATAGGTCAGGCCGGTGCCGGCGGGAATCAGGCGGCCGACGATTACGTTTTCCTTCAGGCCGCGCAATTCGTCTTGCTTGCCCATAATAGCCGCTTCGGTGAGCACGCGCGTGGTTTCCTGGAACGAAGCTGCCGAAATAAAGCTATCGGTCGACAAAGAGGCTTTGGTGATGCCGAGCAACACGTTTTCGTACCGTGCCGGCTCTTTGCCCTCTTCGCGTGCTTTTTCGTTGGCCAGCATCACATCGCCACGCTCAACCTGCTCGCCGGTAATGAAGCCGGTTTCGCCTGAATCGGCAATGTTTACGCGACGCAGCATTTGGCGGATGATCACTTCGATGTGCTTATCGGAAATTTTCACACCTTGCAGGCGGTAAACTTCCTGCACTTCTTGCACAATATAGCGTGCCAGCGCTTCAATGCCTTGCAGACGCAAGATATCGTGCGGATCTACAGCACCATCGACAATGCTCTCGCCGCGGTTCACTACCTGGCCGTCATGCACCAGAATCTGCTTCTCTTTCGAAATCAGCGTTTCATAAGCCACGCCGTCTACATCGGTGATCACCAGGCGCTGTTTGCCTTTGGTTTCCTTACCGAACGACACGGTGCCGGTCACTTCGGCCAGCATACCGGCATCTTTCGGAATGCGGGCTTCAAACAATTCGGCCACGCGCGGCAGACCACCGGTAATATCGCGGGTTTTCGAAGAGGCTTGCGGAATACGCGCCAACACATCGCCTTTGCCGATTTCCTGGCCTTCGCGCACGGTAATCACCGCGCCTACCGGAAATGCCATCGACACGGCTGTGTTGGTGCCGGGAATGCACACATCAAGGCCGTTTTCATCCAACAATTTCACGGTCGGGCGCAAGAGTTTGCTGGTGCTGGAGGCGCGGCGTTTGCCGTCAATCACCACCAAGGTGGACAAACCGGTTACTTCATCGGTTTGCTTCGCCACGGTTACACCTTCTTCGATGTTTTCGAAGCGCACCGAACCGGCATGCTCGGTAATCATCGGGCGGGTATGCGGATCCCATGTCGCCAAGGTTTGGCCGGCTTTCACCGCTTCGCCGTCTTGCACCAGCAAGATGGCACCGTAAGGCACTTTATGACGTTCGCGCTCGCGGCCGATGTCGTCGTGAATCACCACTTCGCAAGAGCGGCCGATCACCACCAACTCGCCTTTGTTGTTGGCCACATAACGCATTTGGCTGCTGAAGCGTGCCGTGCCGTTGGACTTGGCTTCCACTTGGCTGGCGGCGGCGGCTCGAGAAGCCGCACCACCGATGTGGAAAGTACGCATGGTCAGCTGCGTGCCCGGCTCACCAATGGATTGTGCGGCGATCACGCCGACTGCCTCACCGGAATTCACCAGCTTGCCGCGCGCCAAGTCGCGGCCATAGCAATGGGCGCACAAGCCGTAGCGGGTTTTACAGGTAATCGGGGTGCGCACTTTGACTTCATCCACACCGGAATGGTCAATCAAGTCGACCAATTGCTCGTTCAGCAAAGTGCCGGCTTCCACCAGCGTTTCGCCGCTGGAAGGATCAACCACATCCGAAGCGGTTACACGGCCGAGAATACGGTCGCGCAGCGCTTCAATCACGTCACCGCCCTGCACTACGGCTTTCATCACAAAGCCGTCGGTGGTGCCGCAATCGTTTTCCACCACCACCAAATCTTGGGTCACGTCTACCAAACGGCGGGTCAGGTAACCTGAGTTGGCGGTTTTCAAGGCGGTATCGGCCAAACCTTTACGCGCACCGTGGGTGGCAATAAAGTATTGCAATACGGTTAAGCCTTCGCGGAAGTTGGACGTAATCGGCGTTTCGATAATCGAGCCATCCGGCTTGGCCATCAGGCCGCGCATACCGGAAAGCTGCTTGATCTGCGCTGCCGAGCCACGGGCGCCCGAATCGGCCATCATATAGATAGAGTTGAACGACTCTTGCTCCACTTCGTTGCCATCGCGGTCGAGCACTTTCTGCTTCGACAGATTGTCCATCATCGCTTTGGCGATGCGGTCACCCGCGCGACCCCAAATATCCACCACTTTGTTGTAGCGCTCGCCGTTGGTCACCAAACCTTGGCGGTATTGGTCTTCGATTTCTTTCACCTCGGCATTGGCCTCGGCCAACAATTTGGTTTTTTCCTTCGGCACTTCCATATCGTCGACGCAAATCGAGATGCCGCCTTTAGCTGCAAAGCCGAAACCGGTATACATCAGATGGTCGGCGAAAATCACCGTGTCACGCAGGCCGCACAAGCGGAATGAAGCATTAATCAGGCGCGAAATTTCTTTTTTCTTCAGCGCTTTGTTAATGTATTCAAACGGCAGGCCTTTGGGCAGGATTTCGCTCAGCAGCGCGCGGCCGACGGTGGTTTCGTAGCGATTGATGACCGGCTCGAATTCACCCTGCTCGTTTTTCACCCATTCACGCAAACGCACGGTGATTTTGGTGCCCAGCTCCACTTGTTTGGTGTGGTAGGCGCGGTGCACTTCTTTCACATCGGCAAACAGGCTGCCTTCGCCTTTGCCGTTGATTTTGTCGCGGGTCATGTAATACAGACCCAACACGATATCTTGCGAAGGCACGATAATCGGCTCGCCGTTGGCGGGCGACAATACGTTGTTGGAAGCCAGCATCAAGGTGCGCGCTTCCATTTGCGCTTCCAGGCTCAAAGGCACGTGAACGGCCATTTGGTCGCCGTCAAAGTCGGCATTGAATGCCGCACAAACCAGCGGGTGCAGCTGAATGGCTTTGCCTTCGATCAAAATCGGCTCAAATGCCTGAATGCCCAAACGGTGCAGCGTCGGCGCACGGTTGAGCATAATCGGATGCTCGCGGATTACTTCTTCGAGAATATCCCACACTTCCGGTACTTCTTGCTCCACCAGTTTTTTCGCTGCTTTCACAGTGGTGGCCAAGCCTTGCACTTCCAGTTTGTGGAAAATAAACGGTTTGAACAGTTCCAGTGCCATTTTTTTCGGCAAGCCGCATTGATGCAGACGCAGGTAAGGGCCTACGGTAATCACGGAACGACCCGAATAATCGACACGTTTACCCAACAGGTTTTGACGGAAGCGGCCGCCTTTACCTTTAATCATATCGGCCAACGATTTGAGCGGGCGCTTGTTGGCGCCGGTCATGGCTTTACCGCGACGGCCGTTATCGAGCAGCGAATCCACCGCTTCTTGCAGCATGCGTTTTTCGTTGCGCACGATGATGTCGGGCGCGTGCAATTCCAGCAGGCGTTTCAAGCGGTTGTTGCGGTTGATCACGCGGCGGTACAAATCGTTCAAATCGGAAGTGGCGAAACGGCCGCCGTCCAGCGGCACCAAGGGACGCAAATCCGGCGGCAGCACCGGCAGCACATCCATAATCATCCATTCCAGCTTCATGCCCGAGCGTTGGAACGCTTCCAACACTTTCAGGCGCTTGGCGATTTTTTTGATTTTGGTGTCGGAACCGGTTGACTCCAGCTCTTGGCGCAACACTTCGATTTCACCGGCGATATCCAAGCCGCGCAGCAAATCGCGAATGCCTTCGGCGCCCATTTTGGCATCGAAGTCATCACCGAATTCGTCCAGCTTAGCGTAATAGTCGTCTTCAGTGAGCAATTGGCGGCGTTGCAGCGAGGTCATGCCGGGGTCGGTAACCACAAAAGCTTCGAAATACAGCACGCGCTCGATGTCACGCAAAGTCATATCCAGCACCATACCCAAGCGTGAGGGCAGCGATTTCAAAAACCAAATGTGTGCCACCGGCGCGGCCAGCTCGATGTGGCCCATGCGCTCGCGGCGCACTTTCGACAAAGTCACTTCTACGCCGCATTTTTCACAGGTTACACCCTTGAACTTCAGGCGTTTGTATTTGCCGCACAAGCATTCGTAATCTTTTACCGGACCGAAAATTTTGGCGCAAAACAAGCCGTCGCGCTCCGGTTTGAATGTACGGTAGTTGATGGTTTCCGGTTTTTTCACTTCACCGTAAGACCATGAACGAATGGTTTCAGGAGAGGCAATGCCGATTTTGATGGCATCAAATTCCTCTTCCATGCCGGCGGCCTGCAACGGATTAAATAAGTTTAACAAATTCATTTTTGCTCCTTGTGGAACGGTGGTTTTCAGACGGCCTGTTGATTGCAGGCTTTCAATTAAAGCATTTTTCTTTCAGACGACCTGCTCTTTAATAAGGCCGTCTGAAAACCGGTTCCGATATTTAGTAACGTTCCAGATCGATATCCAAGCCCAGCGAACGAATCTCTTTCACCAGCACGTTGAACGATTCGGGCATGCCGGCGTCGATTTTGTGTTCACCCTTAACGATGTTTTCATACATCTTGGTACGGCCAGTGACATCATCCGACTTCACGGTCAGCATTTCTTGCAGCGTGTAAGCAGCACCGTAAGCTTCCAGCGCCCACACCTCCATCTCACCGAAACGCTGGCCGCCGAATTGGGCTTTACCACCCAAGGGCTGTTGGGTCACCAGCGAGTAGGGCCCGGTTGAGCGGGCGTGCATTTTTTCGTCCACCAAGTGGTGCAGCTTGAGGTAGTGCATCACACCAACGGTTACCGGGCGGTCAAACGCTTCGCCCGAGCGGCCGTCATAAAGGGTAATCTGGGTTTTGGTCGGGTTAAAGCCCAGTTTTTGCACTTCCGGATCTTCACTCGGATAGGCCAAATCCAAATACGCTTTGATTTCACTTTCATGCGCGCCGTCAAACACGGGCGATGCAAAAGTGGCACCTTTGCGCAGATTGTCGGCCAAGGTTAGGATTTCGTCGTCGCTCAATTGGCTCAAATCTTCACGATGCTTATCGGGGCCGCCCAAATCACCGTTATACATGGTGTTGAGGAAGGCGCGGACTTCGCCGACTTTACGCTGCTCATCCAGCATGCGGCCGATACGCTCGCCGATGCCTTTTGCCGCCCAGCCCAGATGCACTTCGAGAATCTGGCCGATGTTCATCCGCGAGGGCACGCCCAAGGGGTTGAGTACGATGTCTACCGGGCGACCGTCTGCCATATAAGGCATGTCTTCCACCGGCAAAATGCGCGATACCACACCTTTGTTACCGTGGCGGCCGGCCATTTTATCGCCGGCTTGTAAGCGGCGTTTGATGGCGATAAACACTTTCACCATTTTTTGCACGCCCGGTTGCAACTCGTCGCCCTGAGTCAGTTTTTTCTTCTTCACTTCATACAAGGCATCCGACTCTTCGCGCTTTTGCTGCAAGCTGACTTTAATCAGCTCCATTTGTTTGGCCAGCGATTCATCGCTCATGCGGATGTCGAACCAATCGTGTTTGCTTGGCAAGCCGGCCAGATATTCCGCCGTAATGGCCGTGCCTTTGGCCAGCTTCATCGGGCCGCCGTTGGCGGCTTGGCCGACAATCATGCGCTCGATACGGCTGAAGGCATCGTTGTCGAAAATGCGCAGCTGATCGCTCAAATCTTGGCGGTAGCGTTTCAGCTCGGAATCGATAATGGCTTGGGCGCGCTTATCGCGCTGGATGCCTTCACGGGTAAACACCTGCACATCAATCACCGTGCCGCTCATGCCGGTGGGCATGCGCAACGAGGTGTCTTTCACATCGGATGCTTTTTCGCCGAAAATTGCACGCAAAAGTTTTTCTTCCGGCGTGAGCTGGGTTTCGCCTTTCGGAGTAACTTTGCCCACCAACACATCGCCGGCTTCCACTTCCGCACCGATATACACAATACCCGATTCATCCAAGCGGTTTTGCATGCGCTCAGAGAGGTTGGGAATATCGCGGGTGATGTCTTCCGCACCCAGCTTGGTGTCGCGCGCCACCACATTTAATTCTTCGATGTGGATGGAAGTGTAGCGGTCGTCCGCCGCCACTTTTTCCGACAGCAAAATCGAGTCTTCGTAGTTGTAACCGTTCCACGGCATAAAGGCGATGGTCATATTTTGACCCAAAGCCAGCTCGCCCAAATCGGTAGAGGCGCCATCGGCCACCACATCGCCGCGCTGCAATACATCGCCGGCTTTGACCACCGGGCGTTGGTTGATATTGGTGGATTGGTTGGAACGGGTGAATTTCACCAGATTGTAAATATCCACGCCCACTTCGCCGGCTGTGGCTTCGTCATCATGCACGCGCACCACAATACGGTTGGCATCCACATATTCCACAATACCGCCGCGACGAGCCACAATGGCGGTGGAAGAGTCAACCGCCACGGCACGCTCGATGCCGGTGCCGACCATCGGTTTTTCCGGGCGCAGGCAGGGCACTGCCTGACGTTGCATGTTGGCACCCATCAAGGCGCGGTTGGCATCGTCATGCTCCAAAAACGGAATCAGCGAAGCGGCCACAGATACCACCTGGCCGGTGGCCACGTCCATATATTGCACGCGGTCGGGCGTGGCCATAATGGTTTCGCCTTTTTCACGACAAGTTACCAAGTCGCCGGTGAGCATGCCGTTTTCATCCAACGCGGCATTGGCCTGGGCAATCACATAGCGGCCTTCTTCAATGGCAGACAAATAATCGATTTCATTGCTCACCTTGCCATCTGTTACACGGCGGTAAGGCGTTTCCAAGAAACCGTATTCATTGGTGCGCGCATACACCGACAAGGAATTGATCAAGCCGATGTTCGGGCCTTCCGGTGTTTCAATCGGGCACACGCGGCCATAATGGGTGGGGTGCACGTCGCGCACCTCAAAACCGGCACGCTCACGCGTCAAACCGCCCGGACCCAAGGCCGATACGCGGCGTTTGTGGGTGATTTCGGAAAGCGGATTGGTTTGATCCATAAATTGGCTCAGCTGGCTGGAGCCGAAAAATTCTTTAATGGCGGCGGAAACCGGTTTGGCATTAATCAAATCATGCGGCATCAGGTTTTCAGATTCTGCTTGATTCAAACGCTCTTTCACCGCGCGCTCGACACGCGCCAAGCCGCTGCGGAACTGGTTTTCAGTGAGTTCGCCCACCGAGCGCACACGGCGGTTGCCCAAATGGTCGATGTCGTCCACTTCGCCGTGGCCGTTGCGCAACTCCACCAAAGTGGCAATCGATGCCACGATATCTTCTACGCTCAGCACAAAGCCACCTTTATCGGCTGCACCGGCAAAGGTTTCATTCAGCAAGCGGCCATACCAAGAAGCCGCTTGCGCTTCGCTTAATTTTTGTTCGTAGGTGCGGGTGTTGAATTTCATACGGCCTACGCGCGACAAATCATAGCTGTCTTCATTGAAGAACAAGCGGTTGAACAGCATTTCCACCGCATCCTCGGTGGGCGGCTCGCCCGGGCGCATCATGCGGTAAATCGCCACGCGGGCAGCTTGCTGATCAGCAGTTTCATCGGTGCGCAAGGTGTTGGAAATATAGCCGCCTTGGTCCAGCTCATTGATATACAGCGTGTGCACTTCTTGCACGCCGTGAATATCGAATTTGGCCAGCAGCTCTTCGGTGATTTCTTCATTGGCCACGGCCAACACTTCGCCGGTGTCCGGCACAATCACATCAGCAGCCAACACTTTGCCCAACAGACTTTCAGCATCAACATCCAAGCGGGTTAAGCCGGCATTGCTGATGTCGCGGATATTTTTAGCCGTGATGCGCTTGCCTTTGCCCACCAAAACATTACCGTCTTTATCCACGATATCCAGTTTGGCAGTTTCGCCTTTCAGACGGCCTGCAATCAAATCGGTTTGCACACCGTCTTTCGACAAATAAAAGGTTTCTTTGTCGTAAAAGGTATTCAAAATCTGCTCATCGTTATAACCCAACGCTTTAAGCAGAATCGTTACCGGCATTTTGCGGCGGCGGTCGATACGGAAATAGAGCAAGTCTTTCGGATCAAACTCAAAATCCAGCCATGAGCCGCGGTAAGGAATGATGCGGGCAGAAAACAGCAATTTGCCCGAAGAATGGGTTTTGCCTTTATCGTGCTCGAAAAACACACCGGGCGAGCGGTGCAATTGCGACACAATCACGCGCTCGGTGCCGTTGATCACAAACGAGCCGCTCGGCGTCATCAACGGGATTTCACCCATATACACTTCGTTTTCACGAATCTCTTTGACCACATTGGGCTTGGATGATTCTTTATCGAAAATTTTCAAACGGATGCGCGCACGCAAAGGGGCGGCATAAGTAATGCCGCGCAGTTGGCACTCAGGAATATCAAACAGCGGTTCGCCCAATACATAATGCACAAACTCCAATTGTGCATAACCGTTGTGGCTGACAATCGGGAAAATAGAATTAAAAGCGGCCTGCAAACCATCTTCGCTGCGCTGATCAAACGGGCGGTCCAATTGCAGAAATTTAGCGTAAGAATCCAGCTGGGTGGCCAGCAAAAACGGCACATCCAGCACATTGGCGCGCTTGGCAAAGCTTTTGCGGATGCGTTTTTTCTCGGTAAACGAATAACTCATGTGAAACTCCATAGCGTGGGAGACTTTAGTATTAAACGATTGCTTACATTTATTTACATCAACAGATTATCATTTTGGTAAATAAAGGTAAAAAACCACGTTTCTCTTTTTTAAAAGCGAAATAAGGCTGGCAGTAAACTGCCAGCCTCTTACGAAAATCAAATTATTTGATTTCGACTTTAGCGCCTGCTTCTTCCAGTTGTTTTTGGATGTCTTCAGCTTCAGCTTTAGAAACACCTTCTTTAACTGCTTTAGGTGCACCGTCAACCATGTCTTTGGCTTCTTTCAAGCCCAAACCGGTAATCGCGCGAACCACTTTGATCACGCCAACTTTTTGGTCGCCGGCAGCAGTCAGAATCACGTCGAATTCGGTTTTCTCTTCAGCGGCAGCAGCGCCACCGGCAGCAGCGCCACCGGAAACAGCCAAAGCAGCGGCAGATACGCCGAATTTTTCTTCAAACGCTTTAACCAAGTCGTTCAGTTCCATAACAGTCAGATTGCTAACCGCTTCCAAAATGTCTTCTTTAGTAATAGCCATGCTATTCAAACTCCTAAATATTGGGATTAATAAGTATCTAAAATGATTAATGCAAAATTATCAAGCTGCTTCGGTTTCTGCTTGCTTGGCCGCCAAAGCAGCCAGCGCACGTGCAAAGCCTGAAACAGGCGCCTGCATAACACCAAGCAGTTTCGCCAGCAATTCTTCTTGACTCGGGATAGATGCCAGCTCGGCCACTTGAGCCTGACTCAGCAAATCGCCGTTGTAAGAACCTGCTTTTAAAACAATTTTGTCATCTTTTTTCGAGAATTGATGCAATACCTTTGCTGCAGCAACCGGATCTTCAGACGCAGCATATACCAGCGGACCTGTCATTTGGTCTGCCAATGCAGCGAACGAAGTGCCTTCTACTGCGCGACGGGCCAATGTGTTTTTCAGAACGCGCAAATATACGCCTTCTTTACGCGCATTGGCACGCAGCTCAGTCATGTTGGCAACACTGATACCGCGATACTCAGCAATCACCATAGTTTGAGCATTGGCAATCGCGCCAACAATCTCTTCTACGGCTGCTTTCTTGGTTTCAATATTGAGACTCAAGGTCTACCTCCCACTGTTTAACAAAAGAAATACCGATAACGGCATTCCACCAGCGCGGCAACCTAAATTGACATTTCACAAGTGACTTGTTTGATTCAGGACTACCGTCTGCGTAGGGTGCAAGCAATTAAATCGTAAAGATCCCTACGGTCTTGGACATCTACTTAAAATTCAAGTAGCCCACAACAGACGGCCTCTCCAAGTGAAGGCCGCCTGAAGAATACGATTAGCTGTTTACGCTGGAAGTATCCACACGCACACCCAAACCCATGGTGCTGGAAACAGCTACTTTTTTCAGGTACTGGCCTTTAGCGGCAGCCGGCTTGGCTTTCACCACCGCATCCAGCAGCGCATCAAAGTTTTCACGCAGATCAGCTTCGGCAAAAGAAGCACGGCCGATGGTGGCATGCACGATACCGGCTTTATCGGTGCGGTATTGCACTTGACCTGCCTTAGCGTTTTTCACGGCTTCAGCCACGTTCGGTGTAACCGTGCCCACTTTCGGGTTCGGCATCAGGCCGCGCGGACCCAAAATAGTGCCTAATTGACCCACAATGCGCATAGCATCCGGAGAAGCAATCACCACATCAAAATTCAGATTACCGGCTTTCACTTCGGCAGCCAAATCTTCAAAGCCCACGATATCCGCGCCAGCTTCTTTAGCGGCATCCGCATTGGCACCCTGGGTAAACACCGCTACGCGGGTGGTTTTACCGGTGCCTTTGGGCAATACAACAGAGCCACGAATCACTTGGTCTGATTTACGCGGATCCACACCCAGATTGAAAGAAACATCAACCGATTCATCGAATTTGGCGGTGGCAGCACCTTTTACCAAAGTGATGGCTTCATCAATTGCATACAATTTATTGGCTTCAACAGAAGCACGCAAGGTTTTCAAGCGTTTAGATACTTTAGCCATTATACGCCCTCCACATCCAGGCCCATTGAACGGGCGCTGCCCGCGATAATGCGCACACACGCATCCAAATCCGCACCGGTCAAATCCGGCTGTTTGGTTTTGGCGATTTCTTCCAGCTGTGCACGGGTAACGGTACCCACTTTATTGGTCAGCGGATTGGCGCTGCCTTTTTGCAGACCGGCCGCTTTTTTCAATAAAATAGATGCAGGCGGGGTTTTCATCACAAAAGTGAATGATTTGTCTGCAAATGCAGTGATCACCACCGGAATCGGCAAACCCGGCTCCATGCCTTGGGTTGCAGCATTAAATGCTTTACAGAATTCCATGATATTCAAACCGCGCTGACCCAAAGCCGGGCCTACGGGAGGAGAAGGATTGGCTTTACCTGCAGGGATCTGCAGCTTAATATAGCCGACGATTTTTTTTGCCACTTGTAGCTCCTAAATAACGGGTATAACGCGAATATTCGCTCCCCAGAAAACAAGCCGATAATTATAAAGCCGCCTTGATTTTTTTTCAAGCAAAACAAACACTCTCTTGCAAAAGTGTTGCTTTAAACCTTTTCGACTTGGCTAAACTCCAACTCAACCGGTGTTTCGCGACCGAAAATCTGCACAGACACGCGCAGCTTGTTGCGCTCGTAATTAACCTCATCCACCACACCGTTAAAGTCGGCAAACGGGCCTTCATTCACACGCACTTGCTGGCCGACTTCAAATTCCACTTTCGGTTTGGGTTTCTCAACACCGGACTTCACTTGTTGCAAAATGGCATCCACTTCACGCTGAGAAATCGGCTGCGGGCGGTTGGCTTTACCACCGATAAACCCGGACACGCGCGGCGTGCTTTTCACCAAATGCCAAGAATCATCTGTCATTTCCATTTCAACCAACACATAACCGGGAAAGAATTTGCGTTCGCTGATGGTTTTGCGGCCGTTTTTAATATCAACCACTTCCTCGACAGGCACCAAAACCTGACCGAAATAATTATCCATACCTTCTCGAGCAATACGCTCTTTCAAGGTTTTCTGAACGTTTTTTTCAAAGCCGGAATAAGCCTGCACAACATACCAACGTTTGGACATTTTTATCCCCTCTTCAACAATACATCATAAAACAACCATGAAATCAGGCTATCTGCCGCATAAATAAACAGCGCCAACACAGCCACGAAAGCCACCACAAACATGGTCATGCGCATAGCATCCTTGCGTGGCGGCCAAACTACTTTCTTAAACTCGGCAACAGAGTCGCGAACATATCGAACCAAACGACGGCCGAAATCGCACCAGTAAAACACAATCAACACAGCCAAAGCCACGCCTACTACCGGCAAAGCCGCACGGACATACACAGGCTGACCGGGTAAAGCATAAAACGCCCAAATGCCGCCAACCACCAACGCAGCAGCAATCAGCAGCTTCACAACATCGGCCGCTTTGGTTTTTTGCGCCTCATGTTGCGCTTCCACCCGGGCCAGCGCCTTGGGCTTCAGGTCTTTTTCATGAGGGGTATGGTTAGTCATTTTATATCTCTCAATACAGTAAAAAACTAACCGGCACCAAGCCGGTTAGTTTTTATTTGGCAGGCCAGGAGGGTCTCGAACCCCCAACCCTCGGTTTTGGAGACCGATACTCTACCAATTGAGCTACTGGCCTCTAAACTTTAAGCGATTACAGAAGAAACCACGCCGGCGCCTACGGTGCGGCCGCCTTCGCGAATCGCGAAACGCAGGCCTTCTTCCATGGCGATCGGGGCAATCAGCTCTACTGTGATGGCCACGTTTTCACCCGGCATTACCATTTCTACGCCCTCTTCCAAGGTTACCGCGCCGGTTACGTCGGTGGTGCGGAAGTAGAATTGCGGACGGTAGTTGGCGAAGAACGGGGTGTGACGACCGCCCTCTTCTTTGCTCAATACGTACACTTCGGCTTTGAATTTGGTGTGCGGGGTGATGGTGCCCGGTTTGGCCAATACTTGACCGCGCTCTACGTCTTCACGTTTGGTACCGCGCAACAGCACGCCTACGTTGTCGCCTGCTTGGCCTTCGTCCAGCAGTTTGCGGAACATTTCAACACCGGTGCAGGTGGTTTTTTGGGTGTCTTTCAAGCCTACGATTTCAATCTCGTCGCCTACGTGGATGATGCCGCGCTCTACGCGACCAGTTACCACGGTGCCGCGGCCTGAGATTGAGAACACGTCTTCAATCGGCAGCAGGAAAGGTTTGTCTACGGCACGCTCGGGCGTGGGGATATAGCTGTCCAGGGCATCGGCCAAGGCGAAAATGGCGGTTTCGCCGATTTCGCTGGTGTCGCCTTCCAGGGCTTTCAGGGCTGAGCCTTTGATGATCGGACAGTCATCGCCGGGGAAGTCGTAGCTTGACAAGAGGTCGCGGATTTCCATTTCAACCAATTCCAGCAGCTCTTCGTCGTCAACCATGTCGCATTTGTTCATAAACACGAGGATGTAGGGCACGCCTACTTGACGGGCCAGCAGGATATGCTCGCGGGTTTGCGGCATGGGGCCGTCAGCGGCCGAGCACACCAAAATCGCGCCATCCATTTGGGCAGCACCGGTAATCATGTTTTTTACGTAGTCGGCGTGACCCGGGCAGTCTACGTGGGCGTAGTGGCGGCCGTCGGTTTCATATTCTACGTGTGAGGTATTGATGGTGATGCCGCGGGCTTTTTCTTCCGGGGCATTGTCGATTTGGTCGTAGGCTTTGGCCGCGCCACCGAATTTTTTAGACAAAATGGTGGTCAATGCTGCGGTCAATGTGGTTTTACCATGGTCAACGTGACCGATGGTGCCAACGTTTACGTGCGGTTTGTTCCGCGCGAATTTCTCTTTAGCCATGGCAATTCTTCCTATCCTAAGCTTTAGTTTGGGTTGAAAAATATAATAATGATGGTGCCCATGGGCAGAATTGAACTGCCGACCTCTCCCTTACCAAGGGAGTGCTCTACCCCTGAGCTACATGGGCTTAATTGTGTCATACCTTAATGGAGCGGGTGAAGGGAATCGAACCCTCACCGTAAGCTTGGAAGGCTTCTGCTCTACCATTGAGCTACACCCGCACTTACTTTCTCTGCTCCAATATAAGATTGGATTTTGGTGGAGGGAGAAGGATTCGAACCTTCGAAGCTTACGCAACAGATTTACAGTCTGCCCCCTTTGGCCGCTCGGGAATCCCTCCAAAAGAGAAACGCAATAGTATAGACCTGATTGCGTTCCGTCAAGCGCCTTTTTTTATTTTTTTAAAATAAATTTGCAAGGCAATAATTTTAAATATTTATTTTTCCGCAACAAGGCGTTCGTATTTAGCTTGCAGCTCATCCGGGCTTTCAGGATGCTCTTCATCAATCAAAATACAGTCCACCGGGCACACCTGCTGGCATTGCGGCTCGTCATAGTGGCCGACGCACTGGGTGCACAGATTGGGATTGATTTCATAAATCTCTTCGCCTTGATAAATGGCATCGTTCGGGCATTCCGGCTCGCAGACATCGCAGTTGATGCACTCATCGGTAATAAAGAGTGACATTGCTTTTCCTTTATGTGTGTGTTCAAAACCGTTAACGGCGAATTATAACATAATCTGTTTTGCCGGCAGCGGCTTTATCATCCTTTGCACTTTGAGAATAATTCTTAAATCTTTTTTATTCAGCCACTTGGCTATAGAGCAATAATTCAAACCTACTCATGCCGGCTTTGCCTTCCCGATAGGGAAGCAGCCCGGCCGGCCGCTCGGGCAACTTGCCGGCTTCCACATAAACCATCGCGCCGTGATTCAGACGGCCTGCCAATAAATCAAACAGTTGCGGCCATTGCTGCCAAGCAAACGGCGGATCTAAAAACACTACATCAAAGTGCTGTTGCGTTTGATTTAAATAAGTCAGACCGTCTGAACACACAATCTCAACTTGCGGCAAGGTTAGCGTATGCGCCGCCTGTTGCAATGAACGAGCGGTTTGGCGGTTGCTTTCCACCATCACCACTTTAGCAGCTCGGCGCGAAGCCGCCTCCAGCCCCAATGCACCGCTGCCGGCAAACAGATCCAGCACGTTTTTGCCGGTTAAATCCTGCCCCAGCCAATTAAACACTTTCTCGCGCACCATGTCGGGCGTGGGGCGCAAGCCTTCGGCATCGGCAAAACCCAGCTTACGGCCGCGGTGCGTGCCGCCGATGATGCGCACTTGGTTTTGATGTTTATTGTGTTTCATTTATTTTGCTCATTCATATAAAACAAGGCCGTCTGAAAGTATTTTCAGACGGCCTTTTATCACGCTTCGTCCGTTTTTGCGCCTTTCGGTGCCGGCGGTTCGATTTGCTCTTTCCAGCCGCATTCTTTTTGCGGACACACTTTTTCTACGCCCCAGCGTTTGGTGGTTTTGATGGTGAGCACCGGCCAGCCGCAGTTGGGGCAGGTTTCGGCAATCGGCGGGTTCCAGGTGGCGTAGTTGCAGTCGGGGTAGGTGTTGCAGCTGTAAAACAGCTTACCGTAGCGGCTTTTGCGCTCGATCAGCTGGCCTTTTTTGCATTGCGGGCAGCCTACGCCGGTGTCTTTGGGCGGCTCGAGCGGCTCGATATGTTTGCATTTCGGGTAGTTGGCGCAGCCGATAAATTTGCCGTAACGTCCTTTTTTATACACCAGCTGGCCACCGTCTTTGGGACAGAAACGGCCTTCGACTATGGTCGGCTCTTCGGCTTCTTTGGCCGCGTCTTCGGCGGTTTCGCCCACATTGCGGGTGTAGTCGCAATCGGGGTAGCCCGAGCAGGCGATAAAGCGGCCGCGTTTGCCGAATTTGATTTGCAGCTTGTGGTTGCCGCATTTGGGGCAGATTTCTTCCAGCTCTTCGGTGGTGATTTTGGCGCGCTCTATGCCTTCTTTTTCTTTCACCTGCTTATCGAAGCCTTTCCAAAACTGGCTCATCACCGGCACCCATTGGCGCTTGCCGCTGGCAATGTCGTCGAGCTGGTCTTCGAGCTTGGCGGTGAAATGGTAATCGACGTATTGGGCAAAATGCTCGGTGAGGAATTTGTTGACAATATCGCCGGTGTCGGTGGGCATAAAGCGTTTTTGCTCAAGGGTGACGTATTCGCGGTCTTTGAGCGTGGAAATAATGCTAGCATAGGTGGACGGGCGGCCGATGCCGAATTCTTCCAACGCTTTCACCAACGTGGCTTCGTTGTAGCGCGGCGGCGGGCTGGTGAAGTGTTGCTCGCCGTAGAGCGCATCCACGGGCAGCACTTCGCCCTCTTTCATTTCGGGCAGTTTTTTGTTGTCTTCGTCTTCGTCGCTCTCATCGGTGCCCTCTTCATACACACTCAGAAAGCCGGCAAAGGTCTGCACTTGGCCGGTGACGCGGAAAATGCCCTCGCCCATGGCGATATCGACGGTGGTTTGGTCGAATTTGGCCGGCGTCATTTGGCAGGCCACGGTGCGCTGCCAAATCATTTGGTAAAGCTTGAATTGGTCGGCGCTCAAAAACGGTTTCACGCTCTCGGGCGTGCGGTATACGGAAGTCGGGCGGATGGCTTCATGCGCTTCTTGGGCGTTTTTGGATTTGGTTTTGTATTGCTTGGCCGATGCGGGCAGATAATCTTTGCCGATTTTGTTTTCGATATAGTGGCGGATTTCGGTGAGCGCTTCGTCGGAAAGGGTCACGCTGTCGGTACGCATATAGGTAATCAAGCCGATAGCGCCCTGTCCCACATCGATGCCTTCATACAATTGCTGCGCGGTGCGCATGGTGCGGTCGGTGGTCATGCCCAGCTTGCGCACGGCATCTTGCTGCATGGTGGAGGTGGTGAACGGCGCGGCGGGGTTGCGGCTGCGCTTTTTCTTCTCTACGGCGGCCACTTGCGCTTCTTTACCTTCCAATGCTTTCAACACATCGGCTTGCGATGTTTCATCGGGCAGGGAAAATTGCTCGAGCTTGTCGCCTTTGTATTGAATCAGCTTGGCGGTGAATTTGCTGCGGCCTTTGTGGCTGTCGAGATGCAGCGTCCAGTATTCCTGCGTTTCAAAAGCGCGGATTTCGTTTTCGCGCTCGCAAATCAGGCGCAGAGCAGGGCTTTGCACGCGGCCGGCGCTCAAGCCGCGGCGGATTTTTTTCCACAACAAGGGCGACAAATTGAAGCCGACCAGATAATCGAGCGCGCGCCGCGCCTGCTGGGCATCAACCAGATTCACTTCCAGCGCGCGCGGATGGGCGATGGCATCGAGCACGGCATTTTTGGTGATTTCGTGAAACACCACCCGCTGCGGCTTGAGGTTTTTCAGGCCGCGTTTGGATTTCAAAATTTCCTGCAAATGCCATGAAATGGCTTCGCCTTCTCTATCCGGGTCAGTGGCGAGATAAAGGTTTTCCGCTTCTTTGGCGGCGGCCACGATGGCATCGACGTGTTTGATGTTGCGCGCCACCAGCTCGTATTTCATGGCGAAATCGTTATCGGGGTCGACAGCGCCGTTTTTCGGCACCAAATCGCGTACATGGCCGTAGGAGGCTAAAATTTCAAACTCGCTGCCCAGGTATTTTTTCAGCGTTTTGGCTTTGGAAGGCGACTCGACAATCAAGAGGTTTTTGGCCATATCCGTTCTCTATGAATATATTGGGTTGGGATTCAGACGGCCTGTTTTCCAAGGCCTATTCATCATTTATCTCACGGCAATCTTTTAGCGCGGGATGAATGGCAAACAGAGCCTATAGGCCGTCTGAACAGATGTGTTGCTCAAATTTATTTGTTTTTATGAATGCCGTCTGAACGTTTTCAGACGGCCTTTTTATCTTTCACATATTTGCCATCAATGCATGGTGGACACGCCGTGCAGCGCCATCATCAAATCATCGCCGATCAACACCGGCAGCTCCGATTTGTGTGCCCACAACACCAGCAAGGTGAGCACTTTGGCCATATCCACCGTGATTTCGTCAGGCGGCATGTGCAGCAGAGCGTGTATGACGAATTCGCGCTGCTCGCCGTTGATGGCATCGGCATTTTCCAGAAAATGCAGCAGGCCGATCACTTCTTGCGGCAAGGCATCTTGCTCTTCGGGCGTATACACCCGCAAAGCATCGCTGCGGTAAGCCTGCACCGCAGATTCTTCGTTATCAGACAACACCGCCAACAACATCAGCGCGTTGTTGATCTGCACATCGTCAAAGCCGACATCTTCCAAAATCTGCCCTAAATCGTCCGGCGGCGGGCAGTCGTCGAAATCTTGATAGTGCTCGATTAAAAAGGCGATGACTTCTGCCATTTCGGCCATGATGGGTTCCTTCATTTATGCTTTCTTTTTGATTCGTTGGTAGCGGCCGCCTGTCATGGCGGCGATTTGGCCGTCAAGCTCCAGCTCGAGCAGCCTAGCATACACATCTGCTGCCGGCAGACCCAAGCTTTGCGCCAGGCTGTCGGGGTGCACCGGGTCGTAGCCCATGGCTGCGAGCAGCTCATCTTTCCCGCTTTCATCCATCGTTTCAGACGGCCTCTCGGCTGTTTGAAGCGGCTCGGTTGCATCTGCGGCTGAGCTTTCGTTGCGCTCTTTATATATAGAATATGATGACAAGGGCGCTTTTTGCAACAGTTGCGGACATTCTTGCAAAATATCGTCGAGGCATTCCACCAATTTTGCGCCCTCTTTAATCAGCTTGTGACAGCCTTTGCTGTGCGGATTATCAATCGAGCCGGGCACGGCCATCACCTCGCGCCCCATTTCTGCGGCCAGCCTGGCCGTGATCAGCGAGCCGGATTCGGGTGCGGCTTCCACCACCAGCACGGCTTGCGCCAAAGCGGCGATAATGCGGTTGCGACGCGGAAAATTGCCGGCCAAAGGACGGGTGTCGAGCGGGAATTCACTCACAATCAGGCCGCGTTCGGCAATTTGGTAGGCCAGATTTTTGTTGGCCGGCGGGTAAATGCGGTCGATGCCCGTGCCCCACACCGCAATCGTGCCGCCCGCACCGGCCAATGCACCCTGATGCGCCGCCGCATCGATGCCGGCCGCCATGCCCGACACCACGGCAATTTCCTGCTCGCTGATGGCTTCGCCGAAATCGCGGGCAATGCGCAAGGCTTGCGGCGTGGCATGACGGCTGCCCACCACAGCCACCGCCGGCCGTTGCAGCAAGGCGGTATTGCCGCGCAAAAACAACACCGGCGGCGGTGTGATGCCCTCGGTGAGCATGAGCGGGAAATCTTCATCGCTCAGCAGCATTAAGCGGCAATCGGGCTGCGCTTCCCAATTCAGCGCTGCTTCCACCGCTTTCAAGGCCAAAGGATTATCGCGCCCCCAATCGCGCAAGGCCTGCTTTTGGCACAATAGTCCGCGCACGGCATCCACAGGCGCGGCCAGCGCGGCACGGGCGCTGCCGAAATGCCGGTGCAGCGCCAAAAAGCTTTCTGCGCCGATATAAGGCGTGAATGCCAGTTGCAGCCAAGCCAAACGCTCGTGTTCATTCCTCTCCATTTTCCCCCCCTTAATTTTATAGTTTTCTTGGTTATTATTTCATCTTATGACAAAATTTTATCTAACACAACACAAAGGCCGTCTGAAACCCTGCGTTTCAGACGGCCTGCCCTTCATAATGATGCAAACATCAATAAGGATCGATATTGCTGTGGATATTGTATTGGTTAAACTCGTGGCTGTGCGAATCTTGCGGCACATTGGGCGCATGCGGCCTGTCTTCTGCCATATTGTCCAAATCACGACCCGGCTCGGATGCGGCATCGCCGATGTTGATATTGGTTTTGCTCTCGAGAATAATCGCCGATGCCAGATTTTCACTGACGCGGTAAACCATGGCCAAGCCGACTTCTTCAGCCGGAATCGACACATATTTCACCACGCTGCGCCGCCCTTTCGCACCCTCTTCCAAATCCACCTGCACCTGGCGGCTGCGTTTGTAAAGGCTCAACACCGTGCCTTTTTCCAAGCCCGCCGCTTCGCCACGATTGAGCGTGATGGTTTGAAACTGGCCGGCCTCGCCGATACCGTCGAAAATCGACACCACTTTGGCATCGATATGGCGGTTGGGCGCATGCGGCATCATGCGGAAGCTGTCGCCTTCATCAGTCATTTTCAGCAAAAAATCGCCCTTGCGGATTTCCGACACCGCCTCTTCCACCACCATCGGCTGCGCGGTTTGCGTCGGCACTTTCAGCAAAGGATGCTCGCGGGTGTAATATTCGCCCTCTGGCAAATAAGCCGCATCTTTCTCGCTGCGCGCATCCAACGCGCTGTTGGTATAAGGCAGCGTGCTCACAATGCCGCTGAACACCACTTCCTGGCCGAGAAATTTATGCGTATCGGGGTCGACAATATCTTTATTGGCGCGATACACCAAATAGCGCCCCGGCTCTTTGATACCATAAGCATAAACACGATCGCCGCGGCTATAAAGCATACGGCTGTCGGGGCCTTCGATTAACTTGGGCGCATCTTGCGTTTGCAATTGAGGAATCACCTGCGGATGCTGCATAAACATGCGGTAGAAATTCACATTCACCGTTTGAATGCCGTAGCCGGCAGACATTTCGCGCACGCGCGGCGTGAGCTTCACCACGGGAATGCCGTCTTGATAAGCGGCCGCACCTTCAAAACCCAGGCGCGGCTGGCCGTTTACATAGCTCAAAGCCAGCACTTGGCCCGGATAAATCAGATGCGGGTTGCGGATTTCGCTGCGGTTTGCCCCCCAAAGGCGGCTCCACTGCCACGGGCTGTAAAGATAGCGGCCTGAAATTTTCCACAGCGTGTCGCCGGGCTGCACCACATAACGCGCCGGCGCATCCGGGCGCAACTTGAGCCCTGCGGCCAATGCGGGCATGGAAATTGCCAAGCCAACGGCGCAAAGCAAGGTTATAATACGTTTCTGCATGACGTCCCCTTGAAAATGATTTGAATTGTCATCAATTTAGTTTAGTAAATAATCAGCAAGCCGCCGCATGGCCGCTTGCCCGCCCCCAATCAATTATCTTTGCATTTTAACACCGAATATTACCAATATCATAGTTTTAAAGCGCCACACATCACCATTACATAGAGAAACTTAATATGGCTTTACTCAACATCCTCAAATATCCCGACGAGCGCCTGCACACCGTGGCCAAACCCGTGGCGCAGATTGATGAGCGCATTCAAACGCTGGCGGCCGATATGCTGGAAACCATGTATGCCTCGCACGGCATCGGCTTGGCCGCCACCCAGGTAGACGTGCACGAGCGCGTGGTGGTGATGGATCTCACCGAAGAACACAACGAGCCGCGCGTGTTTATCAACCCCGTGATCACCCATAAAGACGGCGAAACCACCTACGAAGAAGGCTGCCTGTCGGTGCCCGGCATTTACGACACCGTCACCCGCGCCGAGCGCGTAACCGTGGAAGCCTGCAACGAAAAAGGCGAAAAATTCACCCTCGAAGCCGACGGCCTTTTGGCCATCTGCATCCAGCACGAGCTCGACCACCTGCTGGGCAAAGTGTTTGTGGAATATCTCTCCCCGCTGAAGCAAAACCGCATCAAAACCAAATTAAAAAAACGTGCCAAGCACGATCTATAACCTTTTCAGACGGCCTATTAAATATGAAAGTGATTTTCGCGGGCACGCCCGATTTTGCTGCCCAAGCATTGCGCGCCATTGCCGCTGCGGGCTTCGAGATTTTGCTGGTGCTCACCCAGCCCGACCGCCCCAAAGGCCGCGGCATGCAGCTTCAGGCCAGCCCGGTAAAGCAAGCCGCGCTTGAATTGGGCTTGGCCATCGCCCAGCCCACATCGTTGCGCCACGAAGAAGCACAAGCCCTTTTGCGCGCCCAAAATGCCGACGTGATGGTGGTGGCCGCCTACGGGCTGATTCTGCCGCAAGCCGTGCTCGACACGCCCGCGCACGGCTGCCTCAACATCCACGCCTCGCTGCTGCCGCGCTGGCGCGGTGCCGCCCCGATACAGCGCGCCATCGAAGCCGGCGACGCTGAAACCGGCGTGTGCATCATGCAGATGGATGCCGGCCTCGACACCGGCGCCGTGGTGAGCACCCACCGCTACGCCATTAAAAACACCGACACGGCCACCGATGTGCACGATGCGCTTGCCGATTTAGGCGCACAAGCAATTGTTGCAGATTTGCAACAATTACAACAAACAGGCCGTCTGAACGCCAGCCCGCAGCCGCAAACCGGCATCACTTACGCACAAAAGCTCAGCAAAGAAGAAGCCAAAATCGATTGGAACCAACCCGCCCTCATCATCGAGCGCAAAATCCGCGCCTTCAACCCCGTACCCGGCGCGTGGGTGGAATATCAAAACCAGCCGCTGAAAATCTGGCAGGCGGAGGCGGTGGAACAAAGCGGCCGCGCCGGCGAAGTGCTGGCCATTTCTTCAGACGGCCTCATCGTAGCCTGCGGCGAAGGCGCACTCAACATCACCGAATTGCAACCCGCCGGCAGCAAACGCATGCCCGTTGCGGCTTTTGCCGCCGGCCGCCACATCGAAAAAGGCACCCCATTATGAGCATGGCTCGCGCCCAACAATTGGCTGCCCAAAGCATCGCCGCCGTGGCCGACGGCAAAAACCTGCAAGACGTGCTGGCCGACATCCGCGCTGCCCACCCCGACCTCACCGTGCAGGAAAACGGCGCACTGCAAGACATCGCCTACGGCGTGCAGCGTTATGCCGGCAGCCTGCGCTTTATGCTGGCGCAAATGCTCAACAAGCCCATCAACAACGCCCAGCTAGAAAGCCTGCTACTGGCGGCCATGTATCAATTGCACCACACCCGCAACGCACCGCACGCCGTGGTTAACGAAGCGGTAGAGAGCATCGCCAAAATCGGCAAAGGCCAATACCGCGCGTTTGCCAACGCCATTTTGCGCCGCTTTTTGCGCGAGCGCGAAAAGCTTGCCGCTGCCTGTCAAAAAGACAACACCGCCAAATACAATCTGCCCGAATGGTGGGTGGATTATCTGCACAGCCATTATCCCAAGCATTGGCACAACATCCTCACCGCCCTGCAGGCGCACCCGCCGATGACACTTCGCGTCAACCGCCGCCGCGGCAATGCCGAAAGCTATCTGGCCGCGCTGGCCGAAGCCGGTATCGCCGCCAAAGCGCTCGACGATTATGCCGTGCAACTGGCCGAGCCGCTGCCCGTGGCACAGCTGCCGGGCTTTTCAGACGGCCTTGTGTCGGTGCAGGATTTCGGCGCCCAAAAAGCCGCCTATTTGGTCAACCCGCAAGATGGCGAGCGCATTCTCGATGCCTGCGCCGCGCCCGGCGGCAAAACCGGCCACCTTTTGGAGCTGGCCGATTGCAAGCTTACCGCGCTCGACATTGATGCCGAGCGCTTGGCACGTGTGCAAAGCAATCTCGACCGATTGGGCTTTCAGACGGCCACCTTGGCCTGCGCCGACGCACAAGATTTAAACGCATGGTATGATGGCAAATCGTTTGACGCCATATTGGCCGACCTACCCTGCACCGCCTCGGGCGTGGTGCGCCGCAACCCCGACATCAAATGGCTGCGCCGAGCCGGCGATGCAGCCAAAACCGCCCGCCAGCAAGTGGCGCTGCTCGACGCTTTATGGCACACCCTGACAAAAAACGGCCGCATGCTGCTGGCCACCTGCTCGATTTTCGAAGAAGAAAACGCGCAGCAGCTGCAGCATTTTCTAACCCGCCATGCCGATGCCCGGTTGCTCGAATCGCATGTGCTGCTGCCCAACAAGCACCAAGATGGCTTTTATTACGCGCTTATTCAAAAGCAGTAAACACACACTGCTCATTTTGCCGCTTCTGCTGCTGATTTCTTTTCAGACGGCCGCAGAAGGCATCAACACGACCCGCGCCCAAGCCAAGCTCACCGGCAGCGGCCAGCTTTCCATCAGCAGCCGCTTCCAAACCGATCTGCCCGACCAGCTCAAGCAAGCGCTCACCCAGGGCGTGCCGCTCACCTTCACCCTCAGCTACCAGCTCTCCGCCCCCACCACCGCCGCCTACCGCTTCAAGCTCGGCCAAATCGTCGGCAGCAGCGACAGCAATGTGCAATACAGGCTCTCCTATCACCCGCTCACCGGCCGCTACCGCGTCACCGTGGGCACTTTTTCCACCGAATACAACACGCTGGACACCGCCTTGCGCGGCATAGGCGCCATTGCCAACTGGAAAGTGCTGCCCGAAGGCGCCTTGGGCGGCACCGGTGCGCAGAGCGTACGCGCCGAAATCCGCCTGATGCTCAGCACCGCGCAGCTGCCCAAGCCCTTTCAAATCAACGCACTCACTTCCAAAAGCTGGCAGCTTGATTCCGGCTGGAAAACCTTAACCATTTCACAGGAATAATCATGCGGCGCTTTCTGATTGTGGCCGTTTTCCTTGCCATGGTGTCGCTCTACATGCTCACCATCGCCACCGGCAACAGCAGCAAGCTGGCCGATTATTTCTGGTGGATTCTCGCCGCAGCCGGCATCTTGATCGGCGGCTTGCTGGCGGTGTTGATGCGCTATGCGTGGCTTTTGATGCGCGACAGCCGCCGCGGCATATTCGGCTCGCAAATCGCGCGGCGGCTGGCCGGCATGTTTACCTTGGTGGCCGTGCTACCGGGCATGTTTCTTTTCGGCGTGTCGGCACAATTCATCACCAACAGCATCGATTCGTGGTTTGGCAACGACACCCAAGAAGCGCTCGAGCGCAGCCTCAATCTGAGTAAATCCGCGCTGAATTTATCGCTCGACAACACGGTGCGCCGCGCCACCGCCATACAAATCGAATTAATCAGCTCCGCTTCACTCGGCAACGATTTGGCCGCCGCCTTGCCGCAAGCCGCCGGCGCCGCCGAATTCAGCCAACTTGCGCTCTATAATCTGAACAACGGCCGCATCGAAGCCGAGCGCAATCCGCAGCGCCTGCCCGCTCCCGAGCCCGACAAACACACCCGCGAGCTGCTCAGCCAAGCCGGCTCCGCACGCAGCATCGAAAGCATCAACAACGTGCTTTATGCACAAGGTTGGCTGATGCTCACCGAACACAACGCGCAGCAAACCGTCTTGTTTTTCCGCCAACCCATTCCGGCCAACGTGGCCAAAGATGCCTCGCTGATTGAAGCGGCCCGCGCCAAATACGCCGAATTGAGCTACGCCCAGCAAGGCCTGCGCACCTTTTTTCTGGTGACTTTGCTGGCCGCCACCCTGCTGGCGATTATGCTGGCTTTGGTGTGGGCGCTTTATTTCGCCCGCCGCTTCGTTGAGCCGATTTTATCGCTGGCCGAAGGCGCACGCGCGGTGGCGCAAGGTGATTTTTCGCAAAAACGGCCGATTTTCCGCAACGACGAATTAGGCCGCCTCACCCATTTGTTCAACCACATGACCGAGCAGCTCTCCATCGCCCAAAGCGCGGCCGAGCGCAACAGAGTGCAGCAGGAAGCCGCGCGCCATTATCTGGAATGCGTGCTGGAAAGCCTCACCAGCGGCGTGATCACCGTAGACGACACAGGCCGTCTGAAAACCTACAACCACAGCGCCGAAGCCATACTCGGCACTTCGCTCTCGCACATGCTCGGCAGCAATTGGTATGACTGGACGCACCAATCGCCGCAGCAAGCCATTTTGGCCGAAACCTTTGCCGCCATTATCGACACCGCCGGCAGCGGCAAGCCGGTGCAGCTCACTTATGCTGCGCCCGACGAATCGCGCATTTTGCTGGCCAAGGCCACCGTGCTGCCCGATGACAACGGCAACGGCATTGTGATGGTGTTTGACGACATCACCGCCTTGGTGCGTGCGCAAAAAGATGCCGCTTGGGGCGAAGTGGCCAAGCGGCTGGCGCATGAAATCCGCAACCCGCTCACGCCCATCCAGCTTTCTGCCGAACGTTTGGCATGGAAATTGCATGACAAATTAAACGAAGCCGATGCCCAAATGCTCACCCGCTCCACCGACACCATCGTGAAGCAAGTAACGGCAATGAAAGAGATGGTAGAAGCCTTCCGCAACTATGCGCGCTCACCCGCGCTCAAGCTCGAAAACACCGATTTAAACCAGATAACAGAAGAAGTACTCTTATTATATGAAGGCAGTTCGTGTACATTCTCTGCTAATTTAAGTAATATACCGTTGTGGATTGCTGCCGATACCGGTGCCATGCGCCAGGTATTGCATAATATTTTCAAAAACGCAGCAGAAGCCGCAGAAGAAGACCCATCACCACATGTTCACATCGAAACCCGCTCTGACGAGCAAAATGTCGTGCTGACGGTGTCCAACAACGGCAAAGCCTTCAGTAAAGACATATTGCATCACGCCTTTGAGCCTTATGTCACCGACAAACCCACCGGCACCGGCCTGGGCTTGCCGGTGGTGAAGAAGATAATAGAAGAACACGGCGGCCGCATCAGCCTGAGCAACTCAGCCCAGGGCGGCGCGTGTGTGAAAATCGCCTTACCCCGATTGGTAGAAACTTATGCGCAGCAGTGATATTTTAATTGTAGACGATGAAATCGGTATCCGGGATCTCCTGTCGGAAATCCTGCAAGACGAAGGCTACACCGTAGCCTTGGCCGAAAACGCAGAAGAAGCCCGCCAGCTGCGGCACCAAACCCGGCCGGCCATGGTGTTGCTCGATATTTGGATGCCCGATTGCGACGGCATCACCCTGCTCAAAGAATGGGCGAAAAACGGCCAGCTCAATATGCCCGTGGTGATGATGAGCGGGCATGCCAGCATCGACACCGCCGTTGAAGCCACCAAAATCGGCGCGCTCGATTTTCTCGAAAAGCCAATTGCGCTGCAAAAGCTGCTCTCCACGGTAGACCGCGCCCTCAAATATGGCGAAATGCAGGCCGCATCCGGCCTCTCGCTCGACAAACTGGGCAACAGCCCCGCCATTCAAGAGCTCAACCGCGCGCTCGAGCGCTCGGCCAAGCAAAACACTCCCGTGCTGCTCGCCGGCGAAACCGGCTCGCCTTTCGAATTGGTGGCGCGCTATTTCCACAAAAACGGCACCGCTTGGGTGGAACCCGGAAAAACCGAGCATATCGTAGATATTCCGCTCGATTTGCTGCAAAAAGCCGGCGGCGGCATTCTTTATTTGGGCGATATTGCCCAAAACAGCAAAAATATCCAGCAAGGCATCGGCTTTTTGCTCACCAAAGCCGAGCGCTACAACGTACGCATTATCTGCGCCTGCAGCCGCACGCTGGCCGAGCTGGCGGAAAATCCCAATCAAGACGGCAAGCTTTTGGCCACGCTCGCGGCCTTCACCGTCGGCATTCCGCCTTTGCGCAGCCAGCCCGACGATATTGTGTTTTTGGTGAACCAAATCGTGACCGAGCTGGCCGAAACCCAAAAAATTCCGCTGGTAAAATTCAGCACCGCTGCGCTCAACATCATGCGCCAATACGATTGGCCGGGCAATCTCGACCAATTGCGCAGCATTGTGAAAAACCTGGCGCTCACCGCCGACAACGATGAAGTGGGCGAGCAGGCCGTCAACAATATCCTCGGCCAATTCACCCCCAATACCAACACCGAAATCGTGGGCGGCTTCAATTTCAACATGCCGCTGCGCGAATTGCGCGAAGAGCTGGAACGGCGCTATTTTGAATACCACATCGCCCAAGAAGGCCAAAACATGAGCCGGGTGGCGCAAAAAGTGGGGCTGGAGCGCACCCACCTTTACCGCAAGCTCAAGCAATTGGGCATCAATTTCTCACGCCGCCAAGGCAGCGACAAAAACGGCGAAGAGTAATCTTTACGCAGCAAAAAGTGGCAGCAAAAGGCCGTCTGAAATCGTTTCAGACGGCCTTTTGCTGCCAACTTCATTCATCATCACGCAACCTTGTCCACACCAAGCAGCTGCAAGCGCCCATCAAATTGCCACCCGCTGCAATCTGTGCTTTAATCAACGCGCATGAAACAGGGGTGCTGCCACACGGCGGCTGAGAGTGACCCTTACACCCGAACAAGATAATACTTGCGTGGGGAGTTTTCAGCGTAGTTTTTTTCAGACGGCCTCAAGCAGCAACCAAACACAAGGCCGTCTGAAACCCAAACACCACGCTCCTGTTTCCCGATTGCCACCCCGAGAAACAGGAGCATTTTTATGACCACCGCCAAGCCCACCGAATCGCAGCAGCTCGATCAGCTTTCCCACGATTTGGGCATTCAATTTGCCTATCCGAATTCCGACAAAATCTATCTGTCCGGCAGCCGCGCCGACATGCGTGTGCCGCTGCGGCAAATCCGGCAAGACGACACCGTGTTTGCACAAGGCCGCGAGCCCAATCCGCCGATTCCGGTTTACGACACCAGCGGCCCTTATGGCGACCCGAATGCCGAAATCGACCTCAAGCAAGGCCTCGCCGATGTGCGCGGCACCTGGATTGCCGAGCGCGGCGACACCGAGCAATTGGCCGGATTATCGAGCGAATACGGCCAAGCGCGCGCGCACGACCCGCAAACAGCCCACCTGCGCTTCAACCAAATCACCCGCCCGCTGCGTGCCCAAAGCGGCAAAAACGTGACTCAAATGCATTATGCGCGCCGCGGCATCATCACGCCGGAAATGGAATTTGTGGCGCTGCGCGAGCGTATGAAGCTCGATGAGCTGATGCGTGATGCGCGCTATGAAAAGCTGCTGCGCCAGCACGCCGGCCAAAGCTTCGGCGCCAATATTCCCAACCATCCCGACCAAATCACGCCCGAATTCGTGCGCAGCGAAGTGGCGGCAGGCCGCGCGATTATCCCCGCCAACATCAACCACCCCGAGCTGGAGCCGATGATTATCGGCCGCAATTTCCGCGTGAAAATCAACGGCAATCTGGGCAACTCGGCGGTTACTTCATCGCTCACCGAAGAAGTGGAAAAAATGGTGTGGTCGCTGCGCTGGGGGGCAGACACGATTATGGATTTGTCTACCGGCGCGCACATTCACGAAACGCGTGAATGGATTATCCGCAATGCACCTGTGCCCATCGGCACAGTGCCGATTTATCAGGCGCTGGAAAAAGTGGGCGGCGTGGCCGAAGATTTAAGCTGGGATTTGTTTCGCGACACTTTAATCGAGCAGGCCGAACAGGGCGTGGATTATTTCACCATTCATGCCGGCGTGTTGCTGCGCTATGTGCCACTCACCGCCGAGCGCCTCACCGGTATTGTGTCGCGCGGCGGCTCGATTATGGCCAAATGGTGCTTGGCGCACCATCAGGAAAACTTCCTCTACACCCATTTCGACGACATTTGCGAAATCATGAAAGCCTATGATGTGTCGTTTTCGCTGGGCGACGGCCTGCGCCCCGGCTGCATTGCCGACGCCAACGATGAAGCGCAATTCGGCGAATTGCACACCTTGGGCGAGCTCACCGCCAAAGCGTGGCAGCACGATGTGCAGGTGATGATTGAAGGCCCCGGCCATGTGCCGCTGCAACGGGTGAAGCAAAACATGACCGAAGAGCTGCAACATTGTTTTGAAGCGCCGTTTTACACTTTGGGCCCGCTCGTTACCGACATTGCGCCGGGCTACGACCACATCACCAGCGGCATCGGCGCGGCCAATATCGGCTGGTATGGCACGGCCATGCTCTGCTATGTTACCCCCAAAGAGCATCTGGGCCTGCCCGATAAAGAAGACGTGCGCACCGGCATCATCACCTACCGCATCGCCGCCCATGCCGCCGATTTGGCCAAAGGCTGGCCGGGCGCGCAATTGCGGGATAACGCTTTGAGCAAAGCACGCTTTGAATTCCGCTGGCGCGACCAGTTCCGCTTAGGCCTCGATCCCGAACGCGCCGAGGGCTACCACGACCAAACCCTGCCCGCCGAAGGCGCAAAAATCGCCCATTTCTGCTCGATGTGCGGCCCCAAATTCTGCTCGATGAAAATCACGCAGGAAGTGCGCGATTATGCCGCCGCACAAAAAGGCATGCAGGAAAAAGCGGTGGAATTTGTGCAGCAAGGCGGCAAGATTTATCGGTAAACATATTTCAACCGCATAAGCCCGAGGCCGTCTGAAAGCAAAGTTTCATACCAATCCAAAAAATAACCTTACAAAATAAAAGCAGTTCGATAGCACCAACCGCGTAGGTCGGATTCTTGAATCCGACGTTTGGCCATCGGCCAAAGCGATGTGCGTGGCTTGTTCTACGAACAAGTGTCGGATTCAAGAATCCGACCTACGGGCTGCCTGTTTGTATATTATTTTTTAGAATGGGTATCAGACGGCCTCGAAACCATCAATTGTGTTTTTTGTTTGTGCTCATATGATAAGGCCGTCTGAAACTTTGCTTTCAGACGGCCTTATCATTGATGATGCAATTATTTCACGGTGGTGCGGCTGCTCTCCACGCCGCCCTTGATTTCACCATACATCTGCGTGTTGCCCGTGCCGCTGCCGGCACAAGCGGCCAGCAATGCAAGGGCAGCAAGCGCCAATAAGCTTTTTTTCATGTGGTTTGCTCCTAAAAGTTTCAGACGGCCTCATCATAAACCAAAGCGCGCCCGTCTGCATTATGCGGGTTTGCGCCCCAAGGTGATTCTATCGAGCCCGGCCAAATCGGGCAGCGTGGCCACTTCGACAAAATCGTGCTGCACCAACAGCGCGCGCGCAGCTTCACCCTGATTGTAGCCGTGTTCCAGCAACAGCCAGCCGCCGGCTTTCAAAACATGCGGCGCACCTTCTGCCAGCGCGCGCAGGCAGCTTAAGCCATCGCTAAAATCGGTGAGCGCCTGCTGCGGCTCGAAGCGCAAATCGCCTTGCTGCAAATGCACATCGCCCGCTTCGATATAGGGCGGGTTGGACACCACCACATCGTAAACCTGTGTTTCAGACGGCCTGTCCACCGCAAACCACGAGCCTTGCGCAAATTCAAGCTTTGCGCCCAACGAAGCCGCATTTCGAGCGGCCACCGCCAGCGCATCTGCGCTGATGTCGGAAGCACGCACATGCGCATCGGGGCGCTCCAGCGCCACCGTTACCGCCACCGCGCCGCTGCCCGTGCCCAAATCCCACAGCCGGCCTTGCGGCGGCAATCGTGCCAGCGTGGCTTCCACCAAGTGCTCGGTTTCGGGGCGCGGAATCAGCACCGCATCATTCACGATAAAAGTGCGGCCGTAAAACTCGCGCACGCCCACAATATAAGCCATCGGCTCGCCGGCCAAACGCCGCTGCACCAGCGCAGACAATGCAGCTTCGTTTTCCCCGTCAAGCGCATCCCGCCCGCGGGTGAGCAGCTGGGCGCGGCTCAGGCCGGTGCAATGCTGCAACAAAATGCGCGCTTCCGGCAGCGGCAGCGGCGCGGCGCGCAGCCAGTTTTCAAGCGTGTTTGCCATTTCAGACGGCCTTTATCGGTGGGTTAAACAAAGCGTGTAAAACGATGATTATTTTATGATAATTGTTTTATTTTTATATAGTGGCATTAAAGAAAAATGGCTACTGAGTAGAAAATCGCACCGACATAGATTGGTTTGCTTGGGTTGACAAGCCAAGCTGCCGTTTGTAGCCATTTTTGATGCATTTCACTATAAAAGGCCGTCTGAAAACCGTAAATCTTTTTCAGACGGCCTATAGTTAAATGCAAGAAACCAACTGCCACGGCGCTACAGCAAAAAGATCGTTGCCAGCCCCAGAAAAATCAAAAAGCCGCCCGAATCGGTTACCGCGGTAATCAGCACCGAGCTGCCCAAGGCCGGATCGCGGCCGGCTTTTTCCATCGCCACCGGTATCAACACGCCCACGGTGGCGGCCAGCAAAAGATTGAGCGTCATCGCGGCCACCATCACCAAGCCGATGCCGGGGCTGTCGTAAAGCAGCCATGAAATCAGCCCCATCGCGCTGCCCCAAATCAAGCCGTTTACCAGCGCCACGCCCACTTCTTTTTTCAGCAGCCGCCGCGCTTGCGAGCCGGAAAGCTGCCCCATGGCCATAGCGCGCACAATCATGGTGATGGTTTGGTTGCCCGAATTGCCGCCGATGCCGGCCACAATCGGCATTAAGGCGGCCAGCGCCACGATTTTGGCAATCGAGCCTTCAAAAGCGCCGATCACGCGGCTGGCGATAAAGGCGGTGCACAAATTAATCGCCAACCACATCCAGCGGTTTTTCACCGAATCCCAAATCGGCGCAAACAAATCTTCTTCTTCCTGCAAGCCGGCCATGTTCAACATATCGGCTTCGGATTCTTCGCGGATTACGTCCACCATTTCATCAATGGTGATGCGGCCGATCAGCTTTTTATTGGCATCGACCACTGGCGCGGTAACCAAGTCGTAGCGCTCAAACGCCAGCGCGGCTTCTTCCACATCGTCTTCGGGGCGAAAGCGCACCACATCGGTGGCCATCACATTCTCCACCCGCTCTTCGGGGTCGGCCACCAGCAGCTTGCGCACGGGCAGCACGCCTTTGAGCACATCGTTATCGTCTACCACGAAAATTTTGTCGGTGTGGTCGGGCAGGCTCTCGAAGCGGCGCAGATAGCGCAGCACCACTTCGCAAGCCACATCGGCGCGGATGCTCACCAATTCGAAATCCATAATCGCGCCCACTTGGCCGTCTTCAAACGACATCGCCGCCGCCACTTGCGCGCGCTCTTCTTCATCGCGGGTTTTCAGCGCTTCATACACCACTTCGTGCGGCAAATCGGCGGCCAATTCGGCCAATTCGTCGGCATCCAAATCATCCACCGCGGCCAGCAATTCTTGCTGGTCCATGGTTTCAATCAGGGTTTCGCGCACCGCGTCCGACACTTCCAGCAGCACTTCGCCGTCTTCTTCGGGCGCGGCCAAATGCCACACCAGCGCGCGCTCTTTCTGTGGCAGCGATTCGAGCAGGCCGGCCACGTCGGCCGGGTGCAATTCGTGCAAAATGGCAATCAGCTCAACCAGCTTGGCATTGAGCTTGCGATCTTCCACCGGCAAATCGGCGTCGATCTGCTCGGACACGGGCAGCAGCGCTTCGGCCAGCTCGTGGATGCGTTCGATATCGAGCGGCAGGCGGTCGACATCGCTTTGGGTAACAGATTCTGCTTGGGTGCTCATAAATACTCCGCCCGCCTGATTGCGGGCGCAATATCCGGCGGGATCAGACGGCGTGGCCGTGTGTGGATGAAATCGGTAAGGTTAATGAACTGGGAAGGTCCATGATGCGTGCCTGCGCGGTGCAGGGCTTGAGTTGGAAACGGGGCGTATTTTACACCTTTCGGCCGGCCTTACCAATGCTTTATCGCCAGGGTCTGCTCACATTTCATCACGCGGCAATATTTTGGCTCAAAAACAAACAGGCCGTCTGAAACGTTCAGACGGCCTGTTGCCACAACTTTCATACAAGATTAAGCGTTGCCTTCGGTCACGCTTTGCTGATACATGGCTTCGAAATTAATCGGCGCCAACAGCACCGGCGGGAAGCCTGCGCGGGTGATGGTGGCCGACACGGCTTCACGCGCATAAGGGAACAAAATATTCGGGCAGGCCACAGCCAGCAAAAGCTGCATGTCTTCTTCCGGAATATGGGCCAAACGGAAAATGCCGCCTTGGGCCACTTCGTTTAAAAACATCACGCGGCCGTCTTCGAGCTTGGCGGTTACGGTTACGGTAACCGACACTTCATAAAATTCGTCTTCCAGTTTGGTGCTCTCGGTAGACACGCGCATATCTACTTCCGGCTCGCCCTGCTCCAGAAAAATCTTCGGCGCATGTGGCACTTCCAACGACATATCTTTCACATACAGCTTCTCGATGCTGAACACGGGTTGCAATTCTTCGCTCATAAAATTTCTTCCTGTTTAAAAGTTAGGCTGCGTCAACACAGCAAAAGGGAACAACATTCATTTCACATTATGGCATCAATCGCCCGCCAAAAGCGAGGCCAGCCCGCCCGCTCGGTGCAGGGCATACAAATCGGTGAAGCCGCCCACATGGGTTTGTCCGATAAAAATCTGCGGCACGCTGCGTTGGCCGCTAAGCGCCTGCATTTGGGCGTAATCCTGCGGATTTTTATCCACCCGGATTTCTTCGATTTCAGTCACGCCCTGAGATTTCAAAAACTGCTTGGCCATGGTGCAATAAGGGCAAAACGGGCCGCTATACATTTTAACCGGCTGCATGGATTAAATCCTGCCATTAATATTATTGCGCCGATATGGGGATAAACGGCCGCTTTTGCAATAGCCGGAGGCGCAAACCGGCAAACGCTGCGCAAGCGTATATAATAAGCGCACGCCGCACCGCAGGCCGTCTGAAAAGCCGCATCGTTTCAGACGGCCTCATCCTACTCTTTCTTAAAACTACGCTTTCTTAAAACTTATCAGGTTTATCAACCATGAAAACACTCGAACTTTATTTAGTGCGCCACGGCAAAACCGTGTTCAACACCACCGGCCGGCTGCAAGGCTGGAGCGATTCGCCACTCACGCCCGAAGGCTGCCAAGTGGCGGAAAACCTCGGCCGCGGGCTTGAGCAGCAGCGCATCACCTTCGATGCCGCTTTCAGCAGCACCAGCCCGCGCGCCGTCGACACCGCCCGGCTGATTTTAAACCACAGCGGCCAAGCCGGCCTGCCGCTGGTTTCATTGCCCGATTTGCGCGAATATTGCTTCGGCGGCTTTGAAGGCGAGTTAACACACATTGTGCACGATAAAATCACCGCTTATCGCGGCCTGCCCAGCACCGAAAACTGGCTCGCCGCCTACCGCCACGGCGAGCGCAACCTGATTGCCGAGAGTGTGCACGCGCTCGACCCTTTGGGGCTGGCCGAAACCGAAGCCCAATTCAGCGCCCGCCTGCAACAAGGCTTGGATGAATTAATCGCACGCACACCGCACAACGGGCGCGCGCTGTTGGTGTCGCACGGCATCGCCATCACCACCATTTTAAAAATGATTGATGCGCAAAGCATCCTCTATCAAAGCGTGCCCAACGCTTCGGTGAGCCGCCTGCACCATCAAAACGGCATGTGGGTGATTCAATCCATAGGTGATACTTCATTCAGTTTGCTTTAGCTTGTTTACCACACTCCGGCACGCACCACCGCCCCGCTATACTCACCGCCACAAAATGGCGGTTTTTTTGTTTAAATATAAACAAATTCTAATAAATTCGATTTATTTATTAAAATATCATATAAAATTTTAAATATCGTAAAATATTGGAACTTAATGCCATTCAATTAAAACGATAAAAATATTCACTATATAAACAATAAATTATATTCTTTAAGTTTATTTAATATTCATTTGCAATGTAAATTTTTTGACATTATGATGAACTTACAACACGGCTAACGCCCTGCTGAAGTAACTAAAAACAACATTAATGATACATAAATTATAATTACATATCATACTAAATAAAACATTATCGGGCTCAGACTTTATCCAATTTGATTATCAAATCCCAAGGAGCTTATCATGAGTCAGCACAAACATATCCACCCCGCGCCGGTTTCCGCCGGCCGCCAAATCGCCACCGCATTAGCGTTGGCCGGCTTGGCTTCTTTTTCACTGCCGGCCATTGCTGCTGATTACGTCGGCATCAACGATCTTGGCGCAAGCCGTGACAATCAGGACGGCAGCGGTGCAAGCGGCAGCTATGCCACCTCCATCGGCACTTGGACAAAAGCCAGCGGCTTGGCTTCCACCGCCGTAGGCTCTCGTGCCAATGCCGGCGCAGAATCCGCTGTGGCCATTGGCGCATCCGCCGACGCAACCGGTTCAGCTGCAATCGCACTCGGCGAGGAATCAGCTGCTTCAGCCAATGCCGACACCGCTATCGGTCGTAAATCAAAAGCCACCGGCGGGCAAAGCACAGCCATAGGTTCTGGCGCAGCCGCTTCCGGTAATTTATCTTCAGCAATTGGCGCAGGCTCGACAGCCAGCGGCATCAGATCATTGGCCTCCGGCTCCGGTGCTTCTGCTACGGCCGGCTCGGCAACCGCCATCGGCACCGAAGCACAAGCTACTGCAACCTCTGCCACAGGCGTGGGTGCCAAGGCGCAAGCCACAGCAATTTCATCTTCCGCTTATGGTTATAATTCAACCGCCAGCGCCACTTATGCCACCGCCCTCGGCAACAAGGCGACTGCCAGCGGCACTGCCAGCACGGCTGTTGGTTCGGAAGCCAATGCCGGCGGAAAATATTCTTCTGCCTTTGGTGAATATTCCAATGCCGCAGGTGATGCCAGCGTTGCCATCGGCGCACAATCGAGCGCCGCCAGCAACCAATCGGTTGCCATCGGCCGTAACGCCAAAGCCACAGACGAAAATTCCGTAGCCTTGGGCGCCAACTCTGCCACAGCCGCCGCAGTGGGCACCTCTTCAGCCACCGTTAACGGCATCACCTACGGCGGCTTTGCCGGCGCCGCACCTGTGGGCACCGTGAGCGTGGGCGACACCGGCGCCGAGCGCACCATCACCAACGTGGCTGCCGGCCGCATCACATCGACCAGCACCGATGCTATCAACGGCAGCCAGCTTTACCAAGTAGCCAACCAAATCGACAACAACTCCACCCAAATCAACAACATCAATAACCGCATTGATGATATGGACAAAGACTTGCGCGCCGGTATTGCAGGTGCCACCGCCATTGCCTTCTTGCAACGCCCCAACGAAGCGGGCAAAAGCATGGTTTCCGCCGCAGTGGGTGGCTACCGTGGCGAGCAGGCACTGGCTTTGGGCTATGCCACCAATTCCGACAACAACAAATGGTCCACCAAAGTCGGCTTGGGCATCGACACCCAGAAAAACATCAACTGGGGCGGCAGCGTAGGCTATCAGTGGTAAACGCCCGATAAGGCCGTCTGAAAGCTTCAGACGGCCGCACCATCCCGCAACTCATCAATATCAATAAGGACAAGCACATATGAAACCATCAAAAATTATGCTGCCGCTTGTGGCGGCGCTGGCCTTGGCTGCCTGCGGCAATTTGAGCAAAGTGACCAAAGAGGGCACCACCGACAACCCCATCTGGCCTGATGCTGAAAAAACCACTTTGCGCCACAGCGGCACCCAAAACGGCTCATGGCCCAACTGGGACAACGTGCGCACCATCGAAGCGGGTATGAACAAAGATCAAATCTACGAATTGATCGGCCGCCCGCATTTCAACGAAGGCCTCTATGGCGTGCGCGAATGGAATTATGTGTTTCACTATCGTGAAGCCGGCGAAATCAAAACCTGTCAATACAAAATCCTGTTTGACAAACACATGAACGCCCAAACCTTCCATTGGCTGCCCGAAGGCTGCGCCCCGCGTCCGCAAGAGCCGCAACGCGAAGTGATTATCCGCGAAGTGGTGGCCTCGCCCAAGCCCATCCGCCAATAATGCACAGCGGCAAAACCCTTTGGATTACCCTGATCAGCCTGAGCCTTTGCGCTCAGGCTTTTGGCGCTGATCCGCGCAAGCGCAAAGCGGTGGTCGACACCAAAAAAGCCGAATTGTGCCTAGAAGAGCGCTGTTATCCCGTGCTGGTCGGCAAAGACACCCCCAAAGGCACGTTCGACCTCAACATCGTCAAAACCGACCGGCGCGGCTACGGCGGCGATGTGATGAGCTTTAAAGAAGATGCAAAATACCTCTACGCCATCCACCGCGTGTGGACGCTCAAGCCCGAAGAGCGCCGGCTCGAGCGCATCGCCTCGCCCAACGCGGCCGACCGCTACATCACCCACGGCTGCATCAACGTGACCGACGATGTGTATGAAAAGCTCAAATCTTATTTTGTGGTAGAAATCCGCTAAACCCAGCCCATGCCGATATATTGCGCATGGGTTTTTATTGCCCGCAGCAAACGGCGCAAGTTTTCAGACGGCCTCTTGACATATCCTTTATAATCTTGAATATCCCATTATTTTTTTCAGACGGCCTGCCAAGCATATGCCGTCTGAACCCTATTTGAGAACACTATGAAATTTATCGACGAAGCCAAAATCGAAGTGGTGGCGGGCAAAGGCGGCAACGGTGCCGTGAGCTTCCGCCGTGAAAAATTCGTGCCCCGCGGCGGCCCCGACGGCGGCGACGGCGGCAAAGGCGGCAGCGTGTGGGCCGTGGCCGACGAAAACATCAACACCTTGGTGGAATACCGTTTCGTGAAGCGCTATCAAGCCAAAAACGGCGAAAAAGGCCACGGCGGCGACCGCTACGGCAAAGGTGCCGACGACATCGAATTGCACATGCCCGTGGGCACGCTGATCCGCGATATCGACACCGAAGAAACCGTGGCCGACCTCACCGCCCACGGCCAGCGCGTGTGCCTAGCCAAAGGCGGCAGAGGCGGCATGGGCAACATCCATTTCAAATCCTCGGTCAACCGCGCACCCAAACACGCCACACCCGGCGAAGAGGGCGAAACACGCGCCTTGCAGCTCGAATTGAAAGTGCTGGCCGATGTCGGCCTGCTCGGCATGCCCAATGCCGGCAAATCCACCCTGATTAGCGCCGTGTCTGCCGCGCGCCCCAAAATCGCCAATTACCCCTTCACCACCCTGCACCCCAACCTCGGCGTGGTGCGCATGGATGAAAACCACAGCTTCGTGATGGCCGACATTCCCGGCCTCATCGAAGGCGCAGCAGAAGGCGCCGGCCTCGGCCACCGCTTTTTAAAACACCTCTCGCGCACCGGCCTGCTGTTGCACGTGGTGGATTTGGCCCCGTTTGACGAAGCCGTGAGCCCCGCCGACGAAGCCTTGGCGATTGTGCACGAATTGCGCAAATACGATGAAGAGCTGTTTGACAAACCGCGCTGGCTCGTGCTCAACAAGCTCGATATGCTCAGCGAAGAAGAAGCCCAAGCGCGCGCGGCGGCCTTTCTCGAAGCCATCGGCTGGGATTATCCCGCCCCCGACGACCGCTTCGAATTCGACATGATCACCCCGCGCGTGTTTAAAATCAGCGCGCTCGCCCACCAAGGCACGCAAGCTTTGGTGCAGCAAATCAGCCAATACCTCACCGAGAAAAAACGCCTCACCGCCGAAGCCGATGCCGCCGCTAAAGCCGCACAAACCGCTGTGCCGGCCGATGAAGTGAAAACCGACACTTCCGTGTTTAAAGCCGAATAAGGCCGTCTGCAACCGCACGCATTTGCCGGATTCGGCACAACCGACAAGAAAGGCCGTCTGAAATGAAAACCGCCCTCGCCGCCTTCATCGCCGCCACCGCGCTTAGCGCTTGTGCTGCGCCGTCTGAACCCACACTTGGCGGCGACCGCGATGCCCACGGCTGCATCGGCTCCGCCGGCTACAGCTGGTCTGCACTCAAACAAACATGCGTGCAAGCGTGGCAAGCAGCAGATTTGAAGCTTGACGACCCCGCCAACTCCACATTGGCCGTGTATGTGATTTTTTCCGAAGACAAAGCCCAAGCCGAAATCTTCGCCGCCGATGTGCCGCAAAACACCTTGCTCGAAGCGGTGAAAGGCGGTTATGCCTCGCGCGACGGCAAAGTGCGCCTGATGCGTGAAAACCAACAATGGCGCTTGATAAAATAATTGAATCAGGCCGTCTGAAACGTTTCAGACGGCCTCCCGCACAACCCCGATGAAATGAAAACACGATGTCGCTAACCGTTTACAACACCCTCACCCGCCAAAAAGAAACCTTCGTTCCGCTCAACCCCGAAAACGTGCGCATGTATGTGTGCGGCATGACGGTTTACGATTATTGCCACCTCGGCCACGCCCGCGTGATGGTGGTGTTTGACATGATTGCCCGCTGGCTGCGCCAAAGCGGCCATCCGCTCACTTATGTGCGCAACATCACCGATATCGACGACAAAATCATCGCCCGCGCCGCTGAAAACGGCGAAACCATCGGCGAATTGACCACGCGTTTTATTGCCGCCATGCATGAAGACGCCGATGCGCTGGGCGTGATCCGCCCCGATGTCGAGCCCAAAGCCACCGAACATGTGGCGCAGATGATTGCCATGATTGAGCGGCTGATTGCCAACGGCAAAGCTTATGCGGCTGAAAACGGCGATGTGTATTACGCCGTGCGCGAATTTCCCGCCTATGGCCAATTATCGGGCAAATCGCTGGATGATTTGCGCGCGGGCGAGCGCGTGGAAGTGGATTCATTTAAGCGCGACCCGCTCGATTTCGTGCTCTGGAAAGCGGCCAAGCCCAATGAAGCCGATTTCTGGCCCAGCCCGTGGGGCAACGGCCGCCCCGGCTGGCACATCGAATGCTCGGCCATGGGCGAACAATTATTCGGCGACACCTTCGATATCCACGGCGGCGGCGCCGATTTGCAGTTTCCGCACCATGAAAACGAAATCGCGCAAAGCTGCGGCGCGCAAGGGCATTGCCACACGCACGAGGTAAACGGCAAGCTGATTGACAGCCATGTGAAATATTGGCTGCACAACGGCTTTATCCGCGTGGACAACGAAAAAATGTCCAAATCGCTGGGCAATTTCTTCACCATCCGCGAAGTGTTGCAGAAATACGATGCCGAAGTGGTGCGCTTCTTTATTCTGCGCGCGCATTACCGCAGCCCGCTCAATTATTCCGATGCGCATTTGGATGATGCCAAAGGCGCACTCACCCGCCTCTACACCGCCCTGAAAAACACCCCGCCGGCCGAATTTGATTTAAGCAACGATGCCAACGATTACACCCGCCGCTTCTTCGCCGCCATGAACGATGATTTCGGCACCGTCGAAGCCGTGGCCGTGTTGTTTGAATTGGCGCTCGAAGTCAACAAAACCGGCGATGCCCATCTGGCCGGCTGCCTCAAAACGCTGGCCGGCATCATCGGCCTGCTGCAACGCGATCCGGCTGAATTTCTGCAAGGCAGCGCGGCTTCAGACGGCCTCACCAACGCAGCAATCGATGCCTTAATCGAGCAGCGCAAACAAGCGCGCGCCGATAAAAACTGGGCCGAATCCGACCGCATCCGCGATGTGCTCAACGCCGAAAACATCATTCTCGAAGACGGCGCAGGCGGCACCACCTGGCGGCGCGGCTGAGCCTAGGGTCTGTTCACACTTCATCACAATGTGAACAGACCCTAGCAACAGGCCGTCTGAAAGCCGGCAGCCTGAAAAGCTTACACGCTTGACAGCACAACCTTTTTTTGGCAAAATAGCCAGCTTGCCTAAGCACTAGGCCTTTGAAGCACAGGCAAAACCCCTGTGCCCGCTAACCGAAAGGAAACATCATGAAACAAGGTATTCACCCCAACTACCACGAAATCACCGTAACTTGCTCTTGCGGCAACAAATTCACCACCAAATCTGCGATGGAAAAAGAAACGTTCACCATCGAGGTGTGCTCTGAATGCCATCCGTTTTACACCGGCCAACAAAAAATCGTTGACAGCACCGGCCGCGTGGACAAGTTCAACCAAAAATTCGGCAATATGTTCAAACGCTAATCGGCAAACATTTGCTCAAAAAGGCTGCTTCGGCAGCCTTTTTTTATGGCTTTTGCAAAGGCCGTCTGAAAACTTTTCAGACGGCCTTTCTGTGGTGAAATCAAAGAAAACTGATACAAAAATAATATCCATTCAAAAAATAAGCTTACCAAACGACAAGCCATACCAAATAGGTAGGTTGGGTTGTAAACCCAACAAATCTACAAGCCGTCTGAAACGTTGGATTTATCAACCCAATCTACGAGTTGCCTGTTTGTATATTATTTTTTAGCGGGTAGATTGGATTGTAAACCCAACAAATCCACAAGCCGTCTGAAACGCTGGGTTGATCAACCCAATCTACGCAGATGGTGCGGTCGAACGGCTTTTATTTATTGGGCAAGGTTAATTTTTTAGGATGGGCATCAGACAGCCTCTCTATTACCCCAGGACGTCCTGACAACTCGATTTACGGGTGTATTTCGCCCCTGAAAACGCATCTGCCGCGTTAAAAAGCCTCGCAAGGTGTCCAACCTTGCTGCGTTTTTTGCCTTGCATCTGCATTTTCAGGAACAAAATCCTCCTCATAAACGAATTGTCAGGACGCCCAGCCCGCCGCTAAACCTCTTGCGGATCCACATCCACCGACCATCTGATTTTATGCGCGCGCGCCTGCGCCAGCGCCTGCCCCCACAAGGCGAGCGCATGGTGCAGATCTTTGCGCGAAGGCGCTTCCAAAAATAATTGTGCGCGCTCGCGCTCGGCCAGACGCACCATCAACATGGGCGCAGGGCCCATTTGCACCACGCTTTCGGGCAATTGCGCGGCCACGCTTTCTTTTATTTCCTGCAAAAACTGCATGGCGGCGCGGATATCGAGGGCATCGGCGCGTATGGCCGCCTGAAAACCGAAAGGCGGCAGGCCGAAAAGGCGGCGCTCGGCCAGCTCGGCATCGGCAAAGCGGCGGTAATCCTGCGCTTTGATGGCGGCAAACACGCCATGATCGGGCAGCTGGGTTTGTATCAACACCCTGCCCGGCGCATCGGCGCGGCCGGCACGGCCGGACACCTGCATCAATTCAGCAAACAGCCGCTCCGGCGCACGGAAATCGGCGCTATAAAGGCTGCCGTCGGCATTGAGCACCACCACCAGATTGAGCCGCGCAAAATCGTGGCCTTTGGCCAGCATTTGCGTGCCCACCAAAATATCGATTTCATCGGCGCCGATGCGTTGATACAAAGCCGCCCAATCGTTTTTATGCGCGGTGCTGTCGCGATCCACGCGCTCGATACGCGCCTTCGGCAGCATGGTGCGCAAGGTTTCTTCCACACGCTGCGTGCCCTGCCCCACAGCGGTTAAATCCTGATTGCCACAATCGGGGCATTTATAAGGCACGGCTTGGCGGTAGTCGCAATGATGGCAGCGCAATTGCCGCGCGCGCCGGTGCAGCACCATTTTTGCCGAGCAGCGCGGGCAGCCGAAAGTGTGGCCGCAGTCGCTGCAAAAAAGCGCGGGCGAAAAGCCGCGCCGATTGAGATACACCAGCGACATGCCGCCCTGCTTGAAATTGTCTTGCAATAATTTCAGCGCCGGCTCGGAAAAGCCGTTATCGAGCGGCAGGCGGCGCACATCCAGCACATCCACTTGCGGCAGCGCGGCGGCGGCGCGGGCGCGCGCGCCCAATTCGAGCAGGGTATAAGCGCCGCTTTGCGCTTTGTGCCAGCTCTCGAGGCTGGGCGTGGCGCTGCCCAGCACAATCGGGCAAGCGGCCTGCTGCGCGCGCCACACGGCCAAATCGCGGGCTTGGTAGCGCAATTCGTTTTCCTGCTTGAACGAGCCGTCGTGCTCTTCATCCACTACAATCAGCCCCACATCGGCCAGCGGCGTAAACACGGCCAGCCGCGTGCCGATAATCAATTTTGCCTGGCCGAGCATGGCGCGCAGATAATCCTGCGTGCGTGCACCGGCGGCGGTTTGGCTGTGCAGCACGGCGGTGGGCACATCGGCAAAACGCGCCTGCACGCGCTTGAGCAGCTGCGGCGTGAGGTTGATTTCGGGCAGCAAAAAAAGCACCTGCCGCCCCTCGGCCAGCACCTTGGCCACGGCATCGAAATACACTTCGGTTTTGCCGCTGCCGGTGATGCCGTAGAGCAAAAACGGCTGAAAGCGCCCGAATGCGGCCTGAATGTGCGCTGATGCGGCCTGCTGCTGCTCATTTAAAATGTGTTCAGACGGCCTCAACACCGGCAAGGCGGCGGCATCTGCGTTTATCCACGCTTGCGCCTGCCATTGCCCGATAAGCTTGGGCGCTTGCGGGTTGATTTTTTTGAGCGCGGCCATGCTCAGGCTGCCGCCGCACAGCGCCTGCCACAACGCATATTGTTTGCGGTGGCGCTCTGGCGGTGCGTTCAGACGGCCTGCTTCGGTTAAACTGTAAAATAAGGGCGGCTCGGGCAGCGCAACGGGGCGGGCTTCGCGCAAACCCTGCGGCAGCGCCGCGGCCACCGCTTGGCCGAGCGGATAATGATAATAGCGGGCGGCAAAAGCCAACAGCCGCCGCCAGGCTTCGGGCAACGGCGGCTCATCGGCAAACACGGCTTGCAGCGGCAGGATTTTGGCGGGGTCGATATCGGGTGTAATGCCGCTCTGCCACACAATGCCGGCCACGGTTTTGTTGACAAAGCGCACCGCCACCCGCGTGCCGGCGCTTAAGGCTTCGGGGTGGGCATAAGTGAGCAGGCCGCCGGCCAGCGGCACATTGAGGGCGATATGGTGGTAAATCATGCGTGCATTATAGCCGACATTTCCAGCAGGCCGTCTGAAACAGAAACGGATTTTCAGACGGCCTATCGACATCGCACCCAACCTCAAAAACAAGCAAGCAAAGGCTGCAAACAGCACACCGCATAAACAACACGGCAAAACAAAGAACGCTTCAGCTTGTTTTTAGGTTTAACTATTGATTCGGCAATTAAATATTGAACATTTTCAGATGCCGGCAAACAAGCCTTTGGCTTGTTGCCCTCTCCCTAGCCCTCTCCCACGGGAGAGGGAACAGGTTTCTGCTGCGGGCAAGAGGATCTGAATATTCAATAATTAGTTGCCGTATCTATAAACACATTGCCCTTCAAATTTACCAAGCAGGCCGTCTGAAACCCAATATTCAGACGGCCTTTCACATTTAAACGTTACAATCGGGTTGTTTTTCGGCATAATGCTTTCTTTAAGTTTTGTAAACCATTTGTTTCAGACGGCCTGTGTTTTATGCTGCCTGAAAAGAAAGATGTGTATGTCTGCCAAAACCCCGTCGCTTTTGGGCGGCGCGCTGATTATCGCCGGCACCGTGATTGGTGCCGGCATGTTTGCCAACCCCACCGCCACTTCGGGCGTGTGGTTTGCCGGCTCGCTGGCAGTGCTGCTCTACACTTGGTTTTCCATGCTCTCCGGCGGCCTGATGCTGCTGGAGGTCAATACCCATTATCCGCACGGTGCGAGCTTCGACACCTTAGTGAAAGATTTGCTCGGCCAAGGCTGGAATATCGTCAACGGCATTGCGGTGGCGTTTGTGCTTTATTTGCTCACTTATGCCTATATTTTCGTGGGCGGCGATCTCACCGCTAAAGGATTGGGCAATCTGCTCGGCAGCGAAGTGGGGTTGCCGGCCGGGCAATTGGTGTTTTTTGTGGTGCTGGCATTTTGCGTGTGGGCGTCCACCCGCTTGGTCGACCGACTCACCAGTATTTTAATCGGCGGCATGATTATCAGCTTTTTCTGGGCCACCGGCGGCCTGCTCACGCATGTGCAGCTGCCGGTGTTGTTGGACACACAAGCCGCCGAGGGCACACGTTATTGGATTTATCTGGCCGCGGCGCTGCCGGTGTGTTTGGCTTCATTCGGCTTTCACGGCAATGTATCCAGTCTGCTGAAATATTTCAACGGCGATGCGCCCAAAGTGGCGCGCGCGCTGTGGGTAGGCACGCTGATGGCGCTGGTGATTTATGTGCTGTGGCAGCTGGCGATTCAAGGCAACCTGCCGCGCCACGCGTTTGCGCCGGTGATTGCGGCCGAGGGGCAGGTTTCTGTGTTGATTGAGAGTCTGTCGGCTTTCGTGCCCACCGGCAGCATGGCCACGGTGTTGTCGTTTTTTGCCTATTTGGCGATTGCCACTTCGTTTTTAGGCGTGACGCTGGGCTTGTTCGACTATCTGGCCGATGTGTTTAAATGGGACGATTCCACCACCGGACGCAGCAAAACCGCCGCGCTCACCTTTCTGCCGCCGCTCGTGGCCTGCCTGCTTTTCCCCACCGGCTTTGTGACCGCCATCGGCTACGTGGGCTTGGCCGCCGCCGTATGGACCGCGCTCACCCCGGCCATGCTGCTCTATAAAGCACGCAAAAAATTTCCGCAAAGCCACGGCTATCGCGTGTATGGCGGCTTATGGCTGGTGGTGTGGGTGTTTGCCTTCGGCCTCATCAACATTGCCGCGCAGATATTGAGCCAACTGGAAAAAGTGCCGGTGTTTAAAGGCTGAAGCTTGCACAATTCGGCAGCATTCAAACAGGCCGTCTGAAACATTGTGTTCAGACGGCCTGTTTACTTTGCCTATATTGTCATTGACCCACAAGCAAAAATAGTGCTTAATTAAAGAACAATAATTTTTTAATTTCAAGGAGATAGAAATGAAACTTATCCCAACCGCCGCCCTGCTGCTCGTCCTCGCCGCACCCGCCTTCGCTGCGAGCCCTGTCAAAACCCTGCCCGGCGACATCACGCTGGCGCAAGCGCAAGCCGTGGTGCGCTCGGCGCAAGCCAAGGCCGAAGCCATCAAAGTGCCGATGAATATCGCCGTAGTGGATGCCGGCGGCAACCTGAAAGCCTTCGCCCGCATGGACGATGCCTTTTTGGGCAGCATCGACATTGCCGAGCGCAAAGCCCGCACCGCCCGCTATTTCAATATGTCCACCCGCGCCCTGGGCAAGGCCGCCCAGCCCGGCCGGCCGCTCTACGGCATTGAAGCCACCAACGGCGGCTTGGTGATTTTCGCCGGCGGTGTGTTGCTGTTGGATAAAAAAGGCACCATCGTCGGCAGCGTGGGCGTGAGCGGCGGTTCGGTGGATGAAGACGAAGATGTGGCCAACGCCGGTGCCGCAGCTTTATTGCGCTGAAGGCAAGCAATGCGCACAACAGGCCGTCTGAAGGGTTTCAGACGGCCTGTTGTGCGTTATGTGTGTGCACCATGCGTACGATTACGCTTTGTTTTGACAAAGCTAATCGTACCTACGTTTGCTACGTTTTTTGCGGCGTCATCGTACGCATGAATGCCTACGCTTGTATAAAACTTGAGGCCGTCTGAATGCTTTTCAGACGGCCTCAAGTTTGCACATCAATCTTACTTAATGATCCAAATAAAGGTAATTTTTCCAGCTGTTCATCCGCAGCAAAATCTTGCGCATCATGGCCAAATGATGGGCATGCTCGGTATAAACCGCTGCTTCTGCCGTGGTGCCGAAAGGCAGGTGATAAGCAGAAACATCTTCTTTCAGCTTGAGCTGCACCATGGTGCGCGCCGAGCTGTCAATAAATTTCTGCGTGTATAAAATGCCATTGGGCTGCACTTCGTGCTCGCCTATGGTCGGCAACACGCCCACCACTTCCGCTTTAAACACTTTGCCCGGAATGGCCGGGAAAATCAGCTCCGCTTCATCGCCCGCTTTGAGACGCAGCAGGGAATTTTGGCGGAAGGCAGCCACATACATTCTGTCTTGCTGGTGCACAAACGTCATCAGCGGGCGCAGCGGCAAGGTGCTGGTCATCATGCCTTCTTTTAAGAAGTTTTGCGTGATATAGCCATCGGTAGGCGCGCGCACAACGGTGGAATCGAGCTCAAACTGTGCTTGGCGCAATGCGGCTTCTTTGGCGGCCACGCTGGTGTGCACGCCGTTAATAGCAGAGCCGTAGCTGCTTTGGGCTTTTTGCACATTGGCGGTGCTGGCTTCCACATTGGCCTTGGCAGCCAAGTATTCTCGGTTGGCAATATCAACATCCGACTGCGTTACCGCACCGGTGCCGGAGAGGGCGCGGTAGCGCTCGTATTCTTGGCCTCTTTGTTTCAAGCGCACACGGGCTTCTTCCAAAGAAGACTTGGCCGCGCTCAAGTCGGCGCTCAGCGAAGCCAGCCCTTGATCGGCAGCCGCCAGCTCGGCCTTGCGCATATCCACAGCCGCCTGAAAAGGCTCGGGGTCGATTTTGAATAAAACTTCACCTTTTTTAATCAATTGGTCGGCACGAGTGGGCGTAACCTCGATAATCCGCCCGCGCAAATCGGCCAACACCGGGGTGATGACATAATATTGCGTGGTGAGCTTGGTGTGCGGATGATTGTAGTTCATAAACAACAGCATCGACAGCAGCAACACCACGCCGCCCAAAATCGCCGTGGGCACGCTCCATTTGGTGAGCGGGATTTTAAACAGCTTGAAAATGCCCACGCAAACAGAGGCATAAATCACTAAAATCATTAATTCCATTATATGCTTCCTTCGTTTTTCTGCTCTTGTGTGCTGTTGCTGTTGTTAATCTCAGATTGAGCGTGAAGTCGGGTGGAAAGCGCTTGCAGCTCTTGGTTTAAACGAGCCACTTCGGCTTCGAGCTTGCGGGTGCTTTCCTTTAATTCGGGCACTTGGTCGGCCAGCGCGCCCAGCTTTTGCATGGATTGGCTCTCTTTTTGGTGGTTGCCGTTGCCCCAGCCGTTTTCCTTATGCCAAAGCGTGGCCCAAATCCACAGAAAAGGCCAAATCACATGCAGAGTAAACAAACTCACCCAGCCGGCATAATGAATGGCTTCCAAATGCGGATGGTTGCGTTTTTTGGCGATCTCATAAGGAATATCGTGAATGGCGATCACACCATAAAAAATCGCTAGGCTCGCAAAAACCAGAAAGAAAAGTGCCAGATAGTCTAAAAACATATCATTCTCTTGAGTCAAACATAAAAAATGCCATGCCTAATTTAGGAATATGGCATGACCTTATTATTTAAAAATATCGGATAAACGCGTATTACCAGCCTTATATCAATTCAAAAAAGTAAGCTAACAAGGCGGCGAGCCGCAGACAGTACAACTAGTACGGCAAGGCGAGACAACGAAGTTAGGTTATTTTTTTGGATTGGTATTATCCAAACTTTGCAAACCTTGCATTGTAATCTATATCAAATAAAAATAAAATTTTTCCCTATTCTCTTTATCTAAAAAACTGTTTATAACTGCTCATCCTTGCCGGTTTGTGTCATAAAAGCGCACATAAAAAGCCGCCCGAAGGCGGCTTTCCATTGTCTGCAACGTTTAATCCAAATTGCCCAACACAATGCGCAACATGCGGCGCAGCGGCTCGGCCGCACCCCACAAAAGCTGGTCGCCCACGGTGAAGGCGCTGATGTATTCGCCGCCCATGCCCATTTTGCGGATGCGCCCCACCGGCACGCTGAGGGTGCCGGTTACTTTGGCCGGGGTGAGCTCATGAATGCTGGCCTCTTTTTCATTGGGCACCACTTTCACCCAATCGTTGGCAGAGGCCAAAATGCGCTCGATTTCCGCCACCGGCAAATCCTGTTTCAATTTCAGAGTCAGCGCCTGGCTGTGGCAGCGCATGGCGCCCACACGCACGCACAAGCCGTCCACCACCATCGGGTTGGCGCTGCGGCCGAGGATTTTATTGGTTTCCACGCCGCCTTTCCATTCTTCTTTGGATTGGCCGTTGCCCAAATCGGCATCGATCCACGGAATCAGGCTGCCGGCCAAAGGCACGCCGAATTGCGCTTGCGGATAGGCATCGCTGCGCAAGAAATCCGACACTTTGCGGTCGATATTCAAAATCGCGCTGGCCGGATCGGCCAATTCAGCGGCCACTTGGCTGTGCACCGCGCCCATGCCTTCAATCAATTCGCGCATGTTTTTGGCACCGGCGCCGGAAGCTGCTTGATAAGTCATGCTGGTGGCCCATTCCACCAAATCGTTTTGAAACAGGCCGCCCAAAGCCATCAGCATCAACGACACCGTGCAGTTGCCGCCGATATAGTTTTTCACGCCGTTTTTCAGGGCATCATCAATCACGCTGCGGTTAACCGGATCCAACACAATCACCGCATCATCGTTCATGCGCAGCGATGAAGCGGCATCAATCCAATAGCCTGCCCAGCCGGCATCACGCAAGGGTTGAAACACCGATTTGGTGTAGTCGCCGCCCTGGCAGGTAACGATAATATCCATCTTGGCCAGCTCGACAATATTGTTGGCGTCCAACAAGGTTTTGGCGCTTTGGCCCAAATCGGGCGCTGCGCCGCCCACGTTGGAGGTGGTGAAAAACACCGCTTCCGGGATATGGGCAAAATCGTTTTCTTCCTGCATGCGCTGCATCAGCACAGAGCCGACCATGCCGCGCCAGCCTACAAACCCAACTTTCATTACATGCACTCCTTGAATTTCAGTGATACGGTTTTGTGAACAATTATGATATTAAGGAATGGTTTTAACGCCATGCGCCCGAAATGTAAAGTGCTTTATGGCGATTTCAAAAAATTTGTTGTAAATATTGCGCCGCAACCGATATTATCATGGCTCCCCTATCGGCTCTTTTGCAAAGGATTCAATATGAACAGCCACCTGCCCGCGGGACACACCACCCAAATCGATGTGGCGCCCGCCCGAGCCGGCAAACGCATTGCCGCTTATCTGATTAATGTTATTTTGACGATATTGGCTTATGTGCCTTTGTTGATAGCCATTGTTGTTTGGCCATCAAACAGCTACATTGAGCGGACACAAGGGCTGGAAGCATTGGCCGCTTCAGATTGGCTGATGCCCGGCTTGCTCATTGGCTTCTTGGTTTTGCTGGCCTATATCATCATCCAAGTGCGCATGATGAGCAAACACGGCCAATCGATCGGCAAAAAAATCATGCACATCCGCCTGCTGAAAACCGATGGCACCAACCCGGGCTTTTGGGGCGCGGTGATGCTGCGTGAAGTGGTGTATAACATTATGCTCGCCATCGCCGCCATGATTATCGGCTATGCGGTGGTGCTGCTGAGCGGCGCGCCGGCGGCCACGGCGGACGTGATCGCAAATGTGCTGACGCTGTCGGCCTCGCTGGCCTGCTTTGTTATGCTGTTCAACAAGCAAAAAAGCCGCCGCACCTTGCAAGACTATCTGGCCGGCACCGTGGTGGTGCAATTGCGCTGAAGCAGCGGCATGCAAATATTGGCCATCACATTCTCAAGCGCCGCCGTAAACCACCATCAAGGCTGCCTGAAACTGCATTGCGGCGAAACCAAACCGGCAGACACAAGCAGTTGCACTACGCAATTTTCCTTTTCCGCAACCATCAGCTACAGAGGCAAAAGGGAAGCCAATTTTCTCCAGTGTTGTGTCATCAAACTTAGCGAAAGGAAATGATGATGAAATCTCACCGTATCAAATTGGCCATTACCGGCTTTATCGCATTGATGGGCATCGCCACCGCCGCTTATGCACAATCGGCAGCCGAAATCGGCGCCATGCACAACAATTGCAATCACCCCAACTACCAAGGCGACCGCTCCCGCTGCGGTGGTGGTAATCGGGAGCCTGTTTATACCGAGGTTTGGGAAGATCGCTACGGTGCGATTGCGGTTGATCACGACACCGGTAATGCCGGCGTAATAGAGGCGCAAAAAAGCAAAAGACAAGCGGAGTCGATTGCGGTTAAAAACTGCGCGGCCAAGCCATGCAAAGTGGTTTCAAGCATACGTAATGGATGCCATGCCGTGGCTTGGGGTGGCGGATATAGCAATTATGGAAACGGTGTAGAAGAAGCACAAGCAATTACCCATGCAATGAAAATATGCGCAACCACCAGTAATAGCTGTGAAATTAAATACAGCGGCTGCAGCCTGCCTGTGCGGGTGAAATAATATAAGCTGGTGCTATGTGCATTAAAGCGCAGAGTAACTTAACAGTCTAAGCAAGCCAACTTTCTTTGGTGCTGTGTAATCAAGCTTAGCAAAAGGAAATGATGATAATGAAACCTCACTGTATCAAATTGGCCATCACCGCCTTTATCGCATTGATGGGCATCGCCACCGCCGCTTATGCACAATAATTGCAATCACCCCAACTACCAAGGCGACAAAATATACACAAGTCAAAAACATCAAAGGCCGTCTGAATCTTTTTCAGACGGCCTTTGATATCTATATATTTTGTTCAAATCGTAAATGCATAATCTTGCTGCTGCACATTGCCGATCAATGCCTCAATCTCTTCGGTGCACGCCACCACCAACGCGCCGGCCTGCTGCATGCTGAGCACCGCCTGCTGCTCTTGCACACTATCCAGCGTGCGGCAGGCTTCCAGATTCACAATCACGCGCCAAGGCCCATACCAACACAATTGCAACACCGTGGCCTGCACACAATATTCGGTAATCAGGCCGCCGATCAATATGATTTTGGCCTCTTTTTGCTTAAGCCATTCAATCAGCCCGGTGCTGATGTTTTCCGCCATATCATGAAAACACGCGCCAAAAGGGTGTGCCCCCTGCTCCAGGCCGATGTGTACCAAAAATTGATAGTCAACAGCATTGGGCAGATTGGGCAGGGTTTCAAAACCTTCCGTGCCCACAATCGCGTGGCTCACCCAATTTTCGGCCTGCTCAAGCGGCAGATGATCCGACTGCTGCGGCACAATCCATCCGGCATCCGGCACATGCGCATCTTTGGTCAGCACCCGAAAATCCGCCCATGAAGCCTGCCGGTTCAAATGAGGCACGATAGATAAAGCATCCGCCACCGGCACTTCATCCGGACACATTTCCGAAAAAGCCCGCTGGGGGTGCACATCGATTGCAACAATACTCATGGCTGCATGCTTTCTTTTCACCTGTTCAAAACACAGCAACAGCGCCTTGCCATGCCGTGATTAAAGATAATCGGTTAATATTACCGACAATCGGCATTGCCAGCAATACATTACTTTACATATTTTCTCATTTCCACTTTTCTATTGTGATAAAGCCAACACCCGCGCCATCCAACACCTTCACCTCCCCGCCGCCGTAAAATTTTATTTCCGATAAAAAATAAAATCTTATCCGGAAAAACACCGGCAAACCGGAAAACAACTTGCACATCACACCTATTTCTGTTTTAATACGCATCTTTCAAGGCATGGCCAGATAGCTCAGTCGGTAGAGCAACGGATTGAAAATCCGTGTGTCCCCAGTTCGATCCTGGGTCTGGCCACCACTAACCGCATTTTGCGGTTATTTTTTTGCCTGCAGAAATCTGCATAAATTCAAGGTCTGTTCACATTTCATCTCGCGGCGTATTGGCTCAAAAGCGCGGATGAATTGCGAACAGACCCTAGCAAACCCTTTATTCATCGTGCTTTCAGCCGATTTTATCTTAAACTTTGCTATCTATATTTATCTGCACCCATCTTATCAAATCGCCTGCAATTCACGGCATCTGCAAAAGCGTGGAAACGCCGCCCTACAACAATGAGATTGATACCCAGCCTCTGAATCAGCGCTAAATCCAAATGAAAAAGAGGGTTTTAAAAAACCAATAATGCAAAGGCCGTCTGAAGGTTTGCCCTCAAAACGGAAACGTGCGCTCAAAAATGCGCCTGCCGCGTTGAAAACGTGCGCAAGGTGTCCAACCTTGCTACGTTTTTTTGCCTTGCCCCTGCATTCTCAGAAACAAAATCCTCCTCACAAACGAATTGTCAGGACACCTTAGGCGGATTTGCCGCCACCAAGCTTATTTTGCGGTTATTTTTGCCCGAAACTTGTACACTGTGCCCATTTTCGCAGCCGTTGGCTCAGCCTTTTGAATTAATACCACATAAAACAATATCGAAATTGAGTAAATTTTATCGTTGTGGTTTAATGCTGTGCAAAGTTACCCTATAATGCAAGTCCTTATTCATATTTTCCAAATATGGCTTATCCTGCACACCCTTCGGCCATGCAGCCGGATCAGGATGCACCACCAACCAGGTTGATCACATGAGTGTCGGTTTATTGAGAGTATTGGTTCAAAGTCAGGTTATTGTGGGCAACCAGGCAGAACGCTACCAAAAAGCGCTAAACGAACATAAAAGCATCATGCCCATGTTGTTTGAAGAAGGCATCATCTCGCCCCGCGCTTTGGGCGAATTGCTGGCGCGCATGTTCAGCTATCCTTTGCTGGATTTGCGCCATTATCCGCGCGCCAATATTTTGCCCGACATTCTCACCGAAGAACAAATGCTGCAAAACCGCTGCATTCCGATTTTCAAGCGCGGCCGTAAAGTGTATTTGGCGGTGTCGGATCCCACTCAAATTCATAATTTCCAGAAAATTGCATTTAATTCCGGCGCATCCATCGATTTGGTGGTGGTGCGCGACGATCAATTAAGCACGCTTTTGGAATGGCTGGGGCAGCGCTCCACCACCATTTTGCAGGAAATCAGCAAAGAGCAGCAGGAACGCGCCCCCCAAGGCGGTGTGCTGTATGTTGATAATGAAGAAGCGGAAGACGGCCCGATCGCCCGCTTTATCCACAAAACCCTTTCCGATGCGCTCAATGCGGGCGCATCGGATATCCATTTTGAATTTTACGAGCAAATGGCGCGCGTGCGCTTCCGTGTGGACGGGCAATTGCGCGAAGTGGTGCAGCCGCCTGTGGCCGTGCGCGGGCAGCTGGCTTCGCGCATCAAGGTAATGGCGCGCCTCGATATTTCGGAAAAACGCATTCCGCAAGACGGCCGTATTCAAATCGCGTTCCACAAACACGGCCGCCCGATTGATTTCCGCGTCAGCACCTTGCCGACTTTGTTTGGCGAAAAAGTGGTGATGCGTATCCTCAATTCAGATGCGGGCTCGCTCAATATCGAGCAATTGGGCTTTGAGCCTTTTCAGAAAGAATTGCTGCTGGAAGCCATCCACCGCCCCTACGGCATGGTGCTGGTCACCGGCCCCACCGGCTCGGGCAAAACCGTTTCGCTCTATACCTGCCTGAATATTCTCAACACGGAAAACGTGAATATCGCCACCGCGGAAGACCCGGCCGAGATCAACCTGCCCGGCATCAACCAAGTAAACGTCAACGACAAACAAGGGCTCACCTTTGCTGCGGCCTTGCGCTCCTTTTTGCGCCAAGATCCCGACATTATCATGGTGGGCGAAATCCGCGATTTGGAAACGGCCGACATCGCCATCAAAGCTTCCCAAACCGGCCACATGGTGTTTTCAACGCTCCACACCAATAATGCGCCGGCCACTTTATCGCGCCTGCTCAACATGGGTGTGGCGCCTTTCAACATTGCCAGCTCGGTAAACCTGATTATGGCCCAGCGCTTATTGCGCCGATTATGCCCGGCCTGCAAAGCACCGGTCGAGCGCCCGCCGCTGCCCGCTTTGAAAAAAGCCGGCTTTTCCGATGAAGACTTGGCCAAAGAATGGACGCTCTACCGCCCCGTGGGCTGTGACAATTGTCGCGGCAAAGGTTATAAAGGCCGCGCCGGGGTGTATGAAGTGATGCCGGTTTCAGAAGAAATGCAACGCGTGATTATGAATAACGGCACCGAAGTGGACATTATGAATATGGCTTATCAAGAAGGCATGGTAGACTTGCGCCATGCCGGCTTGCTAAAGGTAATGCAGGGGCTTACCTCGCTGGAAGAAGTGCTGGCGCACACCAATGATTAAACAAGGCAAAATTAAATGAAAAAAAATAATGCAGGCGGATTGTTTGCAAACAAAAACAAGGGCAAACGTTTTAATTTCGAGGGCAAAAACACCGGCACCGACCAACTTGTGCGCGGCGAAGTGGTGGCCAAAGATGAAGAAGAAGCGCGCAAAAAACTGCAACGGCGCGGCATCAAACCTTTGCGCATCAGCAAGGTAAAAGCCACGCGCAAGCGGCGCATCACCCAAGCCGACATCACCGTGTTTACCCGCCAGCTCGCCACCATGATGAAAGCCGGCCTGCCGCTGATGCAGGCCTTTGAAATCGTGGCGCGCGGCCACTCCAACCCTTCTATGACGCAGATGCTGATGCAGGTGCGGAGCGATGTGGAGCAAGGCAGCTCGCTGGGCAAAGCTTTTTCCAAACACCCCAAATATTTCGACCGCTTCTATTGCAACCTGATTGCCGCCGGTGAGGCCGGCGGTGTATTGGAAGGCTTGCTCGACAAGCTGGCCGTTTATAAAGAAAAAACCCAAGCCATCAAGAAAAAAGTGAAAAGCGCGCTCACCTACCCCATTGCTATTATCGTGGTGGCCGTTGCGCTGGTGCTGGTGATGATGATGTTTGTGCTGCCCGCCTTTAAAGAGGTTTACAGCAATATGGGCGCCGAATTGCCCAAGCTCACCCAAATTATTATGGGCTTTTCCGACTTTTTCGTCAGCAACGGCTGGATGTTTATCATCGGCATGGTCACCACTTGCGTGGTGCTGTATAAATGGCACCAACGCTCGCCCGCCTTTCAAAAGCGCGTGGATGCAGGTTTGCTGCGGCTGCCGATTTTCGGCTCTATCGTGCGCAAAGCCACCATTGCCCGCTGGGCGCGCACCACGGCCACGCTGTTTGCCGCCGGCGTGCCGCTGGTGGAAGCACTGGAATCGGTGGCCGGCGCATCGGGCAATATTCTGTATGAAGAAGCCACTTACGATATCCGCGCCAAAGTTACCCAAGGTTTATCGCTCACATCGAGCATGCAAAACACCGAATTATTCCCCAATATGGTTTTGCAGATGGCCGCCATCGGCGAAGAATCCGGCTCGCTGGACGATATGCTCAATAAAGCCGCCGAATTTTATGAAGACGAAGTGGATAATGCCGTGTCGCAGCTCTCCTCTTTGATGGAGCCGATTATCATGGTGGTGCTCGGCTCGATTATCGGCGTGATTCTGGTGGCCATGTATCTGCCCTTGTTCAACCTCGGCAGCGTGGTGGGCTGATATGATGGATTTCAATGCCTTAGCACCTTTCGCTATTCCCTTAGCGGCCTTGTTCGGCTTATTGGTGGGCAGCTTTCTCAATGTGGTGATTTACCGCGTGCCGGTGATGATGGAGCGCAGCTGGACGGCATTTGCCAAAGAGCATCTCGGCCAACCGCTCAGCGCCGAAGAGCAGCAGCCTTTCAACCTGATCAAGCCCGATTCGCGCTGCCCGCAATGCCAAGCGCCCGTGCGGGCATGGCAGAATATTCCCGTGTTCAGCTATCTTTTGCTCGGCGGCAAATGCGCCTCCTGCCGCACACCCATCAGCAAGCGCTATCCTTTGGTGGAGTTGCTCACCGCCGCTTTATTCGCCCTCGTGGCCTGGCAATACGGCTGGAGCATCATCACGCTGGGCGGCTTGCTCTTTACCGCCATGCTGATCGCGCTCACCTTTATCGATGCCGACACCCAATACCTACCCGATCAAATCACCTTGCCGCTGATTTGGCTGGGCTTGCTGTTTAACCTCAACGGCGCTTTTGTGCCGCTTTCTTCTGCCGTGCTCGGCGCCGTGTTCGGCTACATGAGCTTGTGGCTGCTGTGTTATGTTTACAAGCTGCTCACCGGCAAAGTCGGCATGGGCGGCGGCGATTTCAAATTGCTCGCGGCCTTGGGCGCTTGGCTCGGCGTGGGCGTGTTGCCTGTGATTGTTTTTATCGCCGCCCTAATCGGCGTGCTGGCCGCCGTGCTTTTGCGTGTGGCCAAAGGGCAGCAATTTGCTTTCGGCCCCAGCTTGGCCGTGGCCGGCTGGCTGGTGTTTATCGCCAATGAAAAAGTGTTGGCCGCGCTGGGCTGGTGGCTGCGTGCATCAGGATTTTCAGCATGACGGCTTGGGTTGGGCTCACCGGCGGCATCGGCAGCGGCAAATCGCAAGCGGCTGCCGAATTCGCGCGGCTGGGTGTGCCGGTGATTGATGCCGATGCCATCAGCCGCAGCTTAAGCGCCGACAACGGTGCCGCGCTGCCCGCCATTCTCGCCACATTCGGCGCAAGTGTTTTTCACGAACCAGGCCGTCTGAACCGCGCAGCCTTGCGCGATTTGGTTTTCAGACGGCCTGAAGAAAAAGCGCGGCTGGAAGCGGTGATGTTTCCGCTGATTATCGAAGCCATCCGGCAGCAACAACAGCGCCACAGCGAAGCAGTTTACGGCATACTCGATATCCCGCTTTTGGTTGAAGAGCCCCTCTTTCGCACGCTGGTACAACGTGTGCTGGTGATCGATGTGCCCGAAGCCGTGCAAATCACGCGGGTGGCGCAGCGCAGCGGCTTATCCGAAGCCGAAATTAAACGTATAATGGCCGCTCAAGCCGGCCGGCGGCAGCGCTGCCGAGCCGCCGATGATGTGATCGGCAATGAAGTTTCACTTGAAATGCTGGCCGCCAAAGCAGAGCGGCTGCACCGCTATTATCGGGCGCTATTTTCCCGCCCCACCCGAGTTTGCCCATGATCCGTTTCGAGCATCCGCTATCTGAACGTGTGCGCAGCTTTTTGCGCATCGAGCATTTGTTTGTCCGCTTCCATCGCGAAAGCATGCGCTGCGACAGCCCGTGGGCGCACCATCTGGCCTTGTTCACCCTGTTTGAAATCATGGAATGCGCCGCGCGGGCAGAATTGAAGCTGGATATTTTGCAGGAAATCGAGCGGCAAAAGCAGCTCTTAGCCGGCAGCCGCGCCGCCTCAACCGAGCCGGTCCAGCTGCAACAATTGCAAGCAGTGGCCGAAAACCTGCAAGGCATACAGCAGAAATTCGGCCAGCATTTGCGCGAAAACGAATGGTTGATGGCCATCAAACAGCGCATGCTGGTGCCCGGCGGCACCAGCCCGTTTGACTTGTCTTCCTATTATTTCTGGCAGCAGCTGCCGCACGAGCAGCGCCTGGCAGACCTCAACAAATGGATTGCCACCCTCACCCCCACTTATGAGGCCATCGCCGTGCTGCTCACCATTTTGCGAAGCAACACCCGCGCCGTCGATTGCGTGGCCGTCAACGGCAATTACCAGCACAACAGCCTGGCGCAAAATATCCACATGCTCACCATCGAGCTGGAGAAAAACAAACACGCCCTGCCTGAAGTGTCGGCCAACAAATATTTCACCCACATCCGTTTTTTAGCCGCCTCGCAAGAGAGCGCCCGCGGCAAGCCGATTACCGAAGACATGCCGTTCAAGCTGATTATGTGCAGCTTCGACCCTGTAGTGGCCTAAACCCATGAGCGAAAAAATCACCATCGTATCCTGCCCGACCTGCGGCAAAAAAGTAGCCTGGCTGCCGATCAACCGCTTCCGCCCCTTTTGCAGCGAGCGCTGCAAACTGATTGATTTGGGTGCGTGGGCAAAAGAAGATTATTCAGTTGATGCGCAAGAAGACGATCCTTTTTCAGACGATATTGCGCGATAACAACATCAACACCCACGCACATTTTGCCGTATCCCCACCATTGCATACCGTAAAGGCCGTCTGAATATTCAGACGGCCTAAATATTTCATACCAATTCAAAAAAGTAAGCTAATACCAATTCAAAAAAATAACCTTACAAAATAAAAGCAGTTCGATAGCACCAACCGCGTAGGTCGGATTCTCGAATCCGACGTTTGGCCGGCGGCCAAAGCGATGTGCGTGTCTTGTTCTACGAACAAGTGTCGGATTCGAGAATCCGACCTACAGGCTGCCTGTTTGTATATTATTTTTTTGAATTGGTATAACGAGGCGGCGAGCTGCAGACAGTACAGATATAGTGAAATGCAAGAAAAAGTGACACAAAACTGCATTTTGCAACGGCGTAGATTGGGTTGCCAAACCCAACGTTTCAGACGGCTTGTGGATTTGTTGGGTTTTCAATCCAACCTACCCGCCGTATCACTTTTTTATGCATTCCACTATAGTACGGCAAGGCGAGACAACGAAGTTAGGTTATTTTTTTGGATTGGTATCATTCAAACACCCAGCCTGAACCTTTCGCAAAATTCCATTTTTGTCGCACCCGTAAAGGTTTTGGCCGTCTGAAAGGTTTTGGCCGTCTGAAAGGTTTTGGCCGTCTGAAAGGTTTTGGCCGTCTGAAAGGTTTTGGCCGTCTGAAAGGTTTTGGCCGTCTGAAAGGTTTTGGCCGTCTGAAAGGTTTTGGCCGTCTGAAAGGTTTTGGCCGTCTGAAAGGTTTTGGCCGTCTGAAAGGTTTTGGCCGTCTGAAAGGTTTTGGCCGTCTGAAAGGTTTTGGCCGTCTGAAAGGTTTTGGCCGTCTGAAAGGTTTTGGCCGTCTGAAAGGTTTTGGCCGTCTGAAAGGTTTTGGCCGTCTGAAAGGTTTTGGCCGTCTGAAAGGTTTTGGCCGTCTGAAAGGTTTTGGCCGTCTGAAAGGTTTTGGCCGTCTGAAAGGTTTTGGCCGTCTGAAAGGTTTTGGCCGTCTGAAAGGTTTTGGCCGTCTGAAAGGTTTTGGCCGTCTGAAAGGTTTTGGCCGTCTGAAAGGTTTTGGCCGTCTGAAAGGTTTTGGCCGTCTGAAAGGTTTTGGCCGTCTGAAAGGTTTTGGCCGTCTGAAAGGTTTTGGCCGTCTGAAAGGTTTTGGCCGTCTGAAAGGTTTTGGCCGTCTGAAAGGTTTTGGCCGTCTGAAAGGTTTTGGCCGTCTGAAAGGTTTTGGCCGTCTGAAAGGTTTTGGCCGTCTGAAAGGTTTTGGCCGTCTGAAAGGTTTTGGCCGTCTGAAAGGTTTTGGCCGTCTGAAAGGTTTTGGCCGTCTGAAAGGTTTTGGCCGTCTGAAAGGTTTTGGCCGTCTGAAAGGTTTTGGCCGTCTGAAAGGTTTTGGCCGTCTGAAAGGTTTTGGCCGTCTGAAAGGTTTTGGCCGTCTGAAAGGTTTTGGCCGTCTGAAAGGTTTTGGCCGTCTGAAAGGTTTTGGCCGTCTGAAAGGTTTTGGCCGTCTGAAAGGTTTTGGCCGTCTGAAAGGTTTTGGCCGTCTGAAAAAAGCCCGCAACTTCGTGCGGGCTTTTTTCAGACGGATGCCGGATTAATCGGCCTGGCGGCGCAATACGGCGGGAATTTCGAAATCGTCCAATACCGATTGGTTGGAGAAATCGGAGGCAGCCAAATTCATGCTGCGGGCGCTGCGGCCTGAGCGGATGACGCTGTCGATATTCGGAAAACCGTCGTCGGTGCCGGTGGCTTGTTGGGTTTTCACCATGCGCAGATTGGGGCTGGCGGCGGCGCTTTGGTGCTCTTTCAGGCCGGTGGCGATAATGGTGACGCGGATATCGCCCTCTTCCATGCTCTCGTCTTCGGCGGTGCCGTATTTGCGCTCGGCATCGGCATGGGCGTATTCGTCCACCACTTTCATGATTTCGCGGTATTCCGACATTTTCAGGCAGCCCGGCGCGGTGGTGATGTTAACCAACACGCCGCGTGCACCATCAAGGGTAACATCGTCCAAGAGCGGGCTGGAAATGGCCTGCTCGGTGGCCAGGCGGGCGCGGTCGATGCCTTGGGCAAAGCCTGAGCCCATCATGGCCATGCCCATGATGCTCATCACGTTTTTCACATCGGCAAAGTCAAGGTTGATAAAGCCGGGGCGGGTAACCACTTCGGAAATGCCGGCCACGGCATCGCGCAACACATTGTCGGCGGCGCGGAAGGCTTCGCGCACGGTCACGTCTTCGCCCAATGCAGTCATCAATTTGTCGTTCGGAATCACAATTAGCGAATCCACTTGGCTTTTGAGGTGATCCAAGCCTTCTTGAGCGATGTTGATGCGTTTGCCTTCGTGGCCAAACGGGCGCGTGACCACGGCCACGGTGAGAATGCCCAGCTCTTTGGCGATTTCGGCAATCACGGGCGCGGCACCGGTGCCGGTGCCGCCGCCCATGCCGGTGGTGATAAACAGCATATTGGCGCCGCGGATGGCTTCGGCGATGGCTTCGCGATCTTCTTGAGCGGCCGCGCGGCCGATTTCGGGGTTGGCGCCGGCGCCCAAGCCACGGGTGAGGTTCACGCCCAGCTGGATGCGTTTGGCTGCATTGCTGCCGCCCAAGGCTTGCGCATCAGTATTCGCGCTGATGAATTCCACGCCTTGCACGGTGTTGTTGATCATATTGTTGATGGCATTGCAGCCGCCGCCGCCGATGCCGATTACTTTGATTACCGCAGGGCTTGCGGCAGACTCTACTACGTCGTAAACCAATTCCATAAAAATGCTCCTCTGCGCCCTGCATTAAGGCGGATTTAAATTAGTGTGAACAATCTGCATTATATATAAGAACGCGCGTTTATAGCAAAAAGGTTCTTATATCTTTACTTTGGGTTTAAAAATTGTTTTTTAACCATTCTTTGATTTTGACCAGCAGGCTTTCACGCGGTTCCTTCACGGCCACGGCACCGCTCACAGGGCTGCCGTATGCATCGCCGCGCGCGGCCTGCAAAAGGCCGATGGCGGTGGCATAGCGCGGGTTGCGGATGCGCTCGGACACGCCGCCCATTTCCTGCGGCACGCCGATGCGGGCGGGCAGGTTGAACACATCTTCGGCCAAATCCACCATGCCGGTGAGCAAAGAGGCGCCGCCGGTGAGCACCACGCCGGAAGTGAGCACGTCTTCGGGAAAGCCGCTGCGGCGCAACTCATTGAGGGTTAATTCCAAAATTTCTTCCACGCGCGGGCCGATTACGCTGGCCAACACGCGGCGTGAAATTTGGCGCGGCTGGCGGTCGCCCACGCTGGGCACTTCAATCATTTCATCGAGGCCGTCCATGGTGGCGATGGCTACGCCGTGGTGGATTTTGATGTATTCGGCGGCGTTGTGCGGGGTGCGCAAGGCTTGTGCCAAATCTTTGGTAATCAAATCGCCTGCCACGGGAATCACGGCGGTGTGGCGGATGGCGCCGTTGGTATACACGGCGATATCGGTGGTGCCGCCGCCGATATCGATCACGCACACACCCAAGTCTTTTTCGTCTTCCGTGAGCACGGCCTGCCCGCTGGCCAAGGGTTGCAACATGATTTGTTCCATGTGCAGGCCGCAGCGGTTGACGCATTTTTGGATGTTTTGCAGCGCGGTGATGGCACCGGTGATGATGTGCACCCGGGTGTCGAGGCGCACGCCGCTCATGCCGATGGGCTCTTTCACGCCGGGCTGGTTATCAATAATATACTCCTGCACCACGGTGTGCAGAATATTGTGGTCGGGCGGTATGTTTACGGCTTTGGCGGTTTCGATGGCGCGATCGATGTCGGCTTGGGAAACTTCGCCGTCTTTGATTTTCACCACGCCTTGCGAATTAAGGCTGCGGATATGGTTGCCGGCAATGCCGGTGGTGACGCTGTCGACCTTGCAGTCGGCCATCAATTCGGCTTCATTCATAGCTTGCTTGATGGCTTGGGCGGTGGCATCGATATTGGTCACCATGCCGGCTTTGAGGCCGCGCGACGGTGCCTGCCCCAGGCCGACGATATGGATTTCGTTGTCTTCCTGCACTTCGCCTATCAGGGCAATCACTTTGGAAGTGCCGATGTCCAGCGCGCTGATGTATTTGCCTTTTACCATGATGTTCCATTCATTTTCTGTTTACTGTTGATTGTGATCGGCGGCTGAAGCTGCCGTTTCAGACGGCATTTCGCTCGGTGCGCGCTCGCGCACGGCAAAGCCGTCTTTATAACGCATATCGACATAGGCCAAGCCGCTTTGTTGTGCGCGCAATATGCCCGGCCACACGGCGGCAAACTGCTGCAGGCGCGCATTTTCATGCTCGCGCCCCAAGCGCACGGTGATGCCGTTGTCCAACACCACCGACCAGGCGGAGCGCGGTGTGTATTCCAGCTTGGCGATGCTTAAGCCTGCCGGTTTCAATAATCCGCTGAATTCTTGGTAATGCGCCACCATGGTTTTGGCGGTGCCCGGCTGGCCGTCGAATTCGGGAAAGGTTTCGGTGGTGGCCGCCTGAAAAATATTGCCGTTGGCATCCACCAGGCCGGCAGCTTTCCAGCGTGCCACCGGTTCGCGCTCAGTGAGGTGGATTTCCACCACATCGGGCAGGCGGCGGCGCACCTGCGCTTTGTCTATCCACGGCAGCGCCTGAAAGGCTTTTTGTGCGCCGTTCAAATCGGCGCTGAAAATATTGCCGCGAATATAGCGCTGGGCAACGGTTTGCAGCTCTTGGGTGCTCACACGCTTCAAATCGCCTTCGATTTTCACCTGCTTCACCGGAAAATACGGTGAATGATACAGCCACACGCCCGCTGCGCCCAGCAGCATCAAGAGCACCAGGGCAGTCAGCCAGCGGGTGATGCGCCGCATGGCGCCGGCATTATCCCACATGAGCGGTCTTTAAAATTTCAACACATAAATCGGCAAAGCTCAAGCCGCTTTGGGCGGCGGCCTTGGGCACCAAGCTGTGGCTGGTCATGCCGGGCAAGGTGTTGACCTCAAGCAGGTAAAGTTTGCCGTCGGTGTCTTTCAAAAAGTCAACGCGCCCCCAGCCTTGGCCACCGATGGCGGCAAAAGCGCGCACAGAAAGCGTGCGCATCAGCGCCTCATCGGCTTCGTTCAAATCGGACGGGCATTGATATACGGTGTCGTCGCGGTTGTATTTGGCTTCGTAATCGTAAAATTCGGTGGCCGGAATAATGTGTATGCTCGGCAGCGCTTGGCCGTTTAGCACGGCGCAGGTGTATTCGCCGCCGCCGATAAAGCGTTCGGCCAAGATTTCGCCGTGCAGATGTTTCACCGATTGATAGGCGGCTTGCAGGCTGCCGGTTTCTTTCACTTTCACCACGCCGACGCTGCTGCCTTCTACGGCCGGTTTCACAAACAGGGGCAAGCCCAGCTCGCGCTCGATGGCGGCAAAATCGCTGTCGTCATGCAGCACGGCAAATTCGGGCACAGGCAAGCCCAAACCCTGCCACACCAGCTTGGTGCGGTATTTGTCCATGCCGATGGCGCTGGCCATCACGCCGCAGCCGGTGTAAGGCACGCCCAAGGCTTCGAGCAGGCCTTGCACGGTGCCGTCTTCGCCGTAAGTGCCGTGCAGCGTGTTGAAGGCCGTCTGAAAACCGAGCGCCTTCAATTGCACGATATCCTGCGTTTTGGGGTCAAACGGGTGCGCATCAATGCCGCTGCTTTGCAAAGCCGCCACAATGGCCGCGCCGCTGTTGAGCGATACGTCGCGCTCGCTGGAAAATCCGCCCATCAAGACGGCCACTTTGCCGAAATTCTGCATGCTGTTTTCTTTTCATCTGTTTCAGACGGCCTGTTTGTTCAGACGGCCTGATGTGCTGTTAATCTAAATCATCCAAAATCAGCGGCTGCCCTCTGCCAGCGCCTGCGCCGCTTTATTGATGCTGCCCGCGCCCATGGTGAGCACCACATCGCCCTCTTGCAACACATTGAGCAAGGTGGCGGGCAAATCATGGACTGCTTCGCAATAAATCGGTTCCAGCTTGCCCATCACGCGGATGGCGCGTGCCAGCGCGCGGCTGTCGGCGGCCACAATCGGCTCTTCGCCGGCGGCATACACTTCGGTGAGCACCAGGCTGTCGACCGTGCTCAACACATTCACAAAATCTTCAAACAAATCGCGCGTGCGGGTGTAGCGGTGCGGTTGAAAAGCGAGCACCAGCCGCTTATCGGGATAAGCGCCGCGCGCCGCCGCCAGCGTGGCGGCCATTTCCACCGGATGGTGGCCGTAATCGTCAATCACCAAGGCTTTGCCGCCATTAGGCAGCGCGATTTCGCCATAGTTTTGGAAGCGGCGCCCCACGCCTTCAAAGGCCAGCAGGCCTTTTTGAATCGCTTCCACCGATGCGCCCACTTCCAGCGCCACCGCAATGGCGGCCAGCGCGTTGAGCACATTGTGGCGGCCGGGCATATTGAGCACCACTTCAAACGGCGCCTGATTATCGTGTTTCACTTGCACGGTAAAGCGCATTTGTGCGCCTTCTGCACGCATATCGGTGGCGTAAATATCGGCATTATCGTCCAGCCCGTAAGTGGCAAACGGCTTGCTGATTTTCGGCAACACCGCGCGCACATGCTCGCTGTCTACACACAAAAACGCTTTGCCGTAAAACGGCATGCGGTGGATGAAATCGACAAAAGCCTGGTGCAGCTTATCCACGCTGTGGTCGTAAGTGTCCATATGGTCGGTGTCGATATTGGTCACCACCGACATCACCGGCGTGAGATGCAGAAACGAAGCATCCGATTCATCGGCCTCGGCCACAATATATTCGCCGCGCCCCAAGCGGGCGTTGGTGCCGGCGGCGGTGAGTTTGCCGCCGATTACAAAAGTGGGATCCATGCCGGCCGCTGCCAAAATCGAGGCGGTGAGGCTGGTGGTGGTGGTTTTGCCGTGGGTGCCGGCTATGGCGATGCCGTCGCGGAAACGCATCAATTCGGCCAGCATCAGCGCGCGCGGAATCACCGGAATTTTGCGCGCCTGCGCCGCCACCACTTCGGGGTTGTCTTTTTTCACGGCGGTGGAAGTCACCACCACATCGGCATCGGCCACATGCTCGGCGGTGTGGCCGGGATACACTTCTATGCCCAAATCGCTCAAATGGCGTGTTACCGCGCTTTGCGCCTGATCCGAGCCGGACACCTGGAAGCCCAGATTGTGCAACACTTCGGCAATGCCGCACATGCCCGAGCCGCCGATGCCGACGAAATGAATGTGGTGAACCCTGTTTTTCATCATAACTGCGTATCCTTGCTGCCGTTTCAGACGGCCTTTTTAGCGCCGCTGCACATAAAGGCTTTATTCTAAAGGGCAGCGATATTCTGTGCCATATTTTTAATGTAAAGGCGGTTTTTATTCGTGAACGGCCGTCTGAAAACAGGCAAACTATTTTCAGACGGCCTCTGCATTCAAACTGAGGCCGTCTGAAACTCACATGGTGGTGGCAATGGCAATGTCGGCCACATCTTCCGCGCTGTGCGGCAGCGCCAGCGTACGCGCCTGCTCAGCCCATTCCAGGCAACGCGTGCGGTTTAAGCCGCCCAACACTTCGGCCAGATTGGCCGCGGTCAGCTGCGATTGCGGCAGCAGCAGGCCGGCCTGGGCATGCGCCATAAAACGGGCGTTGGCGGTTTGGTGATCGTCCACCGCATGCGGATAAGGCACGAGCAGCGCGCCCACGCCGGCGGCGGTGAGCTCGGCGATGGTGAGCGCGCCGGAGCGGCACACCACCACATCGGCATCGCGGTAAGCCGACACCATATCGTCGATAAATTCCACACATTCGGCCTGCACGCCCAATTGATCATAAGCCGCCTGCAGATTGCCCAGCTTGTTGCGCCCGGATTGGTGGTAAATCTGCGGGCGCGCTTCTTCTGGCAATAAAGAAAGCGCTTCGGGCAGGGTTTTGTTCAACACATCAGCGCCCAGGCTGCCGCCCATCACCAACACTTTCAGACGGCCTTCGCGGCCGGCAAAGCGAACCGCAGGCTCGGGCAGATTGGCAATTTCGGCGCGCACCGGATTGCCCACCAGCCCATCGGCATTATCGAAAGCTTTGGGAAACGCATAAAGCACGCGCCGCGCCCAGCGCGCCAGATATTTGTTTGACATGCCGGCAATGGCGTTTTGCTCGTGTATCACAATCGGCACACCGGCAAGCTTGGCCGCCACGCCGCCCGGAAAGGTAACAAAACCGCCAAAACCGATCACCGCGTCGATACGGTGTTTTTTAATAATGGCCGAGGCCGTCTGAACGGCTTTAGCCAAGGTAAACGGCAGCATCAGCTTGCGCTTCAAGCCATTGCCGCGCACACCTTTAATCGCCAGTGTTTCCAGCTCGATATCGTGCTGCGGCACAATGCGCGTTTCCATTGCGCCCTCGCTGCCCAGCCACACCACATGGTGTCCGCGCGCGCGCAGCACTTCGGCCACCGCCAGCGCCGGAAAAATATGGCCGCCGGTGCCGCCGGCCATCAATAAAAAGTGCTTAGCCGCCATGATTTATCCTTCTACTTTATAACCGCGCATTTTAAGGCGGTTTTCATAATCCACCCGCAGCAGCAGCGTCATGCTCACCAGCATCACAATCACCGCCGAGCCGCCGTAAGACATCAGCGGCAGCGTGAGCCCTTTGGTGGGCAGCAGGCCGATGTTCACGCCGATATTGAAAAAGCTTTGAATGCCCAGCCAAATGCCCACGCCTTTGGCCACAAACGCGCCATAATAAAGCTCCAAATCGCGCGCCTGCTTGCCGATGGAAAACGCGCGCCACACCAGCCAGCCGTAGCAGAAAATCAGCACGCAAATGCCGGCCATGCCGAATTCTTCGCCGATTACCGCCAAAATAAAATCTGTGTGCGCTTCAGGCAGGTAAAAGCGTTTTTCCAGGCTCGCGCCCAGCCCCACGCCAAACCATTCCCCGCGCGCAATCGCCATCAGCGAATGGGTGAGCTGATAACCTTTGCCCAATGGGTCTTCCCACGGATTGAGAAACGCCGTTACCCGCGCCACGCGATAAGGTGCCATCGCAATCAGGCCGATCATGCTGAGCAAACCCGCACCCACCATCATCAAAAACCAACGCCACGGCAGGCCGGCCAAAAACAGCAGCCCCAGCGCCACCACCGTCACCACCACAAACGAGCCGAAATCCGGCTCCAGCATAATCAGCCCCAGCCCCGCGCCCACCGGCACGCCGGCGAAGGCCACTTTTTTAAACTGCTTCAAAATCTCGGCGCGGCGGGTGAAAAAGCTGGCCAAATAAAGAATAATCGCCAATTTGAAGATTTCGGTGGGCTGAAGGTTGACCGGCCCCAAATGTATCCAGCGCTTTGCGCCGTTGATTTCACGCCCCGCAAACAGCACCACCACCAGCAAAAACAGGCTGAACAGCAAAATCCACGGCGTCCATTTTTTCCACCTCGCCATCGGAATTTTGGCCGCCACCAAGCCTGCTGCCGCACCCGTGCTCAAAAAAATCGCCTGGCGGCCGAGGTAAAACCATTGGTCGCCGCCATCGTGCGCCGCATAAGCAATCGAGGCCGAATAAATCATCATCAGGCTGAAAGACGACATCAACACAATCATCCACAGCAGCGATTGGTCGATTTTATGGCCGCTTTTAAGCAATTTGCGGTCGAGAATTTTCGATTCGGTAATCATATGAATAATACACAGCTTCCGTTTCAGACGGCCTCTTTTCACCAGGCCGTCTGAAACCTTGTTATTTTGAAACTTCGTTACAAAGCATGAAATGCGTTGGCAAACACTTCTGCGCGATGGGCATAACCTTCAAACATATCGAAGCTGGCACAAGCCGGGCTGAGCAGCACAATATCGCCACTTTGCGCGATTTCATAAGCACGGCGGGTGGCTTCTTCCAACGTGGCACAATGCAGCAACGTTAAGCTAAAGCCCTGCAAATCGGCTTCGATTTTCGCCGCATCCGCGCCAATCAAAAGCACCGCGCGCGCCTTGTTGCGCAAAGCTTCGCCCAGCGGCGTGAAATCCTGCCCTTTGCCCTGCCCGCCCGCAATCAACACCAGCGGGCTTTGCAGGCCGGCAATCGCCGCTTCGGTGGCGCCCACATTGGTGCCTTTGCTGTCGTCAATAAAGGTAATGCCATTTTTCTCACCGATTTTTTCAACACGGTGCGGTAGGCCTTTGAATGTTTGAATATGCTTCAGCAACTCATGGCGCGGCAAACCGATGGCTTCGCACAAGGCCAAAGCCGCCAGCACATTGGCCGCATTGTGCAGCCCTTGCAACGGAATATCCGCCGCCGCCAGCAAATCGGCTCCGCCCGCTTTCAGACGGCCTGCATCCACCCAGTAATCGCTTTCGTGTGCCAGCGAAAACCATTTCACCTCGCGGCCGTGGCGGCGCATGGCGCGGCACAACACATCATCGGCATTGAGCACCTGCACGCCGCTGCCGCGGAAAATTTTGTCTTTGGCATGGGCATAATCGAGCAAATCATCGTAGCGGTTGAGGTGGTCTTCAGAAATATTCAGCACCGCGGCCGCATCGGCATTCAAATGATGCGTGTTTTCCAACTGGAAGCTGGAAAGCTCGAGCACCCACACATCGGCCGGCCGGCCTTCGCGCTGCATATAGGCTTGCAACACAGGCGTGCCAATATTGCCGGCCACCACCGTGTCGAGCCCGCATTGCGCGCACAAATAACCCGCCAGGCTCGTGACCGTGGTTTTGCCGTTGCTGCCGCTGATGGCGATGATTTTGTCGCTTTGCTCGGCCAACAGGCCGGCCAGAATTTCAATGTCGCCAAACACACGGCCGCCGTTTTGCTTGAAAGCTTCGATTTCAGGCTGCCGCTCGCTGATGCCGGGGCTGATGGCCAGCATATCAAAGTCGTGCGCCAGCGCATCTTTCAGACGGCCTTGATAACACGGCAAACCGTGAAATTGCTGCTTCAGCTGCATTTCGCGCTCTGCGCTCAAATCGGCATCATAAGCCGACACATCGGCACCCTGCTGCTGCAAAAAGGCAATCATGGAAACGCCCGTGCCGCCCAAGCCCAGCACCAACACGCGCTGCTGCGGCCAATCAACCGCAGCCGGATTCTGTTGCAAAACCTCTTGGCGTTTCATCGCGCCAATCCTTCCCAAATGAATATTGCTATCTAGGGGCTGTTCACATTTCATCCGTGCGTAAGATTTTGAGCGCAAAAGCGCGTTTGCAAGGCGAAAAGCGCAGCAAGGTTGGACACCTTGCAAGCATTTTCAACGTGGCAGGCGCGTTTTTGAGCCAAAAGATTGCCACGAGATGAATTGTGAACAGACCCTAGGCTCAGCCGGCCATAAAATTCAGCACGGTATCGATAAACACGCCCACAAAAGCCACGCACACGCCCACCACAAACACGCTCAGGGTGCGCCGGTAATATTGCTCGCCTTGCTCGCGCGGGTAATCCATCCGCAAAATCCGATAAAGCACGGCAATCAAGCACGAAATGCCGGTCAGCATGCATATGCCCACCACACCGGCGAGCACATCGCCGAAAGGCACATCCGACTTCACCCACGATGACATAAAATTCAGAATAAAACCGAGCAAAATGCCGGTGGCAGTAACCAAGGGTTGACGGAACGCCTGTATTTTGTCTTCCATCATATTGCTTTCATGTGTTTGATTTTATTTTGTGCAGGCCGTCTGAAACGCGGCGGGCCACACATTTTTATTAATAAATAGTTTAACGGATTTTCAGCGAGGCCAGCCCGATCAGCACCAACACAATGGTGATAATCCAAAAGCGCACCACCACTTGAGTTTCTTTCCAGCCTTTTTGCTCATAATGATGGTGAATCGGCGCCATCAGGAAAATGCGCTTTTTGCGGGTTTTATACGAGCCCACCTGCAACATTACCGACACCGCTTCCACCACAAACAGGCCGCCCATAATAAACAGCACGATTTCCTGGCGCACAATCACCGCCACCGTGCCCAACGCCGCGCCCAGCGCCAGCGCGCCCACGTCTCCCATAAACACTTGCGCAGGATAAGCGTTGAACCACAAAAAGCCCAAACACGCCCCGCACATGGCGGCGCAGAATATCACCACTTCATTGGCACCCACCACATGCGGCAGTTGCAAATAGCGGGCAAATTCCACGTGGCCGCTGGCATAGGCAAAAATCGCCAAGCCGCCCGCCACCAACACCACCGGAAAAGCCGCCAAGCCGTCCAGCCCATCAGTGAGGTTCACCGCATTAGACGTGCCCACAATCACGAGATAAGTGAGCGCCACAAAGCCGATGCCGCCCAAAGGATAAGCAATCTGCTTGAAAAAAGGCACGATAAACGCATTGCTCGCGCTCAAATGTGCAAAGTAAAACAAAAAGATACCGGCCGAGAGCGCCACCACCGATTGCCACACCAGCTTGAATTTGCCCGACACACCGTTGGGGTCTTTATAAACCACTTTGCGCCAATCGTCGTAAAAGCCCAGCGCGCCGGTGGCCAAAAGCACCGCCAGCAAAATCCAGATATAGGGGTTGGCCAGATTGCCCCACAATAAAGTGGACACGGTTATGGCGGTGAGAATCAGCGAGCCGCCCATGGTGGGCGTGCCGTTTTTCACCAAATGCGTTTGCGGGCCGTCGTGGCGCACGGCCTGGCCGACTTTCAGCGCCGTGAGCTTGCGGATGGCCCAAGGCCCCAAAAGCAGAGAAAACGCCAGCGAAGTGAGCGCCGCCATCACCGCACGGAAAGTGGTGTAGTGCACCACATTGAATGCGGTGATCCAGTTGTCGAAAATTTGGGCAAGCCATAACAGCATGAGCCGGTTCCTTTTGTGTTTGTAATCTTGCCTGCGGCCGCAGCGGCAGGCCAAATGCATGATTAATGCGCAGTGCCGCGCTTTTGCCTTGGCCGTTTAATACCAATTCAAAAAAGTAAGCTAACAAGGCGGCGAGCCGCAGACAGTACAGATAGTACGGCAAGGCGAGACAACGAAGTTAGGTTATTTTTTTGGATTGGTATAAGCGGCCTGAAGCGGCTATTTTAAAATAAATTGTTTGGGCTTGTTTGCATTTCATCTTGCGGCCGGCGAGATATGTTGCAGGCCGTCTGAAAGATTCTGCGTTTACTTTTCCGCACCCTGCAAAGCCTGCACCACTGCTTCCATCTTCATAAAGCGCGAGCCTTTCACCAGCACATGCGCCTGCTCGGGCAAATCGTGCAGCAGCACCTGAATCAGCGGATCTTTATCGGCAAACCACAAGCCGCGCCCGCCGAAAGCCTCGGCCGCCGCAGCGCTGAAGCCGCCCACGAAATAAGCCGCTTCAATGCCTTTATCGCGCGCATAAGCGCCCACTTCGGCATGCATGGCCGCTGATTCGTCTTCGCCCAATTCGCCGATGTCGCCCATCACAAACACGCGCGGGGTGGGCAAGGCGGCCAGCACATCGAGCGCGGCTTTCATGCTGTCGGGGTTGGCATTATACGTATCATCCAGCACAACAGCATTTTTTATGCCGCTTTTGATTTGCAGACGGCCTTTGATGTTGGCAAAGCTTTGCAGGCCGTCTGAAACTTCCTGCAGGCGCAAACCGGCCGCCAGCGCCAAGGCCGCAGCGGCCACGGCATTGTGAATATTGTGTTTGCCCGGCACCGGCAGCAGCACCGCCGCACGCTCACCGCCGCGCACCAAATCGAATGCGCAAGAGAGCGGCTGCAACACGATATTTTCCGCATGGATATCGCCCTGCCCCACGCCGAACGTGTGTTGCTTGAAAGCTTTTGAGGCCGTCTGAAACACCGCGGCGTTGGCATCTTCACACGGAATCAGCGCCAGGCCGTCGGCATTCAAGCCTTGGTAAATTTCGCTTTTGGCCTTGGCAATATCGCCCACGCCGTCAAAGCCGCAGCCCACATGTGCGCGCAAGGCATTGTTGACCAGCGCCACATCGGGGCGCGCGATTTGCGTCAGCTGCGCCAGCTCGCCGAAATGGCTCATGCCCATTTCAATCACCGCATAACGGTGTGCGCCGGTGAGCTTTAATAAAGTGAGCGGCAGGCCGATGTGGTTGTTGAAATTGCCGGCCGTGGCCAACACCGCCGCTTCGCCGAAACGCTGGCGCAACACGCCGGCGAGCATTTCTTTCACCGTGGTTTTGCCCGAAGAGCCGGTGATGCCGAACACAAACGGATTCACATTTTCACGCCAAGCCTGCGCCAGCGTTTGCAAAGCCTGCAGCGTGTCCGCCACTTTCAGCGCGCGCGGCAGCGCAGCGCAATCTTCGCGCGACACCACCGCCGCCAATGCGCCTTTGGCCAACACATCGGCCACAAAATCATGCGCATCAAAGCGCTCGCCCGCCAGCGCGAAAAACACATCGCCGCTTTGAATATCGCGGCTGTCGGTGACGATGCGTTTGACTGCCGCGTTTTCAGACGGCATCGGCAGATGCAGCACTTGGCAGATAAAGTTTAAATCTAAAGGTTTCATATGCTTTGCTTGGTTTTCAGACGGCCTTATATGCTAGGCCGTCTGAAACATAAATTAAATGCCGGATTTAAAAATCAGACGAACTATTTTGTGCTCACACCATTTCAAACAAGGGTGCAGGCCGTCTGAAAAATAGGAGCATAAGCGCTACGTTTAACGAACCGGCGCCCATGCTATCGTTGCGCCAGCGCCGTTTCGGCCACTTCAAAATCGGAAAAATGCTGTTTCTGACCTTGCGCATCCTGATAGGTTTCATGGCCTTTGCCGGCAATCAGAATGATATCCTGCGCCGAGGCCTCGGCCACGGTATATTCGATGGCGGTGCGGCGGTCGGTGTGCACAAATGCGGGCTGCGGCACGGCGGGCAGAATATCGTCGATAATCGCTTGCGGCGCTTCCAGGCGCGGGTTGTCGCTGGTGACCACCACTTTATCGGCGGCGGTGGCGGCCGCACCCATCAGCGGGCGCTTGCCTTTGTCGCGGTTGCCGCCGCAGCCGAACACACACCACAGGCGCGCGCCTTGCGGCTTGATTTCGTTGAGCGTGGCAATCGCTTTTTCGAGCGCATCGGGCGTGTGCGCGTAATCCACCACCACCAGGGGCGCATCGGGGCGCATGATGCAGTCCATGCGGCCGGTGGCAGGGCGGATTTGCGCCAGCGCGGCCAACACTTTATCGAGCGGATAGCCGTTGGCGCACAGCAAGCCCACGCAGGCGGCGAGGTTTTGCGCATTGAAGCGGCCGAGCAGACGGCTGCGCACTTCGCCGCTGCCCCACGGCGTATTCAGCACCACGCTCATGCCGTCTGAAGCGGCGGCAAATTGCGTAATACGGATATCTGCTTGCTCGCCAAATCCATAGCCATACACGGCCAAATCGGGGCGCCCGGCTTTCAGACGGCCTGCCAATGCCGCGCCAAATGGGTCATCAATATTAATCACCGCGTGTTGCAGGCCTTGCCAGTAAAACAGACGCGCTTTGATTTCGCCATAGGCTTGCATGCTGCCGTGATAATCGAGGTGGTCGCGGGTGAGGTTGGTGAAGATGGCGCTTTTAAAAGCCACGCCGTTTACGCGCAATTGATCAAGCCCGTGGCTCGACACCTCCATCGCCACATTTTTCGCGCCTTGGCGGGCAAAGTCGTGCAACAGGGTTTGCACCGCCACCGGATCCGGCGTGGTGTGGGTGCTCTCCTGCAAGCCGCCCCAAAAGCCGTTGCCTACCGTGCCGATAACGGCGGTTTTGCTGCCGAGCAAATCGCCGGCCTGCGCCAGCCATTGGCTCACCGAGGTTTTGCCGTTGGTGCCGGTGATGCCCCAAACATCGAGGCCGTCCCCGCCTAAAACATGCGGGGATGACGTTTCTGAAACATGGCCATACACAGCCGCGGCCACCATGCCGGCGCGGCTTTTCAAATCTTTGATGCCTTGGTTGGGCACTTTGCATTCAGACGGCCACGCAAACGTGCCGTCGTCATCCCAAAACACAAACGCCGCCCCGTTGTCGATGGCGGCGGGAATATAATGGCGGCCGTCTGCATATTCGCCTTGGCAGGCGATAAAGATATCGCCGGGGCGGATTTTACGGCTATCTGAATGCAACAGCCGCCCTGCTGCATGGTCACACAGCAGAGGCGGCAGTTGGGCTTCGGCCAAAGGGCTCAGTTCGCTGAACATAAACGGTTTTCCTGCATTAGGGTTTGGCTTGCGCCTGCACCATGGCGGCTTCTTTCAAAGGCTTGGTCGGCGACACGCCCAGAATATTCAGGCTGCCGCCCATCACTGATTTAAACACAGGGCCGGCAACAATGCCGCCGTAATAACCGTTGGCGCTCGGCTCGTCAATGCTGACGGCCACAATCACACGCGGATTCATCGCCGGGGCAAAGCCGATAAACATACCCACGTGTTTGTTGTCCACATAGCGGCCGTTTACCAGCTTGCGCGCGGTGCCGGTTTTCGCGCCCACATCAAAGCCGTCCACCGCGCCGGCGGTGCCGGTGCCGCCTTTTTCGGTAACTGAAATCATGATGTTGCGTACGGCTTTAGCAGTGGCCGGTTTGATAATCTGCTCGCCTTTGGGCGCGGCCTGCTGCTTCTCAAAGCTCACCGGCAGCAATTCGCCGTTGTGCGTAATCACCGTGTAGGCGCGCGCCAGTTGCAAGAGGCTCAGCTGCAAGCCATAGCCGAACGACATGGTGGCTTGCTCAATCGGCCGCCAATTTTGCCATTTGCGCAACATGCCCGCGCTCTCACCCGGAAAGCCCGAATGCATGCGCTGGCCTACGCCGATGCTGTGATAAAAATCATACATCTCCTGTGGCGAAAACATGGCCGAAAGACGGCTGGTGCCCACGTTGGACGATTTCTGCATAATGCCGCGCACATCCAGCGAGGGATACACATGGGTGTCGCGCACGGTGGCGGGGCCGATTTTATACGGATTGGTGTTAAACCAAGTGTTCACGCCCACTTTGCCCGAATCGAGCGCCTTGGCAATGGTGAAAGGCTTCATCGCCGAGCCCGGCTCGATCATATCGGTTACCGCACGGTTGCGGCGCTGCTCGCTGTCGGCATGGCCGGGGCTGTTGGGGTCGTAGGCGGGGCTGTTGGCCAGCGCCAGAATTTCACCGGTTTGCGCATCCAGCACCACCACGCTGCCTGCTTTGGCACGGTGGTGGCTCACGGCTTTATTCAATTCTTCATAAGCCAGCGTTTGAATGCGCTGATCGAGCGACATCACCATATTGCGGCCGTTTTGCGGATCGCGGTTGCGCGGCGAATCGAGGCTGTCAACGATATTGCCTTTGTTGTCGCGCAGCACCACTTTGGCACCGTTGGCACCGCGCAAATCGTCTTCACGCGCCAGCTCCAGCCCTTCTTGGCCTTTGCCGTCGATGTTGGTGAAGCCGATTACATGCGCAAACAGATTGCCCATCGGATAATGGCGCTTAGATTCTTTTTGGAAAGCCAAACCTTTGATGCCCAAAGCCGCCACTTTATCGCTGGTTTGCTTATTAAGCTGGCGCTTCAGATAGATAAAGTCTTTGTCTTTTTTCGCCAAACGCGCCTCGATGGTTTCCACCGGCACATCAATCAGCGCCGAGAGCTGCTGCAATTGCTCGGCGCTCGGCATTTCATCCATGCCCGAGGGCACGGCATAAAGCGATTCGGTCGGCGCGCTCAGCGCCAGGGTGGCGCCGTTGCGGTCGGTGATGGTGCCGCGCGAGGCCGGCAGCGCAATGGTGCGCACAAAGCGCTGGTCGCCCTGATTTTTCAGAAAATCATGCTGCGTGGTTTGCAAATACACCCCACGCCCCACCAAAGCGGCAAAGGCCAGCGCCAATCCGCCCAGCACAAAAGCAATCCGCCCGTTGGTGCTCACGGGTTTCTTGCCCTTGGGCTGCTTGGGCAGCATCTGCGGCTTGTATTCGTTTTTGATTAACATAGCAACTTCTCGTTTTTATAGTAGGTTTACTGCCTAATCACCCATTGTTTACACTTATTTCACTTCCACCATTTTGGTGTCGAGCGCGCTGGGCGGGCGCAGATTTTGCTTTTCCGCCGCCGCCTTAATCAGCTGGTGGTTGGCCAGCTTGGCCTGATCCAGCTTTAAGCGCGCATAATCCTGCTCCAAATGGATTTCCTGCTTTTCGGCCTTATCCAGCGCAATGAATTGCTGGCGCGACCTGTCTTGCACGGTTACCGCTGCCAAGCCCGACAACAAAGCCAACACCAGCAGCATCACATTTAATTTATTCATTCTCTATCAACAGCCTTTTGTGCAACAGCCTTTTGTGCTCCGCTGCGGCTGGCTGTACACAGCCGGCCGCCTATCCTTCGAATTTGCCTTCAGTTCGCTCCGCCACCCGCAACACCGCTGATCGCGCGCGCGGATTCATTTGCACTTCGTTTTCAGACGGCTTCACTGCTTTGCCGATTAAAGCCAGCGGCGGCTGCGGCAAATCGGCCTCTCTTACCGCCGCCCACTTCGGCAACGGCGCATGTTGCGAATGCTGCTTCATAAATTGCTTCACAATGCGGTCTTCCAGCGAGTGAAACGCAATCAGCGCCAGCCTGCCGCCCGTGTTCAAACGCTGCACCGCCTGTGGCAACACAGCCTTTACTTCTTCAAGCTCACGGTTGATGAAGATGCGAACGGCTTGGAACGTCCGGGTCGCCGGGTCTTGTCCGCGCTCGCGAGTAAAGACGTTTTTCGCCACGAGCTGCGCCAGCTTGCCGGTTGTATCGATGGGTGCCGTTTCGCGTTGCGCCACGATGGCGCGGGCGATTTGGCGACTAAACCGCTCTTCACCATAATTTTTAATCACCTCGTGTATTTGCTGCTCATCCGCCACAGCCAGCCATTCAGCGGCAGATTGGCCGCGGGTGGTGTCCATGCGCATATCCAGCGGCGCATCAAAGCGGAAGCTGAATCCGCGCGCGCGCTCATCAATTTGCGGTGAGGAAATGCCCAAATCAAACAGCGCGCCATCTATCTTTTCAATGCCCAATTCATCCAAGGCCGTCTGAAACGTGGCAAAGCCGTTGTGCACCACGCACACCCGCTTATCTTGTGCCGCCAATTCATTGGCCACGGCAATCGCCTGAGGATCTTTATCAAACACCACCAAGCGGCCTTGGCTGCCCAGCTTCGACAAAATCAGCTTCGAGTGGCCGCCACGGCCAAACGTTCCATCCACATACACGCCGTTTTCACGGATATTGAGCGCGGCCACCGCCTCATTCAGCAAAACCGTAATGTGCCGGTGCACTTCTTGTGTGCTCATAGCTGCAAGTCCGTTTTGCTCAATTCAAACGCCAATTCATCGGGATCGATATCCAGCGCCTGATTCATCTCTGCTTCCCAATGCTCACGACCCCACAACTCCAAACGGTTGGCGCGGCCGACCAAGGTCACTTCCTTATCGAAATCCACGCGGCGGCGCAGATTGGCCGGCAGTAACACGCGCCCGGCGGTGTCGAGCTCCAAGGTGTCGGCATTGTGCAGCAGCAGATTTTGATAACGCTGCAAAGCCGGATTACCGGCCACTTTCAAGCCCAAAAGCTGCTTGGCCACGCCTTCCCATTCCGGCTCGGGGTAAACCAGCAGGCGGTGGCGCGAATCCAGCGTGGCCACCACGGCCGGCGTGTAATGGCGCAGCAGCAGCTCGCGGAACTTGGCAGGAATCGCCAACCGCCCTTTGCTGTCTATGCTGAGTTCGTGTACGCCGCCAAACACTTCGCCCCACTCCTTGGATAATTTCGGGTAATTGCCACACTTTGACACACATTACCCCACATGCCTACACTATAAAAAATTTTGCAAACTCGGTCAAATCGGCCTTTCTGTAAAAACAAGCGGCCAGACAAGCACTTATCGAAAAAAAAGCAGGCAGCCGCCCGCAAGGCAGCCGCCATTCCCGATATAAATCACTATATCTAGTATGAAATTCAAAGTTAAGCTACTACATATGGTATAAATCCACCACAAACCACAGCCTTGCAATCCGCGTTATAATAAACCCACGCCTCTTTAAAATTTACATTTATTAACAATGAATAGCCCACAACTTCCCGCCCCTTCTGCCACAGCCGCTGCCGCCAGCCAAGCGCTGTGCCGAATCATCCGCACTGAAATCCAAAACCACGGCGGCTGGATACCGTTTTCCCGCTTTATGGAGCTGGCGCTTTACGCCCCACAATATGGTTACTACACCGGCGGCAGCCACAAAATCGGCGGCAGCGGTGATTTTATTACCGCACCCACACTCTCACCGCTCTTCGGCCAAACCCTCGCCCGCCAACTCGCCGAGCTGCTGCCGCAAACCGCCGGCAACGTTTACGAATTCGGTGCCGGCACCGGCGCTTTGGCCGCCACCTTGCTGCAAAACCTTTCAGACGGCCTCAAACATTACTACATCATCGAAGTCTCACCCGAGCTTGCCGAGCGCCAGCGCGCCCACATCGCCGAAGCCGCCCCCGAAGCCGCCGGCAAAGTCACCCACCTCAGCAGCCTGCCCGACACCTTCGACGGCATCATCATCGGCAACGAAGTGCTTGATGCCATGCCGGTAGAAATCGTGCGCCATGCGCACAATCAATGGCAGCAAATGGGCGTGACCCTGGCCGACGACAGCAGCTTTATCCAGCAGGCACAACCGCTGCCACCGAGCGCGCTCTCGCAGGCGGCCACTAGCTATTTCCCCCACTCGCCGCAGCCCTACACCAGCGAGCTGCACCCTGCACAACACGCTTTCATGCATACCTTGGCCGAAAAACTGCAACGCGGCGGCATTATCCTGATCGACTACGGCTTCGATGCCGCCCAGTATTACCATCCGCAGCGCCACATGGGCACGCTGATCGGCCATTACCGCCACCACACCGTGCACGACCCGTTTTTCCACATCGGCCTCACCGACCTCACCGCCCATGTAAACTTCACCGACATCGCCCAAGCCGGCACCGATGCCGGGCTGGATTTAATCGGCTATGCCACGCAAGCCCATTTTCTGCTCAATCTGGGCATCACTGACATCATGGCCAAGAGCACCGAGCCGGCTTCTGCCGACTATATCCGCGATGCCGCCGCCATCCACAAACTCACCGGCCAACACGAAATGGGCGAATTATTCAAAGTGATTGCTTTCGGCCGCAACATCGGCATCGACTGGCAGGGCTTCAGCCACGGCGACATTTGCCATAAATTGTGATAAAAAGGCCGTCTGAAAAGGTTTCAGACGGCCTTTTTATTTAAATAAATCAAACAACAAAAAAATTATCATCAAATTATATTTGACAGCCAAACACCATTCCCTTATAGTACGCGCTTCACCAGTTGGCGAATTAGCTCAGTCGGTTAGAGCAGAGGAATCATAATCCTTGTGTCCGGGGTTCGAATCCCTGATTCGCCACCAAATATCGGGGGTATAGCTCAGTTGGTAGAGCGCTTGCATGGCATGCAAGAGGTCAGCGGTTCGATCCCGCTTACCTCCACCATATTCAGAAAGCCGGCTTTTCCGCCGGCTTTTTTATTGTTTGAGCATTTCACCGCAATTTTATACCAATTCGAAAAAATAACCTTACAAAATAAAAGCAGTTCGGCGGCATCATCCGCGTAGGTCGGATTCTTGAATCCGACGTTTGGCCAACGGCCAAAGCGATGTGCGTGCCTTGTTCTGCGAACAAGTGTCGGATTCGAGAATCCGACCTACAGGCTGCCTGTTTGTATATTATTTTTTCGAATTGGTATTATTCAAAATTCAATGCAAATAGCCGTCTGAAAATCTTTCAGACGGCTATTTGCATTGAGGGATCGTCATCACAACTGGCTGTTGTAATATTTATACGCCAAATCCATATTGTCAAACTGATGCAACTCACCCGCCTCAAGCACCATGGCATTATCGCAATATTGCTTCATGGCGCTGTGGCTATGCGACACTAAAATAATCGAACGGTCTTGGCGCTTTTCAAACAATTCATACTTGCACTTGGCAGAAAAGCGCGAATCGCCCACCGCAATCACTTCATCAATCAAATAGCAATCAAATTCCACCGCCAGTGACAAAGCAAAAGCCAGCCGCGCTTTCATGCCCGAAGAATAACGCTTCACCGGCTCATAAAGATACTGCCCCAGCTCGGAAAAATCTTCGGTAAAGGCCTTCACATAATCAATATCCACATCATAAATGCGGCAGATAAAGCGCAGATTGTCCATGCCCGTGAGGCTGCCCTGAAACGCACCGCTGAACGCCAGCGGCCACGAAATGCTCATGCTGCGCTTGATTTCACCCTCGGTGGGCGATTCAACGCCGCTAATCAGGCGGACGAGTGTAGACTTTCCCGCACCATTGCGGCCGAGAATCCCCACTTTCTCACCTTTTTGCAGCTGGAAATTAATGTCGTCCAACACCGTGCGCCAGCCGGCGCGCGTTTGATAGCGTTTGGATACATGTTCAACAGAAATCACTGCGGCTCCACCCCTTTGCTGAGTTGACTCACCATCGCCAATCCAAAAAACAACAGCACCAGATTACACAACAACAAATACCACGGATTTTCATAAGTAATCACCGATGAGCCGAAATAGCCGGCACGAAACATTTCCGTGCCGTGCACCATCGGAATCCACAGCACATATTCGCGGATTTGCGCCGGCAATGCATGCACAAAGAAAAACACCCCCGAAAGCGGCATCATAATAAAGCTCAACGTACCCCAAACTTTGCCGAATGCTTCGAATTTATATGCAACCGAACAAATCACCAATCCCAAGCCGATCGCAAACATCGCCATTAAAAACCAAGCCATCAACATATAAAACACATCGCTTGGCGGCGCAATCCAAGACATTGCCACAAAAAGACCCACGATAACCACCTGCGCAATGCTTGCGCCGGCGATCTCAAGCAGCATCCGCGCAAAAAGTGTATCCAATACCCGCACATTGCGATGATACAGCAAGCTGATATTGGCACTGATGGCACCGATGGCGCGTGATGAAGCACTGCGCCACATCATCATCATTGGATAGCCGGTCATAACAAAAGCAAACATATTCAGTGATGACACTTGGTTGGCCCGGATATATCCCCACAAGCTCACAATCAGCAAAGTCATCAACAACGGCTCAACAAACAACCACAAAAAGCCGATATTGTTGCGCCCATAGCGGGTAATGATTTCGCGCATCAGCAGCGCACCGATTACCCGCCGTTGAATCGCCAGCGATTCCCAAAATGAAGTGTGATGCAGCGCTTTCATCAGTTTTTATGCTCACGCACACTGGCAATCAGCAGGCTGAGAATGCCATACACAATCAGGCCGATAATCAATGTGGCAATAATGTTGTAAATCCGTGTGGGCAGCTGCGCCATATCCGGCACGCTGGGCTGCGACACCACCTCAAGATAAAGCTGCTGGCGCTCGGCTTCAGCCTTGGCATTTTCCAGCGAGGTTACCGCCACCGCCATCTGCTTTTCAGCCAATTCGTTTTCCAGAAAAAGGCGCTGATAATCGGCCGCTTGGTTGGCAAGCGAATTATTGCCGCCACCGAAAATTTGGCGCAGCTGCGAAGTGATTTCTTTGCGCAGGCTTTGCTCGCGCGCTTTGAGGCCGGGAATTTGCGGGTTATCCGGCGTAACCGCGCGCACCTGATCGAGCTGGGTTTGAATCACAATCAGCTCATCCTGCAGCTTGGATATCAAGCCCATCTGCACTTCAGATTGCGCTTTCAAATCAAAAATACCGTGTTTGGTGCGATATTCGGTGAGGTTGGCCGCCGCTTCCTGCACCCGCTCTTCGGCCACTTTCACCGCATCTTCCGCATAGCGGATGGTGTCGATGCGCGCGCGCGTATTGAGCTTATTGATCAAATCTTCGCCCTGCTTGAGCAGAGCCTGGTTGATTTTCGCCGACTCAGCAGCATTGAACGAGGTGACACCCAGTGTGGTGATGCCGGAAATCGAATCGAAATTAATACCGACCTTTTTCACATAATATTGATAAAAAGCTTCGCCGTAATCAAAGAAGCCAAAGCCGTTGAAACGGCTGAACAGATCACCGTTTTCTTCATAAAATTGACGCACCGGCAGCTTTTTCTCCAGCTCGCCCAAAGCCGTGCGCGATTGCATATATTCGCGCACGGTGTAGGTGTCGTCTTGCGCGCGCGAAAAGCCTGCGCCTTGCAAAATAGCGCCAATATCGCTTAAGGCGGCCTGATTTTTCGATGAACGCACCACAAAGCTTGATTCGGAAGTAAATTGGTCTGAAGCCATCAGACCAAAATACAGCACCGACACCACCGTGGGGATAATCACGGTAATCCAAAGCAAAGGCGAGGCTTTAGCCAACCAAGATTTGGGCTTTCGAGCCAATCTGGCGGCAGTCGCTTGTTTCGCTGCTTCGGCTTGTTTCGCTGCTTTGGCTTGTTTCGCTGCTTCGGCTTGTTTCGCTGCTTCGGCTTGTTTCGCTGCTTCGGCTTGTTTCGCTGCTTCGGCTTGTTTCGCTGCTTCGGCTTGTTTCGCTGCTTCGGCTTGTTTCGCTGCTTCGGCTTGTTTCGCTGCTTCGGCTTGTTTCGCTGCTTCGGCTTGTTTCGCTGCTTCGGCTTGTTTCGCTGCTTCGGCTTGTTTCGCTGCTTCGGCTTGTTTCGCTGCTTCGGCTTGTTTCGCTGCTTCGGCTTGTTTCGCTGCTTCGGCTTGTTTCGCTGCTTCGGCTTGTTTCGCTGCTTCGGCTTGTTTCGCTGCTTCGGCTTGTTTCGCTGCTTCGGCTTGTTTCGCTGCTTCGGCTTGTTTCGCTGCTTCGGCTTGTTTCGCTGCTTCGGCTTGTTTCGCTGCTTCGGCTTGTTTCGCTGCTTCGGCTTGTTTCGCTGCTTCGGCTTGTTTCGCTGCTTCGGCTTGTTTCGCTGCTTCGGCTTGTTTCGCTGCTTCGGCTTGTTTCGCTGCTTCGGCTTGTTTCGCTGCTTCGGCTTGTTTCGCTGCTTCGGCTTGTTTCGCTGCTTCGGCTTGTTTCGCTGCTTCGGCTTGTTTCGCTGCTTCGGCTTGTTTCGCTGCTTCGGCTTGTTTCGCTGCTTCGGCTTGTTTCGCTGCTTCGGCTTGTTTCGCTGCTTCGGCTTGTTTCGCTGCTTCGGCTTGTTTCGCTGCTTCGGCTTGTTTCGCTGCTTCGGCTTGTTTCGCTGCTTCGGCTTGTTTCGCTGCTTCGGCTTGTTTCGCTGCTTCGGCTTGTTTCGCTGCTTCGGCTTGTTTCGCTGCTTCGGCTTGTTTCGCTGCTTCGGCTTGTTTCGCTGCTTCGGCTTGTTTCGCTGCGGCCTCAGCCTGCTGCGCGGCTGAGGCCGCTACCGGTTTTTGCTCAGACATTTTCTGCAATCCATTTATGCTATTAAAAAATGATAAGCCGAAAAATGCTTCTTCACACTTTCAGACGGCCTATCCAGCAAGTATCAATTCACAATGCTATCAATATTATTCACACCGGTAAGCACCGGCGAGAACACAAATTGCAAGAATTTCTGCACTTCAGCCAGCGGCGCATTTGACACATACACCACATCTTTATTTTTCACCGGAAAGCGCTGCAACCAAAATAAAGAATTGGCATCGGCAAGATTGATTCGATACACCACCGGGATCTCCGCATCATAAGCATAGCCTTTGGCCAGCCAAGCGCCCTTATCCTGCTGCGGCAAGTCGGCCAAAAGCTCATAGCGGAACACAAACACCCCGCGCGCATCGGAGCGGCGGTCTTGCAGGCCGCCCATGCGCCCCACTGCCTCCGCCAGCGACAAGCCTTTTACCGAGAAGCCCACTTGCTGGGTGCGACCCACCGCCCCCATGGCTGTGAAGCTATAAGGGTTGGTGATAATGGTAACAACGTCGTTTTTACGCAACACAATATTCTGGTGCGGGCTGGACACCAAATCTTCAAGCGCTACCTGCTTCACCTCATTGCCGCGCGTGAGCTGCACCGTTGTATCCTGCACATTGGCCACCGAGCCACCCACCGCTGCCACCGCATCCAGCACGCGTTCGCCCGCTGCCGTAAGCGGCAGGCGCACGCTGTTGCCCGCGCGCACCACCGACACATTGGCCGCATTATTCTGCACCATGCGCACCATCACCTGCGGCTGATTGGCCATTCTTTTCAGACGGCCTTTAATGATTTCCTGAATCTGCCCCGGCGTTTTACCGCTCACTTGCACATCACCCACAAACGGAATCGACACCGTGCCGCGCTCGCTCACCATCTGCTCCGGCAGCTTGGTTAATTGCGCACTGCCCGAGCCGCTAGACGTTAACGAACCGCCAAACAACACCGCCGGCGGCGCTTCCCAAATGGTAATATCCAGCACATCCCCTACATTTACCGCGCCCACAGAAGCCCGCCCTTCGCCAAACTGGGCAAACGACTGATTGCTTTTGCGCTGATAAAGCTTGCGGGCAACGCCTTCATCCAAATCGATAAGCTCCACCTCAGGCACAGCCACAGTGGCCTGCTGCTCGCCCAAAGCCACCACTTTATTGCCACTGGGGCCGGATGTGGGCAGGCCGCCACAGGCAGAAAATAAAACAACGACCATTAACCCAGCGGCGACACGGCCACCCATGGCAAACAAAGCATTTCTGCTTATTTCCGTATTATTCATATGACTCGATGTATAAAATAAAACACACTTAAAAACCAATATAACTGTTTATCGACAAGGCATTATCTTTACCGATACAGCTTAATTCCGCACCGCCTGCCGAAGAAATATACTATCAGCATCGCAAATGATTTGCCGGTTATTGTAATCTAATTTGCAATTTAACTCTAATTTCATTACTTCACCAACACAGTTTCACTTATGAATTCAGCGGTCGTTTGAAGTCAATCAAATAAAGTGAAGTAATTATAAACTATCTAGCTATTCTTGCCTGTAAGGACTTATCATACACAAAGTATGATGCTAAAATATGCAACAATTACTTTCGGCACAAACCTTTCCAGCGCAAAACAATCTTTTTCAAAACTCAAAACCAACACAAGGCTTTAAACACCGTGGCAAAAATTCTTATTGTGGGGCACCCCAACTCCGGCTATCAAACCATAGAGCACCTGCTCCACGCAAGCGGCATGGAACAAGCTTTGCCCTCTAAAAGAGAGCGAATGTCTCCTCTTGAAATTGACGCCGCCCTATTAAAAGCCCATCAAGAAGCTCCCGGCGCAAAAGCCTTATTGCTCGGCGATAAAATTGCCAACCGTCAGCTGCCTGTGGGTACGGTTTGGCATGGATTGGCCATGGATTTGTTTTTAGGCAACATCGATCAAAGCTTATGGGGATGGGCCGACTCAAAAGCCATTTCCTTGCTTAACTACTGGCGGGACATGGATGATTCCATGCATTTTGCACTGATATACGATCGCCCCCACAGCATTTTACTCAACAGCCAAGAAGCAAGCGATAGCAACTCAATCGAGCAAAAGCTGCAAGAATGGATCAGCTATAACGAATCATTGCTGCATTTTTATTTACGCAACCAAGATCGCTGCCTATTGATGCACAGCCAACAAGCAAAATCATCTGTCGGCAGCTATGTACAGCAAATACAGCTGCATATTGAAGCCCCTTGGCGCGACCTTCCAAACCACGAACCAACGGCCGACGCATCCAAAGAGCAAGCAACCATCAAGCTTAATCATGACATTGATTCGTCATTCGAGCATATCCTGCCGAGCCTACACAACGAACAAAACCACTTAGCCGGCTTTTTGGCAGATTTCATCATCAACACCAATCAAGAAGCTATCCAGCTATATGAAGAGTTGCAAGCCGTTGCCAACCTGCCATTACATGCCGCCAGCCATACGCAAGCCGATTATCATGCCGCATCAATGGCATGGCAGGCCATGATGCAACAACACCAACAACTAAAAAAACAAGAAAATGATTTAAAAGAATATTCAAACGAAAATGAATTGCTATTGCAACAATTACACCTCACTCAAGAAGAATTCGAACGGGCTCATTTAAACCATAAACAAACTGAAGCCCAGCTAAATTCCACCTTACAGGACAAAAACAAGTTAGCAACAGAATATCAACAAAAAACAACCGAAACGCACCAAAAAATCAACCGGCTCGAACAAGAAAAACAGCAACTGTTGAAAAAATCCGATGAGCTGAATCAAGCCCAAAAGGCAGACGGCGAAGCCATTAAAAAATTAGAAACGGCCAAATTAAATCTGGAAAAAGAAAAAACTGATCTTGAAAAAATCAAAGCAACTTTAGCAAGCGAAAAAACCAAGCTGGAAAAAGAAAAAAACCGCCTTGAACAAGATAACAAAGCAAGCCAGAGCGAGCAAGAAAAAGACAACCAATTATTGCTTGAGCAGCTGCACCATGTGCAGGAAGAGCTGGAGCGGCTGTTTCTAGAAAATAAACGCCTCACCGCACGCCCAGAATATTATGGTGCAGCCGAGCGCGTGCGCAATCAATTGGATTACCGCTTGGGTGCCACCATGATTCAAAATGGTAAAAGCCTCGGCGGCTGGATCAGCATGCCGGCTGCCTTGATAAAAGAAAGCAGAAAGCCCCAACAAAACACAGCAGATCTGCCGCCGGTAAGCCTATACCACGATGCAAGCGAAGCAGAAAAAATGCACAAGCATTTATCCTACCAACTTGGGCAAACCCTGCTGAAGCACAGCCGTAATCCCTTGCGCTGGTTTACCCTGCCATGGGCCATAAACAAAACCGTGAAAGAATTCAGAAAAAAATAACACCACTTTCAGACGGCCATACAGGTAAACAGCAGGCCGTCTGAAACACCATCACAATGAAAGAGCAACCCAATGCACAGCTACCCTGAATTAACACAATGGCTAGCACACTTATCCCTTTTACTCCCCAGCAAGCAAGCCTTGCTTATCGGCGCTGGCCGAGGAGATGGCGAATGGGTTGAATGGTTGAAGCAACAGCCCGCGATGCAAACCACATTAATTGAAGCAGACACAGAAGCCTATCCCGCCCTGCTCAAAGCCGCCGAAAACCAAACCAATTGGCATGCTTATCACGATCTTATTGCAGAGAGCACAGGCGATACCACTTTTTTCACTGCCAGCTTGAGCAGTGAAAGCGGCTTATTGCAGCCGAATAAGCTGGCCGGCATTTGGCCGAATATTGAAACCGTGCAGCAACAAACCCGTGCCGCCTTATCATTGGAAGATTTCACATATCAAAATGCCCTGCACCCAGATTGGCTGTTTATCAACTGCTTCGCGGCCCAATCACTGCTGCAGAAAGCAGAAAGCGTTTTACAGCATGTGAATATTATCATTGCCAGAGCCAGCCACGACATTGACAGCCTGCCGGAAGCCGATTTAGCCAACCTAACACAGCAACTGACGCAGCATGCCTTTACCCTCATCGCAACAGAGCCCGGCCGCCACAACCATATCGTATATGCCTTGTTCGTCAAAAATCATGCAGCGTGCTATGCAGATTTAGTCCAAGCCCATAAACAGCAAAAACACAAAAGCAAGCAAAAACACAAACAAACCAAACAACACAACACCAAGCTAACCAAACAACTGCAACAGGCTCAGCAGCAATTGCAAGAAGCTGATGAAAAAAACCAAAAGCAACAAGCCAACGAAGCCAAGCTTATCCGGCAAATCGCCCAATTGCAGCAAACTTTAGATGCAAAAGAAAGCTGCCTGCAAAAAGAGCAAGAGCACAGCCTGCTCCACAAAAAAAAGCTCGACAAGCTGGATGCTCTGCTTGAGCAGAGCGCACATATTGCTGCCGCGATGGAAAGCCAAAACCAAGAATTAGCCAAACAACAACAGCAATGGCTGCAACATATCGAGAAAACTGCATCAAACAGGCCGTCTGAAGCAATCAATCCGGCTTACAGCCAAAAAATTGATCATGCCGAAAAAAACCTGCGCCAAACCATACAGCAAAGCACCGGTAATGCAGTGGCTCAATTGGAAGCCTATATTGCCATACACAACTATTTCAATACCGGCAGCCTGCTTTCCGGATTTCACGGCTGGCCTATCAGCCCCGATATCGGCCTGTTTATCATCAACCAAATGCGTCGTAAGCAATATGATTTAATAATCGAATTCGGCAGCGGCACTTCCACCCTGCTGTTTGCCAAACTTGCCGCCGCACAGCATCATGAAAAGCTGATGAGCGATTTGCTGCCGCAAAAAATTGTGTCATTCGATCATCATGCAGATTACTACCGCCAAACCCAGGAGCTGTTGAAGATAAACCAAATGGGGAAATATGTTGATTTGGTGCACGCCCCGCTGATTGAGTGGCAAGAAAACAAACAAACCTTTTTATACTATGACTGCGAAGCCAAATTGCAGCAGCTTGCTCAAACGCTAAACGGCAAACAAGCCAAAATATTGGTGTTGGTAGATGGCCCGCCCGGCAACACCTGCAAAAACGCCCGCTATCCGGCTGTGCCATTGTTATTTAAACATTTGGCAGCGCATCAGATTGATATTATTTTAGATGATGCCGCAAGGCCGGAAGAAAAAGAAATAATAGAGCAATGGCATCTCTTGCTAGATATAGAAAAAGAAGTTTATCAAAAAACTATCCACAGCGAAAAAGGTATTTCTTTTTTCAATCTATCATAATAAATAATAAAGGATTTTTACTCATATGAATCATTTAATGAAAGCGACTCTTTTCTACAAAGAGGGAAATTATGCCGATGCGCTTAAACATTATGAACTAGCTGCAGATATTTATGGCAGACATATAGTTGAAGCAAATATTTTACTTTGTAAGAAAAAATTAAACCTTCCACATATTTCCTCATTGCAAGATATTCAAAACCAAAAACAAATAAATAAAGATTTTTTTGATGGTTATTTTGATTGCATATATCTAGTTAACCTGAAAAAAGAAGTAAATCGTCGAATTACTGCTTCGTTTCACCTTAAAAACAATAACATTAACTATACATTATTTGAAGCAGTAAATGGCTATACAGCCGAAGGTATTAAATTTTTTGATGAATATCAAAAAAATCTAGGTAAGCTTAATAGATATACTGAATTTAATGAATTAGAAATTAAAAGAGGGAAGCGTTTTATTGAGTCGGCCGGTGCAATTGGATATATAAATACTTACCTGAAAATTCTACAAAACGCGAAAGCACAAGGCTATAAAAGAATACTGATCTTAGAAGATGACATTCTACTGCATCCAAATTTTATGAGTAAGTTTCACCAATTTATATCGGCTATTAAAGAAAATTGGAAAATTATACAACTTGGAGCCTCGCAATATAATTGGGACAGCGTAGATAATGAAAGTTCGCTAAAAAAAGGCTTCTATTTACCTCGTCGTCTAGATACCTGTGGCTCATTTGCGATTGGTATAGATTCTAGTGTCTACGATGAGTTGATTGAAGCCGAGTCAGCCTACGATGGCCCTTTTGATCATTTGCCGATGGGTGAAATATACGAAAATCACTTAGAAGAATGTTTCGTTTGCTATCCAAATATTATCATTCCGGACGTGGGCACAAGCTCAATCCGTGGAGGAAGGTGTCAAATAGCACATAGCAAAAAAATGCGATGGCCCCTAGAAGAGTTCCCCTATCCTCTTCCTAAACCAGTAATATCGATATTAATCAGCTCTAAACAAAATTTAAAATACTTCGCATCATTCACTTCAAGAAATGACGCTCAAAGTTTGTTTACTATCAAATTTTTCTATTATAGCGAAGATGGTCTACGGCCACTTCACAATAAAGAGATTCTAGAAAACCAAGTAAACAACCTTACAAACATACCCAATCATATAGAAATAGGTAGCACAGACTTTGCAATCCAACTAGATTCTGACTATATATTGACAGAAAATGATTTAATTAAATATGTAGATAATAAATTAAATGGAAATAATATCGAAATAGAAGGATTCAATGAAGTTACGATTACCAATTCCAAACAAATTAAAGGCCGCGTATCTGTAATCATACCCACATATAAACGCCCTAAAAACTTAGAAAATGCTTTACTCTCGGTATTGACTCAAGATTATACTGACAAAGAAATTATCATTATCAGTGACAATGGAAAAGATTCCGAATTCAATTTGATTACAGAAGACATAATAAACAAAATAAAAGAATCGCATCCAAATGAAATTATTCGCTATATTTCACACTCTGCCAACCGAAATGGTGCGGCTGCGCGTAATACCGGCCTATTGAATTGCACGGGTGAATATATAACTTTTTTAGATGATGATGATATTTATCTGCCTGATAGATTATCAAAATCGATAAACAAGCTTAAAAACACCCAACAAAAAATTGGCGCTGTATATTGTGGTTTTTTAGGCTGGAACTCTCCGGAAGATGATAAGAATAGATATCAAAAAGGCAATTTGTCTAAAGAGCTATTATTACTCGAATATAAAAAACACTATCTGCATACAAATACAGCAACATATAAATATGAGGCACTGATGGCGCTTAATGGTTTCGATGAAAGCTATCGCAGGCACCAAGATATTGAACTTAATCTTCGTTTTTTTGAACAATATGAAATTGAAACAGTACAATTTTCTGGTGTAAGATTAAACCCAGAACCATCTGATGTAAGTAATAAAATATTTAATATTGATATTTTAAATTTAAAAAATAAATTCTTATCTGAATTTGATTATGTGATAAAGCAATATGATGAAAGTACTCAAAAGAAAATTTTTGAACTTCATTGGAATGAAGTTTTTAGATATATTCACGACAAAAAAATGTTTATGGAATATTTAAATAATTGTTACTCGATTGGTAATGTTCAAATTTTACTGAAATTAATTAAAAGCAAGGATGATAAATGAAAATTTTTCCAATAGGAACTTCAAGGTTGCATGAGCCTTTAACACTTATTGACGAAACTTTAGTAGAGTTTCCTAGGATGGGATACTTTCATTCAACTTCTCAAATCTTAGACTGTCTGAAAATTATTACAGGAGATATTACTCTTACTGCAGAACAAGCTAAGTTGTTTTTTAGAAAAGATCAAGTTGAATGCAATAAATTTGATTTAGATTTATGGACAGATAATTTTTGTGCTTCAGTTGATCGAATTAGACAGCAATTTGAAAATGCAGATACTCTTTTTATTGAAATATCAGCGCATCGCTCTTACAAACTGAATAATTTACATATTCAAGGGAATCCAAATTATTATCAAGATGTTAGTTATGCTGATATATGGAAAGATGGTTATTATCAAAAATATATGCCTGCGTTAAATGTCTTGGATTATGAGGATACTGACCTTCTAATTGATAATCTAATATCCATAGATGAGATTTTATTAGAAAATGAAAAAAAAGCTATAATTTTTGGTCACCTAGTCAATAGTAGTAATCCTAATAAATTACGTTTGAAAACTAATACTAGTTTGCAACAAGCTCTAAAACAAATTAATACAACGACATTGATATGGTATGACCAAACACATCTCGTAGATCAGTTTGGTTTTAGAGTCCTAGACAATGGTACAGTTGATATCCATCATCTACCATGGGATGGCTTATATATCTTTATTGATGAACTTATTGAGTTAGCAAATTTCAAAGACTGATAAAATGAACATTACCATCGCAGGAACAGGCTATGTCGGCCTGTCAAACGCCATGCTGTTGGCGCAGCATAACCAAGTAACCGCTTTAGATATTGACGCAGCCAAAGTGGCTTTGTTGAATAAACGCCAATCTCCGATTATCGATGCGGAAATCGAAGATTTTTTGGCCAATAAGCCTTTAAATTTTCAAGCCACTTTAGATAAAAAATCGGCTTATAGCCAAGCTGATTTTGTGGTTATCGCCACGCCCACGGATTACGATCCGCAAAGTAATTACTTCAACACCCAATCGGTTGAAGCGGTGGCGCGGGATGTGATGGCCATTAATCCTGATGCAGTGATGATTATCAAGTCCACGGTGCCGGTGGGGTTTACCGAGCGCTTAAAGCAGGATTTGGGCACGGAAAATATTATTTTCTCCCCCGAATTTCTGCGTGAAGGCAAGGCGCTGTACGATAATCTTTACCCGAGCCGGATTATTGTGGGCGAGCGCTCTGCGCGGGCGCAGCAGTTTGCTGATTTGCTGAAATCGGCTGCTTTAAAACAAGATGTGGAGGTGTTGCTCACTGATAACACTGAAGCCGAAGCCATCAAGCTCTTTGCCAACACCTATCTGGCCATGCGGGTGGCGTATTTTAATGAGCTGGATACTTATGCCGCAGCGCATGGTTTGGATGCCCGCCAGATTATCGATGGCGTGTGCCTCGATCCGCGCATCGGCAGCCATTATAATAATCCGAGCTTTGGCTATGGCGGCTATTGTCTGCCGAAAGACACCAAGCAATTGCTGGCCAATTATCAAGATGTGCCACAAAATATGATTCATGCGATTGTGGAAGCCAACCGCACCCGCAAAGATTTTATTGCTGAAGATATTTTAAAGCGCAATCCGACCACAGTAGGCATTTATCGCCTGATTATGAAAGCCGGCTCGGATAATTTCCGCGCTTCCTCGATTCAAGGCATTATGAAGCGATTGAAAGCCAAAGGCATTGAGGTGGTGGTGTATGAGCCCGTGCTGCACGAAGCTGAATTTTTTCATTCTAAAGTGATTAACAATTTGGCCGATTTCAAACAGGTTTCCGATGTGATTGTGGCAAACCGGGTTACTGAAGATTTGGAAGATGTTTTGAATAAAGTATACAGCAGGGATCTATCCGGCTCTGATGCTTGATTAAACCAAAAGGTAAAAGCAGGCCGCATGGTCTGCTTTTATTCTATGCCGATAAATTTAATCACCTTAAAACCCTCTTTATTTTCATGCATTAAGCATTCGCCCTGCCCAAGCTTTTCTATCGTTTTCCGGCATCCATTATGTTCATGCAGCCTGAGCCGGTTGGCCGGAAAATCAGCAATCAAGTAAACTATTCCTTAGGAGCCGTATTGTGCTTTCTTTCTTAAAACGTGTGCAACGCAAACGGCAAATCAAGAAAAATAAATTTTTGCTGGTGGCGGCTTATATGCGCCGAACAGGCGGCAAGTCCGGCTGGCCAGGCTATGTTTATTACCGCCTCGGTATGTATCAATCTGCGGCGGCTCAGCCCTATCAAGGCCGAAGCTGGAAAATTTGGCTGGCTTATACGGTGTCGCTTGCTGCTTGCGGCCAACATAAAAAGGCCCGACGAATTGTGTTGAAGCTTATCAAAACGCCGCTGTTCGGCCGCAAGCAGAAAATTGCATTGGCCGATTCTTTAGCTCCTTTTTCCCCCTCGCTGGCGCTTTCAGTGCTGGAGAAAGTGAATAATAAACCGCCGGCGTTGCATGCCGCTTTATTATTGCGCTTAGATAGAAAAATGGAAGCACATGCGCTTTTAAATCCGGTGATGCACACCGATTGGATAAAGCATAAGCCCGAACTTTCTCTATTAATGGCAAATGCTGCCTCTTCCTCTCCCCAAAAACAGCTTAATTATGCCAATCAATTTATGGAAGCTTATGGCTTGGATCAATTAAGCTTAAAAGATGCTTCACTGCCATTTGGCGCGGGCAATTTAAGCTGCCACATAGAATCTGCTGCCACTGATGGGCCTTTAGTCAGCATTTTGGTCACTGCTTTCCGAAGTGCCGAGCGCATCGGCTATGCGCTGGATTCTTTATTGCAGCAAACCTACCGCAACATCGAAATTATCGTGGTTGACGATGCCGGTGATGATGACACTGAAAATATCGTTCAAAGCATGGCAAGCCAAGACGGCCGGCTGCGCTATATCAAGCTGCCGGTCAATGTCGGCACATTCACAGCCAAAAATATGGGGCTCAAGCTTGCAGGCGGTGAGTTTATTACCTGCCATGATTCTGATGATTGGGCGCACCCGCGCAAAATCGAATATCAAATTCAACCTTTATTGGCCAACCCAAGCTTGATATACACCACTTCGCAATGGGTGAGGGTGGAAGACAACGGTATGTATTATGCACGCCCGGTGCACCCGTTGATGCGGCTAAACCCCGCATCGCCTTTATTCCGCAAAAAAATCGTACTGGCCGAAACAGGCGTGTGGGATTGGGTGCGAACAGGTGCCGACAGTGAATTTGCCGAACGGCTCAAGTGGGTGTTTGGTGCAAAAGCTTCCATTCAAATCAAAAAGCCATTAACATTTGGTGCACATCGGGCAGACTCCTTAATGACGGCACCTGAAACCGGTTATGACTCGAATGGGGTTTCGCCCGCCCGCTTGGCTTATTGGGAAGCTTGGCGCTCATGGCACATTGCTTGCCTGAATAGCGGCAAAGCGCCGTTGATTGCTTCAGACGGCCAAGGCAGCCGCCCATTTCCCGTGCCACATAATTTGATGGTTCGGGCTGAGAAAATTCAAATTTGCTCAGATTATATAAAAGCACTTAAATCGGCCTAAATGTATCGCTATCGAGCTGCCTTTCTAGAATCTGTTCACAATTCATCCGCGAGTAAGATTTTGAGGGCAAAAGCGTGCTTGCAAGACGAAAAGCACAGCAAGGTTGAACACCTTGCGAGCATTTTCAACGCAGCAGGCGCGTTTTTGAGCCAAAAGATTGCCGCGTGATGAAATGTAAACAGACCCTAAGACAGAATGATAAAAATCAAAGGATTAAATGTAAATATGAAACTCAGCCATTTCTCTCTCTCCAATAGCGCCCCCTTTACCCTCTTCGGCGGCTTAAACGTGCTGGAAAACTTGGATTCCACGCTTTTTGCCTGCGAAAAATACGTTGAAGTTACCGATAAGCTCGGCATTCCTTATGTGTTCAAGGCTTCTTTTGATAAGGCCAACCGCTCTTCCATCCATTCTTATCGCGGCGTAGGGCTGGAAGAGGGAATGAAGATTTTTGCTGCGGTGAAAAAAGAATTCAACGTGCCGGTGATCACTGATGTGCACGAGCCTTATCAATGCGAGCCGGTGGCGGAAGTGTGTGATGTGTTGCAGCTGCCGGCATTTTTGGCGCGCCAAACCGATTTAGTGGTGGCGATGGCCAAAACGGGGCGCGTGATCAATATCAAAAAGCCGCAATTTTTAAGCCCGTCGCAAATGGGCAATATCGTGGAAAAATTTAAAGAAGCAGGCAATGAGCAGCTGATTTTATGCGAGCGTGGCTCCAGCTTCGGCTACGATAATTTGGTGGTGGATATGCTGGGCTTCGGAGTGATGAAAAAAAGTTGCGGCGATTTGCCGATTATTTTTGATGTAACCCATTCTTTGCAACAGCGCGCTTCCGGCGCCTCGGCTTCGGGCGGGCGGCGCGAGCAAGTGCTCGATTTGGCGCTGGCCGGGATGGCCACCCGCTTGGCCGGTTTGTTTTTAGAAGCGCATCCCAATCCGGATAAAGCCCGCTGCGATGGCCCCAGCGCTTTGCCGCTGGATAAGCTGGAAGATTTCTTGGTGCGCGTAAAAGCGGTGGATGATGTGGTGAAATCTTTTTCACCTTTAGAAATCAAATAAATTTTTAATCTCAACCATATAGGCCGTCTGAAATTCTTTCAGACGGCCTATATAATATGCGAGCTAATCGAAATTTAAGTTATAATTAACTTTTCGTAATATTATTTAACTATTTATTATGGCTATTTTGGTTACTGGCGGCACGGGGTTTATCGGCTCTCATACTGTGATTGAGCTGATGCAGGCAGATTATGATGTGGTTATTCTTGATAATTTATGCAACTCCTCATTAAATATTCTGCCGCGCCTGCACCATATTTTGGAGAAAGATGTTGCTTTTTATAAGGGTGACATCCGTGACCGCTCATTATTGAAAAAAATATTTGCTTCTCACCCGATTGATACAGTAATGCATTTTGCGGGCTTGAAAGCTGTAGGCGAAAGCACTCAGCTACCCGTTAAATATTATGACAATAATGTAGTCGGCAGCTTGATTTTAGCTGAAGAAATGGCTGCGGCAGGTGTGTTTAATATTGTATTTAGCTCATCAGCCACCGTTTATGGCGACCCTGAGCGCATGCCGATTACGGAAAACATGCCGGTTGGCGGCACCACCAATCCATACGGCACATCCAAATATATGGTTGAGCGCATTTTGGCCGACATTCAAAAAGCCGATCCACGCTGGAGCGTTATATTACTGCGCTATTTCAATCCGGTTGGCGCCCATAAAAGCGGCTTGATTGGCGAGCATCCCAACGGCATTCCCAATAATCTTTTGCCATATATTTGTCAGGTTGCCTCGGGCAAGCTGCCTTATCTGTCGATATTTGGTGATGATTATCCCACGCCTGACGGTACGGGTGTGCGTGATTATATTCACGTTGTAGATTTGGCCAACGGCCATCTAAAGGCCATGCAGGCAAAAAGCTGCCTATCGGGCGTGCACACGTTTAATTTAGGCACCGGCAATGGCTATTCCGTATTAGATATGATTAAAGCATTTGAACAAGCTTCGGGCTTAAGTGTTCCTTATCAAATCAAATCACGCAGGCCGGGCGATATTGCCACTTGTTTTGCCGACCCTTCGTTTACCCATCAGCAAACCGGCTGGCAGGCACAGCACGATTTACATCAAATGATGGTAGATGCATGGCGCTGGCAAAGTCAAAATCCTGATGGCTATACTGATTAATTTCAAATACATACCAAGCTATTTCAAACAATTAAATTTTACACCGAACAAAATATTCATTTTAATTTTCAAAAATCAAACAACATTAAATCATCAGGCCGTCTGAGCCTTTCAGACGGCCATTTATTTCTTCAATGATTTTCTCATTTCCCGATAAATTGCATGTTAAAATAACATTACCGTTTATCGATAAATTTTACCTCTCGTGCACAACGCCCTTATTTTCTCCCGCGGCATTTGGAATATTCCCCATCTTGCCGCTTTTCTGCCTGAATGCCATTTGCAAAAAGCGGGCTTCTTGATGCCTGCCCGGCCGGATGTGGTGATGGGCTGGGGTTTGCGCTCGTCTGCCCGCAAAGCGCGTGCTTATGCGACGCAGCGCGAGTTGCCTTATATTGCATTAGAAGATGGCTTTTTGCGGTCGCTCGGTTTGGGTGTGGCGGGTTGGCCGCCCTTTTCGATGGTGCATGATGATCTCGGTATTTATTACGACACTTCCCGCCCTTCACGCTTGGAGCAATTGCTTTTAGCTGCAGATAATATGCCGTCTGAAACTTTGGCTGAGGCGCAAAAGGCCATCGGGCTGATTGTGGCAAACCGTTTGTCTAAATACAATCATGCGCCTGATTTTTCAGAAACGTCATCCCCGCAGGCAGTAAGCGGGGACAGTCTGATAAGCAGGCCGTCTGAAAAAAAACGGGTGTTGGTGATTGATCAAACCTTTGGCGATATGGCGGTGCAATGCGGCGGCGCGGATGCGGCCACGTTTGAAAATATGTTTCAGACGGCCTTGCAAGAAAATCCCGATGCGGAAATTTGGGTGAAAACCCATCCGGACGTGCTGAGCGGTAAAAAGCGCGGCTATCTTGGCCATCTTTCTTCAAATGCTGAAAATGTGCGGCTTTTGGCGCAAGACATCAACCCGATTTCGCTGCTGCTGCAAGTGGATAAAGTTTATTGCGTTACCTCGCAAATGGGCTTCGAGGCGCTTTTATGCGGCAAGCCGGTGGCCACGTTTGGCTTGCCTTGGTATGCCGGCTGGGGCGTGAGCGATGACCGCCATGCCGATATTGCCGCGCTGGACGCACAAAGCCGCCGCGCGCCGCGCACGCTCACGCAGCTTTTTGCCGCCGCTTATCTGCAATATAGCCGCTATATCAATCCCAACACCGGCGAGGCCGGCACGCTGTTTGATGTGATCGATTATTTGGCCGCCGCCCGCCGCCTGAATGAAAAGCTACGTGGGGATTTGTATTGTGTGGGCATGTCAATATGGAAGCGTGCGGTGATGAAGCCTTTTTTCAAAGTGCCCTCATGCCGTCTGCACTTTGTGCCATCGCTAAAAAAATTGCAAAAAACGGCTTTGCCGCCTGATGCACGTCTGTTGGTGTGGAGCCGCGGCCATGATGATCTGATTGATTTTGCCCACAGTCGCGCACTCCCGTTGCTGCGTATGGAAGACGGCTTTATCCGCTCTGTGGGGCTGGGCAGCAATTTGGTGCCGCCGCTCTCATTGGTGATTGATGATATGGGCATTTATTTCAATGCCGAAATGCCCTCCCGCCTAGAGCATATTTTGCAGAATCAGCTTTTTAATGAACAAGACTTCCAAACAGCCTCATCACTACAAACTATGCTTACGGAAGGCGCCATCACAAAATACAATGTAGGCCACAAAGCATTCAATCGGCCGGCTACCGATAAAAAAATTCTACTTGTGCCCGGCCAAGTGGAAGATGATGCATCTATCCGTTACGGCTCGCCGAAAATCTATAAAAATCTGGATTTGCTGCAAACAGTGCGCCAACTCAATCCTGATGCTTATATTCTCTACAAGCCGCACCCTGATGTGGTGACCGGCAACCGCATCGGCCATATCAACACCTCAGATGCTGTCCGATATGCCGATGATGTTATCACTAAAGCCGATATTCTCAGCTGCCTGCAGCATGTTGATGAAGTGCACACCATGACCTCGCTCACCGGCTTTGAAGCCCTGCTGCGCGGCAAAACCGTGTATTGCTATGGCTTACCTTTTTACGCCGGCTGGGGGCTGACTCAGGATTACCTAGCTCTTCAGCGCCGCAACCGCAAGCTGGCGTTATGGGAGCTGATAGCCGGTACTTTAATTCACTATCCGGCCTATATACACCCCGCCACTCGCAGCATAACAGATGCACACACAACCATTATCACCGTAAAACAGCAAAAACAGTCGTTAAAAAACAACAATATGTTGAGCCACAACTGGTTCAGACAGCGTATTGGTGAGTTGAAGCAGCTTTATTTGTTGTTTAAATAAACTAAAATGTTACAGTAACAAAAGCCACTAAAAAATTATTTATAACCTATGGAACAACCAAGAATCAAAAGCCATCTCGAAGAATTGGTTTCTGTCAATAACCGCATTTTGTTATTACAGGGGCCGATTGGCTCTTTTTTTTACGATTTCGCGGAGTGGCTGACCCACACGCATCACAAAACCGTTTTCAAACTGAATTTCAATGGCGGTGATGAAGCCTTTTATCCATCCGAAACCCGAAACACATTTTCCTATCGTGATACCTATCAGGCATTTCCGGAATTTTTAGTTCAATTTATCAAAGAACACCATATTCAAGCCATCGTGTGCTTTGGTGACACCCGCCCTTATCATATTTTGGCTAAAAAACTGGCCGCCAGTCTTGATAATGTCAGTTTTTGGGCTTTCGAAGAAGGTTATTTCCGTCCGCATTTCATTACATTGGAAAAAAGCGGCGTAAACGCTTATTCCCCTATTCCGCGCAACGGTGCTTTTTTTACCGATGCCTATCCGGCACTCATGCAAAAAAAATACCAACACCCCCCAAGAGTGCCTGATGGCTTTTTACCTATGGCTAAAGCGGCAATACGTTATTATACTGCGGCCAATTTCACAAACAGACAATATCCGCACTATATCCACCACCGTATTTTCGGCTTGAAGCATTATTTGAAATTATGGATACTTTCAGGGCTGAAACGGGCAAATTATGTGCTGGAAGACCGTAATTTCGCCAAACAGGTGGAAAACGGCAAATATGGCAAATTCTTTATTTTACCGCTACAGGTATTTAACGACAGCCAAATCCGCATACACAGCGATTTTTCATCGGTGCGCAATTTTATGCTCCATATTCTCACCTCATTTGCCACTCATGCGCCTGAGCATATAAATTTAATTGTCAAACACCATCCGATGGATCGAGGCTTTATCGATTACAAAAAAGATATTGCCCATTTCATAAAAAAACACCCCAAGCTCAAAGGGCGGGTATTTTATGTGCATGATGTGCCAATGCCGGTATTTCTGCGCCATGGCATCGGCATGGTCACGCTCAACAGCACCAGCGGACTCTCTGCGTTGATTCACAACATGCCGGTAAAGGTGATCGGGCGTGCCCATTACGACATCCCCGGCCTTACTTTTCAAGGCAGCTTGGCTGATTTTTGGGCAAGCCCCTCACCGCCCGATGCCCAATTATTCCGTGCCTACCGCATGTATCACGTCAACGTTACGCAAATTAACGGCAGCTTCTACAGCAGGGTTAATTTTCCCGATTTTCCAAAGCAGAAAACCGCCCCCGATAAAACAAACAATATGAAATAATCAATATTTCAATAAAACCAATATGGCTTTAAACGGGATTAAAAAATATTTATCTAAACAAAAACATTACTCACCATTCTGATGCACAGTACTATCCAATCCAAAATTTAAGATGATAAAGAAACAAGCTGCAGGCAACACAGATAATGCAGCAAGGAGAAACAACGTTTCAGATTATTTTGGGGTCGGTTATACAACAACGGCATCATTTTTCAGACGGCATCATTATGACCCACCAATCTGCCAATACCTTTTATCAACAAGCGCACAGTTTACTGATTGCCACGCCGCCCGATCACTCCGCCGCCCTGCCGCTGCTGCATCAAGCCGCAGCGGCAGGCCATGCCGAAGCTGCTTTTCAGCTGGCCGGCTGCTATTTCCACGGTCAAGGCACCGAGGCCGACCTTGAGGCCGCGCGGCATTGGTTGCAGCAAGCGGCCTCGGCGCAGCATCCTTTTGCCCACTATAATCTTTTGCAGTGGCAAGAAAGCGATGGCGCGCCGGCCGAGCCTTTGCTGCCCGGCTATATTCGGTTGGCAGAGCAAGATTTTCTGCCTGCCCAAATTCGTTTGCTGCAATATTATGCCAATCATGGGCAGCCTCAAGCCATCGCATGGGCCAAGCGGGCGGCTGAGCATGGCCACCCTTATGCTCAATATTATCTGGCGCAGTTTTACCAGCAAGCGGCCGAGCCAGATGTGCAGGCCGCACATGCGCTTTATCGGCAGGCGGCGGCGCAAGGCTTTGCGGCCGCGCATTGGCAATTGGGCAACCAATACCGCCACGGTCAAGCGGTGGCGCGTGATTATGCCCAAGCTGCTTTTCATTTCCGCCATGCCGCCGAGCAAGGCTTGGTGAGCGCCCAAACAGCCTTGGCCGAGCTTTTGCTGCAAGGCGGCCACGGCCTTGAGGCTGCGCCCGAGCAGGCGCTCCACTGGTTTCAGACGGCCTCTGAGCTGCAAGATAGTGATGCCCAAGCCGCTTTGGCCGAAATGTACCTGTTTGGCAAACATATCGAGCGCAATCCGGCAAAAGCCCGCCAACTTGCCGAACAAGCCGCCCGCCGCAACCACGCCAAAGCCCTGCGCCTGCTCGGCGATATTTACCGCTACGGCTTGAGCGTGGCCGCCGATGCCGACATGGCCGCCGTTTATTACCGCCGCGCCGCCGACCAAGGCGATATGGCCGCCTACCAAAAGCTGCTGGCCGCCGGTGCGCTCGGCCACAGCGCCGACTATGGCCGGCTCAAACAAGCCGCCTTGCAGCGCCAAGCGGCCGAGCACATTTACCAACGTGCCTTTGCCTGCCACTACGGCCTCGGGCAGGTGCAAGATTATGCCGAGGCGGCGCGCCTTTATCTCGAAGCTGCCGGCCACGGCCACGGCAAAGCCCAAACCAATTTGGGCATGATGTATTACAACGGCCAAGGCATGGCCGCCGATTCTGCCCAAGCCGCCCATTGGTTTGAAGCCGCCGCAAAGCAGGGCGACACGGTTGCCCAATATAATCTCGCCTGCCTGCATTACCACGGCGAGGGCGTGCCACGCGATGCAGCCGCCGCCTGCCGATGGCTGCAAAACGCCATTGATGGCGGCCATGAGCAGCCAGAAGCCTTGCAGCAGCTGCTGCAGCAATGGCAGGCGGTATGAGTCGGTATTGTTCGACCAATATTGATTCAGAATTAAAGAAGAGGCCGTCTGAAAAGTTTTCAGACGGCCTTTGCATGCCATGCAATCAATCATGATTTATCTATTTGTATGCTATCAAAAAAGGCCGTCTGAAACTTTTTTGTCTATTTTTCTGCGTATCTCTGTATCAATGATGCGCAGGTTTGGATATCCGCACGCCAACATTCGATGAATGGCTGCCGACAAAAATATCCTCCCGCCCCTTGAGTTTCGCGCGTACGCCCATATTTTCGGCTGCAATCTCAATAAATTCCACACAAGCAAATTCCTATGAGCAACAAAGACTTTTACGAAACGCTGGGCGTGGCCCGCAGCGCCAGCGATGATGAAATTAAAAAAGCCTACCGCAAGCTGGCGATGAAATACCATCCCGACCGCAATCCGGGCGATAAAGCGGCGGAAGAAAAATTCAAAGAAGTGCAATACGCTTACGCCATTCTTTCCGATCGCGAGAAAAAAACCGCTTACGACCAATACGGCCACGCCGGTGTCGACCCCAATATGGGCGCCGGCGGCTTTGGTGGGTTTGGTGGATTCAGCGGCGCACAAGGCTTTGATTTCGGTGATATTTTCAGCCAAATGTTTGGCGGTGCCGGCGGTGGTCGCGCGCAAAGCTATCAAGGTGCCGACTTGCAATACGGGGTGGAAATCAGCCTGGAAGAAGCCGCCAAAGGCATCAAAAAGCGCATCAGCGTGCCCACTTATGAAGAATGCGATGTTTGCCACGGCTCCGGCGCCAAGCCCGGCACTTCGGCCAGCACCTGCTCCACCTGCCACGGCTCGGGCACCATCCATGTGCGCCAAGCCATTTTCCAAATGCAGCAAACCTGCCCCACCTGCCACGGCAGCGGCAAGGAAATCAAAGAGCCCTGCATCAAATGCCGTGGCGAAGGCCGCGTGAAAACCAGCAAAACGGTGGAAGTGAATATCCCCGCCGGCATCGACGACGGCCAACGCATCCGCCTCTCCGGCGAGGGCGAGCCCGGCCAGCATGGTGCGCCCGCAGGCGATTTATATGTGGTGGTGCAGGTAAAAGCACACAAAACATTCGAGCGCAACGGCCTAGATCTGCATTGCGAATTGCCCGTGAGCTTCGCCACCGCCGCACTGGGCGGCGATGTGGAAGTGCCCACGCTTGATGGCAAAGTGAAGCTCAGCATTCCCTCGGAAACCCAAACCGGCCGGCGCATGCGCGTGAAAGGCAAAGGCATCAAATCGCTACGCTCCAGCGCGGTGGGCGATCTTTATTGCCATGTGGTGGTGGAAACGCCCATCAACCTCACCGAGCGCCAAAAAGAGCTGCTGGAAGAATTCGACAAAATTTCCACCGGCCTCGACCGCTCGCAAACGCCGCGTCAAAAATCGTTTTTCGACAAAGTGCGCGATATTTTCGATTAAAGTAAAGCGGAATTTCGAGGGAATAGTGGTTCTATTTCTTCAAAATCCCAACGCGGCATGGCGTAAAAAAGGGCGGTAAAAGCCGTCATCATGAATGATTTATACCCATTCAAAAAAGTAAGCTAACAAGGCGGCGAGCTGCAAACAGTACAGATAGTACGGCAAGGCGAGACAACGAAGTTAGGTTATTTTTTTTTGATTGGTATCAGGGCCTCCTTAAGTTTCAGACGGCCTGCACCATCCAATCGAAGCGGCGCATCTTGGCAGATGTGCCGCTTTGGTTTTAGCTTGAGCAAAACAGTGGTGCGGCCACGTAAGCAGAAACCGTTTAAACCGAGTACGCGGCTGCGCCACACCCTACACGCAGTTTGGGATTTGTATTCTTTGTGTCCGTTTTTCTGTGATTTCACTATTATCAAAAACGTTTCCCCACAAGAAACAAATCATCAACAAAACCCGGCTTTATCGGGCCGTCTGAAAACTTTATACTGTGTTCATCAACAAAATCCACACAGGAGCAACCTCATGAAACTACCCGTATTGTTTCTCGGCCACGGCAACCCGATGAACGCGATTGAGCACACCGTTTATTCCGAAAGCTGGCAGCGGCTGGGCAATGCGCTGCGTGCGCATTATGGCGGCAAAATCCGCGCCATTTTGGCCGTGTCGGCGCATTGGGTAACGCGCGGCAGCGCCGTGACCGCCATGGAAAAACCGCGTACCATCCACGATTTCGGCGGCTTTCCGCAAGCCTTGTTTGATGCGCAATATCCCGCGCCCGGCAGCCCCGAAGTGGCCGCCGAAATCCGCGCCCTGCTGGGTGAGGCCGAAGTGAGCGCCGATTTGGACTGGGGGCTGGACCACGGCACTTGGAGCGTGCTGTGCCATTTGTTTCCCGATGCCGATATTCCGGTGGTGCAGCTGAGCCTCAACGCCGATCTGAATGCCCACGAGCATTTCGCCCTCGGCCGCAAGCTTGCTGCATTGCGCGAGCAAGGCATTTTGATTGTCGGCAGCGGCAATATCGTGCACAACCTGCGCCTGATGGATTGGCGCCACCCCGACACCACCGATGGCGCTTACGATTGGGCGCAAACCGCCCGCAAGCTGGTGAACCATTGGCTGCAAAGCGGCAACAACGCCGCGCTCACCAACGATAATGCTTATCCCGAGGAGCTGCGCCTGGCTGCGCCCACACCCGAGCATTGGTGGCCGCTGCTTTATGTAATCGGCGCAAAATCCGACGACGAAGCGCTCACGCTGCTCACCGATGAAATCGTGGGCAAATCGCTGAGCATGACTTCGGTGCTGGTGGGCGATGAGCGGCTGGCCGCTTAAAGCCCGACCCAAAGGCCGTCTGAAACCTTTCAGACGGCCTTTGCTTTTCAATCGCCTCAACTGCCATGCGCAGGCGCGCAGGTTAAATTTTCGAATCCGACACCGGTGTGCAGCGCAAGGTTTTTCGGGGCTTAAAGCAAGGTAGGATACCGGCATTCGCCCCACAGCTTTCTTGGCCGTCTGAAGCTTTTCTTTCAGACGGCCTTTGATTTATGCGATAATCGCCCTGTTTATCCACACCCGCACGCCGCCATGAATGCCGCATCTGCTTGCCCGATTGCCCGCGCTGCCCGCCGCAGCGGCTTTGCCGTTGCCCCCAATCATTAAAAAAAGCCCGTGCAAACGGGCTTTTTTACGGAAACCGAAAAGGATATGCCATGCCCAACCCGCTCTACCGGCAACATGTGATTTCCATTGCCGATCTCTCCACCGAGCAGCTCGAGCTTGTGCTGCACACCGCCCTCAAGCTCAAAGCCGAGCCGCGTGGCGATTTGCTCAAAGGCAAGCTTATCGGCTCATGCTTTTTCGAGCCTTCCACGCGCACACGCCTCTCCTTCGAAACCGCCGTGCAGCGCTTGGGCGGCAAGGTAATCGGCTTTGCCGACGGTGCCAACACCAGCGCCAAAAAAGGCGAAACGCTGGCCGACACCGCGCGCATTATTTCCAGCTACACCGATGCCATCATCCAGCGCCACCATAAAGACGGCGCTGCACGCGTGCTGGCCGAATTTTCCGAAGTGCCCGTGATCAATGCCGGCGACGGCACCAACCAACACCCCAGCCAAACCCTGCTCGATTTGGTGACCATTTACGAAACGCAAGGCTCACTTTCCGGCCTCAAAATCGCCATGTGCGGCGATTTGAAATACGGCCGCACCGTGCATTCGCTGGCGCAGGCTTTAAAGCGCTGGGGCTGCGAATTTGCCTTTGTGTCGCCGCCCACTTTGGCCATGCCCGACTACATCACCGAAGAGCTGGAAGAAGCCGGTTGCGCTTATCAGATTCTGCCCACGCTCGAAGATGCGGTGGAATGGGCCGACATTCTCTACATGACGCGCGTGCAGCGCGAGCGCTTCGACGAGCAGGAATTCGCCAAAATCCAAGGCAAATTCAACCTCGATGCCGCCATGCTCGCCAAGGCCCAAGCAAACCTGCGCATTTTGCACCCCTTGCCGCGCGTGGATGAAATCCACCCCGATGTGGATGCCACGCCTTTTGCCTATTATTTCCAGCAGGCGGCCAACGGCGTGTATGCGCGCCAGGCGATTTTATCGCTGGTTTTGAATGAAGAAGTGTAAGGAGCCACACATGACCCAAAAGCAATACAGCGTGGAAGCCATTCAGCACGGCACCGTTATCGATCATATTCCCGCCGGCCGCGGGCTGGCGATTTTGCGCCAATTCAAGCTTTTGCATTACGGCAGCGCCGTGACCGTGGGCTTCAACCTGCCCAGCAAAAGCCACGGCAGCAAAGACATCATCAAAATCTCCGGCGTGCACCTTGATGAAAAAGCCGCCAACCGCCTGGCCTTGTTTGCGCCCGAAGCCACGGTAAACGTGATTGAAGATTTCCAAGTGGTGCAAAAAATGCAGCTCGAGCTGCCCGACACCATCAGCGAAGTGCTGCGCTGCCCCAACGCCAACTGCGCCAGCCGCGGCGAGCCGGTAACCAGCCGCTTTTATGTGCGCCGCCATCAGGGGCAAACCAAATTGAAATGCCATTATTGCGAAAAAACCTTCTCGCGCGATGCCGTTACCGAAGCCTGATGCACCCGCTCAGCAAGCATGGCAAAAGCTTCAGGCCGTCTGAACAATATGGTTCAGACGGCCTGAAGCTTTTTCAAAACGCCCTTTCCATCGCGCCTGCGCAGGCATCGCTTATCTGCAAAAAACCTGCCCTAAAAATATGTTATGCTCAAGCCATGCAGCCCGCCCACGTTTTCAGACGGCCTTATCTTATGCACACGCGCCTACAACAATGGTTTACCCCCATTTTATATATCGTGCTTTTTTTCGCCGGCTTTTTAAGCGCATTTTTGTGGTTCAACCCGCGCGATTATCTGCAAAACCTCGCCGCCACCCTCACGGCCGTGGCGGCGCTTGCGCTGGTTCCACTGGCGTATTTTTTCGCCCGCCTCTCGCTGCAACACCGTGCGCAAACCAGCCGCTATTTGGAAACCTTGCAGCAAGAGCATGTGCGGCCGGTGCTGCATGCGGTGTTGCGCCCCGCAGCCGACCAACCGCACTTAATCGAATTGGCGCTCTCTAATCACGGTAAAGGCAGCGCCCATGCCGTGCGCCTGAGCGCCGAGCCGGTGGCTGCCACGCCGGCAGCCGAAGCCGTGGTGGCCAGCCTGCAATCTTTAAGCGCCGTGGCAGGCGGCCTCGATATTTTGGCCGCCGGCGAAACCTACGGCGGCGTGTTTACCGATTTCGATATTTTGGCCGCGCGTTTTGCGCCTGCGCCGTTTAATGGCATCATTAAAATCAGCGCCGAATATCAAGATTGTTTCGGCAATCTCTGCGCCACCGAAAGCGTGCTGGATATTTCCGCGCTGGGCGCGCTGCGGCCTGCCGCGCACGCACCCGCACGCAAACCGCGTAAAAAATTATTGTATTAGGCTATGCGCAGATAGCAGGCCGTCTGATGCCGATTCGAAAAAATAAGATAACAAGGCGGCGAGCCGAAGACAGTACACCTAGTACGGCTAGGCGAGCCAACGCAGTTAGGTTATTTTTTCGAATCGGTATGAAAGCTGTCTTGTATAAGGAACCAATATGCTCTCTATCACCACCCTCATCATCGCCGCCGTGTTTTTCATTATTTTGCTGCTGGTGAGCATTTTCGTGCCCAATCCCATCACTTGGCTGATGACGCTGGCGCTGGGCGCAGTGTTTTACTTTATTTTGTGGCCGAAATACCAAGGCCAGCAACAAGCCGTGCGCCAAGGCGTGGAAATTCAGGCCGCCGTGCAGGAAGTGCGCCATTGGAACCAAAAACGCAGCGACACCATTGTCGACCGCTATGAAATCATCGCCGTGGCGCCTAATCCTCAAAACGGCAAAATGCAGCAATTCGTGAGCCCGCCCATGGGCGAAGATCCCGCGCCTTATCTGGGCAACAGCATCAAAGTAACCGTGGATTGGGCCAACCCCAAAGCTTATGTGATGGATATTTCTTTTTTGCCTTTTGCCGTGCATTGATAACCGCACCAACGAGCGCCCATCCAACTCATTCAAACAGGCCGTCTGAAAACATTCAGACGGCCTGTTTTCAAACGCAAAAAATGGTGTTAACCCGCTTTTTATTTCATATTTAATGTTAAACATGAATCAATTAAAGCCATTAAATAATTCAAGAAAAGCCGCTGCAAACAGATTGTTTTCCCACAAACGCGCTGTATAATCGGCCGCATGATCAATACAATATTTGCCCGATTCTCCAAGCTTGGAAACCAAGGCAGCATATCGGTATCAATCATGATGCAACAGCAAGTAAGACATTCCAACCCATCCACTTAATGAAGGAAACATTATGAGCAAACCTGCAATCGTTTTGGTACACGGCTTTTGGGGCGGCGCGGCGCATTGGGCAAAAGTGATTCCGCTTTTGCGCGAACAAGGCTTCGACAACATCCACGCAGTAGAAAACCCGCTCACTTCGCTGGCAGACGATGCCGAGCGCACCCGCAAAATGGTGAAGCAGATTGACGGCCCCGTGGTGTTGGTCGGCCACTCATACGGCGGCAAAGTGATCACCGAAATGGGTGATTTGCCCAATGTGGGCGCGCTGGTATTCATCGCCGCCTTCGCACCCGATGCAGGCGAGAGCGCCGGCGCCATCAGCCAGGCCAACCCGCCTGAAGCTTTTGCCAACATCCAGCCCGACAGCGACGGCTTTTTGTGGGTGGCGCAAGACAAATACCACCAAAGCTTCTGCCAAGATTTGAGCGAAGAAGAAGCTTATGTGATGGCCGTTACCCAAAAAGCGCCCGTGGGCGGCACTTTCGGCGACAACGTTACCGCACCGGCTTGGAAAGTGAAGCCCAACTGGTATCAAATTTCCTCTGGCGATCGCATGCTGAACCCGGAAAACTAAAAAATGATGGCCGCACGCATGAACCCGCGCAAAACCATCACCCTCGATGCCAGCCACGCTTCTCTGGCTTCGCGCCCGCAAGAAGTAGCCGCGTTTATTGTGGAAGCCGCCAACGCAGTGAGCGCATAAACCCATAAGCGTTTGCATGTAAACAGGCCGTCTGAAACCTTTCAGACGGCCTGTTTGTATGCAAACGCCTTTTTTGTCGCGCCTGCGCAGGCAGAAGCCTAGTCATGCGTACGATTACGTTTTGTTTTAACAAAGCTAATCGTACCTACGCCTGCTGGGCCCCCGTCTGCGCGGGTGCAACTGATATCTATAGTGGAATGCCGTGTTTTGCGGCGTTATACCCATTCGAAAAAAATAACCTAACTGCGTTGGCTCGCCTAGTCGTACTAGGGCGTCCTGACAATTACTTGTCATAAAAATAATCAGATAAAAGAAAGGCAGATAAGTTAAAATTTTTGTCGCCAAACAAAACATACTTATCTGCCATGCCTCGAACACTACTCAAAGATGAATACTGGTCAAAGCTGTTAAACATTCTGCTCGATTTAGGCGTTTACCACAAGAAAAATCTGCGCCTCAAAATAGAAGGCATACTTTACCGCATCAGAACCGGCATACCGTGGGAAGACATCCCGCCGTTTTTCGGTAAAGGCAATTCCCTGTTGCGCCTCTTCCATAGATGGTCGGAGAAAGGGATTTTTCAAAGCATACTCAATGCCTTGACCGAATTCCCCGATATGGAATGGGTATTTATTGACGGCAGCTATGTCAAAGTCCACCAATATGCAGCGGCAACTGTTGGAGAGGCAGCCGCTATCGGCCACAGCCGTGGTGGCAATAGCACTAAAATTCATTTGGCTGTCGATGCCTGTGGAAACCCTGTAGGTTTCAAGGTCACATCGGGAACGGTTAATGACATTACTGCGGCACCGGAATTGCTGGATAGCGTAGATTTATCCTCAACCGAAGTGCTGACTGCCGACAAAGGTTATGACTCTGACGCTTTCAGGCAGTTGCTTGCCGATATGGGCATCAGGCCGAATATTCCTTATAAAAAAGACAGGGAGCGTCTGAATGTGTGTATGGATTGGTATTTGTATAAAGCGAGGCATTTGGTAGAGAATGCCTTTGAAAAATTGAAACATTTTCGTGCGGTTACCACCCGTTACGATCGTTTGAAAAGGCATTATGAAAGCGTAGTTGCTTTAGCTTGTATTATGCTATGGCTGCCTTTATGACAAGTAATTGTCAGGACGCCCTAGGGGCTGTTCACATTTCATCCGTGCGTAAGATTTTGAGCGCAAAAGCGCGTTTGCAAGGCGAAAAGCGCAGCAAGGTTGGACACCTTGCGAGCATTTTCAACGTGGCAGGCGCGTTTTTGAGCCAAAAGATTGCCACGAGATGAATTGTGAACAGACCCTAGGTGTACTGTCGCAGGCTTCCGCCTTGTTATCTTATTTTTTCGAATGGGTATTATCGCAAGCATAAAAACCCACGGCTTGCATAAAATGTTAATGCCGTCTGAAAAAGCGGCTTCAGACGGCCTTTGTCAAAACTTAAACCGGTGATTTCTGTATATTAGTGAAATGCATAAAAGTGATACGGCAGGTAGGTTGGGTTGAAAACCCAACAAATCCACAAGCCGTCTGAAACGTTGTGTTTATCAACCCAATCTACGCCGTTGTAAAATGGTGTTCCGCATCACTTTTTTTGTATTTCACTATAGATTGCACCCATCCAAAAATAAGCTTGCTGCCTTATCTCACCTTGATTCGAAAAATAAAATAATGCCGTCTGAAAGGTTTCAGACGGCATCTTTTCGTCATGTGCGCGCGCCATGCGCGCGCGCCAGGCGCACGATGACGCTTTGTTTTAACAAAGCTAATCATGGCTGCGCTTGCTTTTTGATTCATTTGCATGTAACGGCGGCCGTCTGAAAATCCGCCCGAAAGCCGCATGAATTTGTTAAACTTGATACTCTTTATCAACATATCGCCCCTCATGCTCACCTATACCCCGCCTGAATCCCGTGCGCCCGTCCAAGCCCGCGAACATCCTTGGTTGCTGCTGTTGCTGGTGTTTGCCTGGCTGTGGCCGGGTGTGTTTTCGCATGATTTGTGGAATCCGGCCGAGCCGCAGGTGTATGCGGCGGTGGAAAATTTTATTCGCGGCGGCAATGCCTGGATGCCGGCGGTGCTGGGCGAGCCTTATTTTGACGTGTCGCCGGTGTATGTGTGGGTGGCGGCTTTTTTTCAGACGGCCTTGTCGCCTTGGGCGGCCGATGTTTATTCGGCCAGCCGTTTTGCCACGGTGTTGTTTACCGCCATCGGCCTCACCGGCTGCGGCATGGCGGGCTATCGTTTCTTAGGCCGCCATCAAGGGCGCAGCGTGGTGTTGATTTTAATCGGCTGCGCCGGCTTGATGATGAGCGGGCATTTTCTCGGCGGCATGTCGGTGGTGTTTGCCGCTTTGGGCATGTGTTTGTATGGTTTTTCATTGGTGCAAACCCGCGTGATTATGGCCGCTTTGCTGCTGGGCGCGGGCTGGGCGCTGCTTTCGCTCTCGGCCGGGTGGTTGCTGGCGGCGGCTTTTATGCTGATGGCGCTTAGCCTGCCGCTGAGCCGGCAATGGCGCATCAAGCGCTATTACATCACGCTGATCGGCGCTTTTGCTGTGGCGCTGCCCTTGATGAGTGTGTATCCGTTTGCGCTGTATCACACGGATGCGGCGGCTTTTTTTGTGTGGTGGCAATATCATCTTTTTGGCGATTTCGGCGGCAGCGCTTCTTTTCAGACGGCCTTTTCATTGCCTTATTATTTGAAAAATCTATTCTGGTTTGCCTTTCCTGCGTGGGCGCTGGCTTTGTGGACGGCCAGCCGCATCAAGCTTCATCAAGAGCGCTGGGGCGTGTTGGCGCTTTCTTGGCTGGCGGTGGCTTTTTTGCTGTTGGCGGCCAGCTCCAGCCGCTATCAAAATAATCTGCTGTGGCTGCTGCCGCCGCTGGCTCTGCTTGGCGCGGCGCGGCTCGATGGCTTGCGGCGCGGTGCGGCGGCTTTTATCAATTGGTTCGGCATTATGACTTTCGGCCTGCTGGCGGTGTTTTTGTGGCTGGGCTTTTTTGCGATGAACTATGGCTGGCCGGCCAAACTCGCCGAGCGCAGCGCCTATTTCAGCCCTTATTACACGCCCGACATCAGCATTATGCCCATGGTGGTGGCGCTCTCGTTTACGCCGGTGTGGCTGTGGGCGATTACCCGCAAACATATCCGCGGCCGCCAGGCGGTAACCAATTGGGCCGCCGGCATGACGCTGGTGTGGGCGCTGTTGATGACGCTGTTTCTGCCGTGGCTGGATGCGGCCAAAAGCTACCGCCCGGTGGTGGCGCAAATGGATGCCGCGCTGCCCGCCGAGGTGCGCAACGGCAGCGCCTGCATCAGCGTGGCCGCGCAGGCCCATACCGCCCGCCTGGCTTGGGCGCAATACAGCCCGCTTGATTTGAAAACGGATGATGCCGGCTGCGCCTACCGCCTGGTGCAGATGCCGCGCGAAAGTGCCGCACCGGCAGGCTGGCAAGCTGTGTGGCAGGGCGCGCGGCCGCGCAATAAGGAAGAAGGTTTTGCGCTGTTGCGGCGGGCAGATTAGGGTCTGTTCACAATATCAGGCACACGGTTGGCACAATATCTTACGCGCAGATGAATGGCATACAGCCTCTGAGGCATATTGTATGAATCGCTTTCAGACGGCCTTGCAAACAATTCACACCATAACCGTGCGTTTTCGGCTAACATTATGCCCGAACCCGAAAATCATACCCCATCCAAAAAAAGATAAGCTGGCGAGCCCGCGCGTTAAGTTGCTTTGGTTACCCATCCAAAAAAGTAAGCCGGCGAGGCAGGGCAACGCAGTAAGGTTATTTTTGAGCGGGTACAAGGATAAAAAATGAATCATAAACAACAATTACAACAAGGCCTGCAAGTGCTGGGGCTGAGCCTCAGCACCGCCCAGCAATTGCTGCTGCTGGAATACGTGGCGCTTTTGAAAAAATGGAACAGCACTTACAACCTCACCGCGCTGCGCGATGAAGCCACCATGATCAGCCACCATGTGCTCGACAGCCTCACCCTGCTGCCTTATATCGAAAATGCCCAAACGCTGATGGATGTGGGCTCGGGCGGCGGCATGCCCGGCATTCCCACCGCCATTTGCCGCCCCGATTTGCAGATTACGCTTCTGGATTCCAACACCAAAAAAACCACGTTTTTGCAGCAGGCCGTGATTGAATTGGGCTTGAATAATGTCACCGTGGCCAGCGGCCGCGTGGAAGCCATGCACGATAAAAAAGTGGATGTGGTCACCAGTCGCGCATTTGCCGAATTGGGCGATTTTATTGCGCTCACCAAGCATCTGCTCAACGAAAACGGCTATTGGGCGGCCATGAAAGGCGTGTATCCCTATGAAGAGCTCGAGCATGTGCCCTCCGGCATCGAAGTGCTCAAAGTGGATAAAATCGATGTGCCCATGCTGCATGCCGAGCGCCACATGGTGCTGATGCGCCCGAAGCAGGCATAAGAAAGGCTGAAAGATGAGCGCCAAAATCATAGCAGTGGCCAATCAAAAAGGCGGCGTGGGCAAAACCACCACCGTGGTGAACCTGGCCGCCTCGTTGGCGAGCAAAGGGCAGCGGGTGTTGATTGTCGATCTCGATCCGCAGGGCAACGCCACCACCGGCAGCGGCATCAATAAAGGCAGCATCCACAGCGGCGTGTATCAAGTGCTGCTGGGCGAGGCCGATGTGCGCGAAGCAATCAGCCGCAGCGAAGCGGGGCAATATGATGTGTTGGCCGCCAATCGGGCGCTGGCCGGCGCGGAAATCGAGCTGGTGCAGGAAATTGCCCGCGAAATGCGCCTGAAAAACGCGCTGGCCGATGTGCTTGACGATTATGATTTTATCCTGCTCGATTGCCCGCCCACACTCACCCTGCTCACGCTCAACGGCTTGGTGGCGGCTGAGGGCGTGTTGGTGCCGATGGTGTGCGAATATTATGCGCTGGAAGGCATTTCCGATTTGGTGGCCACGGTGCGCAAAATCCGCCAGGCAATCAACCCGCGGCTCGACATCATCGGCATCGTGCGCACGCTCTACAACAGCCAAAGCCGCTTGTCGCAAGAAGTGAGCGAGCAGCTGCAAAGCCATTTCGGCCGCCAGCTTTTCACCACCACCATCCCGCGCAACGTGCGCTTGGCCGAAGCGCCCAGCCACGGCCTGCCCGCGCTGGCCTATGATGCCAAAGCCAAAGGCACGCTGGCTTATCTGGCGCTGGCAGATGAATTGTTGGCGCGCATGGCTTGAGCCATTGCTGCTGAAAAGGCCGTCTGAAACTTGGGTGTTCAGACGGTTTGTTTGGTTTTGGGTGTGGGGCGAGTTTCATGCGTACGATTACGCTGCGCTAATCGTACCTACTCAGCGCCGTAGGTACGCACGCCGCCCAAAGGCGGCGTAATCGTACGCATGCATTGTGCACATCAGGCACGATATCGGCTTTAAGTTGATTGAAAACCGTACAGGCCGTCTGAAACTTGGCTGTTCAGACGGTTTGTTTTGGTTTTGGGTGTGTGGCGGGTTTCATGCGTACGATTACGCTGCGCTAATCGTACCTACTCAGCTGAAATTTTGATGTTCAGACGGCCTGTTTGGTTTTGGGTGTGTGGCGGGTTTCATACGTACGATTACGCTGCGCTAATCGTACCTACGCCGGCGGCGGGTGATGCCTGTGCTGTTCAAAGCGGCGCTAAATGATTACACTATGTGCTTTTGCGTTAAACCCGTTAAGATGAAACGATTGCTCACTTCGCTGCCGGTGTGGCTGATTTTGGCCGATATGGTGTATGGCTTTGCGCTCAATGTGATTCAGAGCTTTAATCTGAGCCGCGAGCCGCTGCCCAAAGACGGCCTGCCCGTGTCGCCCGATATTGCCTTCAGCGGCTTGCAGGTGCTGGCAAACGGCGGCATGATTTTAATCATCGGCTTTGGCTTGCTGGTGTTGCTCCAGCTCAACCGCACGGTGTTGCAGCGGCAGATTCTACCCATCGGCGTGTTGCGCACTTTGGGGCTGCTGGCGGTGCTGGCGTTTGCGGTGCCATCGCTATGGGAATGGGGCTGGGCGCTGCTGGATTTGGCCGGCGGCAGGCTCACGGTGTCGGCCGACAATATCCGCTATCTGTTGGTGGCGTTGTGCCAGCCGTGGGTGGCGCTTTTGTGTGTGTGGCGACTTGTCGGTTGGTATCGGCTGCACAAGCAGGCATCGGGCGCAGAAACTTCATCATAATCCGGCGCAAAGCGGCAAATCGTGCAGCCTTTCCAATATCAAACAGGCCGAAACCTTTGTAAAATCAGATATCTGTCGCACCCGCGCAGGCGGGTGCCTAGTGCAAAGCAGCGCTTTGCTTATCTTACGAAGTTCTGAAAATAATAAATCCCCTTTAAAATAAAATACTTTATCATCACTTTTTTATAACGCTTGCTGTTCAATAATACCAATTCAAAAAAGTAAGCTAATACCAATTCTAAAAAAATAACCTTACAAAATAAAAGCAGTTCGGCAACATCATCCGCGTAGGTCGGATTCTTGAATCCGACGTTTGGCCAACGGCCAAAGCGATGTGCGTGCCTTGTTCTGCGAACAAGTGTCGGATTCGAGAATCCGACCTACAGGTTGCCTGTTTGTATATTATTTTTTCGAATGGGTATAACAAGGCGGCGAGCCGCAGACAGTACAGATAGTACGGCAAGGCGAGACAACGAAGTTATTGATTCGGCAATTAAATATTGAAATGTTTATGCAGCATACTTCACCTTCGGATCTCTAAAATACGCAGCCACCCGTTGAGGATGGTTCTCCAGCATCCGCATATGATTCTCCGTTGCCTGCTTCAGTTTCGCTTTTGTACGATGCTGAACACGCGAGCCCAGTGCTTGTTTCAAATCCGCATTCAACCGTTCATCAGGGTTCAGCTCCGGGCTGTAACTGGGTAAATAAAACACTTCGATCTTCTCTTTATGCTTTTCCAACCAGGCTTTGACCGGCTTGCTGTGGTGAACCCGCAGGTTATTTAGTATCAGGAAGATTTTCTTACCGGCATCTTTGATTAATGCTTCCAGAAACTCAATCAGCTTGTCGCTGTTGAATGCATCTTCCACAATCATCCAGCGTGCCTTGCCCTGGTTGGTCACCGTTGAAATCATCGAAAGTTTATGCCGTGTCCCGCCTACGGTATAGGCTACCGGCGTTTGTCCTTTGGGCTGATAACCCCGCCCGCGTACATCGGTATTGACTACCGCTGTTTCATCACCCCAATGGATTTCCGCTTTTTCGGCTTTTGCCCGTTTGGCGATATCGGGATAGGTTTCCTCCAGCCATTGCTTCACTGCTTCGGGACGTTGCTCGTAGGCGCGCCGGATGGGTTTTTGCGGCGTAAACCCCCAGCGCTTGAGGTATTCGCCTACCGTACGTACCGGCAATTCGATAGCCAGCTCTTGCTTGATCAAGGCCATAACCGCCGCCCGAGTCCATAAGGCGAAGTCCATTTTCATCTGCTCGGGGCGCTTTTCACAGATAAGGCGCTGTATGTGGGCTTCCTGCTCTTCACTCAGTTGGCGGCAACTTCCTGATGGGCGTCCGCGCTTTTTGGGTGCCAATGCTTTGATGCCGTCTGCTTCGGCGATTTTGATGGCTGAGCGCGCGGTGACATGACCCATGCCGAGCATTTCGGCGATTTGCTCGGGTGTTTTGCCCTGTTTGTGCAGTCTGACTGCTTGCTTGCGCCGTTCGAATTGGGCTTCGGCTGCAAGTTTTCTTCCGTCTTCTTTTTCCATTGGGGAGAAATGGGGATTAATGTTGAAATTTCAATATTTAATTGCCGAATCTATAGGTTATTTTTTTGGATTGGTATAACTGAAGCTGTGCTTCAGACTAGGCTCCTGCCTGCGCAGGAGCGACAAAAAGGGCGGCAAGCTGCTGCAAAAAAGCCTTCCGCATTTCGCGGAAGGCTTTCAGACGGCCTGCATCAAGGTTGGACAGGTGCCGAGCCGTTGACTTCGATTTCCACACGGCGGTTGGGTTGCAGGCAGGCAATCAGCGCTTCGCGGCTGCCTGTGTGCGCGCACTCTTTCACCGGCTGCTGCTTGCCTGCGCCGTGTGCCTGGATCAGGCCGGCCGCGATGCCTTGCGCGATTAGGTATTGGCGCACGGTGTCGGCGCGCTGCTGCGACAAGGCCAGATTATAGCTGTCGCTGCCCAAATAATCGGTGTAGCCGGTAACGCGGATGCTTTGCAGGCGGTCAAACGATTTGAGCTTACCGGCCAAATCATCCAGCTCGGCGCGGCCTTTGGCATTCATGCTCGCAGCATCGCCTTTATCGAAGGCAAACAAGGCATCGGCAGACAAGGTGTAGCGGCGGGCTTCTGCTGCGGCGGGCGGGCAGGCGGCTTCGGCCGGGTCTACGGCGCGCCAATGGAAGCTGCGGGCGAATTTATGCTTGTCGAAAATCACTTTGTATTGGCAGGTGGTGATGTTGTCGGTGCCCTGCCCCGGTGTGCGGAAGTGAAACAGATAATCCCATTCGCGCACGTTAAACATGCCTTCATCATAATGCGGGCGGCCGATCAGCTTATAGAGCTCGTCTTTGGTCATGCCCGCCTCAATCGCGGCCAATTCGGCTTGCGTGGGGAAGGTGCCGCGATGTTTATCGAAGGTAACGGAATAAGGTTTGGGCCACACCGGCTCATCGGTGGTGCCGTTGGCCTTTACGTTGCTTTTGGTGGCACAAGCGGCCAACAAAGCCACGGCCAGCAAGGGAAAAGCGGTTTTGATCATTTGATTTACTTTCATTGCGTATTCCTTAATATGGGGTTCAGACGGCCTGTTGACACAGGCCGTCTGAAAGCACGATTACCACTGATAGCCTACACCTGCGGTGGCGCCGTAATGACCGCGCGAGTTGCCCGAAGCAGTACCTTTAATCACCCAGTTGCCGCCATCGGAGATGCTGGAGAAGCCGATGGCATAGCCGCCCTCGCCGCGATAGGTACTGCCGGCCACGGCCATCATGCTCTTGCCGGGCAGATAAGCCTGCGGCAAGCCGGCCACGGCCATGGCTGCTGCGGTGCCGGCGTTGGCATTGTTTTCAATGCCGTCGATGCGGCTGTTGAGCTGGTTGCCCAAGGTTTGCAGCTGGTTGACATTCACCGCATCGGTGCCGTGCACGCCTGCGCCCACGTTGTGGATCACCACGGGCGCGTTTTGGTCGGCGCCCACGAGGGTAACATCATTGCTGGCTGTGCCGCCGTTGGGCGTGGTGGGGCTGTCGGCATTGGAATACTGCACAATGCCCGCGCCGCCGGTTTGCAGCGCTTCCACCGCTTTATTGGTGGCATAGAGCTGGCTTCCGTTGATGGCATCGGTGCTCTTCTCACCAATCAGGCCGGCCGCCACATTTTGCACGCGCCGTTCACTGCCCACATCGCCCACGCTCACCACACCTGTCGGGGTGGCGCCGGCAAAATTGTAGGTTTTGCCGTTGATGGTGGTGGAGGCATATTCGGTGGTGCCGGCGGTTTGATCGGTGCGTGCGGTGATGGCTGCCGATTCGCTGCCCAAGTTCACCGAATTGGCGGCGGTTGTTTTCACATTGTTGCCGATCACAAAGCTGTTGTCGGTGGCCACGGTGTTGTCGTTGCCCACCACATAGCTGTTGTTGCCGCTGATGGTGCTCGGGTCGCCAAAGGCGCCGGAATTATTGCCGGATACCTTGTTGCCGGTGCCGATGCTGATGCTGTTGCTGCCCGTGGCTTCAGCACCGGAGCCGATTGCGATGGCATTGGTGCCGCCGGCTGTGGCTTTGCTGCCGATGGCCACGCCATTGGCGGCGCTCACCTTGCTTTGGTTGCCGATGGCCACACCATTGGCCGCTTCGCCGCTGGTGGATGCCTGATAACCGATGGCGGTAGAGAAGCTGCCGCCGGCGCTGGAGTCTTCCGTGTTGCTGGTGTCGGCGGTGAATGCTTGGCCGTCATTGGTGTGGAAGAACTTAATGCCTTGCTCGTTCATGTTTTTAATGGCGGAAATCACCGAATTGTGAACATATTCAGTTTGCCCTTGAACGTTATAGGTTTTCAGCGCCAGTTGGCCTTCCGGCGTTAAGCTGCCGTCTTGGTTCACATAATTATCGCCGCCAATAATCTGATTGATGTTGCTCACATTATTGGTGATGTTGGTCACATCGGTGTTCACCGAAGCGATGGCGCTATCCAGCTGGCCTTTGTTTACCGCATCGGTGGCATTCACGCCGTCGGCCACATTGGTGATGGTGTTGCCGCCATTATTCAAGCCGTCTTTGCTCAGGCTCACATTGCTGCCTGCTGCGCCGTTGCCAATGGTGATGCCGTCGCTGTTCACCACGGTGTTGCCGGTGGTGAGGCTGTCGGCCTTCAGGTCTTTGGCTGTGGCCACTTGATAATGGGTGCTGCCATCGGCATTGGTGCTCGGGGTAACCACAATATTGTCGCCCGCGCTCACCGTGCTCTTCGCTTGGGTGGCGGCGGTGTTGGCCGCGGCAATCGCGTCATTGATATTGTCTTTACCGGTGCCGCCAATGTTGCTCATGGTGGTGGTGCCGTCTGCATTCACCTTGCTGTTGCCACCCAAAATGGCTTGGTTGGCATCGGCAATGGTTTTGATTTGGCCGCCGTTCACCGCTTCAGTGCTGCCGGCCGCAATATTGCCGCCGGTCAAGCCGCTGATTTTGTTGGTGGTGCTGTCGATTTTCACGCCACCCACATTCACAGTGTTAAAGCTGACATCTTTGGCCGTGGCCACGGTGTAGATGGTTTGGCCATCGGCACCGGTGGTGCTGCTCACCTTGATGTTTTCGCCTTCTTTCACCTCGGTTTTTGCACCCGCAGCGGCTTTTTGCACATCACCGATATTGGCTGCGTTGGTGGCAGTAGTGCCGCCGCTGGCTACATTGGTGATGGCTTTGCCGCCGGCATCAATGCCGCCGCCGGTCATGCTCGGGCCGCCGGTGATGGTCAAACCATCGCTGTTCACTTTGGTGTTGCCCATCGCAATGCTGCCGTTGCTGCCCAAATCAATGGTTTCGGCCAGTTTCACCGTCAACGTATCGGTGCCTGCTACCACGCCGATATTGCCCTCGGTCAGATTGCCGGTATTGCCGCCTTTCACGTTAACGGTTTCGCCCAGTTTGCGGTTAACCGACGTACCGCTGTCGCCCGCAAAGGTGAGCGGCTTGTTGGCTTGATCGTTCGCCGCTTTAATCGCGTCGTTGATGTTGCCTTTGCCGGTGCCACCAATGTCGGCGTTGGTGTAAACACCGGTGCTCGGATCATAGGCGGTGTTGCCGCCGATAATGTTCTTCACGCCTTCACCTTGCGCAAACAACTGGCTGCCGTTCACCGCATCGGTGCTGCCAGCGCCGATGTCGCCCGCTGCCAAACCGCTGATTTTGTTGGTGGCGCCGTCAATTTTCACATCTCCCACCTTCACGGTGTCAAAGCTTACATCTTTAGCAGTGGCCACTTTGTATTCGATGCCGCCGGCCGCATTGACGCCTGAGGTGACCTCAATATTGTCGCCCGCCACCACGGTGTTGTGCTTGGCTGCCGTGCCGGCAACGGTTTTAATCGCATCGTTGATGTTATTTTCACCGGTGCCGCCGATGTCGCTCATGCTCAAGCTGCCATCGTTGCCCACCGCTGCATTGCCGCCCAACACAGTTTTCACCGAGTCGGCTACGCCATACAGCTGGCTGCCGTTGACAGCATCGGTCGAGCTTGCGCCCACGCTGCCTGCAGCCACGTTGGTGATTTTGTTGCCGGCTGCATTGATACCGGTTTTGGTGAAGCTCGGGCCGCCGGTGATGGTTAAACCATCGGTGTCGAGCTTGCTGTCGCCGGCGCTGATGCTGTCGACAACCAGGTTTTTATTCAACGCAATGCCAAGGCCGTCTGAACCGGCGGTGGTGGTGATGTTGTTATCACCTTTCACCGCCAAGGTGTCGCCCAGCTTTTTCGCATCGGTGGTGGTGCTGTTGTCGCCGGTGAAGGTGATGCCTTTGTTGGCAATATCTTCAGACGCGGTAACGCCTTTGGTTATATCGGCTTTAGTCTTATCAGACAAATCAACAGCATAGTCGGTGATGTTGCTGGTGGCATCTTTCGCGCCTGCGGTTACTTTCACCGCATCGGAGCCGGATACACTTGCACCATCGGCATTCACGGTGTAAATGCTTTGGCCGTCTGAACCTTTGCTCTCTGCCACGCTGGTCACGTTAGTGCCCGCTTTCACCTCGGTTTTCGCACCCGCAGCGGCTTTTTGCACATCACCGATATTAGCTGCGTTGGTGAGCGTGTCGCCGCCGCTGGCTACGTTGGTGATGGGTTTGCTGCCCGCATTGATGCCGCCTGCGGTCACGCTCGGGCCGTTGGCTATGGTCAAGCCGGTGCTATCGAGCTTGTTGCCGCCGGCGGTGATGCTGTCTACCGTCAGCGCTTTGGCTGTGGCAACGGTGATGTCGTTACCGTTGCGGGTAATCTCAATGTTGTCGCCATTGATAAACTGAACCGTGTCGCCCGGTGCCACTTTGTCGGCTGTGTCGCCATTGGCCTGAATATTCCAGCCGGTGTTGGCCACGGTGCTAACCGCTTTGAGTTGGTCTTCGGTGGCGGCCTGGCCGCTAACAATGCTATTCGGGTCGAAAGCGGTGTTGGTCAGCCCGCCAATGGTGCCGGCGTTGCCGTTGATGCGCACCGGATTGGTGCTGCCGATGCTGATGCTGTTGCCCAAGCCGAGCTGCACGCCGTCTGCCGTGGTGGTGCTGGTGATGTTGCCGTCACCTTTCACGTTGATGGTGTCGCCCAACGCATATTGCGTGCTGGTGCTGCCGTCGCCGAACTTGATGCCTTTGGCGATGGCGGCGGTGTTGGTGGCAATATTGCCGGCGTTGGTTGCGACATTTTGGTTGGTGGCATACAGCTGGCTGCCTGTTACCGCATCGGTGCTGCCGGCTGCAATCGTGCCATCGGCAAGGTTGGTCACTTTATCGCCGCCCACATCCAACCCGTTTGCGCCGCTGCTCAACACGGTGTTGTTACCTGCTTCGCCCACGGTAACGCTGGTGAATTCCGGCATGTCGCTGGTGGCGATGCTGATGGTGCCGTCGTTTTGGGTGATGGCAATGTTTTTACCGGCATCAATGGTTACCGTGTCGCTCGGGTGGATTTCTTGCGTTTTGCTGCCGCTCACGCTGCCGCCCGAAGCGGTGGTGGTTAAATTCCAGCCGCTGTTAGCCACGCCGTCGATGCTGTTGAGTGCATCTTGCACACTGCTGTAGGTGTTGCTGCCCACTTTCAGCCCGGCGGTCACGCTGTTGGTGGCTGCGTCATAGCTGGACGTGCCGCCCAAAGATGATGCGGTGCTGCTGCCCAGCGCATTGAGCTGGCTGGCATTCACTGCATCGCCGGCATCGGTGCCGTTGGCAAGATTGGTGATTTTGTTGCCGGCTGCATTGATACCGGTTTTGGTGAAGCTCGGGCCGCCGGTGATGGTTAAACCATCGGTGTCGAGCTTGCTGTCGCCGGCGCTGATGCTGTCGACAACTAGGTTTTTGTTCAACGCAATGCCAAGGCCGTCTGAACCGGCGGTGGTGGTGATGTTGTTATCACCTTTCAGCGCCAAGGTGTCGCCCAGCTTTTTCTCATCGGTGGTGGTGCTATTGTCGCCGGTGAAGGTGATGCCTTTGTTGGCAATATCTTCAGACGCGGTAACGCCTTTGGTTATATCGGCTTTAGTCTTATCAGACAAATCAACAGCATAGTCGGTGATGTTGCTGGTGGCATCTTTCGCGCCTGCGGTTACTTTCACCGCATCCGAGCCGGATACACTTGCACCATCGGCATTCACGGTGTAAATGCTTTGGCCGCCTGAACCTTTGCTCTCTGCCACGCTGGTCACGTTAGTGCCCGCTTTCACCTCGGTTTTCGCGCCCGCAGCGGCTTTTTGCACATCACCGATATTGGCTGCGTTGGTGGCGGTGTCGCCGCCGCTGGCTACATCGGTGATGGGTTTGCTGCCCGCATTGATGCCGCCTGCGGTCACGCTCGGGCCGTTGGCTATGGTTAAGCCGGTGCTATCGAGCTTGTTGCCGCCGGCGGTGATGCTGTCTACCGTCAGCGCTTTGGCTGTGGCAACGGTGATGTCGTTACCGTTGCGGGTAATCTCAATGTTGTCGCCATTGATAAACTGAACGGTGTCGCCCGGTGCCACTTTGCTGGCTGAGTCGGCGTTGGCTTGCAGATTCCAGCCGGTGTTGGCCACATCGCTGACGGCTTTGAGCTGGTCTTCGGTGGCGGCCTGGCCGCTAACAATGCTATTCGGGTCGAAAGCGGTGTTGCTCAGCCCGCCGATGGTGCCGGCGTTGCCGTCGATGCGCACCGGATTGGTGCTGCCGATGCTGATGCTGTTGCCCAAGCCGAGCTGTACGCCGTCTGCCGTGGTGGTGCTGGTGATGTTGCCGTCACCTTTCACGTTGATGGTGTCGCCCAACGCATATTGCGTGCTGGTGCTGCCGTCGCCAAACTTGATGCCTTTGGCGATGGCGGCGGCATTGGTGGCAATATTACCGGCGTTGGTTGCCACATTTTGGTTGGTGGCATACAGCTGGCTGCCTGTTACCGCATCGGTGCTGTTTGCGGCAAGCTCACCCTCAGCCAAACCACTGATTTTGTTGGTGGTGCCATCAGTTACCACGCTGCCTACGGTGGTTTTGTCAAAGTTAACGTCTTTGGCAGTGGCCACTTCATAGCTGGTGCTGCCATCGATGTTGTTGGTCGGCGTAACAACGATGTTGTCACCTTGGGTAACGGTGGTTTTAGACGCCGCTGCCGCTTTTTGCACATCGCCGATATTCGCTGCATTGGTGGCGGTGTCGCCGCCGCTGGCTACATTGGTGATGGGTTTGCTGCCTGCATCAATGCCGTCTTTGGTCATGCCCGGGCCGCCGGCAACTTGGAAGCCGGTATTCGAGGTGACTGTGCCGGCAAAAGTCGGTGCGTCGACAATTTGCACTTCAATCTTGCCGTTGTTGACCACTGTTTTCACATTGGAAGATGAGGCCTCGGCTGTTGCGCCGCCCACCACTTCAATGGTGTTGTTCAGGGTTTTTGTCACGCTAGTGCCGTCTTGGGCGGTCAGGCCGAAGGTGGCCTTGTCCAAATTGTCTTGTACTGCAAACAATTGGTTGCCCGTCACCGCATCGCTGCTGCCTGCGGCCACATTGCCATCCTTCAGGTTGGTTAATGCCACCGGCGTGGTGCTACCTGTGCCGCCTAAAGTTACGCTGGTTTTGCCTGCGTTGTCGTATTGAACGGCATTATCGGCTTTAACCAATGAATCTTTGGTGGCTTGCGACAGGTCGATTGCATAGTCGGTAACGTTGCTGCCTTTGTCGGCTCCGCTCACCGTTACTGCGGTCGAACCGGCTGACGCGGTGGTGCCTTTGGCATTGACGGTGTAAACGCTTTGGCCGTCTGAACCTTCTGCTTTCTCTACGTTAGCCACATTGGTGCCGGCAGCCACTTGAGTGTTGGCCGCTTTAATCGCGTCGTTGACATTGTTTTTGCCGGTGCCTCCAACATCGCTCATGGTTAAGATGCCGTCTGAATCTACTTTAGCATTGCCGCCCAGAATGGCAGCGGTGCTGTTTGCCACATTACCAATCACGTTTTGCGTGGCATAAAGCTGGCTGCCGTTAATCGCATCGGTGCTGCTCTCGCTGATTTGGCCGGCGGCCACGTTTTTAATTTGGCGCTCGGCACCTGCGGCACCCACAGACAGCTGCATGCCGCCCTCTGCCGCCTGGGCAGCAAAGCCGCCATAGGTGATGCCGTTAACTGTGGCCGTGGTTTCAGCGGTGGCATTGGTGGCGGTTGTGCTGCCCTCACCTAACGCAACCGATTTGGCCTGTGTGGCTTTTGCGCCTTTGCCCATGGCAACGGCGGCCGCACCTGAGGCCAGAGAATCTGTGCCCATCGCCACGGCATCATCTTGGCGGGCTTGCGCATTTGAGCCGATGCTGACAGCATCATTAAATGCGATTTTGTCTTGAGGAACGCTTGACCATATCATCGATTCCGCATCATCGGACAACACCACTTCGGTGCCGGCTTGACGGCCGATAGCAATATTATTATTACCATTCACCAATGTCCCAGCGGCACGACCCAAGGCGACATTGTCGTTACCGGCAATATTCTGGCCCGACTGCAAGCCCAATGCCATATTACCGGCACCGGACATCTCCGTTCCACTCTCTACACCAAACGCCACATTGTATGACCCTGTCAAACTATTGCCTGCCGCATTGCCCAGCGCCATATTGAAAGTACCGCCAGCCGAATTGCCTGCTCCATTGCCAATCCAGGTATTTTCATTGCCTGAGGAATCCACACCTGTGCCGGCACCTATAGCGATATCGTTTGAATTGGCCGATGCGCCACTGCCTAATGCAATTGAGGCATCATCTTTGGCCACAGCGGCATAACCGATTGCAACAGAGCCTTCCCCTCGGGCGGATGCGTCCGCACCGGCGGCCAGTGCATTGATGCCGGTGGCACCGTCGTTGTTGTAGTTGTCGCCCTGTACGCCATTGTCATTTACACTGTAATAATGCGTTTTCGCTGCATCCACAGCGCTCTTCACATCACCGATATTGGCCGCATTGGTGGGCGTGCTGCCGCCGCTGGCCACGTTGGTGATGGGTTTGCTGCCCGCATTGATGCCGTCAGCATTGATGGTTACCGGGCCGGCGCTGATGCTGGTTAAGCCGGTGAGGGTTTTATTCAGCTCGACTTTGAGGCCGTCTGAACCGGCGGTGGTGGTGATGTTGTTATCGCCCTTCACCGCCAAGGTATCGCCCAGTTTTTTCGCATCGGTGGTAGAGCTGTTGTCGCCGGTAAAGGTCAAGCCTTTGTTGGCGATATCGTCAGACGCGGTAACGCCTTTGGCGATATCTTCTTTAGTCTTATCAGACAAATCAACAGCATAGTCAGTGATGTTGCTGGTGGCATCTTTCGCGCCCGCCGTTACTTTTACCGCATCCGTGCCGGACACACTTGCGCCATCGGCATTCACGGTGTAAGTGGTGTTTTTGCCGTCGCTGTTGCTGCTCACACCGGCAATATTGGTGCCTGCGGCAACGGTGGTGGTTTTTTGGGCGCTGTTGATGGCATCGGCCACGCTCTCGGCGGTGGCAAAGTTATTGCCTGCCGTGCCGGCGCTGACGGTGCCGTCTGAAGCGGTGGTAAGCGTGGAAGTGTTAACCGAGTAGCTCACTTGCGGGTTGGCGCCGCTGGTATCCAGCTTAGCGGTGGTGCCGGTGCCGTTAACAAAATCAACGGTGCTGCCCGGTGCCACTTTGGTGCTGCCGTTGCCGTTTGCCGTCACATTCCAGCCTTGTGCGGCATATTCGATGGCTTCATGCACGGTGGCTTTGCCGGTGCCGCCCACATCGCTCATGCTCAAGCTGCCGTCTGAAGCCACTTTGGCATCGCCGCCCAAGATATTAGCGGTGCTGGCGGCCACATTGCCGATTACGTTTTGTGTGGCATAAAGCTGGCTGCCGTTAATCGCATCGGTGCTGCTCTCGCTGATTTGGCCGGCGGCCACGTTTTTGATTTGACGCTCGCTGCCTGCGGCACCCACGGACACAATATCGCCCGCAGCCGGGCTATTGCCGGCAAAGCCGCTGTAAGTCAGGTTGTTTACAGTAGCCTCATTGGTGGCCACGGCGGCATCGGCGGTTGAGCTGTCGCCCAAAACCACTGCGCCATCCATGCCCGCGCCTACGGTGACGTTATTGCCCATCACCATGGTGTTGGCAGATTGCACATTATTGCTGTTGCCGACAATGCGGCTACCGTCTGCATCGGCGCTCATCAGGTTGCTGTTGCCGAATGCGCCGGCGTTATCGGCGGCAATCGGCGCGGCAGAAGTGCCGTTGTTGTTGCCGATGGTGTAGGTGCCTGCGCCGGAAATGTGCGACGGGTCGCCCAATGCGCCGGAGCCTTCACCGCTCACGATATTACCGGTGCCGATGGCAATGGCATTGGCTGCGGTGGCTTGTGCGCCATGGCCGATAGCCACCGCACTTGTACCATCTGTGAGTGCATTAAGGCCGATAGCCACCGCACTGCTTTGTTTAGATTTAGCGTGATCACCGATATTCACCGTTTGAGTGGCGGTGATGCGGTCGGTCATGCTGCTGCCTGAGCCGGCATTGATGCCGATATTGACATTTTTCTCGCCGGTTTGATATGAGCCGGCAAAATAACCGCTGTTCACGTTGTAATTGCCATGCTGGCCGGTGCCGGCAAATGAGCCCATATGGGTATTGCTGCTGCCCTGCTGCCAACGGCCGGCGCGCAAGCCCACAGCGGTGTTGTTTTCGCCATAGCCCGCTTCAGTCGCACTGCCGGCATCCAGCGCCTGCATACCGATGGCCACGTTATGGCCGCGCAGATAAGGCGCTCCGGTGTTGCCATTGGGGTCGGCGGCCAAGCCGCTGCCCGACATAATGCCCATAAAGATATTGTTGCCGGTTTCAGTATTCTGGCCGGCCTGGCGGCCAATCATAATATTTTCAGAGCCCTTGGCACCTTCACCCGCTCGCGTGCCGATGGCTGTGGTGTGGTTGCCCAAAGCAATGGCTTGTTGGCCGATGGCAATGGCACCCAGGCCGGGCGTGGAATTGTTATTCACAATATTGGTAGGCACACCGGGCGCATTTTGCAAAACTGAGCCGATACTGGCACCGGTGCTGGCGCGGTCACCCAAGGCCAACGAGCCTGCTACTGTGGCGTTGGCCGTGTTGCCCACGGCAACTGCATTGGCACCGGCTGCTTTCGCCGCCACGCCGGCGGCCAGCGCGTTGGCGCCGCTGGCGCCGTCGTTGTTGTAGTTGCCGGCTGTTGTGTCGGTGGATTTCACGCTGTAGAAATGCGTTTTCGCGGCATTCACAGCGGTGTTTACATCGCCGATATTGGCGGCATTGGTCGTCACGTTGCCGCCGCTGGCCACATTGGTGATGGGTTTGCCGCCCGCATTGATGCCCTCAGCATTGATGGTTACCGGGCCGGCGCTGATGCTGGTTAAGCCGGTGAGGTTTTTACTCAGCTCAACTTTGAGGCCGTCTGAACTTGCCGTGGTGGTGATGTTGTTGTCACCTGTTATGGCCACGCTTTCGCCCAGTTTTTTCGCATCGGTGGAGCCGTTGTCGCCGGTGAAGGTGATGCCTTTGTCGGCAATATCGTCAGACGCGGTAACGCCTTTGGCGATATCTTCTTTAGTTTTATCAGACAAATCAACAGCATAGTCAGTGATGTTGCTGGTGGCATCTTTCGCGCCCGCCGTTACTTTTACCGCATCTGTGCCGGACACACTTGCGCCATCGGCATTCACGGTGTAAGTGGTGTTTTTGCCGTCGCTGGTGTTGCTCACACCGGCAATATTGGTGCCTGCGGCAACGGTGGTGGTTTTTTGGGCGCTGTTGATGGCATCGGCCACGCTCTCGGCGGTGGCAAAGTTATTGCCTGCCGTGCCGGCGCTGACGGTGCCGTCTGAAGCGGTGGTAAGCGTGGAAGTGTTAACCGAGTAGCTCACTTGCGGGTTGGCGCCGCTGGTATCCAGCTTAGCGGTGGTGCCGGTGCCGTTAACAAAATCAACGGTGCTGCCCGGTGCCACTTTGGTGCTGCCGTTGCCGTTTGCCGTCACATTCCAGCCTTGTGCGGCATATTCGATGGCTTCATGCACGGTGGCTTTGCCGGTGCCGCCCACATCGCTCATGCTCAAGCTGCCGTCTGAAGCCACTTTGGCATCGCCGCCCAAGATATTAGCGGTGCTGGCGGCCACATTGCCGATTACGTTTTGTGTGGCATAAAGCTGGCTGCCGTTAATCGCATCGGTGCTGCTCTCGCTGATTTGGCCGGCGGCCACGTTTTTGATTTGACGCTCGCTGCCTGCGGCACCCACGGACACAATATCGCCCGCAGCCGGGCTATTGCCGGCAAAGCCGCTGTAAGTCAGGTTGTTTACAGTAGCCTCATTGGTGGCCACGGCGGCATCGGCGGTTGAGCTGTCGCCCAAAACCACTGCGCCATCCATGCCCGCGCCTACGGTAACGTTGTTGCCCATCACCATGGTGTTGGCAGATTGCACATTATTGCTGTTGCCGACAATGCGGCTGCCGTCTGCATCGGCGCTCATCAGGTTGCTGTTGCCGAATGCACCGGCATTATCGGCGGCAATCGGAGCGGCAGAAGTGCCGTTGTTGTTGCCGACGGTGTAGGTGCCTGCGCCGGAAATGTGCGACGGATCGCCCAGTGCGCCGGAGCCTTCACCGCTCACGATATTGCCGGTGCCGATAGCAATGGCATTGGCTGCGGTGGCTTGTGCGCCTGTGCCAAGGGCGATGGCGTTAATCACGCTAGTGTTGCTGCCGCTCACGCCGGCCACGGCACCCGAGCCCATAGCAATCGAGTCATTGCCATAAGTGTTGGCGTTGTCGCCAATTGCCACGGCGCGATCTAGGTTTCTAACCGTTGTGCTGGTTGCATTATTGGTGCCATTACCGATAGAAACATTGCCCGCGCCGGTAATATGGTTGCCTGTTTGGTTGCCCAGCCCGGTGTTGTTGTCGCCGATAACATTATTGCCCGCTCCGCGACCCAAGCTGCTGTTGTTGTTGCCGGTCACATAGCCACCCGATGCTGCACCAAAAGCAGAGTTGCGATCGCCTTTTGCATTCCACCCGGTCCACATACCGATGCCGGTGTTGGCATTGCCGATAACGCCCTGACCGGCCAGCTGCCCCATCGCCACGTTTACATTGCCATCCGAATCACGGCCGGAGCCGTTACCGATAGAAATATTGTGGCCGTAGCCCTTGCCGCCGTTGATGTTGTAGTCGGCAAAACCGCTGCTGGATTTAATTTGATTACCTGCGCCCGAACCCAAAGCGATATTTTGGCGGACATTTTCGCCCAAATCATTGCCCGAGCCCGGGCCGATGGCCACGTTATTGGTGCCTTGGTTTCTTTGACCGGAATCCGCGCCCACGGTCACATTATTGCCGCTGGTGGCAGTGCTGCCTTTGCCGGCATTCATGCCGATGGCCACGCCGTTGGCGCCATAAGTATAGGCATCAGTGCCGATAGCGATGGCATTGGCAACGCCTGTTGTGCCGGTGGTGGTGGCGCCATTACCCATGGCAATCGAGCTGGCCACTTGTGCATTGGCGTTGAAACCGATGGCAATGCCGCGGGCTGCTGAGGTCACACCGGAAGTGCCAGTTAATACTTTGGCATTGGTGCCGATGGCTACAGCATCGCCAGCATTGGCATTGGCTCCGAAACCGATGGCGGTATCACCGCTGCCCATCGCTTTCGCTGCCACGCCCGCGGCCAACGCATTGATGCCGGTGGCGCCGTCGTTGTTGTAGTTGCCGGCTGCTGTGTCGGTGGATTTCACGCTGTAGAAATGCGTTTTAGCGGCATTCACGGCTGTGTTCACATCGCCGATATTGGCTGCATTGGTAGTGGTGGTGCCCCCGCTGGCCACATTGGTGATGGCTTTGTTGCCCGCATTGATGCCATCGCTATTGATGGTTACCGGGCCGGCAGTGATGCTGGTTAAGCCGGTGAGGGTTTTATTCAGCTCAACTTTGAGGCCGTCTGAAGTGGCTGCGGTGGTGATGTTGCTGTCGCCCTTCACGGCCACGCTGTCGCCCAGTTTTTTGATGCCGGTGGTGCCGCTGTCGCCGGTGAAGGTTAAGCCTTTGCCGGCAATATCAGCAATATCATTAGACGCAGCTACGCCTTTGGCGATATCGGCCTTGGTGTCGGTTGACAAATCAACGGCATAGTCGGTGATATTGGTGTCGGCATTTTTCTCACCCGCAGTTACCGTTACCGCACTTGAGCCGGATACTTTGGCGCCATCGGCATTAACGGTATAAACACTTTGGCCGTCTGAACCCTCTGTTTTCACCACGCTGCTTACATTGGTGCCGTTGAGCACTTGGGTGTTGGCTGCTTTGATTGCATCGTTGACATTGCTTTTGCCGGTGCCGCCGATATTGCTCATGGTTAAGGTGCCGTCTGAAGCCACTTTGGCATTGCCGCCCAAAATATTAGCGGTGCTGGCTGCTGCTTTGCCGATCACGTTTTGCGTGGCATAAAGCTGGCTGCCGTTCACGGCATCGGTGCTGGTGGCGCTGATGGCGCCGGGTGCCAGATTTTTCAATTGGCTTTCAAAACCGACGCTGCCGATAGACACTTGATCGCCGGCCACAATATTGCCGCCGCCGGCAAAGCCGGAGTAGGTTACGCCGCCCACTGTGGCTTGGGTAATGCCCTCGGCATTGGTGGCGGTGGTGCTGCCGGCGCCCAAGGCCACGGCACCATCTTTGCTGGCATTCGCGCCCACGCCCAAAGCCAGCGAAGCCACGCCGTTTGCGGCGGCGCGGGTGCCGAAGGCGGTGGACAATTCACCGCCGGCCAGCGCCTGCACGCCCAAGGCCACCGCGCCATGGCCGGCTTTAGTGGGGATATAGCGCTTGGTGGGGTCGGCAAAGTTCACCAGATAATCGCCGGTTAGCGCGGAATAGATTTTGGCGGCATTCCGATTGTTGTAAGTGGCGTTGTTGCCGGGCGTTTGATAGCCGGGCGGGTTGTTGCTGGCCACTTTATCCAAATCATCGCCGCCGATGGCCACAGAAGAATTGCCTTGCGCAATGGTGTTGGCACCCACGGCCACGGCCTGATCGCCGGCAGCATTGGCTGCGCCGCCGATGGCGACGCCTTGGCCGGTGTTGGCCGTGGCACCCGGGCCGCAAATCACGTTGCCGCCGGGATCATTAATATTGCCAGTGTCATTAGAAGTGGTGCACTGAAGATTGGAGGCGGATGCCGGTGTGCTGACAAAAGCACCCAGCGCCATCATGCAGGCAGCCGCTATGCCGGCCAGATTGAATGCAAAGCCTGCTTTGCCGGCCGCGCCGGTGCTGCTGCGCACATTGCGTTTTCCATGAGCAGTGTCTAATTCGGAAACGGCCACCCAGCTTTGGCTGGCTTCATTCCAAACTGTTTTATAAATTTTGTTCATAATGGCTCCAATATGATGTAAATAATATGGCTGAGATATTTTTCTGTGTATAATATTTGCTTAAGAAATCATTTCTTAATTTGTTATTCAAGCTCAATCGCCGCAAAGGCGTTTTTTCAGCAGCACCGGCCGGCATCATTCATGCGCCTTGGCGCCAATGGCACGCAAACGCGCTGCAGCAGCCGGTAAAACAAGTGTCTTGTATTAAGCAATTTCCGTGCCAATCCTTTTGCAACAAGGAAAAGGCTGATTTTTGCCTGTTTTGGAATTGATAATACCCAAACCAAGCTATACCAAATCGGCACTATTTTGACACAAATTGTCACTTTTATCTATTTAAATCAAATATTTTCACGCCAAACTATCGCAAACCTTACCATATTGTTGCGTTTGCAACGCATTGTGCTAAACACGCCACACACAAAAGAGGCCGTCTGAATTTTTTTCAGACGGCCTCTTTTGATTTGCCAACAACAATCCGTAGGTACGCACGCCGCCCAAAGGCGGCGTAATCGTACGCATGAAATCTGCCTCAACCCTCAAACAAACCGTCTGAACATGAAAGTTTGGCCATCGGCCAAAGCAATGCGAGTGTCTTGTTCTGCGAACAAGTGTCGGATTCAAGAATCCGACCTACGGGTTATATTGTTGTATTTACAAAACATTATGCCAAACACGCCACACACGAAAGAGGCCGTCTGAATTTTTTTCAGACGGCCTCTTTTGATTTGCCGGCAACAATCCGTAGGTACGCACGCCGCCCCAAGGCGGCGTAATCGCACGCATGAAATCTGCCTCAACCCTCAAACAAACCGTCTGAACATAAAAGTTTGGCCATCGGCCAAAGCAATGCGAGCGCCTTGTTCTGCGAACAAGTGTCGGATTCAAGAATCCGACCTACGGGTTATATTGTTGTATTTACAAAACATTATGCCAAACGCGCCACACACAAAAGAGGCCGTCTGAATTTTTTTCAGACGGCCTCTTTTGATTTGCCGGCAACAGCGGTTTGCTTTCAGCTTTAATGCGAATCTTGCCGCAAATCCACTTGCTGCAACGGCACTTTATGCGTTTTGTAGCGCAGCTTGTGATAGGCATAAAAGCCCAAAAACACGGGCAAGCCCATATAGGTAATCACCAATCTGTCCCAACTGAAATCGCCTTTGAGCACCAATTCGGTGTCTTGCCCGATAATCACAAGCACACACAATGCCAGCGCCAGCAAGGGGCCGAAGGGAAACCATTTGGCGCGGTAAACCAGCGCATTCAGATCTTTGCCCTGCGCCAGATAAGCGCGGCGGAAACGGTAATGGCTCACCGCAATGCCCAGCCACGCGATAAAGCCGGTGAGGCCGGAAGCGGCCAAAATATATTCATACATTTTGTCGCTCGCCAATTGCAGCAAAAACACCGCCAGCACAATCACCGCCGTGGCCAAGAGCGCCACCACCGGCACGCCGGTGGTGTTGGTGCGCGAAAAGCTGCGATAAGCCAAGCCATCTTTGGCCATGGCATAAAGCATACGGGTGGAAGCATACATGCCCGAATTGCCGGCCGATAAAATCGAGGTGAGAATCACCGCATTCATCACCGCCGCCGCAAAAGCCAAGCCGGCTTTTTCAAACACCAGCGTAAACGGCGATTTGGCGATTTCATTCACATCTGCGCCCAGCAATTGCGGGCTGGTATAGGGAATCAAAAGGCCGATTACCAAAATGGCGAGAATATAGAAAATCAAAATGCGCCAAAACACCTGCTTGATGGCTTTGGGTATGCTTTTTTCCGGGTCTTCCGATTCGCCGGCGGTGATGCCGATAAGCTCGGTGCCCTGAAACGAAAAGCCCGCAATCAGAAACACACCCAGCATGGTGAGAAACTTGCCCGACACGCCCTCGCCCAAAAAAGGCGCTTCGCCGGCTGTCATATTGGCCAAGCCGATGTATTCGCCGCCCAAAATGCCGAAAATGGTGAGCACGCCCACGCCCAAAAACACAATCACCGTCACCACTTTAATCAGCGCAAACCAATATTCCGATTCGCCATAAGCGCGCACCGATAAAGTGTTGAGCAGGAAAATAATGGCGAAAAAGAGCAGGCTCCACGCCCAGGGCGCCATAAAGCGCAGCGGCTCCCAATAAGTGACCACCAGCGCGGCAATGGAAATATCGGCAGCCACGGTGATCACCCAGTTGAACCAATAATTCCAGCCCAGCGCAAAGCCCAATGAAGGGTCGACAAAGCGCGTGGCATAAGTGCTGAACGAGCCGGATGTGGGCAGATAAGTGGCCATTTCGCCCAGCGAAGTCATCAGAAAATAAACCATCAGGCCGATGGCCGCATAAGCGAAAAGCGCACCGCCGGGGCCCGCCTCGCTGATGGCGGTGCCGCTGGCCATAAACAAACCCGTGCCGATGCAGCCGCCGATGGCAATCATCGACAAATGGCGGGTTTTCAGATGGCGTTTAACCTGCGTGTTGTAAGGCGTATCAGACATAATCAGAAACAGGCCGCACCAAACGGCGCGGCCTTCTATAAAATAAAAGTGCAATATTATATCAAACAACCGCCCTCCCCGCGCGCAAATGTTTGGTTTTAGATATGATTCACCACAGACACACAGGCCCTGGCCGTCTGAACAGCAAACGTAGATACGGTTCTTTGTCAAAACAAAGCATCATCGTACGCATGATACACAAAGGCCGTCTGAAATTTCTTTTTCAGACGGCATCTTTTTATTTCCCGAATTTAAAGCGAAACAACGCAGTAGGCGTAGGTCGGATTCTCGAATCCGACGCTTGTTCGCAGAACAAGTTTTCCGGAGCTGGGAAAATGTCGGATACGAGTATCCGACCTACAACGCTCTTGGCCGTCTGAACAAAAAACGTAGACCCGATTGGTTTTGTCAAAATAAATCGCAATCGTATGCATAGCGCACAAAGGCCGTCTGAAACATTTCTTCAGACGGCCTTATTTTGTTTTCCAAACCCAAAGCGAAACAACGCAATAAACTTATTTCAGACTAAGCATCAGTCAAGCTGTGCCACAGTTACCGGCAGGTTGCGCACGGCGGCCAAGGTGTTGCTGGCATCTTGCTGCTGGCGGCGGAATTCGGCCATTTCGGTTTGGCTCAATTTCGGAGTGGGCAGCGCCACGGTGGCGGGGTTTACCGGTTGGCCGTTGAGGCGGGCTTCATAATGCAGATGCGGGCCGGTGGAGCGGCCGGTGCTGCCCACATAGCCGATGATTTCACCGGCGCGCACTTTGCCGCCGGCCGGAGAAAAAGCGCTCATGTGGGCATAGAGGGTTTCCACGCCGTTGCTGTGTTGCAGCATCACGGTGTTGCCGTAGCCGCCTTTCCAGCCTTTAAACACGATTTCGCCATCGGCCGGCGCTTTAATCGGCGTGCCGGAGGGTGCGGCATAGTCGATGCCGGTGTGCATTTTCACAGTGCGCAACACGGGGTGGAAGCGCACGCCGTAAGGTGAAGAAATGCGGGCAAAATCTACGGGCTGGTTGCTGAAGCCCAGCTTTTGCTGCAAGGTTTTACCGTTTTGGTCGTAATAGCTGCCGCCCTGATCATCGGCTTGGGCAAAATAATAAGCCTGATAGGTTTGGCCGCCTTTTACCACTTCGGCCGCCAAAATATCGCCGGTGGCCATTTCTTGGCCGCGGAAATAAAGGCTGTTATAGAGCAGGCGGATGGTGTCGCCCGGCTTTAAATTATTCAAATCGAGCACATCGGCAAACAATTCGTTGAGCGATTCGCGGATTTCCACCGGAATGCCGGCTTGCGCCATCGCACCACGGGCGGAAGTGCGCACCACCACGGAGCGCAGCGAAGGCATGGTTTCCATGGCGAGCTCGGAAGCCGAAGCCTGCCACTGGCCGTTTACCTTTTCAATCGCCACGAGGTTGCGCTCGCCGTTGTCGTCATCGTTGAAAAACTGAATGTCGGTGGCGTCGCCGCTGGAATCCAGGCGCACGCTCACGGTTTGGCCTGCGCGCAATTGCTTGAGTTTGGTGTCGATGGGGCTTTTGGCCAACACTTGCTTGATGCTTTTTTGCGGCACGTTCAGGCGGGTGAGCACATCGGTGAGCGTGTCGCCCGGCTGCACGGCCTCCTCGGTCCAATAGCTGCCCTGAAAGCTGCCCGGCTCCACAAACACGGCCGGCAGCTCTTCCACCACGCGTTCGGCCTGATAAAGGCTGGCTTGCGGCAAAGGCTCGGTTACGGCATAAGCGGTCATCACGCCCGACACGGGCAGCAAAATGCCCAAAAGCGACCAGCGCACGGGCTTGTTGTGCCAAAAATGGCGGAAAAAAGTAAAATGCTTTTGAATCACTGATATATTTTCCTGTTGCGGGCCGGCGCGGCACATTAACATTAAAGGGCGGCGCGCGGCGCTTGAAATCATGGCCGTGTCAAACGGCGGCCGTGCTGTTGCAAACGGCTGTTTTCTCGGCAGCAAATCTGCTGCAACTGGCATTATCGCGGCTATTGCCTTGATTTACACGGGAGTTTTCGGTTTTTTACCCGATTAAACAGTTTACCATAATAAGCACCGGCTTGCCGAATGCGGCTTTTGCGTTTGCTCAAAGCATGCGTAAAATGCAGCCATTCATCTTCTTTTCCCCTATTTTGCGAGCCGTTCATGCACCTGACTCTGGCGCTTCCTGCCTTAAACCAACCCGATTTTGCCAAGCTGCCCGCCACGCTCACGCCGGCGCTGAACCAATTGTTGCGTTTTGGCACATTCACCCCGCAAGCGGCGCGGCCGTCTGAATTTTACGGCCACTATCTGTGGCAGGGCAGCCTGCTGGCGCACGCCAAAGCGCAGCTTGGTTTGGCCACAAACGCGCCCACCGCCTTTGCCACGCCGGTGTGGCAGCAAATGGGCATGCACAGCATGAGCATGCTCGCCGGCGCGGATATCGGCATCAATATGCAGCAAGCGCAGCGGCTTTGCGCGGGGCTGGACGATTTTTATCAGGCCGACGGCTGGCGCTTTTTGCCCGTGCGCGCCGATTTATGGTTGCTGGTGCTGCCGGCGCTGCCCGATTGGCAAGTGCCGCCGCTGCCCGATGCCATCGGCCACAACGATGGCATGGTGCGCGCCGAAGGCCGCGATGCCGCAGCTTGGCTGCAAGCGCAAACCGAAATCCAAATGTGGCTGCACAGCCATGCGCTCAATGCCGAGCGCCAAAGAGAAGGTGCGCCCGCCATCAACGGCGTGTGGCTTTGGCAAGACATAATCGGCCACGCCCACGGCACGGCTACGCTGGGCAGCGACAGCCCGTGGGCGCAATATTATCCCGGCCGCCGCTTGGATGCGCCTTATGATTTCGCCGCTTGGCAGGCGATGCAGCAGGAAGCCGGCTGCGCCGGTGCCGAGAGCCTGCTTTTTTTGCACGACTTGGCCGCCGCACAAGCCACCGACGATATTTGGGCTTACCGCGAAACCCTGCTGGCATGGGAAGCGCGCTTTTTCTCACCCGCTTGGCAGGCTTTGCAGCGAGGCCGCTTGAAAAGCCTGTGCATCAGCACCGACGGCAGCCACGGCGGCATGCTGAGCATTAAAGCCAAAGCCGGCCGCGCATTTTGGAAAAAGAAAAAAACCTTTGCCGGCGAGCTGGACTGATTGTGCAAACACACTTTCAGACGGCCTGAAAAATCCAGTAAAATAGCCCTCTAAACCAACCGGACAAATATAATGAGCAAGCCCACCTCAGCCCCGCACAATGTCGACGCGGGCGAAATCGACAAATTCAGCCAGCTGGCCCACAAATGGTGGGATGAAACCAGCGAATTCAAACCCTTGCACGATATCAACCCGCTGCGCTTGGGCTATATCGACCAATATGGCCGCATCGGCGGCAAAACCGTGCTCGATGTGGGTTGCGGCGGCGGCATTCTCACCGAAAGCATGGCCAAGCTCGGCGCCGCACACGCCACCGGCATCGATATGGCTGAAAAATCGCTGAAAATCGCCAAACTGCATGCGCTCGACCAAGGTGTAAGCAATGTGGCCTACCGCTGCATCCGCGTAGAAGATTTGGCCGCCGAAGCACCGCACAGCTTCGATGTGGTGACCTGCATGGAAATGATGGAACATGTGCCCGACCCCGCCGCCATCGTGGCCGCCTGCGCCCGTCTGGTGAAGCCTGATGGCACGGTGTTTTTTTCCACCATCAACCGCAACCCGAAATCTTATCTGCACGCCATTGTGGGCGCGGAATATCTGTTGGGGCTGGTGCCGCGCGGCACGCACGATTGGCAGAAATTCATCACCCCGGCCGAGCTCGCGCGCATGTGCCGCAACGCCGGCCTGGAAATCATCGGCAGCAAAGGCATGGTTTACAACCCGCTGAGCAAGGTTTACAGCCTCAGCGACAATGTGGATGTGAATTATATGGTGGTGTGCCGCCCGGCCGCAGCTGTGTGATGCACGCGTAGAAATGATTGACCGCATGAGCAGAGGGCTTCAGACGGCCTTTGGGCATAGGCGCACACGCATGTAATCCATAGTGAAATGCATAAAAAGCTACACAAAACTGCATTCTGAAACGGCGTAGGTTGGGTTGATAAACCCAACGTTTCATACCAATTCAAAAAAATAACCTTACCAAATAAAAATAGTTCGGCAGCATCATCCGCGTAGGTCGGATTCTTGAATCCGACGTTTGGCCAACGGCCAAAGCGATGTGCGTGCCTTGTTCTGCGAACAAGTGTCGGATTCGAGAATCCGACCTACAGGCTGCCCGTTTGTATATTATTTTTTCGAATTGGTATCAGACGGACTGTGGGCTTGTTGGGTTTACAACCCAAGCTACGCGGATGATGCTGTCGAACTATTTTTATTTGGTAAGGTTATTTTTTAGAATTGCTATAAAGCCCGATAACAAAAGGCCGTCTGAAATTTCTTTCAGACGGCCTTTACTATGCAAATCTACTGCTTTTAGCGTACTTTCACCACTTGCAGCATATCGGTGGAGCCGCTTTCGCGCATGCGCGAGCCGCTGGTGACGATGTATTGTTCGCCGCTCTTGAGCACTTTGCGCTCAACCAACATGCTTTCCACTTCGTTCAGCGCGGTGTCGTGGTCGCAGCTGGTGGCCAGCATCAGCGGGCGCACGCCGCGATACATCGCCATGCGGCGCTGGGCGGAAATGCTGGGGGTGAAGGCGTAAATCGGCAGCTGGATGCTGTGGCGGCTGATTTCGAAAGCGGTGCCGCCGCTCTCGGTGAGCGCCACGATGGCGGTGGCGTCGATAGCGCGCGCCACATGCACCGCGCCGCTGGCAATGGCCAAATTGGTGTTGACAGCCGCTTCTTGATGGCTTTCGTCCACACCGTTGAGCGAATCTTGCTCGGCTTCGGCCGCAGCGCAGATAACCGCCATTTGGCGCACGGTTTCAAAGGGGTAAGCGCCCACGGCGGTTTCGGCAGAACACATCACCGCATCGGTGCCGTCGAGCACAGCGTTGGCCACATCGCTCACTTCGGCGCGGGTGGGCACGGGGTTGGTAATCATGCTTTCCATCATTTGGGTGGCGGTGATGCTGAAGCGGCGCAATTCGCGGGCGCGCTTGATCATGCGTTTTTGCAGCGCGGGCACGGCGGCGTTGCCCACTTCCACGGCCAAATCGCCGCGGGCTACCATGATGCCGTCTGAAGCGAGAATGATTTCATCGAGGTTGGTGATGGCTTCCACGCGCTCGATTTTCGACACCAAACCAGGGCGCACGGCTTTGCTGCCCTGCATTTCCTGCTCCACCAGATTGCGGGCGATCTGCATGTCTTCGGCAGATTTCACGAAGCTCACGGCCAGGTAATCGCAGCCGATGCCGATGGCGGTTTTGAGGTCGCGGAAATCTTTTTCGGTGAGCGCGCCGGCTGAAAGGCCGCCGCCTTGTTTGTTGATGCCTTTGTTGGATTTCAATTTGTGGCTGTTTTGCACGGTGGTGTGGATTTCGCTGCCGTTGACGCTGTCTACCACCAAAGTGAGCAAGCCGTCGTCGAGCAGCAGAATGTCGCCGGCTTTCACATCGTTGGGCAGGTCGCGGTAATCGAGGCCCACCCGGTCGCGGTTGCCTTCGCCTTCATGGGCGGCATCGAGCAGCAGCTTTTCGCCGGCGAGCAATTCGACAAAGCCGTTTTCCAGCTTGCCGACGCGGATTTTCGGGCCTTGCAAATCGGCCATAATCGCCACTTCGCGGCCGGCTTTTTTGGCCGCTTCGCGCACGATGCGGGCGTTTTCCTGATGGAATTCGGCGGTGCCGTGGCTGAAGTTGAAACGCACCACGTTGAGGCCGCCAACGCGGATCATGTCTTCGAGCAGCTCCACATTGTTGCTGCCGGGGCCCAGTGTGGCCACGATTTTGGTGTTGTGACGGATGCGGGTCAAGTCGCGTTTGGTGCTCATTGCGGCGTTCCTTTCAATCTTTTGCGAGGGTTTTCAGAATGGCGCGATTGTAACCCGATTTGATTACAATCGTTGGAAAATTACAGTTTTTTATGATTTAAACCAAGTTTTCAGACGGCCTGCGCTGATTTGGTAATATTATTTCAATCTGCTGCCATTCCGGCGCTCTTCCTATGGTTGGCAGCCACCCGCATATAATGTTGCGCCGAATACACCAAAAAGGCTTTTTCTTCTTCGGTGAGCGGCCGCACCTGCTTCACCGGCACGCCCACATATAAATAGCCGCTTTGTAGGCGCTTGCGTGGCGGCACCAGGCTGCAGGCGCCTATCATCACATCGTCTTCAATCACCACGTCATCCATAATGGTGCTGTCCATGCCCACCAACACGCGGTTGCCGATGCGGCAGCCGTGCAGCATCACTTTGTGGCCGATGGTGACATCTTCGCCGATCACCAGCGGCGAGCCTTCGGGCTTGGCTTCGTTTTTGTGCGACACATGCAGCATGCTCAAATCCTGCACATTGCTGCGCGCGCCGATGCTGATGCTGTTTACATCGCCGCGTATCACCGCAAACGGCCACACCGACACCTGCTCGGCCAGCGACACTTCGCCGATTACCACGCAGGCGGGGTCGATATAGCAGCTCTCGTCGATTTCGGGGCGGTGTTCCAGATAGGGGCGGATGTTCATCGTTTTCTCCTTGAATAGATGGCGGTGTGTTTTCAGACGGCCTTGAGGCCTGTTTTTCGCAGCATATAATACAACGATGCCGTCTGAAAAGCTTTATAATCAAAACCCTGTTTATTCCCACACCGCGCCATGAACACGATAAACCGCCTCAGCCGCCTGATTGCTTTCGACACCACCAGCCGCCATTCCAACCTCGCGCTGATACACGATTGCGCCGATTATCTCGAATCGCTCGGCCTCAAACCGTGGCTTTCGCACAATGCCGATCAGAGCAAGGCCAATCTTTTTGCCACCATTGCCGCTGCCGACGGCAGCACCGAAGGCGGCCTGATTTTGAGCGGCCACACCGACGTGGTGCCCACCGACGGCCAAGCCTGGCAATCCGATCCCTATCGCGCCGACATCCGCGAAGGCCGGCTTTACGGGCGCGGCAGCGCCGACATGAAAGGCTTTATCGCCGCCGTGCTCGCCGCCGCGCCCGCGATGGTGCAGGCTGAGTTGAAGCGCCCTTTGCACATTGCCTTGTCATACGATGAAGAAATCGGCTGCCTCGGCGCACCGGTGATGATTGCCGAATTGCAAAAGCGCGGCCTCACACCCGAGCATTGCATTGTGGGCGAGCCCACTTCGATGCGCATGGTGGTGGCGCACAAAGGCATCCACACCTTCCGCTGCGCCGTGCACGGCAAAGCCGCACATTCTTCACTCACCCCGCAAGGCGTAAATGCCATTGAATACGCGGCGAAATTAATCGTGTTTATCAACGAATTGGCAGGCCGTCTGAAAGCACGCCACGACACCGACCCCGATTACGATGTGCCCTTTTCCACCTTAAGCGTAAACACCATCGCCGGCGGCATTGCCGGCAATATCGTGCCGCAATTGTGCGAATTCGAATTCGACTACCGCAACCTGCCGCACATGAGCCCCGCCGACATCACCGCGCCGATCGAAGCCCACATCCGCGAAGTGTTGCAGCCGCAAATGCAGGCGGTGGATGCCGCCTGCCGCATCGACATGCACCACGGCGAAAACGTGCCCGCCATGCCCGAAGCCGAAGCGGCTTTGCTGCACGATTTGATTACGCAATTGGTGGAAGACTCAAGCCGTCTGAAAGTGGCTTATGCCACCGAAGGCGGTCAATTCCAGCAGGCCGGCATCGCCACCGTGATTTGCGGCCCCGGCAATATCGAGCAGGCGCACAAAGCCGATGAATTTGTCGAGCTCTCGCAATTGGCGCGTTGCGATGCGTTTTTGCACAAGCTCATTACCGCACAAAGCGTGTGATGCCGTCAGCCAAGCGTAGGTACGATTAGCTTTGTCAAAACAAAGCGTAATCGTACGCATGAAAACAAAGCCGTCTGAACCTTCTTTCAGACGGCCTCACTGTATTTCCCACATGCAAACCAATCGTAGGTACGATTAGCTTTGTGAAAACAAAGCGTAATCGTACGCATGAAAACAAGGCCGTCTGAAAAAAACTTTTCAGACGGCCTTTTACTTAAACGCTGCTCAATATTCGGCGCTGTGCCAAAACGGCTGCCCCACGGTGGGCGTGCTGGCTTGCGCCTGTTCGCGCGGCGGCACGGGGCAGGCTTGGTGGGCGAGGCGGCCGGATGCCACCGCCAGCGAAAAAGCGCGCGCCATGTCGACAGGGTTGCCAGAGCGCGACACGGCGGTGTTGAGCAGCACGGCATCATAGCCCCATTCCATCACCTGCGCGGCTTGCGAGGGCAGGCCGAGGCCGGCGTCGATAATCAGCGGGGTGTTGGGCAGGCGCTCGCGCAATACGCGCAAGGCATATTCGTGCACCACGCCCAAGCCGGTGCCGATGGGCGCGGCCCAGGGCATCAGCGCGCGGCAGCCGGCATCAAGCAGGCGGCGGCAGGCGATTAAGTCTTCAGTGCAGTAAGGCAGCACATAAAAACCGTCGTCAATCAGAATTTTGGCCGCTTCCACGAGTTGGAACACATCGGGCTGCAAGGTGTCGTCGTCGCCGATTAATTCGAGTTTGATCCAAGGTGTGTCAAACACTTCGCGCGCCATGTGGGCGGTGGCCACGGCTTCTTGCACGCTTTGGCAACCGGCGGTGTTGGGCAGAATGGGCACTTGCATTGCTTGCAGCAAATCCCAAAAACCCTGCCCGTGCGCGTGGCCGGCGGCGCTTTGGCGGCGCAGCGACACAGTAATCATGGCCGGCTCGGCCGCAGCCACCGAGCGGCGCAGAATTTCGGTGGTGGGATAGGCGGCGGTGCCCAACAGCAGGCGGTCGGAGAAGGTTTGGTTATAAAGGGTGAGCGGGTTCATTTAGGGCTTTCATGGCAATTCAAAAATAATCCGACGGGCGGCTTACGTTTTTGAAGGGCTTTCATACCAATTCAAAAAAGTAAGCTAACAAGGCGGCGAGCCGCAGACAGTACAGATAGTACGGCAAGGCGAAACAACGAAGTTAGGTTATTTTTTTGGATTGGTATCAGACGGCCATTGCGGATGGCGCGGCAAGTCGGGATGATCTTGCGTCCACGGGCAATCGTGTTCGGTCCAGATGTGGTAGGCCGGCCGGATGCCGGGGTCGGCGTGCAGAGTGGTCACACGCAAGGCGATGTGGGGCAGGCTGGCGCGGTCGCTCAATAAGGGTGTGCCGCACACGGCGCAGAAGCGGCGGTATTTGCCGGGGCTGGATTCATAAGCGCTCAGCTTGTCGGCGCCGGCGAGCCAGCGGAAATGCTCGCGCTTCACCGCGCCGCCCGCGATATAAGGCGCACCTTGCGCCACTTGGCAGGTGCGGCAGTGGCACAATTGGATAAACTGGATTTCGTCGGCTTCATATTGCACCGCACCGCACAAGCAGCTTCCCATCATGGTAGATTCCTTGTTTTCAGACGGCCTCAACCGCCCACCACCGGACGCACGATATCCACTTGGTCGCCCGCTTGCAGCAGATGGCCGCTGTATTGTGTTTTGGGCACGAAACGGGTGTTCACCGCCACGGCAAACGGCGCAGGCGGCATTTGCGCGGCAATCAGCTCGGCCACGGTTTGGCCGTGAAATTCGAAGGATTCGCCGTTGAGGCTGATGTTCATGCTGCGCTCCTGTGGATAGTGGAAACAGGCCGTCAAACAGCGGCGGCCAAGCTATTTTAAAGAAAAGTATAAACCAAACCGCTTGGCCGGTCTTGCACGCTTGGTGTTTCGTGGCGCAGCAAGGCCGTGAGCAGGCGCACGGCGGCAGCGGTAACAGCGGGCGCAATCATAAAGCCGTGCCGGAAAAGGCCGTTGATTTCAATCAGGTTTCGGTTTTGATGCCAGCGGATTTCGGGATTGTGGTGGTTGAGCGTGGGGCGCAAGTTGGCGGCCAGCTCGAGAATATCCGCTTCGCCAAACGCAGGATGCACGGCATAAAGCGCCGAGAGCAGCTCCAGCCCCGAGCGCACGCTCACGGGCGCGCTGTTTTCGCTCTCGATTTGGGTGGCGCCCACCACGAAAATGTGATCGGGCTTGGGCGCGATATAAAGTGGATAACGCGGGTGCAGCAGGCGCACGGGGCGGTTGAGGCAGATTTCGGGCGCATACACCCGCGCCACTTCGCCGCGCACGCCGCGCAGGCGGCTGCCCGCTGCGGCTTCAGACGGCCTGTTCCAATCGCTTTGTGCGCCGGTGCCGCGGCAATCGATGAGCCAGTCGAATTGCGCTTGCAAATCGTCGGCTTCAGCGCCGCTGTGCCAATGGCAGGCCGCGCCGGCTTGCTCGAGCGCGTCGGCCAGCGCCAACAGCACTTGGCGGTTGTCGAGCTGGCCTTCTTCCGGCAGGTATAAGGCCGTCTGAAAGCGGCCGGCAAGCTGCGGCTCCTGCGCGGCGATGTGGGCGGCCTGCCAATGCTCGGCGGCATCGGCGCGGCCGGTGGCACGGTGCAGATGTTGCTCGAATTGCACCGCCAGGGGCTTGTCTTGCCGGTGCCACACCATCAGGCTGCCGGCCTGCTGCATAAACACGGAGGTGCTGAAGCGGCGCACCAGCGCCTGCCACATCGGCAGGCTTTGCCGCCCCAGCGCCACCACTTGCGCCGTGGCTTCCACCGATTCGGCCAAAGGAGCCAGCATGGCGGCGGCGATATAGGCGGCCGATTGCTCGCCGGCGCGGGATGCACGGTCGAACAAGGCCGTCTGAAAGCCTTGCTCGGCCAGCTGCAAAGCGGTGAGTCGGCCGACAAGGCCGCCGCCGATTATGGCGATACGGGGCATGAGCTATCCTTTCATACCGATTCTTGTTCCCATTCAAAAACAACCTGACTGCCTTGTCGCGCCTTGCCATGTTTTCTGCACTGTCGCCGGCTTCCGCCTTGCAAGCTTACTTTTTTGAATGGGGATTATTGGGGCGGCGCTTCGACTGCCGGCGGTTTTTCCGCTATGTCCAATTGCTGGTGCTGGCGGGTGAGGTGCTGGTGCAGCTTGCGCCATTCGCCGGGCTCCAGCCATTTGCTGCGGCTGCGGTGCAACATCATCACCAGATTGGCCAGCTCGACTCGAATGTTGATGCTCAGCCAAACAAAACCCTGCCATTCAAACGGCAGCCGGTGCGCCAGCGCGCGCAGGCGCGGATCGATGCGGGTGTCGATGCGGATGCGGCGGGCGTAGCGGCCTTTGAGCAGGCGCGCGGTGTGGCGTAATTCTTGTTGCAGGCCGATAAAGTGCTGATGCAGCAAGGCTTCGTCGCTCTCGCTGATTTCAGGGCGCGGCAGCTTGGGCACGGCATGCAGCAGCAAATCGATGCTGCTGACGATTTTGCGGTGGGTGTGCTGCATGGTTTCCATCACATTGATGCTGATGCGGCTCTCTTGCGCGGTGGCGGCCAAGTGGCTGCGGCTTTTCACCAAACGGTGATTGATTAATTGCATGTCTTTTTGCAGGCTGCGCCAGCGCCGGCGGCCCATGTATTCACCGTTGCTGATTTCGGCAATCAGGCGGCTGCTGTCGATAAGGTTGTCGGCCAGCAAAAAGCGCCACATCAGGGTGGATTTGAGCGGCATCAGCTTGGCCGCACCGATGGCGATGGCGGCGCCGAGCAACACATTAAGCGCGCGCATCAGCCCGTCGCTGAGCCATTCGCTGCCTTGGTCGCCGATAAGCATACACATGGTGAGGCCGGCGAGCATGGGCATATAGCCGTATTTGCCCACCGCCGCCCAGCCGGCCAGCGCACTGAGCAGGCCGATTAAAATGAAATAAAGCCCGTTGTTGTGCAGATAATGTTGGTTGAGCCACAAAAGCAGCAAACCTGCACCCAAACCGATAATGGTGCCTATCATGCGCTCGGCCGCTTTGGAATAAATCGCACCTTGAAATTGCAGCATGCCCAACACCACAAACACGGTGATGGCCACCCATTCGCCGTGCGCAAGCTGCAAAAGTCGCGCCAGCAGCGTGGCGGCAATCACCGCCAAGCCGAGGCGGACGGCATGAATCAGGCGGCTGTATTGATAGCGCTTATAAGGGTTGAACCAGCGCTCGCGGGCGGCCTGCAAATAAGGATGGGGCATAGCGTTTCGGGTTTCAGACGGCATGGGTTAAAAAGCGGGCGGCGCTTATGGTAAACCATTACGGCAGCGCTTTTTTGTTTTGCATCAAAAGCTTGGTGAACGTTGCGCACATTCTTTCAGACGGCCTGATGATACAGCCGCGACATCAACACCAGCGGCAGGCCGATCTGCCACAGCATTAAAAGCAGACATTGCACCGTGGTGCCGCTTTGGCGCAGGCGCAAGGCCAGCAGCACGGCGGCCATTGCCACCAGCGCGCCGAAAAAAAGCAGCAACACCGCCGCAAAAGCGGCCATATCCTGCTGCGGCCAATAGCGCCACAAAAGCAGGCTGCCGGCAAAAGCGGTGAGCGCGGCCAAGTTGCGGTAAGGCGCGGGTTGCAGCCAATAAGGAGAAGCATTCATAAACAATACCTGATGAGTGTTTCAAGTTTTCAGACGGCTCGGTAAAAAGCCAGCGCTTTTTCTCTTTGCAGCGCGTGGTTGACGATGGGCGCGGGGTAGCCGTGGGTGTCGATATCGTGTTTGGCGAGCCAAGGGGCGTGTATCACCTCTTTGCCCAAATGCGCCAGCTCAGGCACATGGCGGCGGATAAACGTGCCGTCGGGATCGTATTTTTGCGACTGGATCACCGGGTTGAAAATGCGGAAATAAGGCTGCGCATCACAGCCGGTGCCCGCTGCCCATTGCCAGCCGCCGTTGTTGGCGGCCAAGTCGAAATCCAAAAGCTGCGCCGCAAACCAAGCCTCGCCCAAGCGCCAATCAGTCAGCAAATCTTTGCTTAAAAAACCGGCGCAAAGCATGCGCAGGCGGTTGTGCATTTGGCCGCTGTGTTTGAGCTGGCGCATGGCCGCATCAATAATCGGATAGCCTGTTTGCCCCGCTTGCCAGCGCGCCAGATATTCGGGTTGATTCGGCCAAGGCAGTGCGCGATATTCCGGCCGCCAGCTTTCCCGCACCACATTGGGATGATGGTAGAGAAACTGCTGGTAAAACTCGCGCCACACCAGCTCGTTGAGCCAGGCCGCCGCGCCTTCGTTGTCGGCCTGGCGCGCCAGCTGCACCAAATGGCGGATGGAAAGCAGGCCGAAGCGCAAATAAACCGAAAGCTGCGAAGTGCTTTTTTGCGCCGGAAAATCGCGCTTGAGGTGATATTGACCCAGCTGCGGCAGAAAATCGCCCAGCTGCTTTTGCGCCGCAGCTTCGCCGCCCGCGAGCGGCAGCGCTTGGCGCACAAAGCCCAAATCGGCCAAGGCAGGCAGGCGCGGCGCGGCGCGTGCGGCGGCGGGCAGCTGCGTTTGCAAAGCCGCTAGCGCCGCCCAATCATCGGCAGGCTGCCAGCCGGCATAGCGCTGCGCCATCGTGTGCAGCCAGGCTTTTTTATAGGGGGTGAACACGCTGTAAGGCCGCCCCTGCTGCGTCATTACCTCGGCCTTGGCCAGCATCACCTGATCGGTTACGCGCACAAGCGCACGGCCATCGGCATCGAGCGCGCGCCACACCTGATTGTCGCGCGCAATCGCTTGCGGCTCGTAATCTTCGGCGCACACCACCGCGGCTGCATTGAGCTGCGCGGCCAATGCGGGCAGCGCCTCTGCCGCGCGGCCGTGCAACACCCACAACGGCACGTTTTTGGCGTGCAAAGCCGCCTGCATTTCGCTGATGCTCTCGTGAATAAAGCTCAAGCGCCTATCATCGGCAGGCAAGTCATCAATAATATCGCGGTCAAACACAAACACCGCCGCCAGCGGCCGGCCAAGGCGGATGGCGGTTTGCAGGGCGGTGTGGTCAAACAGGCGCAAATCGCGGCGCAACCACACCAAAGTGATGGGCAAACTCATAAACTTCAGGCCGTCTGAAAGAAGCGCTTATTGTAGCGCCGATGCAGCTTGTGCGCCATGCGGCTTTCAGACGGCCTGCAAGATAGGCTATATTTAGAAACGATAGCAATAACACCCATTCAAAAAAAGTAAGCTAACAAGGCGGCGAGCCTGCGACAGTACAACGAGTCCGGCAAGGCGAGGCAACGAAATTAGGTTATTTTTTTGGATGGGCATAACCCGCCACTCAGGAGCCGCCATGTCCCCCAACGAGCTGCAAGCCTTTTTGCATCAAAATATTCCCGCCAGCGCCGCACTGGGCATACGCGTGAACGAAAGCGCGCCCGAGCAGGTGATTTTGTGCGCACCGATTGCGCGCAACTGCAACCACCACCACACCGTGTTTGGCGGCAGCATCGCGCTTTTGGCCACTTTGTGCGGCTGGTCGCTGGTACATTTGCGCTATCCCGAAAGCGGCGGACGCATTGTGATTCAAGAGAGCAACATCCGCTACCTCAAGCCCGCCCCCGCCGATTTGAGCGCCGTGTGCACACCCGACGACAACACCGCTTGGGCCGCTTGCACACAAGCCTTGGCGCAGCGCGGCAAAGGACGCATCACCCTGACCTGCCGCTTATACAGCAAGGGCGTTTTGGCGGCGGAATTTGAGGGCAAATATGTGGTGTTTGCCAAAGAAACTTAAAAGCAGCAATGCCGGCAAGGCTGGTAAATAATGTTATAATTTCCCTGCAAAAACAGGTTAAACATTCAAATTTATTCACCCTTTGTGACGTAAAGCATAAACCCATTCAATCATTCAATTGAATCAACTAAGGAAACATTATGTCCCGTTTATCCATTATGCCGGCCGCAACCATCATTTTTGCCCTTGCCGCCTGTGGTGGCGGGGGCGGCAGCTCAGGGCTCTCCAGCGGTGCCACCCCCACGCCCGACAACCCGTCTGCCGGCGGCAACGGCTACCGCTATGTACAAATACCGAATGACGATAATGATTACCGCCTTGAAATCAAGGGGAAAAGCTATCGTGGCGGTGATAAAGTTGATATTTCCGCTTATCCGCAAGGGCTGTCGGTTGAGCCGTTTAAATCCAGCAGCATTGTGTACAAAGACAGCAATGGCGATTACCGCGAATCGCTTGATGGCAATATTCATCTTTATAAACAAGCCTATTCTGTCGTATTGGGGAGTTACATACGCAATCTATCTGATCAGAACAACCCCACCTGGACTAAATTAGTTGATAAATTTTCCATTAGCAGCATACAAGGAGAGGCCACGCCCAGTACCGCCTTGCCAAACAGCGGAAACTACACCTACAAAGGCCAAGCTTTTAACCAAAGCGAAACCGGCGCGCTCACCTATACGGTTGATTTTTCACGCCGCCGCGGCCAAGGCAGCATCACCGGCTTATCCGAGGCAGGCACGATTACCCTCCAAAACGCCCCCATTGCGGCGATTAACGAACCGGGATTTAAAGGCATGGGCATCAGCGGCGACGCCGCTTCTGCAAAATTGGGTGCAGGAAAATACGGGCTGGGCTTTTTCGGCCCCAAAGCCAATGAAATCGCGGGCATGGTCGAGTTAACCCGCCCCGGCAATCCGGGTTCGACAACAGCAGCGCAGGATTTTGAAATCGGCTTTGGCGGGAAACGTTAAGCCCGTTTATTGAATTGATTTAAGCGCATTACAACAGGCCGTCTGAAAACGTGAAAAGGTTTTCAGACGGCCTGTTGTTTGGCAGAAGCGGTAGGGATTTACATCACATCAATTTAAATAATACCCATTCGAAAAAATAAGATAATACCAATTCAAAAAAGTAAGCTAACAAGGCGGCGAGCCGAAGACAGTACAGATAGTACGGCTAGGCGAGCCAACGCAGTTAGGTTATTTTTTTGGATTGGTATAACAAGGCGGCGAGCCTGCGACAGTACAACTAGAGTGAAATGCATAAAAAAGTGATACGGCGGGTAGGTTGGGTTGAAAACCCAACAAATCCACAAGCCCTCTGAAACGTTGGGTTTGGCAACCCAACCTACGCTGTTTCAGAATGCAGTTCGTATAACTTTTTCTTGCATTTCACTATAGTACGGCTAGGCGAGCCAACGCAGTTAGGTTATTTTTTCGAATGGATATAACCCGCCCGTAATCAATCATACGGACACGCAAAGGCCGTCTGAAAAGCTTTCAGACGGCCTCATGTCTCCCAATATCAGCCTGCCCGCACCAGCTCAATCCTGCGCCACTTCACCGCACGCCAGCACTTTTTCCACCCGCGCATACGCCTCTTCATCCAGCCGCGCCGCTGCCAATATCAAGGTTTGCCGCGCCCAAGCGACGTAAGCTTCGCGCTCGACCGCCGACAAAGCCGCCAAATGCGCGGCCACGGTGCCTTCATCACCGCGCACAATCGGCCCGGTGAGCGCGGCGGCCGGCGGCATGGCAGCCACGTTCTCTACACTTTGCCGCATCAGATTCACCACCAACTCGCGCGACAAGGCTTCGGGCAGCGCCAGCGGTTGCAGCAGGTTTTGCGCATAAGCGGCCAGCGCCACCGAAAAATTAGAAGCTGCAGAGAGCGCGGCATGATAGCGCGCTTTTTGTTCAGACGGCATCTCAAACGCCCGCAGCCCCAAAGCCGCCGCCACTTCCCGCAAGCCGGCCAAAGCCGCCGCATCGGGTGCTTCCAGCGCACACAATCGGCCGGGCAGCGTGCGCACGGCCGCCGCCACATCGGCAAAAGCAAACACCGGATGCAGGCTGCCGGTGCGCACTCCGCGCGCGGCCAACGCATCCAGCGCCGCCGCACTTTTCGCCCCGCTCAAATGCAGCGCCAACACGCCCCCGTGCAGCCACGGCAAAGCGGCCGCCTCTTGGGCAGCTGCCGCAATCGCATCATCAGGTGTGCTAATAATCAGCACATCGGCGCGCGGCAAATCGGCAATGCAAGGAACCATTCTGCCGCCGCAACAGTCTGCCCATAATGCCCGGCCGCTGCGGCTCACCACCGCCGCCAGCTTCCAGCCTTGCTGCTGCAAAAGCAGCGCGAGCGTGTGCCCCACTTTGCCTGCGCCGATGATATGAAAGGTTTTTTGCATTTCAGACGGCCTCTGTGTTGAATAGACTAGATTAACACGGTAAACTTCGCCTATTAAATTTTTTTATGGTAACAACACAGTATGAAACCGGCTTTTGAAGTGAAATCGGCGCGCTTGGATGCGCTGGCGGTGCAACTGCACACCGCCGACAGCGCAGAGCTGGAAGCCCATCTGCAACAGCGCATCGGCCAATATCAAGAGCTTTCCAGCATGCCTTTTTTGCTTGACGTGCAAGATTTCAGCCGCCCCGAAGCGCTCGATATTGCCACCGTGGCCTCCCTGTTTGCCCGCCACGGCCTGCAAATCATCGGCTTGCGCCACAGCGATGAAGCTTGGGCACCTTATGCCGCCGCAGCCCATTTGGCCTTCAGCCCCGCCGACAAAACCACCGCAGAGAGCCAGCTCAAATCCGTAATCGAGCCGCCGGCACCCGCTCCGGTGCAGGCACAGGTAATCAGCCAGCCCACCGTGTTTGTCAACACCCCCATCCGCACCGGCCAGCAAGTGTATGCCGAGAATGCCGATCTGATTGTGACCGGCATGGTCAGCGAAGGCGCGGAAATCATTGCCGACGGCAACATCCATGTTTACGGCCCCATGCGCGGGCGCGCGCTGGCCGGCGCCGCGGGCAACCGCCAGGCGCGCATTTTCATTCATTCGATGCAGGCCGAATTGGTGTCGGTGGCCGGTATCTACCGCAATTTCGAGCAAGATCTGCCGGCGCACCTGCATAAAAAACCGGTGCAGGTGTCGCTGCAAGACGAGCGTTTGGTTATCGGCGCCATCGATGCCGAATAAATAGAGTGAAATGGATAACTTAAAGTGCTACAGCGTTGCAGCGCCTTGCTGTATCTCTGCACTGCCTGCCTTGTATCACCTTCATTCTTCATTTCACTGCAATAAAGTCAATTTGAATCAGCAAAAGGAAACATCGTGGCAAAAATCATTGTAATCACCTCAGGCAAAGGCGGTGTGGGCAAAACCACCACCAGCGCCAGCATTGCAACCGGCCTCGCCTTGCGCGGCCACAAAACCGCCGTTATCGATTTCGACGTGGGCTTGCGCAACCTGGATTTGATTATGGGCTGCGAGCGCCGCGTGGTGTATGACCTGATTAACGTGATTCAGGGCGAAGCTTCGCTGAATCAGGCGCTGATTAAAGACAAACACTGCGACAACCTCTTTATTCTGCCCGCCTCGCAAACGCGCGACAAAGATGCGCTTTCGCGCGAAGGCGTAGAAAAAGTGCTCAACACCCTCACCGAAGAAATGGGCTTTGAATATGTGATTTGCGATTCGCCCGCCGGCATCGAACAAGGCGCGCTGATGGCGCTTTATTTTGCCGACGAAGCCATTGTCACCACCAACCCCGAAGTGTCGAGCGTGCGCGATTCCGACCGCATTTTGGGCATTTTGCAAAGTAAGAGCCGCAAAGCCGAACAAGGCGAAGCGGTGAAAGAATATCTGCTCATCACCCGCTATTCGCCCGAGCGCGTGGAAAAAGGCGAGATGCTCTCGGTGCAGGATATTTGCGATATTTTGCGCATTCCGCTTATCGGCGTGATTCCCGAATCGCAAAACGTGCTGCAAGCTTCCAACGCCGGCTCGCCCGTTATCCATCAAGGCGACGCCATCGCAGCCGAAGCCTATAAAGACGTGATTGCCCGCCTGCTGGGCGAAAACCGCGAAATGCGTTTCCTGGATGCCGAGAAAAAAGGCTTCTTCAAAAAGCTGTTTGGAGGTTAAGCCATGTCTTTGATTGAATTGCTGTTTGGTAAAAAACAAAAAACCGCCGAAGTGGCACGCGACCGCCTGCAAATCATCATCGCGCAAGAGCGCGTGAAAGCGCAAGCGCCCGATTATCTGCCCACGCTGCAAAAAGAATTGCTGGAAGTGTTGTCGAAATATGTGCATGTATCGCTCGACGACATCCGCATTTCCCAAGAAACGCAAGACGGTGTGGACGTGCTGGAGCTCAACATCACGCTGCCGGAAACCCAAAAAAAGGCCTGATGCCATGACGCTGACCGAATTGCGCTATATCGTGGCCGTGGCTCAGGAGCGCCATTTCGGCCGCGCCGCCCAACGCTGCTTTGTCAGCCAGCCCACGCTCTCTATCGCCATCAAAAAGCTGGAAGAAGAGCTGGCGGTGTCGTTGTTTGACCGCAGCAGTAATGAAATCATCACCACCGATGCGGGCGAGCGCATTGTGGCACAAGCCCGCCGCGTGTTGGAAGAAGCCGATCTTATCAGGCATTTGGCCACAGAAGAGCAAAACGAACTAGAAGGCCCGTTTAAGCTGGGCCTGATTTTCACCGTGGCGCCCTATCTTTTGCCCAAGCTGATTATGTCGCTGCGCAGCGAAGCGCCGAAAATGCCGCTGATGCTGGAAGAAAACTACACCGACACGCTCACCGAAATGCTCAAACGCGGCGATTTGGATGCAGTGGTGGTGGCCGAGCCTTATCAAGAGCCGGGCGTGGTCACGCTGCCTTTATACGACGAGCCGTTTTTCGTGATTGTACCCAAAGGGCATCATTTTGAAGAGCTGGATGCGGTTACGCCGCAATGCTTGGCCGAAGAGCAAGTGTTGCTGCTCACCGAGGGCAACTGCATGCGCGATCAGGTGCTCGACAGCTGCTCCGAATTGGCCTCGAAGCAAAAAATTATCGGCCTCACCAACACCTTGCAGGGCAGCTCCATCAACACCATCCGCCACATGGTGGCCAGCGGCCTGAGCATCAGCGTGTTGCCGGCCACCGCGCTCACCGAAAACGACCACATGCTCTTCAGCATTATCCCGTTTGAAGGCGCTGTGCCGCACCGCCGCGTGGTGCTGGCCTACCGCCGCAACTTCGTGCGCCCGCAAGCGCTCAGCGCCATCCGCAACGCGATTTTGTCGTCACATTTGAGCGGCGTAACCTTTATTAAAGAATAATACCCATTCAAATCAATTAACCATTATTGTATGAATGCAAAGGCCGTCTGAAAAAGTTTCAGACGGCCTTTGAAAACTTAAATCCCGTTGTTTTTATAGTGAAATGCTTAAAAAAGTGCCACAACGAGTAGGTTGGGTTGCAAACCCAACCTACGCCGCTGTGACTTGCTACGTTGTATAAGTTTTGCATTCGTTCCACTATAACGGAATGAATGAAAAACTTATACAGAAAGCGCGTGCGTGGCTGCGCCACACACCCTATACACGATTTGAAATTTCTTATTTTTGTATCCTTTTTTCTTTGATTTCACTATATCGGTACGCACGCACTTTTTCATCCAACCAAAAGGCCGTCTGAAAGCAAAAGTTTCAGACGGCCTTTTTGTCAGTCAGTAATGCTCAGCCTTGCTTTTTGCGGTTATACAACAGCGAAATGGCAATCGACACGCCCAGCGCGCCAAACACCACCGCCAGCGAGCCGGCCACCGGGATGTGCACCCATTTCATAATCAGCATTTTGATACCGATAAAGCTCAAAATAAACGCCAGCCCGTATTTCAAAAACACAAAGCGGTCGGCAACATCGGCCAACAGGAAATACATGGCCCGCAAGCCCAACACGGCGAAAATATTTGAAGTGAGCACAATAAAAGGGTCGGTAGTTACCGCAAACACAGCGGGAATGCTGTCCACCGCAAACACCACATCGCTCAGCTCCACCATCACCAACACCAGCAACAACGGCGTGGCCACGCGTTTGCCGTTTTCAATGGTGAAAAATTTCTCTTTATCGAAATTCTGACTCACGTGAATGCGTTTTTTCAGCCAATTGAGTATTTTATTGTCGGATAAATCTTCCGCATCATCATCGTGGTGGCGGAACATCTTCACGCCGGTGTAGAGCAGAAACGCACCGAAAATATACAGAATCCACTCAAATTCGCGCACCAGCGCCGCGCCGATAAAAATCATCACCGCCCGCAGCACAATCGCGCCGAGCACACCATAGAGCAGCACCCGGTGCTGATATTGCGGCGGCACTTTGAAATAAGAAAATATCATTAAAAACACAAAGATATTATCCACCGCCAGCGATTTTTCCAACACATAGCCGGTGAAAAATTCCAGCACTTTTTGCGAGGCCACGGCATGGCCGTAAGCCTGATTGTGCCCCAGCTCCCAATAGAGCCAGCCGCCAAACGCACACGACACGCCTACCCACACCAGGCTCCAAATCAGCGCCTCTTTCACGCTCACTTTGTGCACGCCGGTTTTCTTGAGCGACAACATATCGATGCCGATCATCACCAAAATGGCAATAAAAAACACGCCGTAAAATAACGGCGAGCCTACGGAAGCATGTTCCATTCAGGTTCCTTGATTATCAGTTGCTTAGCCGCGCATTGTAGCATATCCGTTTTACAAACCGAAACCAGGCCGTCTGAAGCTTTCATGCCCATTCAAAAAAGTAAGCTTACAAGGTGGCGGGCCGCCGACAATCTTTTATTTTCCAAACATAACACTTGAAAAATAAAGCAAAGGCCGTCTGAAAGGTTTTCAGACGGCCTTTGTGCATATCATATTTAGAATAGCTTATTTATTTGAATAGGAATGAAAGCTTCAGACGGCCTTGATTCAATCGGCAGCCGACTCATGCGCCGCCACCGAAACAGCGGCATCCGCTGCATGTGCTACCGCAACTTCTTCCGCCGCCGGCGCTTTTTTCACCGGCACCGGCAGCCACACAATCAGCTGCCAGCCGCTACTGCCCTGCACGGGAAAAGCCATGCGGTTAAACGCGCGCTCGCCTTTGCCGGTGCGAAACACATAACGCATGCCCAGCTTGTGGCCGCGCTGTTGCCGCCGTTTGTGGTAAAGCCGCTCAAACACCGGGCTTTTGCCGCAGCGTTCGGCCACAAACTGCGCCACGCTTTCGTTATCCAGATAAGGTTGGATTTTATTGAAAAAGCGCCCCAGCCACAGCACCACATGTTTTTCCCAATGCAGGATAAACAGGCGGCTGTGCGGGTCGAGCAGCAGATAATCGATAAAATTGGTGTATTGCACCTGCTTGCCCAGCCAGTGGGTAAACAGGCGCGCGGCCGGTTTGTTCCAGCGCACCCGGTTCCACAAATGATCCACCACATAAGCCGGATAATCCATGCCGTCGAGCAATTTTTGCAGGTGATTTTGCAGCTGCTGTTGCGACACCTCGCTCCAATATTCCGGCTGCCAGCCCGCCTGGCGCAGCAGCCGCTCCTGCTCTTGCGTGCTGAAACACAAGATATTCAACACCCGCCGGAAAAGCTCGGTGTCGGCCGCTTTAAACTGGCCCTGCTCCAAGCGCGCCAACCAACGCGTGCTCACCCCGCTCAACACCGCCACCTCCTGCTGGCTCAAGCCGCCGCGGCGGCGGCCGGCGGCGGGCAGGCCGACATCTTGCGGCTGCAACGACAAGCGCTGCTGCCGAATGGTTTCTCCCAATTGCTTTAATAACGCCGACATAAACCACTGTTTCCTGAGCTGATTATTATTATGATGTGCCATTTTTATTTTAAAAACGGCTGCGCATTGACAACAATCTGGCCATATTAAAACATATTTACATTATCAGGAAAACCAACAAACGCAGCACCGCCGGATTAACCCTATCAAATCAAAAACCTGCCGGCTTGATTTTACCTTGATGACAGCCCGCCTTTTACCAGCTCACATAAAACATGGTTTTGGCCAGCAGCACAATCAAAATCATCTGCACCAACACCGCCGCGTGGATATATTTAGACCAAGCCGCCGTGAGTGTGCCGCGCCGCATTTTCACCACCGCAATCACAAAATGCGCCAACACGCTGAAAGCCAGCACCACTTTCAACACCAGCTGCGTGCCGAACGATGTGGCCAGCGGGTCGGCAAACACCTCCGCATAGCGATGCGCCATAAAAAGCCCCGAGCCAAACAAGCCGGCCACAATCCACGGCATCACTTTGGGCGCACGATAAGAGAGCGCTTTTTCCGCCTCGCGCCGCCCCTCGCGCGACACCCGTTTGGTGTGCAGCACCGAGAGCACCAAGGTTTCGAAAAACACGCCGCCCACAAAGGCAATCGCGCAGAACAAATGAATAATATGGGCAACGGCATAAGCACTCATCTCATTTCCTTTGCAAATTTTGACCGGAACTTTTATTAGCTTTTAAACGTCTTTACGCTCGTCAATATACGCATTTCAGGCGAAATGTGCCATACTTGAAAACATGTTGTTTTCGATAAACCACTGAAAATATCAGGAGCATTAACATGAAATCCACCATAACAAAAACCTTTGCCCTGCTGGCCATTGCCGCCACTCTGAGCGCTTGCGGCAGCATGACCACTTCTCAGCGCAACACCGCCACCGGCGCAGTGGTGGGCGGCGTGGCCGGCAACCTGCTCGGAGGCGACACCGGCTCGACCTTGGGCGGCGCTGCATTGGGCGGCGTGATTGGCAGCCAAATCAAATAAGTTTCACCTTCCGAATGAAGGCCGTCTGAAAAATGTTTCAGACGGCCTTCATAGCTTTTGCAAAACCAGATATCAGTCGCACCCGCGCAGGCGGGTGCCCAGTGCAAAGCAGCGCTTTGCTTATCTCACACTTTTCTGAAAATAATCAATTCTCTATCAAAAGACTTGATTGTTCCTGTCTTGATGTCGGCTACCTGTCAAACAACTGAAGCTGCGCTTCAGGCTGGCTCCCTGCCTGCGCAGGCGCGGCGGAAAGAGCGTTTTGAAAAGGTCTCGGCCGCTTTTGATTATTATTGAGGATATCTGTCGCATGCGTACAGTTATACCAATTCAAAAAAGTAAGCTAACAAGGCGGCGAGCCGCAGACAGTACAACTATAGTAGAATGCCTAAAAAACTTACACAAATATCATGACCTATCCACTTCATATCCGTAAAAAAATCCTGGCCGAGTTGGCGCACAGTACTTACCGCGCTGTTGCCGCAAAATATGGCGTCAGCACTACTGCTTTGCAAAACTGGCAAAAGCAGCCTGAGCCTAAAGTAGATAAAAACTACCCGCCCCGCAAAATCGATAATCAGGCTCTGGAAGAGGATGTTGCCAAGTATCCCGATGACTACCAATGGCAACGGGCTGCCCGTTTCGGTTGTGATCAGTCGGCCATCTTTCGTGCCCTCAAACGATTGAAGATTACCATTAAAAAAAATTCTCGAGCACCCGAAAGCGGATCAACAAAAAAGAGCTGATTTCGCCGCTGAATTGGAATTCTATGAGAGCCACTTATATCCCATTGTTTATTTAGATGAAAGTGGTTTTAAGAGCGATACATTCAGGCCTAAAGCCTATGCAAAACGAGGACAGACTTGCACCGGTGTATTCGATTGGAATCTGAAGCAAACCAACGTAATCGGTGCCGCCTGCAACGGCGTGCCGTTTGCCTTCGGTATGTTTGAATGCAGCGTCAACAGTGATGTTTTCCATGCTTGGATAACACAGGCATTAATTCCCGAATTACCTGCCTGCAGTATAGTGGTGATGGATAATGCGACGTTTCACAAACGGCAGGATATTTTGGGTGCGTTAAAAGAGGCCGGCCATATTGTGCTTTGGCTGCCGCCATACAGCCCTGATTTGAATCCGATTGAAAAGACGTGGGCGTGGATTAAAAAGATCAGGCGTGAATGGCGGATTTCCTGTGTAGAAACTTTACTGTTTTGGTTCTTGAATCTTGTGTAACTTTTTTGAGCATTTCACTATAGTACGGCAAGGCGAGACAACGAAGTTAGGTTATTTTTTTGGATTGGTATTACGCCGCAAAAAGCACGGTGTGTATACCTAAGGCCTGATGTTTAAAAGCAAACGTTGGGTTACGGCCTTTTTTTGCATGGATATTATTTTGAATCGCGGCATCAGCGCCTTGCGGGTGGCACAATCTGCTTAAAAACCGCCGAAAATTCACTGCCCTCGCCGATTGTGCTGCTGATGTGCAGCAAGCTGTTGTGCTCGGCCAGCGCGTGTTTCACAATTGCCAAGCCTAGGCCGGTGCCGCCGCTTTGGCGGCTGCGCCCTTTATCCACCCGATAAAAACGTTCGGTCAGATGCGGGATGTGCTCCGGCGCGATGCCCGGGCCGTTGTCTTGCACGGCAAAGCGCACATCGGGCAGGCTGAAAGGCTGCTCTGAGGGCAGCGCTTGCAGGCTGATGCGGATAATGCCGCCGGCCGGCGTGTAACGCACGGCGTTAAACACCAGATTGCTCAGACCGTTATAAAGGTCGGCATAAATGCCGCTGATCCAGATATCGGGGGCGATATCGGTATGGATTTCATGCTTGCCTGCCGACAAAGTATCGCCATCGCCCGAGAGCGATTCGGCCAATGACGACAAATCGATTGGTGTTTGCTCCGCCGGCACGCCCGATTCGAGGCGCGACAAGGTGAGCAAGTCGGCCAGCAGCGTTTGCATGCGCGCGCCTTCTTTCTGCATCAGGCCGATAAATTGCTGCGCCTGCTCGCGCGGAAGATCGGGCATATCGGCCATGGTTTCCAAAAAACCGTTAATCACCGTGAGCGGCGTGCGCAATTCGTGCGACACATTGGCCACAAATGCGGTGCGGGTGGCGTTGAGCTGCTCGGCCTGGCTGATGTCGCGGGTAATCAGCAGCAGCTCATCGGTTTGAAACGGTGCGCGCGTAATCAGCAGCGCGCGCTCGCTGATGCCGCCGTTTTTGGGCAGGGTGATTTTGATTTCGGCGGTGTTTTCCAAAGGTTGATTGAGAAAATCAAGAAACTCGGGCTTGCGCACGATATTGCGCAAAATGCCGTTCCAGTCGGTGGCCGGGTTCAAATTCAGATGCAGCACCGCCAAATGGTTCATCCAGCCGATGCGCCCGCTTTTATCGAGAATCAGAATGCCGTTGGGAATGGCTTCGGCGGCACGGTTGAAGCGCTGCAAGGCCGCGCCCAGCTTTTGTTTGCGCTTTTTGCGGCTTTTGGCTTGGCGCAAAAGCGTGTCGAAAATCGTTGACCACATGCCGCCCACATGTGGAATGGTGTTGATTTTGGGTGACTCGAGCCAGCGCGCCAGCTTCAGCACATAATAAAGTTGCATGGCCAGCCACACGCCGAGCCAGGCGGCCATGGCGGCAAAAAGCCCGGTGGCGCCGCCTGCCGCGAAGCCCAGCAGCATCACAACCGCCAGCACAAACAGGCTCAATGCAATATGCCGCCACACAAAATTCATTTAGGCCGCCTCTTTATGCGAGAAGCGGTAGCCCGCACCGCGCACGGTTTGCACAAAGCGGTCGAAGCCGCTGGGCTCCAGCGCACGGCGCAGGCGGCGGATGTGCACATCTACCGTGCGCTCTTCCACAAACACATGATCGCCCCACACCAAATCCAACAATTGGCGGCGGCTGTATACGCGCTCGGGGTGGGTCATGAAAAAATGCAAGAGCTTGAATTCGGTGGGGCCGAAGCTCACCGGCTGGCCGTTGCCATACACGCGCTGCTCGGCCGGATCGAGCAGCAAACCTTTCACTTCGATAACTTCGCTGGTTTTTTGCGGCGCGCGGCGGCGCAGCAGCGCATTGATGCGGGCAATCAGCTCGCGCGGGGAAAACGGCTTGGTGAGGTAATCATCGGCGCCCTGATTCAGCCCCAGCTCTTTATCGGTGTCTTCACTGCGGGCGGTGAGCAGGATAATCGGCAAATCTTTGCTGCGCTCGTCTTGGCGCAATTGCTTGGCCAGCTGCACACCCGAAGCGCCGGGCAGCATCCAGTCGAGCAGCACCACATCGGGCAACTCCTGCGCCAAGAGCGTGCGCGCCTCTTCCGCGCTCAACGCCGATTCCACACCGAAACCGGCCTGCTCCAAGGTGAACCGAATCAGCGCCTGAATCGATTCTTCGTCTTCCACCACCAACACGCGCACTTTGGCCATGTGTTTCTCCATGATTATCGGGTTTTGCCGTTATAGTGGTATGCAAGAAAAAGTGATACAAAGCCACGCACTATCACGGAGTGGGTTGGGTTGATAAACCCAACGTTTCAGACGGCCTGTGGGCTTATTGGGTTTTCAACCCAACCTACCCGTTGTGTCACTTTTTTATGCATTCCACTATAGTGAAATGAAAGAAAAACGGGCACCAAACCATCAATCTCAAACCGTGTGTAATACCAATCCAAAAAAATAACCTAACTTCGTTGTCGCGCCTTGCCGTACTAGTTGTACTGTCTGCGGCTCGCCGCCTTGTTAGCTTACTTTTTTGAATGGGTATAAGATGTGGCGCAGCCACGCACGCCGTTTTTATTGATTCCACTATACAAAATCAGCCGAGCCACAACCCAGCCTTGCAACCTAAGCATAACGCAAGCATATGACGCAGATGTGACAAACGCCGGCTTGAGATGACGCTTTGTTGGAATTTTTATGACAGGCCGTCTGAAAGGCTTTACCGGCAGGCAGCGGGCGGCTTGCCGGCACATCTATTCAACATCCCGATAGGCCGTCTAAAAACGGTTTTTCAGACGGCCTTAAGATCTGTTCACCATTCATCCGCGAAAGTGCGCCCTACGCTCAAAATCATCTGGCCGTTAAACCGCTTATCGGGTAGGTGGCGCAGCCACGCGCACGCTTGGCGGGGTGCAGTTTATGGTGTTGCTGTCTTGTATTCCTTTTTCATCTATTTCACTGTATATCGGCAACGCGACAAACAAGCTCAGGCAGCCCTGCCCCAAAATCGAGGCCGTCTGAAAACGCCGATGCGTTCAGACGGCCTCTTGCCCGCTTACCAATGCAAGGCCATATTGTCGCGGTGGATTAATTCGTCTTCCATCACATAGCCTAATTTGCGCTCGATTTGCGCGGAGGGCGTGCGCAGGATTTTGGCGGTTTCGCTGCTGTTGTAATTGGCCAAGCCGCGGGCGATTTCTTTGCCGCCGCCATCCACCACCGCCACCAACTCACCCCGGTAAAAATGGCCTTCGGCACGCACGCAGCCCACCGGCAGCAGGCTGGCGTGTTGTTCGGCCACGGCACGCGCAGCGCCTTCGTCCACCACCACGCGTCCGCTCAGCTGCACCTGCCCCAACAGCCATTGTTTGCGGGCATTGATGCGGCTGTGTTCGCTGGTAAACAAAGTGCCCACGGCATCGCCCTGTATCAACCGCACCAACACATCCGGCTCGCGCCCGCTGGCCACCACGGTGGCCGCGCCGCTCAAAGCGGCGCGCTTGGCGGCAGTGACTTTGGTGTACATGCCGCCGGTGCCCACCGCGCTGCCTACGCCGCCGGCCATGCTTTCCAAATCGGGATGCTCGGCAGCGATGCGGTTAATCAGCCGCGCTTGCGGATTTTTGCGCGGGTCGCTGTCGTAAAGGCCTTGCTGGTCGGTGAGAATCACCAAAGCATCGGCTTCCACCAGATTGGTCACCAAAGCGCCGAGCGTGTCGTTGTCGCCCAGCTTGATTTCATCGGTGGTAACGGTGTCGTTTTCATTGATAATCGGCACAATGCCGTGCGCCAGCAAGGTGCGCAAGGTGCTGCGGGCGTTGAGATAGCGGGTGCGGTTGCTCAAGTCTTCATGGGTGAGCAGAATTTGCGCCGTGTTGATGCCGTGCGGGGCAAACGCGTTTTCATAAGCTTGGGCGATGCCCATTTGGCCGACGGCGGCGGCGGCCTGCAATTCGTTGAGCGCCTTGGGGCGGCGCGGCCAGCCCAGCCGTTTGATGCCCTCGGCAATGGCACCGCTGGACACAAAAATCACCTGCACGCCGCGCTTGTTGAGCTGGGCGATTTGCGCTGCCCACTGCGCCAGCGCCTGCTGATCGATGCCCCGCCCTTCGGCAGTAACCAAACTAGAGCCCACTTTCACCACCAATAGGCGGGCTTGCGACAGGTTTTCAATGGCTTTTTGCATCATACTTTTCCGTTTCAGACGGCCTCAGATAATAGGGTATGCACATTTATTGCCGGTGCTTGCCTTGCCAAAAATAGCGCCACACAAAAGCGGGAAAGGCAAAAATCAGATAAAGGCAGAGCACGGTTACATAAAATTCCCAATCTTGCGGGTGCACCGTGCCGGCGCGCGATTCGAGCACATAAGCCAGCACGCCGATCAGGCAAAAGCCGGCCGCCAATTCCAGCAAATGATGGCCGAAATGCTTGTGCGCCAATTGAATCAAACCAAATAAGCGCCGGCTCAAAAACGGCGCGTTGGCAAAAATCAGCGCCAGCAATAATAAGATATACATGGAAGCGGTCATGGTGTGAAATCCGGTGTTCAGACGGCCTGAAATCTCGCAGCAGCTATGATTCATTTCAGCCTGAAGCGGCGCAGAAAAGTGGTGCGGCAGGCCGTCTGAAAAGATGAATGCAGTATATTAACAAAAACGGCAGCCTTCGGGGGCTGCCGCGTGCAGATTTATCAGCGGGTTTACAAGGTGTTTTCCAACGCGCGCAAGCACCATTCCATCACGCTTTGCGGCATCACGCCCCACAGCAGCAGCAAAAGTGCATTTACCGAAAGCACCACTTTGGCCACGGTGTTGCTGCCGATGCCCTGCTCATGCGTGGCTTTATCGAAATACATCACTTTAACCACGCGCAGATAGTAGAACGCGCCAATCAACGACATCACCACCGCAAACACAGAAATCCACACAAAGCCTTGCGAGAGCAGCGCCTTAATCACCGCAAACTTGGCATAAAAGCCCATCAGCGGTGGAATACCGGCCATCGAAAACATGGCCAGCAGCATCAAAAAGGCATACCAAGCATGGCGCTGGTTCAAGCCGGCCAAGTCGCTGATTTCTTCGCATTCAAACGCTTCGTTGGAAAGCAGCATCAACACGCCGAAGCCCACCAAACCCATCACCACATAAGCGATTGCATAGTAAAGCCCTGCGGTAAAGCCGATGGCACCGGCCATAAACGCCAGCAGAATAAAGCCCATGTGCGACACCGTAGAATAGGCCAGCATGCGCTTGATATTGCTTTGCATAATCGCCGCCAAGTTACCCACCAACAAGGAGGCCACGGCCAAAATCGCCAGCATGGGCGTCCAATCGTTCACCGTGGTGCCCAAACCGGTCACCAAAATACGGAAGGCAAACACCACGGCGGCAATTTTCGGCACCGTGCCCACAAAAGCGGCCACGGAAGTGGGCGCACCCTGATATACATCGGGCACCCACATATGAAACGGCACCGCGCCCAGCTTGAAAGCCACCGCCACCACGATAAACACCAAGCCAAGCTTCAGCAGCCAAGTGTTGGCCTGGCCATCGTAGGCATTGGCCAGCACGCTGGCAAACTCGAGCGAGCCTGTGGCGCCATACACCATGGAAATGCCATACAGCAACAAACCCGAAGCCAGCGCACCCAACACAAAATATTTCAAAGCGGCTTCAGCGGCATCGGCCGAATCGCGGCGCAGCGCAATCATCGCATAGAGCGACAGCGACAACAGCTCCAAACCGATATAGGCGGTGAGGAAATGGCCGGCGCTCACCATCACGCTCATGCCGCTCAGCGCAAACAGCGTTAAGGTGTAAAACTCGCCCCTAAACATATCGCGCACCTGGTTATACGGCTTGGCATACACAAACAGCGCAAATGTGGCCGCATACATCACCATTTTCGACAGCTGCGACATGCCGTCTGCAATATACATGCCGCTGAAAGTCGATACGCTTTGCGGCACCCACACCAGCCATTGCGCTGCTGCGGCGGCCACCAGCGCGAGCAGGCTCAACACATGGGTGATATAGCGGTTTTTATCGCTGGTCCATAAATCCACCAGCAGCACAATGCCCAATGCCGAAAGCAATACGATTTCAGGCATGGCCGGCATCAAGTTCAAATCAGTCCAGTTCATTCACACACCTCAAATCTTGCTTTGTGCCACATGGGTAATCAAGTCGTTGGCGGCTTGATGTACCACTTCGATAAAGGCTTGCGGATACAAACCCATGCCCAATACCGCGATGGCCAAAATAGCCAAAATCGCAAATTCGCGGCAGTTAATGTCTTTCATTTCTTTGACTTCCGGGTTGGTGATGGGGCCGAAAACCACGCGCTTATACATCCACAAGGTGTAAGAAGCACCGTAAATCAAGGTCAGCGCAGCCAGCGCACCCACCCAGAAATTCACTTCCACCGCACCCATGATCACCATAAATTCGCCCACAAAGCCCGATGTGGCCGGCAGGCCGGCATTGGCCATGCCGAACAGCATCATAAAAGCGGCAAATTTCGGCATCACATTTACCACGCCGCCGTAATCGGCAATATTGCGCGTGTGCAGACGGTCATACATCACACCGATACACATAAACATCGCCGCCGACACAAAGCCATGCGAAATCATCTGGATAATCGCACCTTTCAAGGCCCAGTCATTCAAATAACCGCCGCTGAACAAAAACATGCCCAAGGTCACGAAACCCATATGGCTGATAGAAGAATAAGCCACCAATTTTTTCATGTCGGTTTGCACCAAAGCCACCATGCCGATGTAAATCACGGCAATCAGGCTCAACACGATAATCGCCGGTGCGAAATAGCGCGAAGCGTCGGGCAAAATCGGCAAGATAAAGCGCAAGAAACCGTAAGCCCCCACTTTCAGCGTGATGGCCGCCAGCACCATAGAGCCGCCGGTGGGCGCTTCCACGTGGGCATCGGGCAGCCAGGTATGCAGCGGCCACATCGGCACTTTCACCGCAAACGAAAGGAAAAACGCGATAAACAGCAATTGCTGCACACCCAGCGGAATCTGTTTCAGATTTTGGAAATCCACAATCGCAAAGCTGCCGCCGGTTTGATAAGAAAGATAAATCAAGCCCACCAGCATCAGCAAAGAGCCCAACAAGGTATAGAGAAACAGCTTCACCGAAGCATACACGCGGCGCGGGCCGCCCCACATACCGATAATCAGGTAAAGCGGAATCAACATGCCCTCGAAGAATACGTAAAACAAAATCGCATCTTGTGCGGCAAACGCACCATTAATCAAACCCGACATAATCAGGAAAGCCGCCATATATTGCGCCGTGCGTTTCTGAATCACCTGCCAGCCGGCCAGCACCACCATCAGCGTGATGAAGCTGTTCAAAATCACAAACAGCACCGAAATACCATCCACACCCAAAGCATAGTTGATATTGAGCGCGGGAATCCAGCTGTGGAATTCGGTGAATTGGTAGCCGCCGCTCAAGCGGTCAAAGCCGGTAAAGAGCGGCAAGGTCACCAGAAATCCGGCCAGCGCACCGACAAAAGCCACAATCCGGGCAAGCGCGGCGCGGCTGTCGGAGCCGGTGGCCAACACCAGCACACCGGCTGCTATCGGCACCCAAATGGCCAAACTGAGTAAGTTATTAGAAAGCATAATATTAGCCTGTAGTTTGATACCTAGGTTTTATTAAAAAAATTATCTCTTGATGCGTTTTCAGACGACCGTTCATGCTGTTTGAAAACGGTTATGTCTTTACTGTTCAATTCTTTCAGTCGGCTTGTTTCAGCACACTTAATTAAATCTCCCATCTCTGCTTCAGTTAATGAGCGGCCATTCAAGCCATGAACCAACCACACTCCACGTGTTCTGATTTTTTCTTCTGGCGAGAATTTACCAAGCCAATTAGCGGACGGGTAAAAGTGAGGTGACCTTGAGGTGGTTGCAATAATGCCTGCTTCAAAAAATAACCGTTCTTCTTTTGTCTCCAGAGGGATAACAGAAAAAGTAAAATACTCCTGCATATAAGCGGTTACTCTATCTTCAACACTTTTTATAGCTGCCGTATCAATCTTACCAGCCCATTCTTCCCTGGCTTTTTTCCCCGTTAAATCTATCTCCCATTGTTTAAGAAGCTCTAGATTATTATCACGTGAGAGTATTGCCCTACCGATATGCTTTCGGAAAATGCTTCGGTCTTTATTCGGTTTTAAGAAATGCTCAGTCAGGCGTTTTACCAGATTATTTTGCCCGGTATGCGTTCCGACACGTACGATTCTATCGAATTCTAAAAACTTCTCGCCTTTTTCAAACAATACATACAAGCCGTTTTTAAAAATTACATTTCTATCAAAGTTAAAGGAATATCGTTTTAAAGCATTAAACTGCTCATGCAGAATCACGCCATTATCGTTCATTTTTGCTTTCCAACTGTTCTTTTAACCATCCCAGCTGTTCGCCAATTTTTAGTCCCATCATGGGTATTTCATATTGTTTCAATACCGGTAACAAATATTGTCTGTATTTATTTCCTGCAAGAAAAACAAATTGGTCTCTCTTGAAATCAGCTTCTCTCTTTAAATCGGCCAACACTTTCTCTGCCCACGCTTTTCTCTCTTTGGAAAGCATCGTATTGAGCGTTAAGTCATACGGATCCAATTCTTCCGACAATTTAACCAAGCCATGTTTGGCAGAAAGAATAAAAATATCATCGGGCTGGATAATCTCTCTGGCATAGCGCAACTCTTTTTTGAATAAATCACTCAAATAAAGCTTTTCTGCTGTTTGCCTATTGCTCGCTTTTTTGCTGACACAAGCAATCAATACGATTTTCCTCACGACTTATCTTTCTTCTTATTTTCAGACGGCCTGATAATTGTTTACTAGGCCGTCTGAAACAGGCCTTTAAATTCAACCGGCAAACAAGCGCCAGAATGTCATGCCCACCAGCACCAGCACGCCGAATACCATGGCGGCTGCATAGGTATAGATGAAGCCGGTCTGCATTTTGCGCACTTGCGCAGCGATGGCGCCCACCAGTTTGGCAGAGCCGTTGACAATGCCGTTGTCGATAATGGCCGTGTCGCCTACTTTCCAGAAGAAATTGCCCAATGCGCGGGTGCCTTTGGCAAACACATTGAAGTAAATCACGTCGAGGAAGTATTTGTTATCCAGCAGTTTGTAAATCGGGCTGAATGTGGCAGCGATTTTCGCAGGCAGATGTGGCGCTTTCACATACAGCACCCAAGCCGTCAGCACACCGGCAATCGCCAAATACAGCACCGGCGTTTGCAGGCTGTGTGCCACCATCGCCAGCGGGCCGTGGAATTCTTCTTTCAGCAGCGCCATGGTCGGATGCTCTTCGGTATTCACGTAAATCGCGTCTTTGAAGAAGTCGCCATACAGCATCGGCTCAATCGCAAAGTAACCGATTACCACCGAAGGAATCGCCAACAGAATCAGCGGCAGCGTTACCACCCACGGGCTTTCGTGCGGGTTGTCGTTTTTGCCCAAACCGTGATGATGCTCATCGCCGTGATGGTCATCGTGATGCTCGGGCAATTCGCGCCATTTTTCTTTACCGTGGAACACCATAAAGTATTGGCGGAACGCATAAAACGCGGTCACAAACACACTGGCCAACACGGCGAAGTAGGCAAAACCGCTGCCCGGCAAAGTGCTGGCGTGGGCGGCTTCGATAATCGAATCTTTCGAATAGAAGCCGGAGAAAAACGGCGTACCAATCAAAGCCAGATTACCCAGCAGCATGGTTATCCAAGTAATCGGCATGTATTTTTTCAGGTTGCCCATGTGGCGCATGTCTTGGTCATGGTGCATGCCGATGATGGCGCTGCCGGCGGCCAAAAACAGCAAAGCTTTAAAGAAAGCATGCGTCATCACATGGAACATCGCAATCGAGTAAGCCGAAGCGCCCAAGGCCACGGTCATATAGCCCAGCTGCGACAAAGTAGAATAAGCCACCACGCGCTTGATGTCGTTTTGAATCACGCCCAAAAAGCCCATGAAGAGTGCCGTAATCGCGCCCACCACCATAATCACGCCCAAAGCGGTGGTGCTGAGTTCATACATCGGCGACATGCGCGACACCATAAACAAGCCTGCCGTTACCATGGTAGCCGCGTGAATCAAAGCAGAAATCGGTGTCGGGCCTTCCATCGAATCGGGCAGCCACACATGCAGCGGAAATTGCGCCGACTTACCCATTGCGCCGATAAACAGCAACAAACAGGTTACCGTCATCAACGACCACTCCACGCCCGGGAAAAGCTGGATGGTGGCATGCTGCACATTGGGCAGATAGGCAAACACATCCGCATAGCGCAGGCTGCCGCCGAAATAAGCCAGCACCAAGCCGATGCCGAGCAAAAAGCCGAAATCGCCGACACGGTTAACCAAAAAGGCTTTCAGGTTGGCAAAAATGGCACTCTCGCGTTTGAAGTAAAAACCGATCAAGAGGTAAGACACCAAGCCCACGGCTTCCCAACCGAAGAAAAGCTGCACGAAATTGTTGCTCATCACCAGCATCAGCATCGAAAAGGTAAACAGCGAAATATAACTGAAAAAGCGCTGATAGCCGGTTTCTTCATCGTGCATATAGCCGATGGTGTAAATGTGCACCATCAGCGACACGCTGGTCACCACCACCATCATCATGGCAGTCAGGCTGTCGACCAAAAAGCCGACGGAAAAATCCAAGCCGCCCATGGTCAGCCAGGTATACACATTTTCATCAAATTTGCTGCGGCTGCCATCGATAAAGCCCCACAGCACATATGCCGACAGCACCGTCGACACCGCCACGCTCAAAATGGTTACGCTGTGCGCGCCGGCACGGCCGATTTGTTTGCCAAACAAACCCGCCAACAGCGAGCCGACAAGCGGTGCCAGGGCAATGGTCAGATATAAGCTCATATTATCCATTATTCTTATTCTCCCGATCAGCCTTTGAGGCGGTTCAAATCGGCCACATTGATGGTGTTGCGGTTACGGAACACCAACACCATGATGGCCAGGCCGATAGCGGATTCTGCCGCAGCCACGGTCAGCACGAAAAACACAAAAATCTGCCCGGCGGTGTCGCCCAAATATTGTGAAAAAGCGATGAAATTGAAATTGACCGCCAACAGCATCAGTTCAATCGACATCAGCAACACCAGCACGTTTTTGCGGTTCATAAAAATACCCAAGGCGCTGATGCCGAACAGCAAGGCCGCCAAAACCAGGTAATGAGTGATGGTAATCATGCTTTGCCCTCTCCTTCTTGGCCGTCTGAAGCCTCTTCTTTTTCAGACGGCACCACAGCAGCCATCTTCACCATGCGCATACGGCCTTCTTTGGCATTTACTTTAACTTGATCACCCGGATTGATATAGCGCGGGTTGTAGGTTTTGCGGTGTACCAGCGCAATGGCCGCCACCATGCCCAGCACCAGCAATACGGCTGCCAATTCGAACGGCAGCAGATAAGTGGTGTAAATCTGGCTGCCCAAATCGCGGATATTGCTGTAATCGGCAGGCAGATCTTTCATCAGGCCGAAAGCGGCCAGATTGGTTTTCGGGTTTACCAAAATCAGAATCAGCGCCACCGCCATCAGCGTGCCGACGAGGCCTGCCACCGGTGCATGGCGCCAAAAGCCGGCGCGCATTTCTTCCACATCGATATTGAGCATCATCACCACAAACAGGAACAACACCATCACCGCGCCCACATACACCAGCACCAGCGTGATGCCGAGGAATTCGGCCTGCATCAGCATCCAAATCATGGCGCTCACACAAAAGGTCAGCACCAGATAAAGCGAGGCATGCACCGGGTTTTTAGCGGTAACGGTTTTAAGCGCGCCAAACAGCACAATGGCCGCCAGCACATAAAACAGAATCAGGGAAAACGTCATTATCCTGCTCCTTAACGATAGGGTGCGTCTGCCGCTTTGCGTTTGGCAATTTCGCTCTCATAGCGATCGCCGACGGCCAGCAGCATCGGTTTGGTGTAATACAGATCACCGCGTTTTTCGCCGTGATATTCCAGAATATGCGTTTCCACAATCGCATCCACCGGGCAGGCTTCTTCACAAAAGCCGCAGAAAATGCATTTGGTCAAATCGATATCGTAGCGGGTGGTGCGGCGGGTGCCGTCTTCTCGCTGCTCCGACTCGATATTGATGGCCAAGGCCGGGCACACCGCTTCGCACAATTTACAGGCAATGCAGCGCTCTTCGCCGTTGGGATACCGGCGTTGCGCATGCAGGCCGCGGAAACGCACCGATTGCGGTGTTTTCTCTTCGGGAAACATAATGGTTTCTTTGCGCGCAAAGAAGTTTTTGAGCGTAACGCCCATGCCTTTTACCAATTCGCCCAGCAAAAAGGTTTTTACTAAATTCGTCATTTTGTTTCTCCTCCCTTATTTCCACAGAGACAAGGGCGAAATCATCCACAGACCGAGCAGCACGATGCCGACAAAGCCCACCGGAATCAGCACTTTCCAGCCCAAACGCATGATTTGGTCATAACGGTAGCGCGGGAATGTGGCGCGAATCCACAAATAGCCATAAAGCACCATCGCCATTTTGATAAACATCCACACCGCACTCGGCGTGCCGATCAAACCCCAGCTTTGCGGGAAAGGCGAGAGCCAGCCGCCCAAAAACATCAAGGCAGTCAGCGCGGCAATCAGAATCATGAAAATATATTCGGCGAGGAAAAACAGCGCAAAGGCAAAGCCCGAATATTCCACGTGAAAGCCGGCCACGATTTCCGATTCGCCCTCGGCCACGTCAAACGGCGCGCGGTTGGTTTCGGCCACGGCAGAAATCAGGTAAACCAAAAACAAGGGAAACAGCGGCAGCCAGTTCCACGAGAAAACCGAGCCGCCGGCAATGCCGGTGCTTTGTGCCGCCACAATGTCGCCGAAATTCATGCTGCCCGACACCATCACCACACCCACCAAAGCCGCGCCCATGGCGATTTCGTAGGAAATGGTTTGTGCCGAAGAGCGCATCGCACCCAAAAACGCATATTTCGAGTTAGAAGCCCAGCCGGCAATAATCACACCGTAAACCGACAACGAAGTAATCATCAAGATATACAGCAAGCCGGCATTCACATTGGTGAGCACCCAAGTTTCGCTGAACGGAATCACCGCCCAAGCCGCAAAAGCCGGTGCCAGCGACAACATCGGGCCGATATAAAACAGCGCTTTATTAGATGTCGAGGGGCGGGTCACTTCTTTAAACAACAGCTTCAACACATCGGCAAACGGTTGAATCAGGCCGAAAGGCCCGGTAACGTTGGGGCCGACGCGCAACTGCATATAGCCGATAACCTTGCGCTCGAAGTAAGTCAGATAGGCCACCGTGAGAATCAACGGTGCCAAAATCAGCACAATCTTCAGCACAATCGAAACAATCAAGCCGATTTCGTTGCCCAATAAGGCTTGGAACCATTCTTGCATGATCAACCCCGCGCCAATTCAATAGTGTTCATCAAGGCACCCAACGCCGCATTTTCAGTATGCAGCGGCAGATACACCACGTTTTCAGGCAAATGCGCATCGGCCACCACCGTAACGGCAAGCTTTGCGCCCCCCTGAACGGCTTGTGCCATATCGCCATCGGCCAAACCCAAAGCGGCCAAGGTGTTCGGGTGTACGCGTGCAGCGGGCACGGCGGCATGGCCGGTGGCTTGCAAAGGTGCAGAGCGGCGGGCAATGGCATCGCTGTGATAAATACCCACGCCGCCTACGCGCACAAGCCCGGAGGCCGTCTGAACGCCTGCACTTTGCCAAGCAGCCTGATTATTCAGTTTTTCCGGCAAGGTGTCGGCATCCACCGCATCTTTCAGCACCTGCTCGCTGCTGCCGTATTCAAAGCCTTGCAAGGCAAACACATTGCCCAGCACGCGCAGCACTTTCCACAGCGGGCGCGAATCGCCCAAGCCTTTCACCACACCGTAAAACGATTGCAGACGGCCTTCCATATTGATAAAGCTGCCCGAGGTTTCGGTAAACGGTGCAATCGGCAGCAACACATCGCACACTTCCAGCAAGGTGTCGCTCACAAACGGGGTAAACGCCATTACGCTTTGTGCCTGCTTCAAAGCAGCCACGGCTTTACCGCCATCGGCCACATCGATTTCCGGCTCCACATTGAGTAGCAACACGGCTTTCTTCGGTGCTGCCAGCATCTCTTGGATGCTTGCGCCGGAATCCAGCGCCAGCACATCCGCGCCCACGCTGTTGGCCGCTTGCGGCAAAATGCCCAGCGTTGCGCCCGTGGCCGCAGCCAAGGCCTGCGCAGCGGCATAAATTGCGGTGTAATCCGGATGGTTTTGCGCTTCCGCACCCAGCACCACCGCCGCTTTATCAGCCTGCTGCAAGGTATTGGCAATGGCACTTTGCGCATCTTGCGCCAAGCCGGCCAAGAAACCGGCCCAATCATTCGGATGCAGCACTTCTTGCGCAAAAAGCGGCATATGCAGCGCTTCTTTGCTGCTGCCCAACACGCTCAATGCTGCCCCGCCCTTGGCCGCGCCGCGCAGGCGTGCGGTCAAGAGCGGTTGCTCTTTGCGCAAATTGGCACCAATCACCAATATGGCATCGTTGTTGCCGAAATCTTCAATGCTCTGACCCAGCCATTGCGCGCCTTTGAGGCCGTCTGAAAGGCGTTTGTCCTGCTGCTGCAAACGGGTGGCAACATGTTTGATGCCCAAGCCTTCGGCCAGCTTTTTGGCCAAATACAATTCTTCCACCGTATTCATCGGGTTGGCCCACATGCCGATTTGTTCTTGGCCGTCTTCCTTGCCAATGCATTCGAGTGTATGGCGCACATATTCCAGCGCAGTCGGCCAATCCACATCGCGCCACTCGCCGCCGTGTTTGATTTTCGGTTTTTTCAGACGGCCGTCGTGATACAGGCCTTCATAGGCAAAACGGTCGCGGTCGCTGATCCAGCATTCGTTGATGCTCTCGTTTTCCAACGGCAGCACGCGACGTACGGTGTGGTCTTTGGTTTGCACAATCAGGTTGCTGCCCAAAGCATCGTGCGGGGAAATGGTTTTGCGGCGGCTCAATTCCCATGAGCGCGCATCGTAGCGGAAAGGTTTGCTGGTAAGCGCCCCCACCGGGCACAAATCAATCACATTGCCCGACAATTCGGTTTCCACCGCTTTGCCGATAAACGGCATGATTTCGGAAAACTCGCCGCGATTGGCCATAGCGATTTCCTGCATGCCGGCAATCTCTTCGGTGAAGCGCACACAGCGGGTGCAGTGGATGCAGCGGCTCATTTCGGCAGCCGACACCAAAGGCCCCATGTCTTTGCCGGCCACCGAGCGTTTGTCTTCCTTATAGCGGCTGGCGCTGTTGCCGTAGCCCACGGCCAAATCCTGCAATTGGCATTCGCCGCCCTGATCGCAAATCGGGCAATCGAGCGGGTGGTTGATAAGCAGAAACTCCATCACGCCCTGCTGCGCCTGCTTGGCTTTGGGCGAATGGGTGTGCACCACCATACCGTCGGTAACCGGTGTGGCACACGCCGGCAACGGTTTGGGGGCTTTTTCTACCTCCACCAGGCACATACGGCAGTTGGCGGCGATAGACAATTTTTTGTGGTAGCAGAAATGCGGGATATAAGTGCCGATTTGATGGGCAGCTTCGATCACCGTTACGCCCTGCTCCACGGATAACTGTTTACCGTCAATTTCAATTTGTAACATGGTTATGTTCCAGATTTAGGGATTTTTCCAACCGCCTTTTCAGACGGCCTTCGGGCGGAAAGGATAAATTTCTATCCTCTGCCTGCTTTTTACTGTTTTTTGTCTAACAAAATAATGCTGATGCGGTCGGTCTGACCTTGCAGCCCTTGCGATAAAGCCATTTCTTTTTCCGCACCGCGCCGCAAATAAGCCATGCTGCTGAGCGGATAACGGCGCTCGGTATCGTTTGCCAGCAAAGTAAACTTGCCGCGGTTAATCACACCGGCTCGTGCGCGCACATTGCCATTTAAAATATATTGGCACGATACATAAGCCTCTGCCTGCATGCTTTTTATCACTTTTGTTTGAATGCGGTGCTTTTCAAAACTGGCGGCGAAGGCCTCAGCCAAGCCGGGCAAACGGGTTTCATAATTGTCGCGGATGCAGATTTGCTTCACTTGCGACAAACGGGCTTTATCGCTGTAATTCACGTCGGTTGCCGAACATGCGCCCAGCCAAACAAGTGCGCCCAATATTATCCATCGTTTTTTCTGCATTTCACTTCAATCTCTCTCACGCAGCCAAACGGCCTGCATAACGTTCAGACGGCCTTTAACACCATTTATGTGCTTTGGCCGGTTTGCCGTGCTCGATATAGTGTTCGAATTCGTTGCGGAAATGCTTGGTAAAGCTGCGCACAGGAAACACGGCGGCATCGGCAAGCGCGCAAATAGTGCGGCCGGCCATATTGTTGCCGATCGAATCGAGCAAGTCCAAATCTTCGGCACGGCCTTTGCCCTCGGCAATACGGTGCACGATTCGATAGAGCCAGCCGGTGCCTTCGCGGCAAGGCGTGCATTGGCCGCACGATTCTTCAAAATAGAAATAGCTCAGGCGCTCCAACGCTTTGACCATGCACACATCTTCATCCATCACGATAATGGCACCCGAACCGAGCATAGAGCCGGCTTTGGCGATGGAATCGTAATCCATATTCAGCGACATCATGATGTCGGCCGGCAGCACCGGCGCAGAGGAGCCGCCCGGAATCACCGCTTTGAGCTTTTTACCGTCTTTCATGCCGCCGGCCATTTCCAAAAGCTTGGCAAACGGCGTGCCCAGCGGCACTTCATAGTTGCCCGGACGCTCGACATGGCCGGAAATCGAAAACAGCTTGGTGCCGCCCGCATTTTCAATGCCTTGCTCGGCAAAGGTTTTGCCGCCGTCGCGAATGATAAAGGGCACCGAAGCAAAGGTTTCGGTGTTGTTGATGGTGGTGGGTTTGCCGTAAAGGCCGAACGAAGCGGGGAACGGCGGCTTGAAACGCGGCTGGCCTTTTTTGCCTTCCAACGATTCCAGCAGCGCGGTTTCTTCGCCGCAGATATACGCGCCATAGCCATGCGCACCAAACAGGTCAAAGCTGAAATCGCTACCCATGATGTTGTTGCCGAGAAAACCGGCGGTGCGCGCCTCGGCCAAAGCCAGCTCGAAGCGCTCGTAGCTTTCAAAAATCTCGCCATGGATATAGTTATAGCCCGCCTCTGCACCCATGGCGTAGCCGGCAATAATCATGCCTTCAATCAGCGCGTGCGGATTGAAATCCATAATGTCGCGGTCTTTAAACGTGCCCGGTTCGCCTTCGTCGGTGTTGCACACCACATATTTGGCACCGGGGAAAGAGCGCGGCATAAAGCTCCATTTCAGGCCGGTGGGAAAGCCCGCACCGCCGCGGCCGCGCAGGCCGGATGCTTTCACTTCGGCGATCACATCGTCTTGCGACAATTTTTCGCTCAAGATTTTGCGCAAAGCCTGATAACCGCCGCGCGCCTGATAGGCGTCGAGATGCCAGCAGTCGGGATTGTGGGTATCTACTTGGTCAAAAATGACACCTGATTCATAAATCGCCATCAGTTCAACTCCGCCAATTTCGCTTCAATGGCTTCTTCGGTCATGAAGCTGCACATTTTGTGGTTGTTTACCAGCATCACCGGCGCATCACCGCATGCGCCCATGCATTCGCCTTCCATCAAGGTATACAGGCCGTCTGAAGTGGTTTCGCCAAAGCCGATGCCGAGCTTTTGCTTGAGGTATTCGGCAGCGCTCACCCCGCCGCGCAGGGCGCAGGGCAGGTTGGTGCAGACGGTGAGCTTGTATTTGCCCACAGGGTGCAAGTCATACATATTGTAAAACGTGGCCACTTCATAAGCGGCGGCCGGTGCAATGCCGATATAGTCGGCCACAAACTCGATGGTTTCCGGCGCCAAATAGCCTTTTTCCACTTGCGCAATGCGCAAGGCGGCCATCACGGCAGAGCGGCGTTGGTCGGCCGGATATTTCGCCAGCTCGACGTCGATTTTTTGTAAAGATTGAGCGGATAACATTATCGGTCTACCTCTCCGAACACGATGTCTTGCGTACCGATGATGGCCACCACGTCGGCTAGCATATGGCCGCGTGCCATTTCGTCCATGCCTTGCAGGTGGGCAAAGCCCGGTGCGCGGATTTTCAGGCGGTAAGGCTTGTTGGCGCCGTCTGAAATCATATAAATGCCAAATTCGCCTTTGGGGTGCTCGATGGCGGTGTAGGTTTCGCCCTCGGGCACATGCATGCCTTCGGTAAAGAGCTTGAAGTGGTGAATCAAATCTTCCATGCCCATTTTCATATCGGTGCGCTTGGGCGGGGCAACTTTATGGTTTTCCACAATCACGGGGCCAGGATTGGCCTTGAGCCATTGCACACACTGCTTGATGATTTTATTGGATTCGCGCATTTCATTGATGCGGCACAGATAGCGGTCATAGCAGTCGCCGTTGAGCCCCACCGGAATATCGAAATCCACTTTAGCATAAGCATCGTAAGGCGCTTTTTTGCGGATATCCCATTCAATGCCGGAGCCGCGCAGCATCACGCCGGTAAAGCCGCGCTGCAGGGCGCGCTCGGGCGACACCACGCCGATGCCGACGGTGCGCTGCTTCCAAATGCGGTTGTCGGTGAGCAGGGTTTCGTATTCATCCACACATTTGGGAAAACGCTCGGTAAACGATTCGATAAAGTCGAGCATGCTGCCTTCGCGTGCTTCATTGAGCTTTTGCAGCACTTTGGCATTGCGAAACTTGCTGCTCTCGTATTTCGGCATAAAGTCGGGCAAATCGCGGTAAACGCCGCCGGGGCGGAAATAAGCCGCATGCATGCGCGCGCCGGAAACCGCTTCATACAAATCCATCAATTCTTCGCGCTCGCGGAAGGCATACAGAAACACCGTCATGGCGCCGATATCGAGCGCATGCGAGCCGATGCCCATCAAATGATTGAGAATGCGGGTCACTTCGGCAAACATCACGCGGATATATTGCGCGCGCTCGGGCACTTCGATATTGGCCAGCTTTTCCACCGCCAAGCAGTAAGCCTGCTCGTTGCACATCATGGATACATAATCCAAGCGATCCATATAAGGCAGCGCTTGCAGATAGGTGCGGGTTTCGGCCAGCTTTTCGGTGCCGCGGTGCAAGAGACCGATGTGCGGATCGGCGCGCACGATGGTTTCGCCGTCGAGCTCCAATACCATGCGCAACACGCCGTGCGCCGCCGGATGTTGCGGGCCGAAGTTAATGGTGTAGTTTCTTAATTTATTGGCCACCGTAATGCTCCTCGCGGACGATGCGCGGCGTAACTTCGCGCGGTTCGATGGTTACAGGTTGGTAAATCACACGTTTTTCCGCTTCGTCGTAACGCATTTCCACATAGCCGGAAATGGGGAAATCTTTGCGGAACGGATGGCCGACAAAGCCATAGTCGGTCAGAATACGGCGCAAATCGGGGTGGCCGTTGAACATGATGCCGTAAAGGTCAAACGCCTCGCGCTCATACCAATCGGCGCTGTTATACAGCTCGGTAACAGAATCCACCACCGGAAAATCATCGTCGTCAGCCCATACGCGCACGCGGATGCGCTGGTTGTTTTTCACCGACAAAAGCTGGCTCACCGCCGCAAAGCGCTTGCCCTGCCACGGCTCGTTTTTATAGTCGCTGTAATCGACGCCGCACAAATCTACCAAAAGCTCGAAGTGCAGCTCATCGTGATCGCGCAAGGTGCGCATCACATCCAAATAATCGGCGGCAGCGCACTCAACCGTTACCTCATCCAAAGCCAGCAAAACTTTGCCGGCTTTGGCGCCAAGCACACGCGCGGCGGTTTCATGCAATGTTTTCACATCAGCCATACGTTTCTCCTAGGGTCTGTTCACAATTACTTGTCATAAAGGTAGCCACATCACAATGCATCCCAATAAAACCGTGCTGTGGAAGTTGCGCTTTAGCTTATCGTAGCGGCTGGCAATCGCTCGGAAATGTTTCAGACGACAAAAAGTATTCTCCACCAAGTGCCTGATTTTATAAAGATACCAGTCCATGTCTTTATTTTTCTCTTCCCTGTCTTTTCTATAGGGAATATTGGCTTTCGCGCCACTTTCCTCTATCTGTTCCCTGAGTCGGTCTGAATCATAGCCCTTATCCGCATTCACAAGCTCAGTTCCGGCAAGATCGATGTTATCAAGCAATTCCGGCGCAACGCTGATATCGTTGATATTGCCCGCAGTAATGATAATCTCAACCGGATTGCCTGAGACGTCTACCGCCAGATGAATCTTGCTGGTCATCCCGCCCCGGCTCATACCGATTGCGTGTTCCTCTTCTTCGCTGAGCCATGAGGCGCCGGCTGAATGTTGATGCGCCCGAACATAGCTGCCATCTATGGCTACCCATTCCAAATCACAGTCTTGGCTGAGCTTTTTTAAGGCTTCGGCAAAAATACCTTTTGCCGACCAACGGTTATAAGCCGTGTAAACGGTATGGTGTTTGCCGAAATACTCGGGCAGATCGCGCCAAGGGATGCCGGTTCTGACTCTGTATAGGATGCCTTCGAAAATCAGGCGTAGATTGGGTTTGCAATAAACACCCAAATCACGCAGAATGGGCAACAGCTTCGTCCAGTATTCATCTTTGAGTAGTGTGCGGGGCATGGCAGGTGTATTAGGGTTGTGTGAGAGCTCCCTTTTTACACCTGCTTTCCTTTTTATTCAATGTTATGACAAGTAATTGTGAACAGACCCTAGCGGGCAATGGTGTAAGTGCGTTTGATTTTCTGCTGCAACTGAATCAAACCGTAAATCAAGGCTTCGGCCGTGGGCGGGCAGCCGGGCACATACACATCCACCGGCACAATGCGGTCGCAACCGCGCACCACCGAATATGAATAGTGGTAATAGCCGCCGCCGTTGGCGCAAGAGCCCATCGACAACACCCAGCGCGGTTCGGCCATTTGGTCGTATACGCGGCGCAGGGCGGGTGCCATTTTGTTACACAAGGTGCCGGCCACAATCATCAGATCAGACTGGCGCGGCGAGGGGCGGAAGATAATGCCGAAGCGGTCGAGGTCGTAGCGCGCCGCGCCCGCCTGCATCATTTCCACCGCGCAACAAGCCAAGCCGAACGTTACCGGCCAGAGCGAACCGGTGCGCACATAATTGAGCACTGTGTCTGCGCTGGTGGTGACAAAACCTTTATTCAAAACGCCTTCTATTCCCATTCTAAAGCGCCTTTTTTCCATTCATAAATAAAGCCTATCGTGAGAATCACGATAAACACGAACATCGACCAAAAACCGAATGCGCCCAAATCTTTGAACACCACCGCCCACGGAAACATGAACGCGATTTCCAGATCAAACAAAATAAACAAAATCGCCACCAGATAATAGCGCACGTCGAATTTCATGCGCGCATTTTCGAAAGCCTCAAAGCCGCATTCAAACGGGGCATCTTTCTCTTGGTAATGGCGTTTCGGGCCGAGCAGATTGCCCAGCGTTAAAAACAGAATACCGGCAAACAAGCCGATAAGAATGAATATAAATACCGGAAAATAATTGGCCAACATGTGCATACACCTGAATCGTTAACGTAAATAATGCTGGTAAAACGCTTTTCATTGTAGCTAATTTCGGGGGTGTTTTAAAGTTGCCCTGTAATTTTTTCTTAAATTTCTTTAATATTTTTAGTAACTTATAGATAACGATTCTCATTCAATAGAATGAAATCTCTATTTTATTGCTTTAAATATTTTCCGCCTATTGATTATCATATTTCGATAAATTAAATTGCTATTTAAAATAAACGGCTTTGCCAAATCCGTTTCTTTCAGACGGCCTTCACAATTTCAAAACAACATTTTATTGCGATTTCCCGCCCACTACATTTTATTACGGCCGAATGAGCCGCCGCTTTCAGACGGCCTGATACACACCGGCTAAAATGCCGTGGAAACGGGTTTTGCAGCCAATCGGGCGGCGAAACCCAGCTCAGCCCTTGCCGTTTGATGTCATCAGGCATTCCACCCGAATGCCGTTTCATCTGCAGGGATTTTTATAAAATGCACCCATTTTGCTTCTTGGTTGAAAACGGTTTGCTGGAAAACGGCAGCACTCCGCCATTCAGATTTGTGCCGCGCCTTTTCTTGAATGGTTTCCAGCTGTAAAATTTATTTTTGCAAAATATTGTTCCGAAAAAGCTTTTCACGGCAAAACAAGGCTGGCTGTTTGGCTGTTTTGCTATAGAATGATTTTCCCACCCGCTGATATCAAGGAGTGAACCATGCTAAACCGTTTTTACGAAAGCAGGCAGAGCCTGTTTCTTTTCAGCACTTTGCTTCTGATGGTGTCGTTTGCCTTATCTGCTGTGGCGGTGTTCGGCACCATCAGCCGCGATGTCCATTATCTCGCCTTTCTGCCGCCGGGCTTTATGTTTTTCGTGAGCGCTTTGTTTGGCTTTTTGGTGCTGGCCGACGAAGAAGCCTCTATGGTCAAACGCAAAGCTTTTTTCTCGATTGAGGCGGCCACCGCTTTATTTGCCTTATTGCTGCTGCCGCTTTGTTGGTGGTTTGTGGCGCAGGCCGTCTGAAACTGATTCAAACAAGCCGGCCTGAATAATCATGCCGAGGCCGTCTGAAAGCTTTCAGACGGCCTCGGCATGATTCTGTTATTTCACTCAAAACAACACCCAAACCGCAACCCGATTGCTCCGCTATTTTCGCGCGGTTTTCCGATTCAAATGATACACCGCCACGCCCATCAGCAAGCCCCAAAAAGCACTGCCGATGCCGAATAAAGTCATGCCCGAAGCCGATGCCAGCAGCGTTACCAGCGAAGCTTCGCGCGTGGGTTCATCCTGCCAGGCGCCGAGCAGATTGGCCTGCAATGTGCCGAAAATGGCGATGCCCGCCAGCGCTGCCAGCAATTCGGCCGGCAAGGCGGCAAACAGCGCCACCACCATGCCGCCGGCCGCACCCAGCAGCAAATAAAGCAGCCCCAGCCACACATTGGCCAAATAGCGGCGCTGAGGATCTTTATCCACATCGCTGCCCATGCAGATGGCGGCGCTGATGGCGGCCAAGTTCACCATAAACGCACCAAACGGCGCAAACACCACTGTGGCGGCCGCGCTGCTGTTGATCAGTGGCTTGGCCGGCGTGTGGTAGCCGTAGCTGCGCATAATCGCCATGCCCGGCACATTCTGCGTGGCCAAAGAAGCGATAAACAGCGGCACGCCCACGCTGATAATCGGCCCGATATGAAACACGGGCGACACCCATTCCAAATAAGGCGCATTCCACTGCAAACGGCTCCAATCGAGCAGCCCCGCCGCCGCCGCATAGCCGAATCCCACCAGCAGCATCAGCAAAATGCTGTAGCGCGGCATGCGGATTTTGCTGAGCAGATAAGTGGAGAGCATCAGCAGCACCAACACCGTTTGCCCCTGCATGGCGGTAAACACACGGCTGCCGAAATTAATCAAAATACCGGCCAACATCGCCGCCGCCAGCGAAGCCGGAATCAGGCGCACCAAGCGGTCGAACCAGCCCGCCGCCGACACCAGCAGCATCAGGCCGCCGGCAAAAATAAAGCCCGCCACCGCTTCATTGAGCGAAATGCCGCTCATGCCCGCCATCAAAGCCGCGCCGGGCGTGCACCAAGCCATCATCACCGGCGCTTTATAGCGCACGCTCAAGCCCAAAGTGAGCACGCCGCACACCAGCCCGATAATGGTAAACCACGAAGTAATTTGCGCATCCGTGGCACCAAACGCCTGCGCCGCCTGAAAAATAATCACCGCGCTGCTGCCGTATGACACGAGCAAAGCCGCCACAGCGGCGGCAAAATGAGCGGGAGAAAAAGAAGCGGCAGAGATGTTAAACTTCATTTGTATAAAGCTCGATAAAAGCAAATAGGATTATTTATAACATATTTTAACGTTTTCGTTCAGACGGCCTATACCAATACAAACAATCAAGGCCGTCTGAAAGCCCGAAAACCTTTCAGACGGCCTCAACCGCTAGAGCATCCTGACAATTCGTTTATGAAGGGGATTTTGTTTCTGAGCATGCAGATGCAAGACAAAAAGCGCAGCAAGGAGTCCAACCTTGCTGCGCTTTTCGCCTTGCAAACGCGCTTTTGCCCTCAAAATCTTACGCATGGATGAATTGTGAACAGACCCTAGCCGCCAATCAACCCCGAAGCAATATTAATCAGCAGCGAGAGCACCGCCACATTGTAGAAAAACGCCAACACGCAATGCAGCAGCCCCACACGCCGCACGGCAGAAGAAGCCAGGCTCACATCGGCGGTTTGCCCCGAAGTGCCGATCACGCAGGCGAAGTAAACAAAATCCCAATAATCCGGTTGCGGCTTGCTTTCCGGAAACAGCAAACACGGCGAGCGCCCGTGCATCACATCGCGGTAATACATGCGCGCATAGTGCAGCGCAAACATCACATGCGTAAACAGCCACGACAAAAAAATCGTCGCCACCGTGAGCAACACATGCGCGGCGCGCGCCATGCCTTGCGCTTGCTGGCTGATGCCCAGCTCCAGCGCAATCGCCAGCAGCGACATCGCCGCCGCACCGGCGGTAAGCAGCAAAATCGTGCGGCCGCCCTCGTCTTCCAAATGCGCCCGCGCCAGCAAAGTTTGCTTATCGGCCGCACGCATCAGCGCAAACACCAAGCCCAAATACACCGCCACGCCGACATCAAACGCTGCAATCGCCCGTGTCACCCCCGCCAGCGGCAAAGGCAGCGCCTGTAATATCAGCCACGCCGCCATACCGGCCATCAAGCCCAGCAGCAAACGGCGGCGGTAGCGCCAGATGGAAAAAAACGGGCTTTGCGGCATAGCACTTCCTTTGATTAAAATGTTATTTCAAATAATGAACCCTAAGGGCATATCATTGCGCACAAGCCCAATAAACGCAACGGTAAGCAGACGGCGCGCGGTAAGCATACGTTGGATGAAAAAATGTGATTGCATGCGGAATAAATCAATGTAACGGCAAATGTAGGGATACGACACAGCAGGAGAAAAATGGGCGGGTACGGTTAGGCGGCACGCCGTAACCGCACGCACGAATCGTAGAAAATCAAGCATTTCAACAATAAAGCTGCCTGAAAGCACATTTAGGCAGCTTTATTTTCATGCGTACGATTACGCCGTTTTACGGCTAATCGTACCTACGCAGCTGAATAGCGGCAATAGCTGCTCCATCATATAAAGAGGTTGGCGGGCATTCGCTTTCAAGCCAACGGTTTTGCCAGCTCGCTGTGGTGTGGGGCAGGTGTAGCCGGGCTGTCGGTAACGCTGTGATCCAGGCTGCGCAAAATGCCGCAATCGCGATTGGCTCGGGCGTCGTGGCATTGACGGCGCAGCTGGATTAATTGCTGCTCCAGTGCTTTGAGTTCGGCCACGCGCGCTTGCACATGGGTGATGTGTTCATCGATCAGGCTGTTGATGGTGGTGCAGCTGGCGTTGGGCTCGGCGCGGGCGTGCAGCAGCTCGCGGATTTCTTGGCGCGTCATTTCCAGCGTGCGGCAGCGGCGGATAAACACCAGCCGCTCCAGATGTGCGGCGCCGTATTCGCGGTAGTTGTTGGCCGGATTGCGTGTTGCGGGCGGCAGCAGGCCTTCGTGTTCGTAGTAGCGGATGGTTTCCACCGCGCAGCCGGTTTGTTTGGCCAGTTCGCCGATTTTCATGCCGATTTCCTTTGTGCTTGACCCTGTAGCCGCTACAGGGTATTTAATGGCGATTCTATACCGAAACAGGCAGGCAGGAAAGGAAACGCCATGAGCCGATGCGGCCAACACCCACACCAACATAAGCAAGATGCCGCTGTGAGCTGCGGCCACAATCATGCGCACCAGCACGCCGAAGCAGCGGCAAATGAAAGCGCTTGCTGCGGCAGTCATAATCACACAACAACAACAACCCCGTTCACCCCGCTGGCGGCGGCAACAACGATAGACGGCCATCTTCAGACGGCCATACGCATTATGCAGATGGATTGCCCCACCGAAGAAGCATTAATCCGCAAAAAACTGGGCGACATGACGCAAGTAAAAAGCCTCGAATTCAACCTGATGCAGCGGGTGCTCACGGTGGTGCACACGCCGGAAAGCCTCGAGCAGATATTGGCGGCGTTGCGTGCGCTCGGCTTCGAGCCGGAATTGGCCGATGGCAGCGGCAAACTGGCGCTGGCGGCAGAAAACAAAAAGCCGCTGTGGCCGCTGATTGTGGCCGGGGTGGCGGCGCTGTTGTCGGAAAGTGCCGACTGGCTGGGCTATACGGCGTGGCTCAGCGCCGCGCTGGCGCTGGTGGCGGTGGCTTTGTGCGGCTTGGGCACCTATAAAAAGGGCTGGGTGTCGATAAAAAGCGGCAGCCTGAATATCAATGCGCTGATGAGCATTGCCGTTACCGGCGCCATTGTGATTGGCCATTGGTCGGAAGCGGCGATGGTGATGGTGTTGTTTACGTTGGCCGAATTGATTGAAGCCCGCTCGCTCGACCGCGCCCGCAACGCCATTGCCGGGCTGATGTCGCTGGCACCCGACACCACCACCGTGCAGCAAGCCGATGGCAGTTGGCAGGAAATCGCGGCAGCCAATGTGGCGGTGGGCAGCATGGTGCGGGTGAAACCGGGCGAGCGCATCGGGCTGGACGGCGAAATCGTGCGCGGCAGCTCCACGGTAGACCAAGCGCCGATTACCGGCGAGAGCCTGCCGGTGGAAAAAAGCCGTGGCGATGCCGTGTTTGCCGGCACCATCAATCAGGCCGGCTCGCTGGAATACCGCGTAACCGCCGCCGCCAGCCATTCTACTTTGGCGCGCATCATTCATGCGGTGGAAGCTGCGCAGGGCGTGAAAGCGCCGACACAGCGTTTTGTCGACCGCTTTGCACAAATCTATACCCCTGCCGTGCTGGCCATTGCCGCGCTGATTGCCGTGGTGCCGCCCTTGCTGCTGGGCGAGGCGTGGGGCGAATGGGTGTATAAGGCGCTGGTGTTGCTGGTGATTGCCTGCCCGTGTGCGCTGGTGATTTCCACCCCGGTGAGCATTGTCAGCGGGCTGGCCGCCGCCGCGCGCAAAGGCATTTTGGTGAAGGGCGGCGTGTATCTGGAGCAAGGCCGCAAGCTGAAATGGCTGGCGCTGGACAAAACCGGCACGCTCACCCACGGCAAGCCGGTGCAAACCGATTTTGCCGTGCTGGGCAATAGGCTACCTGAAAACGGCCAAGTGTTGGCAAGCTCGCTGGCCGCCCACTCCGATCACCCTGTTTCGCAAGCAATTGCCCGCGCGGCGGCCGAGCAAGGCATCACCACACAAACGGTGCACGAATTTACCGCACTTGCCGGGCGCGGCGTGCAAGGCGAAATCGATGGTGTCCATTATGTGCTGGGCAACCACCGCTTAATCCACGAGCGCGGCCTATGCAGCGCCGAACTGGAAAACCGTTTGGCTGCGCTCGAGCGCGAGGGCAAAACCGTGGTGTTGCTGGCCGATGAGGTGCAAGTGTTGGCGCTGTTTGCCGTGGCCGACACGGTGAAAGAAAGCAGCCGCGAAGCCATCGCCCAACTGCACCAACTGGGCATCAATACCTTAATGCTCAGCGGCGACAACCCGCACACCGCCGCCGCCATCGCCGCCCAAGTCGGCATCGATCGCGCTTATGGCGACCAGCTGCCGCAAGAAAAACTGGCCGCAGTGGAAAAGCTGGCCGCCGAAGGTGCTGTAGGCATGGTGGGCGACGGCATCAACGATGCGCCCGCCCTAGCGCGTGCGGATATCGGCTTTGCCATGGGCGCCATGGGCACCGACACCGCCATCGAAACCGCCGATGTGGCGCTGATGGACGACGACTTGCGCAAAATCCCCGCCTTTGTGCGCCTATCCCAAGCCACCCATGCCGTGTTGGTGCAAAACATTGTGTTGGCGCTGGCCATCAAAGCCGTCTTCCTCGCCCTTACCATTGCCGGCTTCGGCACCATGTGGATGGCCGTGTTTGCCGATGTCGGCGCCAGCTTATTGGTGGTGGGCAATGGCTTGCGCTTGTTGCGGAAATAGGGGCTGGGTAGGTACGGTTCGCCGCCGCAGCGGCGTAACCATGTGCATGCCGAGCAGGGAAAACACAGTGTTGTAAAAATAAAACCATGCCGTCTGAAATGGCTTGTTCAGACGGCATTAAGATTCTATGCTTTCAGGCAGCCTGAAACAGCCAAAACAGCCACGGAGCAAACCCCTATGAAACCCATATTGTTATTGGCCACCGCCGCCTGCTTGAGCGGCATGGCGGCCAGCCCCAAAGCCGAAGCACAAAACATGCCGTTTCGCAGCAGCCTGCATGATGCGGCTTTAAGGGAGGCTTTGGGCGATTCGGTGCTCAGCCTAGCACAAACAGCCGGCACCGCTGAGGCCGCCTCACCGTGGTCGCAATGGCATGTGCGCCATGTGCGCTTGTCGGCTTTGGAATGGGGCAAAAAAGTGCTGTGGCACGATGCGGCAGGCCAGCGCCCGAGCCAAGGCGCTTATTATCGTGACGGCACGCTCAAACCATTGGCTTGGGCCAAAGAAGCCGACGTTACCGTGGGTGGCGATCAGCAGGGGATGTATGGCATGTATTGGACGGTTTATCTGCGCGATGGCGACAGCCTGATTGCCCACGATTACCGGCCGCTGCTGCAACAATGGCTGCCTGAAGGCACAAAAATCGTGCAAACACGCGGCGAGTGCCCGCGCAATAGCGAAGAAGCCGAGTATATGTCTGCCCAAGTTTATCAACTCACCTTGCCGGGCAAAAAGCCCTTATGGGTGGAAGTGGGCGCCTTTGGCAAGGCCGACTACAGCCCGGCACCCAACCTCACCTTGGACTTTGCCCTTAGCCCGCCGCCGCGTTGGGCATGTTTGGAGCCATTGTAGAGGCCGGTTTTTTCGCTACACCCGTTTGCAAAATAGGGTATAGGTACGGTTAGGCGGTATGCGGCAACCGTACGTGATGTAGTGCGGGAAACATGCAAATTTGTAAAAAACAATGCCGTCTGAAACGGATTTTCAGACGGCATTAAGCTTTTATGTGTACGGTTATGCCACTTACAGCGGCTAACCGTAGTTACGCTTGCTGGCTATTTTCTTTCCATACTATTTTCAAGTTCCTCTAAAGACCAAGATTCGGCAAATAAGCTACGTAATGGCTCCATCTCTAATGGCAATTCCTCTTGAAAAGTTAACCCTAAGAATGTTGCGGCACGAGTTGATCCCACATACAAATATTTTTGATATAAATCAGGATATGTTTTTATCATTTCATCTACATCTAGAAAAAATACTGCTTCAAACTCAAGGCCTTTAATATATTTAATACTACATACCTTGATAGCATTTTCATTTCCCCAAATCTGCCCATTTTTACAAGGAACAGCAGAATGATTTATCTCCGATAAGTATTCATCTAATATTTCAGCCACATTATCAACATCATCATCAGTTTTAGTAAGAATGACAATCGTAGGCATTTTTGCTATCTGTTGATGCTTATTTACTAAAATTTCTATTTCCTCAATCCGTTCAGAAACCCATGATAAAGAGTTTGCAAAGTTTTTACCATTTTCCAGCATTGTAGGTTTCATGCCTTTAAATAATATAGAGTGCTTGGGCAATTCTGCTTTTGACTTATCATCATAATCTTCCATCAAAGTTAATAAATGATGAGAAAACTCATTCAAACTACATGTTTGCCTATATGTAGTATTTATATACTGCAACTCTATTGATGGACTAATCCATTGTAATAATTCTTTATTTTTTATTCCTTTACCTTCCAATCGTTGGTTGAAATCACCACAAGCCACGAAAGCATTTATTTCTGGCCTGCTTAATCTCTGCATACATGCCAACTCCAAGGCAGAAAAATCGGTTGCCTCGTCAACAACCACCTGGTCAACAAAAACATTTTGCTGGATATAGTTAATATCACGGATATGCTCTATATTATTTTTAATATAATTTTGGCTTATTAAATATTTCATTCTTGTGATAAATACAAACAAAAGAAAATCAATTTCGGCATAACTAATTTTATTAATTACAATTCCTTCTGTATAGAATTTATCAAATTGCTTTTGCCGTCTAAATTGCTTATAGTTTTTCACTATGCTTTTATAATACTTCGTATATGAATTTATAAATCTGTTAAGACTATTTTGTATAGTTGCACTCTTGCCTAATAGTTCCAATTGCTCTTGATTGGGCAATTTCTCTCCCAACCATTCAGCGATTTTTCCGACCTTGCTATTCGGATCAATTTTTTGTTTCTGAAATAGCTGTCGCGCATATGATCTTAAAAATTTTTTATATTCTGAATTAATTTCAGTCTCAGATAGAGAAAGTTCCTCTTCATCATCCATATCAAACTCATCATCTACATCTTCATGAGAATTATCATTCGCTTGAATAGATTTTAAGAATATTTTAAAATTTTCTAAAATTCCACTATGGCGGTTACTTAATAAATTCAACTCCTCTTGAGTAATTTTATTGCTGTACTCTTTTTCTATTTTCACAGCGGCCTGAACCTTTTTTTGATATTCAAATAATTTTCGATATTTCTCCTCAATTTTGCTTTCTGAATTAACAATGGATGAAATTTCAACTGTTAGGTTATTTACCAAATTAATATTATATTTCTCTAAAATTTCATGCCCTTTTTTTAGTTCTATTGTTAATTTCCCATCTAAATAAACAACAAATGATTCAATCCATTCTAATGGATTTTCAATTACCGACTGTTGGACAAATTCATTCTGTTTTTCTAGTGTAAAACCGCTTTTAAAATCTGGACGATTTAAAATTTTAAAATCTTGACGAGCAAGGTCACCAGCAAAATCTTTCCACAAGTGAATTTTTTTATATGTAGCAATTCCCTCTGCATTAAAAGCTTCTTTTAAATATCCTTTTAATAAGTCTGATGGCGTAAACATTAACCACTGGTCAAATGAGTTTTTTCCTAATTTGCTTAAAATATTTTGCTCTTCAGGTAGGAAATTCTCTCTTTCATTATAAATTTTTAATCCTAACCGTTTAATTAAGGTCGTTGTTTTCCCCGTTCCAGGTGGTCCAAGCAAAATTATCTGTGCTGAAATTGGTTTACGGAAAATTTCACTCTGCTGTTTGTCTAATATTGCTTGCTCACGCAAAGAAATCGTATCTCGTAAATTTATTTGCAACTGTTTCAACTGCCCATCAACAGTTTGAGAGTATTTCAATACTTCAGCAGCTAACTTTTGAAAATCTTCATCTGTAGATAAATTGAGCAGTTCAGACAACTTATCAATTAAAATGGGCTGGTTTTGATCAGCAATAATATTTACAGAAAATCCATCCCAGTCATCATTTTGCAATTTGGCGGGGGTGTATCGAATTTTTCGACTAATATAATAATCAACTCCATCAAATGTAAACTCATCTTCAAAATTTAGACTACTAATTTTTCCTAATGGAGATTTAATACTTACAATATGGGTTTGATTATTTTTCGTACAGGAAGAAAGCCTCCCTACTATAGCTGGGGCAATATAAAAGGTATGGGCATAATTACCGTCTATATCTTCTGCATCAATGCGGAGAAAAGTAGGGCTTTCTTTCAATAATTTAGCCTCTACAATATTCTGCTTTCTAATTTCTTCTGATTGTTTTTTTGACGAATCAGTCCAATTATTTTGATTGATGACTTCAGAATAGTTTGAACTTTGCAAATCCTGAACATCTAATAATGCTTTTTTCTCAACCTCTTTAATCACTTTTAAAGTAGTTTCTACTGCTTTATTCAAGCTCGGAATGGCTTGTTCCATAAAATTCTCCCTATGTATCTTTAAGTATATAAATTAACCTTTTCCCATTCTTTTTGCAACCGCTTCACCGACACCGGCATCGGCGTTTTCAACTCCTGCGCAAACAGCGACACACGCAGTTCTTCAATCTGCCATCTAAACCCCAGCAGGCCGTCTGAAAGGGGTTGGTTTTGTTTTTGCAAGGCATCTACTTTTTCTTGCCACATCGCCAGCAGTTCCTGCACATCGGCTTCGCGGGCTTGGTCGCGGGCGGGGTTGGGGCTGTATTTTTCCATGCGTTTTTGCATGGCTTGTAAATAAATGGGCAGGCGCGGCCACTGTTGCCACGGTATGGCGTGGGCGAAACCGGGATAAATCAGGGCCTCGAGTTGGCTGCGCAGGGTGTGGGCGAGGGGGTGGCGGCCGATTTTGCTGTTGAGCTCGCTATAGGCTTGCGCGGTGGCGAGCAGGTAGCGATTGAGGGCTTCTTTGACGGCGGGCAGGCGGCTGCGGGCGCGTTTGATTTGTTCTTTAAAGGCTTTTTCGTCGCGCGGCGGGGTGTCTTCGCCCATCAGGGCGCGGTCGAGCACGGCGGCGGTGATGTCTTCGCGCAGGTTGTCTACGCCTAAGTGTTTGAGCAGCATGGCGGTTGGGGTGAAATCGGGCAGGCCTTTGTTCAGGTCTTTCACTTGCTCTTTGAGCTGCAAGGCCATGAGGGCGATGCTGCCTTGGCGGTGGGCGGCTGCGGCGGCTTCGGGGGTGTCGAACAGGCGCAGGGCAATGCTGCCGTTTTTTTGCTGTTGCAGGCCGAGGTAGCCGGTGAGCTGCTGTTTGCCGCGGGCGAACTGGATTTTTTCGGGCAGTTTGCCGATGTCCCAGTTGGTGAGGTTGTCGCGCTCGAAGTCGCTGCTGTTGTCGCGAAAGGTAACGGCGGCGGCTTGGCCGAGCTGGTTTTGCAGCTCGATCAGGTCGCGCGCCATGGCCAGCTCTTGGCCGCCATCGTCAATCACGCGGATGTTGAAATAGCTGTGTTCAGGTAGCCTGAAGGCTTGCCAGGCGGCCATGTCGATTTGCTCGATCAGGCGCATATCGCCGGCGCTTTTGGCGATGGCTTGGGCAAGCTGCGGCTGAATGGGGGCGTTTTGGTCGGGATTATCGGCCAAAAAGCGGGTGATAAAGTCGGGCACGGGCACGCAGATGCGGCGGATTTGTTTGGGCAGGGCTTTGATTAATAGCTGTAATTTTTCGCGTATCATGCCGGGCACCAGCCATTCGAGCGCGGCGGGGTTGAGGCGATTGAGCACGGGCAGCGGGATGGTGAGGGTAACGCCATCCAGCGGGTGGTGCGGCTCGAAGCGGTAGCTGAGCTTGAATTTGCCGTCGGCGTTTTGCCAATGCGGTGGGAATTGCGCTTCGGTAACGTGGGCGGCGGCGTGTTGCATGAGGTCGTCGCGGCTGAGGAAGAGCAGGCGCGGGTTGGCTTGTTCGGCTTGCTTGAGCCAAGTTTGGAAGGTGCGCAAGTCGGCTAGGGGTTGCGGGGTTTGGGGCTTAGGGCGAGGTTGGTTAGGCAAGCCTTTGGCTTGCTGCCCTCTCCCTAGCCCTCCCCCACGGGGGGAGGGAATAGGTAGCTGGGTGTGGTTGTCGGATTCGAGAATCCGACCTACGGCAGGCGTTTCAGGCCGTACACCGTTTTCAGACGGCATATAGTTTTCAGGTAGCCTTTGGTTGTAGAAATCAAACAGGGCTTCTTCGTCTACCAGCACGTCTTGTTTGCGCGATTTGTGTTCCAGCGCGGCGATGTCTTTAATCAGCTTTTTGTTGTGGGCAAAAAAGGCGGCCTGGATATCGGCTTCTTGCGCCACCAAGGCGCCGCGGATAAACAGCTCGCGCGCTTCTGCGGGCGCTACTTTTCCATAGGCCACGGGGCGGCGCGGCAGCACGGTGAGGCCGTAGAAGGTAACGCGTTCGCTGGCCACCACTTCGCCGCGCTTTTGCGACCAATGCGGCTCGAAATAATGGTATTTCACCAAGTGCGGCGCTTCTTGCTCGATCCATTCCGGCTCGATGCCGGCCACGTCGCGGGCGTAGAGGCGGGTGGTTTCGGTGAGCTCGGCGGCCATCACCCATTTGGGTTTGCTTTTAAACAAGGCCGAAGCAGGGAACAGATGAAAATGGCTGCCGCGCGCGCCCAAATAGTCGTGGCCTTCGGGCGATTTAAGGCCGACATTGGCCACCAGGCCGGTAATCAGGGCGCGGTGGATTTGTTCGTAGCCCGCTTCTTTGGCTTGGCGGATGTGGGCGCGGTGCTGTTTTTTATCCAATTGCTGCTGCTTGATTTTGGCGGATAAATCTTGGTCGCCGCTGCGTTCAGACGGCCTGAGCTGTTCCACGGTTTGAGGCCGTCTGAACGCATTTTCTTTGGTTACCAAGCCCAGCTCGATGGCAATTTGCGCCAATTGCTGGTGCAGCTCGCGCCATTCGCGCATGCGCAAGTGAGAGAGGAAATATTGGTGACACCATTGCACCAATTGTTTGTTGCTCAGGCCGCGCTCGCGTTCGCGCTGAAACGAATCCCAAATATTCAGATAGGCCAGAAAATCGGATTGTTTGTCGGTAAAGCGTTCGTGCGCTTTGTTGGCGGCTTCGCGCGCTTCCAGCGGGCGCTCGCGCGGGTCTTGAATCGACAGCGCGGCCACAATCACCAGCATTTCGGCCATGCAAGCGTGTTTTTGCGCCGCCAACAACATGCGGCTCACTTTCGGGTCGACCGGCAGGCACGCCATTTGTTCGCCGATTTTAGTAAGCTCGTTGCGCTCGTTTACCGCGCCCAGCTCCAGCAGCACTTGAAAGCCGTCGTTGATATAGCGGGCATCGGGCGCTTCTAAAAACGGAAACGCGGCCACATCGCCCAATTTCAGCGCCGCCATGCGCAAAATCACCGCCGCCAGATTGCTGCGGATGATTTCGGGGTCGGTAAATTCGGGGCGCTGGGCAAAATCGTCTTCCGCATACAAACGGATGCATACGCCCGCCGCCACACGGCCGCAGCGCCCGGCACGCTGGCGCGCGGCGGCTTGGGAAATGTTTTCCACATGCAGCTGCTCCACCTTGGCGCGGGCGGAATAGCGCTTCACCCGCGCCAAGCCGGTGTCGATGACATAGCGGATGCCGGGCACAGTGAGCGAGGTTTCGGCCACATTGGTGGCCAACACAATGCGCCGTTTGCCGCCGCCGGGGTGGAAAATTTTGTGCTGCTCGGCGTTAGACAAACGCGCAAACAGCGGCAGGATTTCATCATTGCGCCGCAGCGGCGATTTGCGCAGCGCTTCGGCGGCTTCGCGGATTTCGCGCTCGCCCGGCAGAAACACCAAAATATCGCCGTTGCCCAGCCGCGCCAGCTCGTCGGCGGCATCGACAATCGCATCGGGCATGTCGATTTCGGCTTCGTCTTCATCGGTTTCGGCCAGCGGGCGATAGCGGATTTCGACGGGATAAGTGCGGCCGGATACTTCGAGCACGGGGGCGCCTTGAGCGGATGTTTCAGGTAGCGTTGTAGGTTGGATATTGGTATCCGACACGAGATTGATGCCGTCTGAACGGGATTTGTCGGATTCGAGAATACGACCTACGGCATTTTCAGACGGCCTTTTCGCTTGATTAAGGCTGCCTGAAACGATTTTGGCAGGCACACCCGCCGGCGCAAAATGGCGGCTGAAACGCTCGGCATCAATCGTGGCCGAGGTAATAATCACTTTTAAATCGGGGCGGCGCGGCAGCAATTGTTTCAGGTAGCCTAAAAGAAAATCAATGTTCAGGCTGCGCTCGTGCGCTTCGTCGATGATGATGGTGTCGTAGGCGCTCAAAAAGCGGTCGGTTTGGGTTTCGGCCAGCAAAATGCCGTCGGTCATCAGCTTGATATGGGCATCGCGCGAAGTGTGGTCGTTAAAGCGCACTTTATAGCCCACGATGCTGCCGATATCGCTATTCAATTCTTCGGCAATGCGCTCGGCCACCGAACGCGCGGCCAAACGGCGCGGCTGCGTGTGCCCGATTAAGCCCGCCACCCCGCGTCCTAATTCGAGGCAGATTTTCGGCAATTGCGTGGTTTTGCCCGAGCCAGTTTCGCCGCAGATAATCACCACCTGATTTTCCGCAATCGCCCGCTTGATGTCTTCACGCCGCTCGTGCACCGGCAAAGTGTTGTCGTAATGCGGCTGCGGCAGATTGGCCAACCGCTGCAAATAAGCTTGGTGGGATTTTTGGTATTTCTGCTGCACCGCCTCCGCCCCGCCGAAACGCTTGGGATTGCGCAGAGCTTGTTGCAGAAAATGGCGGTCTTTGCTGAGGGTTTGGTTTAAATCGGGGGATGGCATACAGGCATGAAAACAGAGCAGATTTTAAAGAAACATTATAGCAAACTATCTTTGCTACCATGCATTGATGCGTATACAACCGGCTCGCTCCCTCATCAAGTAATCATCTCCACGTTATTTGAAAATCGATGACATAAAAATATTATTAATCATAACCATCTTGATAAATCAGACATTACCGCTCATCCATTAAAAAGACCATCGGCATTTTTATGACAATATTTTCATATGTCATATATATCATGTTTACGGTGCTGCGAAAATCTATCGGCACCCGAGCTTTTTTATTCTGTCCATATGGAGATTAAATATGTCTTATTATTCATGGAGCGGCATCAAAGTGCCCTTTTGGGGCGCTTGGGGTGGCAGCAAAGGCTACAACGTGTGTGTTAGCCGCACTAAAAATGCAGAATGCGGCGTAGACGCCATCGGCACCAAAGGCAACGACAGCATCACCGGCACATGGTTTAACGATAAATTATTTGGCGGCGATGGCAACGACACGCTCAAAGGCTTAGCCGGCAACGACTATCTTGATGGCGGCAAAGGTGCCGACACCATGATCGGCGGTTGGGGCGATGATGTTTATGTGGTGGATGATGAATGCGATGTAGTCAGCGAATGCTTGTGGCAAGGCAACGACACGGTGATTTCATATATTGACTACACCTTGGGTAACCATGTGGAAAATCTGGTGGCGGCCGGCGATAAAGCACTCACCTTAAACGGCAACAATCTCGACAATATCATCAGCGGCAATGCGGCCGACAACGTGATCAACGGTGGTGGTGGCAACGATAAACTCTATGGCGGCGATGGCTGCGACACCTTAAACGGCGGCGAGGGCTGCGATGTACTGTATGGAGAGCATGGCGACGACAAATTGAGCGGTGGCGCAGGTGCCGACAAGCTCTATGGCGGCGAGGGCAATGACTGGCTCGACGGCGGCAGCGGCAATGACGTTTTATATGGCGGCGCAGGCGATGATATTTTGATTGGCGGCGGCGGCCGCGATGCCTTATATGGAGAAGATGGCGACGACAACCTCTACGGCAGCAACGATGCCGACTGCCTCGATGGCGGCAACGGCTGCGATGTGCTTGATGGCGGCTACGGCAACGACTGGTTAAACGGCGGCGCCGGCGGCGACACTTATATCTACGGCAAAAATTACGGCCACGACACCATCGTCGATTGCGGCGACCCCTGCGACACCGACCGCATCGAATTCAAGAGCGACATCTGCCTGACCGATTTGTGCTTCACCGCCAGCCACGGCAACTTAATTATCAGCGCCGGCAAAGGCGACAGCATCACCGTGAAAAACTGGTTTTACGGCGAGCAAAATCAAATTGAAATGCTCAGCTTCAACAGCAACGATATTTCAGTGAGCAACGAACAAATCAATGCCGCATTCAACCACAGCAGCTACGGCGCATCCGTAAGCGGTGCTTCTTTGGCCGCCATGGTGCAGGAGCAGGCCGCCCAAACCGCAGCGGTGATTTAGAGCCGCATCTGCAACGGGTGGCTTTTCCGCGCACCAATACATCAAACGGGCATTTCAATGCCCGTTTTTATTTTAATGGCGTTGTTTTATTAAAAATGTTGACACCACTCAAGATACTTGATATAGTTTCATTCTTCAGACGCGGGGTGGAGCAGCATGGTAGCTCGTCGGGCTCATAACCCGAAGGTCGTAGGTTCGAATCCTGCCCCCGCAACCAATATCAAAACACCGCTTTCTAAGCGGTGTTTTTTTATAGCCATTGTTTTCATACCCAATCAAATCAGTGGCCATGAAAGCAAGCCTGCACAGGCCGTCTGAAACTTTTCAGACGGCCTGTGCAGAATAGATGGCCAAATGCTGCCTGCTCACAAAATCCACAAAAGCAACAATAAATTCGCTATTTTTTATTTTGCTTTTTTGAGTAGGCATTATTACAGGACAGCAAGTAGCAAGTAAAATATGCTTATTAAATTTTATGTGTTTATTTTTTTAAAATATAAATGTTTTATATTTATATTAAAGATTTATTGGCAATTAAATTTCATAAAATCTTTAAATTTCTTGTTTTTCCACAAATCTCCTTCTTGCATCAGCGCACTCAAAATAAATTATTATTGATATAAATAATTGTTCAGGATACGATATAAACAATAACAACCAACAACCATACACACGACTATGCCAAGTGCGATTATTGTAGAAGACGAAGTGTTGGCCTCTGAACGTTTGCGCGTATTGCTGGATGAGTGCAACATCGTTTTATTGAAAACATTCCATCATGCCCAGCCCGCCCTCGATTGGCTCAGCATGCATGAAGCCGACATTGTGTTCGCCGATATCGGCTTGCCCGAAATTACCGGCTTGGAGCTCGTTGAACGCATCAAACGCATCGCAAAGAAACAACCGGAAATCATCTTTACAACCGCCTATGAAGAACATGCTTTGCGCGCATTCGAATTGGCCGCCGCAGATTACCTGCTCAAACCGATTAAATTATCACGTCTGCAAACAGCATTGGCGCGCGTTAACGAAAAAATCAAAGAGCAGGAAGACGATTTCACCCATTTCAAAGTATTCAACCGCGATCGAATGGTGGAAATTCCTTGGCAGCAAGCCCGCTACTTATTGGCTGAGCATAAAACCGTTTTTCTGTTTACCGGTGAAGGCGAGTCTTATGAGCTGCCCAAAACCTTGGTTTATTGGGAAGAGCTGCTCGGCGAAAAAATTATCCGGGTGCACCGCAATGCCTTGGTATTCCGCCACACGCTCGATTGCCTGCTGCGCTTAGATAGCGGCGAAGAAGATGAAGGCAATGCCAGCTGGGGCGCAAAAGTGCTGGATGTGGAAGAACCGCTTACCGTCAGCCGCCGCCAACTTTCTGCCATACGGAAAATTCTGCGCGATGGGCATTAAATTTTTCAATCGATAAACCTCTTCCAATGCCGTCTGAAACCTTTCAGACGGCCTTTTCTCTTCCGGCTCCCGCGTAAACACGGTTAAACCTTAAGCTGTCACCGCACATATATAAAACACGCCGTCTGAACGCTTCTCTGCTCCCTGCTTGCCAATCGCGCCCCCATCGCCCCCAATCGAGCACCACGCAAACAACTACGGCTACCCCACCCACAACAAACAGGCCGTCCGAACCCGATCGTTCAGACGGCCTGCTCCTTCACCTTATCAAATTTCACCTTGTCAAACCACAGCGCAGATACCGGCAGACTGCAAGCCCCCAGCATACGCATGCCCAAGGCCGCCGGCCAAGCGGCAGCCTACTTCTTCACCGCCGGCTGCGCCTTCTTCGCAGGCGCGCCCGATACCGTTGCCTCATCCTTCAGGCGGTTGTAGATACCGTCGCCAATGCCCTTCACATTCTTCAGCTCTTCCACGCTTTTGAAATTGCCGTGCTGTTTGCGGTATTCCACAATCGCCTCTGCCTTCGCCGGGCCGATGCCCGGCAGCGCTTTGAGTTCGTCCGCACCGGCAGTGTTGATGTTCACCGTCGCCAATGCCCAGCTCATGCTCAGCAGAGCCAATGCGCCTAAGATCAGTTTTTTCATGTTTTTCTCCGTTTGTGTTTGTTGTCGGTCACAATGCCCGCTTTCGCGGGCGTTTTTATGATAGGCGATTGTTTGGTGAGGCGCAAGTCTTTTAGCTCGGTGATTGTTACTTAAATGGCAAATATCTGTATCCAAGGCCGACGGCTGATGGTTACCCAATACCCATTCAAAAAAATAATATACAAACAGGCAGCCTGTAGGTCGGATTCTCGAATCCGACACTTGTTTGCAGAACAAGGCACGCACATCGCTCTGGCCGCTGGCCAAACGTCGGATTCAAGAATCCAACCTACGCGGATGATGCTGCCGAACGGCTCTTATTTTGTAAGGTTATTTTTTCGAATCGGTATAAACCCATGATGCAAACAGGCCGTCTGATACCAATCCAAAAAAATAACCTAACTTCGTTGTCTCGCCTTGCCGTACTATCTGTACTGTCTGCGGCTCGCCGCCTTGTTAGCTTACTTTTTTGAATTGGTATGAAAGGCTAGCAGCTTTGAAAGCCGGCTTGTTTTTCAGACGGCCTTCAAGTCCGCTATTGCGTATTGGCGTATTGGCTATTGACCGGCTATGGCCGCAGGCGGCAGCCGCCAAGAAGAAGCCCCGCTGATACTCAGCGGGGCTTCGGAAGGGGTGCCTGGCAGTGACCTACTTTCACATGGGTATCCACACTATCATCGGCGCTGAGTCGTTTCACGGTCCTGTTCGGGATGGGAAGGCGTGGGACCAACTCGCTATGGCCGCCAGACTAAACTGTACAAATTTCGAAAGCCGTCGCGCTGGATTCTTCTCCGGCGCTTTATCAACATGAAATGCTCTTCGCACTTCCAACAGGGTAATGTTTGTTATCGCATGATTGCAGTATCCTGCAACTCATGACTTCAGTAAGCTTTTCTTCATTCGAAGTCTCTCAAATGATAGAGTCAAGCCTCACGAGCAATTAGTATCGGTTAGCTTCACGCGTTACCGCGCTTCCACACCCGACCTATCAACGTCCTGGTCTCGAACGACTCTTTAGGGTGGTTTAACCACCAGGGAAGTCTCATCTTCAGGCGAGTTTCGCGCTTAGATGCTTTCAGCGCTTATCTCTTCCGAACTTAGCTACCCGGCTATGCCACTGGCGTGACAACCGGTACACCAGAGGTTCGTCCACTCCGGTCCTCTCGTACTAGGAGCAGCCCCCGTCAAACTTCCAACGCCCACTGCAGATAGGGACCAAACTGTCTCACGACGTTTTAAACCCAGCTCACGTACCACTTTAAATGGCGAACAGCCATACCCTTGGGACCGACTACAGCCCCAGGATGTGATGAGCCGACATCGAGGTGCCAAACTCCGCCGTCGATATGAACTCTTGGGCGGAATCAGCCTGTTATCCCCGGAGTACCTTTTATCCGTTGAGCGATGGCCCTTCCATTCAGAACCACCGGATCACTATGTCCTGCTTTCGCACCTGCTCGACTTGTCGGTCTCGCAGTTAAGCTACCTTTTGCCATTGCACTATCAGCCCGATTTCCGACCGGACCTAGGTAACCTTCGAACTCCTCCGTTACTCTTTGGGAGGAGACCGCCCCAGTCAAACTGCCTACCATGCACGGTCCCCGACCCGGATTACGGGTCTGGGTTAGAACCTCAAAGTCACCAGGGTGGTATTTCAAGGACGGCTCCACAGAAACTAGCGTCTCTGCTTCTAAGCCTCCCACCTATCCTACACAAGTGACTTCAAAGTCCAATGCAAAGCTACAGTAAAGGTTCACGGGGTCTTTCCGTCTAGCAGCGGGGAGATTGCATCTTCACAACCATTTCAACTTCGCTGAGTCTCAGGAGGAGACAGTGTGGCCATCGTTACGCCATTCGTGCGGGTCGGAACTTACCCGACAAGGAATTTCGCTACCTTAGGACCGTTATAGTTACGGCCGCCGTTTACTGGGGCTTCGATCCAATGCTCTCACATCTTCAATTAACCTTCCAGCACCGGGCAGGCGTCACACCCTATACGTCCACTTTCGTGTTAGCAGAGTGCTGTGTTTTTAATAAACAGTCGCAGCCACCGATTCTCTGCGACCCTCCGATGCTTACAGAGCTAGTCTTTCACATCAAAGGGCATACCTTCTCCCGAAGTTACGGTATCAATTTGCCGAGTTCCTTCTCCTGAGTTCTCTCAAGCGCCTTAGAATTCTCATCCTACCCACCTGTGTCGGTTTGCGGTACGGTTCTGACTTGGCTGAAGCTTAGTGGCTTTTCCTGGAAGCGTGGTATCTGTCACTTCTTGTCCGTAGACAATCGTTATCGCTTCTCGGTGTTATGAAAGTCCGGATTTGCCTAAACTTTCCACCTACCGGCTTGAACAAGCTATTCCAACAGCTTGCTGACATAACCTTCTCCGTCCCCACATCGCACCAAATCAAAGTACGGGAATATTAACCCGTTTCCCATCGACTACGCATTTCTGCCTCGCCTTAGGGGCCGACTCACCCTACGCCGATGAACGTTGCGTAGGAAACCTTGGGTTTTCGGCGAGCGGGCTTTTCACCCGCTTTATCGCTACTCATGTCAACATTCGCACTTCTGATACCTCCAGCAAACCTCTCGATTCACCTTCTTCGGCCTACAGAACGCTCCCCTACCATACGTGTAAACACGTATCCGCAGCTTCGGTTATAGATTTGAGCCCCGTTACATCTTCCGCGCAGGACGACTCGACCAGTGAGCTATTACGCTTTCTTTAAATGATGGCTGCTTCTAAGCCAACATCCTGGCTGTCTGGGCCTTCCCACTTCGTTTACCACTTAATCTATCATTTGGGACCTTAGCTGGCGGTCTGGGTTGTTTCCCTCTTGACAACGGACGTTAGCACCCGCTGTCTGTCTCCCGAGAAACGACTTGATGGTATTCTTAGTTTGCCATGGGTTGGTAAGTTGCAATAACCCCCTAGCCATAACAGTGCTTTACCCCCATCAGTCTCTTACTCGAGGCACTACCTAAATAGTTTTCGGGGAGAACCAGCTATCTCCGAGTTTGTTTAGCCTTTCACCCCTATCCACAGCTCATCCCCGCATTTTGCAACATGCGTGGGTTCGGACCTCCAGTACCTGTTACGGCACCTTCATCCTGGCCATGGATAGATCACTCGGTTTCGGGTCTACACCCAGCAACTTGTCGCCCTATTAAGACTCGGTTTCCCTACGCCTCCCCTATTCGGTTAAGCTCGCTACTGAATGTAAGTCGTTGACCCATTATACAAAAGGTACGCAGTCACGGAACAAGTCCGCTCCCACTGTTTGTATGCATCAGGTTTCAGGTTCTATTTCACTCCCCTCCCGGGGTTCTTTTCGCCTTTCCCTCACGGTACTGGTTCACTATCGGTCGATGATGAGTATTTAGCCTTGGAGGATGGTCCCCCCATCTTCAAACAGGATTTCACGTGTCCCGCCCTACTTGTCGTATACCTAGTACCACTGATGAGATTTCGAATACGGGGCTGTCACCCACTATGGCCAAGCTTCCCAGCTTGTTCTTCTATCTCGCCAGCTATCATATACAGGCTCTTGCGCGTTCGCTCGCCACTACTTGCGCAATCTCGGTTGATTTCTTTTCCTCCGGGTACTTAGATGGTTCAGTTCTCCGGGTTCGCTTCTCTTGCCCTATGTATTCAGACAAGGATACCGTACAGAATACGGTGGGTTTCCCCATTCGGACATCGCGGGATCATTGCTTTATTGCCAGCTCCCCCACGCTTTTCGCAGGCTTACACGTCCTTCGTCGCCTATCATCGCCAAGGCATCCACCTGATGCACTTATTCACTTGACTCTATCATTTGAACGACCTCTCTGACTTCGCTTATCCTCCCGTTGACTAGGGGAATAAACTAGAGATGTTTACTCTGATAAAGCTTACTGCTTTGTTGTGTGACACACTCTGCCTTTTGTGCTCAGAGTGCGTCCGATACAATCATCACCCAAATTTTTATGGCTTGGCTGTGCTTATGGCGCCCGTCTTTTCAGACGGCCTATCCATAGGCTGAATCGACTCGGGTTGCAACCCTTGCCTTTTACATCCAAACCAACATTGTCTTTGTTTGTTGATTTCGGCTTTCCAATTTGTTAAAGATCGATGCGGCTTCGAAACTCAGCTTTTGCTGCGTCTCTTCGCTTCGCAAATCAAAACGAGCTGGCCATTATAGCAGCCAACCTCTTGAAGTCAACTAAAAATAAGAAGTCGCCTTCTTATCCTTTTGTTTTGCTTCTGCTTGTCTGCCGCCTTCTACGGCAGCTTTCGCTTTCGCTTTGATTTGCAAAGTGTGGTGGAGGCAAACGGGATCGAACCGATGACCCCCTGCTTGCAAAGCAGGTGCTCTACCAACTGAGCTATGCCCCCAGTGTCGGGTCCGGCCTCTGATTGGTGGGTCTGGGAGGACTTGAACCTCCGACCCCACGCTTATCAAGCGTGTGCTCTAACCAGCTGAGCTACAAACCCAAGGCCTTATGTTTACTTCCTTTGCATCTCTAATCTACAGTTTACCGATAAGTGTGAATGCGAATACGCCCCGTCTTCTCTAGAAAGGAGGTGATCCAGCCGCAGGTTCCCCTACGGCTACCTTGTTACGACTTCACCCCAGTCATGAAGCATACCGTGTTAAGCGGGCTCCCGAAGGTTACCCTACCCAATTCTGGTATCCCCCACTCCCATGGTGTGACGGGCGGTGTGTACAAGACCCGGGAACGTATTCACCGCAGTATGCTGACCTGCGATTACTAGCGATTCCGACTTCATGCACTCGAGTTGCAGAGTGCAATCCGGACTACGATCGGTTTTCTGGGATTGGCTCCACCTCGCGGCTTGGCTACCCTCTGTACCGACCATTGTATGACGTGTGAAGCCCTGGTCATAAGGGCCATGAGGACTTGACGTCATCCCCACCTTCCTCCGGTTTGTCACCGGCAGTCCCATTAGAGTGCCCAACTTAATGATGGCAACTAATGGCAAGGGTTGCGCTCGTTGCGGGACTTAACCCAACATCTCACGACACGAGCTGACGACAGCCATGCAGCACCTGTGTTACGGCTCCCGAAGGCACTCTCCTATCTCTAAGAGATTCCGTACATGTCAAGACCAGGTAAGGTTCTTCGCGTTGCATCGAATTAATCCACATCATCCACCGCTTGTGCGGGTCCCCGTCAATTCCTTTGAGTTTTAATCTTGCGACCGTACTCCCCAGGCGGTCAATTTCACGCGTTAGCTACGCTACTAAGGCATCATGTACCCCAACAGCTAATTGACATCGTTTAGGGCGTGGACTACCAGGGTATCTAATCCTGTTTGCTACCCACGCTTTCGAGCATGAACGTCAGTGTTATCCCAGGGGGCTGCCTTCGCCATCGGTATTCCTCCACATCTCTACGCATTTCACTGCTACACGTGGAATTCTACCCCCCTCTGACACACTCTAGTTACCCAGTTCAAAACGCAGTTCCCAAGTTGAGCCCGGGGCTTTCACATCTTGCTTAAATAACCGTCTGCGCTCGCTTTACGCCCAGTAATTCCGATTAACGCTCGCACCCTACGTATTACCGCGGCTGCTGGCACGTAGTTAGCCGGTGCTTATTCTTCAGGTACCGTCATGACCTGAGGGTGTTATCCCCAGGCTTTTCTTCCCTGACAAAAGTACTTTACAACCCGAAGGCCTTCTTCATACACGCGGCATGGCTGGATCAGGCTTGCGCCCATTGTCCAAAATTCCCCACTGCTGCCTCCCGTAGGAGTCTGGGCCGTGTCTCAGTCCCAGTGTGGCGGATCATCCTCTCAGACCCGCTACTGATCGTCGCCTTGGTGGGCTCTTACCCCACCAACTAGCTAATCAGACATCGGCCGCTCAAATAGCGCAAGGCCCTAAGGTCCCCTGCTTTCCTCCTCAGAGAATATGCGGTATTAGCCATCCTTTCGGACAGTTATCCCCCACTACTCGGTACGTTCCGATGCATTACTCACCCGTTCGCCACTCGCCATCAAAAGAGCAAGCTCTTCTATGCTGCCGTCCGACTTGCATGTGTAAAGCATGCCGCCAGCGTTCAATCTGAGCCAGGATCAAACTCTTATGTTCAATCTCTAACTTTTTTAACTTCTGGTCTGCTTCAAAGAAATAAACGAAGATATGTTATACATAATCTTGTCTATCTTTTTTCAACAGTGTGAGGCGTCTCCGCACTCACACTTATCGGTAATCTGTTTGTTAAAGAGCAGGGATGGCAGTATACAGCAACAAAATCCTTTGTCAACCTCAATTCATACAAATCGTTTCAAAAACGCTTTAAATTAAGACCAACTGTGCTATAATTATCTGTTCATCACATCGCCGCCGAAGCAGCGAAGAACCGAACTATACCCAAACCACCAAAACCCGTCAACATCTATCTGCAAAAATATTTACAATAAAATATCACCCGATTGTTTTAGCTGGGTATTTTTTATAGCAATTTCCAATCCCCGCTTCCAATAAAACGACTAAGGCCGTCTGAAAAAACTTTTCAGACGGCCTTAGTTATATAGTGGAATAAATGAAAAACTTATACAGACGCATGTAGCAAGCCATACATGCAGAAGCCGTTTAACCCGCGTGCGTGGCTGCGCCACACACCCTACACACGATTTGAGATTTCTTATTTCTGTATCAGTTTTTCTTTGATTTCACTATAATTTATATCAAACAGCCCCCGAACATTCGGGGGCTGTTTGATATTTACCGATTAATCGGCAAATTGTTTTTTCAGACGTTCGCGGCGCTCTTGCGCTTCTACCGACAAGGTGGCGGTGGGGCGCGCCAGCAGGCGCTTGAGGCCGATGGGCTCGCCGGTATCTTGGCAGAAGCCGTAATCGCCCTCGTCAATCTTGCGGATGGAGCCTTGCACTTTGGTGAGCAGCTTGCGCTCGCGATCACGGGTGCGCAGCTCAAGCGCGTATTCTTCTTCTTGCGTGGCGCGGTCGGCCGGATCGGGTGCCGATTCGTGCTCTTGCAGGTGGCCGGTGGTGGCGGAAGCGTTTTCAATCAACTCGTCTTGAAGCTTCACCAGCAAATCTCTAAAAAAGGCCAGTTGGTCGGCATTCATATAATCTTCTTCCGGGCCGTTCCAATTCAGGATGTCTTGTTCCGTCAGCTTTGCCATAATGATTCTTCCACAGTGAATTATTGTCGGATTACCGGCAGATAAGCTGCCGGGCTGCTTATTGTTGATTCTGAACCATATTGTCGTCTTTTCAAGAAGGCCGAATCATAACATGATTTTTTGTTTGTGCGTATTTTTCTGCCGCCCCGCAGGGATTTGGGTTCAGGCGGCATCGCACTTCAGCCGAGCAGCCACAAATTGAGCCGGCTGATCATTTGCGGCAAGATGGCGCTGAGCCAAAACCACAACACCAGCACCAATACGCTGCCGGAAAAATCAAAGCGGCCTATCTTTAAGAAGACAAACGGGCGCGACAAAGGTTCGAAAATCCGATGCAGCACCGGCAATAAAGGCGAATAAGGCTTGCTGAAACTGAGCACCATGCGCAGCAACAAACCCAGCAGCAGCACATAAGCCGCCGCTTTGAAGAGATTTAGCACGGTAAAAAGCAGGTTGGCGGCCATCAGCCGCATGCCGAAGCCGCCGGGCAGCGCCAGCAACAGCACCAACGTGAAGGCCAGATAATAAACCAGCACACAAGCGAGCACGCAGGCCAAATCCCAGCGCCCCAAGGGCGGCGTGGCTTTGCGCAGCGGCCGCACCAGCCAATTGGTGGTTTGTGTGCAAAACTGCGCCAACGGGTGCTCAAACGGCAGCCCCGCCCATTGCAGCAGGCAGCGCGCCAAACACACAATCGCCAACACATCAGCCAGCAACAGAATAATTTTAATCATCATTTCAGACGGCCTTTGCGGTTCGTTTTAAGTGTCAAACTGTTGCGCCATTTGCTGCGAGCGCGCCACACATGCCGCCACGCCGGCGCCGATGGCCTCAGCCACGCCGTGTGTTTTAAAAGTTTCGATGGCTTCGTGCGTGGTGCCGCCTTTGGAGGTGACATTTTGCTGCAACAGGGCGAAATCTTCTCCGCTTTGCGCCGCCAATTCCACTGCGCCTTTAAAGGTGGCCAAGCTGAGGCTGCGGGCGGTAGCTTCATCAAAGCCTTGTGCTTGTGCGGCTTCTTTTAAAGCATTGAGCAGGTAAAACACATAAGCCGGGCCACTGCCGCTGATGCCGGTGATGGCGTGCATTTGCGCTTCATCGCCCAGCCACACGGTGCTGCCGTTGGTGCGCATAATCGCATCTGCGGCTTGCCGGTCGGCTTCATTTGCTCCATCGGCGGCAAACATGCCGGCCACGCCCAAGCCGATGCGCCCGGGCGTGTTGGGCATGATGCGGATAATGCGGCGCGTGCCGCCCAGATAGCGGCTTAAGGTGGCCACGCTCAAGCCAGCGGCCACCGACAACACCAGCGCGCCGTTTGCTTGCACACCGGCCAGCGCCGCCTGCATGTCTTGCGGCTTCACCGCCAGCACCAAAATATCATCGGCGCCCAACGGCGGCAGCTTTTCCGACACCGCCACACCGAATTGCTGCGCCAGCTGCGCCCGTTTTTCCGCTCCGCGGTTGGCCACATGAATCTGCCAGTCGCCCTCAGCAGCCATACCGGCCACAATTGCGGCCGCCATATTGCCGCCGCCGAGAAAATACACAGTCATTTTTTGCCCTATATATAAAGGTTTTGCCAGGCCGTCTGAAAGGCACTTTATGTGTTCAGACGGCCTGATGTTTATAAAAGAAAAATGAAACGCAATTGAATCATTTAACTGCTGTAAAGTGATTTTTACACCAAGGCCGTCTGAACACACAAATGCCTTTCAGACGGCCTCAGCGCTGCGGATAATCGCGTGCGCCGAAAATGGCGCTGCCCACGCGCACATGGGTGGCGCCGCTGGCCACGGCGATGGCCATATCGGCCGACATACCCATCGACAGCACATCCGCCGCCACGCCTTTTGCCTGCAATTGCGCCAACAATTGCTGCATTTGCCCGAATTGCGCGCGCAAAGCCGCTTCGCCGGCGGCGGCTTCAGCCACACACATCAGCCCGCGCACCTGCACGCGCGGCAGCGCGGCCACGGCGCAAGCCAAAGCCACTGCTTCTTCAGGCGCCACGCCGTGTTTGTTCGGCTCGGCGGCAATATTCACTTCGATGCAAACCTGCAAAGGCGGCATATCATCCGGACGCTGATCGCTCAGGCGCTGCGCCGTTTTCAGGCGCTCAATGGTGTGCACCCAATGCGCGCGCTCGGCCACTTGCCGGGTTTTATTGGATTGCACTTGGCCGATAATATGCCACACAATATCGGCGCAGTCGGCCAATTCATCGGCCTTGGCCGCCCATTCCTGAATATAGTTTTCACCGAAATCGCGCTGGCCGGCGGCATACACTGCGCGGATATCGGCGGCGGGAAACGTTTTGCCCACCGCCACCAGCGCCACACTGCCGGCGGGGCGGCCGGCAGCGGCTTCGGCCGCCGCGATGGCGGCTTTAACCTGTTGGTAATTGTGTTGCAAGATATTCATTTCAGCCCTTTCATTGCGGCCGTCTGAAAAAATAATTGATTTTTCGCTTGGTTGGAATGTGTTTACTTATTTAAAATACACAAGTTTTCTATTTTTAACAAAAATTCTATTCTAAAAAACGGAATCACATTATGCAAATTACCGACTTACTCGCATTCGGCGTGAAAAACAAAGCGTCCGACCTCCACCTCAGCGCCGGCCTGCCGCCGATGATACGCGTGCACGGCGACATCCGCCGCATCAACCTGCCCGAAATGAGCAGCGAAGAAGTCGGCCAGATGATTACCTCGGTGATGAACGACCAGCAGCGCAAGCTCTATCAGCAAAACATGGAAACCGACTTTGCTTTCGAGCTGCCCAATGTGGCGCGCTTCCGTGTGAACGCCTTCACCTCCAACCGTGGTCCGGCCGCCGTGTTCCGTACCGTGCCCAGCACCGTACTCACCTTGGAAGACTTAAAAGCCCCGCGCATTTTTCAGAAAATCGCCGACCACCCGCGCGGGCTTGTGCTGGTTACCGGCCCCACCGGCTCGGGCAAATCCACCACACTGGCGGCGATGATCAATTATATCAACGACACCCAGCCTTCCCACATCCTCACCATCGAAGACCCGATTGAATTTGTACACCAAAGCAAAAAAGCCTTGGTCAATCAGCGCGAGCTGCACCAACACACCCACAGCTTTGCCAACGCCTTGCGCTCGGCTTTGCGTGAAGACCCCGATGTGATTCTGATCGGCGAGATGCGCGACCCGGAAACCATCAGCCTGGCGCTCACCGCCGCCGAAACCGGCCACTTGGTGTTCGGCACCTTGCACACCACCGGTGCGGCCAAAACGGTGGACCGGATTGTGGACGTGTTTCCCGCCGGCGAAAAAGAAATGGTGCGCTCCATGCTCTCCGAGAGCTTACGCGCGGTAATTTCGCAAACCCTGCTCAAAACCCGCGACGGCAACGGCCGCGTGGCCGCACATGAAATTCTGATTTCCACCCCGGCCGTGCGCAACCTGATTCGCGAAAACAAAATCGCCCAAATCAACTCCACCCTGCAAACCGGCCAAACCCACGGCATGCAAACGCTCGACCAATCTTTGCAGGCGCTGGTGCGCCAGGGCGTAATCAGCCCCGATGTGGCCCGCAGCAAGGGGCAACACGTTGATTCGACATTTTCATAACGAGAAGCAGAGGCTACAATCATGAGTGAAACCAACCAGCTGCACGCGCTTTTGAGCGACATGGTGGCGGCATATTCCAGCAAAAAAGCGCCCCACATTCCCACGCCGGCCGAAATCGGCGCCCATTTGCACCCGATTCTCGACCATATGTGCGCCGATGCCGAGCAGCGCGGCGCTTCCGATATTTTCATCAGCGCGGGTTTTCCGCCCTCGCTGAAAGTAAACGGCACGCTCACACCCGTGCCGCACAAATCGCTCAGCGTGCAAGACACCGCCGACATCGTCACCTCCACCATGAACGACGAGCAGCTAGAAGAATTCAACAAAAACAAAGATTTAAACTACGCCGTACAATCACGCAGCAACACCCGCTACCGCGTGAACGCCTATCACGACCAAGGACGCGTGGGCTTGGTGTTGCGCCGCATCAACCAAGTGATTCCCACCGTGGAAGAACTGTCGCTGCCGCCGGTGTTGCACGATTTGGCGCTCAGATCGCGCGGCCTCCTGATTTTGGCCGGCCCCACCGGCTCGGGTAAATCCACCTCGATGGCGGCCATGGTCAACCACCGCAACCACAAAATGCCCGGCCACATCGTAACCATCGAAGACCCGATTGAATACATCTACCAGCCGCGCCGCTGCATCGTCACCCAGCGCGAAATCGGTATCGACACCCCCAGCTGGAAGCTGGCCGTGCAAAACGCCATGCGCCAAGCGCCCGATGTGGTGTGTATCGGCGAGGTGCGCAATGAAGACAGCATGGAATACGCACTGCAGCTGGCGCAAGCCGGCCACTTGTGCATCTGCACCCTGCACGCGAGCACCGCCAACCAGGCCATCGAGCGCATCATGAACTTTTATCAGGAAGACCGCCGCCACCAAGTGTTGATGGACGTGGCGCTCAATCTGGTCGGCATCATCGGCCAGCGGCTGGTGGTGAAAAAAGACAAAAAAGGGCGCACCGCCATTATCGACCTGCTGATCAATAACGCCGCTGTGCAAGATTTGATTTTCAAAGGCGAATTGATGGGCATCAAAGACATCATGCTGCGCTCGGGCACAGAAGGCATGCAAACCTTCGACCAAAACCTGTTTGAGCTTTATGTGGCCGGCCAGGTGGATTACGACGAAGCCCTGCGCCAAGCCGATTCGGCCAACGACTTGCGCCTGCGCATCCAGCTTTACGAAGAAGGCGGCGAACCCGAACGCTTGTTTGACCGCATCAGCGATTTGAATTTAATGTCTTAAACGCACAGCCGCACCCATCATCAAGGCCGTCTGAAACATTTTCAGACGGCCTTTTTATGCATGCGGTTATGCACGGTTTTATCGTTTTATAGTGGAATGTATAAAAGTGGAATGTATAAAAAAGTGACACGGCGGGTAGGTTGGGTTGCAAACCCAACCTACCCACAGGCCGTCTGAAACCTTGGGTTTACCAACCCAAGCTACGCTGTTGCAGCATGCAGTTTCGTGTCACTTTTTCTTGCATTTCACTATAGATTATTTTGAGATTGGCAATCACTCCACCGGCATACGTTTGCTGCGCTGCTGATGCCAAATACCAAACAAATACACCGCCACACCCAACCACACCCAGCCGTAGCCGATAAAACGCGACACATCAAAAGCCTCGCCGAATAAAAACAGCCCCAGCAAAAATTGAATAGTGGGCGACACATATTGAATAATGCCCAAATCGCTCATTGAAATGCGCCGTGCACCGGCGGCAAACAGCAGCAGCGGCACGGTGGTGACAATGCCCGAGCCGATCAGCGTGGCAAGCAGCAGCGGCGGCAGGCTGACAAACACAAGCTGCCCCTGTTGCGCCAGCCAGCCCAGATAAGCCAAAGCAAAAGGCAGCAGCAACAAGGTTTCCAGCGCCAGCCCCGGCAGCGCATCAAGCGGTGCGGTTTTGCGCAGCAGGCCGTAGAGGCCGAACGTGAGTGTGAGCAGCAGCGCCACCCACGGCACTTGGCCGGCCGGCAGCGCCAACCAAAAAATGCCGATGGCGGCCAGCACAATTGCCGCCAACTGAATGCGGTTGAAATGCTCGTTGAAAAAAAGCCGCCCCAACAACATGCTGAACAAAGGCGAAATAAAATAGCCCAAGCTCGCCTCAAGTACATGATTATTACCAATAGCCCACAAGAAAATCAGCCAGTTCAAGCCGATGGCAGTGGCGGAGCAAGTGAACACCAGCAAGATTTTGGGGCGGCGCAGCGCATCGAGCAGCACATGGGTTTGCTTGAACACCGCCACCAACACCACGGAAAACAGCGCCGACCACACAATGCGTTGCGCCAAAAGCTGGCCGGCATCGATGCCGCTGTGGGTGAGCGGATACCAATAAAGCGGAAAAAGGCCCCAAAGCAAATAGCAGCAAAGGGCATAGAGCAAGCCTTTTTGATTTTCAGTCAGGCCGTCTGAAGAGCGGGCAGGTGTCATGGCAGGCCGAGTTGGGAAAAGCGCCATCATAGGCCGCCGCTGCCGGCTTGTATAGTAGCGGACGCCGGGTGCAGGCTAATCGCGGGCATGATTCGAAATGAAGTTTTCATACCAAACCTAAAAACAATACCCATTCAAAAAAGTAAGCTAACAAGGCGGCGAGCCTGCGACAGTACAGATATAGTGGAATGTAAGAAAAAGTGATACAAAACTGCGCACTATAACAGGTAGGTTGGGTTGCCAAACCCAACGTTTCAGACGGCCTGTGGGCTTGTTGGGTTTTCAACCCAACCTACCCGTTGTGTCACTTTTTCCTGCATTCCACTATAGTACGGCAAGGCGAGCCAACGAAGTTAGGTTATTCTTTTGGATTGGTATAAAAGATTTTCAGACGGCCTTTGCATGCATGCGCTTGCGCCGCATCATATTGGGCACAAATGGCCGTTGCCGCCATTTTTCAGACGGCCTCCCGCCCTTTCCCGTGCGGCAGATTTTGCGCCAGCCATGCGCCGAGCTTGAGAAAATCAGCTTTGAGCAAGGGGCGCATTTTGCCGTTGTGCATGGCGGCGGCGGGGTGATAGAGGGGAAACAGAGTGAAATCGAGGCCGTGTGCCTGCAGGCGGAAATCTTGCCCGTGCACTTGGCTGATTTTCATCAACGGCAGAAATTCGTTGAGGCCAATGCGGCCGAGCGTGACCACGATGCGCGGGCGCACGGCTTGCAATTCGGCTTGCAGCAGCTCGCGGCAGGCGGCGATTTCCTGCCGGTTGGGGTCGCGCCCTTGGGGGCGGAATTTCACCACATTGGTCAGGTAGATTTCATCGCGCGGCAGCGCTATCGAAGCGAGCAACTCATCGAAAAAGCGCCCGCTCACGCCCGAAAAAGGCTCGCCGGCTTCGATTTCGCGCTTGCCCGGTGCATCGGCCACAAACACAATATCGGCCGCCGTGTTGCCCCAGCCGGGTGCCACAGCGCAGTTAAAATACGCGCTTAATTGTTGCAGCAAGGCGTTTATTCGGGCAGACATGGTTTCAGACGGCCTTATCCGATGCGTTTGAAAGGTGGCAGGCAGGCGAGCAGCTGCTTGCCGTAGCGCTGGGTTTTCACGCGGTTGTCGAGTATGGTCACGCGGCCGTAATCACTTTCGGTGCGGATCAGCCGCCCCACCGCCTGCACCAGCTTGAGGCTGGCTTCGGGCACGGTGATTTCGATAAAAGGGTTGCCGCCGCGCTGCTCGATCCAGCGGTTTTGCGTTTTTTCGATAGGGTTGTCGGGCATGGAAAACGGCAGCTTGGCGATGATTACCTGCACGCAGGCCGCACCGGGCAAATCCAGCCCTTCGGCAAAGCTGTCGAGCCCGAAAATAATGCTGGCGCGCCCGTCGGCAATGGCATCGTGGTGTTTTTGCAGCAGCACGGCTTTGGGCACTTCGCCCTGCACCAGCAAAAGCGGCAGATAATCGGCGGCTAAGCGCAGCGCCACATCCTGCATCTGCTTGCGCGAGCTGAACAACACCAGCGTGCCGATGGCCTCTTCGGCGGAAACCAGGCGCGGCAGCCATTCCACAATAGCATCGGTGTGGGCGGCCGCATCTTTCGGGCTGGCGGCCAAGGGCGGAATATAAAGCTCGCCCTGAGCATCAAAATCAAACGGGCTGGGCAAGGCCAGCGTGGTGGTGGCCGGCAGCCACACCAGCCCGGTTTGGCGCAGCAGCAAATCGAAGCTGCCCAACGATTGCAAAGTGGCCGAGGTGAGCACGGCGCCGGCGGCGCGCCGCCACAAACCGTTGGCCAAGTGGCTGGCGCTGCTGATGGGGCTGGCGTTGAAAAAATAATCGTTTTTATCGCTGATGCGGCGCGTAATCCACTTGGCCAGCGGCGCTTCGCCCTCGGGTGGCACGGTGGACAATAAATCCCACACGGCGCTGATTTGCTCGGCGCGGGCGATAAACATGCCGAATTCACCGCTCAAGCGGTCGATCAAGGCGCTGTCTTGGTCTTTGTCGCGGCGAGTGGCGGCGAGCGCATCGTTGAGGGTGTAGAGCTGTTTGAGCAGGCTGCGGGCGGCCACGGCGGTGTTGGACACCAATAATTCGAGCGATTCGGGGATTTTACCGTCTTGCCACAGCCACACCGATTCGCTGCCCTCCGAAGGCGCCAGCGCCGGCTCGTCGGCCAGCTGAAACGACCATTCGTTGAGGCTTTCCAGCAAAGAAGCAGCGGCCTCGTCGGCCAGATTGGCCGCTTCGGCTTTATCGGCCACGGCGGCGATTTTGTCGCTGATGGCGGGCAGCTTTTCCAGCGTCCACACGGCCTGGTTCCACGAATGCTCGGCGGCAAACTGGCTCAAGGCTTTTTTGGGCAGATGGTGCGCTTCGTCGATGCAATAAAAGCTGTTTTCAGGCGCAGGCAGAATCACGCCGCCGCCCATGCCGATGTCGGCGAGCAGCAAATCGTGGTTGGCCACCACCACATCCACGCTCTCCAGCGTGTCGCGCGCCAGATAAAACGGGCATTCCGGCCGGTTGGGGCAGGCCGCTTTCAGGCAGCCGTGGCGGTCGTTGGTGATTTTAAACCACACCGCATCGTCGATTTTCTGCGGCCAAGTATCGCGATCGCCGTTGAAGCGGCGCGCGGCAAACTCATCGGCCAAATCGCGCAGCATTTGCAGCTCTTCCGGACGGGGCTTGCTCTCCCACAGCACCGTGGGCGCTTCTATGCCGAGTAAGTTTTGCTGGGCGTTGCTCTGGGTGAGCTGATAGAGCTTATAGGGGCACAGATAGCGGCCGCGCCCTTTGGCCAGCGCAAACGTCATTTCCAGCCCCGAATGCGCCACCAAAAAAGGCAAATCCCGGTGCACCAATTGCTCTTGCAAAGCCACGGTGGCGCTCGACACAACCAGCCGCTTGCCCCGCGTTTGCGCCATAATTCCGCCTGCCAGCAAATAGGCCAGGCTTTTGCCCACGCCGGTGGGGCCTTCGATCACAGCAATGCTCTCACCCTCGCGCTTGGGCGCTTCTTCGCCCTCGACGCGGCTTTGGCTGCGCGAAAAAGCGTTGGCAATCGCCGCAATCATTTCGCGCTGGGCGGCGCGCGGCCGAAAGCCAGGCAGGCTTTTGCCGATGTTTTGATAATGGTCGCGGATAGCGTTTTTTTCGAGGTCGGTGAGCATGAGAATCGGTTTGAGGCCGTATCAAAACGGCATGAGAAAACAAGCGGCTATTTTAGCATTTTATCAACAAGGCCGTCTGAAAAATGCCCGCAAACTTCGCCGTATCAATAAAAATACAAAAAGGCCGTCTGAAAACCTTTCAGACGGCCTTTGCCATTACAAATCGGTAAAACTTATTCCACCGTTACCGATTTGGCCAGGTTGCGCGGTTTGTCCACATCGGTGCCGCGTGCCAAAGCGGCGTGGTAAGACAAAAGCTGCACGGGAATGGTGTGCACGATGGGAGAGAGCACGCCGGCGTGGCGCGGGGTGCGGATCACATGCACGCCTTCGCTTTCGTGGAAATTGCTATCCAAATCGGTAAACACAAACAATTCGCCGCCGCGTGCGCCCACTTCCTGCATATTGGCTTTCACTTTGTCCAGCAAGCTGTCGTTGGGTGCAATCACCACCACCGGCATGTTTTCATCCACCAACGCCAAGGGGCCGTGTTTGAGCTCGCCGGCGGGATAGGCTTCGGCATGAATATAGGTGATTTCTTTCAGCTTCAGCGCGCCTTCGAGTGCAATCGGATAGTGAATGCCGCGGCCGAGGAAAAGGGCGCTGGCTTTCTTGGCGAATTTTTGCGCCCACGCGGCGATTTGCGGCTCGAGATTCATCACATGCTGGATGCTGCCGGGCAGCTGGCGCAATTCTTCGGTGTAGGCACGCGCCTGCTCTTCGCCGACATGGCCGCGCATTTTGCCCAAGGTAACGGCCAAGCCGAACAACACCACCAATTGGGTGGTGAAGGCTTTGGTGGAAGCCACGCCGATTTCTGCGCCGGCGCGGGTGTAGAGCACCAATTCGCTCTCGCGCGGCAGCGCCGATTCCAGCACGTTGCAAATGGAAAGGCTGTGGGTTTGGCCGAGCGATTGGGCGTATTTCAGCGCTTCCATGGTGTCGAGCGTTTCGCCGGATTGGGAAATGGTAATCACCAATTGTTTGGGGTTGGCAATCACATCGCGGTATCGGTATTCGCTGGCGATTTCCACATCGGTGGGGATTTTGGCGATGCTCTCGAGCCAGTATTTGCCGGTGAGGGCGGAATAATAAGAAGTGCCGCAGGCGAGGATTTTGATGCTGTCGATGCCGGCAAACACTTCGCGCGCGGTTGTGCCGAAATTTTCAGGCTCAAAGCCGCCGTCGAGAAATACTTCGGCGGTGTCGGCAATGGCACGCGGCTGCTCGTGGATTTCTTTTTGCATAAAGTGGCTGTAGGGGCCAAGCTCCAGCGAGGCGAGCGATAATTCAGACACTTTCACTTTGCGCTCGGCGGCCTGCCCGTTTTTGTCGAGCAGCTTTTCAATGCCATTTGCATTCAAAAGGGCAATGTCGCCGTCTTCGAGATAGGCGATGTTGCGGGTGAAGGCAATCACGGCCGACACATCGGATGCGATAAAGGTTTCTTCGTCGCCGAAAGCCACCAGCAGCGGGCAGCCCATGCGCGCCACCACCATTTCTTTGTGGTTGTCGTCGGCAATCACGCCGATGGCATATGCACCGTGAAAACGGGTGCAGGCGGCTTCTACGGCGGCGAAAAGATCGTGGCCGTTGCGCTCATATTCGTGTTTGACGCTGTGGGCAATCACTTCGGTGTCGGTTTGTGATTCAAAGGTGTAGCCCAAGCTTTGCAGGCGGGCGCGCTCTTCTTCGAAGTTTTCGATAATGCCGTTGTGCACCACGGCAATCAGGCCGCCGGAAATATGCGGGTGGGCATTGGGCTCGGTTACGCCGCCATGGGTGGCCCAGCGGGTGTGGCCGATGCCGATGTGGCCGTGCACGCCTTTTTCGCGGGCGGCGTTTTCCATCAGCTGCACGCGGCCGACACGGCGCACGCGGGTGATTTTGTTGCCGGTTTGCACGGCGATGCCGGATGAATCATAGCCTCGGTATTCCAAGCGTTTGAGGCCGTCGGTGAGAAAATCCACAACATTGTGGTGGGCGCGAATGGCGCCTACGATACCGCACATAAAAGTTCCTTAGTATCAAAGTTTTAAAAAAATGCTTGTTTGGCCGACTCTCGGACAAACAGGCGGGAAAAGCTTTCAGACAGCCTTACTGTTTTGAATCAGGCCGTCTGAAAGCAATTTTTATTTTTTGGCCGGCTTTTCCGGGCGCACCCAGCCTTCAATCACGGTTTGGCGTGCACGGGCAAGCGCGAGCTGGTTGTCGGGGCAATTTTTGGTAATCGCGCTGCCCGCGCCGGTGGTGGCGCGGCTGCCGATGGTAACGGGTGCCACCAGCACCGAGTTGGAGCCGATGCGCACTTCATCGCCAATCACGGTTTTGTGTTTGTTTACGCCATCGTAGTTGGCGGTGATGGTGCCGGCGCCGATATTGGTTTTGCTGCCGATTTCGGCATCGCCTAAATAGGTGAGGTGGTTGGCTTTGCTGCCTTTGCCGATGGTGGTGTTTTTCACTTCCACAAAATTGCCGATATGCACTTCATCGGCCAATTTGGCATTCGGGCGCAGGCGGGCATAGGGGCCGATATGGGCGCGTGCGCCGATTTCGCAATCTTCCAAATGCGAAAACGCTTCGATTTTGCTGCCTTCGCCGATTTTGGCGTTGCGAATCACGCAGTTGGGGCCGATTTCCACATCGGCGCCCAGCACCACATCGCCTTCAAACACACAGTTCACATCAATCACCACATCTTGGCCGTGTTTCAGACGGCCTCTCAAATCAAAACGGGCAGGATCGCGCAGGGTGACGCCGGCTTTCAATAATTCATCTGCCTGATCGCGCTGGAAAATGCGTTCCAATTCAGCCAGCTGCACTTTATTGTTTACGCCGGCGGCCAAATGGCTGGCGCGCACCTGCACCGGATGCACTTTGATGCCATCTGCATTGGCCAGCGCAATCAAGTCGGTGAGGTAATATTCGCCCTGCGCATTGTTGCTCTGCAAGGCATTCAGCCAGCCCTCGAGCTTGGCATTGGGCAGCACCAAAATGCCGGTGTTGATTTCCTGCACCGCTTTTTGGGCGGCATCGGCGTCTTTTTCTTCCACAATCGCCACCACATTGCCACCCTCGCGGATGATGCGGCCGTAGCCGGTGGGGTTTTCCAGCACATCGGTGAGCAGGCCCACTTCTTCGCCGGCGGCGTCGAGCAGGGTTTGCAGGGTGGGCGCGTCAATCAGCGGCACATCGCCGTAGAGCACGAGCGTGCGGCCTTCTGCGGGCAGGTGCGGCAGCGCCACTTTCACGGCATGCCCGGTGCCCAGCTGCTCGGTTTGTTCCACCCAAGCCACATTGCGCGCCACGCGCTCGCGCACTTTTTCTTTGCCGTGGCCTATCACCACAACGGTGCTTTGGGGCTCTAGCTGCTGCGCGGTGTCGATTACGCGCGCCACCATGGGCTCGCCGCCGATTTCGTGCAACACTTTGGGCAGCTTGGAATACATGCGCGTGCCTTTGCCGGCCGCGAGAATCACGATATGCAGGGAATGTGGGCTCATGGATAAAATCTTTTCGCTGAAATCAATCATATGGGCGGGCAGGCCGTCTGAAAGCTTTCAGACGGCCTGCCTTGCGGAAGGTTTATTGAATGTGTGGTGTGGTGTTATTGCGCCGAACTTTGCGGCTCGTCCCAATTGGCGCCGCGCACTTCGGCCGGCTCGCTCATGCCCGGCTTGACTGCGTGCGGCTCGGGGCGGTATTGGTTGTATTGCATATTGCGTGAATAAGAGCCGTCTTCGTAATACACGCGGGTGCCTTTTTCGTATTTCTGGCGCAGGCCGGTGTGGCCGTCGTTTTTTTGATAGGTTTCCCAAGAACAGCCGAAAAGGGCGGTGCCGGCAAGCAGCAGGGCGAGGTAGCGCATGATGTTTCCTTATTGATTGGTCATAATTTCCGGATGTCGGCCTATTGTAATCAAATCATCACCCGCTTCATAGTATGATTTTTGCCAATCTTCCGCAGCCCATGCACACAGGGCGGCCATATCGGCGGCGGCAAAATCCACAAAAGGCAAATCATGCGTTTGCTGCCCATACCACACGGTGCGCATGCCCAAGGCTTTGGCGGCATGCAGGTTGGCGGCACTATCATCTATCATAATGCATTGTTCGGGCGGCACATTAAGTATACGACAAACGGTTAAATAGGCTTTTTCAGCGGGCTTGTAGGTGAAATCGAAATCATCGGTGCCCAAGAGGGCTTCGAAATGGTGTGCAATGCCCATCGCCTGCACCAGCGCGCGCACATAAAACGACGGGCCGTTGGAAAACACAGCTTTACGACCTTTCAGACGGCCTAAAGTTTCCGCTGCACCCGCCATCGGCACCAAAACGGCCAGCAATTCGGGCAAGGGGTGGCTTTGCTGCAAAAAATGCGGCACGCTGATTTCGGGATGGTGCTGCTGCAAGCCCGCCAACGTGGCGCCGTAGCGGTGCCAATAATCTTCGCGCAGCCGGCCGGCGGCTTCGGGCGTGAGTGCGAGCTGTTGCGCCAGATAGGCGGTCATGTGTTGGTTGATCAGCCGGAAAATGCCGGCATCGGCATGGTGCAGCGTGTTGTCGAGGTCGAAAAGCCAAACGGGGTGGGAAATCATCATCAGCGCCGGAATAGGGAGTGCTCAAAAAAAACAAACCGGCAACGATGCGCATGCACGGTTTTTTGGATGGGTATTATTTTTTTGAATGGGTATGATTTGCGGGGTGCGCTTGGTATGATAACGCGAATATCAATAAAATACAGGGTAATGTCTGATGAAACAGGGCTTTTTTTCCGGCCTCGCCGTGCTGCTGCTGAGCCTGACGGCACAGGCACAAACCGAAGTTCGGCTGGCGGTGCACAAATCGTTCAGCCTGCCGCTGGACGTGTTGGCGCAATTTGAGCGCAAGCACGATGCCAAAGTGTCGGTGATTAAAGTGGGCAGCAGCAACGAAATGCTCAACAAGCTGATTTTGAGCCGCGCCCAGCCGATTGCCGACGCGGTTTACGGGCTCGATAATGCCAATATCGGCAAAGCCGACCAAAGCGGCATTCTGGCGGCGCGCCAGCCGCATTCGCTGCCGGCCGATGCCGGGCTGGCCGGGGCGCTGGCGGTGAATTATGCTTATGTGAACATCAATTACGATAAAAACTGGTTTGCACAACGCAAGCTGCCGCTGCCGCAATCGCTGCAAGATTTGGCCAAACCGGCCTATAAAGATTTGCTGGTGGTGCCCAACCCGGGCACATCCGGCCCCGGGCTGGCTTTTTTGCTGGCCAATATCGGCGCGATGGGCGAAGAGAACGCGTTTGAATGGTGGGCCGCCATGCGCCGCAACGGCGTGAAAACCACCAACAGCTGGAGCGATGCCTATTACACCGCGTTCACGCTTTATGGCGGCGAGCGCCCGCTGGTGGTGAGCTATGCCACAAGCCCGGCCGCCGAAGTGTTTTTCAGCAAGGGCAAATACACAACGCCACCCAGCGGCAATCTTTTTCTGAAAGGCGGCGTGTTCCGTCAAGTGGAAGGCGCGGCGGTGCTGAGCGGAGCGCGCGAGCCTGATTTGGCGCTGCAATTGGTGCGCTTTTTGCAAAGCCCCGAAGTGCAGCGCGCACTGCCGGCGGAAATGTGGGTGTATCCTGCGGTGAAAAACACGCCGCAGCCCAAAGTGTTTGCCCTCGCCCAAGCGCCCGCCGAGAGCGACACCCCCGGCCAAAGCGCAATCGCCCTGCAACAAAAGCATTGGGTGAGCCGCTGGATTCAAACCGTGTTGAAATAATGTTCAGACGGCCTCTCAGGGCATCCTGACAATTCGTTTATGAGGGGGATTTTGTTCCTGCAAATGCAGATGCAAGGCAAAAAACGCAGCAAGGTTGGACACCTTGCGAGGCTTTTTAACACAGCAGATGCGTTTTCAGGAACAAAATACACCCGTAAATCGAAATGTCAGGACGCCCTAATCTTCACATGCCGTCTGAAATGCCATTAACGCCACAACCCAAGGAGCTTATTATGCGCATCACCACCCGCACCCTCAGCTACACCACCGCCGACGGCCTCACCCTGCAAAGTTATTTGTGCCTGCCTGAAGAGGCGCCAAACGAGCTTTCCGGCGTGTTGGTAGCCCCCGAATGGTGGGGCTTGAGCGACCACGCCAAACACGCGGCCGAGCGCTTGGCCGAAGCCGGCTATGCCGCGCTGGCGATGGATTTATACGGCGAAGCCCGCCTCACCGATGAAGCGGCGCAAGCCAACGAATGGATGATGGAAGCGCTCTCCGACTCGGCCGTGCTCACCGAGCGCACCCATCTGGCGCAGCAGGCCTTGGCTTCGGTGCAGCAAATCAGCCCGCTGAGCACCGCCGCCATCGGCTTTTGCTTCGGCGGCAAAGTGGTGCTCGATATGGCACGGCGCGGCGCCGATTTAAAAGCCGTGGTGAGCTTTCACGGCAACCTCAGCCCGGCCGTGCCCGCACTGGAAGGCGTGGTGAAAGCCGAGCTTTTAGTTGAACACGCCGGGCAGGACAGCATGGTGAGCATGGCCGATTTGGCTGCGTTTGAGCAGGAAATGAATGCCGCCAAAGTGCGCTACCATGTGGATATTTTCGACGCCAAACACGGCTTCACCAACCCGCAAGCCACCCACAACGGCGAGAAAAACGGCGTGGATCTTGCCTACAACGAAGAAGCCGCCGCCCAAAGCTGGCAGAATATGCTCAATTTGCTGGAGCGTGTTTTGTAAGCGTTTAGCTTTTTGATAACGCAACCGCATCAAAACAAGGCCGTCTGAAACGTTTCAGACGGCCTTTATCCATCACAAACCAAGATAATCTTCCGCCTTGAATCCGCCAAGCTTGCCGTGAAAGAAAAGGGTTATAATAAACACTTTGCCTTTTTGCTTTCAGACGGCCTCAAAAACCGGCAGGCCGTCTGAAACTTTTCTTTTCAAGGATAGCTATGCCCGCCCTTCATATTCAAGACGCCGTGAAAACTTATGCCAACGGCTTCACCGCTTTGCGCGGCGTGAGCTTCGATGTGGCCGAGGGCGAATTTTTCGCGCTTTTGGGCCCCAACGGTGCCGGCAAAACCACGCTGATTTCCGCCATGGCGGGCTTGAGCCGACTCACTTCCGGCCGTATCCGCGTGATGGGGCACGATGTAGAGGCCGATGCTTATGCCGCACGAATGAGTTTGGGCGTGGTGCCGCAAGAATTGGTGTTTGACCCTTTTTTCAGCGTGCGCGAAGCTTTGCAGTTTCAATCGGGCTATTTCGGCCTGAAAAATAATGATGATTGGATAGATGAAATCATCACCAATCTTGGCCTAGCCGATAAGGCCGACACCAACACCCGCAACCTTTCCGGCGGCATGAAGCGGCGCGTGATGGTGGCGCAGGCGCTGGTGCACCGCCCGCCGGTGATTGTGCTCGACGAGCCCACCGCCGGAGTGGATGTGGAGCTGCGCCAAAGCCTGTGGGCATTTATCCAAAACCTCAACCGCCAAGGCCACACCATCATTCTCACCACCCATTATCTGGAAGAAGCGCAAAGCCTGTGCGACCGCATTGCCATGATGAAACAGGGCGTGCTGGTGGCGCTCGATTCCACCGAACACCTTTTGCACGCCGAAAAAGGCCTGCGCGTGGAATTGCTGCTCGAGGGTGCGCTGCCCGACAATCTGCGCGCCTGGCAGCAGCCCTCAAACGACGACACCGTGTTGCTCAAGCTCGACGACTACGAGCAGCTCGCTTTTGTGCTGCAAACGCTGAAATATGCCGGCGTGAAAGTAAAACACATGCAGCTGCCGGAAACCGATTTGGAAGACGTGTTTGTGAAAATCATGCGCAAATAAGGCCGTCTGAAACATCAAACACGCCCTGAAACCGTTAAATCATCTGATGCCCGTCTGAAAATAAAACGGCGATGCGGGCAAACGCAGCCCGCCGGCTTTGAGCGAGCATGAAATCTTTCAGACGGCCTGCTATCTGTTGCCGCAGATTCAGACGCAATAACCATAAAGAAATCTTAAGGAACCACCCGCCATGATAGGCTTTTACACCCTGTTTAAAAAAGAAATTCTGCGTTTTTGGAAAGTGGGCTTCCAAACGCTGGCCGCGCCGATGATCACCGCGCTGCTGTATCAGCTGATTTTTTCGCACGCCGTGGGCAAATCGGTGGAAGCGCTGCCCGATGTGGCCTACAACGCCTTTCTGATTCCCGGCCTGGCGATGATGAGCATGACGCAAAACGCGTTTGCCAATTCTTCTTCCAGCCTGATTCAATCGCGCATCACCGGCAATTTGGTGTTTATTTTGCTGCCGCCTTTATCGGTGAGCGCGTTTTTTTCCGCCTATGTGGGCGCCTCGGTGGTGCGCGGCCTGCTGGTGGGCGCCGGCGTGATTGCCGCCACTGCCTGGTTCGGCCTGCCGCTGCCGCACAATTTCATCTGGATAACCGTTTTCGCCCTGCTCGGCTGCACCATGATGGGCGCGCTCGGCCTGTTGGCGGGCATTGTGGCGGAAAAATTCGACCAGCTCGCCGCCTTTCAAAACTTTCTGATTATGCCGCTCACTTTTTTATCGGGCGTGTTTTATTCCATCAACAGCCTGCCCGAATTCTGGCGCAATCTCAGCCACCTCAACCCCGTGTTTTACATGATAGACGGCTTTCGCTACGGCTTTTTCGGCGTGAGCGACACCTCACCCTGGCTCTCGCTCGCCGTGGTGGGCGCCTTCACCGCCGCTCTGTCCGCCGCTGTGCTTTTGGTGTTGAAATCGGGCTGGAAGCTGCGCAGTTAACGTTTTGATACGTTGATACACAGGCCGTCTGAAAAGTTTCAGACGGCCTGTGTATTCGGTTTGCCGTCAAACCCTGCTACAATTGTCCACAATTCAATCTGCCCGCCGTCGGCACCCCGAGCCTCATGAAAACACCGCCCATCAATGCCAAAATCATGGCCACGCTGCCGATTTTTTTCAGCGTGTTTATCGCCGCATCGCTGGTGTGGTATTTCAACGTGCCCAAATTATCCATGCCGTTTGTGTTGGGCATCATCGCCGGCGGCCTGGTGGATTTGGACAACCGCCTCACCGGCCGTTTGAAAAACATCGTTTTCACCGTGTGCGCTTTTTCCATCGCCTCGTTGAGCGTGCAACTGACGGTGGGCAAGGGGCTGCCGTTTATGCTGGCAATGACGGCGCTCACTTTCGGCTTTACCCTGCTGGGCGCGGTGGGGCTGCGCTACCGCACCATTGCTTTCGGCACGCTGGCCGTGGCCACCTACACCACCCTCACCTACACGCCCGAGATGCCCTGGTTTGTGAACCCGTTTATGATTCTGCTGGGCACGCTGCTCTACAGCACCATGACGCTGCTCTTTCACATTATTTTCCCGCACCGGCCGGTGCAGGAGCGCGTGGCCGATGCCTATGCCGCGCTGGGCAGCTATTTCGATGCCAAATCGGTGTTTTTCGACCCCGATGAAACCGAGCTTTTGGAAAGCCGCCAAATCGGGCTGGCAATGAAAAACGCCGCCGTTATCGAAGCCTTCAACCAATGCCGCAGCGCCTTGTTTTACCGCATGAGGGGCCAACACCGCCACCCGCGCACCGAGCGCATGCTGCGCTATTATTTCACCGTGCAGGATATTCACGAGCGCATCAGCTCGGCGCATTTCGACTATCGCGACTTGGCAGAGCGCCTGCAAAACACCGACCTGATTTTCCGCATCCAGCGCCTGCTCGAATTGCAGGCGCAAGCCTGCCGCGATGTGGCCGAGAGCCTGCGCAGCGGCCAGCCTTATGTTTACAGCGAGCGGCTGCAACGAGCCATCAAAGGCACGCGCCAATCGCTAAAGCTTTATGCCGCACAGCATACCGGCGCCGATGTGCACGCTTTGCAGCGCCTGCTCGACAACTTGGGCAGCGTGGATTACCAGCTCGCCCATCTGGAGGGCGGCGATGAACACGAAAGCACCGTGGCCGACGCCCGCATCGCCGCCACCGAGCACGGCGGCCTGAAAAACGCCTGGCGCACCGTGCGCAGCCAGCTCAACCTTGAATCGGCCGTGTTCCGCCATGCCGTGCGGCTGGCGATTGTGGTGCTGGTGAGCTGCACCATTGTGGAAGTGTTCCATCTGCATTTGGGCTACTGGATTCTGCTCACCGCGCTTTTCGTGTGCCAGCCCAACTATTCGGCCACCAAAAGCCGCGTCAACCAGCGCATTGTCGGCACCGTGCTGGGTGTGGTGGTGGGCTCGTTGGTGCCTTATTTCACGCCCTCGGTGGAAACCAAATTGTGGATTGTGATTGCCTCCACCACGCTTTTTTTCTTTTTCCGCACCAATAAATACAGTTTTTCCACCTTTTTCATCACCATTCAGGCGCTCACCAGCTTTTCACTCGCCGGGCTGGATGTGTATGCCGCCATGCCGCTGCGCATTATCGACACGCTCATCGGCGCGGCCATTGCCTGGGTGGCGGTGTCGTATTTATGGCCCGATTGGCGCTACCTCACGCTCGAGCGCACCGCCGGGCGCGCCATCGCCAACAACGGCGCTTATCTGCGCGTGATTCTCGACCAGCTGCAAAACGGCAGCATCGACGACATCGCCTACCGCAGCGCGCGCCGCCAAACCCATGAGCGCGCCGCCGCGCTGAGCAGCACCTTGTCCGACATGAGCAGCGAGCCGAAAAAATACGCCCACCGCCTGCCCGACGGCTTTCACCTGCTCAAGCTCAACTACACCCTGATCAGCTATATTTCCGCGCTCGGCGCTTACCGCAGCCATATGAACAAAAACAGCGATGCCGAATTCAGCCAACCTTTCTACCGGCTCGCCTACCGCGTGGCCGACCTGCTCGACCACATCAACCAGCCCGATGCCGCCGCTTTTCACAACGAATTGGCGCAAATCGGCAGCGAATTGGCGCAGCTTCAGCCCGAGAGCAGCAGCGACAACCAACAACGCAGCGTGCTGTGGCAGCAGCTGAGCATGATTGTGCGCCAGCTCGAGCCCTGCTTCGATGCGCTCAACCGCCAGCGCGAAGCCGTGCCCGCCGCAGCGCCGCAGGCCGTCTGAACAATTTGCAATGCGTAGATGCGTTTATTGAAAAGGCCGTCTGAAAACTTTTCAGACGGCCTTTTGATACGGTTTCACAATCAGCTGCGGATGCGTTTGAGCACTTCTTCTTTGCCGATTAAGGCGAGCACAGCGTCTACCGACGGGGTTTTGGCGGTGCCGGCCACGGCCAGGCGCAGCGGCATGCCGAGCTTGCCCATTTTGATGCCTTCGGCTTCGCAAAAAGGCTGGAACAAATCGTGGATGGCTTCGGCATTCCAGTCGGCCAGGCCTTCGAGCTTGTCGGCAAAACGCAGCATGCGTGCGGCGGCTTCATCGTCCCAATGCTTGGCCACATCGGCTTCGGCGGGCACGCTTTTTTCATAGAAATACACGCATTCGTCGGCCAATTGGTTGAGATCCTGCACGCGCTCTTTCACCAGCGCCACCACATCGGCCAGAGCGGGTTTGGCGGTTTCGTGGATGTTGCGCACGGCCAGGCGCGGCTTGATGAGCGCGGCCAATTGCTCGTCGGGGGTGATTTTGATGTGCTCGGCGTTGATCCACAAAAGCTTTTTGTGGTCGAAGCGGCTGGCCGAGGGGGAAACGTCTTTCAGGTCAAACCAAGCCACAAATTGCGCCATGCTGAAAAATTCATCGTCGCCGTGCGCCCAGCCCAGCCGCGCCAGATAGTTGAGCAGCGCTGCGGGCAAAATGCCTTGGCGGTCGTAATCCACCACGCTCACGGCATCGCGCCGCTTGCTCATTTTGGCGCCGCTCTCGTTGAGTATCATCGGCAGATGGCCGTATTGCGGTAATTGGGTGCCGATGGCTTTTAAGATGTTGATTTGTTTGGGCGTGTTGTTCACATGATCGTCGCCGCGAATCACATGGGTGATGCCCATGTCCAAATCGTCTACCACCACGCAGAAATTATAGGTGGGCGTGCCATCGGCGCGGGCGATAATCAAATCGTCGAGCGCTTCGTTGGGTATGCTGATTTCGCCTTTCACCAAATCCTGCCAAGTGGTGTGGCCTTCGAGCGGGGTTTTGAAGCGCACCACCGGCTCGCGGCCTTCGGGCAGCGGCGGCAGCACTTTGCCCGGCTCCGGCCGCCAGCGGCGATCATATGTGGCGGTGCCTTCTTTTTCGGCTTTTTCGCGCATGGCTTCGAGCTCTTCTTTGCTGCAATAGCAGTGATAAGCGTGGCCTTGCTCGAGCAATTGGGCAATCACTTGGCGGTAGCGGTCGAAATTCTGAGTTTGATACACCACATGGTCTTTATTGTCGTAATCCAAGCCCACCCAATGCATGCCGTCGAAAATTGCGTTGACCGATTCGGCGGTGGAGCGCTCAAGGTCGGTGTCTTCGATGCGCAGCAGAAATTCGCCTTTGTGCTTTTTGGCAAATGCCCATGAAAAAAGGGCGGTGCGCACGCCGCCGATATGCAGATAGCCGGTGGGGCTGGGGGCGAAACGGGTTCGGATGGTCATGAGATTCGGCTCCGATAAAGAATAATGGGGGAAAAGCGCTATTGTACGTTAAGCCTGCCTGCCTGCCAATTTGAGGCCGTCTGAAAGCGTTCAGACGGCCTTTCAATATACGTAAACCGCCGTTTTATACCAATCCAAAGAAATAACCTTACAAAATAAAAGCAGTTCGGCAGCATCATCTGCGTAGGTCGGATTCTTGAATCCGACGTTTGGCCAACGGCCAAAGCGATGTGCGTGCCTTGTTCTGCGGACAAGTGTCGGATTCGAGAATCCGACCTACAGGCTCGCCTTGTTAGCTTACTTTTTTGAATGGGTATTATTCCGCCCAGTCAAAAGCCTGCATCAGCGCCTGCCATGCTTCGCCGCCATCGGCCGCCACGTTAACGCGCGCGCCGTCGCTCAGGCGCGCAAACGCCAATTGCCGTGCGTGCAGCAGCAGGCGGGTGCAGCCGGTGTGGGCCGCTACGGCGCGGTTTTGGGCGTTGTCGCCATAAGTGGTGTCGCCCACAATCGGGTGGAAAATATGCTTCATGTGGCGGCGCAATTGGTGTTTGCGGCCGGTGTGCGGGGTGAGCTCGAGCCAGGAATAGCGTGAGGTGGGGTAGCGCGCGGCGGCGGCAAAAGGCTGCTCGGTGTGCGCAAGGGCGCGCCAATCGGTGAGTGCGCTTTGTGCGGGCTTATCGGCATCGGCCAGGGCATCGGCGATTTTGTCGTGCGGCTCTTTCAGGGCATAGTCGATGCGGCCGGCGCCGTGCAGATGGCCGCGCACCACCGCCCAATAATTTTTCTGCACGCTTTTTTGCTCGAATTGCTGCGATAAGGCGCGCGCGGATTCGCTGCCCAGGGCAAACAGCAACACGCCCGAAGTGGGGCGGTCGAGCCGGTGCACGGGGTAAACGTGTTGCCCGATTTGGTCGCGCAGGGTCTGCATCACAAAGCGGGTTTCGTGCCGGTCGAGCCAGCTGCGGTGCACCAGCATGCCGGCGGGTTTGTTGACGGCAATGCAATCGGCATCGTGATAGAGAATTTCCAGCATGCTCGCTGCCTTTCAAGCGGCCAAAAAAAAGCCCTTGTAAACAAGGGCGTGAATTCACAAACTTCCCGAAACAGAGAAGTGGTATGAAAAGTTGCTGGGCTTATTATAGGCAGCTTGGCGCGGCTGTGCCAGCTTTGGGCGGCAATCGGCGGCGGGATTGTGGGCTTTGCGCTACAATGGCGGCTGTTGATAGAGAAGGAATCAGGCGATGAGTGCGCAGGCGGTTTATCAGATATTTTTGTTTTTCTTTGTGTTTTCCACGGCTTTGCAGCTTTGGCTCTCGCTGCGGCAGAGCCGGGCGCTGTTGCGCCACCGCGCCGAAGTGCCGCACGATTTTGCCGCTGCGGTGAGCCTGTCCGAGCACCAAACCGCCGCCGATTACACGCTGGCCAAGCAGCGGCTTTCGCGCTGGCGCATTTGGTTTGATGCTTTGCTGCTGCTGGTGTTTACGCTGGGCGGCGGCCTGAATCTGCTGGCGGCTTTGAGCGCCAAGCTTTCAGACGGCCTGATTACGCAAGGCGTGTGGTTGATGGTGTTGTTTGTACTGGTGAGCGGTTTGCTCTCGCTGCCGTTTGATTTATATGCCACGTTTCGGCTGGAAGCGCGCTTCGGCTTCAACCGCAGCAGCGCAGCCACTTTTTTCGGCGACCGCCTCAAGGGCTTATTGCTGGGCGCGCTTATCGGCGTGCCGCTTTTGTATGCGGCGATTTATCTGATGGGCATCGGCGGCGCGTGGTGGTGGCTGTGGGTGTGGGCTTTGTGGCTGGGCTTTTCGCTTTTAATGCTGTGGGCGTTTCCGAAATGGATTGCGCCTTTGTTCAACAAATTCGAGCCGCTGCCCGAAGGCCGTCTGAAAGCGCAGATTGAAGATTTGCTCGCGCGCACGGGCTTTCAGAGCAAGGGCATTTTTGTGATGGACGGCAGCAAGCGCTCCGGCCACGGCAATGCTTATTTCACGGGCTTGGGTGCGAATAAACGCATTGTGTTTTACGACACGCTGCTCAAAGATATGCAGCCCGATGAGGTGGAAGCGGTGCTGGCGCACGAATTGGGGCATTTCAAACACCGCCACATCATCAAACAGATGGCGCTCACGTTTGCGCTGGGTTTGGCGGTGTTGTTTGTGCTCAATCTGCTGATGAAGAGCCCGGCTTTTTATTTGGGGCTGGGTGTGCATTATCCCAGCCACGCCATGGCTTTGTTGCTGTTTATGCTGGTGTTGCCGGTGTTTGCTTTTCCGCTCTCGCCGCTTTTGAGCATGATGTCGCGCAAAAACGAATTCGAGGCCGACCGCTTTGCCGCCGAAACGGCTTCGGCACAAGATTTGGCCGCCGCGCTCACCAAGCTTTACCGCAGCAACGCCGCCAGCTTGGTGGCCGATAAATGGTATGAGCGCTTTTACGCTTCGCACCCGGGCGCACAGGCGCGCATTGCGGCTTTGAAAAAGGCCGTCTGAAAAATCGGCGCAGCGCCTGCCTTTCTTGTAAAATCAATCCTTTCAGACGGCCTTAACCATATGACCGACACCGCCCAAATCATCACCAGCTATGGCCGCCGCTATATTGTGCGCACCGCCGAAGGGCGCACGTTTGACGCCACCACCCGCAAAAAACGCGTTGATTTCGCCTGCGGCGATTATGTGCGCATTGCACCGATTAACGATGAGCAAGTGGTGATTGAAGATTATCTGCCGCGCCAAAGCCTGCTTTACCGGCAAGATGCCTGGAAAACCAAGCTGATTGCCGCCAATGTGACGCAATTGCTAATTGTGCTCGCCGCCGTGCCCTCGCCCAGCGAAATGCTGTTGCAGCGCGCTTTGCTGGCGGCAGAAGCGGCCGACATAGGCGCGGTTATCGTGCTCAACAAGGCCGATTTGCCCGAAACCGCTTCATGGCGCGAAAAGCTGGGCTTTTACGAAACCTTGGGCTATCCCGTGTGCGAAGTGAGCGCGCTGGAAAATGCCGAAGCGCTCAGGCCAGTGCTGCAAGGGCACACCAATATTTTTCTCGGCCAAAGCGGCATGGGCAAATCCACCCTCACCAATGCCCTTTTGGGTAATCAGGCTGCGCGCGTGGGCGACATTTCCACTGCGCTCGATTCCGGCCGCCACACCACCACCCACGCGCAATTGTATGACTTAAATGCCGACACCCGCCTGATCGATTCGCCCGGCTTGCAGGAATTCGGCCTTTATCACCTCGATGCCGCCGGCTTGCTGGCTTATTTCCCCGACCTACGCCATTTGGCGGGGCTTTGCCGCTTTCACAATTGCAGCCACCGCGCCGAGCCCGGTTGCGCCGTAAAAGCGGCCGCCGAAGCGGGCAGCGTGCGTGCGGAGCGGCTGGCTTTTTTGCAGCGCATCACCGATGAATTGATGCGCTGAATTTTCAGAGCCTCCTTTATCAGCGCAACACCTGCCCGCTTGCCCAATCGATAATCCGGCTCGGCGCTTTGCGCGCGCCGGTGCGCCCGCCGATCACAAGCACTGCGCGGCCGAATTGGCGGCGCACTTCGCGTTCGCTGCGGCAGGCGCGTTTGCCTGAGCGGTTGCACGAGGTGGACACCAGCGCCGAACCGATGCGGCGACACAACGCGCGCGCGCCCTCATGAGCGGGAATGCGCACTGCCAGCTTGCTGCGCCCGCGCCCGCGCAGCGCCGCCGGCACGCGGGCGCGCGCATCGAGCAGGTAAGTTTTGGCGGCCGGCCAGTTGCCCAGCAGCCGCGTGCGCTCATCATCCGGCAGCGGCCGCAGCAATGGCGCGAGCTGCGGCCAATCGGCGGCGATGCTGATCAGCCCTTTGCCCTGCGGCCTTTTTTTGAGCCAGATTACTTTTTGCAAGGCACGCGGATGCGTGGGCAAACAGCCTAAGCCGTAGCTCGATTCGGTGGGATATGCCACAATGCCGCCGCGACGCAGATGGGCGCGCAGCCGGTAAAGCGCAAAATGAGCAGGAGGGCGGTTCATAAATGGGGAGGGTAATCGGAAGATAATACAGAAAACAAGATAAATCTGAATGGATTTGGAGCGGGTGGCGGGATTCGAACCCGTCCGAACTGCTTGGGAAGCAGTTATGCTACCACTACATCACACCCGCAAAGGCCGTCTGAAGCACAACGTGGGCGGATTATACGCGTTTCCGGGCCATTCTACCAGCTTGGCTTTTGCAGCCAAAATGATGCTGCCTGCCCAGATGCTGCTGCATTTCAAATGAAGATTAAAAAGAGAGAGGCCGTCTGAAAAACTTTCAGACGGCCTCTCTCTTATCATCATCTATCAAGCCCACACGCCGCCCAAATCCAGCACAAACACCAGCGCAAAGCCGATTAAATAAATCAAGCCGGCAATGGCCAGCGCATTCATCGCCGGTGAAACGGCATGGCGGTGGCTGCTGCGCACGAGCGAATAATTGAGCCAGGCAAACACCGGCGCGGTGAGGAAAGCCGAAATCATGGCAAAGCGCAGCATTTCGCCCAAGGCGCTGTTAAACCACAAAATCACCGCCAAGCCGGAAAACACCGACCAGCAAGTCCAAATGCCCACGGCGCGGTTGCTGCGCTGTTTTTGGCGCATCAAAAGGCGCAGCGCTTCGGCATTGATGCGGCCATAGCCGTCGGCCACGGTGAGGGTGGTGCCGAACATGCAGGCAAAAGCGATAAAGGCCACCAACAAGCGCGACCAATCGCCGATGGTGGCGGCATACATGCCGATGAGCTGGCCGATGTATTGGCCGCCGGCCATTTTCACCGCTTCGCCGTTGCCGTATTGCACCAGCGCCCCCAGCGCCAGAAACACCAGCGCCAGCAGCGCCGACATCACATAGCCTGTGTTGAAGTCAAACATGGCATCGTTATAATTGCTCGGCGCGATTTTCTGCTTCACCGTAACCCACATCGAATTGATGGCGGTGATTTCCATCGGCGCGGGCATCCAGCCCATCAGCGCGATGATAAAGCCCAGCGAAGCCATATTCCACGGCGAGGACTCGATAAAATCGGGCAGCATCTGCTGGCCGCGTGTGGCGGCAATCACCGCTGCGGCCACGGTGGCCACGGTGAGGCTGATCATAATCAGCTTGGTGACGCGGTCAAGCGCGCGGTAATGCCCCAGCAGCAATAAAGCCAGCGTGGCCGCCATCACGCCTATTGATAATGCATTCACCGACAAAGGCAGCGCGGGCAGCGCCGTTTTCACAATCACCGCGCTGATGAGCGCCAGCGCGCCGGTGCTGATGGTGGCCGAGGGCACGGTGAGCAAGAAAAACACCCACACATAAGCGCGGCTTTTGCCGGCATAGCCCTCAATCAGGCTTTTGCCGGTGTCGAGCGTGTAGTGGGTGCTGAAGCGGAAAAACGGATATTTCAACACATTCACCAGCAAAATAATCACCGCCAGCTGCCAGCCGTAAAGTGCACCGGCCTGGGTGGAAGCAATCAGGTGCGAGCCGCCCACGGCGGCCGAGGCGAGCAACACACCGGGCCCCAGCGCGCGCAAGCGGCTGCGCCAGGTAGACGACTCTGTCGATAGCACATTGTTTTGCATGGTTTTCCTTATAAGCGATAGAGCCGCCAAACGGCGGCGGCTGCGTAAAAAGGTGCTATCTTAGCCTGAACAGGCATTTGCAGCCATTTCTTAAAAGAGCGGAATATGTTGGTTTATTTTGCATTTTGAGCATGATTGCTCTGCTCTTATCAATAATAAAAATAAAATTTCAAAATAAATGCTTTTGTGCCGCATTATGTTATTTTTGTAGGCCGTTGTAACCGGCATTTTCTGCCGCCGGATTGCTTTTTTGCCGGCCGCACCCGTTTAATCGGGCGAATCATTAGGGTATGCTATGGTTTTGTCATTTATCAGAAAGCCCGCCATGCCCCGCCAACATTCCCTGCTCGCCTTATGCCTTGCCGCGCTGTTTGCCGCGGCGCCCACCGTGGCCGCGCCAATTTTGGGCACACCCGCCGATGCCGCCGTGAGCCGCGCCAACAGCAATGCGTGGATGGAAATCGACACGCAGGCGTTTGAACACAATATCCGCACCCTGCAAAACGAGTTGGGCGGGAAATCGCAAATCTGCGCCATCATGAAAGCCGATGCTTATGGCAACAGCATTGATTTGCTGATGCCTGTGGTGATGCAAACCGGCATTCCCTGCATCGGCATTGCCAGCAACGAAGAAGCGCGCATCATCCGCAAACACGGCTATGCCGGCAAAGTGGTGCGTGTGCGCAGCGCCACCGATGCCGAAATCCGCGACGGCCTGCAATACGATATGGAAGAATTAATCGGCAACCTCGAGCAGGCGCGGCGGGTGGATGAAATTGCCCGCGCCGCCGGCAAAACCGTGCGCATTCATTTGGCGCTCAATTCCGGCGGCATGGATAGAAACGGCCTCGATATGGGCAGCCGTGCCAACCGCCGCGCCGCTGTGGCCATCACCCGCCTGCCGCACCTGCAAACCGTGGCCATCATGACCCATTTTGCCGTGGAAGATGCCGATGATGTGCGCCAAGGCTTGGCCGCATTCAATCAGGAAAGCGCTTGGTTGATTAAAGCCGCCCGCCTCGACCGCAGCAAAATCACCCTGCACACCGCCAATTCGTTTGCCACCTTGGCCGTGCCCGAATCCCGCCTCGATATGGTGCGCCCCGGCGGTCTGCTTTATGGCGATTCCATTCCCGAGCGCACCGAATACCGCAAAACCTTCGCCTTCAAATCACGCGTGGCCAGCATCAACACCTATCCCAAAGGCAGCACCGTGGGCTACGACCGCACCTACACCCTCAGCCGCCCTTCGCGCCTGGCCAATCTGCCGGTGGGCTATTCCGACGGCTACCGGCGCGTGTTTACCAATAAAGGCCATGTGCTGATACGCGGCCACAAAGTGCCGGTGCTGGGCAAAACCTCAATGAACACCACCATGGTGGATGTTACCGATTTTCCCGATATTCAGGCCGGTGACGAAGCGGTGCTGTTTGGCCGTCAAGGCAACACGGAAATCAGCCAGAGCGAAATCGAAGACATCAACGGCGCATTGCTGGCCGATTTATACACCGTGTGGGGCAATTCCAACCCCAAGCTGGCCAAGCCGCCGATGCCGTAAAGCGGGCGCAGCCGCAGAGCCGCGAATGCGTTTTTCATTCAACAAAAGGCCGTCTGAAACCTTGATGTTTCAGACGGCCTGTTTGGTTTTGCACCACAAAAAGCGCAGCGTTTGCACCTGCGGAATGTAAGAAAAAGGATACAAAACCCCGTACAATAACGGAGTGGATTGGGTTGGAAACCTAAGGTTTCAGACGGCCTGTGAGCTTGCCGGCTTGTTAACCCAACAAGCCCTTTGTGCCACTTTTTTATGCATTCCACTATATGCTGCGGGCGGGTGCTAAACCATCTTATTTTCGGCAAAACGCACCACCGCCGCTTCATCCACCCGCAGCGGCCATTCGCTGCCTTCGTGCAAATCCAGCCCTTTGGCCGTTTCCCAGCCCAAATGCAGCACCAAAGCGCCGTGGTGCGGGTGTTGCAGCAGCAGGCGGCAATGTTCGGGCAGGGCGAGCAGCTGCAAAATACGGCATTTTTCGCCTTGCGGGTGGCCAAACTGCAAAGCCTGCTGCGGAATATAGCGCGCGGCTGACACATTGTCTGCGCCCATCAGCCGCGCCACCCAAGCATTGGCGGGGCGCTGAAGAATATCGCTGCCGCTGCCATATTGCACAATGCGCCCGCCCTGCATCAGCGCGAGGTGGTCGGCCAGCGCCAACGCTTCTTCCGGGTCGTGCGTGACCAGCACAGCGGGGATGTGTTGGCGGCGGATTTGCGCCAGCGTCTGCTCGCGCAATTGGCGGCGCAAGCCGGTGTCGAGGCTGGAGAAAGGCTCGTCGAGCAAAAGCAGTTGCGGCTGCACCGCCAAAGCGCGCGCCAGCGCCACGCGCTGCTGCTCGCCGCCGGAGAGCGCATCGATGCGGCGGCCAAGTTCGGCGGCCAGCCCCACTTCGGCCAAGGCCGCTTCGGCGCGGCGGCGCGCTTCTTGTTTGCCCACGCCCTGCATTTTCAGGCCGAAAGCCACGTTTTGCCACACATTCAGATGCGGCAACAAAGCATAATCTTGAAACATCAGCGCCACGCGCCGCCGCTCAGGCGGCATGCGGCTGCGGTTTTCGCCGCCTATCCACACTTCGCCGCTATCGGCGGCCACGAGCCCGGCGGCGATGTTGAGCAAAGTAGATTTGCCGCAGCCCGAAGGCCCCAACACCGCCAAAAGCTTGCCGTCGGCCACGCTGAGGCTGATGTTGTCGGCCACGGTTTTGCCGGAAAACGCTTTGCAGATGTGTTTGAGCGCGAGCATAAAGATTCCTGTTGTGTGTTCAGACGGCCTGTTGCAATCAAGAGCCTGTTGCAATCAAGAAAGGCCGTCTGAAAGCATTATCTTGTGATACCGATTCAAAAAACCGTTTCAGACGGCCTCGTTTTTCTTTTCCGCCGCATCCAGCAACACAAACACCAGCAAGGCGAGCAGCATCAGAAACAAAGTAATCACCATGGCGCGGTCGTGGTTGTCGGCGCCGGCGGTGCCCAAATAGCGGTAAATCAACGTGGTGAGCGTTTGCCATTCGGGGCGCGACAAAAAAAGCGTGGCGGCAAATTCGCCGATGCAGGTGGCGGCCGCCAGCGTGAGGCCGCGCCGCAGCGCGGGCAGCAGCAAGGGCGCGGTTACTTGGCAGGCCGTCTGAAACGGTGAAGCGCCCATGCTGCGCGCGGCAGCCTGATAATTGGCCGGCAGCGCATCCCAGGCGGCGAGCACATCTTTGGTGATAAACGGATAAGCCAGAAGCGCATAAGTGGCGATTAAAAGCGGCAGCGAAGCCGTCCATTGCGGGTAGAGCAGCAACACGCCGAAAGCCACGCACACGGGCGACACCATAAAGGGCAGAAACGTGATGCCGCGCACCCAAGCGGCGCGGCGCGCCAACGCGGCATGGCTCACGCCCAACACCACCGCCAGCAGCATGGCCAAAAAAGTGAAGCGCAAGGTGTTGCCCGCGGCCTGCAAAGTGTCGGCTTCAAGCAGCACCCGCCACGAGCCGCCGGCCAGCGCCGCCTGCCACGCCACCGCCAAAAGCGGCAACACGCAGCAAAGCAAAAGCAGCAGCAAGGCCGCAGCCAGCAGCAGTTTTTGCCCGAATCCTTGCGCCGGCGCGGGCAGAGGCGGGCGCAAGCTTTTGCGCTCGGCGCTGCGGCGGCTGATAAGCGCATAAAGGCCGCCGGCGAGCGCGGTGATGCCCAACACCAGCCACACCAACACCGAAGCGCGCGCCATATCCAATTCATAAGCGATTAATTGGTAGATTTCCACTTCCACCGTGGCATAGCGGCTGCCGCCGAGCAAGAGTGCCAGCCCGAAGCCGGAGAAGCAGTAAAGAAACACCAAACACGCGCCGCCGGCCAGCCACGGCCGCAATACCGGCCATTCCACATGAAAAAAGCGCTGCCACGCGCCCGCGCCCAGCGTTTGCGCCGCTTGCAGGCGGCCGGCCGGCACCTGCAAAAAGCCCTGATAAGCCGCGCGCACCAACACCGGCAGATTGAAAAACACATTGCCGTAAAGCAGCAGATAAGGCGTGTCCTGCCAGCCCGGCCAGAGCGCGCCGCGCGGCCCGAACAGCGCCAGCACGCCCATGCCCGCCACCAGCGTGGGCATCACAAAAGGCAGCATCAAAAGCCGCAACACCAAGCGGCGGCCGCGAAAATCCAAACGCGCCAGCGCCCACGCCACCGGCACGCCTGAGAGCAGCACCAGCACACAAGTGATAAGCGCCTGCAACAGCGTCCACAACAGCCGCCACTGCATATAATCATCGGCAAGCAACGCCCACGCCGAGGGCGCATCATCGTAACGCGCCAGCGCAAACAAGGGCGCCACCACCATCACGGCAAGAAAGCCGAGCGGCAGCAGCGAGAGCAGCAAAGTGGCGGGCAGGCGGGGCAGGGTCATGGCGCAAATCGGCTCAATGGGGGTGGGTTGATTGTAACGGAAAAATGCCGCTTTTTTTCAGACGGCCTGAAACCATGCATCATAAAACATTATCAAGCAACCCGGCTGCATGGGCGCGCTATCTTGTTAATACTAATCCAAAAAATAACCTATTGATTCGGCAATTAAATGTTGAACATTTTCAGATGCCGGCAAACAAGCCTTTGGCTTGTTGCCCTCTCCCACGGGAGAGGGAACAGGTTTCTGCTGCGGGTAAGAGGATGTGAATATTCAATAATTAATTGCGTATCTATAGGTGTACTGTCGCAGGCTCGCCGCCTTGTTAGCTTACTTTTTTGAATGGGTATAACTTGTTTTTTTGAATGGTTATAAAAGCCCGAAGGCCGTCTGAACGCTTTCAGACGGCCTTCGGGCTTTTATCGAATATTAATATGATGCGGCGCCCGGCTTACCAAAAGCCCAACACCTTCCACCACATGCCGCCGATTACCACGAAGATAATCAGGTTGACCACGCTCATGATAAAGCCCATTTTCCACCATTCGGCCAAAGTGGTGTAGCCCGAGCCGAAAATCACGGGCGAAGTGCCGGTGGCGTAGTGGGTGAGCGTCATCATAATGCTTGATGCGGCGGCCATCATCAGCGCAAACAGCATCGGCGGCGCGCCCAGCGAAATGCCGGCCACATAAAAGGCGCCGAGCATGGCGGTGATGTGGGCGGTGGTGCTGGCAAACATATAATGCGCATACATATAAGCCAAGAGCAGCAAGGCCGATGCGCCCATCCAGCCCAAGCCCAAATGGCCGATGCCGCTTTCGAGCATGCCTGAAAACCAAGTGATCAGGCCGAGCTTGTTGAGGAACGTGGCCATCATCACCAAGGCGGCAAACCAGGTGATGGTGTCCCACGCGCTTTTCTCTTTCAAAATATCATCCCAAGAAAGCACGCCGGTGAGCAGCAGCAGGCTCAAGCCGATAAGCGCGGTGGTGGTGGCGTCTACTTTCCACGCGTCGCCCATAATCATCGCCGGAATGCCCGCCCACAGCATCAGCAAAATAAAGAAAATGCCGAGCATGATTTTTTCGCCTCGGTTCATCGGCCCCATTTCATGCAGGCGCTCTTTGGCAAATTGCGCCGCATTCGGTGTTTCCTTGATTTCGGGCGGATAAACGGCATAAATCACCAAAGGCATCACCAGCATGGCCACGAGGCCGGGCAAAAGCATGGCCAAGGCCCAAGTGCCCCAGCTCAAATGAATATCGCTGTTGGTGGCTTTGGCAATAATATCCACCACCAGCGGGTTGGGCGCGGTGGCGGTGATAAACATCGCCGAGGTAATCGGGTTGCCGTGGTAATTCACGAGCGCCAAATATTTGCCGATGCGCCCCTGCGTGCCTTTTTCGGGGTCGGAATCATAGCTCGAGGCAATCGCCTTCATCACCGGGTGGATAATGCCGCCGCCGCGCGCCGTGTTGCTCGGCGTTACCGGCGCCAGCAGCAATTCGGACAGCGCCAGGCTATAGCCGATGCCGATGGTTTTCTTGCCCCACACCGCGATAAAAAGATAGCCGATGCGCGCGCCCAGCCCCGTTTTCAAAATGCCGCGCGAAATCATAATCGCCACGCCGATAAGCCAAATCAGCGGGCTGGAAAAGCTGCTCAGCGCATCTTTCACCGCGTCGGCAGGCTTGTCGCTGGTCACGCCGGTGAGCGCCACCAGCATAATCGCAATCATCGCAATCGCGCCGATGGGCATGGCCTTGCCGATAATCGCCGCAATCACGCCCACAAACATCGCCAGCAAATGCCAAGCCTGCGGCGTAACCCCGTCGGGCACGGGAATGATAAACCAGATAATCAGCGCCAACCCCACCGCAATGGCGGCAGGCACCGGCTTGAAGCCGATCTTGCTTTCCATGACTTGCTCCTTATGTGTATGAGAAGAGTTTGTTAATAAATTAAGGCCACATCTTAGCACCGAATAGAAGGGGATTTATCTGATTATCCGCAAAGAAAGTAGTAAAAACTACATAAAGCAACAGGCCGTCTGAAAGCAAAACGTTCAGACGGCCTGTTGCGGCGTTGAGCATTGAATAGGAGCCGATGTTTTGTTTAAATCGTGCAATTAAAAATGTCATTTTAATTGAAACTTTTGATTGTTTGCCGCACTTGAGCACCATCAAACCCATTGCTTTGATTTGCCGATTATCGCCCCGGCTTCTGCAAAGGCCGTCTGAAAAGCCATTGTACTGTGCTAAAAAACGCTACAATAGCGCCCATGAATACCACCCTACTCTCGGGGCTTAACCCCGAACAGCTCGCCGCCGTGACTTGGCCGCCGCAATCGGCGCTGGTGCTCGCCGGTGCGGGCAGCGGCAAAACCCGCGTGCTCACCACCCGCATCGCCTGGTTGCTGCAAAGCGGCCAAGCAAGTGTGCACAGCATTATGGCGGTAACGTTTACCAATAAAGCCGCCAAAGAAATGCAAACGCGGCTCTCGGCCATGATTCCGATAAACGTGCGCAGCATGTGGCTCGGCACGTTTCACGGGCTTTGCCACCGCTTTTTGCGCATGCACCACAAAGATGCCGGCCTGCCTTCCGCTTTTCAGATTCTCGACAGCGGCGACCAGCTCGCGCTCATCAAGCGCATGCTCAAGGCGCTCAATATTGCCGAAGAAATCATCGCCCCGCGCAGCCTGCAAGGCTTTATCAATGCGCAAAAAGAAAGCGGCCTGCGCGCAGGCGCGCTGCAAGCGGCCGACCCGCACACCACGCGCCTGATTGAGTGCTATGCCGAATACGACAAAATCTGCAACCGAGAAGGCGTGGTGGATTTTGCCGAATTGATGCTGCGCAGCTATGAAGTGCTGCAGGCCAACGAAATTTTGCGCCGCCATTACCAGCAGCGCTTCAATCATATTTTGGTGGATGAGTTTCAAGACACCAACAAACTGCAATATGCCTGGCTCAAGCTGATGGCGGGCGATGGCGCGGCCGTGTTTGCCGTGGGCGATGACGACCAGAGCATCTATCGCTTTCGCGGCGCGCATGTGGGCAATATGGCCGCGCTGATGCGCGAATTCGATATTGAAGCGCCCATCAAGCTCGAGCAAAACTACCGCTCCGTGGGCAATATTCTGCTCGCTGCCAATGCCGTGATTGAGCACAACGCCGAGCGCTTGGGCAAAAACCTGCGCACCGATGCGGCCGAGGGCGACAAAATCCGCTTTATCGCCGCGCCCACCGATTTTGAAGAAGCGCAGTTTATTATCGATGAAGCCAAGGCGCTGCAACGCGAAGGCACGGCCTTGAGCCAAATGGCCGTGCTCTACCGCAGCAACGCCCAATCGCGCGTGCTCGAGCAAGCGCTTTTCCGCGCCGGCCTGCCCTATAAAATCTACGGCGGCCTGCGCTTTTACGAGCGCCAGGAAATCAAACATGCACTCGCCTATCTGCGCTTGGCGGTGAACCCCGACGACGACAATGCCTTGCTGCGCGTAATCAATATGCCCACGCGCGGCATCGGCACGCGCACGATTGAAAATGTTCAAGCAGCCGCCGCCGAGCAAGGCATCTCGCTGTGGCAGGCCGCTTGCGGCATGGGCGCCAAAGCCGCCAAGGTGGCTGCTTTCGTGCGCCTGATTGAAGGCTTGGGCACGCTGGCGGCGGTGTCGTCTTTGCAGGAGATGATGCTGGCCGTCACCCGCGACAGCGGCTTGGTGGAATATTACCAAACCCAAAAAGGCGAGCATCAAGACCGCTTGGACAACTTAGACGAATTGGTGAATGCCGCCGTGGCCTTCAAGCCCGAAGAGAGCAACTTCGAAACCCTGCCCGAGGGCGCGGCCGATAATCCGCTGTTTCCCATCTTGGCTTTTTTAAGCAGCGCCGCGCTCGAATCGGGTGAGAATCAGGCCGGCGAAGGCGATGATGCGCTGCAACTGATGACGGTGCACGCCGCCAAAGGGCTCGAATTCGATGCCGTGTTTCTCAGCGGCATGGAAGAAGGCCTGTTTCCCAGCGAATACAGCCTGGCCGAGCGCGACGGCCTCGAAGAAGAGCGCCGCCTGATGTATGTGGCCATCACCCGCGCGCGCCGCCGCCTCTATATCAGCATGGCGCAGCAACGCCTGCTGCACGGCCAAACCCATTTCGGCATTGTGTCGCGCTTTGTGGATGAAATTCCCGAAGCCGTGCTGCACCGCCTCTCTGCCCGAATCAAGCCTTTCAACAGCTTTGCCGACGCGCCGAAAATCAAAAACCGCGTGGTGGAAAGCTATGATTTGCCGCAAGACTATGCGGGTTTCCGCATCGGTCAAAACGTGCGCCACGCCAAATTCGGCACCGGCGTGATTATCGAAGCGGTAAACAAAGGCGAGTCGGCGCGGCTCACGATTAATTTCGGCAAAGCCGGCATTAAAGAATTGGACACGGCTTTTGCGAAATTAGAGGCCGTCTGAAACCTTGTTGGCCGCGAAACCTATCCAACATGCCGTCTGAAACCATTTGATGGAATTTTAAAGAATCAATATGAACACGCTCGACACCCTCACCGAATATCTGCTGCAACACGCCCGCACCGTTACCTGCGCCGAATCGTGCACCGGCGGCCTGCTCGCGGCCGAGTTCACCCGCACCAGCGGCAGCTCGGCCTGGTTTGACATGGGCTTTGTCACCTACAGCAATGCCGCCAAAGCGCAACTGCTGGGCGTGCACGAAGCCACACTGGCTTTTTACGGCGCGGTGAGCGAAGAAGTGGTGCGCGAAATGGCCATCGGCGCGCTTCTGGCCGCCAAAGCCGATTACGCGCTCAGCATTTCCGGCATTGCCGGCCCCGGCGGCGGCAGCGAAGAAAAACCGGTGGGCACGGTGTGGTTCGGCTTGGCCGACAAGCAGCATATTTGGGCGCGACAGGCGCATTTTGGCGGCAGCCGCAGCGAAGTGCGCGCACAGGCTGTGCAGTTTGCGTTGGCGTTTTTGTTGGAAAAAGTGCAGGAAAGTGCGGCGGCTTAACGCGCGTGCCCGCTTGCTTGAAAAGGCCGTCTGAAAGCGTTTCAGACGGCCTTTTCTGCAAAATATAGTGAAATCAAAAAAATGGATACAAAAACAAGAAATCTCAAACCGTGTGTAGGGTGTGTGGCGCAGCCACGCACGCGTTTTAAACGGCTTTTGTGTGTATGGTTGGCTGCATACGGCTTGTATCAGTTTTTCATTTATTCCACTATCTGTGCACTTTATTTGCACATCAATATCAGTTAAGTGCCCAGCGCGGTTTGCTTGGTGCGGATGCGCAAGGTGGCCAGCGCGGCGCACACCATCAGCAGGCCGGCGAAGGTAATGGCGTGGGTGGGGTTGGTGCCGAGAAAGGTGCGGTAAATCCAGCCGAAGGTAAGGGTTTCGATCAGCATAGGCACCACAATCATCATATTGATAATGCCCATATACACGCCATAGCGCGCTTTCGGAATTTCGGCCACGGCAATCAGAAACGGCACGCCCATAATGCTGGCCCAGGCGATGCCGAAGCCTATCATCGGCACAAACAACAGGTATTTGTTGCCGATGTGCGGAAAGATTAACAAAGCCGCGGCGGCCAGCGAGAGCGCAAAAGCGTGCACTTGCTTGGCCGAATAGCGGCGCGCCAGCCACATCAGGCCGAAAGCGGAAATAAAGGTCACGATGTTGTACCAGCCGTTTACCAAGCCGGTCCAGCCCACGGCCTGCTCATACACGGCTTTATTGTCGGGCGTGGCGCCCCACACCGATTTGGCGATGCTGTGGGTGACGTATTGCCAGTAAATAAACATGGCATACCATTGGAAAAGATACACCAAAGCCAGCTGCCACAAGGGTTTGGGCATATCTTTGATGGCGCTGATGATGTCTTTCACGGCGGGAACCAGGCCGCGCGGCTGCGCGCGCATGGCGGCCAGCTCTTCATCGCTGGGGCGGTGTTCGCGGGTGGAAAACACCGAAATCAGAATCGAGCCGATGGAGCAGACCGCGCCCACATAAAACGAGCCGAACACCCAATAAGGAATGCCCGACTCAGTGGTGCCGCCGATAAATTGCTGAAACACATAAAGCGACACATTGGCCAGCGTGATGCCCAGCCCGGTAAACACGCTCTGCATCAGAAAGCCGGTGGGCTGCTGGCGCTCGGGCAAGGTGTCGGCGATAAAGGCGCGGTAAGGCTCCATGGCGGTGTTGTTGCTGATGTCGAGCATCCACAGCAGCAGCACGGCCATCCACAAGGCGGTAACGTGCGGGTAGAGAAACAGGCACAGGCTGCAACCGATGGCGCCGATTAAAAAATAAGGCCGCCGCCGCCCGAGGCCGTTTACCCAGGTGCGGTCGCTCAAAGCGCCGATAATCGGCTGCACAATCAGGCCGGTAACGGGGCCTGCCATGTGTAAAAGCGGAATGGAGCCGGGGTCGGCATTGAGAAAGCTGAACACCGGCGTGATGGCGGTTTGCTGCAGGCCGAAGCTGTATTGAATGCCGAAAAAACCAAAGTTCATCAGCATAATCTGCCGCAGCGTCATCGCGATGCGAGGGTCGATTTTCATGTAAAGCTCCTGATTGTTCTTTGTTTTGAATGCCGTGTTGGGAATGGATTTTTGTTGAAAATGAAATACAAACCCATCCTATTGCGCCTGCTGCGTAACCGAATCGCGCCACGCCAAAGCGCCCTGTACTTTGCGCGGATTGCTGCCGGCGGCTTGGCCGCGCTCGATCAGCTCGAGCAGCAGCACGGCGGCCTGAGTGCCCATCTGCACATAAGGCAGCTCGGCGCTGGTGAGCGGCGGATAAAGCGTTTCGGCGATGGCACGGTGATCGTCGTAGCCGGCCACGGAAATATCTTCCGGCACCCGCAGGCCGCGGCTGCGCAACATGCCGTAAACCCGCAGCGCCATTTCATCGTTGCCGCAGCAAAGCACCGTGGGCGGCTCGGCCAGCATCAGCAGCTTTTCAATGGCGGCGTATAAATCTTCGCTGCGGTTGCGATGGTCGGGATAGCCCGCCGCCACCAAAGCTTCGTCATACATGATGCCCGCTGCCGCAAGCGCATCGCGATAGCCGCCCACGCGCAAAGCGGTGGCCGGCACATCGGGCGGCAGCGTCAGATAAGCGATGCGGCGATGGCCGGCGGCAATCAGCCGCGCCACCAGCTGCGCTTGGCCGTGGGCATCGTCGGGCACCACCGCCGGCGTGCCCGCTTCATCAAAGCAGTTGGCCAACACCCAGGGGCAATGCGCCGGCGGCGCGGGCAGGCTCACTCGTTGATGAAAAGCGGCCACATAAATCATGCCCTCGGCGCGGTGCTGCATAAAAGTGCGCATCAAGGGCTCAACGCGCGCCGCATCGCCGCCGGTGTCGGCAATCATCAAGGTTTTGCCGGCGGCGGCCATCACTTTTTGCGCGCCCTGAATCAAAAACATATCCGGCAGGCCAGTGGGCACGGAGGTGTCGCCCGCACGCGAAATCGCGCCGGTGATCAGGCCGATCAGCCCCGAGCGGTTGGAGCGCATCGAGCGCGCTGCCGATGAAGGAATATAGCCAAGCTCAGCCATGGCTTTTTCCACCGCTGTGCGGGTATTGTCGCGCACGGCGGCATCGCGGTTGAGCACGCGGCTGACGGTTTTGGGTGACACGCCTGCAAGCTGTGCAACATCATAAATAGTGGCCATGGCTTTGCCTTTGCATGAAAAGATGGCGCAAGCGTATCATTGTTTGACATCGGTGTCATTCAAGTAAATTATGAAAACCGTCTTTCTTTTGCGCTACATCAAAAAGCAGGTAAGATACGGTTTGTTCACTTTATTTTGGAAAGGCCGTCTGAAAAATACAGTTTCAGACGGCCGCTGATGCCATGAATGATTTTCCGATTGAAACCCACCCTTTCGCCCCGGTGCTGCCGCCGCGCGCCCGCGTGATGATGATGGGCACTTTCCCGCCCGCTGCGGCCAAGCGCTGCATGGCGTTTCACTACCCCAATTTCCAAAACGATATGTGGCGCATTTACGGGCTGGTGTTTTTCAATGATGCCGGCCATTTCCAAGTGGCCGGCGAAAAACGTTTTGATGCCGGAAAAATCCGCGATTTTCTGATGGCGCACAATATTGCCTTATGCCCCACCGTGCGGCGTGCCGTGCGCGAACGCGGCAATGCGTCGGATAAATTTCTGCGCATTGTCGAGCCGGTGGATTTGGGCGCGGTGCTGGCGCAGCTGCCCGATTGCCGCTGGCTGTTTACCACCGGCGGCAAGGCCACCGAAACGCTGCTGAGCCTGCTCGAGCCCGCGCCGCCCATGCCGCCGCTCAATCAGGCCGTGGCTTTTGATTATCACGGCCGCCATTTGCAGCTCTGCCGCCTGCCCTCCAGCTCGCGTGCTTATCCGCTGGCGCTGGCGGCCAAGGCGGCGGCTTATCGGGCGTTTTTCGAGCGCTCGGGGGTGTTGCCCTTGAGTTGAAGCCAGGCCGTCTGAAACCCTTTCAGACGGCCTTGTTATAGCAACGCGTAGATAGCATCTCTCAATTCAAGCCGCAATAGCCAAATGTCGGATTCGAGAATCGGACCTACCGCTGCTTTTCAGACGGCCTGTTTGCTTTAAGCTGTGTAGGTTGGGTTGATAAACCCAACGTTTCAGACGGCCTGTGGGCTTGTTGGGTTTTCAACCCAACCTACCCGTTGTGTCACTTTTTTATGCACTCCACTATATTTTGGCCTTCACGGCCAAATGTCGGATTCGAGAATCCGACCTACCGCTTTTCAGACGGCCTGTTTGCTTTAAGTTCAAATCCCCACAGCCATTCCGACCCGCACCGCTTTTTCAGACGGCCTTGTTATATAATGCCGCATTGTTTACACGGAAAAGCCCCATGTCTGCCCCCGCCCCCACCATTGCCGCCATTGCCACCGCCCCCGGGCGCGGCGGTGTCGGCGTGATTCGTTTGTCCGGCACACATTTGCTGCCCTTGGCGCAAACCCTCGCCGGCGGCAAAACGCCCGTGCCGCGCACCGCGCTCTACACCGATTTTTCCGATGCCCACGGCCTGCCGATCGACAACGGCCTGCTGCTTTATTTTGCCGCGCCCGCGAGCTTCACCGGCGAAGACGTCATCGAGCTGCAAGGCCACGGCGGCCCGGTGGTGATGCAGATGCTGCTGGCACGCTGCCTCGAATTGGGCGCGCGCGCGGCCGAGCCCGGCGAATTCACCAAACGCGCTTTTCTCAACAACAAGCTCGATTTGGCGCAGGCCGAGAGCGTGGCCGATTTGATTGATGCCTCGAGCCAATCGGCCGCCCGCATGGCGCTGCGCTCGCTCAAAGGCGCGTTTTCCCAGCACATTCACGCCTTGGTTGATGAGTTGATTACCTTGCGCATGCTGGTGGAAGCCACGCTCGATTTTCCCGAAGAAGACATCGATTTTCTCGAAGCGGCCGATGCCAAAGGCAAGCTCAAAGCCCTGCAAACGCAATTGCACAGCGTGCTCGCCAGCGCCGAGCAGGGCGCGATTTTGCGCGAAGGGATGAATGTGGTGCTGGTGGGCGCGCCCAATGTGGGCAAATCCAGCCTGCTCAACGCGCTGGCCGGCGACGACATCGCCATCGTTACCGACATTGCCGGCACCACCCGCGACACCGTGCGCGAACAAATCACGCTCGACGGCGTGCCCGTGCACATTATCGACACCGCCGGCCTGCGCGACACCGATGATGTGGTGGAAAAAATCGGCATCGAGCGCAGCCACAAAGCCGTGCAAGAAGCCGATGTGGCGCTGATTCTGATCGACCCGCGCGAAGGCATCAACGCCAAAACCCGCGCCATTTTACAAAGCCTGCCGGCGGGGCTGAAAAAAATCGAAATCCACAACAAAATCGACCTCAGCGGCGAAGCGGCCGCAATGCTTTCAGACGGCATCCAAACCGCCAGCGGCGCCGACACGCTGATTAAATTATCAGCCAAGCAGCATCAAGGGCTTGATTTGCTCAAGCAGGCGTTGCTGGCCGAAATCGGCTGGCAGGGCGAGAGCGAAAGCCTGTTTCTCGCCCGCAGCCGCCACCTCAACGCCCTGCACAGCGCCCAAGTCGAGCTGGAAAACGCCGCCCTGTGCAGCAACACCCAAATCGAATTGCTGGCCGAACACCTGCGCCTAGCGCAGCTTTCTTGCAGCGAAATCACCGGCGAATTTAGCGCCGATGATCTGCTGGGCGTGATTTTCTCGCGCTTTTGCATCGGTAAATAAGCAAGGCCGTCTGAAACCTTTTTCTTTCAGACGGCCTTGGGTTTTACCCATCAAACACAAACAGGCATTACCCGCATCAACCCGGCTTATCGTCCGAATCTTGCGGATTTTCCTGCGTCCACTCATCCGCATAAGCCTGCGCCTGTGCCTCATCAAAGGGGCGCATCACGCCCTCGTTGTTACGCGGGTCGAGGTCGCCGATAATCGGGCCCGCATCGCCCGGTATATTCACATACACGCTGCGCTGCGCCTGCGGCACCGTTTTCTGCCGCCACGCCACCAGCGCCAGCACCGCCGCGCTCAGCGCAAAAAACACATAAAAGCCATAGCGGTGCGCTTCCTGCATCACAATGCCGAGCAAGAGCGGCGCGGCCAGCGAGCCGATGCCGTAGCTGAAAAGCAGGCTGCGGCTCACCTCTACCGTGCTCATGTCGTTGGGCAGCTCATCATTGGCCCGCGCCACGCTCAAGGCATAAAGCGCAAACAAGCCCAGCCCGAATAAAGCGGCCACCACATAATGCGGCCACGCCCCCTCAATGCCCGCCATCATCAGCCCCAAGCCCGTCAGCGCGCCGGCGGCCGCCAAAAGCGCGCACACCAAAATCGCCCGCCGCCGCCCGTAGCGGTCGGAAAAGCGCGCAATCGGCAGCTGCACCGCAAAGCCCGTGATCATGGCAATCATCAGGTAAAACGCAATCTGGCGCAGGCTGAAGCCTTGTTGCAGCAAAAATACCGAAGCCATGGTGAAAAAGCCGTTTACCAGCAGGCCGGCGATAAAGCTGCCCACCAGTGCCAAAGGCGCCACCGCCAGCAGGCGCGGCAGGCTCACGCGCTGGCGCGGCGGCAGCTGCGGCGCATTGAGCCGCGTGAGCGCCACCGGCAGCATCGCCGCCATCACCAAAATCGCCGCCAGCGTAAAAATATCATTGCTCGAAGGCTTCAGGCTCAAAAGCGCGATGCCCGCGGTGAAGGCCACATAGTAAACCACATTGTAAAAAGCCAGCACCCGCGCCCGCGCCGCCGCCATGCTGCGCTCGGCAAACCAGCTCTCCACAATCATCAGCAGGCTGTAATAGCAAAAGCCCAACACCACCCGCAACACGCCCCATGCCCATAAGTTGTCGGTCATCATATGCCCGAGCGCCGCAATGGCAAACACCGCACCAAACACGCTGAAGGCGCGGATATGCCCCACGCCCGACACCACCCGGTGCGCCGCCATCGCGCTCAGCGCCGCGCCCACAAAAAAAGCCGCATTCAGCGCACCGATGGCGGTGTTGTTCACCCCCATCTGCGCGAGCTTCACCCCCGCCGAATTCAAAAACAGGCCGAAGCCGGCAAAGAGGAAAAACACCGAAAAGAAAAGGGAATAAAATTTATTGGATGAGTCGGTCATGGCGCTATCACGGTAAAAAATCAAACAAACACAGCCGCAAGCCTGACAGATTGCCGCCGGGCTGTAAAGCCGTGCTCGATTAAAAATGAACAAGTTATCAATCTCGAAAATATTTGCACAAAATTTCTTTCAACCCATTAAAAAATCTTTTCAGACGGCCTATTCAAGCATTTGCAATGTTAAAAACAATGCAATACACCTATTACACCCAAAGCCAAAGCTATGCCAACACC